>CAWJQN010000007.1:0-596853 GCA_963845115.1 uncultured delta proteobacterium | reverse complement strand
TGTTTCGCGTGCATACTCTCAGATGATAAAGCACACGCTCTGTCTAGGCAACTTGTACGTATTTCGTAAGTCCTATCTTACAAATCCCTACAACGTCACCACGCGGTTTTCCTTCCGCGCTTGCTCCGCGGCGAAGACCATCAGGTGCGATTCGAGTGTCTCGTCCGGGCCGGAGAGGATGTGGCGCGGATCGTTGTCGATGAGCGCCTGGACGAAGCTGTGCATCAGCCCGAAGTCGCCGCCGCCGTGCCCGCCGAGGATGCTGGCGTCGCCGGCTTCCGTGTCGATGGTCGTCGTGTTGTCGGTCAGGAAGTCGTAGTGCTCGATGTAACGTCCATCGCAGTAGAGCTGCCCGCGCGTGCCGAAGATGTGCGTCTTGCGATGCCCCATCTTGCTGAACGCCGTCATCGTGAAATTGACCGTCCGCCCGCCCTCGAACTGCATATTGACCACCTGGTTGTCCACCACGTCGTTGTCGCAGGCGTAGACGCAGCGGCCGTACGGCCCGGTTCGCAGCGCTTCGAGGACGTTTTCGCGCGTCGGATCGGGCACGAGCACGTTCACCGGCCAGCCGGTATGCCCGCGATCCAGCCGGTCAGATAGATGCGCTTCGCGGAATATGGGCACGTTGCTTCGACGGCGCAGTCGAGGCAGCGGTCGCTCGCGCCTTCGGGCTGCGGTTCCTTGCGGAAGTGCTTCAGCGTGCCGAACGACGACACCGCCTCGCAGGGGACGCCCATGACGTAGCGAAGCCAGTCGATGTCGTGGCAGGACTTGGCCAGCAGCATGAAGCACGACTCGCCTTCGTTGCGCCAGTTGCCGCGCACGAAGGAGTGCGCCTGGTGCCAGAAGCCCACCGGCTCGAGCCGCTGGATGGTGACCACGTCGCCGATCGCGCCGGAGTCGATGATGGACTTGAGCTTCTGCGTGAAGCGCGTGTATCGCAGCACGTGACAGACGCCGAAGAGGATGTCGTTGGCCTTCACAGCCTCCACGATGCGGTGGCAGTCCTCCGGATTGGGCGCCATCGGCTTTTCCAGCAGGACGTGGTAGCCCAGGTTTGCGAACGCGATGGCAGGCTCGGCGTGCATATGATCCTGCGTGGCGATGATGACCGCGTCGGCAAACCGGGGCTGCGCCGCGGCTTGCACCCAATCGGTGAAGACGTGTTCCGCCGGGATGTTGTGCGTCTTGACCTGACGCTCGCGGTAGGCATCGCGCGGCTCCGCCACGCCGACGACCTGCATGCGGTCGGGAAACTGTTCCGCGTACGTCGCGTAGCCCGATCCACGGCTGCCGGCACCAATGATAACGATTTTTGCGGGTTGCATAGAGTCCTCCAGAGATAGTCTTTTAGTCCTTAGTCAGATAGTCGGGTAGTCAGAATACCACTCGACTGAAACTACAATGGCAACCACAATGTGAACGTGCTGCCTTCTCCCGATTCACTCTCGACGTCGATGTGTCCGCCGTGCGCGGCGATGAGATCGCGCGCGATGCTCAAGCCCAAGCCCATCCCTTGCGGGAAGCGGCGGCTGGATGGCCCGCGATAGAACGGCTCGAAGATGCGTTCCTGCTCTTCCGGCGGGATGCCCACGCCCGTATCGCGCACGCGAATGCACACGATTCCTGAGGACCAATCTTTTCCTGAACGGTTTTTCGGTAATCAAAGACGGCCGGAAGTTTTACGCACTGCCCGAAGATGCGATGCTTCGCGCATTTCGCAACCGCAGGCGGCTTGCTAAATTCTTTGCCTGGTTTTTCCATGGCTGCCAGGTGCTGCAGCATGTTCCTTTTCTGCGCGGCCTGTGCTGCGACGAATTAACGGTGCTGGCCAGAAAAGATGAGGCTCCCGCGGTCGGCTTCGAATTGAACCGGGTCGAGAAGTTTTTCGAGGAATTCGGTGATGGTCGGCAGGTCCGCCGTGCCGCGGCTGAGCGCCTGAAAGAAGCCCGTAAACGCGGGTGGCTCGACGAGCATCTCTATCTGTCGAAGCTCGTCGATGATCTGGATATCTCCTGATCTTCCAGGAATAAAAACATTAAAGATAAACGAAAACACCGCTCTCGATCTTGAGCTATTTATCGTTTCGGGCAAATACGATATCGGCGAATCGCGGCCTCAGGCCGTCCGGTTTCTGGGCCATTGACAAAAAAGTATAGAGATAAAATCCCTTCTCATGCATGTACCAGCAGAATTCCTCGAAACTGTAACTCCCTTCAAATCGTTTTGAGATCGAAACCTCGGCAATTATAAAGTCTATTGTATCGAGTGAGGCCCCGGCCCCTTTCAGTACATCGAGTTCGCTCCCTTCGGTGTCGACTTTCATGAGTACCGGGCCCGCGAGTTTCCCCTTCCTGGAAACAATTGAGTCGATCGTGGTCAGTTTGACCTTTCGTGTTTCTATCACGTGGTCAGGCCGTTTGGTAGTTTGTGACCGGTCAAAAGTCGAGCTCAGTTGAAGATTTGCCTTATTGACATTAATGTCAATCTCGCCCTCCCGACCGCCTAAAGCCGTGTAGAGTACTTCACCTTGATACTGCTGCAGGATATTGTCGATATGAGCTTGATACTCTTGCACGGGCTCGACCAGAATGAAATACGCAGAAGGAAAAGCCCGGTAAAGTTCAGGAGTACCATATGCGACCCCGATATCGATTACGGTCTTTGGCTGGCATATCTGGGCCAGGTACTCGGCCCGGTAATGGTTGAACCCCCGACCGCCTGCGTTATGAACGAGGCTGTATCCAAAACCTCGGAGAATACGGTTGATTGCATTAAGAAGCATGTGACACCTTAGTTTTGAATTTCAGGACGCAGTGACGCACTCCCAGTCATTGCTATTTAGTCTCAATATAATAAAATGCAACCGCAGCCGACGGCGGCATTACTGAATTCTGTACCAAAGAAGCTCTATTACATTATATGACAATGAATGATAGCAGAATTATAGGGATCGTTCTTGTAAGAAACGAGGACCTGTACATTGAGGTGGTGATCAGCAACATTCTTGAGTTTTGTGATTCGATTATCGTTGCTGACAACTGCTCGACTGACTCAACCTCTGCTATTCTGAAGAGGTTGGCGGCAAAACATAAGAAAATAGACTATCACCTGATCGACGAAATTTCAATTTCGCACGAACTCATCAAAGACTATGCCGGTAAAAAGGCATGGATATTCGGAGTCGATGGTGATGAAATCTATGATCCGGCCGGACTTGCGGTGTTCAGAAAGGAGATACTGGCCGGAAAGTATGAGCAATCATGGATGATTTTTGGCAATGTCCTCAACTGCATGGAAGTGGATCGCAAGAAGAGGGCGGCTCGGGGCTATCTGGCGCCGCCGTGCCGAAGTATGACCAAATTTTACAATTTCAATGCCATCGACTCCTGGGGGACTTCTTCGGGGGAGCGGCTGCACGGTGGAGAGGTGGTGTTTAAAGATAGTTTTGACGAATCGATGCGTTTGGCCCTGCATGAGATGGTGCCGTGGGAAGAGGCGAAATTTCGTTGTCTTCACATGTGCTTTCTGCAGCGCAGCAGCATGCAGAAAATGAAGGGCGGGGCATTTTTGCCGAGGCCCAACCCGGCAGATATCATGTCCAGAACACCGGTGCAGAGGGTCGCGGCCATGGTGAAAGGCTGGCTGGGAATACCGGATCGGGGCAAGGAAGAGTGGAAGATCGAGAAATTCACCCGGGGGGACCTGGTCGAAAAAGACGTTTCCAGTTTTTTCCCTTTTGAAAACGGGCAGAACGCTTTATGACCCCCCACAATATCATCGCCTCCTATACAAGGATGCCCCATTACCAGGCATATTACTGGATGGGTCTGTCGACTCTGCTTCCGTTCCGGGTAATCGGTGGTCCCTGGTGGTACCGCTGTTTGCCGAAGGCCGATCTGTCACTGGACCTGGAGCAGGTCTGCGAAGGGGTGAGAAAGCAGGGTTGGCTTGAAATCGAGCTGGGATGCTTCTGCCGTCGACCAGTTCGTTGCTGGTTATATTCTCAACCTGGAGGACCAGCAGATACGTTTTGCTATCGATGCCCACGACGGCAGAGAGATTTTTTCACCGGAGCTGCTTGAGAGCTGTGATCACTATTTCAAGGCAAATATGTGGAGAGATGTCGCTTACCCTGATAAGGTGCTTCCCCTTGTAAACGGCAACGGTTTTCTACGCAAACGCCACCTCAATCGTTTGAAGACGCTGAGAAACTCGGAGAAATCCATAGATTTTCTCTTTATCTCCAGAATCTGGGGCGGGGTCGAGCACAACGTCAGACTTGTTCGAAGCGCTGGCAGCCCTGCCTTACAAAAAGCAGTTGGTTGCCATCTTCGTCGAGGGGGCTGCTGAGAAAAAGGAAACAGAAGCTGCCGTTCAGCGATTGCAAAAGGTCGGGGTATCATGCACCTTTGACCTGATGCCGGCGCAAGACCTGTGGGAACAGGTTGCCGCCGCCAGGGTGGTCATGCTCAGGGCTGGTAAATATCTGTGCATACCCTGGCGGATGATCGACCTTCTCTGCCTGGGCGCCTGTATCGTTACCGATGCCGATTTCGAACCGCAGTGGCCCGTGCCGTTGGTTGAGGGGGAGCACTACATCAGCGGGGGTATCGAGCGTCCGGCGGATACCTCGGCTGCCGACAGAGCAGAGTACGCAGCACCTCGGTGAGGTTATCGCCAATCTTTTGGTGGATACCGAGCGGATGATTTTTTTACGAAGAAATGCTATCGATTATTTCGACCGGCATGCCGCTCCTGAGCAGGTAGGCAGATATATTGTAAACGCCCTGAGGGCTTAAGAAGAGGCAAAGGGATATGGTAGAAAATTTTTCAGAGAAGATTGAAAAAGTATCGGTCGTCATACCTGTCTTCAACGAGGTTCATACCCTGGAGCAGCTGGTGCGCAAGGTTCAGCAGGTCGATATTGGGCTCGAGACTGAAATAGTGCTGGTTGATGATTATTCGACTGACGGCACCAGGGAACTTCTGGAAAACTCTTTTACCGGAGATAATTTTCTTAAGCTGTTTCATCCCGAAAATCGGGGTAAAGGGGCGGCGCTTCGCTCCGGTTTCTCTGTAGCAACCGGTGAAATTGTCATTATCCAGGATGCGGATATGGAATATGATCCGGCCGAGTATCCCAAACTGCTGAAGCCGATCCTCGAAGGCAAGGCTGACGTGGTATACGGCTCCAGATTCGTTGGGTCGGATGCTCACCGTGTCCTCTATTTCTGGCATATGGTGGGTAATAAAGTGTTGACCCTTCTGTCGAATATGCTGACCAATCTCAACCTCACCGATATGGAAACCTGCTACAAGGTTTTCCGGCGGGAAGTACTGGACCAGATCCATATAGAAGAAAACCGGTTTGGTTTCGAGCCTGAAATTACCGCCAAGATCGCAAAGCTGGCTGCAGGGTATACGAAGTTGGAATCTCTTACAGCGGCCGCACGTATCAGGAGGGTAAGAAGATTGGCTGGAAAGACGGCGTAAAAGCCATCTATTGTATTTTTAAATACAATTTGTTCCCCTCAGCGCGCAACAAAGTTGAGAGCAATAAATGTTTCGACCAAAGCTGACGATTCCGGTTCCGATTAATGCGGCTTGGCTCTAAAAGGAAATTTCGTGTTGGACAAATTCCCTGTCCGAGCTTTGAAATGATAGCGATGTAACAAGAACGATATATGGATCAGTTAAAATCAAAAAAGCTCGTCTTTACTGTCGCCACTGGCCGCTGCGGCACCGCCTTTTTTACCGAAATGCTGCGACTGGTTCCAGGGGCGGTCAGCCTGCATGAACCCGAGCCGGAGTATGCCGAAGTGTTGCGGGATGTCCAGGGCGACCCCGGAATCGCCCGTACTTTCCTTGTTGATAACAAGCTGCCTTCCATTGTTGATCAGGACTGCGCCCTCTATATCGAGACCAGCCACCTCTTCTGCAAAGGATTTCTGGAGCCGCTGCTCGAGCTGGGAATCGTTCCGGCACTTCTTTGGATAAGGCGGGCTCACCGGGCAGTGGCCTCGAGCATGTTTCGGGGCGGGACTATTCCCGGGCGCACCGACAAAGGACTGCGGTTTTATCTCAGCCCTGAAGACCCCGGTGTCTTGGAATTGCCCGGATGGCAGAAGCTGCATGATTACCAGCTCTGCTACTGGTATTGCCTGGAGATCGAGCGCAGGGCGCTGCACTACCGGGACCTGTATCGGGACAATGGCTGGCTCTGGGCTGAAACTCGCTATCGCATATCACCACGATGAGCGGCATGCGGCAGGTGGTCAGGATCTCGGCCTGCCGCCGCTGAGCCCGATGGGCTGGCTGCGCTATCTGAATAATCGCCGCCAGGCGGGTGAACCCGACCAGCAGGCATCAAGCAGAAGGTCGATCTGCCGGACAATCTGGACGAACTGGAACAGGAAGTGCTGGATCTGGTCGGAATTAATGAACAGAGTGAAACCACGGTCTCGACAATGCGAAAACCTGTTAAAGTTTATCTGTTCGGCAGTGAAAACAACGGCTGGGCCCTGGATACCGATCTGGCCCTGACCCGGGAATCGCTGCTGAAGATACCCGAAACTGTGGAGCTTACCTCTCTGGCTGAAGCCGAGGTGGTGCACTCGGTCTGGGAAGAGCCGCTTTTCTCCATCGACCAGGAGGCACTTGCCGGTAAACGGATCGTATGCCATGTCTGCAACGACCTGATGCGGCTCCATGAAAACCCGGTGATGATCCGGGCCGCCGATACGGTCGGGCTGTGGGTCGGCATGTCATGCAGGCGCAGCGATCTTAACACCACTGCACTACTCGTCATGAAATCATTCCCTATTCAGTCGATACCCAGGTATTCAGCCCGCTTCAGGAAGATCATGAAAGTGCAGGAATCTGCGCGCCAGGTATGGGGTGCCTGAGAATTGTTTTATCGTGAGCAATTTCATGCGGGACAGTTTTGGTCATGATCTGAACGTTCCCAAGGATCAGAAAGGCATGGAACTGCTTCTGGAGCTCGGGCGACTGTCTGGCGGCTGCAGGTCATCCCGGTGCACTTTCTGCTGGCTGGGCCGCGGAGGCACTGGATCAGGCAGCAGCTTAGAGAGGCCGGCATTGCCTTTACCTTTGTCGGCCGGGAAACCGAAGATGACGATCTGGCAATCAATATTCAGCCGGCTGAGGTCATCGCGGATCTCTACCGGATCTCAGATGTTCATCTGGTCACTTCGAGGTGGGAGGGCGGGCCCCGTTCGGTGCTCGAGGCTGCTGCAGCGAAGACCCCGATTCTCTGCACCCGGGTCGGTACTGCTCCCGATATTCTTGATGAACAATGCTCTGTATTCGGCTGGACGAAGCTCTGGAAAAATTGAAAAATCACTATGAAAATCGGACTGCTGAATGATTCACTACGGAGCATTTCCGAACCATCCAGAAGCATCACACCGTCGAGGCCAATGGGCCGCTGTTTAAAAAGCTTTATGAAAACATCGCATCGGTTGAACCCATACCATATCGAACCAGATGGGTGGAACAGCCGGCCCGCCGCCCACGCTTGGTCAGAGGATGTCAGGCCGGGTGCGCGGCATATTGGGCAGACCGCCATGCGAAAAAGCCGCTTCGTATTTCGCTCTGGCATACCTTTCACAAACCGCCATACGGGGGCGGCAATCAGTTTATGATGGCGCTGCAGGGAGCGATGGAACGGCAAGGGATGAGGGTGGTGACAAATAAATTGTCCGGTTCCGTCGATGTGCATATCTGCAATTCCTGCTGGTTTGATTACAGAAATTCGAGAAAAAGGCGGCCGATTTTCCGATTCGCATGATTCACCGGATCGACGGGCCGGTCACCCTTTATCGGGGAGAGGGCAGGGATGAGGATGAAACTATTTTTTCGTTGAACGAACGCTTGCCTCGGCCACGGTTTTCCAGTCTGCTTATTGTTTCAGGAAGAGTTATGAACTGGGTTTCGGGCGGTTTCGCCGGTGGTGATCCACAACGGGGTCGATGGCTCGATTTTTTATCCGGATCGACCCGCAGAACTTCGAGCGCCAGCAGAAAATCAGGCTGATCAGTTCCGCCTGGTCCGATAATCCGCGAAAGGGCGGGCCTTTTCTGAAGTGGCTCGATGAAGCGCTGGATTGGAATCGATTTGAGTACACATTTGTCGGCCGGGTGAAGGAGCGATTTGAAAACATTGAGCATATCCAGGCGGTGCCGTCCCAGGAACTGGCAGATATCCTGAGAAGGCATGATATCTATATCTCGGTGAGTCTGCATGAGCCGTGTTCCAATGCGCTGCTGGAGGCCCTTCATGCGGCTTGCCGGCACTTTACCGTGATGACGGCGGCAATCCTGAACTGGTCTCGTTCGGGGGACTGCCGTTTACTGATAAAGACGATGTATTACAGAAGTTGAACCGACTGGCCACGAATGTAGACTCATTCCAAAAGATTATATATATCCGGTCAATCGATGATATCGCGCGGCGCTACATAAAGCTTGCCGAGCAGATATGCGACTGGTCAGCTTGAATGACGGGCACGGTTTTCATGCAGCTGACGTCACTACAGCCTGAAAAGGGGCCCATGTGAAACCGCTGGACTATCTGAATCTCTGTTACATCTGGGTAACCTCATATCCGGCAGGCGCCGCAGGCTTTGGCTGGGAAAAGGCGAGACCCGGAGGGATAGCGGCTATCCTATGGCTACAGCCAGGTCCCAGGTCCCAATGAGCATGTCTTCGGAGGCATGGTCAAATTGCAGGATTTGAGCAGGGTGTTTCCTCAGAGTGAAGACCAGCCTACTATTCTCTACCTTATTTCCAGTGCACTTCCTTATTTCTCGGTGCAACTGGCCAACATGGCGAAAAAAGCCGGTGCCAGGGTTGTCCTGAATCAGAACGGGGTCGCTTATCCGGGCTGGTATGGGGATGGTTATCACCGGGAGAACCGGTCCATGGCATATCTGCATTCGATTGCCGATTATGTTTTCTATCAGAGCCGCTTCTGCAGGCTATCTGCCGAGGAGTTTCTCGGCAAAAGAAAGCCGGAACAAAAATCTGAGATCTTGTATAATCCGGTGAATACTGAGATATTCTGCCCTGATAGGCGGAGCCAGCTCGGTGGGACGATAACCATGCTGCTGTCGGGCAGCCATTGGACCACCTATCGGGTGTTCACTGCCATCGATACCCTGAAAATAGTAAGTGATAGAAGGCCGGAGGTCCAGTTGAGAATCGCTGGCAGATTCTGCTGGAATGAAGAGCCGAGAGTAGCAGAAAAAGAGGTGTTCGAGTATGCCGCAAAAGCCGGAGTCGCTGACAAGGTTGCATACTCGGGTCCCTATTCCCAGGAGGAGGCGCCTGCTTTGATGAACTCCTGTACGATCCTGCTGCATACAAAATACAACGACCCATGTCCGCGGCTGGTGGTCGAAGCTATGGCATGCGGTCTTCCGGTGGTTTATTCGGCGACCGGCGGCGTTGAGGAATTGGTCGGTACCGATGCCGGTGCAGGGGTGCCCGGTCCCCTTGACTGGGAGAACGACCATCCGCCGGCGCCGGCAGCGCTGGCCGAATGTGTATTGCAGGTGATCGGCAGCTTGGGAAGATTATTCCCGAGCAGCACGGAAGCGGGCGGAGGACTTGTTCGGTGTCAGAAAGCTGGATTGAGCGTCACCGGGCGGTCTTCAGTGATTTGACGACAGGTGGATGACGAGATGGAATCAAGAGGCATCGTTTATATCGCAACCGGCAAGAAATATGTTGAGGAGGCTGAGGTGTCTGCCCGTTCTGCAAAGGAGCAGATGCCGGATATACCGATTACCCTGTACAGTGATGTCGAGTCAACAGTAAATGGTGCGGCAGCATGTTTTGACAACGTGATTCCCATATCCCGGGTCTACCACTCCTGCAGGGATAAGATTGAACCGCTCATCGACAGCCCCTACGCCAGAACACTGTTCCTCGATACAGATACATATCTGTGCGACCAGGTATATGATGTGTTCGATATGCTTGACCGGTTCGACATCGCCCTTGCCCAGGCACCTGATCGATATCAGTATGATCTGCCGGATCTGCCTGCTTGTTTTACCGAATTAAATTCAGGGGTTATCGCTTTTCGTAAGGTTGACGTGGTGAAGGAATTGTTGAAGGATTGGGATGCCACATTTAATCGGATGCTCGCCAGGGACCCGGGTTCCCACCGCGACCAGCACTCGTTGAGAGATGCACTTTACCGATCTTCTGCGAGGTTCCTGGTGTTGCCGCCTGAGTATAATTTCAGGACCATCTGTCCGAATTTCGCGGGAAAACACTGCAGCGGTCAAAATCATTCACGGCCGGCATGCTGATCCTGAGAAAGTGGCCTCCCGACTCAACAGCTCCGATCAAGCCCGTGTTTTTCTTACCAACGCCATATCGGTTGTTCACCGGAGAAATCGGTTTTTATGATTCAATTTTAAAGCAACCATGAACAGCTTGTTTCGAACGTCTTGCCGGGCGGCTTCAAAAGTGGCTGTCGAATGTCAAATCGCGATTATCGTCATAGCGGATAACTGCAAAATGGCTCCAGAAGTAACAGTCCTGCTGCCGGTTTTTAACGGCGAACAATACCTGCATGAGACCATGCGGAGTCATACTGGGACAGACCTACAGGGATTTCGAATTTCTGATCGTCGATGACGGCTCCACTGATGGTTCTTCTGAAATTATCAGAAACTTTGCAGACCCGAGAATCCGGGTACTGCTCAATTCAGAGCGGCTGAAGCTTTCCGGGGCGCTCAATCGTGGTATTGATGAGGCAAAAGGGCGCTATATCGCCCGTATGGACGCAGATGATATCGCCCTGCCTGAACGGTTGCAGAAACAGGTTGAATATCTGGAAAGCCATCCAGAAGTCGGATTATGCGGAACCGCGATTGAAATATTTGGCAAGGGCAGACCAAGGAAAGATATTTTTCCGCTGACAACCGAGGATATAAGAAGCTATGCGCTTTTTGATTGCCCGTTCTGCCACCCGAGTGTGATGATCAGAAAGGAGCTGCTCGATAAACACGATTTACGTTATGACGGCAGTTACTATCCGACTGAGGATTATGAGCTGTGGTCCCGGGCGATCGAGCTGTTTCCCTCGGCCAATCTTCGACGATGTTTTGCTTCGCTACCGCATCCATGACAAAAGCATGACCGGGGCCGACTGGGATGAAATGGACCGTCAGGCTGCCCGGGTTATCAGACCCGCTGCTGCAGCGTCTCGCAGATTGATTTCAGCGAGGAGGACCTGCAGTTGCATCGCAATATCGGCCGGGGCAGAAGCTGCCGCTTAAAGTCCCTGGCCGAAGTTGAGCGGGCCGAAGCAATGGCTGATGCAGGCTTACCGAGCTCAACCGTATGCAGGGCCAGTATGATGACCGAGGCACTTGCCCGGGTGATCAGCCTGGTCTGGTTCCGTCTCTGTATGAACTCCTCGTACCTCGGACTTGGCCTGTTTAATCGCTACCGATCAAGTCCATTTTGGCCGGCCAGCAGTCCAACTATGAGCGTCTGCTGACCTTGTTGGGCTCGGTGGCCAAGAATCGGTTTTACTTTCCGCCGCCGATAGAAGCGGCTGCTGACTGAGATGGCTTCACAACCAGAAATATCAGCAGTCGTCTGCACCCACAACCGGGAGCGATTTCCTTGGGGCTGTATCAGAGAGCCTGCTCGACCAGAGCCTTGATCCGGACCGCTACGAAATCATTGTGGTCGACAACGCTCCACGATGATACCCGCCAAATCTGTTCAAAGTATGAAAATACAGATCATTTCAAATATATATACGAGCCGACACCTGGCTTGTCCCAGGCCAGAAACTGCGGCCTGAAAGAGGCACGGGGCCGCTATATCGGATATATCGATGACGATGCACGGGCGGATGAAGGCTGGCTTGAAAAGGCGCTGGAGAGTTTTGCGCTGACACCGGAACCGGATTGGGTGGGGGTCCGGTTACGCTGGTTTGGGAAAGAAGTCGACCTTCCTGGCTGATTGAGTCTTATTATAGTGCACTGGGTTGGGTGGACTGGGGCAGGAACCCCTGTTTTCTAGATTCTGACAGCCAATGGCTGGTGGGCTGCAACAGTCTTTTCAGGCGCGATACGCTGGAACAGCTCGGCGGTTTTGATACCCGCTTGGGACGCAGGAATAAACTGCTATTATCTGGAGAGGAAGTACAGCTGCACCATAAAATAAAGGCGGCGGGCGGGCATTTCTACTATAATCCCGGGGTTTGTGTGGATCACCATGTAAGTGCCGAGAGAATCACCCCGGAATATTTTTACCGCCGCTACTACTGGGGCGGCATCACTGACTATATCATGGCCAGAACCCTGCAGGGAATACCATCTCAGATCATTTCCGCAAACGGCGCTGGGGGGTCGCGTCTGACCCGGCTCAGTAATAATCTGATCAGGTCAGCCGGCCTTTTCGTCGATTCGGAGGTAAAAATTCAGAGCCGTATTTACATGTCCTATGTGGCCGGTCAGCTGGCCGCTCTGCTCAAATATGGCTGGAGGAATGTGGAGGCAGAGCGTTGAAGGATCGGGACAGGAGCCAGGAAATAAAGGCGACAGGTACGAGCGATACTTTCGATGGCTCAGTGCCGCCGAAGATTTCGGTGATGCTTCCGACCTACAAAAGGCCTGAGGCGCTGGAGCGCACCCTTGCTGCCATGGAGAAGCAGTCACTGGAGCCGGCCTGCTATGAGATAATCGTAGTTGATGATGGCTCAGCTGATCATACCGAAATGGTGCTGGCCAAATTTGCCGAGCAGACGTGCAACCGTTTCAGATATATCGTTTTGAAGGACAACGGGGGCCCGGCCCGGGCAAGAAACTTTGGTCTGGCCGCCTGCCGGGCAGAGGTGGTGCTGATAATTGGCGACGATATAGAACCGGATCGCTTTCTGGTGGAAAACCATCTAAACTCGCATCTACAACAGCCGGATGACAGCCATGCGCTGCTTGGCTATGTTTCATTTCCAGAAGAGATGGAACCTACCGGCTTCATGCAATGGCTGGCCGCTGGCGGGCGCAAGTATTTCTTCAATTACCAGGATCTCGCCCCCGGGCAACCCGCCGGGCCTCTTTATTTCTATACCTGTAACGTGTCGGTGAAGATGGCGCTGCTTGAGAGGAGCGGCTGGTTTGACGAGTCGTTTCCATATGCCTCTCATGAAGATCTTGAACTCGGCCACCGACTTGCAGAGCAGAAAATGCAAATGATTTACCAGCCGTCAGCACGGGGATATCATTGGCATATGCTGTCAGTCAAGGGAATCGCCAGGCGGGTCTATCTGATGGGCTATTCGGCGGTGATGTTCTGGGAAAAGGTCGAGGATAAAGGTGGAATGACCAAGCAGATATTGCGCCGTCTGATTACCTGGGGGGCTGCAACCCGGCCGTTTGTAGCGCTCTGGGACTGGTTGGGAAGCAAACTTTATGTGGAAGACAGGACATACCCGGTTTCGTGGCATCTGCTGCTTTTCTTGAGTTTTTTCATTGGTCTTGGAGATGGTCAAAAGGGTGTAACGCCGCGTGTTTGAAATGATACTCATTGGGCAAAATATATAGTGGCTGCTGAGATCTTACAATTGGGTGCAGTTACCGTAAGTCTTGGGGGGCTCCTGGTTATCCCGTTTCTGCCCATTGCCTTTTTCCTCTTTCGCGGGTGTCAATGGCCCCAGGTTCTGCTGGCTGCCTTATCAATGGGCTGCAGCATTCAAGCCGCGCTGGGAATGCTGTGGTCTCATCAGGTAGGTGCTCAACCGCTTGGGGAAATTGTGACTTTGACTCTGACCTGGCTGGCACTTCTATTGTGGAGTTGGAAACACTCGGTTGGGCCGGAAGTGCATAGGTCAGAAAAGGGTGCTGCCGGCAACCATGGTGCGCTTGTTCTGATTCTTGGCATAGGCTTTGCTGTTCGTACTATACATCCCTTGGATGCAGCTTATCTGGGGCAGTCCGATGCGTATACACATCTCAATTATCTTCACAATATCGTTGAAGTTGGATGTCTTTCAAATCCGACATATCCTGCGGGTTTTCACTGGATTCTTGCTCTGCCTGGATTGGTATTTTCGATCGATCCTTACCTGATTGCCCGCTATGCAGGCGCCTTTTTCGGTACCGGTCTTATCCTGGGTATATACGTACTGCTGAGCACTTGCGTGAGCAGACGTTCGGCCCTGCTGGGCAGTTTCTTTGCCGCCGCCTTTCCGGGTATGATGTTGCTGATGAAAACCGGTGTAGGGGTGTTTGCCAATCAATTCGGGCTGATGCTCTTGCCGGTAATATTCTGGTTTTATATACAAATTCTTTACCGGGAAAATGGATTTGCTCGATTTAGTATTCCTTTGACCTTTGTTCTCTGTGGCTTGGCGGCGGCAGTGCCGATGATGCTGCTGCATGTACTGCTGATATTTGGTTTTGAAAGATTATTGACACTGCTGCGTAAAAGGTCGGAGTGGCTGAGAAAGACGCTTAAATTCGTGTTGATCTGCCTTCCTGCTATTATTCTTTTTACGTTTCATATCAGTCAGGTCGGGCCGAAGCAACGATTCGAGACGGCCACTATCATGACTGATTACAGGGAAGAAATTGCCTCGGTCTCCAAAACGATAGCAGACCGAGTCGAGGAAGAAACAGCCTCCCGTTTTCCCGGCAGCGGCAGAGTCCTCAGCCTCGTGACACAAAGCCCTTATTTTACTCTTCTTCTGGACTATAGTTCGGTAAAGCGGCTCGGCTTTGGCAGCCGGGTTCTTGATATTTTAGGTGGGTCTCTGGCAATTCTTTTTTCCGGATTGATCCTGGCTGGTTTGGTCCGGAACCACCCTGGCTTTCTGGTGATTGGAATTTGGGGACTTCTTACGTCGGTTCAGGCAGGCACCGGTTTTTTTCAGTTTTCTGCATATCAGCGGGAGGGGTGGAGCTTACTTATTGCGACCTGTTGTCTAAGCGGCATAATGGCTGCCCGAATCTATCGATTTGGGGAATCTTTTCGGCTGTTTCGCTATGCTGTACTGGCTCTAATGGTAATTTCTGCTGCTTGGGCTTTCAGCAGCCCGCCGGGACACCCAAAACTGAGGTCGAGTGCGGAAGATGAGCTTGTTCGAACAATTCGACTCATCGGTCAGGGGCCCTCTGACTGGTCGAAAGCCTGCAGTGCGGGTGATCATCTATATTGCAATATGCAAGACCTGCTTGCGGATGACTTGCAACTCATTCTTGTCACCAGGCGTTTTATCGGCTGGAGAAACCAGGGGGAAATAGCCCCGAATGTGCTGCCACCCGACAGCGGAATAGACACAATTACTGTCAACATGAGTGGCGGTGAAACTATTTTTCAACCTGGCTTCCAATATCTGGTATTGGTAGATGAAGAAAACGTATTGTCTGGAGGCCAGCTACTCAGCGCATTTGCCATGGTATCCCCTGCAATGGTCAAGGTAACACTGAAAAATCAGAGACATCTGTTCAAAGCAAACGAGAAGATACTGGCGCAGGTGAGAGATCTTTCCGAACATGAGTGGAGTACAGAATCTATCCGGGTAACTGATCGGCTGACAGCAATACTAGTTGTGCCCACGACAGAAATTGGTCTGCTAAAATGACGGCACAGATTGCCATTGTAGTCCCTATCTTCAACGAAGCCGGTGTCATTGGCCAGGTATTGGGGGAGGTGCGCCGTTTTGGAAATTTTCAGATTATCGTTGTCGATGACGGTTCCAGGGACGACAGTTTCGTCCAGGCTGCCGCGCACGGCGCCCTGGCCCTGCGGCACCGGATCAACCGCGGCAAGGGGGCCGCCGTCAAAACCGGCATCATGGCGGCGAACCTGCTGGAGTCGGACATCGTCGTGACCATGGATGGAGACGGTCAGCATGACCCCCGGGATATCGAAGCGCTGATCGCCCCCATCCTGGAAAGCAGGACGGACGTGGTTCTGGGCTCGCGAACCTTGAATCGGGGCGAGATGCCGAAGGTGAAGGTTCTCGCCAATTTCGTCGGCAATTTTTTCACCTGGCTGTTTTACGGTATCTGGGTATCGGATTCACAGTCCGGCTTCAGGGCGTATTCGAAATACGCGGCGCTGATCATCGACACCAAGGCCGACAAGTATGAATATGACAGCAAGGTGATCAGGGAAATCAAGGCCAACCGGTTGAGGTTTGCCGAAGTGCCGGTCCAGACCCGGTACACCGCATACTCCGAAGGAAAAGAGCAGAAACAGGGGTTTATAAACGGCCTGATCACCCTGTTCAGGATGATCTGGAATATCTTTGTCTAGGTGATAAAAGTGATTGAAAACATACATCTGTATCAAATAGTCGTGGTGGCGGTCGCCTCGATCATGCTGTTTCAGGGCATCAAGGAGTTCACCAAACGGGAGGCCGGGCAGACGGTTCTGAAGCTTCTGGTGCGGCTCGTTGTCTGGGGCGGGATGGCATTGATCGCCATATTTCCTGATCTGACCTACTCCTTTTCCCGGGTTATCGGGATCGAAGACAATATCACCGCAGTCATTGTCACCGGGTTTGTATTCGTTTTCCTGCTCATTTTCAAACTGCTCTCGGCAATCGAGAAGCTGGAGCAGAACGTTTCGGAGTTGACCCGGCGCGATTCCCTCAGAGAGGCCCATGAGCGAATCGAGCAGCTGCGCCGGGAGCACCTTGAAGAGAGGAAGGATAAGGCCCGGTGATCGAGCGACCACATGGTTTCACGGTTTTCCCCCGAGCCAAAATTTTTCACCGGCTTAACAATCCAATTAGAGAATATCTCCCGGAGCCTCGGATAGAGCTCATGTGCCTGCCTCGACAGGATTGATCGATGTCATCGTCCTGGTGAGCGCTGCTCAGCCGGACAGTGCTCATGCTTTTGCCGGCTACGGCATGTTAGCAAGCTTGTGGCGCAGGCAGGTTCCCAGGGCTTGACCGAATACCGGTGACTCAAGAAATTTTTTGCCATGTCCTGCCGGTACTTCGATCACTTCCACTCCTTTATCGGTATAGGCTCCCCAGCCATAATCAGAGCGATTATCGAATCTGGAGGATGTTGAGCGAAATAATGAAATGTGAACGTGATAGTGCTTGGGCCTGAACGACTTAATCGCTGTCAAATGGCTGTAGAGCATCAGCCATTCCCTCAGGTCGTGCGGCTTTGGCATATTGATAATCTCATAGGCTCTGCAGAATGAGAGATTGACAATGTGGGAAAAAATGCTGGTGATTCTGCTGTCCGGCCAGTTGATTGGTAATCGTGCAAGGATCCCCGGATGCGGCAAAGGTCTTCGTTTTGAGCGGATTATTCCTGTACTGGTACGACGCTGTTCTTCCGGTTGCGTGGCTGTATCGTCCATTTCAATGGAGCGTTTTTTTGATCGATGGAAAACGGGAGGAACCAGGCTGTCAAACATGCCAAGAAAAAGGATATCGTCCCCATTTTGCTGCAGTACGTGAGCCAGTTCAAGTGCCAGAACGCCCCCCAGAGAGAGTCCTCCCAAGAGATAGGGGCCGTGCGGTTGAATCTTTCGCAACTCATCAGCATAGTGGATCATCATATCCCGAAAATCCTGAAACGGTCTGGATAAACCGTCTAGTCCCACAGCCTGGAGAGCATAGACAGGCTGTTCTTCATCAAGGTATGGAAGTACAGCTGAGTAATACAGAATATTGCCAAAAATGGCATGCAGCAGAAAAAGCGGGGGAAGCGAGCCCTTGTTTCTGATCGGGACGATGACGCTCCAGGGGGCATTGCTGCCCGGTTCAACGGAGGAGGTCGATTCTGCGGCTGCTTCAACGGAGCCGCGAGGATCGGCTTCGCCATCTTTCTGGGCGGGCTTATGGCGATCGAGCTCACGCTCGATTTCTCCTGCCAGATCCTGAAGCGTCGGGCTCCTGAACAGAATGGCCAGCGGCAGATCCAGGCCAGTGAGCTTTTTGATCCGGGCAAATAATTGGACCGCCAGAAGGGAGTGGCCGCCGAGATCAAAAAAATTGTCCGACAACGAAATCTGCTCCTGGTTCAGCACCTGCCTCCATATTTCAGCAATGTCTCTGTGCAGCCTGGTTTGAGGTTCTGCGCCTGCTGATCGGTCCCTGTCCGCCAGGTCTGCCGGGTTTGGCAGCCTGCTGCGGTCTACCTTGCCGCTGGGATTGAGCGGCAAGATCTCCAGGGCGATGATCTGCCGGGGGATCATGTACTCCGGCAGCGACTGGGCCAGCGAGGTTTTGATCTGCCCCGCTGTCAATCTCCATGCCGTGCCGGGCGGTGACGAAGGCTGCCAGCCATGAAATGCTGTCCGCCCCCGGTTCCTGCTGATCGTCTTGAATGGAGCGCAGTCGCCCGGAATCTGCGACGGGAACCACTACTGTCTGGTCGACCGCCTCGATCCTTCCCAGGGCCGATTCGATTTCTGCCAGTTCGATACGATATCCCCGCAATTTGATCTGCTGATCGTTGCGGCCCAGAAACTGGAGCGAGCCGTCATCGACAAAGCGGACCAGATCGCCGGTCCGGTAGAGCCGTTGCCGGCAATTGTCGGGCAGAAGGACGTTCCTGAAGCGCTCGGCGCTCAGTTCCGGGCGGTTCAGATACCCCGGGGAAATGCTGGGCCCGCCCAGATAGAGCTCTCCGGCAACCCCCGGCGGCAGCGGGCGCAGCTCCTTGTCCAGGATATGGACAGAGATGCTGTCGATGGGCTTGCCTATCGGCGCGGTGGTTGTAGGGAAACTTTGGTTGCAATCGAAAACGGTGCTCCACACCGTCGCTTCCGTCGGCCCATACTCGCTGAACAGCCTGGTCTCAGTCATCCTGGAGAAATGGCTCTCCACCAGGCGGCGCGGGCACGCCTCGCCGGCCACGATGACCGTTTCCAGTGAGCCCAGCTGGTCGCCATGAAAGCTGAGCAGATGCTCATACAGGGACGGTATGGTGAGAATGTCCGAGATCCGCTGACGGTTGATCAGCCCGGCCAGGTAGGATATATCCTGGTATCTGCTCTGTTCCGGTATATACAGGCAGCCGCCCCGGCAGAGCGTTCCGAACATACCGGCAACCGAACTGTCGAACGAGATACTCGAGAGCAGGAGGAATCGCTTGGGGACTTTTTTGTAGTGACGGATTCGCTGGGTCGTCGAATTGCTGAGATTGCCCTGGGTGATCATCACCCCCTTTGGCGAACCGGTGGAGCCTGAGGTGTAGATGACATAGGCGATGTCTTCCGGAGTGACGGATGAATCCGGATCGGCGTCGCTGGATGCTGCCAGATCCGGAGCGGTATCATCGATGCAGAGGATCGGTTTGCCGCACCCGGCAAGTCCGCCTGCCAGGCGGTCAAGCGTCATTACCGCAGCCGGATCAGCATCTGCCAGCATGTGGCTGATCCGCTGATCAGGATAGCCCGGGTCCAGCGGGACATATGCCGAGCCGGATTTCAGCACCGCCAGAATGGCAACCACCATGTCTATCGAGCGGTCGATGTAGATGCCCAGACGTGAGCCGGGGGAGAAATTTTGATCGACCAGGTAGTTTGCCAGGCGATTGACGCGGCTGTTTAACTCGCCATAGCTGAGCTTCTCGGTCTCGCAGACGACAGCGGGGACGTGCGGCCGGATTCTGGCCTGTTCCTCAAAAAGGTGTGCCGCCGCCTTGAATGGGAGGGGGCCCTCGACCGTGCCTCGCCAGCGAGCCAGCTGATTGAGTTCTGCCGGCGTCAGCAGCGGCAGTGATTCGATGGACTGCTCGGGGTTTTCGACAAAGGCGCTGACGAGCGTATGGAGATGCGTCAGAAGAGCTGAAATATCCTCGGCTGAAAAAAACGACCTGTCGTAAAATACCACCAGCTTCAATTCTTTTCCGGGCAATACAATGAGAGAAATCGAGAAATTGCTCTGCTCGTGATAGTCGATGTCATCGACCTGAAATGATGGCTCGGCGTTGTCCGCCGCTCGTTTTACCGGGACATTTTCAAAAACCACGATGGTGTTGAACAGCGCGGCTCCCGGCTCGAGCCCGCTCCAGGCATGGATATCTATCAGCGAGGTGTATTCATAATCCCGCACCTCGGTTTGCCTGACCAGCAGGTCCGCCAGCCATTGGCAGAAGGACCGCTCAGGGGTCACCAGCATTCGTACGGGAAGCGTGTTGATGAAGCAGCCCACCATGGATTCGGCCCCGTCGACGGCGGGCGGTCTCCCCGATACCGTGGTCCCGAAGACGATATCGTCCTCCCCGGTGTAGCGGTGGAGCAAATTGCCCAGGCCCCCTGAATGACACTGTTCATGGTCAGCCGTCTGGCTTTTGCAGCTGTGCTCAGAGCGGCGGTGAACTCCTCGCTGAAAGCATGTTCCAGCCTTTGTATGGCCAGGCTGACCGGTGGGTCATGCTTCGCAGGGGAAGCGGGGTGGGGGACTGCAGGCCATGGAGCTGCTTTTTCCAGAACTGTTCGGCTTTACACCGGTCCTGTGCATGAATCCAGGAGACATAATCGCGGAATGGCCGCTCCGGCGACTGGAAGATGGTCTTTCCAGCTGCTCAGAGCGTGATATTCGTCGATGAGTTCTTGGATCAACTGCGTGGAGGACCATCCGTCGCAGATAATGTGATGAAAGGTCCATATAAACCGGTGAGCTGTTGCCGCCCAGGTAAAAAAGAGCGAAGCGCAGCAGGGGAGGCTGCGAGAGGTCGAAGCCTCTGGCTCCTGTCCTCGCGCAGGTAGCGGTTTTCAAATGAAGAAAGCTCGTCGGCCGAGAGTGAGTCTAAATCTTTTATCTGCCAGTCAAGATCTATCTCATCGTTGACGACCTGGCGGGGTTGCCCGGGATCATCCCAGACGAAGGAGGTTCGCAGTGCCGGATGCTGCCGGACCAGCGAGGCCCATGCCTGCTGGAAAAGCTGCTGGTCAAGCTGCCCTGAAAGAGTGCAGCGGTATTGTTCGACATAGATACCCGAGTTCGGCTCTTTCAACGTGTGGAACAGCATGCCTGCCTGCAGCGGTGTCAGGGGATAGGCCTTCCGAGTCGAAGGGCTGCTCGAAACGGCCGGCCGGGGCTGGCTGCCTTTTATGCCCTCCTGTGCCAGTGCAGCAATGGTTTGTGTCTGAAATAGCTGCGTCGGTGTGATCTCGATCCCGGCCTTGACCGCTCTGGATACAATCTGGATATTGAGGATCGAATCTCCACCGAGGTCGAAAAAATTGTCATGGATACCAATTCCGTTCGACCCGGAGAACGTGCTCCCATATTGTGACCAGAAGTCTCTCGGTTTCATTTCGGGGTGGTGCATATTCGACTGTCCGGGGTTGTTGGGATTCCTCCGGCAGCGGCAACGCCTGTCGATCTATTTTTCCGGTGGCGTTGAGGGGAAAGACATGACAATCTCAGAAAATGCGCCGGTATCATGTAGGAGGGAAGGCTGTCGGCGAGCAGTGAGCGCAACTCATCCGGCTGGTAGTCTCGTTCCCCGACATAATAAGCGACGATCCTTCGATCGACCATGCTGAATGCTTTTTCATCGGGGTCGTAGCCGATCTCTTGAGCATCCGGTGTACACGCCCTTGTCGATGTTGTCCACCAGTTCGCCGAGGGCGCTGTCCCGCTGTTTGTGGCCAAGGCGGACATCCCAGCTGTATGGAGCCGCATAGTTGTGGTAACCGCGCTCTTTGAGGTGGACATAGATTCCTGCCTCATTTATCAGGCAATTGGTCGATCGGCCGGTGTCCGCCGGGCGGGTCCAGGGTGTCTTGTTTTTCAGGAAATCCAGAACTTCGGAGAGAGGAACGTCGTAATACCGGTAGAAATCTATGAACTGAACCTTTTCAAATACATCTTCATCCTCAAAAGCCCGCATGTCGAGATTGCGAGAAACGGCATCATCCATCCGGTGGTAAGCTTTTCGCGCCTCGATGACGGTCCGGTCCATGTCGTCGATGTCGAAGATGCGGTTGTTCAGCATGTCGGCGACACGGGTTTCAAAAGATTGGCCCCGTGAAAGGCCGGTTATGATGCAGGAGATTCCGTGCGTGACCGCTAGGGAGATACTCATCGTGTTGATGACTTTCTGGCAGCCGTTGCAGACGTTGCTGAAGCGGCGTAGGCTTTCCAGCAGGATATCATTGATCGCCTCGTTTTACCCCACTCCAGGTCCAGGTTGAGGTCGGCCACGACCCTGCGGATATTCTCCTTGGCGCTTTCCGGGATGTAGCCGTTGTCGAAGCTGAAGACCAGCGGCGCATGCCCATTTCCACCAGCTTGTAGAGCGCATAGGTGCTGTCTTTGCCGCCGCTGTACTGCATCAGGCAATCGTAAGGCCCGGAGCTGCTGCTTCGGGCCTGCTCGAAAATCTGCAGCAGCTCATCTTCAGATTTTGAAAAATTGTTCGGCGATTCTGCTATGTTGGGCAAAAAGTCGGCAGGGCCGCAGATCGAATGTTCGTCCAGATCAGCCCGGGGAACGTTTGAGGGCAGACCGCAGGTTAGGCAGTGACTGATCTCGGCTTCGGAGGTCTGTGCCGCGTGTTCGATGACCTGGGTGCAGACCTCGGATATGCCCGGCAAACGGCCCAGAGCCGCCTCGATTTCACCCCGCTCGATCCTGAAACCTCGAACTTTGACCTGATCATCGCTCGCGGCCCAGGTAGTCGATGACCCCAGAGAACGCCAGCGGCCTGTATCGCCGCTGCAGTACATCCTCGCTCCCGGCTAGAAACGGGTCCTCGATAAACTTTTCTGCCGTCAATTCGTCATGGTTGTGATACCCCCTGGCCAGTCCTGCCCCGGTTATGTAAAGATTGCCAGGGACCCCGACCGGAACGGGGTTCAACCCGAGTCCAGCAGATAGATCCGGAGATTGTCAATCGGCTTGCCAATGGCCACCGAAGGCTGGTGATCACGCTCCGGGTCAAAACGATAAATCATGCAGCCTATGGTTGCCTCGGTCGGTCCGTACTCGTTGTAGATTACGATATCGCCGGCAAAGAGTGCCGGAAACCGCCCGGGCCAGCCCGGCTTTGAAATCTTCTCCACCGACGATCAATTTCTTCAGCCGCTCGGAGTCGCTTCTATACTGTCCAGCAAGGCCAGATGAGACGGAGTCAGTTTGATGATGTCGACAGCATCATCGTTGAACACATCGATAATTGATAAATCGATGCCGTTTTCACCTTCCGGGATAGACGACCACGCTGCTGCCGGATATCAGCGGCAGAAAAATCGAAGTAATGGTCAGGTCCGCACCGATACTTGAAAAAAGAGGGAGATCGTGCGGACCGTCATGCATGTATTCTTTTTGGGCCCAGTGCAGATAATTCAGCAGTGAGCGGTGCTCGATCATGACCCCCTTGGGGCGGCCGGTGGAACCTGAGGTGTAGATCAGATAGGCCAAGTCCCTGGTCCCGCAGGGTGGGCAGCCTGAAGCTGTCAGATCTCTGAGTACCTGTCAGAGTTTTAATTTCCTCATAGCTGACGATCTGCGCACCGTTCCGCCGGGCAGGTCTGCTTTCAGCCGATCACTTGTCAACACGATCAGAAGCTTCGCTGTCCTCGATCACATAGGCTATCCGCTGCCGGGGAAAAGCCGAATCTATGGGCACAAAGGCGGCCCCCGCCTTTAGGATGCCGAGCAGTGAAGCGATCAGCTCGACTGACCGGTCCAGGTAGACGGCTACCACGTCTTCGGGCTTGATGCCTGATGCAATGAGGTGAGCGGCGATGTCGTCGGAGAGCCGTTCCAACTCCTCGTAGGAAAGGCCTTCCGGACCCAGGGAAACGGCAGCCGACCCGGGTGACCCGGCCGCCTGCTCTTTAAAAAGCGCAACGATGAGGCAACGGCGGGGTACATCCGCCGCCGTATCGTTGTATTCCTCGATCAAGGCGCGGTATTCGGCGGCGCCGAGTAAACTGATCTGGTCGATCCTGGTGTCGAGATTTTCCAGAAACGCATCCAGACAGCGTCATGAAATGCTCAACGGCGTTTTCACGCAAAGAGTCCGGGCCCAGATGGCGGCTGAAATCGAACAGGAGTTTGAATGTGCCGGTTGCATTGAAATCCTGAACCTGCAGGCGGAGCGCATGGCCCTTGTCGCCAAACCCTGAGTGTATCCAGCATGTTTCGGTGGGAAGCCCGCAGAAATCAGCAAACCTGACGTTGAGGTAATTGAGGACCACCGAATAGCTTTCTCCGGCCACATCCTGGCTGGCTCCCGGCTGGGCGTGGGCAAGGAGGCTGTTGACTTCCGCAACTACGGAATCGCTGAGAGAACGGAAGGTCTCATCCTCTGAAAGCGTGGCCTGCATCGGAAAGAGTTCCACAAAAAGACCAAGTGTCTGCCTGCTGTCGACGCTGGACCGGTTGTGAGAGGGACTGCCGACAACCGGGTCGGACTGCCCGCTGACACGGTGGATGTAGGCATAAAGGATCGTTGAAAAAATGTAATAGAGTGACAGGTCGAGACTGATGGAGCGGAACGGGGCCGTGCCGGCCAGCAGACGAAGTCGGTCTGAGCGGGACTTGCCGATGTCCCTGGAAATCCTGCAGGTGGCTGTGGAGTCTGCCTTGGCGCGGTGCCCATAGAGTTCGGACTGCGGTCGAGGCAGCCTGATCTTATTCCTCCAGTATTCTATCGCACCATGGCCGTCCGGCGAGTCCCTGAACTTTCTCTCGAGGGTTCGATGGCTGTGGAACTGGGGTGGTGAAGATATCTCACTGAGTTTTTGCTGAGCGGCAGCCTGGTAATAGTGGGCCACCCGCTGAAAGATGATCGAGCACGACCAGGCGTCGCAGATCAGATGGTGCTGGTTCATAAACCAGATATACGAATCTTCCCCGCATTTGATCAAAACACAGTCGAACAGCCGTTTCCCCAGGTTGAAGAGCTGCGCCGCCCGATCCTGCATGAATGATCGAGCCGTTTCCAGCGGCTTGGCTGAAGCTGAATAATCGATTAGTTCAACCTCATATTCCATCGCCTCGTGCATGTGCTGAAACGGTATGCCGTGGGTATCGTCAAAGACCGTTCGCAGAGCATCGCTTCGGTTGATGAGCTTCTGAAAGGCGGCGCTGAACAGTGACGGTCTGATCTTTCCGGAGATCTGGAAGGCCATGGCCATGTTGTAGAGCGGCTCTTCCGGGTTCAGCATCTGTCCAGTCCAGATGCGGAACTGGCTGACCGTCAGATTGGATCTGCTGGAAGCCGGTTTTTCAGCTTTGGGGTTGGTATGTGAAGTCATGAAACAGCTCGCGGTGCAGGTCAGATATTTTTTCCCGGTTCGTCATGTCAGCTGATAAGCTGGGTTATCGAGGTCACCACAAAATTTTTAAACGCTGAGTCGGGAATGGCTCTTTGGAAAAACCACACCGCTGAAAGCATGATCAAAACGACGGCGCCATACCGCAGCACCACCCGGGGAAAAAAGGCGTGTCTCCTGAGCATGTACAGGATCGGAAAAATGACCACAATGACGGCAATCTGGCCAATTTCGACCCCCAGGTTGAAGCCGAACAGGGACAAGGCCATGTGTTCGCCCAGCACCCCCAGGTGCGAGAGCACGCTGGCAAACCCGAAACCATGGAATAAGCCGAATATAAAGACCACCCAGCCAATGTTCTTTTTAAAAACGGGATACAGTATATCCAGGGCTGCAACGGCTATCGACAAGGCGATTACTGACTCGACCAGCCTCGGGGGAAGATCGACGACCTGCAGGGAGGCAAGGCTCAGAGTCAGGGTGTGGGCGACGGTAAAGAGGGTGACGATTTTAATTACGTAGAAAAAGGCGGAGCGAAATTCGCCGACCGGCTCCCACTGACGTTTCTTCCTGATCATTGCGGCTGGCAGGATAAGGGCGATGAGAAAGAGAATGTGGTCTATGCCCAGCAGAATGTGCTTGATACCCAGCTTGACAATACCCAGAAACGCCGACAGCATCGAGTAGCTGGAAAGATCGAGCTGCTGTGAACGTTTGGCGTCCGAGAATATCAGGGAAGGCCGACTTTCGTTATTGAAAATCTGTCCCCGCCAGAACTGCTCGATCAGCACCATGCCGGTATGCCCGGGGTCGACATCGAACATGATCTGAATAATCGATGTCAATCGCATCGGGAGTGGCACGGTTTTCGATGAGCGTGAAGTCGAGAAGGGCAAACACCACTCCTTTGGCCTTGAGCGTTTCCAGGCCGGAAAATCGTATTTCAAGCGGCTGGCCGTCTGCCTGGAAGGCAGATGGCTGCTGATATATGCCTGCATCTCACCGAGCCGCTGCTGCAGATTGTCGGTGGTGATCGGGTTGCCGGACTGGTTCAGCAGAAGCGCTTTGTTCAGATCATCGAGGATAATCTCGAAGCGGCCGGTCAACTGCTCGTCAAATATTTTCAGGTAGACATAGCTTTGCCCCAGGTTATGTGCCAACACAGATGTCTGACAGAAAAGCGGGATGACCCCGAGCATCACCAGCAAGCAGTGTCTTGAGACAAAATGTTTTGATTGATCTGCGCAGACCCATGCTCTGAATGTCTCCTTCATAATTCTGGCAGCGGAGATCGCCATGAGGCGGATTCCTCGTCATGCACGCCGGGAGGGCTGTTTATAGAATCGGTCAAACAGATTTGCAATGTGCCTGCTGAAAAATTGACCGGTTCGGGTAATGCGGATGATGTCCGGGTCCTGAAGATCGACGAGGCCGTCATCCTCACAACCGCTTGAGGCTGTCGTACTCTTTGTGGAAATAGTCCCTGAAC
Organism: uncultured delta proteobacterium; assembly: GCA_963845115.1. Classification (GTDB taxonomy): domain Bacteria; phylum Desulfobacterota; class Desulfobulbia; order Desulfobulbales; family Desulfocapsaceae; genus JABDQA01. The sequence continues at coordinate 570,096 of CAWJQN010000007.1, read as the reverse complement.
GAGATGCCGAAGGTTGTCTCGAAACGGGTGACATCCACTTTGAAGCGGGTCAGGATGTGGTCGAGGATGAGGGTGCTGCGGATATGGTCGTCATCGTTATGTCGATAGGAGCGGCTGAAAGCACACCGGCAGCAGATCCTCATCAAGCAGACGATAATAATCCTCGATACTGGAGACATTGCGGTAAAAAGTGCGATTGAAAAAACTGATTGCCGTTGCACCAAAACCCAGATAATTCAGCTTGTTGCTCTGCGAATATCCCATCAGGGTCTTGCTGCCGTTTTTCTGCAGGTCGGGGAGAAACGGGTCGTCGGTCTTGCATATAGTGATCGAGTCCGAGCCGAATGTAACCATGGTTGACCAAAAGCCGGTCTGCGCCCTCAGCCATCAGCACCTTGGTGAATGAGTTCGGTATCGACGAGCGGGGGATAATGTTCTGACGGGGAAATATCAGGGGCACGTGGGCATAGGGGAATATGCAGATTCTGCTCGGGGATGCGGGTAGAATTTCTTCTATGGTGCGCTCCAGTTCATTGATTCCCTGAAAAGGAAGTCCATAGCAGAGATCGACGTGCACCCTGAATCCCAGCGTCCCTGGCCGAGTGTATCAGCTCCCTGACCGATTGCCGGGGTCGTGCCGCCTGTTGATGACATGCTGGATTCTCGGATCGAAATCCTGGATACCGAAGCTGATTACATTAAAGCCCAGCGCCCTCAGTGCTTCGAGTTTCTCCCGGGTAACGATGGTCTTATCCGGGAACGCTTCGATGGAATGTTCACGTCACCGCCTGGGACAAACCCCAGGCGCTGGTCGATAACGTTGTGGATGGTTTCCAGTTGGGATATGCTCAGCAGTGTCGGGGTACCCCCGCCCCAGTGCATATGCGTGGCTCCTTCCCAGCGATTTTCTTTTAAGTGGTTGGCTTTCAGATTGATTTCTTTAGCCAGGTAGTCAATATAGCGGTCGAGGTCGCTGTCATCTCTGAGCGCCTTTTTGTAGCACATGCAATAATGACAAATTGTTTTGCAGTAGGGGAAGTGAAAATAGAGAAACGAAACATCAGCACTCTCAAGATCATGAGCATAGCCTTCCGGAGTACTTTCCTGCTTCCAGAACGACTCTACCGGATAGCTCAGGTATAAGGGGATGGCGTTTTCGTCGTATCGCAGAGAGAGCCTCTCCCATTCGAGCAATTCCTGATGGTTCATGGGGTCCTGTACCTGTTGAGTGAACAATCATTGAGTGGCGTTTTACCCTGGCGACGTATCGACCAATTTGTAAACGAACCTGGTTGAATCTTTTTATCCGTGACCATAGCGTCTCTCACTGCTCCTGCCCGCAGAAGGCGTTTCGGTCAACTTTGCCGGTGGAAGTCCGCGGCAGAGACTCAACGATGTCGATGACCGTGGGTATCATATAAGACGGCAGCCTCTCGGAACAGAAACGGCGAATATCTGTCTCATCAATGTCTGCGCCGGGCTCGGGCACCAGTATGGTCCTGATAAGGTGGCCGAATTCCTCAGAGGGCAGGGGGACCGCAATGCATTCTTTAATTTTGTCATGCGGTCGCAATCACCATTTCGATCTCACCCAGTTCGACCCGGTAGCCGCGGGTTTTGATCATCATGTCGCGCCTGCCGTGAAAAACCAGAGCGCCTCCGATGTCCCGATGAACGAGATCTCCGGTTCGGTAAACCAACCCGCGCCCTTATCGTCAAAGGGGTTTTCGATCAGGACTGTCATCAGTCTTTTCCGCGTCTCCCCAGTATCCGCTCATCAGCGTGGGACCTGAAACATACAACTCTCCCACCTGCCCGTCCGCTGTAAGGCCGCCCGACTCGGAAACCACAAATGCGCTGACCCCGCGGCAGGGGAACCCGATGGGAATATCTCCGTGCCGGGATCCGGGGGCTCGCGACAGTGCTGAAACGTAATCACATTGGTTTCTGTGGGGCCATAAAGGTTAAAAAATGCTGCGTCAGGCAGAAGCATCATCAACTGCCGGAGATATTTTGCGGGGAAAACCTCTCCGGCAAAAAGGACTCGTTTGAGAGCCGGGAACCTGTGCTGGTCTAAGTTTTCCATGCAGGACCAGCTGAACCAGGGCGGAAGGCACCGAGTACCAGGTAGTGATGCGGTTGTCTTCGATGAAATCGGCAATGGTGCGGGGAAAGGCCGACCAGCCGGGGGGAACAAGGCAGATGGTCGCGCCGGCGGCAATAGCGGTGAAAATATCGAATATGGAAAGATCGAAGTGCAGCGGCGCATGGGCCGACAAGACGTCATCAGGGCTGATCTCGAAAGGCATTCAGGGACCAGTCGACAAAAGCCCCGGCCGCACGGTGATTTATCATGACACCTTTGGGCTGCCCCGTTGACCCGGACGTATAGAGAATATAGGCAAGATCTTGTCAGCTGAAGGAGGCATGGCCGTGGCAGCAGGGAGTGTTTCTGAAGCGACTGATATCATCGCGATAAAACACTGTCCAGTCCCAATGTGTCTGCCTCATCCGTGTTCCGATCGGTGTCGATCAGCACCACCTTCTCAAGCGGCTTCGGCTGCGTGCAGACATCCTTCGAGAAGGGGGATTTTCGATGAACTTGTTATCAACCACTCCAGGCCACAATCCTCGATGATCATGTTCAGCCGGGCCCGCGGCGCACTCGGGTCGAGCGGAACGTAGCAGGAACCGGATTTCAGGATAGCCGAAGATTGAAATGATTGCCTCCATCGATTTATCCAGGAGGATGCCGATCCGGCTGCCCTTCTTTACCTGCTGACGAGCGAGAAACCGGCAGAGCCTGCTGCTCTGGCGGTCAAGATCATGGTAAGACATCGAGTCATCCTTGATTTGTCATCGCCGTTTTATCCGGGTACGCGGGGCTGCTTCTGTCAGAAAATTGTGTAACAACCGTTCCATTTCGGCCGCTACAACAGCATGGAGGAGATGATGTTTTTCTGGATCTCGGATGTTCCTGAATAGAGGGAACTGGCCAGTGCATCCCGCAGTTCCCGCTCGACCTCATATTCAACCATATAGCCATATCCCCCATGGATCTGCATGGCGTCGCGGCAGTTCTCAATGTAGGAGTCACTGATGGTGAGTTTGGCAATGGAGGATTCTAGCGGCGGCGTTCCTCCCCTGGGATTTGAGCCAGGCAACACGGTAGAGCATCAGGCGGCTCGTTTCCAGTCGAACCTTCATCTCTGCCAGTTTATGGGCGATGGACTGATGTTCGCCGATTGCCTGACCGCCCGGTTTTCTGATTTTGGCATAAGCCCGGCAGTCCTGGAGTTGGCGTTCCATAACACCGACGCAATTGGCCAGGATCAGGCCCCGTTCCCACTCCATGCTGCTGCTGAACAGGATCCCCCCGGAGCCCTCCTGGCCGAGTATCGGTTTTCGCGCACCTTGCAATTGTTAAAACCAATCTCCGACATGGGACTGGTACGCAGACCCATTTTATCAATTTTTTTTCCAACCGAGAGGCCGGTGGTATTTTTTTCCATCAGAAAGCAGGAAAGACCGAAAAACCCTTTGGTTTTGTCAGTGACGGCATAGACGATAAATACATCTGCAACGGGTGCATTGGTGACAAAGGTCTTGCTCCCGTTCAACACATAACAATCCTTTTTCTTTTCTGCTGTCGTGCGGAGTGAATAGACGTCTGACCCACTGTCAGCCTCGGTCATGGCATTAGCTGCAATAAGTTCTCCGGAAACCAGGCGCTGAAGGTAGGAGTCTTTTAACTCCTCAGATCCCCGGTGCAGGATTGGGAGAACACCGGTGAGAATATGGGCATTGATCGAAAAAATCAGTCCGTTATCCTTGCACCCCTGCCCAATACCTTCCAGGCAGCGGCGTAGTCAAGGGCATCCAGTCCGAGACCGCCATATTCTTCAGGAACCAGGATGCCCTGCAGGCCGAAATCAGCACAGGCTTTCCACCCGGATACAGAAAACTCGCCATCTTTGTCTCTTCGCTCCAGCGAATCATTGAGCGATGTCCTGGGCAAATTCACATGCTGATTCCTTCAACTCTTCCTGGTCTGGGGCTAATGAAAAATCCATTGTTGGTGCCGATCGGTGGAATCCTATTTCATTTTGCTGCTGATGAGATCCAGCATGCCGTTGATTGTGCCAGACTCTATGGTAAACTCGCTGATGTCTATAGGGGTGTTAAAGGTTGTTTCGATGATACGAAAGAAGTTTCATGAAACCAATCGAGTCGATAATACCAGCTCTCAAAAAGCTGATCATCATCATCGAGCACCCCTCTCCGTTCATGAATGTCTCGACGATATACGCTTTGATTTTTTCTTGATTGCAGGTGTTTCGGTTCTCAACTTTGCCGTCCGATTGTAGAATTTTATATTAATTTATTCTGTATTTCAGCCAGGATCGTGGGATTCATTTGTCCACGCCGAATGATACCGAGTATCACCTAAAAAGTGAGGACATCTGCCGGATAAAGATTTCAGATTTTTTTATAAAACATAAATAATCATAAAAATATGCAGCGTGAAAGAACCTTCAATGTTCAGCTGTTTTATTTCCATCACATACACTTAAACTCTCTCTCAAATGATAAGGGTACAATTTTTTTGGTCGCTATATGAAACGGGGCGTCAGTTTCCCGATAAACTGAGAGTGCAGCTTTGTGTTTCGGGCCTGGTTCCATCAACCTGAAATGCCAATAGCTTTCGTCGCCCACCGCCGACAGGGTAAGACGAATTTTCCCTGAGTCTCGCGACGGGATGCTGAAACTAAACTGATCCAGAGGGAGGGTTAGTCCACGGCCCCGGGCCTTAACATATGACTCTTTCAGCGTCCAGTATCGGAAAAATCTTTCCTTGATCCGCTTCTCGGCAGATGAGCCAGCTCGCTGTATTCAGATGGTGAAAAATGCTCCTTGCGATATCAAGACAGTCAACTTCCACCTCCGTGCACTCAACATCGATACCGACGTCGCCCTCAAGAAAAGGGCGAAGGCGACAAGGTTCTCGTATATGAAATATTGAAGCTGATATCACGGTGCTGGGTTTGCTCCTTTAGATACGGTCGACCAGACGAAGTCCTTGAGAAAGCATGAGAGCTCCGGCGGGGTACCGGTAATTTTGAAAGTACCGTTCTGGCTAGCACTCGTCCGGTGAGAAAACGTTTTTTGTGCCGGTCATAGTGAAATTTTTCCATCCGACTCAGGTCTTCTGCGGAAACGATTTGCCTGTATTCTTTAACAGATGTACATCGACGATTTCATCGACAAAGACTAACCCAGATACAGCGTATCGGTATTGTTCGTTCATGGTAATACAGACTGGACAAACGGAGTAGTTTAGGTCTTGTGATACACATGGTGGAAAGACACATCTATAACGCGTCGCCAGTGTATCATGTATCCATTTATATCAACAGGGTACCACGCCACCTATAATATATCATTAATTGTTACATTAATCTTAAAGCCTACGAGTAGTCTAACATAAATGAGAATGAGCTCGCTTCCATGAAAATCTACACGAGTAAAATTTTAATATTTCTCAATATAATTGACGAATCAGGCCTGTGATGAACTGACATGGGGATTATAAGTATATTCGGGGAAACAGCAATTGATCGCCTTGATTATTATTCAACCGTCGCAGAGCTTAACAATTCGAGACAGTTCCGTCCTCAAACATGAGCAGGGTGTACCAAGGTTAGAGTGTGAAGCATATCATTATCATTGCCAGCAGTGTCACGTCCAAGCGTATCTCATCGGTTGAACTGGCCCGACGACTTCGCAGGGCAGGCTACCGTATTACCATCGCCGGATCAGACGGCGACTACGAACACATTGATGATTTCGATTATTTTCGGGTAGAAATCAAACAGGGCCGCCCCCACTCCAGGCCTCCTCAATCGTACTGCAGGTTCGGCAGAGCGGGTCATCTTTTATGGCAGCATTTTAATCGCCGGCTCAGAAAGGCTGAAGTTGTGAGATCATCCGATGGTCAGCTATTTCAAACCATGCTGGTCAGCATGAATCCCGACCTGGTTTTGCTTGATGTTGAAGAGCATCGCTATATCCTGGCCGCTCTTCCACTGAATGTTCCGGTTGCGCTGTTCAGTGTGTTTTTCAATCTGTGGAAGCGCCCGAAGGTTCCACCGTTGCACTCGGATGTCATACCCGGGAAAAAATTGTCCGGACAAACCTTATTGATCGAGCTGTTGTGGCTGCGCTTCAGGTTTTGGAAGTGGTTCTTCAGCAAAAAAGATTTTCTAATGCAGGGAGCAATGGATGAGCGTTCAATGTTCAGCAGTTATGCAGAATCCCTTGGTCTCGAGCTTCGACATCATGTTAATTTTTATCAATGGCTGATACCGTTCACCTACCGCACCCTGCCAACCCTTGTACTCAACCCCAAAGAGATGGAATTCCCGCTGCAGGAACCCGACGGCTCGACCTATGTCGGTCCGATGATCTGCACCGATCGATCCAATCTGCCTTTTCTGCCTGAGTCCGGGAAACCCTCTGCAAAGCTTGACGAAGTGCTGGACAGATATCGTGATGTGAGGCCCGGCAGGCATCTTGTTTATTGTTCGTTCGGGTCTTATTTCGGGGGAGACGATACCGCCTTTTTGAAAAAGCTGGCGGCTTCATTTGAGGGTATGGAATGGGACGCGATCTTTGCCCTCGGAAATCGTTTGAAGCCTGCTCAATTAGGGGTGTTGCCCGACAATGTCCACTGTTTCAGCTTTGCCCCGCAGATGGAGATTCTGGAGATTTCAGATTGCGCAGTAATCCATGGAGGGATGACTACCGCTTATGAATGTATTTATTTCGAGGTACCGATGGTTGTCTATCCATTCAAAGTAAATGACCAACTCGGCACTGCCGCCCGGATACGTTATCATGGTCTGGGTCTGCGGGGTGACCGGGTCAGGGACGGCAGTTCCGAGATTCGGAACCGTATCAGCACGGCTATGGCTGATTCGGCTATCAGAGAAAACCTGGATAGAATGAAAGCCCATATTTCCAGATATGCTGACGACAACATCGCCGCTCAGGCTGTTGGGCGCATCCTGATGAACGATCATACATGAGTTGACGGAAAACCTTGGGAAAATCAGACCGAACGCAGCACTGCCCGTTTCCTCTCCGGATCGAACTCTTCTGAAAAGCGGAGATGAGGCCGATCATCGTTTCAATGTCGGTTTAAAGCACTGCCAGGCAAGCCCATGCATTTTGGATGAATGTAGTATTGCTTCGGAAATTGCTCTTGTTTATACTGACTTTCGAAAAAGTGGCCAGTCAATGGCGGCTGGGCACAGAGGATGGTGTTTTTTACTTCTCAGGGAGGAGGATATGAAAACGGTTAGAGTAGCGATCGCAACAATTCTTGTCCTGATGTTGTCGGGTGTTGCATACGCCCATGAGGGAGCGGGCATCAGCGGCGGTTTCATCGCCGGTTTTTCCCACCCGCTGCTGGGCTGGGACCATGTCGCGGCGATGGTTGCCGTTGGGCTTTGGGGCGCCTTTCTGGGCAACCCGGCAATCTGGATTCTGCCAGTGGTATTTCCTCTGGTCATGGCCTTTGGAGGCGCTCTCGGTGTGATCGGAATACCCATCCCCTCGATCGAAACCGGTATTGCGGTGTCGGCCATTGTCCTGGGCGCCATGGTCGCTTTTGCGGTTCGACCACCGATCTGGATTGCCGCGGTTCTGGTCGCCGTTTTTGCCATCTTTCACGGCCACGCCCACGGTACTGAGCTGCCGGGCGCGGCCAACCCGCTGGCCTTCAGTGCCGGTTTCGTGATTTCCACCGGCCTGCTGCACCTGTCAGGCATTGCTTTTGGTCTGCTGGTGCGCTGGCCCGCAGGGAAAATTGCCGTACAGACCTGCGGCGTGCTCATATCGCTTGCCGGCGTCGGTTTTCTGACCGGGGTGCTATGAGGCCTAAGATTTCAGTATTTCTGATCCTCGCAGGGCTCTTTGCCGTTCCCGCGAAGGCGATGGCTCATGTACCTTTTGCCGGCTTCAACGATCTATACAACGGCATCCTTCATCCGCTGGTTGTACCTGCCCATCTTCTGGTTTTGACGGCGGCGGGGCTGTTTCTTGGAAAGCAGGGTAGTCGGGTTGTGGCGCCGTCGCTGCTGGTATTTTCCCTTTTTACCCTGGCCGGCCTGGTTGCGACTCTCTTCGCCTCAGGCGGAGTCGGTGAAAAAAACTGTTGGCGGCGGCGGCGCTGGTCGGCTTGCTGATCGCCGCCAATGTCAGGGTATCGATGGTCCTCTGCCTTCTGGTGGCAGCATTGTCGGGGTTTCTCCTCGGCCTGGATTCGGCCCAGGATGTGATGGTTGGCAAGGCAAAATTTTTCTCGCTGCTTGGCAGCGGTCTGGGGGTCTGTTTTCTCTTTACCTATGCGCTGGCCTTCGCCGACTATTTCGGGGACAGGAACTGGCAGAAAATTGGTGTCAGAATCGTCGGTTCCTGGGTCGCCGCCAGCGCAATACTCGTCCTGGCGCTGTCCATGCAGCCGCCGATGGGGTAAATGCTGGCAGGCGATTGGGCGGAAATCCGTCGCTTTATAGAGGCTACCTTGAAAAGAGGAAAGATACGGGCCGGTGATCGAGCGACCACCGGGGTTCACCGCTTTTTCCCGTCAAGCGATGTCTCTCCGACAATATAGTGCGGGCGTTTTTTGACCTCCATGAACGTTCTACCAATATACTCCCCGCAGATGCCGATGCAGAGAAGCTGGATGCCGCCGATAAAATAGATTCCCGCCATGATGGAGGCCCAGCCGGATACCGCTGCATCACTGAAAAGCCTGATACAGACGGCGTAAAAGCCGTAAAGGAAACTGACCATCGAGATGATCACGCCAATCATGGTTACCAGTCTGAGCGGCAGAATACTGAAGCCCAGCAACCCGTCGAGTGCCAGGCGAATCATTTTACGGGGAGTGTATTTGGTGGTGCCCGCCTGCCTTTCCTCCGGAATGTAGGGTAGTTCGAACTGGCTGTAGCCTGACCAGGCGACATAGCCTCGGTAAAATATGTCGGTCTCTTCAAAGCTTTTCAGCACATCCACAACGGTTCGATCGAGCAGGCGGAAATCGGCCGACCCCGGCTTCAGTTCAATATTGGAAAAGCTGCTCATCAGCCGGTAAAAATTTCTTGAGGTGAAGCGCTTTAGAAAATTTCCCGTCTCCACGTCCTGGCGGGTTGTGACGACAATATCATATCCTGCCTGCCATTTCTGAATCATCTCCGGAATCAATCCCGGCGGATGCTGCAGGTCACCATCCATACTGATAACGACATCGCCTGAGCAGTGGTCGAGACCCGCCTTGAGGGCGTTCTGATGGCCAAAATTTCTGGACAGGCTGATGTAATGAACCGTTGGATCATCGGAATGTAGTGTTTCCAGGGCTTCAAGGGTCCCGTCTGTGCTCCCGTCGTTGATAAAGATGATTTCCCTTGCTGAAATTGCGCTGGTGTATCGGTTGAGCTGTTCGTAGAGGTTCCTGATATTATCTTCCTCGTTGAATAACGGTATCAGGATAGAAAGGGAAAATTTTTCTGGTCGAGGTCGCATGTCTCTTCTCGGTTCAGGAAAGAATGAGCACAATAGATATGATTCCCAGCAGCACGCCGAGTGTGTGCCTCAGTGTTACCGCCTCCCCCGCAGAGAACCCGTAGGTTACCACGATCAGCACGACGCCGATCGTCATCACCGGTGATATCCGGCTGATCGAGAAAACCCGCAGGGCCATATAGTAGCAGGCAAAGGAAACCAGGTAACTGAATACGCTGCCGACGATGTAGGCATACCATTGAGGGTCGTGAATTTCCCAGATAGTAGCCCGTTTCATGCATATCTGGGCCAGCGCGGAACAGACAATACCGCCGACCACGTAAAACCAGCTCATCGATGCTACAGCCATAATCAATCCCTGGTAGGTGTGAGGCGGCATTGCAGCCGGTTCAATCAGGAAGGGCCGCCCGTTGTCTTTTTATAGATAATCCAGCGATAGTTATCAAGAAGATGCACGCCGGCGTCCTTGGAAAGGTAGGGGTGTTTACCCTGGAATTTTTCAGCGACCCTGTATGAATGAACCAGCAGCCAGTAGTCACGGTTCGCTTCGATTGTTTTGTGGATTTCCGGGGAGCCGGGCTGCTCGTGCATCGTCACCACATAATAGGGGGCTGCTTCACCAGCAGGCTTATTTTCATATACCCGATATTTCCTTTCATGAAATCGAGGAGAAAACCGATGGAAATAGGCGATAAGGTGGGCCACCAACTCGGCCTCAGGATCATTTTTGATTTTCAGAATCTGAACATGGTTTCCCTGGTCGTGCAGTTCTCCAATTTCCCCTATCAGGTCTGCCTCCGCCCGCCTCAGGCTGTGCTGGGCAATCGTCTGCAGCAGAGAATTATAATAATTGCTGCCGATAAAAAAGACGAGCAGGCTGATGAGCAGCAGCGTTGGCAGAAAACGGATCTTCTGATCATGTTTCCGGGCGGCCCGAAGTATGAATCGGGCTGAAAAGGCCAGCAGCGTTGTAAATGATGGTATCAGAATATACCAGTAACGGAGCACCGGCGCCCACGAGGTGCAGAGTATCAGGTACAGGCTGGCGAACTGTCCAAGCAGGAAAATGACGAACAGGAGCTCTCCGGTTATTTCCCTTTTTAGGATTCTCAGCAGTATCCAAAAAATAAGGCCAATCGACAAAACGATAAAACCTGCCGTGATGATAGGGGAGGTTTCAAACTGAAACAGTTCCCTAACCATCCAGGCTGCATTGTTTTTCAGGAGTTCAGGTGTTACGGGGGCTACCCCATACGGGCTGTTGCGGGAGGCGGTATATATATTTCCCGTCGTATAGACGAAAATGATCAGCAGCGGTACCCCACCGATTATTCTTCCCCAACTGAAACCCCTCAACTGCAGCCCATAATAGAAAATGAGAATCCACAACATTGGCGCAATGTTGATTTCCTTGGACCAGGACAGGCCCAGGTAGGCAATGTATAAGACAGCATGGGTAACTATGGCGGAAACGGCCGTGCTTTCTTTACCATCAACCTTGACTATCAAGGCCATTATCAAACTGCATAAGCCGAGGAAAAAGACCGTATGCACTTCCTGGGGGCCGAGCCGGGAAGCCGGTGAATTGGGGAAAAAGAGCCACACGTAAACAAGGATGGCCAGCGGAATCAGGTAGTAATAGGTGCCGCGAGTTTGAATCTCCGGGTAGAGCGCATCATTTCCGGAATCGCGAAACTTTAGAAAAGCTGAGGCGAAACAGATGATGGCACCAAAATGCAGAACCCACCTTGCCAGATGATGCAGCCAGGGTGATGCCCCGAACACTTTCCAGGTAACCATGTTGTAGAGGTCGAAAACCGGCCGGTACCTGCCGTAGCTGAAATCCACGATCTGTGTCTGGAACCACTTCTGGAATCGGCTCGTATTGTCGAGAAATTCGACGTAGTAGCACATGCCATAGTCGTCGACGAGCGCGAACGGCGTGGTCAGCGAATAGTATAAGACCGGGATGAACAGCAGTAATGGACCGGCAAACAGGAAATAGGCCCATTTTTCCTGCCACCGCGAACTTTCAATGGGAAGGGATGCGTATGATTTACCTGAAAACATGCCAAATAGAACCGAGATTTACTTGTACCTGCTGCTCAGTAGCGCAGTTTCTTCCTTGATCTTCTGACACAAGTGGGCAGGCTTTTGTACCCGTGCCTGCGCCCCATACTGCAGAATCTTCATCATGATCTCCCGGTCGTCATGGACGGGAATTCTAAGTATCACCCCTTCCGATATTCTCAACCATCACCTGATCCTTATGCCAGACCTGGTTTCTTATCAGCTCCGCTGCCGTTCCGGTAAACAGTATCTCCGCAGTGTAGCGCGGCGGGCCCTTGAAAATGCCGAAGGAGCGGTCGAGATCGGCTGAGGCTGCCCGCTCTTTCGACCAGGGTTGCTCCGGTCTGTTTCGGCAGCTCATATCCTCGCCACATGAAACGTCCGGTGCCCCTCGCGCAGCAGACACCAGGCCGAGAGGTACCAGCGGCCCTGGTAGTTGATCAGCTTGAGCGGTTCGACGCTTCTTTCGGTGTTCTCTTTTGCCGGGGAGCGGTAGGTGATGCGCAGCTGCCGTTTCTTGACGATGGCCTCGATGATGGTGTCGAAAATGGCCGGGTTCGGGTGCTCGACTTCCACCCACTCGCAATGGATCGAATCGGTAATATGGGTGTAATCCCGGCCGACCATAGCGGAGAGACGTTTTTCCAGCTGTTTTATTTCCGGCAGGTCGGCGAGGCCGGTCTCTTTCGCCAGCCGGTTGAGCATCCCGAGCAGGAAGAGGATGCGCGGGCTGTTCTCAAAGGGCAGGTTGAAGTCGTCTTCGGTGTAGTGGAAGCCGTTTTTTTTCTGGTCGAATTCGATCGGGGCCAGAAGGCGGTCGCGCAGGTAGGCGAAGTCGCGGCGGGCGGTGGGCAGGGAAATCTCGAACTCCGCCATCAGGGTTTTGGAGTTTGGGTAGCGGTTTTCGGTAAGCTGCTGATGGAGGAAATAGATACGCTCGAGCAGACTCATCGGTGCCCTGAGATATTTGAAATGCTGCTCGGAAACAGACCACTCATGCTGTTCAGCGCGGGCTGCGGCGATGCTTGACCGGCGGGATCTGCATCTGTTCGCGGTATTTGGCCACGGTGCGGCGGGCGATCCTGATACCCGTGTCGGCCAGTTTGCCGGCGATGGCGCTGTCGGACAGCGGTTTGGCCTTGTCTTCTTCCTGGACCAGCTGGCGGATCCGGGTTTTGATCGACTCGGAGGCCAACGCCTCTTTGCCGTCCCGGGGGATAGCCGTGGAAAAGAAGAACTTGAGCTCGTAGATGCCCTGCGGGGTGTGGACGTATTTGTTGGACGTAACCCGGCTGATGGTCGACTCGTGCATGCCGATGTCCTCGGCCACGTCGCGCAGGATCAGCGGTTTGAGGTGGGCCGGGCCGCGCTCGAAAAAATCCTGCTGGAACTTGAGGATCGACTCCATCACCTTGTAGATCGTGCGCTGGCGCTGGTGCAGCGAGTTGATGAACCATTCGGCGCTCTTCACCTTCTCGGTGATATATTTTTTCGAGTCTTTCTCTTCCTGGCTGCTGCCCGGCTCCAGCATCCTGCGGTAATAGCTGGAGACTTGCAGCCGGGGGATATCGTCGTCGTTGAGGCGAATCACGTATTCGCCGTCCACCTTCTGCACGTAGACGTCGGGGACCACGTAGTTGGTGGCCTCCTCGGCGTACGGCAGGCCGGGGTACGGGGTCAGGTTGTCGGTGATGTACTCGACCGCCTCGATGACTTCCGCCCGTTTGCGCCCGGTCAGCCGGGTGAGCAGTTTGTAATTCCTGCTTTCCAGCAGGTTGAGGTGTTCGCTGATGATCTCCATCGCCAGCGAGTCGGCCATGCCGAGCCGTTCGAGCTGGAGCTGCAGCGATTCCGTGACGCTGCGCGCGGCGATGCCCGGGGGATCGAGATCCTGGATCACCTCCAGCACGTATTCGGCATCGTCATGGGTGCAGCCCACATTTTCGATGATTTCGTCGAGGCTCGTTTCCAGGAAGCCATAGCGGTTCAGATTGCCGATGATATAGCGGGCGACCTCCCACTCCTGCTTCATCGAGTTCGTCGTGGGCCAGCTGCCAGTGAAGATAGGCGGACAGCCCCGGCTTCTCCGAGATGAAATCGAACTGGCTGGGTGCGTCTTCCGGGGGCCGCTCCCGGGAAAAGGAGAACTGGGTCTCGTAGGTGTTGGCGTACTCATCCCAGTTGGTTTCCGCCATTGCGTCATTCTGGGAGACCGGCTGGGTGATCTCCTTTTCCTTGATGGTGCTGTCGGGCTCGAGGGTGGAGGAGAGGCCGAAATCTTTTTCCTCACTGGGACCGTCGCCGGAGGTGTCGATCTCCAGCGCGGGGTTTTCCTCGATTTCGGCCTGCAGGGCCTGGGTCAGGTCGAGCCGGTTGAGCTGCAGCAGCTTGATGGCCTGGCGCAGCTGGGGCGTCATCACCAGTTTCTGGGACAGCTTCAGTTGTTGTCGGAGTTCAAGCGCCATTTTCTATTTGCGCGCGAGTCGATACGCGCCGCTATTCTTCGTCGCTTTCGTGCTCAGCATATTGGTAATATAGCTGAGCACGAGTCTCCTTGACTAGCGGCGCGTCTCGACTCGCTTATGTCCTATTTTGAAAGAAAACAATAAAAACATTGTTATTTTATGTATATACCTCTGTTGAAAAAACCTTACATCGAGAAATTTTCTCCCAGGTACATCTTGCGGGCGATCTGGCTCTCGATGATGTCGTTGGCCACCCCGCTGGTCAGAATCGTCCCGTTGTTGACGATATAGGCAAAGTCACAGACCTGCAGGGTCTCCCTGACGTTGTGATCGGAGATCAGCACGCCGAGGCCGCGGTCCTTGAGACCGTAAATTATTTTCTGCAGTTCGCCCACCGCCAGCGGATCGATGCCGGCAAAGGGCTCGTCGAGCAGGATGAACTGCGGTTTGGTGGCCAGGGCCCGCATGATCTCCACCCGGCGCCGTTCGCCGCCGGAGAGGGCGTGGCCCTTGTTGTCGCGCAAATGCTCGATTTTCAGATCGGTCAGCAGCTCCTCGATCCGGTTGTTGATTTCATTGGTCGTCAGGCCGAGCGGCTCGAGCACGATGCGGACATTCTCCTCCACGGTCAGTTTCTTGAAAACCGACGGCTCCTGTGCCAGGTAGGTGATGCCTTTCAGGGCCCGTTTATGGATCGGCAGCCCGGTGATGGTCTCGCCGTCGAGCAGCACCTCGCCCTCGTTGGGCTTGATAAAGCCGACGATGGAGTAGAAGGTGGTTGTCTTGCCGGCCCCATTGGGCCCCAGCAGCCCGACCACCGTGCCGGTGTCGACCTTGAGGCTGATGCCGTCGACAACCGTCCGGCTGCCGTACATTTTGACGATATTTCTGGTTTCGAGCTGCGCCATCAGTTGACCGTTGCGCCGTTCCAAGAGCTGATTTTCATGTTAATTCTGCATGATGGTCATCTTGACCCGGGTCTTTTTCTCCTGCTTCTTCTCGCCCTCGCCCACGATCGTGGTGGCCCCGCCGACAACCTCGGAGCGGCCCTCGTCGATGTAATAGACGATTTTTTCGCCGGACACCATGTTGTCATCCTGCCAGGCCTTGGCATCGCCGATCAGGTAGACTTTCCGGTTTCCGGAGTAGTAGATCATCTCGTCCGCGGTCCCCAGCCACTCTTCGGTACTGAGCTCGACATTGCCGACGCAGACCAGTTTCTCGATCTTCTGCTGGGTGGAGGCGTTTTTGTCATCGGCCGCCTCGTCGTGGTAGTGGACGGTCATCTCGTCCGAGAGAATGCGCAGGTCCCCCTGCCGGGCGTCGACATTGCCGACAAACAGCACGGTGTTCTTTTCCTCGGTGGAAGACATCTCGTCGGCCTCCACGTAGACCGGCGGTTCTTTATTTTCCGCACCCGGTGCGGGGCCCGGAAGGAACAGAAAAGACAACAGCAAGAAACTGAAAACACTAACTATTTTTATACTTCTCATGACATGCTCCAAACCTGGCGATGGATCATAATGCAAATTGCGAGCCTGTTATAACGTACCATGCGCCGATTGTAAAGCAAAGCGCTAAAAGGCTCTGAAAAATGAGTGCTTTACTAAGGTTTGACAAGTCATTACTATTGAGCCGTTTGCAAAACGATCTTTTCGCTCAAACGCTGCGTTATGCTCAAAATTTTATCCTCGGAATATCAATTATATGCCTGTGGTAAAATTTCTCGCATTCCTTGTTTTTGAACGAAAATCTTAGTTTTGCAAAAGGCTCTATTGAATGATTTGCCGGCCGGCTGAGCCTTGGCCGGCCTTGGTATCCAAAAATCAGAAAGGCAGCCCATGAAAGAAAATATCGAACGAGCCAAGGTTCTGATCGAGTCACTGCCCTACATCCAGGAATTCAGGCACAAGACGGTGGTGATCAAGTACGGCGGTCACGCCATGGTCGACGAGAACCTGAAGAAGCAGTTTGCCCTCGATGTGATCCTGCTCAACCAGATCGGCGTCAACGTGGTGATCATCCACGGCGGCGGCCCCCAGATCAACCAGCTGCTCGACCGCCTGGAGATCAAGCCCAGCTATGTCCAGGGCATGCGGGTGACCGACGGTGAAACCATGAACGTGGTGGAAATGGTGCTGGTCGGCAGGGTCAACAAGGAGATCGTCGGCCTGATCAATCACAGCGGCGGCCGGGCGGTCGGGCTCTCGGGCCGCGACGGCGACCTGGTCTGTGCAAAAAAGATGCAGGTCAACAGCGGTTCAGGTATGCAGATGCTCGATCCGGCTCCGCCGGAACTGATCGATCTGGGCCGCGTCGGGGAGGTCACCCGGATCAATGGTGCAGTCCTGGAAACACTGAAGCGGGAAGATTTCATTCCGGTCATCGCCCCGGTGGGGGTCGGTGAGGACGGGCAGGCGCTCAACATCAACGCCGATCTGGTGGCAGGGGCCATCGGCGGCGCTCTGAAAGCGGAAAAACTGATCCTGCTCACCGATGTCGAAGGGGTCAAGGACAAGGACGGCACCCTGCTCAGGTCGCTGAGCCGCGACGACCTCGACGGGCTGATCGAGGACGGGACCATCAGCGGCGGCATGATTCCCAAGGTGAACTGCTGCCGCGAGGCGCTGGCGCAGGGTGTGAACAAAACCTATATCGTCGACGGCCGGGTGGAGCATGCCATCCTGCTGGAGATGTTCACCCATGAAGGGGTCGGGACGGAGATAGTCAGATGGAAAGCACAAACGAATCAATAAAAAAACGGGCCGATATGGTGTTCATTGCAAATTACCTCAGGTACCCGGCGGCCATGGTGTCAGGTGCGGGCTGTGAGTTGACCGACGCCGACGGAAAGACCTACCTGGATTTTCTCTCGGGCATCGCCGTCTGCAGCCTCGGGCACTGCCACCCGGCGGTTACCGAAGCCATCTGTACTCAGGCCTCACGCCTGGTCCACGTCTCCAACCTCTACTATACCGAGCCGCAGACCGAACTGGCCGAGCTGCTGATAGAAAACAGTTTTGCCGACAGGATCTTCATGGCCAACAGCGGGGCCGAGGCCAATGAGGCGGCCATCAAGCTGGCCCGTATCGCCTCGGGCGAGGGCCGCTACGAGATAATCACCCTGGACGGCTCGTTTCACGGCAGGACCCTGGCCACCGTGGCGGCGACCGCCCAGCCGAAGTTCCATCAGGGCTTCGAGCCGCTGCCCGAGGGCTTCGTCTACGCCGAGTTCGGCGATCCGGCCGCCATCGAAAAGCGCATCACCCCCCGAACCTGTGCGGTCATGTGCGAAGCGCTGCAGGGCGAGGGCGGGGTCCGTCCCCTGGATGTCGATTATCTGCAGGCGATCCGGGATCTCTGCGACAAACACGGTCTGCTGCTGATTTTCGATGAGGTGCAGACCGGGATGGGCCGCACCGGGTCGCTGTTCGCCTATGAGCAGTTCGACGTCGTCCCCGATATCATGACGGTTGCCAAGGCCCTTGGCAACGGCCTGCCGATCGGGGCGATGCTGACCAGCGAGCGGCTGGCCGCCTTTCTCGTTCCCGGGACCCATGCCTCCACCTTCGGCGGCAACCCGGTGGCCTGCGCGGCCGCCGTCGCCACGCTGAAGACCATGCTGGCAGAGGGGTTCCTCAGCGAGGTCCGGGACAAGGGGCGCTACTTTCGGGACGAACTGGCTAAGATCCAGCAGAAGTACCCCCGTATCGCCTCCCATGTCAGGGGGATGGGGCTGTTGAACGGTCTGGTCCTGACTGAGGACGGCCGGGAGCATGGGGCGGCCATCGTCAATGATCTGTTCGAAAAGGGTGTGCTGATCAATTTTGCCGGCAATTGCGCGCTTCGTTTCGCGCCCCCGCTGATCGTCGACCGCGCTCAGATCGATGCCGTCGTGGCGCTGCTCGACGGGGCCCTGTCAAAACTGTCGATCTAGGCTATACCAGTGCCGGGGCCCGGGGCAGCCGGGCCGAATTTCTTTGCAAATCGCTGCTTATCAAGTAATAATAATTGTTTTTCTGATACATTTTAGCGTTTATAAGCAATGATGCACGGGGCCGGCTGTTGATACCGGCCCTTCACCAAGCATGAAGACAGCAAGAGGAAGTAGATGAGTGTAAACAAAATAGTCCTTGCCTATTCGGGCGGACTCGATACCTCGGTTATCCTGAAGTGGCTGGCCGAGGAGTACCAGTGCCCGATCATCGCCTATTGTGCCGATATCGGCCAGAAGGAAGACTGGCAGGCGGTCATCGACAAGGGCATGGCAACCGGCGCTGAAAAAGTGGTGATCGCCGATCTCAAGGAAGAGTTCGTGGAAGACTATATTTTCCCCGCTTTTCGGGCCAACGCCATTTATGAGGGCTCCTACCTGCTCGGCACCTCCCTGGCCCGGCCGCTGATCGCCAAAGAGCAGGTCCGCATCGCCAGGGAAGAGGGCGCCAATGCGGTAAGCCATGGCGCCACCGGCAAAGGCAATGACCAGGTCCGTTTCGAACTGGGCTACATCGGCCTCGACCCGGGCCTGAAAATCATCGCCCCGTGGCGGGTCTGGGACCTGGATTCGAGATCCAAGCTGGTCGAGTTCGCCAGGAATCATGACATCCCGATACCGGTGACCCCGAAGAAGCCCTACAGCTGTGATGAAAACATGCTGCACATCAGCTACGAGGGAGGCATTCTCGAGGACCCGTGGAAAGAGCCGGATGAGGATATGTTCACCTTCACCGTCTCCCCGGAAAAGGCGCCGGACAAGCCGACTTACATCGAGCTCGAATTCGAGGGCGGCAACCCGGTCGCCATCGATGGTGAGCGGCTGGCGCCCTTTGCCCTGTTTTCAAGACTCAACAGCCTGGGCGGCGAAAACGGCGTCGGCCGGCTGGACATGGTGGAGAACCGCTATGTGGGCATGAAATCACGGGGCGTCTACGAGACTCCCGGCGGCACCATCCTGCGCGCTGCGCACCGTGACCTGGAAACCATCACCATGGACCGCGAGGTGATGAAAATTCGAGATTCGCTGATCCCGCGCTATGCCGACATCGTCTACAACGGCTTCTGGTTCTCGCCCGAGCGGGAACTGTTGCAGACGACCATGGACGAGGCCCAGAAAATGGTCAGCGGCACCGTGCGGCTGAAGCTCTACAAGGGCAACTGCACACCGGTGGGCAGAAAATCGGAGCGGTCGCTCTACCAGGAGAGCTTCGCCACCTTCGAAGAGGACGATGTCTACGACCAGGGCGACGCCACCGGCTTCATCCGCCTCAACGGGCTGCGGCTGCGGTTGCAGGCCCTGCAGAAAAAATAACCCCGGGACAGAACATGGCACCAAAGCCGGATACAAAGTCGCGCTCCGCCAAGCTCTGGGGCGGCAGATTCGCTGAGTCGACCGCCGCTTCGGTGGAGGCCTTTTCCGCCTCGATCGATTACGACGCGCGCCTCTATCGCTATGATATCGCCGGCAGCAAGGCCCATGCCGCCATGCTGGCCGACAACGGGCTGCTCACCAGGGACGAGCTGGAAGCGATCACCGACGGCTTGTCCCGGATTGAACAGGAGATAGACAACGGCACTTTCGAGTTCCGCCAGGACCTCGAAGATATTCACATGAATATCGAAAAGGCGCTGGCCGACCGGATCGGGCCCGCCGGTGCCAAGCTGCACTCGGCCCGCAGCAGAAACGATCAGGTGGCCCTGGACCTGCGGCTCTACCTGCGCGATCAGTGCGACCTGCTGGTCGATCTGCTCGACGGCGTCCGGCGCGGTTTCACCGGGCTGGCCCGGATCTACCTCGGCCACGTCATGCCCGGCTACACCCACATGCAGCGGGCCCAGCCGGTGCTGATTTCACACCACCTGCTGGCCTATTTCGAAATGTTCTCCCGGGACCGGGAACGGCTGCTCGACTGCCGTAAACGGATCAATATCTGCCCGCTCGGCGGGGCGGCCATGGCCGGCACCGGCCTGCCGATCGATCGGCAGCAGGTGGCCGAGCTGCTTGGCTTCGACGGGGTCAGCACCAACTCGATGGACAGCGCCGGCGACCGTGATTTCGCCATCGAATTCCTGAGCTGCTGCGTGCAGACCCAGCTGCACCTTTCCAGACTTTGCGAGGAGCTCGTTCTGTGGGCCGGCAGCGAGTTCAACTTCGTCGATATCGCCGACCGTTTCTGCACCGGCTCATCGATCATGCCGCAGAAGAAGAATCCCGACATCGCCGAGCTGGTGCGCGGCAAAAGCGGCCGGGTGGTCGGTTCGCTGGTGACCCTGCTGACCATCGTCAAGGGGCTGCCGCTGACCTACAACCGCGACCTGCAGGAGGACAAGGAGCCGGTGTTCGATGCGGTCGACACGGTGTCGGCGTCGCTGTCGATCATCGCCGAGCTGCTGGAGAACCTGACATTCAACACCGATGTCATGGCCGAGGCGACCAAAAGCGGCTTCATGACCGCCACCGACCTGGCCGACTATCTGGTGCTGAAAGATGTACCATTCCGGGAAGCGCATGGTATAGTTGGAGGAATCGTCGGTTACTGCATCGAAAAAGGCTGTGAACTGGTGGATTTGAGCCTGGCTGAGATGCAGCGGTTTTCGGCGGTTATCGACCAGGATGTCTACGGGGTTATCAGTGTTGACGGCTCGGTTAACAGCCGTATCTCAGCTGGGGGAACAAGCCTGCAGCGCGTTGAGGAAGCGCTTTGTGCTGCTGAAAAACAAGTGGGGATTGCACGATGAGAATCGGATTTGCATCAGCGGTTTTATTTGCGGTGATGGTGACAATGGCGGGATGTGGTTTCAAGACTGACCCGGTAGCCCCCCAGGAAGTGGTTCCCCGGCCGATTGACGACCTCAGCTACTCGATCGACGAGACCGGCGTGACGCTGCGCTGGACCTATCCGGAAAAATCGGTCAACGGAGACGATTTGGCTGAGATCTACTCGTTCGATGTCTATCGAGCCGCGGTTCCGATTGGGGATCTCTGCGAAAACTGCCCGATACCCTTCAGCGAGCCGACCGAGATCCCCGGCGGCGAGACGGCGGAGTCGGGAAAAAGGAAAGTGGGTAGCTACAACACCACGCTGCTGCGCCCCGACCACAAATATTTCTATAAGATAAAGGCCCGCATCAGCTGGTGGGCCGACAGTAACGACTCCAACATCGTTTCCTTCGTCTGGCAGATCCCGCCGTCGGTACCGGCCGGTTTTACCGTGCAGGGCGGCGATTCGAAAATCATCCTGAGCTGGGAGCCGGTGACCACGCTGATCGACGGTTCGGCAATCGACAATCCGGTTCTCTACCAGGTTTCCCGAAGCGAGGGCGGCAAAGATTTCGAGCCGCTTGGCGAGCCGATCGCCGCAACCGAGTATACCGATGCTGATGTGGTAAACGGCAAGACCTATTTCTACAAAGTGCAGAGCCTGATGAAGGTGGGCAATGATCGGGTCAGCGGCGGCGTCACCGAGATCGTCGATGGCTCACCCGTCGATATGACCCCGCCCGATGTGCCGACCGGCGTCCGGGCCACGGCAACCTCGGCGGGCAACAAGATCTACTGGGATCGTCCCAGTGATCTGAGCGTGGCCGGTCACCGCGTCTATCGGCGCATCAGCACCCAGGGCCCGGCCGAGCAGATCGGTGAGGTGGCCATGCCGTCGTCCATCTTCGTTGACGAGTCGGTTCCCGAAAGTGGCGTGGTCTACTATTATGTGACCGCGTTCGACAGCGCTGAGCCGGCCAACGAATCCGAAGCGTCCCGAGAGGCGACGGTCAGGTAGGGCATGGCTGCGCACCGGTTATGAAACTGGATTTTCCCATACCGGTCACCAAAATGAGCGGTGCCGGCAACGACTTTCTCGTTATCGACCACCGTTCCCGGTTCATCCCCGAGCCCTACCAGCCGCAGTTCGCCCAGCTGGTATGCCGGCGCAGATTCTCCGCCGGAGCCGACGGCCTGATCCTGATCGAGGACAGTGTCGACGAGGACTTCAGCTGGCGGTTCTACAATAACGATGGGTCGGTGGCTGAGATGTGCGGCAACGGCGCCCGCTGTGCGGCCAGGTTTGCCTGGCGCAACGGCATCGCCGGCCGCTCGATGCGGTTTTCCACCCTGGCCGGGATAATCGAGGCGAAGCTGCTCGGTGAGCATGAGCATGTCCAGATCTCGATGACCGACCCGTTCGATTTCAGGGAGTCCATCCTGGTTGAGCTGGACGCCAGTGAAAAAGAGGTCTTTTTCGTCAATACCGGCGTCCCTCACGCGGTGGTCTTCGTCGACTCGGACCAGACCCCGGTCAAACAGTGGGGGCGTACGCTTCGTTTCCACGAAGCCTTTGAGCCGGCCGGCACCAATGTTAATTTCGTCAGAATTATCGAAGACGGGCAGTTGCTGGTCAGGACCTACGAACGTGGGGTCGAGGCCGAAACCATGGCCTGCGGCACCGGGGTGGTGGCTGCGGCCATCGTCGCCGCCCGGCAGGGGTTGGCGGAGTCCCCCGTCGACGTCACCACTACCGGCGGCGAGCAGCTCGGTGTCCAGTTCAGCCTGAGCGGTAGCTCCGTGTCCGCGGTGCGCCTGCAGGGGCCGGCCCGGATTATTTACGAAGGTGATCTTTCGGCGGAAGCGTTGTTGTAGCTGCTGCCGAAGTAATCGTTAAATAGTTTCAAACATGCATCGGAGGTGAAGCCATGGAACGCTTTCATGGTGCGATAACGGCCCTTGTTACCCCATTTGTCGACGGCCGCCTGGATGAAAAGGGGCTGGTCGATCTGATCGAGTTCCAGATCGAGAACGGTATCCACGGGATCGTTCCCTGCGGAACGACCGGCGAGTCGGCCACGCTCGATTTCGATGAACACAAGCGGGTGATTGAGTTGACCGTAAAAACGGTCGCCGGCCGGGTACCGGTCATCGCTGGAACCGGCGCCAACAACACGCTCGAGGCGATCGAGCTGACTGAAAGCGCCAAGGACAGCGGGGCCGATGCGGTGTTGTCGGTGGCGCCCTACTACAATAAGCCGAACCAGGAGGGGCTCTACCAGCATTTCAAAGCCATTGCCGAAGCGGTGGACATCCCGATGGTGCTCTACAACGTGCCGGGCAGGACGGTCATTCACATTCTACCGGAAACGGTTGCCCGGCTGGCTGCATTCCCGACGATCATCGGCATCAAAGAGGCCTGCGGCAGCCTGGAGCAGATCAGCGATGTGATCCGCCTGTGCCCTGATGATTTCTTCCTGCTCTCAGGCGACGATTTTACCTCGATGCCGACCGCTCTGGTCGGCGGCAAGGGGGTTATTTCAGTCACCTCCAACGTCGATCCCGCAGGCATGTCGAAGATGATGGAGGCCGCCCTGGGCGGCAACCTGGCCGAGGCCAATCGAGAACACTACCGGCTCTTCCCGCTGATGAAGCTGATGTTCAGGTCACCGAGCCCCGGGCCGGCCAAAAAGGCACTGGAGTTGCTCGGCCGGATCCAGGACGACAGGCCGAGGCTGCCGATGACGCCGGCCGATGAACAGACGGCCCAGGCGCTGGTGGAAGAGATGAGCCGTCTGGGAATGCTGTGATCAGGTACCAAAAGTCAGGGAGAACGAGATGATGAGGGTAATCGTGGCTGGGGCCGCCGGCCGGATGGGCAGGCGGGTCGGCTATATGGTCGACCACCACCCGGGCCTTACCTACAGCGGCGCTTTCGAGGCGGCCGGCAGCGATTATATCGGCCGGGATGGCGGAGAGCTGGCCGGAATCGGGGCCACTGGCGTGAAGATCGGCGCGGGACTCGAGTCGGTGATCGACTCCGGCGATGTGATCATCGATTTCACTTTTCACCAGGCCACCATGGAATTTGCCCGGATTGCCGCTCGCCATAACAAGGCCATGGTCATCGGCACCACCGGCCTCAGCGCTGAGGAACTCTCCGAACTGGGCGAGTTGTCCAACCACTTCCCCTGTGTCCAGGCGCCCAACATGTCGGTTTGTGTCAACGTCCTCTTCAAGCTGGTACGCAAGACGGCGGCCATTCTGGGGCCTGACTACGATATCGAAATCGTCGAGGCCCATCACAACAAAAAGAAGGACGCGCCCAGCGGAACTGCCTTGAAACTTGGAGAAATGGCGGCCGAGGGGGTGGGGGGCAGTCTCGACCAGGTCGGTGTGTTCGAGAGATCGGGGATTATCGGCGAGCGCAAACCGGGTGAGATCGGCATACAGACGATCCGGGCAGCCGATATCGTCGGCGAGCATACGGTCTATTTCGCCGGCCCCGGCGAGCGCATAGAGCTCACCCATCGGGCTCACACCAGGGATCACTTTGCCCGGGGTGCCGCAGTGGCGGCGGCCTGGCTCGAAGGCAAGGCCAACGGCATGTACTCGATGTTCGATGTCCTCGAGCTCGACAGCTTCTAAAGCGTCCGCCCGTTTATCAGGATCGATGCAGAGTAGCGAGACGGTTTTTATCGGGCTGGGTTCGAATCTGGGCGACAGCATCAACCTGCTGCTGGAGAGCTGGCAGACGCTGGGCCAGCGGGAGGGCATCATCCTGGAAAGGATATCCTTACCGTACCTGTCGGCCCCGGTGGGCATGAGTTCCAACTTCTGGTTTAGCAATGCGGTCGGGCAGCTGCAGGCCTCCCGCAGCGCCGGCGAGGTGCTCGATATCCTTCTGGATACGGAGAACCGGCTGGGACGAACCAGGGATGGCAAGAAGCAGGGCTACCAGGACCGGAAAATCGATCTCGATCTGCTCTATTTCGGGGAGACGGTGATCGACACCCCCCGGCTGACGGTGCCCCACCCGCACCGCAGTGAGCGGCTCTTCGTGCTTGCCCCGCTGGCGGATATAGCCCCCGATTTCGTCGATCCGGAAACTGGGAGTACGGTTCTGGAGATGCGCCGGCACCTCCAGCAGCGGATAGCGTCGGGCAGCCTTGATCCCCAGGAAATAACCCCGGGTTCCTGGCCCTGTTGAATTCGATATATTTCGTTGCAACCGTCCAGAATATTTTACATTTTCGGTTCAGCGAATATAATAGAGACAGGCTGGTTGCTGTCCGATTGAAAGAAGAGGAGCGAACGTGGGACCATTGAGAATTCTGATACTGGCTGCTCTGCTCTATGTCGGCTACCGGCTGATCAGAGCCAATTTCAAGAAAGACAGCGAAGGACGGAAGCAAGACGGTAACGAGCAAAGTCAAGGGCAGGAGGCCCCGGAAGCTGATGCCGGCGCTGAATCCGCTGCCGATGCGGGCACGATAACCGATGTGCTGGTCGAGGATCCGGTCTGCAGGAAACTGGTGCCCAAACAGCAGGCCCGCACCGTCGAGTCAGACGGCGAGACCCATTTTTTCTGCAGCCAGGAGTGCGCCGACGCTTTCGTCGCCGAAAAACAAAAGAGCGATTGAGCATCATAGATCCGCCGGTCACGATCAATCAAAGAGATGAAATTAACACTGCGCACTTCTTTTGCAGTAGCGCTGGCAACGCTGCTCGTCATGTTAATCAGCCAGGCTGCCGCTGCCTCATCGCTCTATGTCTGCCGGGATGAGCGGGGTAAAAAGTTTTACTCCAACATGCCCGAGAGCGGCAGATGCCAGTCCATGTCAACGCCGAAGCTGGGTTCCATGTCCCTGCCCGGCAGCTGGCCCGGCTATTCCCGCACTTCCTATAAGAATGTTCGCTATCACAACCATATCGACTACTGGTCCAAGCGCTACAACATCGACCCCAACCTGATCAAGGCAATCATCAGGGCTGAATCGGGTTTTGACCGCTACGCCGTCTCCAAGAAAGGTGCCCAGGGGCTGATGCAGCTGATGCCGGCCACGGCCAGGGAGATGCAGGTTTCGGACCCGTTCAACCCGGAGCAGAACATTGCCGGCGGGGTCCGCTATCTGCGCAAGCTCCTGAAGATGTTCAACGGCGATGTGGTCCTCAGCCTGGCGGCTTACAACGCTGGACCCGGCCAGGTCAGGAGGGCCGGCGGTGTCCCCGGAATCACCGAGACGAAGCGCTATATCAAACGGGTTCTCAGCTATTATGAGCGATACGCCAAGGCCTGATCTCGCCAACGGGCCTTTAAAGCCATGGCCTGAGACGTGATCGTACTCAACGCGCTGTTTCCGATTTTCGGGCTGCTCATCCTGGGCAGCCTGCTCAAATCTCTCAAGCTGACCACCGACTCCTACCTGAAGGTTTCCGACAAGCTGGTCTATTTCATCTTCTTCCCGATCATGCTGTTCTGGAAGGTCGGCGGCGCACCGCACGGGGAGGGGGATCAGCTGCTGTTCGTGAGCGTCACCCTGATGGCCATGGGCCTGATGTTCGTGATCAGCACCCTGGTGATCAGATTCGGCCCGGTTTCATCGTTCGAGGCGGGGTCATTCTCCCAGAGCTGCTACCGGTTTAACACCTATATCGGCGTGGCGGTCATTCTCAACTCGCTGGGAGAGGCGGGGATCGCCTACTTCGGCATCCTGATCGCCGTCACCATTCCGCTGGTCAATGTCTTTGCCGTGGCCATTCTGATCTGGTTTTCCGGCTACGAGGGGGACCTGAAAAAGCGGGGCCTGATCTTTGTCAAAGCACTGATCGGCAACCCGCTGATCATCGGCAGCTTCGCCGGGGCGATTTATGCCCGGCTGGTGGGTGTTTTTCCCGAATTCATCGACAACACCCTGCAGCTCATGTCGATGGTTACCCTGCCGCTGGCACTGATCTCCATCGGCGGGGCCCTGTCCTTTAAAGGAATACATAAATATCTGCCGCTCTCCCTGCTGGGCGCCTGCCTGAAGCTCGGTGTTTTCCCGGTTGTGGGGTATCTCCTCTATGCCCTGTTCGACATAGACGGGGTGGCCTTCAGGACCGGCATGATCTTTTTCTGCCTGCCCGCCTCGACCACCATCTATGTCCTCTCCTCCCAGCTCAACAGCGACACCGAACTGGCCTCGGCCGCCATCGTCGTCTCGACCCTGCTCTCCTTTGCCTCGCTTTCGGTGGCGCTGTTGTTATAGAACGAGGGTGGTTCGGGAGGAATCGGGGATGATCCGGCTCCAGCTGCGGCTCTCCGGCCTTATCGCCGTATCAGTGAAAAGTCGACGGGATGTCGGCCTGCGGCCTTTTTTACCGTCGACAATCGTTTTCACCGATACGGCGGGCCTCCGCGATGCAGCCTCCGCCAGACCATCCCCTCCGTGACGTTCTCAGTATTTGATTCGACGTCAAAAGGCGTGAACGTAGGGCAGCAATGCAGTGGAGTGTGCATCAGCGCAGGCCCTGGAGGCCAATGAAAACAGGCCCGCAGGGTTGCGCAGCAACCGGCTGCCAGAGGCCGCGAAGCGGCCGTCATCCAGCCGGCCTCATTGGCCGGAAGATCAGGCCGAAGCGTAGCACACGGAGCTGTATTGCTGACCGGCGCTGAAGGTGACAGATCAAACGAGAAAAAAGGACTGCAGGCTGGTCTGTATAACCCTTTTGAAACCAATAGAAATCAGGAGCTGCAGGACAGCATCGAGCACCCCGGTTTGTTGCGGGCCCACTCCGGGCGTTTGGCGGCGTAATGGTCCCGCTCGGGCTGCTCGTCGTATGGCTTTCTGAACAGGTCGAGAAGTTCCTCGACCATGGTGTAGTCCCCCTGCTCGACTTTGTCGATCGCCTGCTGGGCCAGGTAGTTCCTGAACACGTATTTGGGGTTGACCCCGTTCATCGCCTGCCGCCGCTGCTCATCGCTCACATCGTTGCGCAGCAGCCTGAGCCGGTAGAGGTGCAGCCAGTTTTTCAGGCTGTCGAGATGTTCCTGGTCTATTTCATCAGGCTTGTAGAAAGCCGCTGCAATCGTGTCGAGCAGGCCTTCGCCCGATTTTTCAGACATCTGTAAATCTGCCAGATTCCTGAAAAATATCGTATAGTCGGTTTCCGCCGTGCCGAGCAGTTCGAGCAGCGAGGAGATCAGCTGATCGTCGCTTTTCTCCTCGGTGTGCAGGCCGATTTTGGCCCGTATCGTCTGCTGCCATTGTGACTGAAAGACCTGGCGATAGCGGTCCAGCGCTTCCTGCAGGAGTTTCTCCTCTTTGATCAGCGGATGGAGTGCATTGGCCAGCTGCATCAGGTTCCACTGGGCCATATAGGGCTGGTTGCCGTAGCAGTAGCGCCGCCCCTGGGCGTCGGTGGTGTTCGGCGTCCAGCGCGGGTCGTAGCCTTCGAGCCAGCCATAGGGGCCGTAGTCGATGGTCAGGCCGAGAATTGACATGTTGTCGCTGTTCATCACCCCGTGGACGAAGCCGACCCGCATCCAGTGGACGATCATCAGGGCGGTTTTCTCGCACACCTCGGCGAACCAGTGCAGGCAGCGGTCGGTGAACGAGCCGGAAGTGATATGGCTGAAGTCGGTTGCAATGGTGTAACGGACCAGCTGTTCGAGCAGGTCATACTCCTTTCGTGCCGAAAGAATCTCGAAGTTGCCGAACCTGATGAAGGATGGCGCCGTTCGGCAGACAACGGCCCCCGGTTCATATTCAGGGCGGCCGTCGTAGAACATGTCGCGCAGCACCTGGTCCCCGGTCAGGGTCAGGCTCAGCGCCCGGGTGGTCGGTATAGCCAGGTGATGCATGGCTTCGCTGCAGATGAATTCGCGCAGCGACGACCTGAGGACGGCCAGACCGTCGGCGGACCGTGAGTAGGGCGTTGGCCCCGCCCCCTTGAGCTGCAATGTCCAGCGTTGGCCATGCCGGTTGACGATCTCCCCGAGGTTGATGGCCCGGCCGTCGCCCAGCTGCCCGGCCCAGCTGCCGAACTGGTGGCCGCCGTAGCACATGGCGTAGGGCTTCATCTCGTCAAGAACCAGGTTTCCTGCAAACAGGTCCCTGAACCAGCTGGTCCGGCAGTCGTCCTCAGTGAGGCCGAGCTCGGCGGCCGCCTCTCTGGAAAAGGCCACGACGGCAGGGGCTGAGACCGGGGTCGGGTGGACGAAAGAGTAGCAGGCCCCGGTAACCTGCCGCCTGCTGTTGTCGAGCAGCGGATCTCCCGGGAGCCGGTCAGCGAACCTGTTCTCGATGGCCAGGTCTGCCGGTATGGTGTCGCTGAGGGCTGTCTGCATCTATGGGTATCCTATGGTAAGTGATTGTCGGTTAACGGTGGCCCTCATAACTTGATAATCATGCCACAAAGTGGTTGCAAGGAGAGGGGCGCACCGGAACCAGGCTCCGGGGGCGGAGATGGTGCGTCGAAAACCGTTGAACAGGCGTCAGAAGTGAAATTTTCAGAAAATCAGCTGAATCGACCCTGAAACACGGACCAGGATCCTGGAATCTCCGGCTTCCACCTGGGGTGCCGGCGCCCGGGCGGCCATCGCTTCGGCCTGGACCATGCCGCGATAGACAACCGGGCTGCCGTTCTCATCGATGGAGATGGCAACCAGCCGGTAGTCCCGGGCTTTCATCGTCCGGGTGATGAGTTCGGCTTTTTTGGTGAAGGCATCAAGCGCTTCCACGATCAGCGTGTCGATTTCGGCGCTGCGTTTTATTTCGCTGACCTGGAACTGCAGCGAGATGACCTGCAGCTCCTCCTGCAGGGTGCCGACCATGGCGGTCAAAGTCTGAAAGTCCCCGCTCTGCAGACGCAGCTGCTGGCTTACCGTCCAGCCGGTGACGACGCGGTCTTGGTAGACCGGATGGGTCTGGTAATTCATGGTCTGGTGGGTTACCCGCTCGTCTGCCGAGATAACCCGGTCTGCCCTGAACATTACCTCGTTGACTGCCTTTCCCGCCTCAGCGCTGCTGTTTTTCTGGGCGGCCGCCTGCATGAGCACAACCATCACATCGTTTTCAACCTGCCGGGATTGTTCGACCACGAGGTTGACGATGTTGAACTGAATCTGATCATTACCGGAGGCCGGCGCCGTAGTGGCGAGGATCAGGGCGGCTAGGGCGGTCAGCAGGATTTTCATAGGGCATGCCCTCCATGGCTGGTTTTTGTCCGGATAGGATTTAAGCTTGGAAAATATTGAGCTAGTCACTACATTAATTCTTCTTTGAGCTAAGTACAGGCCAGGGTAGCCCGGCAACATCTGCCGGGAGCCGACATCAATATCGAAATCTTACAGGAGCCAGCCATGACGATCGAATTGCCGATGAGCAACGGGGAAACTTACCAGGTCAAGCCGCAGAAAATAATCTGTCTGGGCCTCAATTACACCGAACACATCAAAGAGAGTGCCGAGGCCGACAGTGAACGGTTCAAAGACGAAATACCGACTGAGCCGATTCTCTTCCCGAAAACGCCCAACACCCTGGTCGGTCCCGGTCAGCCCATTGTTATCCCCGCCTTTCTGGATGATTACGGCTTCAGAACCTGCCGCACGGACTATGAAGGGGAACTCTGTGTGATCATAGGAAAAGGGGGAAAGAACATCGGTGCGGAAGAGGCATACGGCCATGTCCTCGGCTACACCTGTTTCAACGACGTCAGCCAGCGCAATTTTCAGAAGCACGACAAATCGGGCTGGTTCCGCGGTAAATCGCTGGACACCTTCGGCCCCATCGGCCCCCGGATCGTGCTGCAGAAGGATATCGGCGACCCCCAGAAACTGGCGATCAGGACCAGGCTGAACGGCCAGGTCGTCCAGGAAGCAGACACCAGTCTGATGATTTTCAAGATTGGTGAAACCATCGCCTTTATCTCCAAACACTTCACCCTGGAGGCGGGCGACCTGATTATCACCGGGACCCCCAAAGGGGTGGGGCCGATCAAGGCCGGCGACGTGGTCGAGGTGGAAATCGAAAAAATCGGCACCCTGACAAATCCGGTGGAGCGGGGATAATACCATCTTGTTTCAACTGGTTATACCACACTGTCGCAATTGATCGGAGAGCTGAAATCAGGTAGATTGCGCTCCAGTTTTCACCTGAATTTCGAGGAGCGGCGATGAATTATCCTGTGTGGTATCTACCGGGCCTGGGCGGCGGTCTGCTGATCGCGTTGATCGCGATTCTGCATGTATTCGTATCCCATTTTGCAGTCGGCGGCGGCCTCTACCTGATCTATGCTGAAAAAAAGGGGCTGCGGGAAAAGTCGCCGGCGATTCTCGATTTCACCAAACGCCACGCCCGTTTTTTCCTGCTGCTGACCCTGGTGTTCGGCTCCATTACCGGGGTCGGCATCTGGTTCATCATTGCCCTGGTCAACCCTGCCGCAACGTCGCTGCTGATCCATATATTCGTTTTCGGCTGGGCGGCGGAATGGGTGTTTTTCCTGGTCGAAATCAGCGCCGCCTTCGTCTATTTCTATATGTTCGGCATCATGGACAGCAGAACGCACCTGAAGGTCGGCTGGGTCTATTTCATCAGTGCCTGGATGTCGCTCTTTCTGATTAACGGCATCATCGGCTTCATGCTCACCCCGGGCGACTGGCTCGACAACGGCAGCTTCTGGAGCGGTTTTTTCAACCCCAGCTTCTGGCCGTCGCTGGTATTCAGGACCGCGATTGCCCTGATGCTGGCCGGTATCTATGGCTATCTCAGCTCCTCGTTCACTCGTGACCAGTCGGTTCGCACGGAGATGACCAGGTTTTCCGCCCGCTGGTCCCTGGCGGCCCTGGCCGTTGCTGTGCCGTCCGCCGTCTGGTATGTGCTGGTGCTGCCCGAAGCGGCCCTGAAACTGGTGCTCGGCAAATCGCCGACCATCGCTGCTGCCGGCCAGTGGGGGGCTGTCGGACTGGTCGTTGTGCTGGCCCTGAGCCTGGTGTTCGGTTTCCTGAGGCCTGCCTGGAACACCAGGATTACCGCCCTGGTGGCAATGGCCGGGGCGCTGGCGCTGATGGGGTCGTTCGAGTGGATACGCGAGGCTGCCCGGAGGCCGTATGCGATCAATCAGGTTGTGTATTCCAATATGATCCTTAAAGAGGACCTCGAAAGGATCAATGGCAGGGGCTACCTGCAGGAGGCCGTCTGGGTGCGCGATCGCGAGCTTGGCCCGGAAAATCAGCTAGAAGCCGGCCTGGAACTGTTCATCCATCAGTGCTATGCCTGCCACACCCTCGGGGGACTCAACAACGACCTGGTTCCGCTGACGGCCCACATGAGTCACCAGGCCCTGGCTTCCTACATCTCGAAGATCCACCAGATCCGTTATTTCATGCCGCCTTTTGCCGGCACCCAGCAGGAGGCCGAAGCCCTGGCAGCTTTCATCGCTTCCACCATTCACGGCAAGGAGATTGTCGCTGCCTCGGACAGCGTTCCGGCGGCAGATCCCGGCTTCGTACTGTTTGAAAACAACTGTGCCTCCTGCCACGCCGCCGAGGATCTGGCCCCGGCCACCGAAGATCTGAGCCGTGAGGAGATCGTCTCTCTGCTGGCCAGCCTGGATGAGATTGCCGATGCCATGGAGCCCTTCGATGGAACCGCCGAAGAAGCTGCCG
Source organism: uncultured delta proteobacterium (assembly GCA_963845115.1). GTDB lineage: Bacteria > Desulfobacterota > Desulfobulbia > Desulfobulbales > Desulfocapsaceae > JABDQA01. The sequence continues at coordinate 537,566 of CAWJQN010000007.1, read as the reverse complement.
ATCTGGCCTCATATCTCTATTTCCTCAGTGACCGCCCGGACGCTCCGCCGCCGGCTGGGGTCGACGGCAGGGTTCTGTTTGAGACCGAGTGCTCGGCCTGCCACACGACCGAGGACATGGCCGCGATGCTCGAGGGCTGGGAGCTTGCCGAGATCGGCGGGGCTCTGGGCCGCCTCGATGAGCTGAGCGATGAAATGGTGCCCTTCGAGGGTCCGCCCGAGGAGCAGGAGGCACTGAGCAGTTATCTTCACAATCTGGGGAGGGCGAACTGATGCAAGCCTACATTCCTGCAGCCGATACGATACCGGTGGCCTGGGGCTGGTTTCAGTTTCTGCTGCTGCTCACATTTCCTCTGCACCTGCTGGCCATGAACGCCATGGTGGGCGGGTTGGCGATCGGCGTATACCAGCAGTTCAGAGGGGGCGAGACGCCATCCCAACTGGCCCACCGCATCGCCGTCTCCCTGCCGCTGGTTGTCGCTTTCGCGGTCAATTTCGGCGTGGCGCCGCTGCTTTTCCTGCAGGTCCTCTATGGCCATTTCAACTACACCAGCTCCGTCATGATGGGCATCTTCTGGATCTCCGTCGTGCCGGTGCTGATCATTGCCTATTACGGGGCATACATCTACGATTTCAAATTCACGGCCCTGGGATCGTCGGCCCGGTGGCTCGGGCTGCTGGTTCTGGTTCTTTTTTTCTGCATCGGCTATTTCTTTGTCAACAACATGCTGCTGATGACCCTTCCCGAGCAGTTCGTCCACTACTTTGACAATCGGGACGGCTCTTTTCTGGTGTCGGGTGAGAGAGAATTCATTCCCCGGTACCTGCACATGATGACCGGGGCGATCGCGGTGGGGGGCCTTTTCACCGCCCTGCTCGGCAGGTTCAGGGCGGCTCAGAATCCGCAACTGGCCGCGCACGCCAAACAGGTCGGGATGAACACATTTTTTGTCATGACCCTCATCAATGTGGGCATTGGCACCTGGTATCTGCTGTCGCTGCCCAGGGAACAGATGCTCTTGTTCATGGGCCGCAACCTGGGGGCCACTATCTGCTTCATCCTGGCTTTGTGCCTTGCTGCCGCGCTGCTGGTTGCCGCCTACCGGAAAAATCTGGCGCTGACCCTGGCTGGAACGGTAATCATCGTCTACCTGATGAGTTTTCTCCGGGCCTGGCTGCGGGCCGACCTGCTGGCCCCCTACTTCAACCTCGGGCAGCTCCAGTTAGAACCCCAATACAGTCCGATGGCTCTTTTCGTTGTCTGCCTGCTCGGCGGCATGGTCTGCGTGGGCTGGCTGATAGCCAAGACGGCTGCAGCTCTGGCATCCCCGGAAGGGGGACAGAGTCCCTGATTGCTGCCGCGCTGCTTTTCTGCCGAGCGCCGATATCGCAGGGCACTGCTTGAGGAAAAGTCTTGACATGGTCCCCCTTCCCTTTATAACCACTGACTATCGTTGCTCTATTAATCTGATACCCAGGGGGAGAAAGATGCGCTTTTTGATTCTGCTGCTGACGGCTGTGCTTTTAGCCGGTTGTGCTTCTGTTGTGGCCAAACATTCCCGCACGGTTCTGATGAACCGGCAGACCGGTGAGACGCAGGAGTGCACGGTGGACATGATGCGCACCCAGGTTGCCTATCAGCGTTACGAGGAATGCATCGCCTCCTTCGAGAAGCAGGGCTATGCCATCTGGGGACAGTACTAGGACTGTTCACTCATCTCTGTCTGCGGCGCCGACGTTTTGCTACCCGAACGCAAATCCGACTCGAACTGGACCCTGATCGAAGGCTGGGTGTCGATCTCTGCCAATATCGTCCTTTTTTTTCTCAAACTCTGGGTCGGGCTGATCACCGGGTCGGTGGCCTTGACGGCTGACGCCTATCACACCCTGACCGATTCGTTGAGCTCGGGAATCGTCATCTTCAGCGGCTGGCTCAGCCGGAAGCCACCAGATGAGAAGCACCCGTTCGGTCACGGCCGAAGCGATCTGGTCTGCTCCGTTGTCATCGGCGTTATGCTGGCCCTGATCGGCTTCGAGTTCCTGCTCAAATCGGTCGAGCAGATCCGCAGCGGAGTCAGCGTAGACTTCGGCCGGGCGGCCATCATCGTCACGGTGGTCTCCATCATCGTCAAGGAGGCGATGGCCCAGTTCGCTTTCTGGGCCGGGCGCCGCAACGACAACACGATTCTCAAGGCCGACGGCTGGCATCACCGGACCGATGCACTCTCCTCCGTCGTCATCCTGGTCGGAATTTTCTTCGGCTCCTTTATCGGCTGGATGGACGGCTTCCTGGGCATCCTGGTTTCCCTGATGATCTTTTACGCATCCTATGAAATTTTACGAGACTCGGTCAGCCGCCTGTTCGGTGAGCGGCCGGACCGGCAGCTGATCGGGAGAATCGACGCCGTCATCGATGAGCTTGGCATCGATGTTCAGCCGCATCATTTCCACCTGCACCGTTATGGTGATCATATTGAAATCACCTTTCACCTGACTATGGACGCCAACCTGACCCTGAATCGGGCCCACGACCAGGCCCATGCAATCGAGCAGGCCCTGCGCGAGCGGCTGGGCATCGAGGCGACCATCCACATGGAGCCTGAAGGATAAATGAATGAAAACGATTGACCTGCGAAGCGATACGGTAACCCTGCCCACCAAGGAGATGCGCCGGCTGATGGCCGAAGCGCCGGTGGGTGACGATGTCTTCGGCGATGACCCGACGGTCAACCGGCTGGAAGAGCGGGCCGCCGAGCTGCTCGGCACCGATGCGGCGGTCTTTGCCCCGAGCGGCACCCAGACCAATTTGATCGCGCTGCTCTCGCACTGTCAGCGCGGAGATGAGTACATCGTCGGCCAGACGGCTCACACCTACCGCTACGAGGCCGGCGGCGCGGCCGTACTGGGCTCGATCCAGCCCCAGCCCCTGGACCTGCAGGCGGACGGTACCTTTGACCTGGCCAAAGTAAAGCAGGTGGTTAAACCCGATGACTTTCACTTTGCCCGGTCCCGGCTGCTCTGTATAGAAAACACCTACCACGGCCTGGCACTGCCGATGGACTATTTTCCCCGGGTGGCCCGCTTTGGTGCGGAGCATGGTCTGGGCCTGCACCTGGACGGGGCCCGGGTTTTCAACGCGGCAGTAAAATGCGGGGTTGAAGTCACGTCCATCAGCCGTCATTTCGAGACCATCTCGGTCTGTCTGTCCAAGGGCCTGGGTGCGCCGGTCGGCTCGGTCCTCTGCGGCACCAGAGAGATCATTAGCCGGGCCCGGCGGTGGCGCAAGATGGTCGGCGGCGGCATGCGTCAGGCGGGCATCATCGCGGCTGCCGGTCTCTATGCCCTGGAGCACCACCGGGATCGGCTGCAGGCCGATCACGAGCATGCCCGGATACTGGCCGAGGGACTTGAACAGATCGACGGTCTTGCGGTTGAATACCAGGATGGACAGACCAATATGGTGTTTATCACCCCGCCTGCTGACCGGGCGGACGGCCTCCAGACATTTCTGGCCGAACACCACATCCTGATCCTCGGGGGCAGCAGAATACGCCTTGTCACCCATCTCGATATTTCCGGTGAAGATATCGAAATCGTCGTCGACCGGATCAGGCGCTATTTCGCCTGACTCCTTGCTGGAGCACCAGCCGCCAGGCGGTTTATCAGTTATGGTTGATTACTTGTTGCATATTACTGATCAATGCTGCATCCCGGAATCGCATCGTGGCGGCTGTTGTGCCGCCTGTGCCGGTTCGTCAAAACGGGCCCGGCGACGCCTGGCCGCCATGTTCGGCTGATTGTTTTTGATAGGGCCGACCTTCTTTTGGGCCCTCCCCGCACAACCCGCACAGCAGTAACGGTGGGGTTGTGACCTGGTCCCGTCTCCACCGTGTTTTGTGAATAAACACGCAATCGGGCTTTGCTTGACAGGCGGTCGCCCGGCTTGGTAATTCAATCAGAGTTTCCAATTGGACAGGTTGCCCTCATCAATGCAGTTGAAGCCCTAGCTGAGGTGTTCTGATGTCTGCAGAATTGGTTTTATCCGGCGCCATCTTCATCGGACTTGCACTGTTAATCCCCACCATCATGGTCCTGACCGCTTTGTTCGGCCCCCGCTCCGGTGGGGAGGCCAAGAACGACCCCTATGAAAGCGGTATCAAGCAGATGGTCGGTATGGCCGACCAGAAGTTCAGCGTCAAGTTCTACCTGCTGGCCATTCTCTTTCTAATCTTCGATATCGAGGCGGTGTTCATGTACCCATGGGCAGTGAGCCTGCGTGAGCTGGGGGTGACCGGGTTCGTTGAGATGACCGTGTTCATGATGCTGCTTCTCACCGGATTGATCTACATTCTTAAAAAAGGGGTACTCAATTGGCGCTAGGAATAGAAGCCGGTCTCGGCGATTCGGTACTGACCACAAAACTGGATACGATCGTAAACTGGGGCCGGCAGTACTCGCTCTGGCCGATGGTCTTCGGGACGGCCTGCTGCGCCATCGAATTCATGAGTGCGGCGGCCTCCCAGCACGACATTTCCCGTTTCGGCGCAGAGGTGGTACGGTTTTCTCCGCGCCAGGCCGACCTGATGCTGGTCTGCGGCACCATCAGCTATAAACAGGCCCCGATTCTCAAACGCATCTACGACCAGATTCCCCATCCGCGCTGGGTGGTGGCCATGGGTGCCTGCGCCAGTTCCGGCGGGATCTACGACAACTACTGCACGGTGCAGGGCATCGATACGGTCATTCCGGTCGATGTCTATATATCGGGGTGTCCGCCCCGGCCCGAAGCGGTGCTCGATGCCCTGATCAAGATTCAGGAGAAGATACAGACCGAAAGCGTTTTAGTTGACCGACACCAAGACTTCAAAGGGATCCTGGACTGATTATGGCTGACACGCTGAGAGACCGACTGAAGGTGATTTTTCCCGATATCGAGCCGATGACGGTGCTGGACAGCACCGTCATCGACGTTGAAGCCGCTGAAATCTTCACCGTCATGGAGCGGCTGAAAACCTACCCGGACCTCGATTTTGCCGTGCTGCTCGACATAACCGCCGTAGACTACCTGCGTTACCCCGATCCCCCGGCCAGCCGCTTCTGTGTTGTCTACCTGCTGCGTAACTGGGAGAAAAACTGGCTTTTGCAGGTGCGGGCTGCGGTTTCAGACCCCGACCAGGGGCTGGATTCGGTCGCCCATCTCTGGGGTGCCGCCGACTGGGCCGAACGGGAAGTTTACGACCAGTACGGCATCGTCTTTCGCAACCACCCTGACCTGAGAAGGATCCTCAACCACTGGCAGTTCGAGGGCCATCCGCTGCGCAAGGATTATGATATCTCCAGGGGCCATATCTGCTATGAAGCCGACAGCCTGGAGAAGGAAATCAGGGCCCGGCTGGCCGCCAAGGGGATCGACGAAAGCACCATGCAGGACATCAACACCGAGATGATGTTTCTCAACCTCGGTCCGTCCCACCCCGCCACCCACGGCGCGATCCGGATCTTCACCGCGCTGGACGGCGAGACCATCATGGCCAATGTCAACGAAATCGGCTACCTGCACCGGGGCTTCGAGAAAACGGCGGAGAACCGGACCTACAACCAGATTATTCCGCTGACCGACCGTCTCAACTACTGCTCGGCGCTGATGAACAATATCGGCTACGTCAAGGCGGTGGAGTCGTGGCTCGGGGTCGAGATCACCGAGCGGGCCCGGTTCATGCGGGTGATTCTCTCCGAATTCTTCAGGGTCCAGGATCATCTGGTCTGCCTGGCCGCCAACCTGGTCGACATGGGCGGGCTGACCAACTACTGGTACCTCTACAACGAAAAAGAGGCCTCCTACGATTTCATCTCCCGGCTGACCGGGGCGAGGCTGACCAGCTCCTTTACCCGCATCGGGGGCATGTACCGCGATTTTTACGAGGGCTGGGAAGCTGATATGGAGCACCATCTCAAGGACATCGAGAAAGGGGTGAACGACTCGCTGAAACTGGTGCTGCAGAACCGCATCGTTCACGACCGGACCCAGGGTACCTGCGTTCTCAGCCCGGAAACGGCCCTGTCCTATGGCTATACCGGCCCGAACCTGCGCTCCACCGGCGTCGCTTTCGACCTCAGGAAGGACAACCCCTACTACAATTACGACGCCTTTGATTTTTCCATCCCGATCGGCAGCCACGGCGATATCTACGACCGCATCATGGTTCGCTTCGAGGAGATTTTCGAATCGATCAGTATCGTCCGCCAGGCAGTGAAAATGATCCCGGAAGGGCCGGTGTTCGTCGATGATCACCGGGTCGCCCTGCCGCCCAAGGATCAGGTCCACAATAAGATCGAGGGGCTGGCCAACCACTTCAAGCTCATCTTCGAAGGGGTACAGACTCCGCCAGGGGAGTGGTACGACAGCTATGAGGCTGCCAACGGTGAACTGGGTTTTTATTTCGTCTCAGACGGCAGCGGCAGACCCTACAAACTGAAGGTCCGGCCTCCCTGTTTTTATGCGATGTGCGGATTTCATGAAATGATCGAAGGGGAAATGATCGCCGATGCGGTCATCAACCTGGGCAGCGTCAATATCATAGGTGGAGAGCTGGACCGATGAGTGATCGTTCAGAGTTGATAGTCACAGGGCAACCGTTTGCATTCGATGCTGAACGAGACACCGAGTTCGAACGACTGGTGGTCCGCTACCCGACCCGGGAATCGATGATCATGCCGGCCCTGTGGATGGCCCAGGAGCAGCAGGGCTGGATCAGCGCCGAGGCCATCGAATACATCGCCGAACGGATCGGGACCTATCCTGCCAAAGTGTTCGAACTGGCCACCTTCTACACCATGTACCATCTGAAGCCGGTGGGCACCTACCATATCTGTGTCTGTCGAACCCTGTCCTGCTGGCTGCGCGACAAGCAGGCCATCGTCGACTATCTGGCCGAGGAGATCGGCATCGGACCGGGGCAGGTCAGCGAAGACGGGCGCTTCAGCCTCGAGGAGGTCGAGTGCCTCGGACATTGCGGTACGGCCCCGGTTGTCCAGCTCAACGGCGAGTTCCATGAAGAGATGGACTTAGATAAATTCAAAGCGCTGCTGGCGACGCTGCCTTAGAGGGGATGACGATGGAAGTTAAAATTCTCAGCGCCAGATTCGACATCGAAAACGGGCACCAGATCGAGGTTGCCAAATCCCACGGCGCCTATCAGACCATCGACAAGCTGTTTTCGATGTCGCCTGAGGAGGTGATCAACGAGGTCAAGGACAGCGGCCTGAGGGGCCGCGGCGGGGCCGGCTTTCCGGCCGGAGTGAAGTGGAGCTTCCTGCCCAAGGATCTGGACAAGCCGGTCTACCTGGCGGTCAACTCGGATGAGTCGGAGCCGGCCACCTTCAAGGACCGCTATATCCTGGTCAAAGACCCGCACCTGATGATCGAGGGCATCATCATCTGCTGTTGGGCCATCGGCTGTCACGACGCTTATATCTACATCCGCGGCGAGTACACTTCGCAGGTGAAGGCCCTGCAGAAGGCCATCGACGAAGCCTACGCAGCCGGCTACCTGGGCGACAACGTGGCCGGCCGCGATTTCCGCATCGACGTCACGGTGCACCGGGGCGCCGGCGCCTACGTCTGCGGAGAGGAGACGGCGCTGCTCGAGTCGATCGAGGGCAAGAAAGGCCAGCCCCGGTCCAAGCCGCCGTTTCCTGCAGTTGTCGGCCTGTTCGGCTGTCCGACCATCATCAACAACGTTCAGACCATCGCCTCGCTGCCTTACATCCTTCACGAAGGGGCCGATGCCTACAAGGCCCACGGCACCGAGAAGAGTTGCGGCACCCATCTGTTCGGCATATCCGGTCACGTCGAAAAGCCGGGCATGTACGAACTGCCGCTCGGCCTGCCGCTGCTGGAAGTGATCGACCAGGTGGCCGGTGGGGTCTGGAAGGGCAGAAAACTCAAAGGGGTGATACCGGGGGGCAGCTCGACGCCGGTACTGACCCCGGAAGAGGCCAGAACCGTAACCCTGGACTACGAGTCGATGGCCGAGCACAAGACCATGTTCGGCTCCGGCGGTATCGTCGTACTGGACGAGACGGTCGATATCGTCAGGCTGGTGGAAAACCTGATCTACTTCTACCACCATGAGTCCTGCGGTCAGTGCACCCCGTGCCGGGAAGGGCTGGGCTGGATGCTTAAAATCGTCCAGAAGCTGCTGGCCGGCAAAGGGGTCCCGGAGGATATCGATCTGCTCGTTGAACTGTGTGACAATATCGAGATGAAAACGGTCTGTGTTCTGTCGGCTGCCTGCACCATGCCGGTGCGCAGCTACCTGAACAAATTCAGAGACGAGTTTGAGGCCTGTGTTCCAACAACCACAGCCTCGTGAAACAATCAGGCTAACCCAGCGTGAAAAGGACGATCCATGGCTGAAATGGTGAAGCTGTTCGTTAACGGCCAGGAGGTGGAGGTCGAGTCGGGCAAGAACCTGATCGATGCCCTCCAGGTCGTGGGTATCGAAATCCCGCACTTCTGCTATCACCCGGCCCTGGGTGCCGACGGCAACTGCCGCATGTGCCTGGTCGGCATCGAGGACGGCAGGCCGCCGCTGGTGCCGGCCTGCAAGACCCCGGCCCTGGAAGGCATGAAGGTGCTGCTCGATGCCGAACACATAAAAAAGATCCAGCGCGACGTGCTCGAGTTCGAGCTGATCAATCATCCGGTCGACTGCCCGGTGTGCGACCAGGCCGGCGAGTGCGCGCTGCAGGATTATTACATGAAGTACAGCCTGGATGAAAGCCGCATGCAGGTCGACCAGGTTACCAAGGGCAAACGCATGGATCTCGGCTGCGGCGTGGTTCATGACCAGGAGCGCTGCGTTCTCTGCGGCCGCTGTGTGCGGTTCACCCGGCAGATCACCAAGACCGGCGAACTGGGCATCGTCAACCGGACCGATGCCGCCCGGGTTTCCATTTTTCCGGGCAAGCCGCTGAACAATCGATACGCCCTGAACATCGTCGATATCTGCCCGGTGGGGGCCATGACCTCCCAGGACTTTCGCTTCAGGCAGCGGGTCTGGTTCCTGAAGAAGGACCCGGGCATCTGCCACGGCTGCAGCAGGGGCTGCTCCATCTACATCGATCACCACCGGGAAAAGTACAAGGATGACATCATCTATCGGTTCCGGGCCCGTACCAATCTCAACGTCAACGGCTATTTCATCTGTGATCCCGGCCGGTTGAGCTATAAAGACGAGAATGAGAACCGGCAGACACAAACCGTGGTGGACGGCTCCGGCGTCAGTTTCGAGGCGGGAATCGAAGCTATCCGAGAGATGCTCGACCGGGCCCGCAAGCCGCTGATGCTGATCTCCCCTGACTGCTCGCTCGAACAGATGTGGGCGGTCAAGCGTATCGCCACCCTCTATGGCGCCGAGCTTTCCGGTTACAGCGACGGCTACATCGTCGATGGCGATGGCGATGATTACCTGATCAATGACGACAAATCGGCCAACCGGAGGGGACTGGAGCTGCTTGACATCGACAGCGACCGGGAATCATTCATAAAGGCGCTGCAAACCACCGACCTGATGGTCAATTTCAATAACGATCTGTTCCGCGGCGGGGTGGAGGAAGAGCTCCAGGCGCTGCTGGAAAAGACCCAGTCGATTGCGGTCTGCACCCATCAGCTTCGTGTCCATGAATACTCCTCCATTGTTCTGCCGACCGCCTCCTACAGCGAGTACGGCGGTACGGTGGTCAACGAGAACTGGGTGATGCAGCGTTTCAGCAAGGCCCTGTATAAGAATGAGGACCCCAGGGACATTCTCGAGATAACCCGGCTGCTCGGCGGAGCCATTGTCGATGCCCGCCACGCCTGGCCGGGGATCAAACAGTCGGTTCCATGGCTGGCTGCTATCGATCCGGAAGCGATCCCTGCTGAAGGTATAAAACTGCAAAACAGTGAGGATGCCAATGTCGGCGCTTGATATTCTGCTGGTCATTTTACGTATCGCATTCGGGGCCTTCGTGCCGCTCAGTTTTGTCGCCGTGCTGGTCTGGATGGAGAGAAGGGGCGCCGGTTTCTTCCAGGACCGGGCCGGACCGAACCGGGCCAATGTCATGGGAATCAGGGCCGGCGGACTGATCCAGAACATCGCCGATGCGATCAAGCTGATCTTCAAGGAGGATATCGTACCCGGCCACATCAAGCACAAGTTTTACTTCATACTGGCTCCGATGCTGGTGTTCATCACCGCCCTGCTCTGCTTCGCTGTCATCCCCTTTGCCGACGTGCTGGTGATTGGTGACAACCGCTACGTGATGCAGGCCGTGCCGATGGATATCGGCATCCTCTGGTTTCTGGCGGTGGTCGGCTTTGGCGTCTACGGCATTATCCTGGCCGGCTGGTCGTCGCACAATAAATACGGGGTACTCGGCGGGCTGCGCGCTGCCGCCCAGGTGATCAGCTACGAAATACCGATGGGGCTGGCCCTGGTCAGCCTGCTGGCCGTTTACGGCACGGTCAACATGACCGAGATGGCCCAGTTCCAGGGGCGCCTGCTGTTCGGTTTCATCCCGATGTGGGGCGTGGTTCTGCAGCCGCTTGGGGTGATCATCTTCATCGTCGCCGCCTTCGCCGAAACCAACCGGACCCCGTTTGACCTGGCCGAGGGCGAAAGCGAGATCGTTGCCGGCTATCACGTCGAGTACAGCGCGATGAAGTTTGCCCTGTTTTTCATGGGTGAATACGTGGCCATGTTCGTTTCTTCGGCGCTGATCGTCACCCTCTATTTCGGCAGCTTCCAGATTCCCTGGTTCAACACCGAAACCCTGGTCAACCATGCCCGTCCGGTGGTGATCCTGATCATGATCGTGCTGCCGGTGATCGGCTATCTTTTCGGCGAGTGGATCAAGAAAAACAACCGCAGCCATTACTATCGCGAGAATGACCCGCGGGTCAGGGAGACCACCATTTACATCGGTCTGCTCTGGTCGCTGGTGGTGCTGGTGGAACTCATCCTGCTGGCCTATCTGATTTTTGCCTCGGGCGGGGTGGCGGACCGGATCCTGGTCGCCCTTCTGCAGATTGCCACCTTTCTGTTCAAGACCTTTCTGATGTGTTTTGTCTACGTCTGGGTCCGCTGGACGCTGCCGCGATTCCGTTATGATCAGCTCCAGAAGATCGGCTGGGAGAAGCTGCTGCCGCTGGCCCTGTTGAATATATTTATCACCAGCGCGATCATTGTCTCATTTGGCTGAAGGAACCCGCTATGAGCATCAAAGTAAGAGTCGTCGAACGCAAAGGCAGGACGTTTCTGGAACAGCTCTACCTGGTAGAGGTGTTCAAGGGGATGCGTGTGACCCTGGGACATTTCTTCCGGAACCTGCTCGATAATTCCAGGCTCTACGTCCGGCATTACCCGGAGGTCAAGCCGGAGATCACGGCCCGATGGCGGGGGCGTCACCGCCTCACCAGGCACGATGACGGCAGTGTCAAGTGCGTGGCCTGTTTCATGTGTCAGACCAACTGCCCGTCCAACTGTATCATGATAGAGGCCGGTGAGCGGCTCGACGGCAGATCGGAGAAAATGCCGGTCCGCTTCGATATCGATCTGCTCGAATGCATCTACTGCGGGTACTGCGTCGAGGCCTGCCCGATGGATGCGATCCGGATGGACACCGGCATCTTCTCGGTTACCAGCTACGACCGGGAATCGCTGCTGATCGGTCTCGAGGAGCTGCTGGAGACCCCCGGGGCTTTCGATGAAGCCGAATACAAAAAAGGAGGCGGCTGATCGATGATTACTACCTACTTGTTTTTCGGATTGGCCCTGCTGGCTATTCTCGGCGCGCTCGGCCTGATTCTGTTCAAGCATCCGATGAACGGAGCGATGAGTTTCGTGGTCACGCTGATATCGCTGGCCGGCCTCTATGCCCTGCTGTCGGCCAAGCTGATTTTCGCCATCCAGCTGATCGTCTATGCCGGTGCGATCATGTCGCTGATCCTCTTTATCATCATGTTCCTGAACATCCAGGAGAAGGATTTGCCGCTGGACCCCAATCGCTGGTTCTATCTGGCCGGCGGCATCGTCGTCGTAGCTCCGATCGCCGGTCTGCTGATCAAAATTTCCAATTCCCTGCCGGTTGTGGAAGCTACGGTGATCGACGACGGCTTCGGCGGGGTGAAGGAAGTCGGCCTGCTGCTCTTCAAGGACTGGCTGCTGCCCTTCGAGATCGTCTCCATTCTGCTGCTGGTGGCCCTGGTCGGGGCCGTGGTGCTGGCTGGTAAACGGGAGGTGTACTGATGATTTCCCAATATCTGTCACTGAGCATCATACTCTTCTGCCTGGGAATCCTCGGGGTCGTTTCCCGCCGCAATGTTTTTATCGTCTTCATGTCCATCGAGCTGATGCTCAATGCCGCCAATCTCGGCTTTGTCGCCGTTTCACGGCTGCATCTCAGCATGGACGGCCATGTCCTGGCCATGATGGTCATGGCGGTGGCCGCTGCCGAAGCGGCGCTGGCACTGGCGGTGATCATTCTGCTGCACAAGCACAAGGGCAACCTTGACACCAATATATTCAGTCTGCTGAAGGGGTGATCGGATGATACACAACGTCTCATACCTGGCCTTCATTCCCCTGCTGCCGCTGGCCGGAGCCCTGGTCCTCGGGGTGATGTATGTGTCGACCTGCCAGGGAAAAAATATTTCGGAGAAGATTTACGGGATTATCGGCTGCGTCGGCCCGGTCCTGTCGTTCGTCATGGCCCTCAAGGTCTTTTTCGCGCTGCTCAGTCTGCCCGAGCAGGAACGGTTCCTGGTCCACACCGCCTTCACCTGGTTTGCGGTCGGTGAACTCAATGTCTCCATGGGTTTTCTGGCCGACCCGCTCAGTTCGCTGATGCTGCTCTTCGTCACCTTCGTCGGTTCGCTGATCCATATCTACTCCATCGGCTATATGGCCGGGGACAAAAGCTTCGGCAAATTTTTCGCCTACCTGAACCTGTTTCTCGGCGCCATGCTGATCCTGGTGCTTGGTGACGGCCCGGTGGTCATGTTCGTCGGCTGGGAAGGCGTCGGCCTGTGTTCCTACCTGCTGATCAGTTTTTACAGCGAGGACCGGGACAACGTGGTGGCCGGCAACAAGGCTTTTATTGTCAACCGGATCGGCGACCTCGGATTCGTTCTGGGCATGTCCTTCCTGTTCTGGGGCATCGGGGCCGACGGTTTTGACTACCTCTCCCTCAAAGCCAACGCCCACAACCTCAGCGCCTCAATGGGTCTGATCATCTGTCTGCTGCTGTTCGTCGGCGCCACCGGCAAGTCGGCCCAGATTCCGCTCTACGTCTGGCTGCCGGATGCGATGGCCGGACCGACGCCGGTCTCGGCCCTGATCCACGCCGCCACGATGGTCACGGCCGGGGTCTACATGGTGGCCCGCTTCAGTTTTATCTACGCTCAGGTGCCGGTTGCCGGGGAAGTGGTGGCCTGGATCGGTATCCTGACCGCCCTGGTGGCCGCGATCTTCGGGATGTTTCAGAGCGATATCAAAAAGATATTGGCCTACTCAACCGTCTCCCAGCTGGGCTACATGTTTGCAGGGGTCGGGATAGCGGCTTACTCGGCCGGGATTTTCCACGTTTTCACCCACGCCTTCTTCAAGGCCCTGCTCTTTCTCGGGGCCGGCTCGGTGATCCTGGCCCTGCATCACCAGCAGAATATCTGGAAGATGGGCGGCCTGCGCACCAAACTGCCGATCACCTACTGGACCATGCTGATCGGCGGCCTGGCACTGGCCGGCTGCCCGCCCTTTGCCGGATTCATCAGCAAGGATGAAATCCTCTATTCGGCCCTGGCCAAGGGACACATCGGTATCTGGGCAATCGGGGTGCTGGTGGCCGGTATGACGGCCTACTACACCTTCCGGATGATTTTCGTTGTCTTCCATGGTACACCCCGCGACCAGGAATCGTTTGATCACGCCCATGAGTCGCCGAAAGTGATGACCGTGCCGCTGCTCATTCTGGCGGCCGGCTCGCTGTTTGCCGGATCGGCCAACATACCCGCCATCTTTGGCGGCCATCAGCGGGTATCCCACTGGCTGGCCCCCAGCCTGGTCGAGCACCATCCCCACGGCGGCCTCGGCCTCGAGATCCTGGCCATCGGCGCTTCCATTCTGGCATTTGTGATCGGCATCAGCATTGCCTACCGCAAGTTCACCGTCAGCGTCGATGAGCCCGATTATCAAGGCATCTACCGGTTCGCATATCACAAATTCTATATCGACGAGCTCTACCAGAAAGTCGTTGTCAGCCCCTATCAGTTTGCCGGCAAGGCGATCAGCAGGGTGGTGGAGCCCTATGTTACCGATGCTCCGGTCCAGGCCAGCGGATGGCTCTACCGCATGTTTGGTGTGGCTTTCAAGGTTGTCCAGGTTGGCTATGTAAGAATCTATGCGGTCTACATGGTGGTCGGCCTGTCGATCCTGAGCCTGCTGCTGTCGCGGTCATTGAACTTCTAACCTGAATATTTAATGGAAAAGCAACTTACAAGTTAGAAAGAAAAACAATATAAAATTGTTAATCGATATCAAAATGGACATGTCAATGGAGCCGCTCATACCTGCCGGAATCAACGTCGAAAAAGCAGGATTTCCACCCATCGGGCGAGTTGATACGGCCTACTATCCTGCGTCGCTTTTGAGGAAGGCATATTACCCATATAGCCTTCCCCAAGTCTCCTTGACTAGCAGGCCGTATCAACCCGTTAACTATTCAGGCTAGGGGTGAATCGATGTTTGAAAATTTTATTTCAATCATGATCTTCGTGCCCATCCTGGCAGGGCTGGCACTGCTGGTGCTGCCGCTCAGCCGGGAGGCCTCCCGGATCATCGGTCTGGCGGTTTCAGTGGTGGTGGTGCTGCTGGGTATAAAGCTGTTCGTCTCTTTTGACGGCTCCAGCGGCACTTTTGAATATGTTGAACATCACTGGATAAATGAATCGCTGGGCATCGCTTACAGCCTTGGGGTCGACGGTATTTCGATCCTGGTTCTGGCGGCGGCGGCGACCCTGTTCCCGATGGTCTATCTGCTGTTTCAGGCCAAGGCCAGAGGGTACTATGCCAACCTGCTGATCGTCCAGGGGGCGATGATCGGCGCCGTGGCGGCCACCGACATGGTTCTCTTCTATGTCTTCTGGGAAGTCATGCTGCTGCCCGTATTTTTCATGATCGGCCTTTACGGCGGGCCCAACCGGCTGCCGGCAACCATCAAGATAACCATATACACGATTGCCGGGTCCCTGCTGATGCTGGCGGCCATCATCTATCTGGGCATTGCCAACCAGGCGCAGAGTGGTGAGTGGAGCTTTGCCATGAGTAAGCTGAGTTCGATGTCGCTGAGCGGTCCGGTGGCCACCGCCGCTTTTGTCGGCTTCATGATTGCCTTTGCCATCAAGATCCCGCTCTTTCCCTTTCATACCTGGCTGCCTGACGCCTACACCGAAGCGCCGACGGCCACGACCTTCGTGCTTTCCGCGGTAATGGCCAAGATCGGCGTCTATGGGGTTATCCGTTTCGTGGTACCGGTCTTTGATGAGAGTTTTGCCCGCTATGCGCTGATTCTTGCCTGTTCAGGCGTGATCGGCATGATGTACTGCGGCATCGCCGCTCTGGCCCAAAAGGACCTGAAGCGGATGCTGGCCTTCAGTTCGGCCTCCCACATGGGCATCATTGCCCTGGGCATCTTCTGCATGAACATCCAGGCCCTGACCGGGACGCTCTACCAGATCGTCGCCCACGCCACCAGCACCGGTGTGCTCTTTCTTCTGCTCGGCATCATCGAGGAGCGAACCGACAGCAGAAATATCGAGGATTTCGGCGGAATGGCCGCCAAGGCCCCGGTTTTTGCCGTGTTCTTCGCTGTTGCCATGCTGGCTTCCGTCGGTTTACCCGGAACGTCGGGTTTCATCGGCGAGTTTCTGATTATTCTCGGGGCGGTCAAGTTCAACCCGTTCATTGCCGTAATGGCCGGAACGACCCTGATAATCGGCGTCTGCTACATGCTTTTTCTCTTCCAACGGGTCTTTTTCGAGAAGCCGTCCGCCAGACTGGCCGGGTTCAACGATCTTTCGGCCATAGAAATACTGACGATCCTGCCGATCATTATTTTGATCGTGGTGATGGGCATCTACCCCCAGCCGTTTATCAGTAAAATCGTACCGTCGGCGGAACGGCAGATGGCCGCGATCACCACCCAGAAACAAATCGCTGATTTTCGGGTAGAGACGCTTAAACCCGGCCAAGAATTGAACACGGGAGACTGATAATGCACGATATCATGGCGATTCTTCCGCTTGTTGCGACCGCCGCAGGCGCCATCCTGGTCATGCTGGTGGCTGCCTTCGAGAGTTTCAAGAAGGAAGGCATCTCGATTCTCGGCATCGGCCTGTTCGCCTTTGCCTTCTTCATCCAGCTCACCGTCGAAAACGGCGGGCCGATAACACCCTTTGGCTCTATTTTCAACGGCATGCTGGTCACCTCGACCTTCACCAAGGTCGCCGGTTTGATTATCCTGGCAAGCGGTTTCTTCTCGGCCCTGGCTTCCCAGACCTACTTCACCCAGAATGAAGGCTTCGTGATCGAGTATTACTGCATGCTGCTCTTTGCCGCCTGCGGCATGCTGCTGATGACCATGGCCGCCGAGCTGATCACCGTTTTCATAGCCCTCGAGATCATGTCGCTGGCGATCTACACCCTGATCGCCTCCGACCGTCGCTCGGTGCTGCGCTCCGAGGCGACACTCAAGTACCTGATGCTGGGCGCTTTCGCCGGAGCCTTTTTCGTGATGGGCACGGTTTTTATCTATGCCGGCGCCGAGAGCACCAGGTTTATCGATATTGGCCGGGTGGTCAGCGAAACCGGTTATCTCTCCAATCCGGCCCTGGTCGGCGGCTCGCTGCTGATCCTGGTGGCTATTCTGTTCAAGGTCGCGGCTTTTCCTTTCCATGCCTGGGTGGTCGACGTCTATGACGGATCCCCGGTACCGGTGACCGGGTTCATGGCCACAGCGGTCAAAACGGCGGTCTTTGCGGTGTTCGCCAATTTTCTGGTAATCAACACCGAGCTCCAGCAGGGGTGGGTCAGCTACCTGTTCTATATCTCGGTACTGACCATGTTCGTCGGCAATCTGATCGCCATCGGCCAGAATAACCTCAAACGCATGCTGGCGGCCTCGGGCATTGTCCATACCGGCTACCTGCTCATTGCTCTGGTGGCGGTCAACAGCGAACAGTTCAACGGTTCGATCATCCTTTTTTACCTGGCCGCCTACGCCGTTTCGACTCTGGGGATCTTCGCCGCGCTGTCCTACCTGGGCGGAGAGGGGGAGAAACGGAACTCGTTCGATGACTTCAACGGCCTGGCCAGGGTCCGGCCCTATTCGGCCGCCTGCATCGCCATCTTTCTTCTGTCCATGGCCGGCATTCCGCCGACCGCTGGCTTCATGGGCAAGTTCTACATCATTACCGGCGCCTTCAAGGGTGGTTTCGTCACCCTCGGTGTGTTGGGCATCATCAGTTCTATCCTGTCCATGTGGTATTACCTGAGGCTGATCATCGCCATGTATTTCAAAGAGGCCGAGGAGGACTTCCAGGTGTCCGAGCTGACCCTGGCGCCGCTGGGAACCTTTGTGCTGGCGCTGTCGGTCTTTGCCATCAGCTTCATTCCCATCGCTCTGTAAAAACAGTGTCCGATGAGATCTGTTCGCCACATAGTTTTGAAAAAAGAGGAGTCATATAGTGAAAGCCAGAGACATTCTTCAGGAAAAGGGAACCCGCGTCGTTACCATCCACAAGGACAACCTGCTGGTCGATGTGATGTCCCATTTCCTGGTCAACCGGGTCGGCTCGCTGGTGGTGGTCGACAAATATGACAACATCATGGGCATCGTCGCCCCGGTCGATATTCTCGAGGCGGTGCACCGTGATCCGGAGCTGATTGCGACGATGACTGTGCAGGAGGTGATGAGCGAGAATGTGATCGTTGCCGACCCGGAGGAGGAAGTCGGGCGCCTGATGGCGATCATGACCGAAAACCGGATCCGGCATATCCCGATCATCGAGTCCGGCAAATTGGCCGGAATCGTGTCGATCGGTGACGTGGTCAAGGCCCAGCTCACGGTGCACGAGGTGCAGATCAGCTATCTCAAGGACTACATCGAAGGAAAATATCCCGCCTGATCTCTCAGGCCAGCTTCTGACTCAATCAGAACCGCACCGGACCCTGATCGGTTGCCGGGCTGTCGATTACCGCGAACTCAGGCGCTGGCGGGCTGTTGAACTGTTTTGCAGATCAGCGGTTCAGCTCTTGTCGGTGAAGCCAACCTCGGGCAATTCCCGCTGCGTGGCCAGATCGAGCGAGAAATAGCTCTGCTTGCTGAAACCGAATTTGGACGCGATCAGGCTGGCCGGGAAGGATTCCACCAGGGTGTTGAGACGGGCCACAAAACCGTTGTAGCGATTTCTGGCGGCCTGGATATCGGCCTCGATCTCGTTTAAATTCTTCTGCAGCTCCAAAAAATTGACGCTGGCCTTCAGGTCCGGGTATGCTTCGGCCACCGCCAGCAGGCTGCTGAGTCCATTGCTGACCTGACTCTCGCTGGCCATCCGCTCATCGACCGAGGCGTCGTCGGGTTTCATCTGGTTGGTCTTGTTCTCGAAAATCTCACCTTCATGCGCACTGTAACCCTTGATGGTTGCAATCAGGTTGGGGATCAGGTTGAAGCGCCGCTTCAGCGCCACATCGATCGAACTCCAGGCCTCTTCGATGCGGTTCCGGTATTTGATGAATTTGTTGTAGGTGCCGATCAGCCAGCCGAAGATGACGATTGAGAAAAACACAGAAAGGATGATGAATTCGGGCCGCATGTCCGTTCCTCTTGGTTGTTGCTGGTTGACCGCAAGCTTCATGACGGCCGGGTCGGCCGATGGGTGAAATGGTCCGCCTGCTGCTTGGTCAGTTTCATTCTGCTGTTCAGTCCCCAGCCGGAGCCTTCCAGGATCGCACTCAAGTCCCTTCTGGAAAGCCGGGCATAGGCTGAGATGGCCGCCGGCACTGCGATCAGCCCGGTGATGACCAGCAGGGCGATGACCACGGTTTTCAGGCTCATTGCCGAGATCGTCTGGGTGATGAAGGCCAGCGACGAGCCGAGAGCCGCAACCGCAACACCGCCGATACCTAGCAGCGGGGCAGTGCTGCTATCCTTTTTCTTGTCCTTGTCCTGTTTCTTTATAACCTGTTCCTCGGCCTTGGAGGAGAAAGACTCGAGGCGCGAGAAAAAGCTGTTCTTGATCCGCAGAAACGGGTCGGTCACCGCCTCTTTGATACTGATCGGGTTCTCAACAATGTCTACCACCCTGGCATGCAGTTCGTTGCCGTCCAGGTCGTTGAAAATCCCCCATTTGTTCAAACGAAGCGTTCCCCGGCAGCCAGCGGTAACCGGAACGGCAATTTCGTGCATTTTTCCGCCTTCCTCACCGAACAACTCGCAGTAGAGAACAAAGATGTTGGAATTTCTGCAGGTGTCGATATGGCTCTGACGATCGTTCACCTTGAGTGCCATGGTGAAGTGGCGGCCGTCCATGATCAGGGTTCCTTCCTCGAACAGGGCCCGCCGTTCAGGGTCGTAGAGATGGGGAAAGCTGACGAAGCTGTTGACCAGCGGCAGCATGTAGGCTTGGTAAAGTATCAGCCGCTCCAGCAAAGCCAGGTTTTCAAGAACGATGGCGGTTTTGTGGCTTTTATCGATCAACATCTCCAGGCCGGCTGTATAGGCCGGGTTGACGGCGTAGTCCTGGATCGTTGCATCGCCCAGCTGTTCGACCGCAACATCTGGCTTGCGGGCCATCCACTCTCTGTAGGGGCTGAACAGACGCCGCAGGGTCTTGAAACCGTCTTTGTCAAGATGAGTGCTCTGTTCGCCCAGCAGTGGCTGGACGACGTATCTGTTGAAATCCTGGACGGTTCGGCTGAAATAAGGGTTGCTCTCTGCATGCAGGTCTAGGCTGCCGTCCTCGCTGAGCATTGACAGCGGGGCAGTGGCCAGGTACGACTCGGCCTGTTCTATGTTGATCAGGTTGTAGGCGGCGTTGACCTCCGGATTGTTCAGGGCGCGGTCCAGGAGATCCGGGTTGAGCCGCTTGATGTCGCAGAGCAGGAAATACTGGTAGAGCTTGTCTTTCAGCTGGTCGAAGAGTTCGTAGCCCCGTTCGGTGTCGGAGCCCAGGACCATGATTTCGTTGGTTTTATCACAGCCGATTTCACCCGCATCCAGGCGCCAGTCGAGATAGTGCCGGCACTGGTCGATAAAGGTTTCGACTGTTTTCGAATCGGCCCCGCTGCGCCCACAGGGGTGGTCGGGCCCGCCGACGGTGGCGACCATATCGACAATGAATTGTTCGATCCCGTCTTCTTCGGCCGCTTCCGGAAGCACGATGCCGGCCTGGTCGAGACCGCCCTTGAGAACCTGCTTTTTGACCGCACGGACCTGGTCCAGGGTGACGCTTTCTGAATGGTCGCCAAGCTGTTTCAGCACCTTTTCGGCCGAGGACCTGATGCGCCGGCCCGCATCGATTTCCTGGCTGATCAGGTTCAGGGACAGGCGGGTATTATTTTCGCTGATGGAACTGTGTTCGCTGAGGGTGTCGAATAAAAAGCGAATGCCATCTTTGATTTCTTCGGCCCGAATGCGTCCATCGAGGTCGGAGTCGAGCATCTCCAGAAAGGTTTTATCGGTCTTGAGGGTGGCGCAGGGTGCGGTGGTGGCGATCCAGAGCGCTTCATCGAGCTCGAGAATTTCATGGAGATCGCGGTGATCATTAATTTTAAAATGATACGAATCGCCGAGTTCGGTAAAAAAAGAGGCGGCGGGACCGCTGTTTTTTTCAGCTTTCTTCTTCGTGTTGATCGACATGGACCCTCGATATGAAGGCTACCTTGAAATTTCGGTTAGGCACGCAAACTCAGAATGGCCAATCAAACGTAGTCATTTTTGGGTTTAACCGCAAGATTTCAACCAATTTAGTGACGACATTTTCAATCTTTAGTGCTAGTCTGGGTGGCGAAAAAATCAGCGGTCCCGCCCCTGTTCCCAGAAAGCTGTCATGGGCGCTCAAAAGCCGGCCCAGCGGCCGGCAACGATAAAAATCCAGAGGAGATCATGAGTCAGTCCGTAACGCATCTGTACCGTCAGACCGATGAGGCCCGTGAATACTGTTTCAACATCGCTTCAGCAAAGCCGCTGAGCCGCGAGGAACTCGACTGTCTGCGCCTGATTCTGGCTGACGGGTTCCTGATCGAAACGGTTACCGATCAGCCGTCTCTTCGCGGAGAGCAGGTTGTCGAAGTCGGGCCCCGGCTCAATTTCGCCACCGCCTGGTCATCCAACCTGGTTTCCATTTGTCAGGCAACAGGGCTGACCGCGGTGGAGCGGGTGGAGCGTTCCCGGCGCTATCTGGTGCCGCCCGGTGAGGATGCAGAAGCCTTCATCGAGCGCTGTCATGACCGGATGACCGAATGTTTCTATCCCTGCCCGCTCACCACCTTCGAGACCGGCGTTGAGCCGGAACCGGTATACGAGGTCGATCTAATCTCCAAAGGACCTGGCGGTCTGCTCGATATACCCGGCATATCGATGGACGAGTTCGACCGCAACCTCTACTACGACTATTTCGTCAACCAGCAGCGCAGAAATCCGACCATCGTCGAGATCATGGATCTCAACAATGCCAACTCGGAGCATTCCCGGCACGGTTTTTTCAAAGGGTTGCAGGTCATCGACGGGGTCGAGCAGAGAGCTACCCTGCTGGACCTGGTGGCCGAGACCCTGGCGGCCAGCCCCAAAGGTTCGGTAATTGCTTTCAAGGACAACTCAAGCGTAATCGAAGGGTATGAAATCACCACGATAACTCCTCAAAGACCAGGGCAGCCAAGCGCCTTTGAGCCGGTCAGATCGACCTATCACCCGCTGCTGACCGCGGAAACACATAATTTTCCCACCGGCGTGGCCCCTTTTCCCGGTGCTGAAACCGGAACCGGCGGCAGAATTCGTGACGTTCTGGGTACGGGCCGGGGGGCCTATGTGGTGGCCGGCACGGCAGGGTACTGCGTGGGCAACCTCAAAATCCCCGACTATCCGCTCGACTGGGAAACAGAAAACAGACAGCCCGACAACCTGGCCACGCCGCTGGAGATAGAAATAGAGGCAAGCAACGGAGCTTCCGACTACGGCAACAAGTTCGGGGAACCGCTGATCCAGGGTTTTACCCGCTCCTTCGATCTGCGCCTGGAAAATGGGGAACGCTGGGGGTTCCTGAAACCGATCATGTTTACCGGCGGCCTGGGCCAGATAGACGCCAGACTGACCGAGAAGAAGAAGCAGGAAAAAGGTATGCTGATCGTCCAGGTCGGCGGCCCTGCCTATCGGGTCGGCTTCGGCGGCGGCGCCGCCTCGAGCATGCTCCAGGGTGAAAACGTCTCTGAACTGGACTTCGACGCCGTTCAGCGCGGCGATGCCGAGATGGAACAGAAGATGAACCGGGTCATCAGGGCCTGCAACGAGATGGGCGGCAGAAGCATCATCGATGTGATCCACGATCAGGGCGCCGGCGGACCGGCCAATGTTCTCAAGGAACTGGTCGAGGAGTCCGGCGGCAGGATCGATATCCGCAAAATAAAGGTGGGCGACCCGACCATGTCGGTGCTGGAGATCTACGTCGCCGAGTATCAGGAGCGGGCCGGGTTGCTGATCAGCCTCGAGAATATCGAACAGTTTCAGGCAATCTGCCGGCGGGAAAAGGTCAATTGTGAAGTACTCGGCGAAGTGACCGGAGATCTGCGCTTCGTCGTGCACGATTCGCTGGACGATACCACACCGGTGGATATAGACCTGGAAAAGCTGCTCGGTTCGATTCCCCAGAAAACCTTCGTCGATGCGCACAGCAACGGCCGTACCAAGCCGGTGCTGCTGCCCCGGGGGATCACCGTCAAAAATGCACTGGCCAAGGTCTTGAAGCTGGTGTCGGTGGGGTCCAAGCGCTTTCTGACCAGCAAGGTCGACCGGGCCGTTACCGGGCTGATTGCCCAGCAGCAGTGCTGCGGTCCGCTGCAGCTTACCGTAGCCGATGCCGCGGTCATCGCCCAGAGTCATTTCGGTTACACCGGGATCGGTACGGCGATCGGCGAGCAGTCGATCAAGATGCTGGTCGACCCGGCGGCCGGGGCCCGGATGGCGGTCGGTGAGGCGCTGACCAACCTGGTTTCGGTGGTGGTCGAGGATCTCGAGCAGATCAAGTGTTCGGCCAACTGGATGTGGGCCCCCAAACTGCCGGGAGAAGGGGCGGCCATCAGGGACGCGGTCAGGGCCATGCGCGACTCGATGATCGAGATCGGCATCGGCGTTGACGGCGGTAAAGACAGCCTGTCCATGGCCACCATGGTTGGCAGCGAAATGGTCAAGTCACCGCGTGAACTGGTCATTTCCCTCTATGCTGCGGTGCCCGATATCAGGAAAAAGGTGACGCCGGATATGAAACAGGCCGACTCGGCCCTGGTATTCATCGATCTTTCCAGCGGACGTGAGCGGCTCGGCGGCTCGGCCCTTGCCCAGGTTTTCTCACAGATCGGTGAGATCTCCCCCGACATGGAAGATCCGAGCCTGGTCAAAAACGGTTTCCTGGCCATTCAGCAGCTCATCGCCGATGGCCTGGTCCGTGCCGGTCATGACCGCTCCGACGGCGGCCTGATCACCACCGTCCTGGAAATGGCCTTTGCCGGAAACTGCGGGCTGCGCATTGACCTGGAAGGCGAGAGTTCGGTGTTCAAGACGCTGTTTTCCGAGGAGCTGGGCTATGTGGTCGAATGCCGGGTCGAGGATGTCAGTACCATTGTCTCGCGCATGGCCGAAGCCGGGGTCATCGCCAGGACCATAGGGCAATCGACCGAGGAGAAGCGGGTAAAGGTTGTGTTCAACGGTCAGATAGTCCTCGACGAGTCGATGCTGATCCTTCGTCAGCAGTGGGAGGAGACCAGTTACCGGCTGGACCGGCTGCAGGCGGACCCGCTCTGCGTCGATCAGGAGAGGGAAGCCATCTACGATCGCTCCGGCCCCAGCTACCATCTCAGTTTCGAGCCCAAACTGCCGGCCGCTGTTCCGGCGGACAAAGCGGACAAACCGAAGGTGGCCATCCTGCGTGACGAAGGCTCCAACTCCGACAGGGAGATGAGTTCAGCATTTTATCTGGCTGGCTTCGAGGTCTGGGACATCAGCATGACCGATCTGCTGGAGCAGCGGGTGCGGCTCGATGACTTTCAGGGGCTGGCTGCGGTGGGCGGTTTTTCCTACGCCGATGTTCCGGAATCGGCCAAGGGCTGGGCGGCGACGATTCGCTTCAACGAGATGCTCAGGCAGCAGTTCGACCGATTCTATAATCGGGCTGATACCTTTTCGCTGGGTATCTGCAACGGCTGTCAACTATTTGGCCTGCTCGGCTGGGTTCCCTGGACGGGGCTTGAGCCGCAGCGCCAGCCGCGCTTTGTCCGCAACAACTCAGGTCGATTCGAGTCCCGCTGGGTGACGGTCCGGGTCGACAGCAGCCCGGCGATCATGTTCGAAGGTATGCAGGATCTCGTTTTTGGTATCCATGTGGACCATGGTGAAGGGCGGCTCCATTTTCCCGACCCGGAAATTGAGCAGCAGGTGCTGGCCCAGTCCCTGGCCCCGATTGTCTACGTCGATGACAATCGCCAGCCGACTGAGGTCTACCCGTTCAACCCGAACGGTTCCCCCCGCGGCATCGGCGGCCTCTGCTCACCGGACGGCAGGCATCTGGCCATGATGCCCCACCCGGAGCGGGTGTTCCTGCCCTGGCAGGCCCACTGGCTGCCCGAAGAGATGCAGGGTATCGAAGCCAGCCCCTGGCTGAAGATGTTCTGCAACGCCTATGACTGGTGTTTGAAGCAGAGGTGATAAAAGAAAGAAGATCACGGTAAGAGAGCCGATGCTAGCCGGTTGCTATGCAACCCTTCGGGCCTGATTTCAGCGGCCTCCAGGGCCTTTCGCTAATGCACACTCCACTGCTTTCCTGTCCTCAAATCCTCTGTGAAAAAAGCACGATCGTTGAAAGCGGGAGTGAGTTGGCTGTGGCTGCATTGTGGAGGGCCAACAAAGTGCTGAAAATGTTTACCGATCGCAATAGGCTGCGAAGCAGCCGTCATCCGATCGGTTTTTCAGTGCTTTGTTGATAAGCCCGAAGCGCAGCAGCCACAGTCAATTCGCTCCCGCCTCCGGGTCAAGAAGCTGCTCTTTATCGAAGAAAATCTATTTCCTGTTCTTTTCTTTCTCCCGCATGATCTGCAGAATGGTGCGGTCTGTCTCCATCATGCCCTGGTGGCTCAGGGTACCGAGGTTTCTGACGGTCTGCTCGGTGGACTGGCCGATAATCCCGTCGGTATCCTGGACATTGATTCCCTGCAGTGAAAAGAGGGCGGCCTGAACGGCTGATCCCGCCGCGGTGTTGAGCTTGAGGGCGCAGCCGGCCTTGGCTCCGTCACAGATCACCCCGGCCAGGTCCTCCATGATGTTCTTGATTGCTCCGGCCATATGTTTGACATCGCCGCCGACCAGGTAGGTGATTCCTGCAGTGGCCCCGGCTCCGGCGGCCACCGAACAGCCGCACACCGCCGACAGCCGGCCGGTGTGGGCTTTTACATAGGCGGTGATGATGTGGCTCAGGCCGATGGCCCGCAGGACGGTCTGTTCATCATGTTCGACGAAATCCTTGATGGCCCAGATCGGCAGGATGGCGGTCAGGCCGTGGTTGCCGCTGCCGGCGGAACTCATGGCCGGCAGATTGGCTCCGCTCATTCGGGCATCAGCGGCGGCGGAAGTCAGAATCCGGGCCGAGGTTGTCATGTCCTTGACCAGGAGTTTCTGCTTGAGCTGCCGCTCGATTGCCTTGCCGATCCCGAGCCCGCTGCCGTATTTGAGGCCGTGCTCGGCAAGTCGGACGTTATACTCCACCCCCTTTTTCAGGAAATCCAGGTCATCCTGGTCGAGCTCGTCGATCATCTCGTAGATGTCGTCCAGGGTCAGCTCCATCAACCACTCCTCGAGCAGTGCCATGGCCGATTTGCCCGAAATACCGGCGGCCGGGGATAGGAGTTCCGAATCAGTGATCTGTTCCCCGTTGAGCGACAGCGCGATGATATTGTTGTGCAGGTCTCTGATGACTGCTTCGGCGCTGTCTGTTAAGGAACTGACCACGGCTCTGACATGCAGACCCGACTCCTCGAACAGGTGTATGTCCACTTTTTTGGCAGCGATCAGATCCCTGGTTCTGGCAATGGCCTCTTCATCAACCGTGTTGAACACTTCGAGGCCAAGGGTCGGGTCGCCGCCGAAAGCGCCGACCGCGGCGGCCACGTCCAGCCCGGTCATGGAAGGGGTGCCAGGAATAGCGACGGCCATGCCGTTTTTGTAGATATTGGGGTCTGCCCACAACTCGATGCGCTCGATGTCTTTGGTCGGCAGCAGTGACGCCGCCGCCGCAGTGGCCAGGGCAATGGCGGCCGGTTCGGTGCAGCCCAGCGCCGGGGTCACTTCCATCTGGAGGATATCTTTTACCGTGAAGGCCATACAGTGCTCCCTGCTAGAGGCGGTTGACCGCCTGCCTGGCATGAATTTTTTTGAGGTAATTATAGATGGTGTATTTTGAAACCCCGGCCAGCAGGGCAATCTGCTCGACAGCCCCTTTGAACTGCAGGGCGCCGTTGCGTTCGAGAATCTCCACCAGGTCGGTTTTCTCTTCGGTGCTCATGGTGGCCGGCTGTTTGCCGATTTCGACAACGGCCTGCTGAAAAAGTGCGTCGATGGTTTCTGACGGCTGATGGGCAAAGGTTTCCGCCGAGCCAACCGAGCCGTTGGACTGATCGTCCACGAGAAACTGATGCAGGACCTGGCTGGCATTGAAATAATCGGTGGTGTCAAGATTGATGCAGAAGGCGAAAATCGGTTGTCCGCCGCTGTCATAAATAAAAGTTGTCGAGGACTTGAGCACGCGCCCGCCGTCGGTGACGGTCCGGTATCCGTGCATGTCGGTGGGTCTGGTGCTGCCGGACCTGAGCATCTTGACGAGCAGGTCCGTTGCCGGTGCTCCGATTTTCCTGCCGGTGACCTCGCCGTTGATGAAGATCAGCGAGTGGTGCAGGTCGGTGAGGTCGTGAATGCAGGTTTCGCAATTTTTACCGAACATCGATACGATGGCTTCGCCGACATGGCGCAGTTGTCTGAGTGTCTGTTCTTTATCGTTCATGGCGTCACTGTTCAGGGATCTTGAAAAGCGGGAGCTATCGTGCATATGTTCAAAATACTAACAAGTTGATCCGCCGTCAATAAAAATTTGTTGATCCTTTAAAATAAATGTTGATCAGCGAGCGGAATTAATCAGAGGCCGGAGGTTTTGATTCTTGCGGGGATGACTGGTCGTGTCAAGATAACCAGACAGGGGAGTCAGTCAAAGTAGGGCATTATGCGCCGTCTCTGGCTGGTGATGGTGTTGGATCGGAGTTGGTCAGCGGTCCAGAGACCCAAACGCCTGCTCGATGTGATCACAGAAGATCGAGGATATGCCTTCCAGCAGGGCAATCCCCTGATCGTGTGCATCGATTGCGATCTTCCGCTGCTGGAAGCGGTTTTGCCAGGAATCGCTGGAATCGCCGATGATGTCTCGCAGAAAGTGCATACCGGCCACCATCAGAAAGGGGATGCAGAACACCCGCCGGTGACCGGCGGCAACGATTTTTTCGATGACAAGCTCAGCGGGCTCCAGCGGTTTCTCGATGGTTGTGAAGAAAACCTGTGGACCCACCTGCCGCTGCAGTTCATGTTCGAGCTGGTGAAAAAGGAATCGACAGGGATGGTCGGTGCCGTGGCCCAGGACCAGGATACCATCGTGGTTGGTCCCGTGGATCAGCTTCTTCAGGGCAGCGGCAGCCCTGGTAAAATCATCGGGCTGGTTGAGCAGGGGCCGGCCAATTGCGGTCTCCACGTTCAGTGCCCGGGACTCAGAGACGATCCGGTGAAATTCGTAGCCGGGAAGGATGTGCAGGGACTGGATGACGATCTTTCCGGGATCTTTCAGTTCGCTGATAATTTCACTGACAGACGCCGACGCCGTCTGCTGCCGGCTTACATTTTTGCGCACCATCGGGGAAGAGAAGGCCCAGTGGATCCGGCAGCCGGGAAAGCGGGGCGCAATCAGCTCCTGCAGATGGTTATAAGTTTGTTGCGCCCTGGTGGTTGTGCCGAAGGCGGTCAGTATGATATGATTTTGCATAGGCTATCGAAAAATGTCAGGATTTCGGCGGTTTTTTTGGAATTGTAACGGATTACGCAGCCTCTTGTCATAAAAATTACGGTTCCCTGGAAAAATTGTCCGGGTTATCTCGCTCCTGTTTTGCAGGCTCCCTATAAGCCTGCCCACAACATAGGTGTTGTCAGGTCCTAAACAGGGATGCTGCGCTATCCTCATAAATCCGGTACAGAACCGGATAGGGGCTTCATGACGCCAGCTTTTTCGGCTGCATCCGGGTGTTGACAAATGAACACCAATAGAATAGAAATTAAGACTTCAATAAAATACTTATTATCATGGCCAAACTGCGGTTTTCGGTGAGGCGGGTTCCAGCAGCGGCGGCAGTGATGTGTGTCAAATAAACTGGAGGAGGAGAAACATGGTAAAGAAAATTTCGGTTCTGGCTTTAGCAGGTCTCATGGCCTTTCCTGCAGCGGCACTGGCGGGTGGGAGCGTTGGCGGGGCGGATGTCAATGACCTGGAGCGGAAGATCGAGGAGCTGAGCAGGCAGCTCGAAGAACTCAAGGCTCAGATGGGCAAACAGCATGAGGTCGACGCCGCCACTTCCCAGCAGCTGTCGGACCTGGCAGAGAATCTCGACGATTTCGACGATCGTGCCGATGCCTGGGACCTGGCCGCCCGGTTCAGACTCTATGGAGATTTCAGGACTCGTCTCGATTATTACAAGGCTGACACGGTGTTTGGCCAAACGCTTGAGAACGACAGTCTGTGGACCAATCGATTCCGACTGAACATGCGGGTCAAGGCTACCGAGAATGTCGAATTCAAAGGCCGTCTGGCAATGTTCAAAGCCTGGGGTATGCAGGCACCTTTTGAGAATGACACCAGCAACCCGATGGTGTATCCGGTTTTTGACGGCAACGTAACCAGAACTACCGACGACAGCGCCCTTTACGTCGATCGGGCCTATGTGAACTGGAACAATATCGGCGGTGCTCCGGTGTGGCTCTCGCTTGGCCGCCGGCCGACCACCGACGGCCCTCCTTCGCAGATCAGGATGGGAGTTGACGAGCGCTTGGCAACCCCGGTCGCCGCCTTCAACTATGCCTTTGACGGGATCACCGTGGGGTATGGCTACAACTGGGGTAACGAGGATCTTGGCGCCGGTAAGGTACGCTTCTGCTATGGCCGTGGTTTCGAGGATGGGCTGCTGATAGACAACGATATCAACGATGCCGATTTCGCCGGGATCAACTGGGATGTACTGAGTAGCGGCAACCGGCTGCTCAATGTGCAGTCCTTCGGGGTATTCAATGCCTTCAACTATCCTCAGTTCAAGGACATACCCGATGAATTTGCCGCCGAAGTTTTTGGCCCTCGGCAGAACCTGGGCAACATCTGGCACACCGACGCGGTCTGGCAGGATGAAGTGGCCAGCTTCAATTACTTTTTCTCAGGTGGCTGGTCTAACACCCAGCCCAACGATAACGGCATGTTCAATGATTTTGCTGCAATGTTCGCGGGACAGACCGGTCCCAACACCAGCAGTGAGAACGGCTACCTGGTCTACGCCGGCCTGCGCTACGATTTAGACAATATCGGGCTGAAGCTCGGGGCCGAGTACAACTACGGCTCGCAATACTGGATCGCCTTTGCCCCCGCAGCAGACGATATCTACCAGTCCAAGCTGGCGACCCGCGGTCATGTGTTCGAGCTCTATACGATCTACGACATTCCCGCAGGCGAAGCTATCTCCCAGTACGGTAGAGCCTTCATAAGGCTGGGGTATCAGTATTACGATTACACTTATGCCGGCTCGGGCGACTGGAACATGTATCCCTATGATCTGGACAGTGATATGGACCTGATGAAACTGCAGGGTATGGGATTGGATCCAATAGATGATGCCCACCAGATCTATCTGACCTTCGAGGCCTTTTTCTAAGCGCCAATCAAACCGTTCGATCTTTTAGGGGTATGCCTTCCAACCGGGGCATACCCCTTTTTTTATTGAATGTTATCAGACTCTGGATTACCCATCGAGGTTAATGGTTTCATATCACTTTTTCAACAGGCACGGCGGGGTCAGCAGGGGCAGGTACGATAGCCTCAACCTCAGTTATAAAACCGGGGATAAAGACGCCAACATCGAGCGCAACCGGTCCATCGTCAAGGAACGGGTTGGCGTCGAGCGGCTGGTCAGCGCCCATCAGGTGCACGGCAGCAGTGTCTGGGTTGACGACGGCGCCACCGCCCGGGCACATGAGGTCGACGGCTACGACGCGCTGGTCAGCAATCGCCGGGGAACGGCGCTGATGATCCAGCAGGCCGACTGTCAGGCGGTTCTGCTTTACGACCCTGTTCACCGGGCGATCGGGGCGGTACACAATGGCTGGCGGGGCAGTGTGGCCAACGTTATCGGGGCGGCCATCGACCAGATGCAACGCCATTATGGAACCGTCCCCGGCGATCTGCAGGCCCGGATCGGTCCCTCTCTGGGCCCCTGCTGTGCAGAATTTGTCAATTTCCGGGACGAACTGCCCGAAAAATTTCATCGCTTTCAGGCCAGGAAGCATTATTTTGATTTCTGGCAGATCTCCGCCCGGCAATTGACAGCGGCCGGTGTGCGGGCAGCCTCAATCGAACTTCCCGACATCTGCACCAGCTGCTCGGCAGATTATTTCAGCTATCGGCGGGCCGTCAGGGAAGGCAATCCGGTCTGTGGCAGGCATGGATCGGTGATTTTTCTCGACTTGGAATAACCGGGGTTTGGTACCGATGAAACTGCTGATCGTCGAAGACGACAGGAAGATCGCTTCCTTTATCGAGAAGGGCATGCGGGAAGCCGGCTTTCTGGTCGATCTTTGCCACGATGGTGAAACGGGGCTCGAATATGGCTTTGCCAATCAGTACGACGCCGCCGTTATCGATATCATGCTGCCCCGTCTCGACGGTTTGCAGCTCATCGAGCGGCTGCGGGCCGGAAAGATTTCCACACCGGTACTGATCCTCAGCGCCAGACAGTCGGTGGATGACCGGATCAAGGGGCTGCAGCAGGGGGGGGACGATTACATGATCAAGCCCTTTTCCTTCAGCGAGCTGCTGGCCAGGATTCAGGCCTTGATTCGTCGCGACCAGAAGCATATCGATTCGACCATGCTCTCCTATGATGATCTGCGCATGGACCTGCTGCGCCGGGAAGTCTGGCGCAATGAGCAGAAAATCGACTTACCCGCCAAAGAGTACGCGCTGCTCGAGTATCTTATGCGCAACCCGGAAATGGTCATTTCCAAGACCTCGATTCTGGAGCGCGTGTATGAATATTCTTTCGACCCCCAGACCAATGTGGTTGATGTGCTGGTCTGCCGGCTCCGCAATAAAATCGACCGGGATTTTCAGTCCAAACTGATACATACCGTCAGAGGGATGGGGTATGTGCTCAAGTCCGACTAGGGGCCTGCTCAAACGGCTTCGGAGGTCCCCCGCTCCGGCGGCGGTCATGCTGCTCTGGGCGCTTCAGCTGATATTTCTTTTTGCTCTTTTGTGGTTCGTGCGCACTTCTTTTCAACGCAGCATTGCCGAAGACCTGGAGTGGGATCTGAAGCAATTCCTGACCACGAACCAGTCCCTGCTTCACGGACCGGAAATCTACTCTTCCATCGACAACAAGGTCGCCGCCTCGGGCCTCGGCTTCGTCCGGATTGTCAGGGGTGGCGATCATGTTTATTTCTCTGCATCCAGCGACAAAGCCTTCGATCTGAGGATTCTGGCCGAACTCGACCCCCGGCGCCGCGGCTGCTGGATCGATCTGGACGATGGACCGGACGGCGGCAACGGTGCGGTCTGGAATATCGTCTCGCTCAACCCCGGCGCCGAGGTGATCATCCAGGCCGGACGCCCCGACCGCTCGCTGTATGCGCTCTATCGTCATGTCCGGAGCACTGCTCTGGCTTTCGGCGGTGGCGCCCTGTTCTTATCGGTCGCCCTTGTCGTTATCAGCCATCGAGTCGCCATGGCACCCCTCAAGCGGCTTCAGGCAGAACTTGGTGGTGAACGCCCCGTCCGCTCCGGGCTGCTCGATCCATCAACGGTGCCGGCCGGCGACTACCGGCGGATCTACGAGCAGATCAACCAGATTCTTAAGCGAAACGCCAGGCTGATTGGTGAAATGCAGGAGTCCCTCGACAACGTTGCCCATGATCTCCGGACACCGCTGACCAGGCTGCGCTCCGTGGCCGAGTATGGGCTGCAGAGCAGCGGCGATCCAGGCAGGCTTGCAGAAGCGCTGTCCGACTGTCTGGAGGAGAGCCAGCGGGTCCTGGCCATGCTCAATATCATGATGAGTGTGGCTGAAGCAGAGTCTGGTGCGATGCAGTTGGAGAAAAGCTGTTTTGATCTGCAGGAACATATCGACGAGGTCATCCAGGTCTATGAGTATCTGGCGGAAGACAATCTGATCCTCATCGAAGCATCAATCGAAAAAGGGCTGCAGGTTACCGGTGACCGGACCCGGCTGGCCCAAGTCTGGGCCAACCTGCTCGACAACGCAATCAAGTACAACAGCAGGAACGGTCGCCTGCTCATCGAGGGCAGGTCAGAGGGTGGGGAGGTGCGGGTCAGTTTTGGCGATACCGGCATTGGTATTTCAGAACAGGAGATGTCGAGGATCTGGGATCGTCTTTACCGGGGTGATCGTTCCCGAACCCGCCAGGGGCTGGGCCTCGGGTTGAACTATGTAAAGGCGGTAATCGATGCCCACGGCGGCCGTATCGACGTGGTCAGCGAGCTGAACCGGGGCAGCACCTTTACGGTGGTGCTCAACAGCGACGCTGGATCGGTGTAAGCATCAACCAGACTGCAATTTTCGGCGCTGAGGCCGGCCGCTCAGCCGGACGACAAGAATGGTTACCGAAAACAGGAATCCTGTGGTATGGTGGCATCCCCAATGATAGCAAGTCAAATAAAGGAATTACGGCATGAAAACCATCATCGTCGGCAGTCGGAAAAGCAAACTTGCCATGTGGCAGACGGAAACAGTCTGCGCCATGCTGAATGGGAGCGGGATAAAAACAGTCATTTCAGCTCTGGAGACAAAAGGCGACAAGATTCTTGATCGTTCGATCGCCAAGATCGGCAGCAAGGGCGTTTTTACCGAGGAACTCGAAGAGCAGCTGGCCGACGGCACCGTTGATATTGCGGTGCATTCGGCCAAGGACATGCAGTCGACCCTGCCGCCCGGGTTCGAGCTGATCGCCTTTACCGAGCGGGAAAAAAGCCACGATGTGCTATTGGGCCATGCCGCTGTCGACCTCAGCCGCCCTGATCAGCCGCTGCGGGTCGGCACCTCCTCGGTTCGCCGGGTGGCCCTGCTCAGCCACTTCTACCCGCATGTCGAGGCGGTGCCGATGCGCGGCAACCTGCAGACCCGCGTGGCCAAACTGGAAGCCGGCGACTGCGATGCGCTGATGCTGGCCTATGCCGGGGTAACCAGGATGGGATATGACCAGATGATCGTTCACCAGTTCGATGCCCACCAGTTCGTTCCGCCGGTGGGACAGGGATGTATTGCTATTGAGGCCTCGGACCGCCTTTCCCCGGAAAAAAAAGAGCTGATCAGAAGGTGTCTGAACGACCCTGAAAGCGAGTGCTGTTTGCGGGCCGAGCGGGCTTTTCTGAAGAAGCTGGAAGGCGGCTGCTCGATTCCGGCGTTCGGGCATGCGGTGCGAAACGATAACTTGATCAGTTTGACCGCCGGACTGGCCAATCTCGACGGCAGCTGGCTGCTGCAGGAGACCCGGACCGGTTCGCTGGATGACCCCGAATCGCTGGGCCGGGAACTGGGCCAGTTCGTGCTTGACAACAACGGCCTCGAAGTACTCGCCGCTATCAAAGCCGAACTTGCCGATTAACCTGAATAATCAGGCCTGGCGTTGGCGTACCTCGCTGACCAGTCCCCGCAGGTAATCGAGCCAGACATCGAAGCCCTCGCCGGTGGTCGATGAAAAATCCATCACTTGCAGGGCCGGGTTGAGGCTCAGTGCTTCCCTGGTCGCTTCCGCCACCTCGAAATCGAAGTAGGGGAGCAGGTCGGTCTTGGTAATCAGAAAGATCTGTGAACTGGTGAAGGCCTTGGGGTATTTAGCCGGCTTGTCCGGCCCCTCGGGCACGGAAACGAGAACGATGCGCTGGTGCTCGCCCAGGTCGAAGGTGGCCGGGCAGACCAGGTTGCCGACATTTTCGATGACCAGCAGATCGATGTTGTCACCACCCGGTTCTTTCTGCAGCTGGTGAAAACCGCGGTGGATCATCGAAGCGTCGAGGTGGCAGGCCCCGCCGGTGGTCAGCTGGATGGCCGGTACGCCCTTGGCCCGGATGCGCTCCGCGTCCCGCTCGGTTTCGATGTCGCCCTCGATGACCCCGATCCTTATTTCCTTCCCCAGTTTGTCTATGGTCTGTTCCAGCAGCGTCGTTTTACCCGACCCGGGGCTGGAAATGAGATTGAGAACCACCAGGTTCTGCTCATCGAAATGTTCACGGTTCGATCGGGCCATGGCATCGTTGGCCGCGAACAGGGAGCGGTTGATATCGACGATCAACGATTCATCGTGGCGGTGTGGGTGGCCATGATCATGATCATGATCGTGGTCATGGTCATGGGAGTGGGTTTGACAACCGCATGCATCGCACATAGGTTCACCTTTATTACATTTTATTCATCTTGTTACTATAGATTAACGTGCCGAGACAGCCTGCTAGTCAGGGAGAATTTAGGAAGGCTATAGTTCACTATGCCTTCCGAAAAAGCGACGCAGGACAGCCGGCCGTCTCGGCACGTTAATATTATTCCATTTCTACCTGTTGGAGAATCAGGTCATTTCCCTCTTTGGCGATCAGCAGCCGGTCGCCGCATGAACGGCACTTTTCCGGGCGCTGTCCGGCGGTCTTCTGCACCTCGCCGCAGTCGCTGCACCGGTAGGCGACCTCGGGAATCACGACGATAAGCTCGGCACCCCTGACCAGGTCATCGTCTCTGGTCAGGATGTCGAAGCCGAATCTGAACGAGTCGACCACTACGCCGGACAGCGGCCCGATGACCATGGTCACTTTCAGTACCCGGCTGGTCTGGTGCTGAGCAGCGATATCGTGCAGCTGCTGCAGCAGACCCTGAACGAGCGAAATTTCGTGCATGGCGACCGGTCAGCTTGACTTTTTGCTGACCGTCACCCCGAGTTCGGCCAGCCGCTTCAAAACGATGTCGCAGATCTCTTTGACCCGGGGAGCGACCACATCGGAGAGCTCGGTACTGGTTTCGAGCGTTTTGGGAACCACGCAGTAGAATTCCAGAACCTCGGGGGCCGCATCGCGAAGTTTGCATATCTCCAGAATCTCCAGCAGGCCGAGCTGGTGGGGTGACATCCTGGTGGATATTCTGCCGGCTTTGACATCTTCGCTGGAATAGTAGTGCATCGATCCCGGTTCGGCGTCGATGTCGACCACGTCGATTACCAGAACCGGGTCACATTCCTCCAGAAAGGGGCTCATGTAGATGCCGGCCGTACCGCCGTCCTTGATCTCGACGTTGTCGGGGAATTCATAGTGCTCTTCCAGGTAGCGCACGGCGTGGACCCCGAACCCCTCGTCCGCGACAATCAGATTGCCGATGCCGAGAATTCCGATCTTTTTCTGTGTATTTTCCATGATATCCTCTGTCAGCAGATTCTGGGCAGTGGTTCCCCGTGCAGCGGTGTAATCACCCGTGAGCCGCCTATCGGTGTGTTTATCAGTACGCGGCCGGCCTTGCCGCGCTCGAGCCTGCCGATGACAACCGCATCTCTGCCCTCAGCGCAGGTGCGCATCAGTTCAACAACCGCGTCCGCCTGATCAGCGGCAACCACCGCCAGACATTTACCTTCGTTGGCCAGGTAGAGCGGTTCGAGCCCCAGGATTTCGCAGGCGGCCCGGACCTCCGGCCTGATCGGCAGCGAGTCCTCGTCCAGGACGATGGTCAGGCCGCTGGCAGCGGCAATTTCGTTGAGCGTTGTGGCGACGCCGCCTCTGGTTGGGTCCCTGAATGTTCTGACAGCATCCGGGTTGCGGGAAAGAATCAACTGAACCAGCCGATGCAGGGGCATGGTGTCGCTTCTCAGGTCCCCTTCCAGGGCGATACCTGCCCGGCGGGTCATGATGGTGATTCCGTGATCGCCCATGGTGCCCGACAGGATGACCGCGTCGCCCGCCCTGCCATTGCGGGAGGAGAGCGACAACGACTCGTCAACCAGGCCGATACCGGAGGTGTTGATAAACACCTTGTCAGCCTTGCCCCGGGGAACGACCTTGGTATCGCCGGTGACAATGGGCACAGCCGCTTGGTCGGCAGCCTCGGCGATCGACTTGATGACCTTTTCCAGATCATCCATGGGCATGCCTTCTTCCAGGATCAGGGCCAGGCTCAGGCAGAGTGGTCTGCCGCCGCGCATGGCCAGATCGTTTATGGTGCCGTGGACGGCCAGTTTGCCAATATCGCCGCCCGGGAAAAAAATAGGGTCGACCACATAGCTGTCGGTGGTGAAAACCAACCGCCCGGGTTGGTTGTCGATAACGGCGCTGTCCTCGAGCCCTTTCAGGATCGGGCTGTCAAGATATTTCAGGAACAGGCCGCTGATCAGCTCCTGGCTGGCGAGCCCGCCGCTGCCGTGATCGAGAAGGATGATATTGTCTGACATGATGGTTGGTCCGGTCTCCTGTTTCTTGACGAAGCGCTCGGGTGTCAGGCGTCGCGGCCGTATTTGTAATAGGCCGCGCAGGTGCCTTCACTGGAGACCATGCAGGGGCCGATAGGCGAAGACGGGCTGCAGCGGGTGCCGAAAAGCGGGCATTGAGGCGGCACGGTCTGGCCCTTGAGGATCTCCCCGCAGAGGCAGCCTTTGGGCTCTTCCACCGGGACAAGCTCGATATCGAGTCGACTGAGCGCATCGAATGAGCGGTACTTTTCCCTGATTGCCAAGCCGCTGTTTTCGATCATGCCCAGGCCGCGCCATTCCATGTCGGCCGGTTCGAAAATTTCGTCGACCATGGCCAGGGCCCGGCGGTTGCCTTCCCAGGAGACTGCCCGGGGGTATATGTTCTCCACTTCGGGCGTCCCGGCGTTAATCTGCCTGGCCAGTAAAATCAGGCCATTGAGCAGATCGGCCGGCTCGAACCCGGCGACAACGCAGGCCAGGCCGCGATCGACAAAGGGCTGGTAGGCGCCGGCGCCGATAATGGCCGACACATGGCCGGGGCAGAGCAGGGCATTGATCTCCAGCTGCGGGTCCTCGAGCAGCGCCAGAAGCGGTCCGGGAATCACCTTCTGGGTGGAAAAAACGCAGAAATTGGTGATGTCTTCCCGGTGGGCTGCAAGAATCGTTGCGGCAATCCCGGGGGTGGTCGTCTCGAAGCCGACACCGAGGAAGACAACCAGGTCGTCAGGGTTGTTGCGGGCCAGGTCCAGGGCGTCCATCGGCGAGTAGACCACATCGACCTGTGCACCCCGGGCGGCGGCGTTGGACAAAGAGCCGTTGCTGCCGGGAACCCGGAACAGATCGCCGAAAATAGCTACCCTGACCCCGGGAATTTCGGCCATACCGATAAAGGCGTCCATATGGGTAGCCGAGGTCACACAGACCGGGCAGCCGGGGCCGGAAACGATTTCCATGTTTTCAGGCAGAATCGAACGGACACCGGAGCGGAAGATGGCCATGGTGTGGGTACCGCACACTTCCATCAGCCGCACCGGCTTGTCCAGCGTTTTCTTCAGCTCGGCAACCAGCGGTTTGACCAGGCTGCTGTCGCGGTATTCATCGACGTGCTTCAAGAATCGTCCCCGGCCAGCAGCAGTTCTTTCGGCATATGCGATGCCAGTTCTCTGATCAGCTCGATGTTCTTCCGGGCCTCTTCCTCTATCAGGGAATGGATCGCAAAGCCGGCGTGGACGATCACATAGTCGCCCACCTCGGGCCAGCGATCAACCACGTCCAGCCGGACCTCTCTTCTGACACCGTCCATATTGACGACGGCAATCTGGTTCTGGGTAAAATCATCGGGGTCCCCTTCGACCCGTTCAACTTTCATGGGTACTGCTAGACACATGATGCAAACCTCCGATAAGTGCCTGGCCAACTGAAACCCCGCCGTCATTTACCGGAATGCTCAATCCGGTATAGGGGCGAAGCCCGAGTTTGGTCAGACTGTAAATCAAACCTTCCAGCAAAATTCCGTTCTGCAGACAGCCGCCGGACAAAACGACAGTATCGATTCCTGTATGTGAAGAGAGTTTCTCGACGAGGCGGGAAATACAACTGATCAGCCAGGAGTGAAACTGAAGCGCGATCGCAGACCGGTCCATGCCGGAAGAAATATCGTCTAGGGTCTTCTTAACAAATTTTGAAGAAATAATCTCCCATCTTCGATTGTTTTCCTGGGACAGATACGGGTCGGCCCCGGACATCTGATCAACCAATATATCTTTCCACCCGGATGTCAATGATTTACGGGCCAGGGTTTCAAGCTGCATGGCAGCCTGCCCTTCAAAGCTGGAGACCATGTTCAGGTCGAGCAGCGCTGCCACGGCGTCGAACAGTCTGCCGCAGCTCGAGGTCAGCGGGGCGTTGAACTGGTTCTGCAGCATCTGCGCCACAATTTTTTGGGCGGACGGATCAACCGTCTGCAGCCGGTCCTGTTCCAGGCAGCCCGGTCCATGAAGCAGGTAGAGCAGTGCCAGGGCCATGCGCCACGGTTCCTGGGCTGCGGCATCGCCGCCCGGCAGGGGAATGGGCTGCAGGTTGGCGAGCCGGGTGAATGAGTAGAGGTCGGCCTGCAGAATTTCGCCGCCCCAGATGGTCTGATCGGGTCCATAGCCGGTTCCGTCGAGAATGATCGCCAGGACCGGTCCCTCCAGCTTGTGCTCGGCCATGACCGCGGCTGCGTGGGCGTGGTGATGCTGCACCCGGTACAGGGGAAGATCGAGTTCCGCAGCGAAGTGGGAACTGAGGTAGTCGGGGTGCAGGTCGCAGGCAGCGGCCACCGGTTCGATTTCATAGAGGCGCTTGAGGTTGTCCACCGATTCCAGATAAAATTCCAGGGAGGCGGTGTTGAACAGGTCACCGATGTGCTGGCTGGGATAGATCGAGCTGCCTCGGGCCAGGCTGAAGGTGCTTTTCAGACCGCCTCCGCAGCCGATCACCTGCGGCAGCTGATGGCCGATATGTATCGGTTCAGGGGCATAGCCCCGGGCCCGGCGAAAGGGCCTGATAACACCGGCAAGCTGCTTGACCACCGAGTCATCGACGCGGGTGACGATTTCGCGGTTGTGCAGCAGGAAATTGTCACCAATGTGGGCCAGTCGACTCAGCGCATCCTCGTTGGAGGTGCAGATCGGTTCGCCGCTGACGTTGCCGCTGGTCATCACCAGCGCCGCCGGGCAGTCCGGGTCCCTGAAAAGAAGGTGGTGCAGCGGCGTGTAGGGCAGCATCAGGCCGATGTCGGCCATGTCGGGGGCGAGGTTGACGGCCAGCGCCGTTCCAGGCCGCGGCCTGAGCAGGACGATTGGATGCTGGGGGGAGACAAGGGTCTGTTTCTCAAGCTCAGAGAGGAAACAGAGCTGAGCGGCCTGGTCGACATCCTTGACCATGATGGCCAGGGGTTTATCCGGTCGGTGCTTGCGCTTTCTCAGGGTTGCGACACCGCTCTCGGAGCAGCCGTTGACGCACAGGTGGAAACCGCCGAGTCCGCGAATGGCGACCACTTTGCCGTCACGGATGGCGGTGACGGCGGCCCGGACCACATCGCTGGTTTCGATGCGCCGGCCCCGGGCATCGTGCCAGGAGATCCCCGGACCGCAGGTCGGGCAGGCGTTTGGCTGGGCATGAAAGCGCCGGTCCAGCGGGTCAAGGTATTCCCGCTGGCAGGCTTGGCACATCGGGAAATCCTTCATCGAGGTTTTGGGGCGGTCGTAGGGAATCGTCTCGATAATCGAAAAGCGGGGGCCGCAATTGGTGCAATTGGTAAACGGGTAGCCATACCGTCGGTCGGCAGGGTCGGTCAGTTCCTCAAGACAATCGGAGCACAGCGATATGTCGGGCGGAATGTTGGCCGAGGATGCTCCGCCTGCCTGGCTGGCGATGATCGAGAAGGTCTTGGCCGTCAGCGGCCGGGCCAGCGATTGGTAGTGCAGGTCGTCGATTCGTGCCAGTGGTGGAGCCTCGGCGGTGATTGCTTCGATGAAGGCCGGCAGATCCGGGCCGGCGGCGCGAATGAGTACGCCGTCGCTGGTGTTGGTGACGTCGCCTGAGATGGAAAGGCGGGAGGCAAGCTTAAAAACGAAGGGTCGAAACCCTACGCCCTGGACCGTGCCCCGGACGAGAATTTCGACCCCGTTTTTTAATGATTTACGCTTTGTGGGTGAACTTGACACCGGTAAAGATGGAAGAGATCAACCCTTCCGGTTGTTTCACGTCGTTCCAGATTACCAGATAGACATGAATCAGAGCGAAAATCATAAACCACCACATCAGCAGGTGATGAATATAGCGGGCCATCTGCTGGCTGCCGAATATCATCAATCCGTATTGTTCCCAGATGGCGATTTCAGGAAAGAGCATGTAGAAGCCGCTGACCAGCTGAAATAGTGCTGCGATGATGGTGATCACGTAGGTGATGCCGGCCAGGACATTGTGGCCCAGTCGATCCGGGTCGTGGCTGTCCTTGATATAGCTGTACTGTAATATCGTAGTGAAAAGGTTCTTGATATTACGCGGCGTCACCGGCAGGTGCTCGAGAATCCGCTCCTGCTTGTTGCCGAACAGATACAGAAAGATCCTGGTCAGCACCGCCGCGGTGAAGACATAGCCGGCGATGAAATGGATAAACCGTGCATAGGCCATCGGCCATGAGGTACTACCCTCCTGCAGAGAGTTGGTCCAGGGGCTGTTGATATAGAAGCCGGTGATGACCAGGGTCACAATCGACAGCGCAAAGGCCCAGTGATAGAGCCGAAGCAGGATGCTCCAGCATTTTTTCTTTTCATATGCCATAATTACCTCCTGTCGGTGAGTGCCGAAAGTTGAAAGTTGGTTTGAAGTTTAATAACTACAGTGCCTTGACTTTCGTTACTTCACGGCCCTCCGGATCCAGCATGTGCACGGCACAGGCGATACATGGATCGAAGGAGTGGATGGTCCGCAGAACCTCGAGCGGGCGATCCGGGTCGGCGATCGGGTTGTCCAGCAGGGACGCTTCGTACGGTCCGAGCTGATCCTGGGAATCGCGCGGTCCGGCGTTCCAGGTAGACGGAACGACCGCCTGGTAGTTCTTGATCTTGCCATCCTGGATAACGATCCAGTGTGACAGCAGGCCGCGTGGCGCTTCGTGGACGCCGACGCCTTTCTGCTCGCCCTTCGGGAAGGTCGGCGGATTGAAAATTTCCAGGTCGCCGCCGCCGACGTTGTCCACCAGCATATCCCAGTGCTTCAGGGTCAGATCGGCCATCAATGAACAGCGGACCGCGCGGGCAGCGTGGCGGCCGAGAGTGCCGAACAGGGCATCGGGACCAACCTTGGTGCCGGCGATGGTGCTGATCAGGTCAAGGGCGCCGTTGACGCCGGTGACGATGGCTTCATGCCCCTGGGCATAGCCGACGAGCATCTGGGCCAGCGGGCCCACCTGCATCGGAGCGCCGTCGAAACGCGGGGCCTTGAGCCAGCTGTACTTGCCGTCTGCGTCGAAATCCTGGGCGGCCGGAACGGTTTCCGATTCCCAGGGGTGTTTCTGCCAGTCGCCGTCATAGAAGCCGCGGGCGATTGATTCCTGAACGCTTTTCTTGAAGCGCGGATCACTGAGGCTGGTGATGGCCTCGACGCTGGCCAGGTCGGCGCCCATAATGGTTCCGCCGGGCAGGTCGAACTTGGTGGCAGCGGCATCGAGCGGCATATCGGGCGAGGCCAGGTAGTTGGTAACCCCTTTGCCGTAGGGCAGCCATTCGGCATACAGAGCGCCGACGGCAGCCAGATCGACCAGGTAGACGTTGTTGATGAATCCGCGAACCTCTTCAACCAGTTGCCTGACACGGTAGAGGCGCTCCATGTTCAGAGTGGCCTGGTTGTCCAGGTTGATGGCTGCAGTGACGCCGCCGACGGACAGGTTCTGGATATGCGGGTTCTTGCCGGAGATGATAGCCAGTGCGGTGGTGGCCTTGCGCTGGTAATCAAGCGCCTCCAGGTAATGAGAGACGGCCATCAGGTTCGCCTCGGGCGGCAGCTTCATGGCGGCGTGGCCCCAATAGGCGTTGGCGAACGGGCCGAGCTGGCCGCTCTCGACCAGGGCCTTGAGCTTGCCCTGGACCGCTGCAAAACGTTTGGCGCTGTTGCCCGGCCAGTTGGACAGGGACTCGGCCAGTTTCTGGGTGGCTACCGGATCGGCATCGAGCGCCGAGACCACATCGACCCAGTCAAGGGCGGAAAGCGCATAGAAATGAACGATATGGTCGTGCAGGCAGTGGATGCCCTGGACCAGGTTTCTGATCAGCTGTGCGTTCAGCGGAATAGGAAGCTTCAGCGCGTCTTCAACGGCGCGAACGGATGCCAGCGCATGAACGGTGGTGCAGACGCCGCAGATCCGCTGGACAAAATGCCAGGCATCGCGCGGGTCCCGTCCCTGGAGAATGATTTCAAGCCCCCTGAACATCTGGCCGGAAGACCAGGCGTCGGTGACCACCCCGCCATCGACTTCTACGTCTATTCTTAAGTGACCTTCGATCCTGGTAATCGGATCAATGGTTATTCTTTGAGCCATCTCTAGAACCTCCAAAAGTGGTTGTATGCGTAATTAGCAAAAGTATCTGCAATTAACCTTCGTCGCTGTCTGATTTTCCTTTGATCAAGCGTTTGCCGATTCCGACAGCGGCATGGATACCAACTGCGGCAGCCGTCACACCGAGCACCTTGGTGCCGATTCGATCGGCATCACCGACAATTCCGGAGCCGGGGATCTTGACGTCTGGTATCCTGTCGTAGAACGGTGTCATGGTGTCCCAGAAGTCCGGCTCGGTGCAGCCAATGCAGCCGTGACCGACGGAAACCGGCCAGACACCTGCTTCGTTGAAGCGGGCAACCGGACAGTTGGCGAAGGTCTCAGGACCTTTACAACCGACTTTATAGAGGCAATAGCCAAGCTTGTGAAACTCATCGCCAAACTGCTCGACGAAGCGTCCCTCGTCAAAATGGGCGCGCCGTTCGCAATGGTCGTGGATGCGGCGGCCATAGGCGAACTTCGGCCGCTTCAGGCCGTCGACCGCAGGCAGTCTGGCAAAGGTGAGGTAATGCAGAACAGTGCCCAGGAAGTTGACCGGGTTCGGCGGACAACCTGAGATGTTGATGATCGGCTTGTCGTGGACGAGCTTGTCCACGCCGACAGAGCCGGTCGGGTTCGGACTGGCGGCCTGAACGCCCCCGAAGGTGGCGCAGGTGCCGTAGGCGATTATTGCCGCGGCCTTGGAGGAAACCTCTTCAAGCATTTCCATGGCTGTCCTGCCCCCAATCTTGCAGTATGCACCGTCGGAGGCGGTGGGAATACCTCCTTCCACGACCAGGATGAATTTCCCGGCATTTTTCTCCATCGAGGCATGCAGTGCTTCCTCGGCCTGAAAACCGGCCGCTGCCATGATTGTCTCGTGATAATCCAGGGAGATAATGTCGAGAATGAGTCGAGCGATGTCCGGGTGGGCACCGCGGAGCAGTGATTCAGTACAACCGGTGCATTCCTGGAAGTGCAGCCAGATTACCGTCGGCCGTTGGGCCGAGGTTGCCGCCTCCACCATTTTGGGGACCATGGATTCGGAGAGCCCAAGCGCGGCCGCTGCCAT
This sequence comes from uncultured delta proteobacterium, assembly GCA_963845115.1. Lineage (GTDB taxonomy): Bacteria > Desulfobacterota > Desulfobulbia > Desulfobulbales > Desulfocapsaceae > JABDQA01. The sequence continues at coordinate 493,315 of CAWJQN010000007.1, read as the reverse complement.
GGTGCATCCCTTCAGGAAACCACGTCTGTTGACGCGCGGATCCAGAGTTTTGTTTACCGTGTCTGCCATATCAACCTCCTAATGTTGAAACAACAATTTGGCGCAAAGCGCGGTGATCTACCTCAGTTATTAAAGGTTATAATTCAAAAAACCTGAGTCTTGAGCGGTTATCGGATGCTCCCTATTCATTCGATAACGACCGGATTTCAGGTTCTTCTTGCCCATCAAACAAGATGTATAGATAGAAGATAAGATGATGAATGTCAATTCATTTCCATCTTTTGCACATTATTGGGGTGCGGTGGGCTCGGATGCTGCTTTGAAATGGGTCGGAGAGCCACTGGCGCGGCTCAAAAATACCGATGAATTCCTGGTGCTTGCTGACTCCAAACGGGGGACTTGCCCGGCCCGGCAGAGACAGCGGGATTCAGTGTTCAGCGCTTGAAACCGAAGACGCCGCCCTTCTTGGTGTCGGCGAAGGCCGGCCGGCCTTTGCCCCGGGATTTTTTTGAGCGGCCGCCGCTTTTAGCGGGCCTGCTGGGTTCTGGGGGCTGGTCGGTGCTGAACAGAGAGTCCTCCACCTGGATGCCTTCGATTGCCTCGCGATAAAAAAGGTAGAGCAGCCGGCATTTCTTGAAGTAGCTCTTGCGTTTCAGCCAGCGGGGCCATCCTTTCTGGTCGCGCTGGCTGAACAGCAGCGGCAGATGGGCGAGCAGGGTGGTGATTTCCTGGCGGGTTGAGCGCCGCAGGTTGAGGTGCAGGCCGACGGTTTCGTTGATAGCTTCCCGGATTTTTTTGGCAACCTGATGGACCTGTGGGCCTCTGGCCTGCTGGTTTAACAGGTCGAAGCTGATTTCGGCCCAGGGTACGAGCAGGAGGGCTACAAGGAAATAGTCCGGCTGGCGGTGGTTGCCGGTCTCGACGGCCCTGGCGTTGAGCCGGTCGATGGCGGTGAAAATTCTCAGCAGATGTTCCCGGCATGACGACCCGTCGTGCATCGTCGTCGCCATCAGGCCCTTATAGACGGGAAACAGTTCAGTGAAGATTTCGCACTCATCGCTGAGTTCGAACCAGGGGGCGGCAACCGAACTGTAAAGGTCCTTGAGCGTTTCGTCGCGCAGTCTCGAACTCGGGCAGAGCCTGAGCAGGTGATGGTTTTTGCGTATAGCCGCCCAACTCCGATCTTCGATGGCAAAATTGCTGCGCACGCTGTGCCTGACGGCCCGCAGCATGCGGACCGGATCATGGGTGATGCGTCTCTCCGGCGAACCGAGGATCCTGATGATGCCCCGGTCGAGATCTTCGACACCGCCCACATAGTCGATAATCGTCTGGTTTTCGATCTCGTAGAACAGGGCGTTGATGGTCAGGTCGCGCCTCAGGGCGTCTTCATCGGGGGTGCCGTAAGTGTTGTTGGGTGCCAGGATTGCTTCGGGGCCGTCGATATCGTGTTCGCTCAGAGAGCGCAGTGTCGACACTTCGATGACTTTACGGTTCCTGAAAAAAACCTGGACCAGCCTGAACCGTCTGCCGATGGCCCGGCTGTTGCTGAACAGCCGCTGTACCTGCCCCGGGCGCGCGTCGGTGCCGATATCGAAATCCTTAGGGGTGCCGCCCAGGTAGAGATCCCGGACGCCGCCGCCGACCAGGAAGCTGGAAAAACCGGCCTGGTTGAGCTTGCGCATGACGAACAGCGCGTCGTCATCGATCATGTCCGGTCGAATCGGGTGATCGGACGGTTCGATGATAATGGGTGTGGCAGTCATCGTGCTGGTCAGGCGGAAATGGTCAAATCGAATGGTGCTGTCGAACTTTATTCGGCGGGCGGGGCAAAGCCGAGATTTTCCTTGTATACCGATTCCGCCTGGCTGACGAACTGTCTGAAAATCTCGGCAACGGGGAGGATCGATTTCATCTTGTACATATTTTCCCCGGAGAAGAACAGACCTTTTTCCAGGTCGCCGGTGCGGGCGGCTTCGAGCCGATCGTTGATGCAGTAGTGATGGTCACATTTTTTGAGACATTTGAACCTGCATTTCTCGGCGGTGACGTCGAGCCCCCGGGCCATGGCCTTTACGAAGGGCGAGTTAAGCGCCCGGCCCGGCAAACCGACCGGAGATGAGGTCATGACGATATCTTCCTTGCGGGCGTCGAGGTAGGCCTGTTTATACTCGTCGGCCACGTCACACTCTTCACTTAATATGAACCGGGAGGCTATCTGTATGCCGTCGGCGCCGTACTCATCCATCATCTCAGCCATCTCGTAGCCGTTGGTGATACCCCCGGCGGCGATCAGCGGAATCCTTTTGACCACGTCCCTGATCGGCGGAAAGATGGTTCGCAGGGGCTGGTCCGTGCCCAGGTGGCCGCCGGCCTCCTTGGCTTCGACGATGACCGCCGCTGCGCCGAGTTTCTCGGCCATCTTCGCCAGCGTCGGCGAGGAGACGATCATGGCAATCGGGACATTGTATTTTTTGCCGATTTTGAAGATATCTCGGGAAAAGCCTGCCCCGGTGATGATCAGATCGACACCCGCCTCGATGGAATTGGTTACCAAATCATAGAAATTTTTGACGGCGAACATGATGTTGACGCCGATGATGCCATCGGTTGCCGCTTTCGCCTTGAGGACATCAACTTTCAGCTCGTCGGCCTCGATACCCGAGCCGCCGATGACGCCGATCCCCCCGCAGTTGGCCACCGGTACGGCAAGTGCGGAGGTCGAAACGCGAATGGACATGCCGCCCTGGATCAGCGGGATTTTTGCTTTCAAGTCGCCAATAGTAAGCGAGGGTAGTTTCATATCGGGTGTTACTCCTTTAACCAGTGCGCACGGTGATGAGCATCGATAATGCCTATTGTCATACTATTTGTCAAGCGATGTCTCCATCACCGATGCGGTCAAGGCTCCCGAAGCGTACCGCACCATGCTGGCGGTGCGCAATTAAACAGTATGATTACCTAATGATAGCGCTGAATCTGCATGCGCCTGGCCGGATGGTGTGCCGGGGAGCCGCCGCTTGACAAATACTGGTATTTGCGGTTAACTTATCTGTTTTTCAATTCATAACTGGAGGGTTGGCCTTGAAAATCAAAGCCTTGAACGGCTTTAAAGACATACTCCCGGAGGACGTTATTCTCTGGAGACGGGTGGAGGAGTCCGCCCGAACAATTCTTGAGCACTATCACTTCGCCGAGATCCGCCTGCCCGTTCTTGAAAAGACCGAGCTGTTCGCCCGTTCCATCGGAGCCGATACCGATATCGTCGAAAAGGAGATGTACACCTTCGTCGACAAACAGGTGACCATGCGACCAGAGGCAACGGCATCCCTGATGCGTTCCTATATAGAGCACAGTATGCACGCGGCCCGACCGGTGCAACGGCTTTTCACCATCGGTCCGATGTTCAGGCGCGAACGTCCCCAGAAAGGTCGTCTGCGCCAGTTTCATCAGCTCGATGTCGAAGTGCTCGGCTCATCCAGCGCCCGCCTCGACGCCGAACTGATGAGCCTGGGGGCTCGTCTGTTTGCAGAACTCGAGGTGTCGGTCAGCCTGGAGATCAACTCGCTCGGCTGCCCTGAATGCCGTCCGGGATATCGGCAAAAGCTGCTCTCCTTCATCGGCGAGCGTCTTGAGAGCTTGTGCGACGACTGCAGGCGGCGCAGCACAACCAATCCGCTGCGGGTTCTCGACTGCAAGAAGCCGGACTGCCGGCTCCAGGTTGTCGAGGCACCGTCGGTGCTCGAACATCTGTGCGGTGCCTGCAGTGTTCACTTCAGTGAGGTGCGGCGCAACCTCGACCTGCTCGGGGTCGCCTATTCGGTCAATAAATTCATGGTCCGCGGTCTCGACTACTACGTTCGAACCACCTTTGAATTTCTCACCGACCAATTGGGAGCCCAGTCGGCCGTTTGCGCGGGCGGCCGATACGACGGCCTGATCGAGATGCTCGGCGGCCCGAAAATCCCCGGTATCGGTTTTGCCATGGGCTTCGAGCGGCTGGTGCTGCTGCTCAGGCAGAGCCAGAAGCAGCTCCCCGCGCCCGGCGAAATCGATCTGTTTCTTGCCGGCCTCGGTGAGGACGGCGCCGATTTCTGCTTCAAACTGATGCATGAGCTGAGAAAAGACGGTATCCGGGTCGATATGGACCTTGATTCGAAAAGTCTGAAGAGCCAGATGAAACAGGCCGACCGGGCCGGGGCCCTGTCCGTTCTGATTGTCGGCAGTGCCGAACTCGATGGCGGCCGTGCACCTCTGCGCGACATGGCAACGGGCGACCAGGTGGAGCTCGAGCTGGACTCGGTCGGGCAATATTTCAATAAGAAAAGCGGTTGCTGAGCCTCGGCCCGGACGACCGTTATCATACAATCAGAGATCAATGACAGAAGCCAAACAGGAATATACGATGGAATCGATGGGAACGCTGCGGAGAACGCATCACAACAATGAACTGGCGCTGGGCGATGTCGGCGATTCGGTCACCCTTATGGGCTGGGTCCTGCGCCGGCGCGACCACGGCGGGGTGATTTTCATCGACCTCAGGGATCGGCACGGCCTGACCCAGGTGGTTTTCAATCCGGAGGTCAACCCCGAGGTTCATGCCAAGGCCCACCGGCTGCGGAGCGAGTGGGTTATCGCGGTGCAGGGACGAGTGGAGCCGCGCCCCGGCGACATGGCCAACCCGAAGCTGGCCACCGGCGAAATCGAGGTTCTGGTCGATACCCTGAAAATACTTAATACCAGTGAGACCCCGCCGTTCCCACTGGATGAGGAGACCGATGTTTCGGACAACCTGCGCCTCCAGTACCGCTATCTTGACCTGAGAAAGCCTGAAATGAGCGCCAATCTGATGATCCGGCATCAGGCGGTGCAGACCATCAGGCAATACCTGAACGACCGGGGGTTCATCGATATCGAGACGCCGATGCTGACCAGGTCGACGCCGGAGGGGGCCCGGGACTACCTGGTTCCGAGCCGGGTCAACGCCGGCCGCTTTTTTGCCCTGCCGCAGTCACCGCAGCTGTTCAAGCAGCTCCTGATGATTGCCGGTATGGAGCGCTACTACCAGATCGTCAAATGCTTCCGGGACGAGGACCTGCGGGCCGACCGGCAACCGGAGTTCACCCAGATCGATATGGAGATGTCCTTCGTCGACGAGGAGCAGGTGATTGAGGTTGTCGAGGGAATGATTTCCGTGCTTTTTAAGAAGACGCGGGGCATCGATGTGGCCCCCCCGTTTCAGCGGATCACTTACGATGAAGCGCTGGACCGCTTTGGAACCGACCGGCCCGATACCCGGTTCGGCCTGGAGCTGGTCGACCTGACCAGTATCGCCGCGGGGTGCGGCTTCAAGGTGTTCCGATCGGCCGCCGACAGCGGCGGCACCGTGCGGGCCATCAACGCCGCGGGCTGCGCCTCCTTCACCCGCAAGGAACTCGACGACCTGACCGAGTTCGCCGTTCAGTTCGGCGCCCGCGGGCTGGCCTGGGTGAAGGTCAAGGACGACGGCAGCTGGCAGTCGCCGATCGCCAAGTTTTTCACCGAGGAGGAGCGGTTTCAGATCGGCGCGGCACTCGATGCCGGGCCCGGAGACCTGCTCTTTTTCGGGGCCGACAAACGTTCAGTGGTTTTCCAGGTGCTGGGCGAACTGCGCAATGAACTGGCTCGGCGACTGGAGCTTGTCGACCGGGAGCAGTTCAATTTTATCTGGGTCACCGATTTTCCATTGGTCGAGTATGACGAGAAGGAGAAACGCTACCAGGCCCTGCACCACCCGTTCACCGCACCCCGCGAAGCGGATGTCGAAAAACTGCAGAGCGATCCCGGTTCGGTCTACTCCCGGGCCTATGACCTGGTATTAAACGGTAATGAGATCGGCGGCGGATCGATTCGTATCCACGATTCGAATCTTCAGCTCCAGGTTCTCAAGGCCCTGTCGATAAGCCAGGAGGAGGCCGAGGAAAAATTCGGCTTTCTGCTTAAAGCGCTACAGTATGGGGCTCCTCCCCACGGAGGTATCGCTTTTGGCCTGGACCGCCTGCTGATGTTGATCACCGGCAGCGACTCGATCAGAAATGTGATCGCTTTCCCGAAAACCCAGAAAGCCACCTGCCCGCTCACCGATGCGCCGTCGCCGGTGGCCCGCCGGCAGCTTACCGAGCTGCACATCAGGCCGGACTGGAAAGAGTAATCGCTACCAGCCGTAGGCGGCCAGCTGGATGAAAAAAAGATAGCTGGCCAGCAGTATGCCGATGCCGATGGCCACGGTTGCCGCTGCGGTACCAATCAGATCCCGCCGGCTGTCAGCCAGCCGGCGGAGCTGTTTTCGGGCCTGGATCAGCCACCGGTTCGGTATCACCTCTGAAACCTGCTTGGTGACATCCAGCGAAAAGTCTGAACGTGCGGTGATTCCCTGCATCTGTTTCATCATATTTCTCCCCTTGTATCCCATTGTTTTTTAGACAATCGTAACGGAAGGGGGGTATCACAGAGTGATCACCCGCTCATTTTTTATTGCTTTTGTGCATTTTTTCTGGTTCCACAAAGGTGAGTGAGTCGTTGGTCAGGCTCTAACACGGGAACCAGTGGTACATGAGGAGGGTGACATGATTGGAAGATTGGTTACGGCTGCGGTACTGGTGCTGATGCTGTCAAACCCCGCTGCGGCCCTGGAGATAGCGGGCGTCACTATTGAAGATCAGATCAGCCAGGCTGATGGCACCGTGCTGAAGTTCAATGGGGCGGGTATCCGCTCGAAGTTCGTCTTCAAGATCTACCTGGCCATGCTCTATCTGGAAAATCCGAGCACTGACCGGGACCAGGTGATCGCTGATCCCGGCGCCAAGCAGTTGATCATGCACTTTTTGTATAAGGAGGTCAGCAAAGATGATCTGGTCGAAGCCTGGAACGCCGGCTTTGCTGGCAACGCCGCCCCGGGGCAATTGGAGAGGCTCAAGCCTCAAATCGAGGCCTTCAATGCACTGTTCGACACGGTCAGGGAAGGCGACCGGATCGTGCTCGACTATGTGCCGGACACCGGCACCATCGTCTCGATCACCAATGTGGAGAAGGGGACCATTGCCGGCAAAGAGTTCAACGACCTGCTGCTGGCCATCTGGCTGGGCGACAAACCGGTCGGGGAAAAGCTGCGCGACGGGCTGCTGGGCAACTGATCGCCGGGCGCTGAAGGGCTGCTTTGCCTAGAGTTCGGGTGCGCCTCGTGGAACCAGGCAGGCGAAGACCAGCTCAGCGTCGGAGTTGTTGCGGAACTGGTGTTCCTCGTTGCCGGGTATGAAAACCACCGAGCCGGTGGAGACATCGGCCCATTCGCCGGACTGCAGAACCTGTCCGCTGCCGGCGTGAACCAGGATTTCGTGCTCCCAGTCATGCGAGTGGTGCGGCGTATAGCCGCCGGGAGCGATGGTGAAAATCCTCATGCAGAAGTTCGGGGCCCCGTCTTTCTGACCGACGGCGATGCGGCCGGTAACGCCTTTGACCACGTCGCCGTCGAACTGCTGCGATTCAATGCTCTCATAATGTGATACGACTTTCATAATGTTTACTCCGTAGTGTTACTCTGTCGTGATTTCCAGACAACTATAGTTCCCATTTACATTTTTTTCCAGCTCAATCCCTCTCCGCCTTTTTTCTCATCTGCTTCGACTGACTCTTGGCAGTTTTCCTGACGAGCGGGTGCCGAGATAAATGGCCACCAGGACGATAACGATGCCGATCGACTGGATCAGCGATGTCTGCCGGTCGAAGAAAGCCACATCCCACAGGAAGGCCAGGGCGGGCTGCAGAAGCAGAATCAGGCCGGCGAGCGAGGGGATCACATGGGGCAGGCTTCGGGCGATAAATGCCCAGCCGATGGTCTGGCTGAACAGGGCCAGGCCGACCAGAGAGGCCAGGGAGGTGAGGCTGGGGATCGAAAAGGACTTGCCGGTGCCCCAGGCCAGCGGCCCCAGAATGAGACTGGTGACCACCGAGACCAGCAGCAGGGTGTAGATAAATGAAATGTTACCCTCGAGCTGCTGGATCTTTCTAAGTGACAGGATAAAGGTGGCGTAGAGAAAGGCGGTCGCCAGGCCCAGATAAACGCCGGTCTGGTAGCTGGGCGGCAGATTGTCCCAGTTGATGCCGATAATCAGGAACAGCCCCAGGAAGGCGAGGGCCAGGGAGAGAAAATAGGCGGCCCGGGGTCTTTGCCCGAAAAAGAGCAGTGATATCAAGGTCAGCATGAAGACCTGAAAATTCCCCAGGATGGTCGCCAGGCCCGGGCCCACATAGAATACCGCCTGATGCCAACAGTAGAGGTTGCCGGAGAAGCACAATCCGCACAATACGCAATAGAATAATGTTTTCCTGCGGACCGGCTGCAGTTCCCCGCAAAAAATGCAGGCAATCAGCAGAAAAGCGGATCCGAAAAAAACCCGGTAGAATGCTGAAATCATTGGTTCTACCTGGGAAAGCGCCACCCAGACCCCGGAAAAGCTGATAAACACCGCACCGGTCAGAATATGAACAATATATCGGTAGCGCTCGGTTGGTATCGATTTCATCTGGTGGAGGCTCCCTGAAAACAGAACAAAAGCCGATCATATCAGTGATGCGGGACAGTGCAACAGAAAAGATTTGGCGAGCCGAAAAGGTGCTGCCGATCAGACTGAATCAAACATCGGCAAGGGTCCGGGAGGCTCCGTCAGGACAGCGAATATTCATGGTTAATGACAATTTGCCGGGGACATTTCGTATAATTCCAGCTTGCAATTCCGACAACTATTTGGTACTGACAGAATCTTTAGATTTATGTGAAAATGCACATATCGTTGTCGTGCTGTGCGGCTTGTGCGGTCTGTGTGACAATGGTTAAATCTTTTTTCGCGTCCCATTCTAAAAGACAGGAAGATATGAAAGATCTGACTACCACGTACCTGGGGCTCACCCTGAAGAATCCGATTGTTGCCGGAAGCTGCGGCCTGACCGGTTCGACCTCGAAAATACTGGAGCTGGCCGAAGCCGGTGTCGGAGCGGTGGTGCTGAAGTCGCTGTTCGAAGAGCAGATCGAGGCAGAACTGCAGCAGAATCTCGACGACTATCAGACCGACTATCCGGATGCCTACGACTATGTAAAGCAGTACACCAGGGATTCCGCCGTTTCCGACTATCTGGACATGATCCGGGAGGTGAAGAAAGAGGCCGATATTCCGATCATCGCCAGCCTCAACTGTGTCACCGCTGAGGAGTGGACAACCTTTGCCGGCCGCTTGGAAAAGGCCGGGGCGGATGCACTGGAAATCAATATTTCTCTTCTGCCCAGCAACCCGAAAATGGAGTGCGCTGATTATGAGCGGGTCTATTTTGACGTGCTCACCAAGGTCAAAAAGGTGATCTCCATTCCGGTGGCGCTGAAAATGAGCAGCTACTCTTCGTCGCTGGCCAGCCTGGTATCGCGTCTTCACTGGACCGGAAAGGTGGGCGGCTTCGTACTGTTCAACCGTTATTATCAGCCCGATATCAATATCGACAAGATGGAGATGACCTCCGCCGGAGTCTTCAGCCACCCGGCTGACATATCCCTGCCGCTGCGCTGGATCGCCCTGCTTTCAGGGATCATTGAAAGCGATTTCGCCGCTTCCACCGGTGTGCATGACGCCGACGGGGCCGTCAAGATGCTTCTGGCCGGGGCCAGAGCGGTGCAGGTCGTATCAACGCTTTACGAACATGGTCCCCAGCAGGCAACAGTGATTGTCGACGGTCTGCAGGACTGGATGGACAAACAGTCGTTCACCACGATCAATGAGTTCAGGGGCCGGCTGTCTTACCGGTTCGAGGACGATCAGTCCGCTTTCGAACGGATCCAGTTCATGAAGCACTATTCCGGAATAGCCTGAGAATCCACAGGAATTACTTACTACTATTTGGAAACCCTGACATGTCAGTAAATCTAACATTTCCCAAGGGCGGCATTCATCCGCCGGAGTCAAAAGCGTTGACGGAGAAGCTCGCCATCGAAACGATGGTGCTGCCGGCGGAACTGGAGTTGATTCTCGGGCAGCACATCGGGGCGCCCTGCAGTCCGACCGTCAAGCGCAAGGAAACGGTCAGCGAAGCTGATCTGATTGGTGAAGTAAAGCGCGGACTGGGCGTACCGCTGCATGCACCGGCAGCGGGAACGATAAAAGCCCTGTCGAGTTCCGCTCACCCGATCCGGGTCAGCAGTCCGTCGATAACCATCAAAACCGATCCCGAGGCAGCCCCCCGTGACTGGAAGCCGACCGGCGACTGGCGCCGGAACAGTGGTGAAGAACTGCTGCAGAAGGTCCACCGGGCCGGGATCATCGGTATCGGCGGGGCCGGTTTCCCGACCCATGTCAAGCTCAGCCCGCCGGCCGACACGCCGGTCGATACGCTGCTGCTCAACGGAGCAGAGTGTGAGCCTTACATAACCGCCGACCACCGGATGATGCTGGAGCGGGCGGAGGAAATCGTTGAAGGGGCAAAGATCCTGCTCAGGATTTTAGGCATCACCACCTGCGCCATCGGCATCGAAAGCAACAAGCCCGATGCCATCGCCACCATGAAGGCCGCCGTCGAGGCCGCCGCCGAGGGCGGGGTGAACATCCAGGTCGAGACCCTCGAAGTCAAGTACCCGCAGGGTTCTGAGAAACAGCTGATCCAGGCCATTACCGGACGCAAGGTTCCGGCCATGGCCCTGCCTTCGGCCGTCGGTGTCGTGGTTCACAACGTATCGACAACCAAGGCGGTCTATGATGCGGTGGTGCTCGACAAACCGCTGATCGAAAAAGTCATCACCGTCTCCGGCCGCGGTATCGCCCGGCCGGCCAACCTGCTGGTCAAAATCGGCACGACGGTAAAAGATATCGTCGAGTTCTGCGGCGGCACCAACGGGGATCTGGCCCGTGTCGTGCTGGGCGGCCCGATGATGGGTTTTGCGGTCTCCACCCTCGATATTCCGATCACCAAAACGACCTCTTCGGTTCTGTTTCTGGCCGAGGACGAGATCGATACCAGCGAGTTTTCCAACTGCATCCGCTGCGGGTGGTGCCTCGAAGCCTGCCCGATGGGGCTGGAACCCAAGGAGATCGGTATCTATGTGGAGGCAAACAGGGCTGAGGATACCGAACAGTTCGGTGTTTTCGAATGTTTCGAATGCGGGAGCTGCGCCTATGTCTGTCCGGCCAAGCGCCCGCTCGTACAGTTTGTCCGGCTGGCGAAGATGAAAGCCAAGCGTTCATAACGCCATAACCAGTTAACCAGGGAAGCAAGGAGTTTCGTCATCGAACCGAAAGTAAGCGAGAACCAGGCGCCGATCGCTGCTGCCACGTGGAACGTTTCCGTTTCTCCGCATGTGCGCAGTTCAGAATCGGTTGACAAAATCATGTGGACCGTGGTGGCCTGTCTGGTGCCGCCGCTCGTATTGTCGGTGTTTGTTTTTGGTATCCAGGTGCTGCTGATCACCGCTGTGTCGATGCTCAGCTGCATGGCGGTTGAGGTCGTCTGCCAGAAAATGCTTGGCCGTCCGGTTACGGTCAGAGACGGCAGCGCGGCTTTGACCGGCATGCTGATGGCCTTTATCATTCCGCCCGGTGTATCGTTTCTGATACCCATTCTCGGTGCGGTTATGGCGATCTTCATCGGCAAGCATCTGCTCGGCGGGCTGGGCTACAACATTTTCAATCCGGCCTTGCTGGGCCGGGCCTTCCTGCTGGCCTCCTTCCCGGTGGCCATGACCTCGGCCTGGCTGCCGCCGCTGACCGACGGGGCTATTTTCAGCCATACTCGGCAGTTCGATCGACGCGGTCTCCACCGCAACGCCGCTGGCGGTGATGAGGGAACAGGGAATGGAGGCCTTTCGAGAGGCGTTCGGCTCAGGCGCATCACTTTATTCGACCTTTTTTCTGGGCCTGCGCCCCGGCAGCATCGGCGAGACTTCAGGGCTGCTGATCCTGGCCGGCGGGCTGTACCTGATGTATCGGCGCTATATCACCTGGCATATCCCGGTTTCCCTGCTCGGCACCATGGCCATTTTGACCTGGGTTTTCGGCGGTGAGACGCTGTTCTCCGGTGATCCGCTGCTGGCCGTTTTAACCGGCGGAGCAATGCTCGGAGCCTTTTATATGGCCACCGATTACGTCACCTCGCCGAGCACCAGGACAGCGCAGCTGGTCTACGGCGCCGGTATCGGGGCCTTGACCGTGCTGATCAGGCTCAAGGGCGGCTATCCGGAGGGTATCTGCTATGCGATCCTGCTGATGAATCCGCTCAGCCCGGTCCTGGACGGCTGGTTCAAGCCGAAGCGCTTCGCCCCGCCGGCGGGAGGTGAAAAATGAAGATGATTCTGACCATCATATTTCGCCTGACCGTCTCCTGTCTGATAGCAGGGACGGTCATGGGCATGACGTTCGTTTTCACCAACAAGGCCAAAAAAGCCAATGAGCTGGCCCGGGAGGAAAAGGTCGTATACTCCCTGCTGGGTTTCTCAAAAGAAAATCCGATTCCCGAGTCGATGGGTATTCATGAGATATTCCGCTATGTGGTGACCGAGGGCGATCAGCAGTCCATCGGCTACCTGGTGCCCGAGGGCAGCCACGGCGGGGGCGGCGGTTTCTCCTTGGTCCGCATCAGTCTCGATGGCAATTTCATCGACCGCACCGAGGTCGGGTTGAGCGAGGAAGAGGTCCTGGACCAGGGGGTTCGTGATGCCGCCGTCCAGGCCGCCGTCGGTGCGTCCCGGCTGGCTCGTTTTGCCGATCAGACCATCGTCGTCACCGATCAGGGTCAGCGCACCGCCTATCTGCTGCACGGTAAATTTCCCGGTTTCAAGACCAATATCGCCATTATGCTGGCACTTGACCCCTCCTACTCGATAATCGGGCTCGAGGTCATGGAGCATGAGGAAGATCCGGGGCTGGGGGCGGAGATCGAGCAGGATTATTTCAAGAAACAGTTCACCCTCAAACCTTTTGACAAGATTAAAACCATCGAAGTGGTCAAAGCACCGATGCCGACCGAGTATGTCGATGCCCTCGAGGGCAGAATCGAAGCAGAGGCTGCATACAAGATCATGAAGCAGTACAGCGATCAGGACATCTATGCGCTGACCGGAGCGACGATCTCGGCTGACGCTGTCAGCTCCGGGGTTAAAGGCATGACCAAAAAGTTCGCCTACCGGTTCGATATTCTCGACGGCGTGCTTGAAGAACAGCAAATCGATGTACCGTTCTAACTGAGAGGAGTTCAGCGTGGCTAATGAAAAAAATGGTCTGCAACTGATTACCAACGGTATTCTCAAAGAGAATCCGATTTTCAAGCTGGCACTGTCGATGTGCCCGGCGGTTGGTATATCCACCACGGTCATGAACGGGGTGATGCTGGGTATCGCCGTACTGTTCGTACAGGTCTTTTCCAGTGTTACCATTTCTTTGCTCAAGGATTTCATCCATCCCCGTATCCGCATACCCACCTATACGCTGACCATCGCCACCTGGGTGACGGTCATCGATCTGGTCCTGGCCGCCTATTTTCCCGCCGCCTATGCCCAGATGGGTATCTTCGTCAAAATCATCGTCGCCTTTGCCATTATCACCATGCGGCTCGAGATGTTTGCCTGCAAGGAGCCGGTCAGTGCTTCGTTCTGGGATGGCCTGGGGATGGGGCTTGGTTTTCTGGTCGGTATGGTGGTCATCGGTTTTGTCCGCGAACTGCTCGGTTCCGGGGCGATTCTCGGTCATGATGTGCTGGGCTTCAAACCGCTGCTGTTCTTTATCCTGCCGAGTGCCGGATTTTTCGTGGTCGGCCTGATGATGGGCTTTTTCAACTGGATCGAAGCGTACTACGCGGCGCGCAAGAAGGGGTAAGTGATGAACCGGATAAACAGTTTTTCCTTTCTGCTTGGCATTATCGCCCTGGCCGTCATGGCCACCTCGGCCTGGTCGGCCGCTCTGGTGGCCGGGACCGAATTCGGCAAGGATAACGAAATCATCGTTCAATTCACCATTCCGGTCGATGAAGCGGCGGCCGCCGACCCGGGGCGCTACACCGTTTTCGAGGAGAGCGACCCCGACATCAGGCTCGAGGTGGCCTCGGTTGCTCTCTCCAGTGACCGCACGGAGGCGGTCCTGACTTTTACCGACCCGCTCAACACCACCAAAACGCACATTGTCACTGCTGTCGGCATCGGCGGATACGAGCAGGCCTCTTTTTCGGTGAGCAAATCATATTTGGGCTACCTGATCTCGGTTCTGATCTCGGCCCTGCTGATCAACAATTTCGTGTTCACCAAGTACCTGGGCCTCTGCGTGTTCTTCGGCACCTCCAAACGCAAGGAGACCGCCAAGGGCATGGGCGTCGTGTTCACCATCGTCATCGTCGTCGCCGTTTCCATGAGCTGGGTGCTCTTTCAGTATGTTTTAAAACCCTTTCATCTCGACTATCTGCAGATTGTCATCTTTATCGGGCTCACCTCGCTCACCGTTCAGGCGGTGGACACGGTGCTGCGCAAGGTCAATCCGATTCTGTTCAAGTCGTTCGGGGTCTATCTTGTTCTGGTTATCGCCAACTGCATCATCATTGCCGTGCCGCTGTTGATGGCCAGCAACGAGTACAACTATTTCGAGACCTTCATGCTCAGCCTCGGCGCCGGCGGCGGCTTCCTGCTGGCCCTCTATCTGATGAGTTCGGTGAGCGAACGGGTGGAACTGGCGAAGGTGCCGCCCTCATTCAAGGGGCTGCCCATTGCCTTTATCGTGGCCGGGCAGTTCGCCATGGCGTTTTTAGGGTTTTCCGGTCTGCAGCTGTTCTGATCTGAGCTGCTGAATTATCGATTGCACGGGAGTTGTCAACAAAATGGATATTGAATTAATCAAACTGGCTATCGGCGGCCTTGTTCTTCTTGGCTGCATCGGTCTTTTCTTTGGAATCGGGCTGGCCCTGGCCGCACACAAATTTGCCGTGGAGTCCAATCCGCTGATCGAAGAGGTACTCGAATCTCTGCCGCTGGCCAACTGCGGCGGCTGCGGTTATCCCGGCTGTGAAGGCTATGCCATCGAGGTGGTCACCGACCCCGAGGTGCCGCCCAATCTCTGTTTCCCCGGCAAAGAGGCGGTCGCCGAGCGAGTCGCCACGCTGACCGGCAAGAAGATGACGGCCGTCGAGGACACCATGGCCGTGGTTCGCTGTTCGAGAATCGAGGGCCGGGTCAGCCACAAGCATCGTTACATCGGTTTTTCGTCCTGTACTGCGGCGAACCTCGGTTTCGGCGGCCCGTCAGACTGCCAGTATGCCTGTATCGGCCTCGGTGAATGTGGCGAAGCCTGCCCGTTCGACGCCATCGAGATGGTCGAGAACTTCCCGATGGTCGACCCCGATAAATGCGTGAGCTGCGGTATCTGCGTCAAGACCTGCCCGAAAAACATCATCGAGATCCAGACCATGAAGGCCCGGGTCTGGGTACCCTGTTCCACCAAAGATGTGGGCAAGGCCGTGATGGCTGTCTGCAAGGTTGGCTGCATCGGCTGCAAGATGTGCGTCAAGGTCTGCCCTGCCGACGCGGTCACCTATGAAGACAATCTGGTCAAAATCGATCACAAGGCCTGTATCGAGTATGGCCCATCCTGTGAGGAAATCTGTGTGACTAAATGTCCTCGCGATATTTTCCTGCCCTACGAGGGGCGCTCCGCTGTTGCCCGTGCGGTCGAGGCCGGGCTGAAAATGGCCGGCTGAGGATCACCGGCAGCAATTGAAACAGATGGGCCGGCAGAGCTGCGCGACTGCCGGCCCTGAGCGGCTCCCTGCCGCATCAGGACACGGCATGGCCGTGTTTGCCCTTGCCCCGGCGCTGTCCTGCCCCACCTTCCCTTTTCGCTGCCGATCCCGGCCCCTTGAGCGCCGCCGGATTATCTGATTTCAGATCATGGGGCAGCGCCTTCCGGTAGCACCTGCTCAAGTCAATGCACAGCCGGCTTGACAGAAAATTTCAGATAATGCTACAAAGAGGACTGAAAGTTCCCTGCCGTTTACTGTTTCGGATGAGTTCAAACCGGTTGCTGCACACCATGACCTGACTGAGGGAGGACCCCATGGCCGAGCATCTGATCATTGAAAAACACGACAGCTTCGTCGGTTCAATTACCCTTAACCGGCCCGACAGCCTCAATACTTTCAACACGCCGATGGCGGGTGAGCTGGCCCGGGCGCTGCTCGACTTCGATGGTGACCCCGAAGTCCGGGTCATACTGATCAGAGGGGCCGGCAAGGCCTTCTGTGCCGGTATCGATGTCAACGAGCTGGCCGGCAAGACCACCATGGAATATCGCGCCTGGATCGAGCATATGGAGCAGCCGCTGATCACCATCGCCAAAATGAAAAAGCCGGTTATCGCTCAGGTACAGGGAGTGGCCGCCGCCAACGGGATGGGGCTGGTGGCGGCGGCGGATCTGGCGATCGGGGCGGACAACGTTAAAATGGGCTTGACGGCCATTAACGTCGGCCTCAACTGTGTCGGACCGGTTATCCCGGTGGCCCGCTGTGTGGGCCGCAAAAAAGCGCTTGAGCTGCTGCTCTACGGCGATCTGATCAAGGCCGGGGAGGCGCTCAGACTGGGCTTGATCAATAAAACGGTGCCCGGCGAAGAGCTGGACCAGGCGGCCATGGCCTGGGCCGTGGACCTGGCCCGCAAGAGTCCGGTTGCCGTGCAGATTGCCAAGAAAGCCTTCTATGCTTCCGAGGATATGGATTATTTACATCAGTTTGACCTGATGAACGAGGCCTTTGCCCGACTATGCTCCAGTGAAGATGCCAAGGAGGGGGTACAGGCCTTTTTCGAAAAAAGAAAACCGGTATGGAAAGAGCGCTGATGGTCAACGGTCTGGCCAGATTGATCGCGGCTGCCGGGACCGTCGTCCTTTTATTTCTGGGTCATGCCCATCAGTCGTTCGCCGCCGATTGTTCGGGAGCGACCTATAACTCGACCGCCTTCCAGGAGGAGATCAGCCAATTCTCACCCCATGACCGGGTATATCTGATCGTGTCGTGTACGGCACTCATTCCCGGCGACCATACCATGCATGTCAACTGGGTTCACAGCAGACGGGGCATGGTCCGTTCCGACCGACATGACTTCTACGCGGAAACCACTGAAAAGCGGGGTATATACTTCTGGTTCAAACTGAGCAAAAAGGGACCGATGGCTTCGATGCTGTCAAGCCAGGATTTCCATGAACAGCATTTCGGGGAGTGGCAGGTGGAGGCCTACCTCGATGATGAACCGGTACTGACCAGAGCGTTTACCATCATCGACGGCGTTCAATAAAAAAGGCTGTAAAGACAGGTTATTGTCTTTACAGCCTTCTGAATTCAGATCTTTGCCGACAGCAGCTCAGGCAGACTTGATCAAATCTGGCAATGATAAAAATCTTCTTTGACCAGTGCCACTTCGTTGGTGCACTCTTCGGTGATCGTCTCGACTTCCTCACCGGTGTCGGGGTCAATCGTGGTTTCTTTGCCTGATTCCCTGCAGACAAGAGCCTCGTCAAACTGCAGAACGACCTTGCGAGGCGCATTTCCGGAATTGTTGACCGCATATATGGCGCAGTTCCAGGTGCAGGTCTGAGTGGTGGTGATCACGTTGCTGTCGGCATTGAAACAGGTGACATTACCGTTCTCATCGACCTGGAAACTGACGGCCGGCCAGTCACCTCGGCCAGCGGCGGTGCCGCTGTCGTCATCTCCGTTATCACAACCGCTGATCATAACAGCAATACCTATCCAGCAAAGCACAGAAAGAACTGTTTTCATGGAAAGCCTCACAATCTTCAGGATTCTTAACCTCGTCCCATCTCTCCTGGTGATGAGCCAGAAAAACCCTTTTGTCTAACAATGTTAAAAGACTAGCACGTTCATTACGCATAAATCAAGCAAATTCCAATAGTCAGATGGCGGCCAGGGCGTAAATTCTCTCGAAAAGGCCAAAAAATTGTATCGATTTTTATATAAAAATCTAATTATTACAATTTCTTAAACAGCAGCACTTCAGTTCTGGAAAGATATGAAGAATATGTTTAAAAATTTGTACCAGCGGGCGATTTTATACGATTCCAAATAGATATCGACCCTCCATCGGCAACTGAAAAGAACGAAAGAATCGCTGATTTGGCAGGACCTTCGACTGAGGGGTTGGCCAATCAACAGAGACCCCACAGCTTAAGGGGGTGAATCAATCGGACGGTTATGTTCTTTGAGAATGAGGGTCAGCATGATGAAAATTGCATAGTCGATCAGCGAGGCGACGACAAAGACGACAAAGTCAAGGGCGATGAACAGTAGAGAGCTCTGATCGCTGTAAGTGGTTCTCTGGTATTGAAGCAGCAGCATGCTCGTTTCCAGCAGCAGCACAGCCAGGATCAGCGGGGTGGCTCCAGACAGGTTTTTTATCAAGAACGTTACTCCCCGGCCGATGGCGCCGCTCCCATTGCCCTGGCGATAATAAAAGGGGATGACGAAGAGGTAGAGAAGGCTGAACAGAACCAGGGTGGTCTCAAGAATTCCGCCGCCGCCGAAGGCGTCGGTGTTGCCGGCCGCTATGCTGATCAGCATGCTGGCCAGAAAGATGGGCGGCAGGTACATACGGATAATCAGCCAGACATAGCCGGGGACATACGTTCTGGCGATGGCGGGGATGGATGAGTAGGTATCTTCGATCAACTCGTAATAGATGCCGTAGATGATCGGGGTCGAAAAAATTGACAGGGTCGTCACCACCACGTTAATCGGCCAGAACAGCGGGGTGTCTTTGAGCAGCAGGGCGGTGCTGCTCAGCAGGCCGATGAGAATGATCCACCAGATGACGATGGTGTTTTCCCTGATGATACTCCGGGCCTCGCCGAGGTACTGCCTGAGATTCCATGATTCCATCGGCTCAGTACCCCCGGCTGAAGTCGACCACATGATCGAGCGGGGTACCGGCCAGGAAACGGCGGTAATTGGCGCAGAAAATTTCCGCCACCTGGTCGGGAAACGAGTATGCCGCGTTGTGCGGCGTGATCAATACCTGATCCATCGACCACAGCGGACTTTTTTGGGGCAGCGGCTCCTGTTCGAAGACGTCGAGAACGGCTCCGCCGATCTGCTGTCCGGCGAGCGCTTCGACCAGGTCTTTCTGGTTTACGCTGCTGCCCCTGCCGACATTGATCAACACCGCCTCAGGTTTCATCAGTTTCAGTTCCTTGTGGGAAATGAAGTTCCTGCTTGATTCGGTATCCGGCAGGACCAGGACAAGGTAGTCGAGGAGCGGCAGGAATGCATCCATTTCGGCGGGAACGAAGCAGCGTTCGGCACCGGCCACCGTGCCGGGTGTTCGTTTCATCCCCAGAACCCGCATATCGAAATGGCGGGCGGTTTCAGCAATATCCCTGCCAATCGAGCCGAGCCCGGCGATGCCGATGGTGAGGCCGGCAAGGCTGCGGTAGCTGATCCTGGACCAGCGGCGCTGCTGCTGGTTCCGGTGTGTTTCGACAAGCGATCGTTCACGGCCCAGGATATAGGCAAAGACATACTCGCGCATGAAGGTGCCGAACAGCCCCTTGATACCGGTGAGCAGGTAGTCCTGCCTCAGTCCGTTCCTGCAGAGCTGTTCGACCCCGGCATAGGTCGACTGGACCCATTGCAGCCGCTTGGCCCCGGCGACAACCTCGGCGACCAGGGCCGGGGTTCCGAGAATGATCCTGGTTGCCGACAGGTGCGGCTGTGCCTGCCCGGGGGTTACGGCGAGCGCAATTTCAAGCTCCGGCAGGCCGTGGGCGGTTATCGCTTTGTGGTAAATTGAAGCATCGCTGTCGAGGATGAGAAGCCGGTTCATGGTAGTGCTTGACAATACCTTTGATCAGGTGCTGTAGGGGGTTGAGGTTGTGTCGCCGCCGCTGCCGGTCCAGTCGGTGTGGAAATGCTCCCCCCGTTCCCGGTCGATCCGCTCATAGGTATGGGCCCCGAAATAGTCGCGCTGGGCCTGCAGCAGATTGGCCGGCAGCCGGCCGCAGCGCAGACCGTCATAGTAGGCCAGTGCCGAGCTCAGGCAGGGGGTTGAAATGCCGGCCGCCGCCGCCGTGGCCACGACAAAACGCAGGTCGTCCTGGGCCGCGCTAATAGTCTGGCTGAAATAGTCGTCGAACAGCAGGTTGTCGAGATCGGGCCTCCGGTCATAAGCGGCGGCGATCTTGTCCAGGAATACGGAGCGGATGATGCAGCCGGCCCGCCAGATCCTGGCAATCAGGCCCAGGTCGAGGCTCCAGTCGTGTTGTCGAGAAACTTCGGCCATCAAAGAGAAGCCCTGGGTGTAGGAAATAATCTTGGCTCCGTACAGGGCCTGCTCGAGGGCGGCAACGATCCTCCGGGAATCGCCCTGAAACTCCCCGGCAGGCCCTTTCAGCCGGTCGGCGGCCCGCAGGCGGGTATCCTTCATTGCAGAAAGACAGCGGGCAAAAACCGATTCGCTGATCAGCGACAGGACGATGCCGTGATCCAGGGCCGTGTTGACGGTCCATTTACCCGTTCCTTTCTGGCCGGCGGTGTCGAGGATTTTTTCGACCAGCGGCTCGCCGTCACTGTCCTTGTAGGTGAAGATATCGGCGGTAATCTCGATCAGATAGCTGTCCAGGTTGCCCTTGTTCCACTGGTTGAAGATGGAGCCGATGGCATCGCTGTCCAGGCCGAGCATTGTTTTCATGATCTGGTAGGATTCACAGATCAGCTGCATGTCACCGTATTCGATACCGTTGTGCACCATTTTGACGAAGTGCCCCGCGCCCTCGGGACCCATCCAGCCGCAGCACGGTTCGTTGTTGCCGGCCCTGGCGGCGATGGCGCTGAAATATCGGTTCCACGAAGGGCCAGGCACTGCTGCTGCCGCCGGGCATGATGGAAGGACCCTTCAGGGCGCCCTCTTCGCCTCCCGAAACCCCGGAGCCGATATAGAGCAGTCCGTGCGCTTCCACTTCGGCGACCCGGCGGATGGTGTCTTCATAGTTGGAGTTACCCCCGTCGATGATGATGTCGCCCGGCTCGAGCAGGGGCAGAAGCTGGCCGATGAAGGTGTCGACGACCGTGCCCGCTTTGAGCATCATCATCACCCGGCGCGGTCTTTGAAGCGCCTCGACGAAATCTTCGAGTTCGAAAAAGCCCCGGATCGACTGACCCTGTGCCCGGCCGTCGATGAAGGCTTTGGTCTTGCTTCCGGTACGGTTGAAGACGGCAACCTCGAAGCCGTGGGAGGCCATGTTCATGACCAGGTTCTCGCCCATGACCGCCAGGCCTGCTACGCCGATCTGTGATCTGTTCTTCATACTTGAATTCCCAGTTTTGTGATTATTTCTGTGCAGATTTGTTCGGGCCGCTGATCGATGGAGACGGTCAGTCCGTCCCCAGGTTCCTCCATGGTCCGCAGCTGACTGGCGAGCAGCGCGTCATTCATATATTGATGCCGCCGTTTCGACAGCCGCTGTTTGAGCAGTTCAGCAGAACCCTTGAGGTAGACTGAGGCGACCTGCTGCTGGTCAATGCCGAGGATATCGCGATAGGACTGTTTCAGCGCCGAACAGGCAAGAACCAGGCTGCGTCTCTGTTCGATCTGCCCCCGGATGTGCTCGCCGAGCGCTGTCAGCCAGCCGATACGGTCGCGGTCCTCGAGGGGAACGCCGCTGCGCATCTTCTCGACATTTTCCGGCGGATGAAAATCATCGCCGTCAGCAAAGGCCCAATCCAGTTTTTCGGCCAGCAGCCTGCCGATGGTGGTCTTGCCGCAGCCCATCGGCCCGATAACGACGATGACCATGGCGCTACCGGTCGGGATCGATGTCAAAATAGTTGACCGCATTGCGGAAACAGATGTCCTTTACCGTTTCGCCCACCAGTTCGAAGTCAGCCGGCAACTCGCCGTTTTCGATGTCGCGGCCGAGCAGGTTGCAGAGAATACGCCTGAAGTATTCGTGGCGGGGGTAGGACAGAAACGATCGTGAGTCGGTCAGCATACCGACGAAGCGGGACAGCAGGCCCATATTCGACAAAGCGTTGATCTGCCGCTCCATGCCGTCTTTCTGGTCGTTGTACCACCAGCCCGAGCCGAACTGCATCTTGCCGGGGACGCCGTCGCCCTGGAAGTTGCCGACCATGGCCGCGATCATCTCGTTGTCACGGGGATTGATGTTGTAGAGTATGGTCCTGGCCAGTTTTCCACGCTGCTCGAGACGGTCGAGAAAGCGCGCCAGAGGGCGGGCCATGTCGAAATCTCCGATCGTGTCGTAGCCGGTATCGGGCCCGAGTGTGTTAAAGGCCCGGCTGTTGACGTTTCTGATGGCGCCGAGATGAAACTGCTGGGTCCAGCCTTTTTCAGCATCCATAGCGGCCAGTTCGACGAGCATGGCCGACTTGAAGCGGAGGATCTCGTCGCTGCTCAGTGTTTTGTGCCGGCGGGCCTTCAAAAAGATATCGGTTATCTCCTGGTCGCTGTAGTCCTCGGCGTAGGGCTGCTCGATGCCGTGGTCGGAGAGCCGGCACCCCCTGTCATGGAAAAAGCCATGACGCTTGGCCAGCGCTTCGAGCAGCTGTTCGTAACTGCCCACATCGCTTCCGGTGATGACCCCAAGTGCGTCGAGCCACTGGTTGAAACTGTGCAGGTCCTCAACAGCCATGGCCTTGTCCGGCCGATAGGCCGGCAGGATCTTTATATTGAAAGCGGGGTCGTCGGCGATCTGTTGGTGGAACTGCAGGCTGTCCAGCGGGTCGTCGGTGGTGCAGATAACGCTGACGTTCATCTGGTTGAGGATACCCCGGGTGGAAAAATTGTCCTGCTGCAGCATCTCCGAGCAGCGGTCATAGATTTCGTCAGCGTTGTCGTTATCGAGCAGCAGATCGGTGATGCCGAACGGTTTTTTCAACTCCAGGTGGGTCCAGTGATAGAGGGGGTTTCTCAATGTTTTGGGGACCGTGGCCGCCCAGGCCCGGAACTTCTCGCGGTCCGAGGCACCACCGGTGATCAGCTGTTCGTCGACACCGTTGGCCCGCATGGCCCGCCATTTGTAATGGTCGCCGTTGAGCCAGATGCGGGTCAGGTTGTCGAACTTGGTATCGGCGGCAATTTCTTCGACCGGCAGATGACAGTGATAGTCGAAGATCGGCATCGCCGCTCCATATTCATGATAGAGTCGCCGACCGCTTTCGGTCTCGAGCAGAAAATCTTCGGATAGAAATGGTTTCATGATGGCTCCGTAGCGGCGTGACTGATGCGTCTTTGATCCTGACTCCTGACGCGATGCAGGATTTCGCCGGCTTTTTCAACAAAGAGAATTCCTTCATCCTCCCGGTTTCTATAATCATCGGGGTCTATTTTGTCCGGGTCCAGGTAGCCGAGGCTGATCTTTTCGCAGATTTCAGGCCTTATCTGCGAGGCGATAATGACCTCGATCCGCGGCCGCTCGACCCCGTTCTGCATGAACCCGGTCCCGCGTACGTGGGTGGAATGGGCCAGCACCCCGCGGGGAATGTCGCTGAACCGGTCGGGCTGCTCGAGGAAATAATCGACGATATGGTAGCCGATGCGCTCGATGTCGCTCCCCCAGGTCCTCGAAACTTCGGTGATGTGCGGGGCATAGATGATCAGCCTGCCGCCGTCGGCCACCACCTGTTCGAGCTTGTACATGACCTTTCCGCCGGTCCAGATTTCGTCATACATCGGCGGACAGACGCCGAATACCAGCGGGTAGGGGTGGTCCTTTTCGATGACGTGGACCCGCTCCGAGAGATCGGCTGCCGCCGACCAGGCCGCCTGGCAGTCACCGCCAAACAGGCCATAGAGCTCAGAGGCGGACTTGACCACCATAGCCAGGCAGCTGACTTCGACATCGATCAGGTCCATGGCCCTGTTGATAACCTCGCGCACCGGCGTGTGCTTGAAGCCGATGGTGCCGGCACAGGTCACCACCGCACCGAGCCAGTGAAAGGCATGCAGAAATTCACCGCCGGAAATTCCGGGGAACAGATACTTGGCTCCGCCTGAATAGCCGACCACCTCGTGCGGGAAAACCGGGCCGCAGATGAGGACCAGGTCATAGTCGAAGACGGCCCGGTTGATATCCACCGGCACACGCTCGCTGAGTCTGCCGCCGGACAGTTCCCCGATTTCATCCTCTGCGATCCAGCCGATTCTGGTCAGGGTATCGGGCAGATCCCAGCGATGGTTCAGATAAGAGCTGTTGGGGTAGCGTTCCGGCTCATCGATGCCGTAGAGGCGAAGGATCTGCTCTTCGTCCAGGGGGGTGTGGGTGCCCAGGGCGACCATGAAGTCCAGCCGGGCAGCCTCGCCGCCGACTATCTCCTGCAGGGAGTGGACCATTTCAGGAAGCGGGCAGGTTCTGGTGGTATCGGGCGTCAGAACCAGGATGCGCCTGCCCCGGACCTTCTCAGCCGGCAGCGTGGCGGCGATGATTTCACTAATCTGTTCCGGCTTCAGTACCTGTTCAGAATCCCCAAACCCGTTTATAATCTGTGTCATCGTATCATTTCCGGTCAGCTCAGATAGTTATCTGTTGAAGGTCTCGTGTTGAAAATGTCGGTATCGATTGCAGTGAAACAGACGGGGCAGCGTCCGGACCGGTTCCTGCTGGTATCCACTCTGATTTGTTGACGGGCGCTCATCAAGGCTGCGCCAGCCGGTGCCCTGCCGGATATTGAAAGTTCCCATCCGGAAACGGTCCTTTTGTTCAATATCTTCGTTGTGCCCGAAATTTTATCCTCGCAATATCAACTATATGCCTGCAGTAAAATTTCTCGCATGCCTCGATCTTGAAGAAAAATTCCTCGTTTACGGACGGAAACGAAACAGATCAGGTTGAGCCTGCATCCATCAACAGCGTATCACCTGTCAGTGAAGCTCAAAAGTGATGATCGATCAGACCAATGAGGGTGTATCGAACCGATTATGATTTCTATACTATATGAGATGAGATATATCTATCATATTCTCTGCCTGCCGGCGGCCGGAAAGAAGCTGTCCGGGGGCTGCAATCATTACTGACAACTGGTTTAAACCATTAAATAAAACAAGGAGGCAGCTATGAGTTTCATCAAACAGCAGGAGGCTGTGCGCGAGTCGATCGGAGAAAAGCGCGAGCGTTATCTCGGCCACACCGAAACCCTGATGACGGTGGTCATCGACTTCAACGACGGGCCGACATCAACACCCGACCCGCCTCACTCCCATCCGCACGAACAGATGTCCTATGTGGTAACCGGGGAACTCATCGTGCACATCGGGGATGAAAAGGAGCAGCTCGGACCGGGCGACATGTTCACCGTTGCCCCCAATGTGGAGCATACCGTTCAACTCCTGAGCGAGCACGTCCGGCTGGTCGACTGTTTTACCCCGCTACGGGAAGATTTTCTCAAATAACCGTTGGTATCGATAGTGGAGGAGAAAGAGATGGAGATAAGACACCCGGTCCACCCGGACCATTTTGTACTGTTTGACACCGATGAGATGCGTGATCAGTTCCTGATCGACGACCTGTTTGCGGTGAACCGGCCCCGGCTGGTCTATTCCTTTTTCGACCGCCTGATCGTCGGCGGTGTCTGCCCCCAGAGCCCGGTATCGCTCACCATAGACCCGGCCGTTATCGGGGCTGCGTTTCTGCTTGAACGGCGGGAACTTGGCCTGATCAATGTCGGCGGCGACGGCATCGTTAGTGGTGACGGTACAGACTGGGAGGTGCCGAACCGCGACGGTCTCTACCTGGGAATGGGGGTCGAGTCGATCACCTTCAGCAGCGTCGACAGCGCCAACCCGGCCCGTTTCTATATGCTCAGTGCTCCGGCCCACAAGAGCTACGCATCGGCCACAATAAAAGCGGCGGAAATCGAGCCTGTCGTTCTCGGGGATGGGGCTACCTGCAACCGCCGCTCCATCAACAAATACATCCATCCCGGCGGGGTTCAGAGCTGCCAGCTGGTGATGGGCATGACGGTGCTGGAGCCGGGTTCGGTCTGGAACACCATGCCGACCCACACCCACCAGCGGCGCATGGAGGCCTATTTCTATTTCGATATCGATGACGGCCAGCGCGTGTTTCACCTGATGGGCGAGCCCCAGGAGACCAGGCACCTGATCGTCGGAAACGAGCAGGCGGTTATCTCGCCAAGCTGGTCGATCCACTCCGGCGTCGGTACCGCTTCATACTCGTTCATCTGGGGCATGGCCGGAGAAAACCAGGCTTTCGACGACATGGACCATGTGGCCATGGAGGCCCTCAGATGAGCAACGGTCCCGGTGTCGATCAGCAGAAACTGGCACTGGTCACCGGGGCGGCGGGGGCGCTTGGACTGGCAATCAGCACAGCGCTGATCGGTGACGGCTATCGGGTGGTGATGGTCGACCTGGACCGGGATAAACTCGAACACCAGGCGCAGCGACTGGGCGCAGCTGCCCTGCCGCTGAAACTCGACCTGGCCAGGCCCGGTGATATCAGCGCCGCCTGCGAAGAAATCAGGCGGAGCCACGGCGACGTCTCGGTTCTGGTCAACAATGCCGGGCTGTTGTCTAACTGCAAGCTGTCTGAAACCAGCGACCAAGAGTGGCGGAGCCTGCTGTCGGTAAACCTGGACAGCGCTTTCTACCTCTGTCGCGAGTGGCTCGAGTCGATGAAAAATCGGGGCTGGGGCCGGATTGTCAATATCAGCTCACTGGCCATGAAGACCGGCGGTCTGACCGCCGGAACGTCCTATACCGCTTCCAAGGGAGGCCTCACCGCCCTGACCCTGTCCATTGCCCGGGAAGCGGCACCGTTCGGGGTGACGGCCAACGGGGTCGCCCCCGCCTACATCAGGACACCGATGGTTACCGATTTTCTTGATGAAAAGCAGCAGCAGCACCTGCTGGACCAGATCCCGGTCGGCCGTTTCTGTGAGGCGGAAGAGGTGGCCCACGTGGTGTCGTTTCTGGTCTCCCCGCTCTCCGGTTTCATTACCGGGGAAATCGTCGACATCAACGGCGGCCTGCATATGGACTGATCGTCTCACTGGGCGCCTGAACTGCAGACAAACTGCGGCCCGTCAGCCGCAGGGTCGGGTCCGCGCCGGCTTTCGCTTATGGGCGTCAGCCGATCAGGTTGGGCAGTGTCAGCGAGATGGCCGGTACGAAAGAGACCAGCATCAGGGCAATCAGAATAGCGATGTAGAACGGCCAGATGGTCTTGACCGCATCCTCGATCTTGACCTGTCCCACCACACAGCCGACGAACAGGCAGGAACCCACCGGCGGGGTGCACAGCCCCAGGCCCAGATTCATCAGCAGAATCATACCGAACTGGTAGGGATCGATGCCGATGGAGATGGCAATGGGCAGAAATATCGGGGTGCAGATCAGAATAAGCGCCGCCATATCCATGATCATCCCCAGCAGCAGCAGCATCAGGTTGATCATCAGCAGGATGACGATCGGGTTTTCCGAAATCCCGGTGAGCAGTTCCGACATCCTGGTCGGCACCTGGTAGAAGGTGAGCAGGTAGGCAAAGGCTCCTGCGCAGGCAATGAGGATCATTACCATGGCCGTGGTTTTGACCGAGTTGACCACGGCCAGCTTGAATTTTTCCCAGGTCAGGGCCCGGTAGACGATGATGGTTACCAGAAAGGCATAGATTGTCCCGAAAGCGCCCGATTCAGTAACGGTGAAGATGCCGCTGAGCACCCCGCCGACAATGATCACAGCCGTCATCAGACCCGGTAAGGCAAATATAAAATGTTGGAATAAAATGAAAAATCCGGGAAATTTCTCAGAGGCATAGCCCCGCTTGACAGCCACCAGGTAGGCTACCGCAGCCAGGCAGATACACATCAGCACACCGGGTAAAAAGCCGGCCAGAAACAGCTTGGTAATCGATATGCCTCCACCCGCGGCCACTGCGTAAAGGATCATATTGTGGCTCGGGGGAATGATGATGCCGGCCAGTGACGAGGTGACGGTGACGTTGACCGCGTAGTCGTCATCATAGCCTTTTTCCTTCATCACCGGGATCAGGATCGATCCGAGCGCCGAGATATCGGCGATGGCCGAGCCTGAAATGCCGCCGAAAAGCATCGATGAGAAGACGTTGACGATACCGAGTCCGCCGCGCACGGCCCCGACGGCCGATGAGGCGAAGCGGACCAGCCGCATGGCGATGCCGCCGTGAAACATCAGTTCACCGGCAAAGATAAAAAACGGGATTGCCATCAGGGCGTAAATGGAGATGCCCGAGATAATTCTCTGAAAGGCGATCATCATCGGCAGCCCTTCGACGAAAAAGGTTGCCACCGAAGCAACACCGAGTGCGAATGCCACCGGCATGCCGATGACCACGCAGAGCGCAAATACCCCAATTAAGACAAGCAGACCCATAGTTGTTAATCCTGGCTATTCCGGTTGACTGGTTTCTTTGTTCTGGAAAAAATGAATCAGGTGGCCGATGGAAAAGAGAAAGATGAAAATGCCGCTGATAAAAATGGGCAGTGCGCGCAGCCCCTCGGAAACGTTGATCAGCGGAATTGCCGTTGCCCATTTGAAGGCGGTTAATTTGTAGCCGTAGATGATCATGATAAGCCCAAAGAGTGTCAGCAGCATGTGGGTGAGAAAGTCGAACAGCCGCTGGATGGGCGGCGGGCTCATTTCGCGAAAAACCGCTACGCCCAGGTGGGTCTTTTTATGGACACCGACCGAGGCTCCCAGAAAACCGATATAGACGATCAGCAGCAGGGAAACCTGCTCCACCCAGGTCGGTGTGGCGTTCAATACATAGCGGCCGAACACCAGCCAGCCGAAGATCACGGTCAGCACACAGAGCATGGTGCCGGTGATGATGATAATGATCTGACAGAAAAAATCGAGCAGCCTGTCAAACGCAGATCTGGAGTTGAGCGGTTGTTCCGGGGCCATGTGAGTCTGTTTCAGAAAAAGTGAGCGTGGGCCGGTAGAGTAATCAGAACCAAAAAACGCTCACCGGGGCAGCATTGCTCCGGTGAGCGTTTTATCCATGGATCACGGAGTGTTCTGAATCATTTCAACCAGCGGTTTAAGGGTCGGGTTGGCTTCCAGATATTTGTCATAGACAGGTTTCATGGCAGCCTGGAAAGCGCTCTTGTCCGCAATTTCATTGAACTTGACGCCACCGGCCAGAACTTTTTCCTCACTGGCTTTTTCCCTTTCCTTCCAGAGCTGGCGCTGCAACATTGCCGACTCAACCGCAGCTTCCTTGAGGATCTTCTGATCTTCGGGGCTGAGGCTCTGGTATACCTTGGCGTTGATGCACAGCGTCTCGGGAATGATCAGATGCTGGGACAGTGAATAGAAGGGCGCTACTTCGAAATGCCCGGTTGACTCGTAGGACGGCCAGTTATTTTCAGCACCATCGACGACGCCGGTCTTCAGTGACTGGTATACCTCGGCGAAGGCCATCGGCGAGGGGTTACCGCCCAGGGCTGCAATCATGCCGGAGTAGAGGTCGTTATTCATGACCCGGACTTTCATTCCGTTAACGTCCTCAGGTGCCATGATCGGTTTCTGGGAGTTGTAGAATGAGCGTGATCCGGCATCGTACCAGGCCAGCGGCACGATTCCGTATTTGGTCATACCCTCGTTGATCATGTCGCCGGGTTTACCGTCGAGGACCCGCCACATATGATCGACATCCTTGAAGATGAACGGCAGCGATACGACGTTGGCTTCAGGAACAATGGGGCCCAGCGGTCCCAGGTTGAAGTTGCCGATTTCGATTCCACCGATACGCAGCTGTTCGATGGCGTCGGGCTGGCTGCCCAGGGTGCCGGAGTGATACATCTTGACCGTCATCCGGCCGCCTGATTTTTCCTTGAGCAGCTCGGCGAACTTGTCCATGGCCACCGTGTTCGGATAGCCGGGAACGTGAATATTCCAGCCCCGCCACTCCTTGGCCTGGACGCTGAAGGAAAAACCGATGACCACTGCCGCTGCAGTGATTGCCAGGGCGACTTTTGATAGTAATTTCATAATCTCCTCCTTTTTTGGTGAGGGACCCCCCCTCGGATTGGAAATAACAACGAGCCCCGTTCAGTGACATTGTTCTGAGCGGGTTCGCACGGTGAAATGTAACACATTACTGGTCTGATATGTCCTCCTTTTTTTATTGATCTCAACTGCCTCCATAATATCCAACCAACAGCCTGGAGCCGGGTCCACAGGACCGTCCGGGCCTGATGATCCGGGGGCTGCCGCTGTCTGGACGAATAGTGGGACATCTCCTCATCTCGACGGCCTTGCTGGAGGGCGGGCGGTCGATTCACGCACGATCAGGGTGGAGGGAAGAATCCGGTGGATCGTTTCGCCGGCAGAGCCGTTTTCCATTCTTACGATGATCCGCTCCACCGACAATCGGGCGATATCTTCGATTGGCTGGTTTATCGTGGTCAGTGGCGGAACAGAGACGCCGGTCACCATGATGTCGTCGATGCCTGCCACCGACAGCTCTTCGGGTATGGATACACCCAGGTCACGGGCACCGGCGCACACCCCGAAAGCGTGCATGTCGTTGATGGCGATGATCGCCGACGGCGGCTCGGGCAGGCTGAGCAGGTAAGTGGCACCCTGCCTGCCCAGCTCGATGGCTGAATGGGAACTGAAACTGCTGGAGCCCCTTTCCCAGATGAGTTCGGGATCGATGTCGATACCGTTTTCACGCAGGGTTTCGTAATAACCCTGGAGACGATCCAGACGGCAGATCATGTCCGTTGGCCCCGAAATAAAGCCGATTCTGCGGTGGCCCAATCCGAGAAGATGTTTGGTGAGCAGCCGGGTCGCCTGGATATTGTCCACCCCGATCGTGTCGGCAATAAAGCCGTCGTCGCTGTGGGTCGACCGATAAAATGAAACGAAGTGCATCCCCTCCTGGAAGAGATGCTCGAGGTGGTCGAACCTTACCAGGGAGGAGCCGAAGATGATGCCCTGGACACCTGACCCCCAGAGCATCTCCGCATATTTTCTTTCGCGCTCCCGGTCGCGGTCGCTGTTTCCCAGAAGAACCTGGTAGTTATTTTTCGAGGCAGCCTCTTCGACATAGCGGGCAAAGGAACCGAAAAACGGGTCGGCGACGGATGGAACCATCAGGCCGATAAAGGGTAAATGGCCGGTTTTGAGCTGCCGGGCGGCTAAACTCGGGGTGTATCCGAGCTTGTCGATGGCGTCTTGAATACGCTTCTGGGTAGACGGCCGCATGCGCTGCGACCTGCCGTTGAGCACATTGGAAACACTGCTGGCGGAAACATCTGCCAGGCGGGCGACGTCGGCAATGGTGGTTCGGGCCATACCGGTTTTCCCCAACTGAATATGGACGATTAGTGTAACGATACACTAGCCGGGCAGCGCGTCTTTGTCAATCGACTTTTGCAGTGAAATAGAAGGCTCCGGCTGGATCGTCGATGCACGAGCCTGACTGATTGATAAAACGATTTACCGGAGGCCTGGAAGATCCTCCGTCCGCTTCAGCGGAGCCGCCGGATTCAGGAAGGTGCAGAGCCGCGGACAGCAGCCTCAGGCAGCCTGGGCGATTTTTTTGCGTTCGTAACGCAGTATCTGATAGGGTTCTTCCATATCGAATTCTTTGCAGTCGACGAGATCGAATAAATCGGCGTCGATGGGATCGAAATAGACGTCGCCCTCGACCTCGCGTTCCAGCGCGGTAACGATGATGGTGTCGGTCATCGGCAGGGCGGCATTGAAGATTTCAGCCCCGCCGATAATGAAAAGCTTCTCATCGGTGCAATGCGCGATGGCGTCTTCGAGGTTGTGCACGACGATGCATCCGGGGATTTTCAGGGACCGGTCCCTGGTCAGGACGATATTGTCACGGCCGGGAAGCGGTCTGCCGATCGACTCGAACGTTTTCCGTCCCATGATCAGCGGAAAACCCATGGTGGTCTCTTTGAAGTGCTGAAGGTCCGAGGGCAGATGCCAGGGCAGCCTGCCGTCACGGCCGATGACGTTGTTTTTGGCGACAGCCACGACAATGATCACTTCCACGATGGGCTCCCCTGGTTTGAAAACAGTCTTGGTTGAATGAACGATGACCATTACTATAGTGCCTGAGCAGGACCGAAGCAATGGGTCGAACATTTCCGTTTCCCCGATGCCGGGAACGGCCGTCGGCAGCCCCTTGCCCCCAGGGCCGTCGACAGGGATCCTTTTAACCCCGGGCACAATTGATGAATAATAGCCAAGCCATTGGAAATATGAGGGTTCATCTTCTGCTGCTGTTCAGCACCACCATCGTTTCGACTTCCTTTATCGTTGCCGAGCTGATCACTGAGAGCCTCGACCCGATGGTCCTTACCTTTGTCAGGTTTCTGATGGCGGCCCTGATCCTGCTTCCGCTGGTCGCCTTCAGGCAGGGGTTGAAAATCAAACTGTCCGCGTTTTTACGTTATGGCTGCATCAGCGGCTGTCTGGTCATTTTCTTCTGGTCCATGTTCATGTCACTGCGCTTCACCTCATCACTCAATATCAGCGTGCTGTTCACCCTGGTTCCGGTTATTTCAGCCCTGTATGCGAGCCTGATCAACCGCGAACGGATCATCCGGAGCCTGTTGCTGGCCCTGATTACCGGGCTTGTCGGTGCGCTCTGGGTGATTTTCAGGGGGGATCTCGGACTGCTTGTCTCCCTGGCCTGGAATCGGGGCGATCTGATCTTTTTCGGGGGCTGTCTGGCCATGGCCCTGTACACGCCGCTGGTCAGGCTGGTGCACCGGGGAGAGCCGCTTGAAGTGATGACTTTCTGGGTGCTGGTCAGCGGCTGCCTGTGGATGCTGCCGGCAGTGGTCTACAAACTGGGGTCTGTCTCAGTGGCCGGCACCGGACCGGCTGTCTGGCTGTGGATTGCCTATCTGGCCCTGTTCTCCACCGTGGTAACTTTTTATATCACCCAGTACGGGACGAAAATGATCGGTCCGACCAGGACGATCTCTTATTCCTACCTCTATCCGCTTCTGGTCATGATCCTCAATTTCCTGCTCGGCCACGGCTGGCCGCCGCTGCGGGTCATGCCGGGCATCGTACTGACGCTGACGGCCATGCTGCTGCTGATTCATTCTTCGCGGGGACGGGAAGCACCAGCGGCTGACAGCGGATAAGCGGCCTCGACGGTGTGCACGGCACCATCGGGGTGAAGCCGGCTCGAATAGAGATGGACCTGGTCCACGACGAACGGGGGGGAATTCAGCAGGGCGTTGGTCTGAAGAAAGGCGGCCACCCGCTCCGGGGCGCTGTCCTTGAGTCTGGCCAGGGTCACATGGGGGTGAAATTTCCTCCGCTCCGGTTCGATGCCGGCAAGTTTGAGCAGATAGTTGATCCTGTTTCGCAGGATTATGATATCTCCAGCCGACTCCAGCCCGGCCCAGATAACTCGGGGCTTTCCCCGGGGAGGAAAGTGGCCGACCCCTCTGATACCGGTAGTCAGGGGGTTGGAGTCGAGTTCTTCGAGCCGTTCCTTGATGTCAAGAAAAAGCCCGGCCTCGATTTCGCCGATAAAACGCAGGGTCAGATGAATCTGTTCTTCAGGCACCGGCCGCGCTCCGGGGACGGTAGCCCCCAGGTTGCTGAGCAGCCTGCGGACGGTTGCTGGCAGAGCAATGCCGACGAAGAGCCTGATCATGATCTGGCGCAGATTGTCTTGATGACTTCATTGGCCAGCACCAGACCGAAAATGGCCGTAATGGTCGGCAGGCTGCCCAGCACGTTTCTTTGCCTGCCCCGGTCGCTCCCCGTTTCGACCAGCTCCTCCTCTATTTCCCGGGTGTAGTCGAAGGTGACCGGCTCTACCGAGTAGACGCAGGTAATGCCGGAAACGATATTGTCTCTTCTGAGCCGCTTGCGCACCCGTTTGGCCAGCGGGCAGTGGTTCGACTCGGACAGGTCCCCCACCCGTATGGCCTGGGCGTCTGTTCGCAGCGCCGCCCCCATTGAGGAAAATGTGGGTATGGTGCTCCGGTGGCAGGCCCTGAGCAGCTGCACCTTGGGGTTCAGCGAATCGATCGCATCGATTATCACATCAGGGGAGCGGCTGATGATTTGGCCGGCGCTGTCATCGTCGATGAACAGCTGCAGGGGTTCGATCCGGCAGGCGGGGTTGATATCGCTGGCCCGTTCGGCGGCCGCTTCCACTTTGGGTCGCCCCATGGTCGACTCCAGGGCCAATATCTGGCGATTGACATTGGTCGGCTGTATGGTGTCGAAATCGACCAGGGTCAGTCTGCCGACCCCGGCCCGGGTCAGCCCTTCAACCGCATAGCCGCCGACGGCCCCGAGACCGGCCACCGCAACATGGCTGTTGCTGAGCAGTTCGAAGGCTGCCTCACCGAGGAGCATTTTCGTTCGTGAAAAGCGTTGCATTGTTCCAGATAGTTGAACCGAGGTGGCGGCTGCTCAGGGACAGAAGGTCTGCACCATAGCCGTAAAGCGCGGCCACGTCTGCCGGCTCGTTGAAGGTGCGCCCGGCTGTTTTACCGGGAGCATCGGGATTTTTGTCATAGGGGGCGTCAGTTTCCAGCAGCATCAGATGGCGCGGTGTCTGAACGAAGGTTTCGCGCAGCCCGGTCTGTCCCGGGATTGACAGTGCTTCTGAAAAGGAGATATAGCAGCCCAGCCCGGTCAGCTGCTTCATGGTTTCGGTCGAGCCGTTGTAGGCGTGAATCATCGTCTTCGGCAGCATCTGGTCTTTACTCAATCTGGTAAGGGTTTCGACCAGAGGGCCCCAGGCTCGGACACAGTGAACCGTGACCGGCCAGCCGTGTGCAGCGGCCAGTTCGAGCTGGGCTGAAAAGAGGGCTGCCTGAAGCGTGAGATCGATCGGACAGCTCCTGTCCAGACCGATTTCACCGATACCGCCGAAACGAGTGAAACGCTCGGCCATACCGATCAAGCGATCCTGCCAGCCTGCACTGACCGAATCGCTGCGCCAGGGGTGGATGCCCAGAAAGGGGACGACCGAAGGGTGTGCAGCGGCCAGTTCACCGATCAGCGGCCAGTCCGTTTCGTCCACGGCGTTGCAGAACAGCCGGGTTACCCCGCGCTCCTCCGCCCGACTGACAAGATCTGCCGCTGAGCCGGCAAAGCGCGGGTCCTGCAGGTGCAGATGGGCGTCGACCAGGCAGCTCTTCATCACTATTCCACCCAGGAAAAAATTCGGGCTGCCAGCATCAGAAAAACGAGCGTGGTGAGCACCATCAGCGAACATTCGAGCTGGATGTCGACCAAGGTCGCCCCTTCGTTCATCACTTTCCGGGCGGCCTTGAGCAGGTGGGTTAAGGGAAACAGCCAGCTGATCTGCTGGACCCATTGCGGCGCCCCCTCGATCGAGAACCACACCTCGGAGAGAAACATCATTGGCCAGGAGATGAAGTTGAGTGTGCCGCTGGCAAATTCCTCACTCGTGCCCCGTGCAGCCAGCAGCAGACCGATGGAGCAGAGGCTGAGTCCACCGAGGAAGAAGGTGAACAGGAAGAGCAGCAGCGAGCCCTGCATTCGGAAATCAAAAAGCAGGTCGGACCCGAACCAGACAACACAGAAGGTGAACATCAGCAGAAAGATCCGCGACAGCATCTGGGCACTCAGATATTCAAAAGCGTTGAGCGGCGTGGCTTTGAGCCGCTTGAGCGCGCCGTTTTTACGATAGCGGACCACCACATAGCCAACGCCCCAGAGGGCCGAAAACATCATGTTCATGGCCATGATGCCGGGGAAAAGCCAGTCGATATAGCGGGCCCGGGCGCCGTCGACCACGTTTCTGGAGGCCTTGAAGCTGTCCCGGGGCATGGTGGCTGACAGAAAGAGCTGTTCTGCAATCCTGCCTTTCGGGGAGGCGTCATTGACCCAGTAGCGGTTCTCTGCCGAGGCGCCGTCGATCAACAGGTCGATTTTGTGATGTGCTATTTTTTTTAAGCCGGTGTCCTGATCGACGATCGGCACGAGGTCGACGGCCGGGTCATTCTGGAAATGGGCCGGGATTGTTGAGTCGGAAAAACCGACAGCTTCGCCTGTCTGGGGAAAAACGCCGATTTTGTACCGTTGTATGTTTTCACCGCTGAAAATGATGCCGAAGCCGACGATGATTAAAAACGGGAAGGCGAAATTCCAGCCGAAGGCGGCCCGGTCTCTGAAGAATTCTTTGTTCCTGGCCCTGAACATCACCCATATTCTCTGCAGACGCATTTTCATCAGTCCCTCAACTGCT
Source organism: uncultured delta proteobacterium (assembly GCA_963845115.1). GTDB lineage: Bacteria > Desulfobacterota > Desulfobulbia > Desulfobulbales > Desulfocapsaceae > JABDQA01. The sequence continues at coordinate 457,028 of CAWJQN010000007.1, read as the reverse complement.
TTCCGGTCAGTCTCAGGAAAACATCTTCAAGATTGGGTGACTGAATCCGCATCTCGGAGAGATCGATGCCGGAATCGACCAGCAGCGGCAGGAGCGTATCGACATTGTCGGTCCTGAATATGACCGACGCTCCGTTTATCTGGAAGTCGAACCCGAGGCCCTTGAGACCTTCTCTCTGCCGGGGGGCCGGCAGGGTGATCGTGCTGGTCCTGCAGTGGGTGGCGATCAATCGTGCCGGGCTGCCTTCGGCGATAATTTCTCCGTTGTCCATGATGGCAATGGTGTCACAGAGGTATTGGGCCTCCTCCATCGAGTGGGTGGTCATGATGATCGTCTTGCCGTCCGTCTTGATGTCGTTGACGATCTCCCACAGGTAACGGCGGGACTGGGGGTCGAGGCCGGTCGAGGGTTCGTCGAGGAAGATCAGCTCGGGCCGGTTGACCAGGGCCAGGGCCAGCATCAGCCGCTGATACTGCCCCCCGGATAACTGGTTGTTGCGCTGCCCGAGAAGTGCTTTGAGGTCGCAGCGTTCGACCAGCCAGTCAAAGTCTGCAGGGGTCTCGTAGAGCTGCCGGTAACAGAGCAGGGTTTCTTTAACCGTCAGGAAATTCAACAGAGAGGTGTGCTGAAACTGGATGCCGATTTCCTGGCGAAATGACTCGTTTCGGGGCTTGTCCCGATAGAGGATCCTACCGTTTGTGGGTTCGATGATATTTTCGACCATTTCCATGGTCGTGGTCTTGCCTGCACCGTTGGGGCCCAACAGCCCGAAGCAGCTGCCCTGTTCGACCGTAAAGGAGACATCCTTTACCGCGATGACCTCTTTGTATTGTTTACTGAGGTTATGGACTTCAAGAATCGGCATGGGCATAATCATAAGCAGAAAAATGCAATTGACGAACAGGGAAACCTCATTTCGGTCTTTTTGAGCAGATTTTCAAGAAAATTTTTACCGTTGGCGTCAGGATTGACAGTCCCGCCATTACCAGTTAGAATTGATTATCATTACTAATATAGGGGCGCAAACTACCGATGAGAATGACCAGCCAGCGCGAGATCATTCTGGCCGAACTACAGCAAAGCCGACAGCACCTGAGCGCCGACGAGCTTTATGAGCGGGTCAGAAAGTTTATGCCGCGCATCAGTCTGGCTACCGTCTATCGGAATCTGGAGACCTTGTCGGAAGCCGGCATGATCACCAAACTCGAGATCAGCGGCCGCCAGAAACGGTTTGACTCCGATGTTCACCCCCATGACCACATCTATTGCCTGCAGTGCCACCGGGTGGATAATATAGAGTTTGACCGCAATCTGCTCAACCAGGCAACCATTGGCTCTGACAAAGGGTATCGGATAACCGGGTATCGGGTTGAGTTCAAGGGTATCTGCTCATCGTGCAGAGAAAAATCCCCGCAGAAAACGGAGAACCGACATGGCTGATATGACAGCGGAACAGAAAAAAATACTCGAGGCCCTGATCAAAATCGGCGGCCCCTGCGGTTCAAAGGACATTGTCGAGGCCACCGGGCTCGACAAGAAGGTCGTCAGCAGCAAGATTACGACACTGAAAAAGCAGGGTCTGGTGGACAGCCCGGTTCGCTGCAAATACGGTGTAACCGCAGAAGGCAAGAAGGCGCTCTCCTGAGATCAGCCCGTTTCCCCCTGCATCTGAGCAGCACTGCCTGTGGTCCGGCCGGACTGCGGGCAGTGCCCGCTATCGGGGTTCTCGATTGTTTGTTATCGACTGATCCGATCTTCCAATTTGATTCATTTGTGCGCCACTATTAGGGTGATGCGAATACTATCGAATTGGAAAAATGATCATCTACCATCGCTTGGAAACCATACCAGAATATCAACCTGCCGGCCTTTCGGGCGGACTCGAGCAACTCCTGCCAGTACAGCCGGACTGCGGCTTCCTGCCCTTTGAGGTTGATGAGACCCTGCTCGAACAGGGCAGTACTCTGATCAATGAGGACGCTCTGTGGGCGACCAGCCGGCTCTCCATTGTCTGTGACGGAGCCACCAGCCTGGACACAGCACGCGCCAGTGGTGCGGAGTCAGACAGCAGTGGTGGGCAGAAAGCGGCGGCAATCACTGCCTCGGTCTTTGCTGCCGACCCTGACCGGGACCTGGCGGCATCGGCCCGGGCGGCCAACAAGGCGATCAGGGAGGCTATGATCAGCGAGCAGGTCGACACCAGTTGCCGGGAGCAGCTCTGGTCAACCAGTTTCGCTGCCGTGCAGATCGATTCCCGGACCGTACGATGGTGCCAGATCGGCGATTGTGCGATCGTGGCCCTGCATGCCGACGGCAGCAGGCGCCTGCTTCATCCGCTGCCCAATCATGACGAAGCGGTGCTGCAGCGCTGGCAGCGGATCGGCCCCGGCGCAGCAGGGACAATTCACCAGGAGCTGGCAGATGACATCGTTTCGGTACGACGCGCCATGAACCGGGAATTCGGTGTCCTGAACGGCGAGGATGCGGCCATGGATTTTTTGTCCTGCGGCTGCCTTGAAAACGATCAGATAAGCGCTCTTCTGCTGTTCTCGGACGGACTCTTTCCACCCTCAAGCTCACCCGGGACCCCGCTCGATACGGAGCAGCTCATGCAGCTCTACCAGAGCGGCGGCCTGCGGGGAATCAGGGACCATATCCGCCGGCTGCAGCGCAGCGACCGGGCCTGCCTCCGCTATCCACGTTTCAAGATATTCGATGACATCAGTGCTGTTGCACTGAGAAAAAGGATCTGACCAGGATCGACTGTTACCGCAAGGGCAGGCTAATCGGGCAGAAGCCCGTAGAAGTAGGTGAGGATGTCGGTTCTGGTGACGATGCCGATGGTTTTACCGTTATGGCATACCGGCAGGTGACCGATGTTTTTTTCGATCATCAGCTGGGCAGCCTGGCCTGGCTTGTAGTCCGGAGGGATCGTTGCCACATCACGGGCCATGAAAGCCTTCACCGGGCTTTTCCACTGTTTTTCCAGGGTCAGTTTCTTGAGGTCCCAGAGAACGATGATGCCCTCGAGGCTATCCTCGCTGCCGACCAGGATGCCCCTGATCTTCAGGCTCTGCATCATCTTCCGGACTTTGTGCATCGGGGTCGAGCCGTCGACAAAGGTGACCGGAAAAGACATGAGGTCGGCAATGGTAGCCCCGCCGCCTTTGCTCTTCCTGATCAGTTCCATCAGTTTCTGCTTGATCTGGCCAGGCTGGTAATCTCCGTTTCTGGTCGTCGCCGAGCCGGCTCCGGGGTGCCCGCCGCCGCCGAAATTTTCGAGGATATGGCCCACATTGATGATCCTGGCGGCACCGCTGCGGCCGATGATCGTGCATGATTTTTCATCGTTGACGCAGATGACGAAAACGGCATCGGCGTTGATAATCGTGCGGTACATGCTGACCATGGCCGCCAGCATCGGTACTTTCTTGTCCGGCTTGAGGATATTGATACCGATTGTCAGGTTGTCGTGCGAAATTTTTTCGGTATTCTGGATCATGGTCAGCAAGATATCCCGCTGTACCTTTTCATAGGGAGGATTCAGAAAAAACGAGGCAACATTGAGGTCGGCCCCGTTTTCAAGCAGATATGCGGCGGCGGCCGCGTCCTCCGGGGTGGTGGACGGATAGCTGAGATGACCGGTATCTTCATAGAGCCCGATCAGCATGACGGTCGAGGTCAGCGGATTGAGACTCATCTCCCGCCGTTTCATTTCCCTGACCAGCAGCGTGACCGTGGCCCCCACCGCTTCCTGACAGCGAAAATCAGCTTGGATATCGCCGCCGTTCAGGTGATGATCATAGAGAAAAATCTCAAGATTATCACGTTTTTTGAGTCGGTCAAGCATCTCCAGCCGGCGCCATTGATCGGTATCGACGATGGTCAGCCGGGTCACTTTGTCGAAGGCGACTTCGCGGGGAAGGATGAGGTCAAAGGCCGTCTTGTGGGTTGACAGAAACTTGGCCACATTGTTGTTTACCGAGGTGGGGATCACCCCCACCGAGTCGGGAAAGAGCAGGGTGGCGCCGATGACCGAGGCCAGTGCATCGAAATCGGTGTTTTTATGGGTGGTAACGATGTGCATCTGGCCGCCGTGCTTAATTTCTGAACTGGTAGACAGGCCGGTAGCGCGGGTCCTGGTAGAGAGCCATGTAGCGGGGCGCCGCGTTTCTCAGGGTGCTCTGCCTGTTCGACGGAGACGGGTGGGTGGAGAGAAACTCAACCGGCCCGCGGCCGCCGGCTTTTTCCATTTTCTGCCAGAGGGTTGCCGCCGCTTCGGGGTTGTACCCGGCCCGGGCGGCAAGTTCCATGCCCATCAGGTCGGCTTCTTCCTCTGAAGTTCTGCTGTTCGGCAGTTGAATGGCCAGCATTGCCGCCAGCGCGCTGCCGCTCAGTGCCGCTGCTCCATAGTCGCTGTTTCTGGTGGCGAGGCCGATGCCGAGCACCCCAAGCTGGGAGGCCAGGGCAATGGACATTCTTTCGGCCGTATGGTTGGCGAGGGCATGGGAGATTTCATGGGCCAGGACCTGAGCCAGCTCGTCGTCGGTCGGTTCCACCTTGTTGAGCAGGCCGGTGTAAATGGCCATCTTGCCGCCGGCCATGCACCAGGCATTGATCATGTCAGGGTCATCGATCACTTTGATGCTCCAGTCCCATGATTGGGAATGGGGATACAACTGGATTGCCTGGTAGATGATACGGCCGGTAATGTTGCGCACCCGCTCGGCCACCACCGGGTTGGAGTCCACCCTGCCTTCCCGGCTCAGGGGAGTTATGGTCTGGGCGTAAGCCTTCTGGGAAGCGACAATGGCCTGCTCCGGAGAAACCAGCATCAGCTGAGACCGGCCGGTGGGGCTGGTGGCGCAGCCGACAAAGAGGAGCAGGAGGATGGGCAGGAAAACAGATTTCATAGGCGATAGCATAACAGAAAGGGCTTGAAAAAAACACGCAATTGATAGATTTAATAATCGCTTGATCGAGCCTGAAAACATCTTCATAAAGCTATAAGCATCGGGGAGCGGTGTGACAAAAATCAACTGAGAACAGGCAACCAGAGGAGGACAACAACCATGAATCTAAAGGACAGCGTGATGGTGATCACCGGGGCAAGCTCGGGAATCGGAATGGCCACAGCCAGGAGGCTCAACCGGGCCGGCGTCAGATTTGTGCTGAATGCCCGGAGCAGGGAGAAACTGGAGGCCTTCGCCGCAGAGCTGGACAGTGCGGTATGTGTCGTCGGTGACATGATCGATCCCCAGACCCCGCAGAATATCCTTGATACGGCTTTTTCGGAATTCGGCCGGGTCGATATCCTGTTCAACAATGCCGGGGTAATGCACATCGGCGCGATAGACGAGGTCGACGTGGAGGAGCTGTGCAGCATGGTTCGGCTCAATTTCGAGTCAGTGGTGCGGATGAGCTATCTGGTCCTGCGCCACATGAAAGAACGGGGCAGCGGCTTTCTGATCAACTCGTCGAGCCTGGCCGGCTTGAAGGCGTTTGCGCAAATCGGCGCCTATAACGGCACCAAATTCGCCGTTGAGGCGTTTACCGATGCGCTGAGAATGGAACTGGCCGGTACCGGTGTCAAAGTCACCGCCATCGAGCCCGGTCGGACAAAAACGGAGCTGTTCAGCCACTGGCCGGAAGAGAAAAAGTTCAAACCGGAAAACGGCTTGATCGAAGCCGACGATATTGCCCGCTGCATCGAATTCATACTCGAACAGCCGCGTGAGGTCCTGATTCCGCGACTGCTGGTGGTGCCTGCCCGGCAGGAGCGCTGAGCCGCCTGGAAAGCGGTGCCGGTGCAGCTTCAGGCAGTTTCGGTTCCGCGCCCGGTCAGCGTGGTGAGCGCTCAGGCCCGGATCTGCTCCTCAGCCAGCATCCGGTCGATGAAATCGAGGATGAACTGTCGCTGAACCGGGGTGGCATAGGCGATGCAGGTGCAGTGCAGGTTGGTTTTCGAGCGCACCAGAAATTCGAAGCAGAGCCGTTTTTCTTCGATTTCGACGGCCAGGTAAAAGGGGCCGCACTGATCATGGCCCCGCTGCGCTTGGGCCAGCAGGTCGTCGGGGAGTTCTATCCAGAAAATGCCGGCCATCGGCCCGGGCTTGAGACTTCTTTTCAGGTAGGACTCCAGGTTGTCTCTTTCAAGGATCGATAATTCGTCGATAACAAATTGTCTCATGGCACGCTGTTATGTGTTGGGTCGAGCCGGTTCGGGCGGCGGATCAGATATCGAGACCGGTGCTGTCGCTGTTGAGTATTTCGCAGCCGTCGTTGCTGATGACGGCGATATTTTCCAGCCGCACGCCCCCCCACCCGGGGATGTAGATTCCCGGTTCGACGGTAACGATCATACCGGGCTGCAGCTTGCGGCGGCTTCGAAATGACAGGCCTGGTGCTTCGTGGACGGCCAGACCGACGCCATGGCCGAGGGCGTGGCCGAAATATCTGCCGTTGCCGCTGTCGGCAATGATGCTGCGGGCGGCCCTGTCCACATCCTTCATCAGTGCCCCCGGCTTCAGCGCAGCGATGCCGGCCAGCTGGGCCTGGCGGACGATGCGGTGGATCTGCCGGTAGGTCTTGTCGGCCTGGCCGATGACGATATTTCTTGTCATATCAGAGCAGTAGCCGTCCAAAACCAGGCCCATGTCGATGGTGATGCCAGTGTTCTTTCCAAGCGGCCTGTCGGTCGGAACGGCATGGGGCAGCGCCCCGTTCTCGCCGGCAGCGACGATGGTGTCGAAGCTGGGGCGCTCGGCGCCGACCTGGCGCATCCTGGACTCGATGGCCGAGGCCAGCTCGATTTCGGTCATGTCCGGCGTCAAGCGCTGATGGACAGAGCGGAACACCGCTTCGTTCAAGGCTGTGGAGCGTTTCATCAGCTCGATCTCGGCCTCGCTCTTGATCAGCCGCTGCTTTTCTACGAAATCGCTGATCGGCACGAGCTCAGCCTGCCGTTTGCCGGCCATTTTCTGCAGTTTCTGGCTGGAGCTGTGCAGCGTGTAGTGGCTCTCGAAAGCCAGCCGCTTGAAACCGCTTTCGCCAACAAGGTCGTCCAGCAGTGCCATGACGCCTTTTCGGTAGATCAGAACCTCAAGGGCCGTTTCGCGCTCAGCCTGGAGCTGGTAGCGAAAGTCGGTCAACAGGCGGGCCTTGCCGCGGGCGGGGATGAACAGCAGCCCCGATGTCTCGTTGATGCCGTGATCGGGAGCCCGGTAACCGCTCAGGTAACGACGATTCTCCGGCCGGCTGACCAGCAGCGCCTCGATCTTCTTTCTTCTGAGCCGGCTCTGGAGCCGGTCGATTCGGGCTTGATAATCGATGACGGGAGCCGGGGAGCGCGTTGCTGCCATCTCAGATGCCGAACCGCTGACCGATCAGGGCCTTTCGCTGATCGAGTGCGTCGTTGTACTGACCGTTCAGCTGGGCAGATGTTCGGGACCACTCTTCATTATACTGCGGGTGCATGGTCGGGTTCAGAGCCATTTCATCATCGATGGCCATCCCCTGCTGCTGCAGCTGCATCTTGAGCTGGTTGAGAATCGACTCGTCAAACTGCTGTTTGACCTGTTCCAGGTGTTGTCCGTACTGTTCGAGAATCTGCTGCAGCTCCGAACAGATGGAGGAGATGTCCGCGGAGTCTCCGCTGAGTTCCTTCAGGGCTTTGAGGCTGAGCAGCGACTGCTGCGATATTGGTTCGTCCCGGGGCAGGACGATATTTCTCAGCATGGTTTTGGCCATCCCGCCACGAACCGCCATCTGTTCATCGGGCGCCCTGCTTCCCAGGAGTTCCATCAGATCGGCCTGTTCTCCATTGAGAAAGGCGGCGGCCAGCCTCATCCCTTCGTTCTGCAGGGTTTCATCCGAAGAGGTATCTTCGGCCTCGGCGGCGAGCTTCGCGGCCCGCTCCATGACCATATCCATGGTGCTTCGTATCTCTGCCATAGTCTGTCTCTTGTCTGGTGTTGGTTTGATCGTAACGATACAGAACCGAATGTACCTCAGGTCAACGGCGAGCGTAAAGGAAAAAGGCGCTGTCACCGCCTCCTGGTCAGCCGTGCACTGAAAAATCCGTCGATGCCGGTGTGCGGCAGCGGCGCCAGGCAGCCGTCACGAATAAGGGGGATACAGCTTGCGGGAAGATAGCTGCTGCAGTCGTCGAGTCGAAAATCCTGATGCTGTTGAAGAAAATATTCCACAACCTGCTCGTTCTCTTCGGCTTCAATGGAGCAGGTGGCGTAGACCAGAACGCCGTCCGGTGCGAGCAGACCGGCAGCCCGGTCCAGCAGGGCGCGCTGCCTGGCTGCATACCGATCCAGGTCATCTGCGCTCCTGTTCCAGCGAATATCGGGGTGTTTACCGATCACGCCGGTTCCCGAGCAGGGAGCATCGATCAGAATTCTGTCGTAGTCTTTCGAACTGGTGCGGGCAAACTCCTGCAGAGTCGAGTTATGCGCCTCGACCCGTTCTGTAGTTTTGTATGCCGCCAGATTCTGCTGCAGAAGCCGGTAGCGCCGGGGGTCCGGTTCGACGGCAGTTATGCTGCCGGCCACATCGTTCATCAAGGAGATCAGGTGGCTGGTTTTTCCGCCGAGCCCGGCGCAGCCGTCGAGCAGCGAGATTCCTGTCGTAAATGGGGCCAGCAGCAGTGAGGTCAGCTGGCTGGCCTGGCCCTGTACCTGGACCGTGCCGGCCGCCACGGTGTCGAGTTCGCCAATCGTCCCCCGATAGTTTGAAACCAGCAGGGAGTCCGGGGCGTACGTGCCGTCATGCACCTCGATGTCCTGACTGCGCAGTGTGTTGACCAGTTGCTGCCGGCTGTCGGGCGTGTCGGTTCTGAGACAGAGCAGCGGTTCCTGGTTGTTGTGACGGCAGATTTGTTCCATGGCTCCGGCGCCGTATCGTTTCTGCCAGCGTTCAACCAGCCAGGATGGGTGATTGAGAAGTGCGCGGCCGCGTTCATCCGGGTCGTCCGGTTTGGGCAGCTCCGCTCGACGGCGGATGCTTGCGCGCAGCACCCCGTTGACGAATCCCTGTATCTGAGTGGGAAACTGCCGCTCTTTCAGCGCTTTGACCGTTTCGTTGACGGCAGCCGACGGCGGGACACGGTCGAGGAAAAAGATCTGAAACAGGCCGCAGCGCAGCGCCTGACGAACGAAAGGCTTCATCCTGCCGTCTGGTTTTCTGCACAACTGGGCAACCAGCCGGTCCAGGTATTCCTGGTTCCTGAGGACCCCGTAGACGATCTTCATGACCAGCTGCCGATCCCTTCCCGACAGGCCGCTACTGTCAGCGGCCCGGTCCAGCAGAGGGGCAACGGGAACCTTTAAGCGCTCGAGTTCGCAAAGTGTCTCAATTGCCAGATAACGAAGGTTGATAGTCATGTGGATCTGTCGTGGGCTGCTGTGGTCTGCGGCCCCAGGATGGGCCGGACCCGATTCTGGTCGGACTCCCGGTTCTGCACCGCCTCAGCAGTATAATCATTAATGAGCCGGAGGCGACCACAGTGCAGCGTTCAGAGGCGTTAAAATGGTTGCTGAAGCGCTGGACAGTATCGATGCTTGCTGGTAGAATGGGCGGCCAATGAAAGCACACAGATTAGGTGGAGAACTGCGGTGGCTGCCCGCTGCCGTGCTGATGGCGATTTTCCTGGTCCATGCCAATGCATCGGCTCTGACCCTGGAGAAGGTGCGTCAAAGAGATCAGCTGAACTGCGGCGTTTCGTCTGACCTGCCCGGCTTTTCCAAAGCAGACTCGGAGGGGGCCTGGTACGGCCTCAATGTCGATATCTGCAGAGCCATTAGTGCAGCGGTACTTGGCGACAGCGCCAAGGTCAAATTCGTGCCGCTGGCCGCCATAGACAGTGTTGCGGCGATTCTGTCCGGCGAGGTGGATGTTCTGTCGATGGATCTCGAATGGAACCTGAGCTACGACACATCGATCGGCCTTGATTTCTGCGGTGTCACGTTCTTCGACGGCATGGGCTTCATGGTGCCGGTCAAGCAGGGAGTGCAGAGCGTTCTCGAGTTGGACAACAGCACACTGTGCCCGGACCCAGTCCGCGAAGGCCGGGAACGGCTAATAGCCTTTCTGGACAGCCATGAGCTGTCCTACCAGCTGGTCGAATCGGCTGACCGCAGCCGTCTTGCAGAAACAATCGAAGCGGGCCGCTGTGACCTGGTCAGCGGCGATATATCCTACCTCGCGGTGCTGCGCACCCAGCTCCAGGAGCCTGATGGCTACCGGGTTCTGCCGGAAACCATCTCAAGAAGGCCGCTTGGTCCGGCGGTCCGGCAGGGGGATGACGGCTGGTTCAACATTGTCCGGTGGGTGCTGTTCGCTCTGAAAATTGCCGAAATGGAGGGGGTGACATCGACCAATCTCGAGACGATGAAGGCCGGAAGCGACCCCGACATCCGCAAACTGCTCGGTCTGGAGGGCAACAGGGGCAGAGGGCTCGGTCTGGCCGATGACTGGGTTGCCCGGATTGTCGGCCAGGTCGGCAACTACGGGGAAATATTCTCGCGTCACCTGGGCCCCGGTTCAGCAATCGGTATGGACCGCAACCTCAATGAGCTGTGGAATCGAGGCGGTCTTCATTATGCCCCGTCGATTGACTAGCTGAGGTTTTCCGCCGTGCATATTCACGGGCTGCAGCATGTGCCCTGCAGGCCCGCCGATGATCGCTGCCCGGTCACTGCTGCTCCTGTTACAAATCTGAGATCACCTCAAACAGCTCGCCGTCCGCCTCTATCTTGGCCCGGTTGCCGATGATTGCCCGGTAACAGTTCTCGGTCATCGCCTTCAGCCGCTCACTGTAGGAACGCAGATCCTCGACGCTGGTCGCGGTGATTTCTTCCAATCGCTGCCGCTTCTGCTCGGCGGTGAGATTGCACAGATACTCGTTTCGCGCCGTCAATCCTCTGGCAGCAGCGCTCTGGTGAGGATCGAAATTTCCATAGGTACCGATGATTAGCTGGTCGAGGGCCGGTTTGGATAACTCGATCCGGGAAACCACTGAAGGGAGCAGGTCGTAGGTTTCGTAGGTCTTTCTGACCTGGGGATCGCGATAGCTGATCATGGCCATATTGCCGGTGATCGGGCTGAACTGTATGAAACAGCCGTAGGCCCCACCGATCTGGCGGACGCTGTTCCACAGATAATCCCGTGACAGGTAGGTTTTCAGCACCTCAAAGGAGCCGCTGTATTTCTCTGCGGATTCGAACAGCTTGCCGCCCTGGACCGCAAAGACGATTTCAGCAGCGGTGACGAAGGCTTCGCTGCGGGGGAAATCGATCTTAGGCGGCGGCTGGGGAAGCGGCTCCGTCCCGGAGAGCGCCTCGGCCAGGGTCGCGCCGACGGTTTTGAACCGCTCGATTTCCGGTGCCTCCCCGGTAAAGGAAATGATCATCCGGGAGCGGTTGAGCAGTATCGATGCCATCTCCTCAAGCATAGTCAGCAGGCTGCTCTCCTGGTTCGGATAGTCCTGGGCTATCTGCCTGAGCATGCGGTAGGCGGTGACCCCGTTGAACTGTTCCTGGTAGCGGCCTGCCGGTCCGAGGTGAGACAGTACCCGGGTTGAAGCCAGGGAGTAGCCCTCGCTCTGAGCGCTGTGCTCGGTCCAGGCAAATTCGCGGCGGACGATTTCGCCAATGCGGGTGCGGTCCTGCAGCGAAAAATCTGAAAAAATTTCAGCCAGCAGATCGACGACTCTGCCCAGATATTCGGGCAGCATTTTCACACTGAGCCAGAGGACGGGCCGGACCGATTCCGGTTCCCCGAACCTGGTGTAACAGTTGATGGAGTGGCTCAGCCCCCCGGTGCTGGTGGCAATTTCCTTGGCAAACTGCATGTAGTTGAGCCGCCTGGTGCCGATCTCGGTGATAATCGTGCCGAACAGATCGAGCAGCGGCAGATAGCGGGCGGGCAGTCCGGAGAAGTCCAAGCCGACATCCAGGTAGGAAATCCGGTTGGTCGGCAGTTCGCTGAAAAGGACCTGCCGGCCGAACAGTTCCTCGGCGGTTACCATATGAAAATCGACCGTGGCGGGAAGATCGGTGAGACCGAGCTGGGGCAGTCGGGCAAGGCTTTCGTCGCTGTTGGCTTTCTGCTGCCGGGCAATGAGTTCCTGGGTGCGGCTGATCAGCGAGTCCAGTTCAGCGGAATTCAGTCCACCCTCGTAGCTGTCGAGCCGATCCTGCTCCTGGCCGGCGGTTTCTCTGATTTTTCCCGGGTCCGGTTCAAGAACCACGGTGACGGTCGCCGGGTTGTCAATCAGATATTTTTCGATCAGTTCTTCGAAATATCGTTGGTCCAGCGCTTTTTGACGAATCGAGCGCAGCACTTCGTCCACCTGCAGCGCCTCGAAGGGATCAGTTTCATATTTGAAGGCTGCCAGGGATTTACTGAGCAGGTCGAGTCCCCGCTGAGCCTTGCTGGCGTCCTCCCGGACACCGAATTCGTATTTGTTCAGCTCGGAAAGGACCAGCTCACGGTCCAGGCCCGATGACACCATTTCCGTAAGAGCCTGGCGATAGACGGAGGCGAAGGCGTCCAGATGGGCAGCATCGCTGCCTACCAGGTAGGTGATCATGACGGTGTTGAAGCAGGATGAAGACAGGTAAAGCCCGCCAAAATCCTTGCAGATACCGCTGGAGAGTATCTTATTCTTCAGCGGCGAAGCGTCGGAATTGAAGAGAATATTGGCAATGATCTGGAAGGCGCCGTTCTGTTCACGTTCAGCCACCGTCCCGACATGGGTCCCGACCGCCAGATAGGTACGCTCTTTGAGGTCATTCGACTCGACCCCATAGCGGTCGAAAATGGTTGCCGGCTGGTTTAACAGGCTGCCCAGATCGACCAGTGAGCGCTCCCCCCTGGTTGGGAACTGGCTTAAAAAACGGTCATTGAGATAGTGCAGTTCATCCTCGAGCGGCGCATCGCCATAAACAAACAGGTTACAGTTGCTCGGGTGATAGTGCTGTTTATGAAAGTCGCAGAACTGCTGGTAGCTCAGGTCCGGAATTGCGCGCGGGTCCCCGCCGGATTCGTGGGCGTAGGTGGAGCCGGGCATCAGGCCGCCGAAGATATGGTGAAAAATGAGCCTGATCGGATCCGAGAAGGCGCCCTTCATCTCATTGAAGACGACGCCCTGATACTGCAGCGGGCTGCGGCTGCTCTCCTTGTGATAGTGCCAGCCTTCCTGCTCGAAGGTTTCGGGTTCAAGCAGCGGGTTGAAGACAACATCGCAATAGACATCCATCAGGTTGAAATACTCTTTCAAATTCCGCGTCGCAAAGGGATAGTAGGTGATATCCGAGCCGGTCATGGCATTAAGAAAGGTCATCAGGCCGCCTTTGTTCATCTCGCCAAATACGTCTTTGACCGGATACTTCTTCGATCCCATCAGCACCGAATGTTCGAGAATATGGGCCACCCCGGTCGAGTCTGTCGGGGTGGTGTTAAAGGCTGCCGCGAAAGTTTTATTGACATCGTCGTTTTTGACGGCCATCAGCGGGCAGCCAAGTATCTGGTGCTCAAACAGGTAGACGTCGGAGCCGATTTCAGCGATGTACTGACGGCGGCTGAGCCGGAAACCGGCTACGGTTGTTCCTTTCTGGATATCCATATCGATGTACTCGTGGGTAAGGTTTATGGTTAATTCAAAATGCTTTATCCGAGTCGAGCAGCAGGGTGACCGGTCCGCTGTTGGTTATGGTCAACTCCATCATGGCCTGGAATGTTCCGGTTGCCGTCCTGATTCCCAGACCCTGCACACATTCGACGAAGGCTTCGTAAAGCGGTTCGGCCACCTCCGGTGAAGCGGCGTCGGCGTAGCCGGGCCGCCTGCCTCTTCTGCAGTCGCCGTAAAGAGTAAACTGCGAGACAATAAGCATCTCTTTGCCGATATCGATGAGGGAGCGGTTCATTTTTCCATCCTCATCCTCAAAAATCCTCAGATTGACGATCTTCTCGGCCATCCAGCGGGCTGTCCGACCGCTGTCCTGGGCCTGGACGCCGAGCAGAACCGCCAGCCCCTCTGAAATTGACCCGACTGTTCTGCCCGCAACCGAAACATGGGCTCGGGAAACGCGCTGCACAACTGCCCGCATGGTTGTTTCTCTCCTACTGGCTGGTTGTTTCGAGGTTCAGGGCCCGGCTCAGCTTGAACGCTCATCGATAGCTGTTTGAAATAGTTAATTATTAAGTAATTATCTTTGGTGAAACAGCAATTTTTTTCTCAGCGAAGCGTTGATCCCAGGCAGGCTGACCGCCATCATGTGTCGATAAGCGGTGAAGACTGAAACAGTCGTGCAGCCAGCTTGCCGTTTTTGCAGAGCAGCACTATGATGGCTGGAAAAATCTATCAGCGGATGAAGGGGGAGGGTGCAATGCAGATACAGCGGCTGGATCATCTCGTCTTGACGGTCAGAGATATCGGGGCGACCTGTGATTTTTATCACCGGGTCCTCGGCTTTGAAATAATCAATTTCGGGGACCAGCGCACTGCGCTGCGATTCGGTGACCAGAAAATCAACCTGCACCGCCGGGGAGCCGGGACCGATCCGTGTGCCGCCAAGCCGACGCCGGGGTCGGCTGATCTCTGCTTCATTGTTCGGGAACCGGTTGAGGAGATGATTGACCAGCTAAGTGAAAGGGCTGTGGTGATAGAACATGGCCCGGTAACGAGAACGGGTGCCTGCGGACAGATCCGCTCGATCTATATCCGCGACCCCGATAACAACCTGCTCGAACTGAGCAATTACCTGTAGACACCTCGCCGTTTCTGGGGCAGCGTTTCTCAGCAGCGGTGGAACTCGATCAGGGTTACCGTGATATTGTCTTTACCGCCGTTGAATTTGGCCAGGTCGGTAAGCATCGCCGCCTTGACCTGGGTTTCCGTATCGTAGCAGAGAATTTCGCCAATCTGCTGGTCTGCAACCATTGAGGTCAGCCCGTCGGTGCAGAGCAGAAAGATATCTCCTTCCATCACATCGCTGCCGATCATGTCGACTTCGAGCCTGGCGCCTCCGCCGACAACCCTGAGAACCAGATTTTTCAGGGGGTGTGTGCGGGCCTGCTCCCGGCTGATCAGGCCGAGATCGGCCTGCTCCTGTACCAGCGAGTGATCGCTGGTGAGCTGCACGAGCTGTGAATCCCTGAGCCGATAGGTCCGGCTGTCCCCGACGTGACCGATGATGATGCCGCCGTCCCGAAAGGCCAGGAGTTCTGCCGTGCACCCCATTCCCCGGTGGGACGGCTGCTGCTCAACGTGCGACAGTATTCGCCTGTGAGCCGACTGAAAGCACTCGACAACCAGCTCTTTCAGGGAGTCAGGGCCGAGGTGCTGACGGGGAGTGGAGGAAAACAGTTCGACCACGGTATCCCGGAAAAAAGCACTGGCCAGTTCACCGGCGGCCTCGCCACCCATGCCGTCGGCAACCAGATAGTAGCAATCTTCATTATTGACAAGACAGGCGTCCTCATTATAAGAACGTACTAATCCCTTATCGCTTTCACAACAGGCGCTGATTTGAAAAGATGGTTTCATTATCCCGGGTTCGTTCTTAGTCTTGTCAGCTGGTGTTGTGCCGCTGTTTTGAATGTATGATCTTGAAAACGCTGTTATTATCGGTGAGATGATAATAAAAATGGTGGGCGCGGGCAATCATTTTGTAGCGCCTGCCCAGCCGCTTCAGGCGGCTGCCTGATGCGTGTCTGTTCGTTTTGTCCTCAGCCCCCTTGGTTAACCAATGAGTAACGTCAAACCGTTACAGTTCGGTGAAAAATATGTGCTGCTCGACCGGGTTGGAACCGGCGGCGTGGCCGAGGTGTTCCGCGGCAAACTGACCAGGGATAAGGGGTTCGAGAAGCTTATTGTCATCAAGAAGCTGCTGGCGGAGCACAACCGCAATCGCGAGATGATCGACATCTTCATCCGAGAAGCCCGGCTGGCCGCCCTCCTGCAGCATGAAAACATTGCGGCGACATACGACTTCGGCGAGATCGACGGAGAATACTTCCTGGCCATGGAGTACCTGTTCGGCAAGAATCTGCATTCGATCATGGCCCGGGTTAAGGAAAAACCGGAGCTGTTCGGGCTCCCCGAAGCGCTGCTCATCTGTTCGAAAATCTGCGAGGGCATGGCCTATGCCCATAACCTCACGGACCTGCAGAACAAACCGCTCAATCTCGTCCACCGTGATCTGACTCCGCACAATATCTTCATCACCTACGACGGTAAGGTGAAAGTCCTGGATTTCGGGGTCGCCAAGGCCGAACTGTTCGACAACAAGACCAGAGACGGGGTGGTGAAAGGCAAGATTTCCTACATGTCGCCGGAGCGGTTGTCCGGCGAGCCGGTCGATCACCGTTCCGACATCTTCTCGATCGGTATTCTGCTCTATGAAATGATTGCCAAGAGGCGCATGTATCAGGGAGATACCGCCGAGTTGATCAGAAAATGTCTGACGGCCGACTATCAACCGCTCAAATCCCTGGTGCCGGATCTTGACCCGGCGGTCCAGGCTGTTCTCGACAGGGCCCTGGCTGTCGACGTTGATCAGCGCTACCAGAGCTGCGCTGAAATGCATACCGATATCGACGACCTGATCTTTGGCCTGGAGCAGCGCACCGACTCCCGACTGCTGAAGGTGTCGATCTGCTCGCTGTTTACCGAGGAATACGAGACAGAGCACCGTACGGTGGCAAGAGTCCTCCAGGTCGACGGCACGTCCGGCGGGTGGCGCGACAAGACCGACATCACCATCGCCGGGAAGCGGAGCAAGACCACTTCAACTGCCCCGGAAGATCGGACTGCCTTCCTGCTGCGCCGGCCCCCGGCCCAGGTTGTTAAACTCTACGCGGTGCGGCTGGGCGCATTGATCCGGCAGAAATACCAGCAGCTCAGGGAACTGGCTGAGGGAATGCGACTGCAACCGCTGCATCTGGCCGGCGGCGGCGTTTTCCTGCTGCTGGTGATCGTTGCTGCGGTGATGATCATTCCAGGTGGAGAAGATCAGCCTGATGGCCACGGTTCGATTCGGCAGGACAGTCCAGCTCAGGTGCCGGTGGCCGCAACCGTCGAAATAGAATCCGGTTCGTCAGAAGAGGCCGCGGCTGATGACGCCGGCGGCAATGAGGTCCGCAGCGACTCTTCATCCGTCGTTTCGGTGGCATCGGCTGAGCGCCAGTCCCCTCAGCCGACGGTCATGAAACCGGTGGTGGTGCCGGCCGGGGGGAGTGAGGATGCGGCGGTTGAAGCGGTTTTGCCAGGCGCTAATGGTGCTGCGCCGCCAGCTGATATTCCGGTGCTGGAGAGAGTTGAGCTGAAAAAAAAGAAGGAAACCCGAAGCGCAGCCGGACAACCAATAGCGCCGCCTTCTGACAGCAGCATCAGTCGCCGTAATGATGCCCTGCCGGTGCTGGACCCGCAGATGGCCGTGGTCGATATGGGCGGCAAGACGCTGAGCTTTGAGGAAGACAGTGAGCAGCTGGCCCGGCGCAAACGCTTACGCTCCCTGCATGGTAAAGCCCGTGAGGCAATGCAGCAGGGGCATCTGGTCGAGCCTGGAGAACAGAGCGCCTACGCCTATTTCAACGAAATCCTGCAGCTTGACCCCAAGGATAATGTGGCCGCGGACGGGCTCCGGCTTATCTGTGAAAAATACAGCGAACTGGCTGAACAGTCACTGGCCGTAAACGACTATTTCCGGGCCGATGAATATGTGAAAAACGGCCTGAGCGTGATCTATGACTATTCGCGATTGGTCGAATTGCAAAAGCGCATCGACCGGGAGCGTCAGGACCACATATTCGAGCTGTCTGAAAAGGCCCGGCTCTGCATGGATGCCGATAAATTATCGACACCGGCAAACGATTCGGCCTACTTTTATTACACGGAAATCGGCCGTATCGACCCGGAGAACGAACTCGTTGAAAAAGGCTACAAGAAAATCGCCGATCGTTATGCGCAACTCGGCGAGGAGGCGTTTGGCCGGTTCGATTACCAGATGGCGGACCGGTATGTGCGGCGGGGACTGCAGATCATACCCGACCATTACTACCTGCTCTATCTCAAAGATGAACTTGCCCGCAGCGATCTGGGGCGGATCGGTCACAGCGTGAAGAAAAAACTCAATAAGCTCCTGTCGAACTGAGCATCAGCTGAACAATCTTTTCCACAACCTGGTCAGCCTGCCGCCACTGTAATCCCGGTTGACAACGCCAGCGTCACCGGATTCCCCACCCTTGGCTTTTTCGATCAGCTCACGGTATTCAGCGGTGTCGAGGTAGCGCGTTTTCTCATCGACATCGGCAGGTTCCTCAACGCCGCTCTGCCGGTCGAGGTCCGATCTGTCAAAGTGGAGGGTGTGTTTACCGACCAGAATGACATCGTTGTTTCGCAGCCCGTGAGCGGATACCAGCTTTTCGTTGACAAAGGTGCCGTTGGTGCTCTGCAGATCCTTGACAATGAAGCTGGCTGAAACCGATTCGATCCTGGCGTGGTTTGCGGAGACGGCGAGATTGTCGATGACAATGTCATTGGAGTCGTTTCTGCCAATGGTCAGTGTCTGGCCAATTCCGATCTGATATCGGTCCAGTACCGTGTCCTTGTACTTGAGCGTGATTACCGGCATCATCTTTCCTCGTCGAAGCTAGTTGAACTGCCTGCTGTCAGAATCTGCTTGTCGTAAACGCATGGAGTAAAACGCTGGTATCAGCCTAACATATTTGCGATTGTCATAAAAGAAAAGAAGTTATGGCGGTTTAATTCCTGTGCTGATTGACCCGGAAACAACGGTGTTGTACTTTTATTGAACGGATCCGCTGGATGATCCCCGGATATCGTAACAAACCTGGTAATCTATCCATGAGAAAAAATTGATATGACAGAGCATAAAAACGTTTTGGGGTCTCCGCTGCAGGTCTGCAGCATGGACCCGCTCACCGGTTTTACCCGGGAGGGCAGCTGTAAAGTAACCGAGGAGGATATCGGCGTCCATGGGGTGTGCGTGGTCGTCTCTGAAGAATTTCTCGAATTTTCCAAGCGGGTCGGAAATGACTTGAGCACGCCGATGCCGATCTACGGCTTCAACGGTCTGCAGCCCGGCGACCGCTGGTGCCTCTGCGCGCCGCGGTGGAGGGAGGCGCTGGACAACGGAATGGCGCCACCGGTCGATCTGATGGCCACCCATGCATCGACGCTTGAATACGCGACGCTGGCCGACCTGTTGCTTCATTCGATCGGTTCGACCACCTGAAAGCCGAGTGCCGGCCACAGAAGACGTGCGCCGGCCACAGAAGACGTGCGCCGGCCAGAAATACATGCGCCGGCTGGCCAAACCCTGCCGCCGTTGCGGCAGGGCAGCACGAAACGGACTGGCCCGGTCGCCCGTCTAAAGATCATCGCTGAGCATAGAATCGTCTAAGTCCATGGAGAGAATCTCGGTTATTGTCATCGCCATTCTGCTGGGGGTCACCTTTTTTGTCTGGTTCTCACGGGCAATCAACAGAAAACCGCTTCAGGAATTTGTTCACCGTAATTTGTGGCTGATGCACCCCAACGCGGTCTGTTACTGGCGCACTGTCATGGCCACGATCGGCCTGCTGCTCTATTTTTTTACCGGCCATGAAAACAGCGGCATCATCATTTTCACCTTTGCAGCCATACTCGACGGCATTGACGGGGTGATCGCCAGAAAATGCAATCTCGGCTCCAAGCTCGGAGAGTGGCTCGACCCGTTGTGCGATAAACTCACCTACCTGCCGCCGCTGATCGGTTTCGCCTATATGGGCACCCTCTCGGTTACGCTGATCTGGCTGCTGGTGGCCATCGAGCTGTTCGGTCAGTTTCTGGCCCGTCGGATCCTGGATGTGCTGAAGACCTCCGGGGCTGCCAATAATTTCGGTAAGATCAAGGCCATCATCTGCTTCGGGCTCGTTATTTTCTGTGCCCTGCTCGATGATGTTGCCGAAATCCCGCCGAGGTATGATATCAGCGATGAGGTGCTGATTGCCTGTATCATCCTGGCCACGGCGTCGATTGTCTTTAAATTCATTCCCAACCGGCTCTATGCCGACATCCTCTCAACGCTGAATTTCATCTGCGGCGTTACCAGCCTGATCCTGACTTACAACAACTATTTTGCCTGGGCGATCTGCATCATTATCGTCGGCCAGCTGTTCGACCTGTTCGACGGCAGGATGGCCGAGAAGCACGGCGGTACCAGTTACGGTCCCCTGATGGACGACATTGCCGATTTCGTCAGTTTCGGACTGGCCCCGGCCTATATGATCGTCAGGACGGGGGGCTCACTGGCCTGGCCGTTCGCTCTGATTTATCTGATCGGTGTTGCCTACCGGCTGATCCGTTTCGTCACCGTCGACAAGCAGCGCACCGATCTGCCCGAAGGTGTTTTCAACGGCCTGCCCAGTCCGGCGGGGGCGCTTATCGTTCTCGGCAGCGTGCTGGTGGTGGATTACATACCGCTGCTCTGGGCGGGAGCCGGGGTCTCGGTGGGGCTGATGGTCAGCCATCTCCATTTTGCCCACTTCGGCAGGGTGATTATTCGGCGGGTTCCGCGACCGCTGTTCTACACCATGTGCGCCATCATGGTCGTGACCCTTTCCTTCGTCTTCAAGACCAGGAATGTGGAGATGTTCGGCTACGTCATTCTTGGTTCGGTCAGTCTCTACATGGTGATCGGCAGAAAATTCAGCCGGCCCGCCGCGGAGCGGGTCTGAACCGTTCTCCCTGCAGAGCTGCAACCTTTTTCAGGCGCATTTAAAAACATCACCGTGCGCGGGAAGTGATTCGATCTTCTTTCAACTCAGGCCCCAGCGGCCGGGATGGGGGCCGAACAGTTCCCAACCGTCCTTCAGATGGCTTGAAAACCACTGTTCAAAACGGAGGTCGGGACGGCTGTCTGAAAACGGAAAACTGAGATAGTAGCGGGCCTTGCCGCCCCGATCCGGTTTTCTGCTTATGCGCAGCGGCAAACAGTTCTGCCGGGCCTGGTCGAGCAGCTCGTCGACGCGGTCAGCGTCGCCCAGCGGCACGCTCAGGTTGAAGCAATATTCTCTACTCATAATGGCTTGTGCATTTCAGAAAAATTCTAGTTAACCCGATCTTTTAGACTCTGCTCAATCGCAGGCCGGCCAGCCATATCCCCAGCGCCAGGGAAGCCCTGAGCAGGGGATGCCGCCAAGCCGGACGGCGCGATACATCAGGTCGGCAATTCCCTGGTAGATAACCCCCACTTCCTGGGCCGACAGGCCGTACTGTTCTGAAAGTTCGGGGGTGCGCTCGGCACCGATACCCAGCACACAATCTTTCAGCGTTTCATCGGCCTGGCGGCGGGCCTCGAAACTCTGGTCGGCTGTTATCCCCCTTCCTCCCGCCTGGTGATAATCCCGGTCATGGGCAATGCAGCAGGATTCCCAGGGGGGATGCTCTCCGTGGTTGTTTCTCAGCGCTTCAATGGCATTGGACAGATAGTTCCAGCCGACCGAAAGCCCGCCGCTGCAGCCGTCGGTGGTGAACGGAGCCAGGCTTGCATCGGGCCGCTGTTGCTGCTCAACGAGACGCTGATGCCTGCTCAGTTCCAGTGTCTGCTCCAGCCCGTCAATCAACGACGGTGACTGGGCCGATTGCTGGGCCTGTACGGGGGGAGCCGCACAGGTAAGCAAGGCCATGATGATCAGGCTGAGGACACTGCGTCGCTTCGAATTGGTTTTGTCCATAAGTTTTAAGGAGATGTGTCCCGGTAAACATTTTGGGGCAGCGGCTTGCCGATCAGGATGGCGGCATGGATCAGCAGGCGCTCCACCGGGTTCAGTTCGGCTCGCTGGGCCATCACCCGTCGAGCCAGAGCAGGTTCATCGGTGATGATACCGTCAACCCCAAGAGACATCATTTTGAACATGGACATGGCATCGTTGATGGTCCAGACAAACACCTGTTTGCCCGCTGCCTGGTTTGACTTGATGAAAGCCGGAGTGGCCATCCCCGAATTGACCGCCAGAAAATCGACATCGAGCTGACTCATGCTGCCGATAACCTGGGCTGAGAGAAGGCCGATTGTCCAGTCGGGGCGGAGCTTTCTGATTTTTTGCACAGCGTCATATTTGAGGGACATGATTACACTCTGGTCAACCATTCCGCTCTGTTCCACAATGGCGACGACCCGCTCTTCGAGCCGTTCATCGTGGCCGTAGTATTTCAGTTCGATGACGACCCCGGCCCGGTCTTTGCATTCGTTGAGCACCTCGACCAGGGTCGGTACCCGCTGGTCGCTGAATTCCGCTGCGAACCAGCTGCCCACGTCAATACCCTTGATCTGTTCCAGGGTGCCGTCCCAGACCTTTAAAGCATTTCCGGAAAGCTTCATGAAGTCACTGTCGTGGACGACCACCACCTGACCGTCTCTACTCTCCTGTACATCGATCTCGACCCAGTCGGCCTGATCCTCGATGGCCGCTCTCACCGAGGCGATGGTATTCTCCGGTGCTCTTCCCGCAGCTCCCCGGTGGGCGGCGATGATGGTATCGTCGAGGGGCCTGATGGAGTCGACCAGCCACAACCCCACCAGCACCGATGCCAGCGCTATACCGAGGCCCCCGATTATCAGCCGGGATACCGATCCGTGCAGGCGCCGCGCCTGTTTATCGGAAGCAGAGGAGTTGATGGTCGTGCGCTGGCCGAAATGTCTGCACAGCTCGATCAGGAAGCCGGCAAAACTGGCGGAGGCCAGTGTGGTCAGCATAAAATTAGTCAGAAAAAGAAGGCTGACCAGAAAACCGATAAGCACCAGCAGCAAGGGCATCGACTTGAAAAACAGCGGTACCGTATGATGCGCCAGCAGCTGGATCAGGCCGAAAAGGAGCAGTCCCGCCAGGAAAACAGTGAGCCCCCAACCGATCAGCACCAGGGCTATCAGCTTTTTGTTACCTGCAGCGATGGCCGCGCTCTTGGCAAATGAGCGTTGCGGCCTGGTCGAGCTGAAAAGGACAAGCGGCAGGGCCAGTGACCAGGACAGCAGCCTGCTGAGGAGCAACCAGGACATGGCCAGCACGATGATGGCGATCAGACCGGCCGCAGCAATGAATATGGGTGGTTTTTCGGTCAGGTAATAGTTGATGTCGTAGGTATTCAGGGTGAGCCAGCCGACCATTGCGCCAGCAGCCAGAAACGGCCCGATGATAAGGAGCAGTCTGACGATGAGGTGCAGGGAGAAGGAGAAAATGGCGAAGGATTGAGCCAAGACTCGGCGCACTGTTTCGACAAAGTGTTCCTGGAGTTTGTCTGCAGCGGCAATATAGGCGGCCATCATCGCCGCCTGCTCGAAAATTACCACGGTCAGCAGCAGCGCCCCGAAGACCACCAGGGTAAAAAGCCCGGAGGGGGTAAGCAGAAAAAAGATGATGTCAGTGTCGGCCAACACCGGACGGGAAGAAAAATGCATCACCAGGCGAAAGAAGCCGCCGAGCAGGGGGCTGAAAATGGACAGGGTCAGCACTGTGAAGCAGAGGTGAATCAACAGGAAGGTCAGGAAATTTCGGGATAAGACGATCCTGGCCCTCTGGCCGATGGCGGAAACGGTCTGTTGCATTGCCTTTCACCAGGTAGTTGGCCGAAAACATCCGGTCGCGGTCCGCGGCACCTCAACTGAGCCGGCAGATCCACCCCGGTGGGGGACACACCGGCAGCGGCAGGGTGTTAATACTGTCATGATACACCGATTTCATGTTGACAGAAACCGGTTGTTTCCGAAGCCGATCGCTCGCCAAAGTTTGTATTGGTCGTAATTGGTTATTTATTTCTGAGTTTTGTTGTAGTGTTGACAAAAACAACCAGAAGGATCAGAAGGTACAGGCCAACTATATTGGAATTACATGACCATGGCTAATTCAAAAAAATATCTGACCACCAAGGAAGTTGCCCAGCTCCTGCAGATAAACGAGAAAGGGGTCTATGCGCTGGTCGGTGAAAAAGGTCTGCCGGCCACGAAGGTTACCGGCAAGTGGCTGTTCCCCCTCCACTTTGTCGAGGAGTGGCTTGATCTGTCCATCGTCAATGTACCGACTGCCGCCAGTTCTTCGCTGGACAGCGGCCGGCTTTTTATTGCCGGCAGCGATGACCTGCTCTTTCAGCGGATCATTGGCCTGTACAACAGCCAGAACCGGGGTGACGTCGCCTTTTTTGCCAATATCGGCAGCATGGGCGGATTGCTGGCCCTGCGGCAGCGGCGCTGTCACATCGGCGTTTGCCACCTGCTCCAGGATGACAAGGAGGAGTATAATTTCCGCTTTGCCGAGCAGGAGATGGACCAGTCTCCTGTTTTTATCAATTTCAGCAGACGCGAACAGGGGCTGATTATCGCCAGGGGAAACCCGAAAAATATCGGCTCGGTGGGGGATCTTGCAGGCGAGGGGGTGAGAATCGTCAACCGGCCGCTCAACACCGGGACCAGGCTGCTGCTGGATTACGAAATCAGCCGCTCGGATATCAGTGGTGACGATATCAGCGGGTACGAAGACGAGGTCGGCAGGCACCTGGAGGCTGGTCTTGCCGTGCTTGGTGGAAAAGCTGACGCGGCGCCGGCGATCAGGCCGGTCGCAGAGCTGCTGGGTCTGGATTTCCTGCCGCTGCGCTGGGAGCGTTTCGATCTGCTGATCAACCGTGACCGGTTTTTCGAGCCGCCGGTTCAGCGCTTCATCAACCTGCTGCACGATCCGGCATTCAAGGAAATTGCGCGCGAATATGTGGGGTACGATCTGTCCACCAGCGGCAAGATGGTCTACCCCGATAATGTAAAACTGTAAGGTCAAATCAAGGAGAGGGAAATGTTCAGGGAAACCATTGTTCTGGCTGTTGTTCTGTTGTTCATGTCAGCATCGCCGCTGATGGCTGAAGACAAGGTGTTGAAGATGTCTACCACCACATCGACCCAGGCCTCCGGCCTGCTCGACCTCCTGCTGCCCGAATTCAAGGCTGATACCGGAATTGAGGTGAAGGTCATCGCCAAGGGAACCGGGGCGGCGATCCGGGACGGCATGGACGGCAACGTGGACATCATTTTTGTCCATGCCAAGGCCCGGGAGGAACAATTCGTGGCCGACGGCTACGGGACCAAACGCTACCCGGTCATGCACAACGACTTTATCATCATCGGCCCCAAAGATGATCCGGCGGGAGTCGCCAAAACCGCCGATGTGTATGAGGCGCTCAAGACTATTGCCACGGAAAAAGCCGGCTTTATCTCCCGCGGCGATGACTCGGGTACCCATACCAAAGAGCAGTTTCTGTGGGACAAATCAGGCGTTGAAACGGTGACGAACAAGCGGGAGATCGTCAAAAGCGGGGCCACGACCACGGCGGAATTCACCGAGCCTGCCGATTCTTCAGAATGGTACCGCTCCATCGGCCAGGGGATGGGTAAAACCCTGACCTATGCCGATGAAACGCAGGCCTATACGATGACTGACCGGGGCACCTATATCAAATACAAATATGGTAAAACGCCTCCGATCGATCTGAAAATCGTCAGCGAAGGCTCCGAACCGCTGGCCAACCCGTACGGGATCATTCCGGTTAATCCGGAAAAATTTCCAACCATCAGGCATGATCTGGCCCAGACCTTCGCCGAGTGGGTCACCTCGGAGCGCGGCCAGAAACTGATCGGAGGCTATCGCCTGCTCGACAAACAGCTTTTTTACCCCGATGCCATACCCCAGTAAGGTCAAAAAGGGGTAGCCGCATCTCCTTGAGCTGCCGGAATGAGGGGTCGTTCCGGCAGTTCATATTTATTCAACTGAGTCTCTGTCACCTTGGATCTACTCGTCGACAGCCTGAAATCGGCAATTCTGCTCCTGCTGAGTTTTGACCGTGAACTCCTCGAAATCGTCGGGGTTTCCCTCAACGTCAGTTTCTTCTCAACGCTGTTCGCCGCCATCGTTGGACTGCCCGCCGGCTTTTTCATTGCCTTCAATAGCTTTCGTGGTAAGCGTCTGCTGATGACCTGTCTGAACACCCTGCTGGCGCTGCCGACTGTGGTCATCGGGCTGGTGGTCTATTCAGTGATTTCACGGCGGGGTATTCTGGGGCCGCTGGAGTTGCTCTATACCCAGAAAGCAATCATCATCGGCCAGATCATTCTGATTATACCGGTCATCACCACGCTGACCATCGCCGCCATCAGCAGAATCGACCGACGCTACCGCAACACGGCTTTGACCCTGGGAGCGACTTCCTGCCAGATGGGCTGGGTTATTTTTCTCGAAGCCCGGTTCGGCATCATGGCCGCGCTCATTGCCGCCTTCGGCCGGGTGATCGCCGAGGTGGGCATCTCGATGATGCTGGGCGGCAATGCCAAGGGGTTCACCCGGACCATGACCACAGCCATGGCACTCGAGTATGACAAGGGAGAATTCGTTCTGGCGGTGGCCCTCGGCATCGTCCTGATGAGCTTTGCCTTCCTTATCAACATGGTCTTTCATTTCCTGCAGGGGCGCCTCAATTCTGATGCTGTATGAGCTGAACCATGTGGTCAGAAACCTTGGCGGGCGGACGGTTCTGGCAATCGACTCGCTCTCTTTTCAGGCCCGCAGAATCTATGCGCTGATCGGCCCCAACGGGGCCGGTAAGACGACGCTGCTCAACCAGCTGGCCTTCCTCGATCAGCCGAGCAGCGGGGAAGTTCAGTTTAAATCCGCGCCGGTCACCTACGACCAGACCACCCTGACCCGGCTGCGCCGTCAGGTGGTGCTGGTTGATCAGACCCCGATTCTTTTCAGCGGCACCGTCTGGAAAAATATCGAATTCGGACTGAAGGTCCGCAAGATAGAGAAAAAGGAGCGGGCGCGCAGAGTCGAGCAGGCCCTGGAGCGGGTCACCATGTCCGATTTCGCCCGCCGTGATATTCATGGGCTGTCGGGGGGGGAGGTTAAACGGGTGGCATTGGCCCGGGCGCTGGCGCTGGACCCGGAGGTGCTGCTCTGTGACGAACCGACCGCCAATGTCGATCAGGAGCACCAGGAAATAATTCTGAAGATTCTCTCCCACGCCAACAGCACCAGGAACACGACGATCATCTTTTCGACCCATTACCTGTCCCAGAGCCGGCAGTTGGCCCACCAGACCCTGCTGCTGCAGAACGGCAGACTGTCGAAAAACATGGAGGAGAACCTGTTTCAGGCCCGGGTGGTGCGCCGGGGCAATGAACTCAGGTGTCTGCTGAATGACAGCCGTACACTGCCGTTCACCGACCCCGGGGACATTGCCCGGGAAAATCGGCGGGTACGGCTGCACATCGATCCGCAGAAGATCGAATTGAGTGAAATAATCCCGGCGGCTGAGCAGGGAGAGGTTGTAAAGGGAACGGTGGTCAGCGTTGGCAGGGAAAACAGGACGATCAGGATCAGCGTCGATATTGGTCCGACAATCCAGGTTCTGATTTCTGAAGAGCGCTACCTCAGTCAGCCCTTTCAGGTGCTGCAGGAGGTGGGGCTGCGGATACCGCAGCAGGCGGTTGAGCTTATACCCTGATACCTGCTGCGTCTCTCTGAAGCAGGGCCGATTAACCCGGAAAAATTCCAGCCGGATCGCTTTCAGCGTATTTTCGGGCCGTCGTTGAAACTGGTGCGAAACAGCGGCTTCTGCTTTTTACCCTCAATCAGCCGGCGCAGCTGATTGCATTCGGCGGCGGCCACCCGGAGTTCTTCTTTGAGCAGCTCTTTTTCCGACGGCGGGGCCTGGTCAAGCTCTTGCTCAAGCCGATGAACGGTCTGCTGGGCCCGATAAAGCTCCAGGGCCAGGGCTCTGATCAGCATGGATTCCTCTTGTTATTTTCTGGCCAGCAGTGATGCATAGGCCTTGTTGAGCTCGATAAACTCCTCGTGGTTGCCGCCGCTGTCCGGGTGCAGCTCCTTCGCCCTCTTCCGATAAAGACGGGTCAGCTCGGCCCGGTTCATTTTCTGCAGCAGGGACCATTTGGTCTGCAGGGCTTCTTCGGCCTGGCCGGTACTGACCGTCGGTTTCTTGTCGGGCCAGGAAAAGGCCCGGTGGCGGCCCATGAACTCACGCACAAAATCGTCGAACAGTGAGCGTCTGCCATAGCCGTGATCGAAGAACATGATCATATAGCGGACCAGGTGATGGTGCAGGCTGTCGAGGGGGGAGTGGTTTCTCCAGAAATTTTTGTCGCTGTTCAGCCTGCAGATATCCCTGATGAAATAGTCGGCGATATCGATCTGATCAAGTGCTTCGGGCATGGTCGCCGAAAACGATTCGCCAAAATGGCGCTGCAGATCGAAGATGGCAAAGACATAGGTCTTCAGCTCGTTGTGCTGCAGCGCTTTCTCCATTCCCCCCAGGTAGTATTCGCGTTCATCCCGGCACTTGTTCAGCAGGGGCCGGTAAAGTTTCGGATTGAGCCGGAAAATTCTGCTCTGGTCCACCGCTCCGTAGCGCAGGTAATAAAGCCGGCGCCGGTCGAACAGGTGGATCTCGCTTTCAATTGCGCTGTGCTCGGCCTCCGACAGCGCCGAAACCCGGGCCCTGCCGCGGTGACGGAAGACATTGAGCCGATCCTGCTCCTCAGCGGGTAGAAAATCCCAGAGCAGCTCCTCGAGGACCGTGGTGGCATCTTCTGCTGTTTCCTGCTGGAGGCGCTCCTCGAGTTCGGCGGAAAAGTAGCAGATATCGTCTGACAACCGCTCGATATAGCTGCTGGGGTCAGTGCCAAGGTCGAAAACAACCTGATAGTCGAGGTAGCGATTGGCTGCTCCGGGAATCGACTGGCGGATTTCAAAGCGCCTGGTCCGGCCTCTGGTCAGGGTGGCGAGATACATGATCGAATGAGAGTCCGGCACCTTGAAGAAGTCGTGCTCAGGCGGGACAGAATGAGGATAATATGGTATGCATGCATGGGTTCAGCAGAGCATTGAGGTTACCTTGAAATACAAACTCACTATACATCATCTGCTACAATAATCACCTGCGGTGGTTAAGGAGGATTTACATGGTGGTGACCATCCCTGTCTCCTGGGGCGAGTTGTTCGATAAACTGACGATACTGAAAATAAAGCAGGCCCGGATCGGCGATGACCGAAAACTGGCAAATATTTCGAAGGAATACGAGGCACTTGAGAAAATACGCACTGTTCACCAGCCGCCCGAAACGAATCTGCAGGACCTGGTGGATGAGTTGCAGCAGGTCAACGAGTCGCTCTGGGATATCGAAGACCGCATCCGCTGCTGCGAACGGGACCGGGATTTTTCCGACCGCTTCATCGAGCTGGCCCGCTCGGTCTACCGGACCAACGACAGACGGGCGGAGCTGAAGCGTGAGATCAATGAACTGCTCGGTTCGGAACTGATCGAAGAGAAATCTTACGAACAGTATTGATGGCTGAGATTCTGATTATCAAGCTCAGTGCCCTGGGTGACCTGGTGCAGGCCGACGGGGCCATTCGCGATATCCGGGAGCATCACCGGGGGGACCGGTTGACGGTGATGACCACCCCCGCCTATCAGCGCTATATGGAGCGCTGCCCCTGGGTCGACCAGGTCTTTGTCGATCCCCGTGCGCCACGTTTTCACCTCCCGGAGATGCTCAGGCTGCGCCGCCGGCTGCACCTCAGCAGTTATGCACGAGTCTATGATCTGCAGCAGGTGGGCAGAACCCGTTTTTACCACCGCTATCTGTTTCCCCGCACATGGTGGATGGGGGATGCACCGGGCTGCACGGTCTATCTGAAGCGGCCTGACCAGCTGTGCGCTGCCGATCATTTTCAAGCTCACCTTCGCAAAGCGGGGGTCGAGGTGCGCCACAGCTGTGCGGCCGATGTCTCATGGATGGCCGAAGCGGTTGATGGGCTGCTCGCCGAACATGGGCTTCAGCCCGGTTACGTTCTTTTGATCCCCGGTGCCTCTGCCGAGCATGACGCCAAGCGCTGGCCCCATTTCGGCCGGCTGGCCGGGCGACTGCTCGAGTGCGGGCACCAGCCGGTCACGGTCCCGGGGCCGGCTGAAATCGATCAGTACCGGGTCATGCCCGGAACCATGCTGATCCCGGAGGATGGCTGTTACGATTATTTTATCCTGGCCGGCGTCGCCCGCCGGGCAGGATATGTGGTTGGCAACGATACCGGCCCGACCCATATCGCCGCTCACCTGGGGTGCCGCGGCCTGGCCCTTTACGGCAGCCATACTCCGCCATTGACGACCGGAATCCAGCACAGTCGCTTTAGCTGGCTGGAGGCCCCGCAGCTTGGTGATCTGAGTTTTGACGCGGTATGGGAGTTGCTGGCCGCTGAACTCGGCATCAATTGACAGGCGGCTGAACCGGCTGAGCTGTGTCGGGTCGGCCCGCCTTGCAGCTCAGAGCGAATCGAGGATGTCTTCTGCAATTTCAACCACCGGGGCGGCGCTGTCGCGGCGCATGCGCTCGGCCTGGTCTTTGAGGTCCGGCCCGCCGATGATGGCCAGTACGCTCAATGCTTCGCCCCGCAGCAGGGCCTGGTCCGAATCGAGCAGCCTTTTGAGCGACGGAATGGCCAGGTGCAGGAGAGGGTTTCTGCGGGCCCGCAGTTCCTCGAACAGCACCGATACGCCGAGCCGGACGTTGAAACGCTCGTCATCGAGGAGATCGCCTGTCCAGGAAAAATAGCGGGAGTCCCGGTCGAACATGGCGACGATGTTGTCGACATGGCCCATCTCCAGAAAGTCCTTGATGACCCCCAGAAGCTCTTTATCGGTGACTTCTTTCATGACTCTTCCCAATCCTGCACAATGGTTTTCGGTGGATGATTGATCGATTCTGAATGAAAACAAATCTCAACAGGGACCCCCACCATACCATGATCGTCCTGTGCGAAAAAAACAATACCGATGATGGGTCGTGACAAAAGGTGGTGGGGCAGGCTGTGTGGGGGTAGATACGGCTATGGACAATATTGTAGAAAATGCCGGTATCGTTTATAAATATTTACTTAAATGATGATATCGATACAATCATCCATAATATTTGACAAATCTGTCAGTGTTCCCTAAAATAAAGAATAGATAACCGGGTGAGGTACGCATGGATTCAACCGACATTGCCATCATAATAGAACTCAAGGACGGCAGGATATCGTTCAAAAAAGTGGCCGATCGCCTTGATCTGGCTGAAGGAACCGTGCGCAGCAGGGTCAGGAGACTGCAGCAGCAGGGCATACTCGATATCACCGGCCTGGTCGATCCCGAAGGGTTGCCCGATCATTCGGTGGTCATGATCGGTGTGCGGGTCGGGGATATGGACCTGGTTACCAAGGCGGAAGAATTCAGCCGGCTGCGCGGTGTTATTTCCGTTTGCGTGGTTACCGGCAGATTCGATCTGATCGTGACCGTCATGCTTGCAAAGGATTTCACCATTCTCAGGTTTTACACGGAGGAGGCGATCAAGGTCGATAATATCAGATCCGTCGAAACCTTTGTGGTCTACAAGAGTTTCAACCTCAAAGTGCCGCTGCAGATTCAGGCAAACCAGGAGGTGGCGTCGTGACCCCATCGTCCGGGCTCAAACAGACTGTTATTCACTCGTTCCACGTCCAGGCCAATGCCAACATGGCCGAATTCGGCGGCTACCACATGCCGCTCTGGTACCCCGGCGGGGCAAAATCCGAGCATCTTGCCGTAATTCAACAGGCCGGCCTGTTTGACACTTCCCACATGGCGGTGCTCACCGTTGAGGGCGGCGGCGCTTTCGATCTTCTCCAGCACTGTTTTACCAGGGATCTGCTCCACTGTGTCGGCCGCGGGCCCGGTCCGCTGGTTCCGGGCAGAAGCGTCTACGGGCTGTTCCTTAACGCCGATGCAAGCGTGCTCGATGATGCCATTATCAGCCAGTTTGGCCCGGAGAGCTACATGGTCGTGGTGAACAGCGGCATGGGCGGGGTGGTCTGCGCTCACCTCAATGAGCATGCAGCCGGTGAGGTGAGCCTCACCGATTACAGCGACCGGCTGGGTAAGGTCGACCTGCAGGGGCCGGCAGCGGCCCTCATCGTTCAGACACTGCTGGAAGACCCGGATGCGGTGCTGGGCGACCTCCACTATTTCTCCTTCAGGGGAGACATCTTTGGCGGCGGCGCCCCGCTGCGGCTCAAAGACGGTACTTCGATCGTGCTGTCCCGCACCGGGTATACCGGGGAATTCGGTTTCGAGATGTTCGTGGAGAAGTCTGACTGCCCGGGCTTGTGGCAGCGACTCCTGGAGGCCGGAGAACCATACGGGCTGGTACCCTGCGGACTGGCGGCCAGGGATTCCCTGCGGGCCGGCGCGATGCTGCCGCTGTCCCACCAGGATATCGGAGACTGGACCTTCGGGCACACCCCGTGGTCCTTCGTATTGCCCTGGGGCCAAGACAGGAAACATTTCACCAAAGCGTTTGTCGGGGCAGAGCAGCTTCTGCTGCGAGAGCGCGACTATACCTACGGGTTTGCTGGTTATGACCCGCGTAAAATACAGATCACCGAAACCAGCGCGGTCCAGGATGAAGGCGGAGCAGTGCTGGGTACCATTCTGACCTGCACCACTGACATGGCCATTGACCGGGTCGAGGAGCGCATTGTCAGCCTCGCCACGCCGCTTTCCGACGGGCGCCCGGAGTCGTTTCGGGCCAGGGGATTAAGCTGCGGTTTTATCAGGACCGGCAGGCCCTGCGCAGCTGGTCAGACGGTCAGACTGGTGGATGGCAGAAGGTCGCTGAAAGTGGAGATCAGAGAAAGCATCAGGCCTGATCGGACAGCCCGCTGTTCGATGAAACTGATGCGCTAAATATGACAGGGGAGGGGAGACCATGAAGGAAATCGAAGAGCTCAAATTACCTGGGGACATCTACTACAGCAAAGAGCATGAATGGGCAGCCCGGGACGGGGACATTGTCAGGATCGGAATCAGCGACTACGCCCAGGATCAGCTCGGCGACATCGTCTTTGTCGAGCTCCCGGAAACGGGCTCGAGCTTCGCCCGCAACGAGGAGTTCGGTACGCTCGAGTCGGTCAAGGCCGTATCCGAGATCTACCTGCCCATCGCCGGGGAAATAGTGGCCGTCAACAGCGAACTCGAGGATGCGCCTGAACTGCTCAACGAAGATCCTTACGGAAACTGGATTGTTGAAGTTCGTCCAGAGAATTTCGACGAGTACGACGAATTGCTCAGCAGAGATGACTATCTGGCAATGTTGAGGGGATAAAAGCCATGCGTTACCTGCCTCATACCGAAGAAGAAATTGCTGAAATGCTGGCTGTTACCGGGCAGCAGTCGCTCGATGACATGTTTACCCATATTCCTGGGGACTGCCGCTATCAAGGGGATATCGATATTCCCGGGCCGCTCTCGGAGTGGGCTCTGACCAGCCGCCTCAACGAGCTGGGCCGTGCGATGTTCAGCGGCTCCAGCCGGGCGGTCCTGATCGGGGCGGGAAGCTACAGCCACCACGTTCCGGAGATAGTCCGGTCTCTTGCCGGCCGCTCCGAGTTCCTGACCTCCTATACCCCGTACCAGCCGGAGATGGCACAGGGCACGCTGCAGGGGATTTTTGAGTTTCAGACCCTGACTGCCCGGCTGCTGGGCACCGAGGTGGCCAACGCCTCGATGTATGACGGCGCCTCCGCTCTGGCTGAGGCCCTGCTGATGGCCCTGCGGATCAGTAAAAAGAAACGCACGGTTGCGGTATCTGAGGCGATACATCCTCACTACCGCCAGGTCGTGCGCACCTATCTGGAACCGGGACCGTTTGAGATCGTCGAGCTGCCGGTTGGTGCAGATGGCCGCACCGATCTGTCCCCGCTGGGCGAAATAGAAGATCTTGCCGGTGTCGCCGTCCAGTCGCCCAACTTTTTCGGGGTCATCGAAGACCATCACGCGGCCGCTGCAACGGTGCATGACCATGGGGCCCTCTACATCGGCTGTTTCAGCGAGCCGCTTGCCTTCGGGCTGTTCAAGAATCCGGGATCGGCCGGGGCCGATATTGTCTGCGGAGAAGGGCAGAGCTTCGGCATGAGCCAGTCATTCGGTGGTGCCGGTCTGGGTATGTTCGGCTGCAAACAGGAGTACGTCCGCAATATGCCGGGCCGGGTTGTCGGCCAGACGGTGGACATGGACGGCAAGCGCGGTTACGTCTTGACGCTGTCAACCCGCGAACAGCATATTCGAAGGGAAAAGGCCACCTCCAATATATGCTCGAACCAGGGACTCTGCGCCATGACCGCCGCCATTCACATGGCCGCTTTAGGCCGCACCGGAATCGGTGAACTGGCCAGGCTCAATTATGACAAAGCCGCGTATCTGCGCAAGGGACTGCTCGAGGCAGGCGCCACAAGCCGCTTCAATGGACCGGTCTTCAACGAGTTTGCCCTGCGTTTTGATAAAGACTTCAAAACCGTTCGGGAACGGCTGCTGGATAAGGGGATCGGTGCTGGAATCGATCTCGAACCATGGTATCCGGACTGCTCGAACACCTATCTCTTCTGTGTGACCGAAACCGTTTCCAAAGCCATACTGGATGAATTGATCGATGAGGTGCGCCGATGACACATGGACCGGGAACCAACGGACTGATCCTTGAGGAACCTCTGCTGTGGGAAAAAGGCAAGCCGGGCAGAACCGCATTCAGCATACCGGATCGTGATGTCGAACCGGAACCGCTGGACCAATCCCTGGTCGGTGACGGCCCCGATTTCCCCGATCTGGGCGAACTCGATGTGGTGCGGCATTTCACCCGTCTGTCCCAGTGGAATTTCGGTATCGATACCGGAATGTATCCGCTGGGTTCCTGCACGATGAAATACAACCCCAAAATCAACGAGAAGATGGCCGCCACCCCCGGCCTGGCATCGGCACATCCGTTGCTTGAAGAAGAGCTGTCTCAGGGGATCCTGGAACTGCACTATGAACTGCAGCAGTACTTGGCCACCATCACCGGGATGGATGCGGTTTCGCTGCAGCCCTCGGCAGGGGCGCAGGGTGAACTGACGGCCATGCTGATGTTTGCCGCCTATTTCCGGAAAAAAAACGAGCAGCGTACCAAGATCCTGATTCCCGATACCGCCCACGGCACCAACCCAGCCAGTGCGGCGCTGTGCGGATTTAAATCGGTGCCGCTGGCCTCGGGTAAGAACGGCATGCTCGAACCGGCGGCGGTGGCCGAGCTGATGGACGAAGAGACGGCCGGCATCATGGTGACCAATCCCAACACCCTGGGGCTCTTCGAGCAGAATATCAGAGCCATAAACGATATCGTTCATCGGGCCGGCGGCCTGGTTTACGGGGACGGCGCCAATATGAATGCGGTGATGGGCATCGTCGACATGAAGCGCTGCGGCATCGACGCGGTCCATCTGAATCTGCACAAGACCTTCTCCACTCCCCATGGCGGTGGCGGTCCCGGATCGGGACCCATCTGTGTGACGGCCGAGCTGGAACCCTTTCTGCCCGTACCCCGGGTGGTCAGGAAAGGCGCCGGTTACGCTCTTGAAACCGACCACGAGGACAGCATCGGTCGGGTGCACGGATTTTTCGGCAATGTCAGCGTGCTGATCAGAGCATACAGCTATATCCGCTCCATGGGTCCGGCCAATCTGAAGAAAGCCAGCCAGCTGGCGGTGCTCAACGGTGCCTACGTCAAAGAGCTGCTGATGGACACACTTGAGCTGGCCTATGACCGGCCCTGCATGCACGAAAGCGTCTTTTCCGATGCCCGGCAGCAGGCTTTCAAGATAACCACCCTGGACCTGGCCAAGCGGCTGATCGATCACGGCTACCACCCGCCGACCATCTATTTTCCGCTGGTTGTGCCCGGGGCGATCATGATCGAGCCGACGGAAACGGAGTGCAAGGACGATCTCGACCGTTTTGTCGAGGTTTTCAAGGCCGTTTGCGCCGAGGCTGAAACTGACGGCGAGCGGCTGCGGCAGGCGCCGCTGGCCACCAAGGTGCGTCGGCTCGATGAAACCCGGGCGGCACGCAAACCCTGCCTTATCGGCTAGCAGCCGTCGATGAGCTGATGATCAGAATCGATACGCTTGGCCTGACTGACTATCTCGAAGCCCATCGCCTCCAGCTCGAGTTGGTGAAACGTCTGCAGGGCGACCAGTCCGAGCCGGACGTCTGTCTGGTACTCGAGCATCCACCGGTTTTCACCCTGGGACGCAATGGTTCAATGTCCCATATCGGGGTTGATCAAGCCTATCTGGAACAGAGAAAAATCGATATCGTCCGCGTCGAGCGGGGGGGCGAAGTCACCTATCACGGGCCTGGGCAACTGGTCTGTTATCCCATTGTCAACCTGAAGCGGCGCGGGCTCAGTGTGGTCGACTTCGTCGGTCTGCTGGAATCGATCATGCTCTCAGTCACTGGTGCATTTGGTATCGAAGCGGCCACCGATTCGAGAAACCGCGGCGTCTGGGTCGGTGATCGAAAAATCGGCAGTATCGGCATTGCCGTCCGAAAATCGATAAGCTTTCACGGCCTCGCCTTGAATGTGGCGCCTGATCTGACCCCGTTTTCCTGGATAAACCCCTGTGGCCTCACCAACGTGTCAATGACGTCAATGGAGCGGGAACTGCCCGAAGGTGTCGATCTGGCTGCGGTCCAGGCAGCTCTGGTCGGGGAATTTGAACAACTGTTTGGCGGTCCGCCGCGACAGCGCCGTGGTGGTGAGTCCGGAAAGAGCCGAAAAGGTCGCTCCGGCCCGAAACCGGCCTGGCTCAAAAAAAGGTTGCCGGCCGGGCCTGATTACGAGCGGATCAGGCGTCTGGTCGGTGACACCAATCTTCACACCGTCTGCAGCGAAGCCCGCTGCCCCAACCAGTTCGAGTGTTACGGCAAGGGGACGGCCACCTTCATGATCATGGGTGATCGCTGTACCAGAAACTGCCGTTTCTGCGCTGTCGGGAACGGAGTGATGGAGCCGCTGGACCAGGGGGAGCCGGACCGAATCGCCGCGGCGGTCGACGAGCTGAAGCTCGACTACGCGGTTCTGACCTCGGTGACCCGCGATGACCTGGCTGACGGCGGCGCCGCCCATTTCGTCCGGACCATCGGGGCAATCAGAAAGCGCTGCCCGGACACCCTGGTGGAGGTCCTGATTCCTGATCTGCAGGGGAACGAGTCGGCGCTGATGACGGTGTGCAGCAGCTCGCCCGCGGTCCTCAACCATAATGTCGAAACGGTCTCCGAGCTCTACCGGCTGGTCCGTCCCCAGGCTATCTATGAACGATCACTGGAACTGCTGCGGCGGGCCTCGGGTTTTGGTGGGGGACTGGTGACCAAGTCGGGGCTCATGGTGGGGCTGGGGGAGACCAGAGCGGCCCTGGTTCAGACCATGGGTGATATCCGGGAATGCGGCTGCGGGATTCTGACCATCGGTCAATATCTGCAGCCCAGCCCGGACCACCTTCCGGTGAAGCGGTTTATTCCCCCCGAGGAGTTCGACGAGCTAAAAGAGATAGCCTTGCAGCTGGGTTTTGGCGCCGTTGCCTCCGGACCCCATGTCCGCAGTTCCTACCGGGCCGGCCACCTCTACCGCTCACTGAAGCCTGTCCCGGTTGGCTGAATCCCTGCAGAAGCCTCTGCGTTGCCTGCGTTTCTATCCTTTTCCGGCTATGAAAGCACTGCTCCATAGGGTACCATAGGTTCCTGGAATCAGGTGACCCGGAAATAATGTGCTGGAGATGATGTCATGACAGGCGGTCTATTTGCGGTGTTGGATGACATCGCCCTGCTGCTCGATGATGCGGCTGCGATGAGCAAGCTGGCGGCCAAGAAAACGGCCGGTATTCTGGGCGACGATCTGGCCGTTAACGCCGAAAAAGCGACCGGCTTTGCGGCTTCCAGGGAATTGCCGGTGCTCTGGGCCATCACCAGGGGGTCGTTTCTCAACAAACTGATCATCGTACCGCTGGCCCTGCTGATCAGTGCTTATGCATCCTGGCTGATCGTGCCGGTTCTGCTGATCGGCGGCTGCTACCTGAGCTACGAGGGGGTTGAGAAGATTGTTCATTACTTTTCCCATCAGAAACACGATAAACCGTCAGCAGCGCTGGCCCTGAGCAAGAAGGAACTGCTGCACAGGGAAAAGGCGAAAATCAAATCGGCGGTGCGCACCGACTTCATCCTCTCGATCGAAATCGTCATGATCACCCTGGGTACGGTTATGGAGCAGTCGCTGCTTCTCCAGATCGTCGTGGTCAGTATCATCGCTATTCTGGCAACCGTTGGTGTCTATGGAGTCGTGGCCCTGATCGTACGGATGGACGACGTCGGTTTTTATCTGATAGCCCAGGCTGAAAAAATTAAAAACAGCTTCGGTCGGCTGGTGGCCTGGGCCGGATCCTTTCTGGTCGCTTCACTGCCATGGGTCATACGCGGGCTCGGGGTGATCGGCACCGTTGCCATGCTGCTGGTGGGCGGCGGAATGTTCACCCATAACCTGCACGGCCTGCATCAGGCCGTGGAAATGATGCCGGCCTTTCTGGTCAACCTGCTGATTGGCAGCGCGGTCGGCGCCGTTCTGGTGGCGGTTCATAAAATTTATGTGAAAATAAGGTCTTAGGCAAAATTTTCATGCCACTTCAGAGCGAGGACAGGAAGGTGCCCGAGGGGCTGCCGGTTCAGGAGACTTCGCCTGGTTATCGGATGTCAGCCCCGGCGGTCGATTCGTTCAGGGCCCAAATCTGGCAATATTATCTCGATCACGGTCGGCAGTTCAGCTGGCGCTCCACCATCACCCCCTATCGGGTATTTATTTCCGAGATCATGCTGCAGCAGACCCAGACCGGACGGGTCGAGGAAAAATTTGCAGCTTTCGTGTCCCGGTTCGGGTCTTTCAATGATCTGGCGGCTGCCCAATTAAGCGAAGTGCTGCGCTGCTGGAAGGGCTTGGGCTACAACCGCCGTGCCAAATATCTGCACGATGCGGCCCGCCGGGTGGTTGATGAGTTCGACTCAGTCCTGCCCGATGATCCCGCTACGCTGGTGCAGCTGCCCGGAATCGGCCCGGCCACCGCGGCCTCGATATCTGTTTTTGCCTTCAACAGGCCCCATCCGTTTGTCGAAACCAATATCAGGACCGTTTTCATACATTTCTTTTTTGGTGACCAGCCCAAGGTGACAGACCGCCAGATCCTGGATCTGGTCGAGCAGACCATGGATATCGAAGAGCCCCGCCAATGGTTCTATGCGTTGATGGATTACGGGGTGATGTTGAAAAAGACGGTGGGCAACCTGAGCCGCAGAAGCAGTCACTACCAGAAACAATCCCGTTTCGAAGGCTCCAACCGCCAGCTGCGGGGCAGGATTCTCGAGCTGCTCATCGAGCAGGGGCGCGTTCGTACAGATAAGGTCGCCGAGTTGCTCGAACAGCATGGCGAGCGTATCGCCCCACTGATCGATGCCCTGACATCAGAAGGACTGATTATCAAAGACAGGGATGATCGGTACCTCAAACTGGCCTAGCCTGAGTGGAGCAGGATGGCTGTTGGGCTAGTCTTCAGCTGAGAACCGTTCGGAACCGCTGCTGTGGATGAACTGATCGGTGTCTTTCTCCTCGAAAAAGAGGTGCAGAAACAGGCAGAAGGAGATCAGCGAACCAATGGCGAAAAACAGATTGGCCTTGCCCAGTGGGGCCAGGATCCCGATGACCAGCCAGTGAAAGAAGATGATTGCCCAGGAATTGAGCTTCAACGGGAAATCGTTCCAGCGTATCAGAATCAGCAGACCGCTCAGGCTCCAGCCATACAGGGAAAGGTAGGCATGACTGTCGAGCAGCAGGCGGCCCCAGCGTTCGTAGAGCGGCCCGAAATTAGCCAGTTCGATGTAGAATACGCCGGTGATGCCGGTGAAGACCAGAAAGCACATGCCGGAGAGTAGAAAGTGCTTCTGCTGGATATTAATCCCGAGCAGCAGGAAAAAGGAAAAAATCAGCACCACGGTGATGAACAGAATGGTGGCGATTACGAACTTGGCAATGGCCATCTCGAAAATGATGAAGATGAAAAAGATGATCACCCCCAGGTTGACGATCCAGAAGAAGGCCTGCTTCATGTAGCGCAGCTTCTCTGATATATCCCTTTTGATAAAGGAGAACATGACCGACATGGTGATCAGGGACACCGGAAAGGAGTAGCCCAGAAAGAAGACGTTGAGACTCAGGTTCTTATAAGGCAGCCAGTGCAGTGAGGTGTCGTTGAGCAGAACGAAGGTGGCGATGAACAGTGCCAGAGAGAGGCAGAGGACCGAGGCGTGATGGAATTTGTCGACCACCGAAACGCGGGGGTCGATCAGTTCGCGCGGCAGAAATGAAAAGGCCCGGATCCGTATCGACTCCACCAGCAGGCCGAGACTGAATGAAATCAGAGCCGCGGCCGGGTAGATCTCGAAAAATGCCAGGATCGCATAAAGCAGGCTGAGGAGCATGAAAAGATAGCATTTCAGCGACGGGGAGGGCGTGTTTTCCGTATGATACAAAATGGTGAAGCCGCCGGCGCAGAGGTTGAAAAAGAAGATATGCAACCGCTCGAAGTTTTTGTCCCAGACCTGATCGGCAAAGCCGAACATGAAGGCGATGACCATCAGGCCCAGCACGAAAAAACGCAGGCGTTTGTCGAGAAAAAACTGGTTATCTATCGGTTGGTCGATGCGCATTGGTGGTATCAGCTGTTGAATTAGTGACCAACTATTGAACAATTGCGAATATATTGCAACAGTGGCGAGATATTAAACCGAAAAAGTTGTTTTGAACCGGGGGAAGGATATGGCCTACAACGTCATTCAATACAGTGATCTGCCGGAGGATCTGCAGGTGCGGCTGGAGAGCCGGTGTCAGGTGACCAGGGTCGAGTCGCTGGATCCCACTCAGGGGGACGAGTTCAGGTCGATTCTGGCCGGGGCCGAGGGGCTGATCGGGGTCAGCCGGGAGGTGGGGGCCGAACTGCTCGGGCTGGCGCCGAAGCTGCGTGTGGCTTCGACCATTTCGGTGGGTTATGATCATTTCGATGTGGAGGAGATGACCCGCCGCAAGGTGATGCTCATGCACACCCCGGACGTGCTGACCGAAACCACCGCCGATATGATATTCATGCTGATTCTCTGCACCGCCCGCCGCGCTGCCGAACTGCATCAGGTGGTTAAGCGGGGTGACTGGCTCGGCCCGGTGGGGCCGGACCATTTCGGTATGGATGTGCACGGAAAAACCCTGGGCATCCTGGGCCTTGGCCGGATCGGCTCAGCAGTCGCCCGCCGGGCCTGTGGCGGCTTCAACATGAAAATCCTGTACTACAGCCGCTCGCCAAACAGGGAGGCGGAGGAGGCGTTCGGGGCCCGCCGCTGTGATCTTGACGAGATTCTGACAACGGCGGATTTTGTCTGTCTGGTACTGCCGTTGAGCGACCGGACTCACCACCTGATCGGAAGAGCGGAACTGGCAAAAATGAAGCCGCAGAGCTTCCTGATCAATGGCGGCCGGGGGCCGGTCGTCGACGAACAGGCCCTGATCGAGGCGCTTCAGAACGGAACCATACGGGGAGCCGGGCTCGATGTCTACGAGCAGGAGCCGCTGCCCGCCGATTCACTTTTGAGAAAACTCGACAATGTGACCCTGCTGCCCCATATCGGCTCAGCCACCTGGGAAACCCGTTATGCCATGGCCGAACTGGCGGTTGATAACCTGCTGGCTGCTCTGCAGAGTAGATCGATCCGGAATTGCGTTAATCCTGAAGCTGTCGACTGAACCGGCGATCATCCCTGCCGCTTGATGTTGCTTGGATCGCGGCAGAAGATTCCCTCAGCCTATGCGGCAGCTGGTGCCGCCGCGACCCATTTCAGAAGCGCCAGCCGTAACGAATCCCCAAGGTGTCGAGGCCTTCGTTGGGGTCGGCCAGGTAGGCGTTGGAGATGTGGTCGAACAGAAGCGAGATACGATGGCGTTCCCTGATGGCGAAACCCGCTTCGATCGCTAAGCGAAACAGAATACGAGAGCCGAGTTGATTGCTCTGTTCAGAGTTTCCATCGTTCGTTTCACCGTTGTGGACGGTAAGCCCCAGCCCCAGGTCGATAAACCAGGTATCTGCCGGGCTGTATTCCAAGACGCCACCGCCGTATATCTTCGAGGTGTCGCCCTGATCATTGAGTGAAAAACCAAGATTAGGCCTGAGCCGGCCGCCCAGGATTTCTGCCGAGGGTGAGAAGATCAGTTCACCGTTGAAATCGATGCCTTCTTCCTGACTCGACCCTCCCCACAGTCCCAGGTCGTGGTAGAGTAGGCCGATGCGCAGCTCGTCAACCGGGAAAGCCTGAGATTTCACTCCGCACAGAATCACCGCTGAAGCCAGCAAGAGTAACAGCCAGCGGCGTGAAAAATGGTGCCGGCCCACGCTACTCCCGGTGGCCGGTTTTGTCACCGAGGCAGCCCAGCAGCAGGCCGGCGGCGCTGGTTGGTGAAACGGATTGCTGTTCGACGGCGGTTATCTGGCCGGGCAGTTTGGCAGCGATCTCGGGATGCTGGTAGAACCAGGATTTGAGCCCTTCCTCGAGCAGGAAGTACATCCAGTCCAGGGCCTGTTTCCTGCGTTTCACCTCGAACTCACCCGACGCCTGCAGGGCGGAGCGGTGCCGGTTCACGGTCTCCCATATTTCCAGAAGTCCACTCTTTTTAAGGGAACTGCAGGTCATGACCTGGGGGGTCCAGTTGGCGCTGCCCGGGGTCAGGATGTGCAGTGCCGCTTCATATTCGCGACGGGCCCGTTCGGCCCGGGTGATATTGTCGCCGTCGGCCTTGTTGATGACAATGGTGTCGGCCACTTCCAGTATGCCTTTCTTGATACCCTGCAGCTCATCCCCGGCGCCGGCGATCATCAGCACGAGGAAGAAATCGACCATCGATGCAACCGCCGTTTCAGACTGGCCGACGCCGACCGTTTCGATGATAATCACGTCAAACCCGGCCGCCTCGCAGGCCAGCATGGTTTCTCTGGTTTTTCGAGCCACACCGCCCAGCGTCCCGCCCGATGGTGACGGCCGGATAAAAGCGTTTTCATTGACCGAGAGCTCGAGCATCCGGGTCTTGTCACCCAGGACCGAGCCGCCGCTGCGGGTGCTGGAAGGGTCGATGGCCAGCACCGCCACCCGGTGACCCTGCCCGGTCAGCATGGTACCGAAGCTTTCGATAAAGGTGCTCTTCCCCGCCCCCGGTACGCCGGTGATGCCCAGGCGCATGGCACGGCCGGTATGGGGCAGCAGTTTCTCGATGATCTTGCCGGCCATTTCCTGGTGGGCCGGCAGGGAACTCTCGATCAGGGTGATGGTTCTCGACAGCATTAACCGGTTAGCATCGAGTACGCCCTGAATGTAATAGTCGGGATCTTTCTGCATAGATATCGCTGAGCGGTTGGTTTAGCTGGTGCCAGGCTACCGTACTATAAACAAAACGGGAGCGGCCGACAAGCCGGCCAATCTCCCGTTTGCGAATAAATGCGGTTACCGATGGTGATCAGACCGGCGTGTCGATCAGGTCAAGGGTTCGGTTGGCCGAGTCTATAACCGAGGTGCCCGGGCCGTAAACCGCATGAACGCCCCGATCGTAAAGATACTGGTAATCCCTGGGCGGAATGATCCCGCCGGCGACCACCTTGATGTCGCCGCCGCCCTGTTTCTCCAGCTCCTCGACCAGGCCGGGTACCAGGGTTTTGTGTCCGGCGGTGAGACTGGAGGCGCCGACCACGTGGACATCGTTTTCAATGGCCATCTTGGCCGCCTCTTCGGGCGTCTGGAAAAGCGGTCCGATATCGACATCGAAGCCGATGTCGGCGTACGCGCTGGCGATGACCTTGATGCCGCGGTCGTGGCCGTCCTGCCCCATCTTGGTTACCAGCATGCGCGGCCGGCGACCGTGTTTTGCCAGAAAATCCTCGGTTCGCTGCCTGAGCAGGGCCAGCGGTTTCGAGTCGGCGGCAAATTCGGAGGCGTAGGCGCCTGAAATACAGCGGGTGTTGGCAACATAGCGGCCAAACACTTTTTCCATCGCATCCGATACCTCACCGACCGTGGCCCGGGCGCGCATGGCGGGCAGGGCGGTCTCCAACAGGTTGCCCCCTTCCTTGGCCACCCTGGTCAGTTCGGCCAGCGCCGCTTCAACCGCTGCGTTGTCGCGCTCAGCCTTGATCTGGTTGATCCTGGCCACCTGCTCGTCACGGACCGAGGCTGGAACTTCTCGAATTTCGAAGTCGATCTGCTCGTCTTTGAGCTGGTACTTGTTGACCCCGACGATGACATCGAGTCCCTGGTCGATTCGGGCCTGCTTTTTGGCGGCCGATTCCTCGATGCGCATCTTTGGCATGCCCGACTCGATAGCCTTGGCCATGCCGCCCAGTTCCTCGACCTCGTCGATAATCTTCATCGCTTCGGCGACAATCGAGTTGGTCAGCGATTCGACATAGTAGGAACCGCCGAGCGGATCGATCACGTGGCAGACCTCAGATTCCTCCTGGATGATGATCTGGGTGTTACGGGCAATCCGGGCCGAGAAATCGGTGGGCAGCCCGATGGCTTCGTCAAAGGAGTTGGTGTGCAGCGACTGGGTGCCGCCGAGTACCGAGGTCAGCGCTTCAAGGGTGGTGCGGATGATATTGTTATAGGGGTCCTGTTCGGTCAGGCTCCAGCCCGAGGTCTGGCAGTGGGTTCTGAGCATCGACGAACGGGGGTTTTTCGGGTTGAACTGCTG
The DNA here is from genome assembly GCA_963845115.1 of uncultured delta proteobacterium. Classification (GTDB taxonomy): domain Bacteria; phylum Desulfobacterota; class Desulfobulbia; order Desulfobulbales; family Desulfocapsaceae; genus JABDQA01. Next base: position 412,260 of record CAWJQN010000007.1, on the reverse strand, counting down.
CATCAGCTGGTGCCAGAGCAGACGAGCCGCCCGCAGCATGGCGATATCCATGAAAAAGTTCATGCCGATGCCGAAAAAGAAGGAAAGCCGGGGGGCGAACTCGTCGATGTCCATTCCGGCCTTCAATGCGGTCCGCACGTACTCCAGTCCATCGGCCATGGTAAAGGCTACCTGCAGCACCGAGTTGGCTCCGGCCTCCATCATGTGATAGCCGCTGATGCTGATGGTGTTGTAGCGCGGCATGTTCTTCGAGCAGAAGCCGATAATGTCGGAGACGATCCGCATTGACGGCGTCGGCGGGTAGATGAAGGTGTTCCTGGTCAGGTACTCCTTGAGGATGTCGTTCTGGATCGTTCCGGTCAACTGGTCGTGGCTGACGCCCTGCTCCTCGGCGGCGACGATGTAGCTGGCCAGGATCGGAATAACGGCTCCGTTCATGGTCATCGACACCGACATCTGGTCGAGCGGTATGGTGTCGAAGAGGATTTTCATGTCCTCGACCGAATCAATTGCAACCCCGGCCTTGCCGACATCGCCGGTCACCCGGGGATGGTCTGAATCATAGCCGCGGTGAGTGGCCAGATCGAAGGCCACCGAAAGCCCTTTCTGTCCCGCCGCCAGAGCTTTGCGGTAGAACTCGTTGGACTCCTTGGCGGTCGAGAAACCGGCATACTGTCTGATGGTCCACGGCCGGCCGGCATACATGGTGGCCATCGGGCCCCTGACATAGGGAGCCAGGCCGGGCAGGGTGTTGGCGCTCTCCAGCCCCTCGATATCTTCCGCCGTATAGAGCGGCTTTACCTTGATTCCTTCCGGCGTCTGCCAGTCGAGAGAGTCGAGCGGCTTGCCTTTCAAAAGTTTGCTTGCCAGTTGCTGCCATTTCTCTAAATCTTGATGCTGTGCCATGATTGACTCCTTAGGACCCGACGGGGGAGTGATGGTTCACCAACAGATTTACGTACGCTCACAGAGTTCGACGAGAATGCCGCCGGTGGCCTTGGGGTGCAGAAAGGCGATCCTGGCCCCGCCGGCCCCGATCCTCGGGGTCTGATCGATCAGCTGGATATTCTTCTCCTTGAGCTCCTCCAGGGCTGCGTCGATATCGGCGACCCGGAAGGCAACGTGCTGAAAACCGGTGCCCTTTTTCTCGATGAACTTGGCAACGGGACCATCGGGGGCGGTTGACTCGAGCAGTTCCACCTCGCTTTCACCGACCGGAAAGAAGGCCGTGGTCACCTTCTGCTCGGCGACCGTCTCGGCCCCCTCGAACTCAAGGCCGAGGATCTCGGACCAGAAATTTTTTCCCTCATCGATGCTGTTAACCGCGATTCCAAGATGATCGATCTTCAATATCTTCATAGCTGCCCTCCTGGCACATTGTACTTTATCAGGTTGCGGTTGACCGGCTCAGCGGCTGTTATGACCGTTTTTGTATTCCGGGTTGAGCATGCCGCGCCAGACCATTTCGAACATGTCGTTGGCCTGGGCGGAGAGACTCTCTTTCTGACCCCGCAATATCCACATGAAAAAGGATCGCTGCACAAAACCCATCAGAAAATCGAGCAGGGTGCCGGCCCTGACATCGGGGTTGAGAATACCCTCCTTCTGGCCCTGCCTGAGAACGTCGATCATCAGTCCCATCATCCGGGGCTGGGCGAAGGTCTTGTCCGCCATCCAGGTATTCATCGGCAGGGTCATGAAGACGATGCGGCCAAGCCCGACATGGCGTTCGTAATAGTCGAGCTGCAGCCAGAAAACTTTGCGCAGCTTCTCCTTGAGGTCTTCAATTCCCTGCAGATGATCGACGATGCGGTCGGTCAGTTTGCCCATCCAGACATCGACGAAGGCAAACACCAGCCGTTCCTTGCTGCCGTAGTGCTTGTAGATGGTGGTAAAGCTGACCCCGGCCTGTTCGGCAACATCCCTGATGCTGGCTTTATGGAAATCGGAGTTGGAAAAGATTTCCAGAACTGCCTTTTCAAGCCGTTGATGAACGTCGGGGCGGAATGTATCTGCCATGATCAGTCTGTCTGATATGCTGTTCAGCTGATAACGCAGAGTACAGCGCCTTTGGTGATCGAGTCGCCGCTGTCGAAGTCGATGGCCTTGATGGTGCCGTCACAGGGGGCCGGCAGTGCATTCTCCATCTTCATGGCCTCGAGGACAACAACCGTATCACCCTTTTTGACGCTGTCTCCGACTTTTTTCTCATACTTGACGATCATGCCGGGCATCGGCGCCAGCAGCATGGTCCCCGAGACCGACCCTGATGGCGCCGCGGCCGGTTCCGGGCTGGCTGCCGGGGCCGCCGCCGGGGCCGCCGGTGCCGGGTTGGCTGGAGGAGCGGCCACTGCAGTCTGCTGCGGCATGATCACCGGCGGACCGCCGACCGGGTCCACATCGACGCTGAAGAACTCGCTGTCGACGAAGACGTTGAAAGTCCGGGCCGATTCGCTTTTGGCCGGGGCGCCCTTCTTTTTCTCGACCAGTTCTCCGGCCTTGGCCTTCTTGATGATCTCGTCCTTTTTCTTTACCTCTTCGAGGGAAATCGGTTTGACACTGTCAGGTACCGGCGTGATTCCATATTTCCACTCCAGAAACTTTTTACCGGTGACCGGAAACTGGGCGTAGAGGATCAGGTCGTCCATATCCTTTGCCAGGTCGCCGATTTCCGCCTTGGCTTTTTCCAGTTCCGGTTCGAGTACTTCAGCCGGTCGACAGGTGATCGGCTCTTCCCCCCGGGGGTAGCCTTTCAGCGCCTTTTTCTGGACTTCGGGGTTGATCGGGGTGGCAGTCTTGCCATAGAGGCCGTAGCAGAGGTCCTTGACCTGTCCGGTGATCATCTTGTAGCGCTCATCCGGGGTATCGTGCAGTACGTTGTTGACCGTCTGCACACCGACGATCTGCGAAGTGGGGGTGACCAGAGGAATCTGGCCGAGATCTTTGCGGACCCGCGGAAGCTCCTTGTATACCTCGCCGATTTTGTCCAGAGCGTCCATCTCCCGCAGCTGGTTGACCAGGTTGGAGAGCATGCCGCCCGGGGTCTGGTGGAGCAGTACGTTGATGTCGATAATCGAGACCTTGGAGTCGTCCAGCAGGTGCTTGTACTTGGGCATCACCTCTTTTTCCAGAATCTCGTTGATTTCGGCCAGCTTGCGTATGTCGAAACCGGTATCTCGGTTGGTCCCCAACATGGTCATGACCAGCGGCTCGACCGCTGCGTGGCAGGTTCGATAGGCGTACGGCGTCATAACCGTATCGATGATATCGACACCCGCCTCGATGGCCTTGAGATGGGTCATCGGCGACATGCCCGAGGTGAAATGGCTGTGCAGGTGCAGCGGTATGGAAACCGCTTCCTTCATCGCCTTGATCAGTGTGTAGGCATCATAGGGGGCCAGCAGCCCGGCCATATCCTTTATGCAGATCGAGTCTGCACCCATGGCCTCCAGGTCTTTGGCCTTGGTGATATAGTATTCGAGGTTGTAGACATCGCCGCCGAGCCGGGGCTCGGTCATCGTATAGCAGATACAGCCCTGAAAATGCTTGCCGCACTTTTTGATCTGGGTAACCACCGTCTCGAAGTTGCGGTAGTCGTTGAGGGCGTCGAAGGTCCGGAAAATATCCATGCCGTTTTCGGCTGCCCGCTCGACGAAAGCATAGGCCAGATCGTCGGCGTAATTGCGGTAGCCGACCAGGTTCTGGGCCCGCAGCAGCATCGAAAACGGCGTCTTCTTGATGTAGCGCTTCAGGGTGCGCAGCCGCTCCCACGGGTCCTCGTTGAGGAAGCGATGCATGGTGTCGAAGGTGGCCCCGCCCCAGGTCTCCAGGGCCCAGAACCCCACTTCGTCCATCAGCTCCGCCACCGGAATCATATCTTCGGTCCGGCCCCGGGTGGCGAACAGGGACTGGTGCCCGTCGCGCAGGGACAGGTCCATGATCTTTACCGGGTTTTCCGCTGCGGGCCGATCACTGTCATAATTCATTTCAGTCATTCGAACTTGGTCACTCATCGTCTCTATCTCCTTATGCCTGTTCGTTCGCGTTCATAGCTTAGCGATATGTGGTAAACGTCCGCAGCTGAATGAGCCTGCGCATGGTCATCATGTCCTGTCGCCCGCTCTGGCTCCAGCAACTCTGCATCTGCCGGGCCGCATTGTCCTCCAGTGACTGCGCGGCAGCCTGTCCGGCAGCCTGTTCCTCCATCTGTATGTAGGCATTTACCGCCGCCAGCGCCGCCGCCATTTTCTTCTGTATGTTTTCTGCCATGATTTCTCTATAACCTTGAGGTTTCTGATGCACCGACCGACCGGAAGCGTGGATTACTCATAAATTTCGTAATCGGTCTCGGACCCCAGCAGGGCATCTATTTCATTCTGGATGGCGATCCGCTTTTCGTTCTTCACCCAGTCGTTCCAGTCGTCGATGGAGCGCCAGGTACTGATCACCATGCATTCATCGGGCTTGTCGAGCCGCTTCAAGGTCTGGCCGGAGATGTAGCCCGGCTGCATCAGGGTGACGCTTCTCATCCGTTTGAGCAGGACGGTAAGCTCAGGAACCTTGGCCGTAGATGCGGTACGCTTGATAAAAATCTTGATGCTCATGGTTTTCCCCTTCTGTGCTTTTTATAATGGAATATTTCCATGTTTTTTCATGGGGTTGGTGTCGCGCTTGTTCTCGACGGTCTTCAGGGCCCTGATGATCCGCAGCCGGGTGCGGGCTGGCTCGATGATGTCGTCGATATAGCCGCGCTGGGCCGCAACATAGGGGTTGGCGACCGTGTCCGCGTATTCCTTTTCGCGTTCCTGCAGAAAGGCAGCCGGGTCTTCCTGCGCCCGTGCCTGCTTGCCGTAAAGCACTTCAACTGCCCCTTTGGCCCCCATGACGGCAATCTCGGCAGTCGGCCAGGCGTAATTGATATCTCCGCGCAGGTGTTTGGAAGACATCACGCAGTAGGCTCCGCCATAGGCCTTGCGGGTAATGACCGTGACCTTGGGGATGGTCGCTTCGGCGTATGCGTAAAGAATCTTGGCACCATTTCTGATCACACCGCCGTATTCCTGGGCGGTGCCGGGCAGAAAGCCGGGCACGTCCACGAAGGTTACGACCGGGATGTTGAAGCAGTCGCAGAACCTGACGAAGCGGGCCCCTTTGATCGAGGAGTCGATGTCGAGCACGCCGGAATAATGGGCCGGCTGGTTAGCGACAATACCGACGCTTCTGCCGTTGTAGCGGGCGAAGCCAACAACGAGGTTGGGGGCAAAATCCTCCTTGATCTCGAAGAAATCGCTATTATCGACGGTGTGGAGAATGACCTCCTTCATGTCGTAGGCTTCGTTCGGGTTGGTCGGGATGATCGTGTTGAGCTCTTCTGTGGTGCGCTCAACCGGGTCCGAACAGGGGATGACCGGCGGGTCTTCCATGTTGTTCTGGGGCAGAAAGGAAACCAGTTTGCGGATGAAGGCGATCGCATCGGCACCGGTTTCTGCGGCAAAATCGGAAACCCCGCTGCGCGAGGAATGCATGTCGGCTCCACCCAGCTCCTCGACGGTAACGTCTTCGTGGGTGACCGATTTAACGACCTTGGGACCGGTCAGAAACATATAAGAGTTGTTCTTGACCATGGCGACAAAATCGGTCAGGGCGGGAGAGTAGACTGCGCCGCCGGCGCAGGGCCCGAAAATGGCGGAAATCTGGGGGATAACCCCTGAAGACATGACATTTCTCAAAAATATGTCAGTGTATCCGGCCAGGCTTTCGATACCCTCCTGAATGCGGGCCCCGCCTGAATCGTTGAGGCCGATGACCGGAGCACCGTTTTTAAGCGCCAGGTCCATGATCTTGCATATTTTTTCTGCAAAGGTTTCTGACAGGGATCCGCCCAGTACGGTGAAGTCCTGGGCAAAGAGGTAGACGATGCGGCCATCGATGGTGCCGTGTCCGGTGACCACGCCGTCCCCCGGAAATTTCTGAGTGTCCATACCGAAATCGGTGCATCGATGGGTTTTGAACATGTCGAACTCTTCAAATGAACCTTTGTCCAGAAGAAGATCGATCCGTTCTCGGGCGGTCATTCTTCCCAGCGAATGCAGCTTGTCTATCCGCTTCTGACCGCCGCCGAGCTTGGCCTCGGCTCTGAGTTTTTTCAGGTATTCGAGTCTTTCAATGGTATCCATGGGCTCTCCTTCGTCAAAAAAATGCTGGGATTGGGGACAGGGGCGGGATCATTGGCTGTGGATGGTTTAATCATCTTTACCAAGGTTAAATGCTCGTATTTAAATATAAAAATGAAGAAAAAATCCGACGATCCAATCCCTAAAAGAACGTCGTTACATTGTCATTTTTAGGTAAATATTCGATTCTTGTCAAGGAAAAACGGAGCTATCGGAACAGCAAGATAATAAATCTTTAAATATCAATAAAGTAAATTTATTCTACGGCTGCATTGCTGATTATGCGGCGGTCATCGGGAAAGGGAGTATTCCGGGCTGATCGGTGACGGACATGCTCAAATGGAAGGGAAAAATAACGATGTTATTTTCAAAATTGAAATTAAAAAACATATATAATTCAATTATATGCGAAAAAACGGTGCGGATCGTGTTGCGGATTCGCACCGTTTTAAAGTGAGCGCAAGGATAAATTGCTACGATCGTTACTGGTAAATTTCCTTGCAGAGTCTGCCGAGTCTGCCGAGATCGCGGCAGACATGGATTCCGGCTGCTTCCATGGCCTCAATTTTGGCGGTAGCCGTGCCCGAGCCGCCGCTGACGATGGCCCCGGCGTGGCCCATCCTTCTGCCCGGCGGGGCGGTCAGGCCGGCGATAAAGCCGACCACCGGTTTGTCCATGTGCTCCTTGATCCAGGCTGAAGCCTCCTCTTCGGCGCTGCCGCCGATTTCACCCACCATGACCACGGCCCTGGTCGCTTCATCGGCTCCAAATGCCTCGAGGCAGTCGATGAAGCCGGTGCCGTTTACCGGGTCGCCGCCTATTCCCACGCAGGTGGTCTGGCCCAGGCCTTCCTGGGTCAGTTGATGAACGACCTCGTAGGTCAGCGTACCGGAGCGTGAAACCACGCCGAAGGGACCGCCTTCGAGGTGGATCGAGGCAGGCATGATGCCGATCTTGCAGGCGCCCGGTGTGATGATACCGGGGCAGTTCGGGCCAATCAGGCGGCTGTTGGTGGTGGCCAGATAGTTTTTTACCCTGAGCATGTCCATCACTGGAATTCCTTCGGTAATGCAGACAATCAGGTCGATGCCCGCATCGGCCGCCTCGAGGATCGCCTCAGCGGCGAACGGCGGCGGCACAAAAATCATCGATGCATTGGCGCCGGTGGCCCGTTGCGCTTCGGCAACGGAGTTGAACACCGGGACCTCGTCCATCTTCTGGCCGCCCTTTCCCGGGGTGACACCGGCCACCACGCGGGTTCCGTAGGCGATACACTGCCGGGTGTGAAACTGGCCTTCCTGGCCGGTGATACCTTGCACAATCAATCGTGTGGTACTGTCTGCGAAAATTGCCATGGCTTCCTTCTGACTAATGATAGTTACCTGGTTGCATCCGATTGAAAAAAACCGGACGGCTCAATGGTGCCGCCTTGGATCTGATCAATCAGACGTTCAATGGTCTGCTGCTGTTCGGTGGCTGAGTTGCTGCTGCGGTCCTCGAGCCATTTCCGGGCCGGTCCGTCGTCACCGGTGACAATGCCGTCGAACCCGGCAGTGAAGAGCAACTGCTCGAACAGTGCGTCGTCGGGCCGCTCATTGCCGTAAGAATTATCGCCGGCTCTGTCGACCCTGATGCAGATGCTCTTCATGCCCAGTGCTTTGACGTCTTCGAGCAACCGCGGGTGCAGAATGGTGTCAGTGGCATCGATTATGATCGCTGCGTCGAGGCCGATAACCGCGGCATAGCTTGAGACCAGCTTGGTACCGACCCTGCTGAACAGCAAATCGTAGTTGTAAGGCTGATAGCTGCCGAAATCGAGTCGCTGCACCTCCGTGCCGTCAGTGGTCCCGATCAGCTGGATGAATTGAATCACGCCGGGGGCGGTCGATTGCCGGTCGAGGGCCAGCTGCTGCAGTTCTTCAGGATCGTAGGAGGCGAGAAAGAAGCGGATGCTGCCGGAGGCCGCCCGGTGAGCGTCGAGCAGCCGAAGAACCGTGGTTCCCAATTCCAAGCCCTGTTCCTGATGCAGCCAGCCATGTTTGAGTGTGCAGATCAGGGTGACCGGCGCTTCGACATCCTCAAAAGCGCGATCGATAAAACCCAAAGCCTCAGCCAGTGAGATGATCGGGAAATCGGGCACGAATGTCGATTGGGGATAAGGCTGAGCCAGCACCTCGGTGGCCGGACGATGCGACAGCCGCTTGAGTTCTTCAAGGGTGAAATCAAAGGCGTAGGTATGGCCGTCCGGTCGAGATCGATCTGGGTAACGTTCGTTGACGTTGGTAATTTCTTCGATGGCGGCTCCGGGCAGCAGGACGGCCTGGCCGTCGCTGCTCAAGACCAGGTCGAGCCAGACGGCCGCGGCGCCGCGCTCGAGGGCCAGGGCCAGGGCTGTCAGGCTGCCGGCCGGGAGGCCCGGGACGCTGCCGTCGTTGATGATCCACTTTCCCTCAGTCGCAGCGGGTGCTTCCTGCACTTCGGCTCGGAGTGCAGGGGGCGCTGCAAACACAAGGGTAAGCGCGAGCAGCGCTTGAATGATTCGAACTGCCCCCATGGCGGCGGTTAGCGTCCGGCGATGGCGGCGACCTTCTGGGCCGCATCCGCCAGGGTCACGGCGCTGATCAGCTCGAGTCCTGATTCAGCAAGGATTCTGCGGCCTTCATCAACGTTGGTGCCTTCCATGCGGACCACCACCGGGACGGACAGGCCGATCGCTTTGGCGGCCTGGACGACGCCCTGGGCTAGCACGTCACAACGGAGGATACCACCGAAAATGTTGATCAGAATACCCCGCACATTGGGGTCGCTGAGAATGATGCGAAAGCCGTTTTCCACCTTCTCGGCATTGGCGCCGCCGCCGACATCGAGAAAGTTGGCCGGTTCGGCGCCGGCCTGTTTGATGATGTCCATGGTTGCCATGGCCAGTCCGGCGCCGTTGACCATGTTGCCGATGGTCCCTTCGAGCTTTATGTAATTGAGGTCGTAACGGGCGGCCTCGAGCTCGTTGGGGTCTTCCTCCTGGGGATCGCGCATCTCGGCAATGGCCGGGTGCCGGTAGAGGGCATTGGAGTCGATGTCGATCTTGGCATCGAGGGCGATCAGCTCGTCCTCTTCGGTGATGATCAGCGGATTGATTTCCAGCAGCGAGCAGTCCAGGCTGGTGAACAGCCGGTAGAGGTTACGCAGCATGGCCCCGCACTTCTTGGCCACGGCGGGCTCGAGCTTCAGGCCCAGGCATACTTCCCGGACATGATAGCCCTGGATACCGAGCAGCGGGTTGATGCCGACCTTGATGATGCGCTCCGGAGTGGCTGCGGCCACCTCCTCGATATCCATGCCGCCGTCCTGGCTGGCCATGATGGTGACGGTGGCGTCGTCGCGGTTGACAATCAACGACAGGTAGAGCTCCTTTTTGATGGAAACACCCTGTTCGGCAAGCACTTTGTTCACCACCCTGCCTTCGCTTCCGGTCTGCAGAGTGACGAGTTTCATACCGATGATCGCCGCCGCCGCTTCCCTGGCTTCATCGACCGTTCTGGCCACCCGGACGCCGCCGCCTTTGCCGCGGCCTCCGGCGTGGACCTGGGCCTTAACCGCCAGCGGCAGGCCGAGCTGCTCGACCGCTTCGACAATTGTCTCCGGCGTCTCGCACAGCATCCCGTTGGGCACCGCAATATCAAACGATCTGAATAACTCTTTTGCCTGGTATTCGTGAATCTTCATAAGCGTTGCAGACTCCTTCCTGTTGCAGATGGCAGGACCAACCTGGTCAATGGTCGCGGGGTGGCATGGTCGGCTTGTCGAAAGACGGCCCCTGCATCCGTTTCGGACCGTCTTTCGAGAGCAGCTAGCGGTTATGGCTTGGGCGGGTAACCCATATCGTTGAGCGCGCCGGTTATCTCATCTAGAATTGTCGGGTCGTCGATGGTGGACGGCATGCGGTACTCTTTGCCGGAGGCAATCGAACGCATGGTACCGCGCAATATCTTGCCCGAACGGGTCTTCGGCAGCCTGGCGACCACGGATGATTCGCGGAAACAGGCAATGGCGCCGATTTTTTCTCTGACCATTTTGACCAGCTCGGTCTTTATTTCCTCGGGATCGCGGTCGACGCCGGCCTTCAGCACGAAGAGGCCAACCGGCAGCTGTCCCTTGAGCTGATCCTCGGTGCCGATGACCGCACATTCGGCGATATCCGGATGGGTGGCGATGATTTCCTCCATAGCCCCGGTGGAGAGCCGGTGGCCGGCGATGTTGATGACATCGTCCATGCGTCCCATCACGTACACATAGCCGTCCTCGTCAATGTAGCCGCCGTCACTGGTCTCGTAATAACCGGGAAAGGTCGACATGTACGACTCGATGAAGCGCTTGTCGTTTTTCCACAGGGTCGGAAGGGTGCCGGGAGGCAGCGGCAGTTTGATAACGATATTGCCCTCGGTGTTGGGGGCGACTTCCTTGCCCTCGTCGTCGAGCACCATGACGTTGTAGCCCGGAACCGCTTTGGTCGGAGATCCCGGCTTGACCGGCAGCTCCTCGATACCGCGGCAGTTGGCGACAATGGCCCAGCCGGTTTCGGTCTGCCACCAGTGGTCGATGACCGGGACCTTGAGCAGGTTCGAGGCCCAGTAGTAGGTATCCGGGTCGAGCCGTTCGCCGGCCAGATAGAGGCATTCGAAACAGGAAATATCATATTTGGAGATGAAGGTGCCGTCCGGATCCTCTTTCTTGATGGCCCTGAAGGCGGTGGGGGCGGTGAACAGTGATTTTACCTGGTGTTCGGAGATGAGCTCGCCAGAACGCACCGGCATCCGGTGTGCCTATCGGTTTGCCTTCGTAGAAAACGGTGGTGGCGCCTTTGAGCAGCGGGCCGTAGACGATGTATGAGTGGCCGACGACCCAGCCGACATCGGAGGCTGACCACCAGACGTCGCCGGCATCGATGTCGTAGATGGCCTTCATGCTCCAGCAGAGTGCCACGGCATGGCCGCCGTTGTCACGGATAACCCCCTTGGGCATACCGGTGGTGCCGGAGGTGTAGAGAATGTAGAGCGGATCGGTGGCGGCGACCGGAACGCATTCAGCCAGCGGTGCGTCACCGAAATAAAATCGTTCCAGTCGATATCACGACCGGCCTGCATGTCCGCGGTGACAAAGGGGCGCTGAAAAAGGACACATTTTTCGATCTGGTGGTCGGCGAGGTTGATGGCCTCGTCTACGATCGGTTTGTAGGCCAGGGTTTTGGTGCCCTCGATGGCGCCGGAGGCGGTGATGATCACTTTGGGCTCGGCATGGTTGATTCTGATCGCCAGCTCGTTGGCGGCAAACCCGCCGAACACCACCGAGTGGATAGCACCTATTCTGGCACAAGCCAGCATTGCATAGGCCGCTTCGAGAATCATCGGCATGTAGATGATGACCGTATCACCCTTGTTGACCCCGATTGACTGCAGGGCTCCGGCGAGCTGGGCCACTTTCTGCTGGAGTTCCTTGTAGGTTACCTTGGTGATGTTGCCGGAAACCGGGCTGTCGTGGATGATGGCGACCTGGTCTCCCCGGCCGCTTTCGACATGGCGATCGACGGCGTTGTAGCAAGTGTTCAGGGTGGCGCCGGAGAACCAGCGGTAAAAGGGAGGGTTGGAATCATCGAGCACTTTGTCCCATTTCTGGTACCAGTCGATGCCCTCTGCCGCTTCCGCCCAGAATCCTTCTGGATTTTCAACACTTTTTGAAAAGACGTCGTTATAGTTCGCCATGTTTCCACCTCTTGTTAAGGTTCGTTGGATGTGGTGATGTTCTACGCTTGTTACATCTGTTATAGACCTCCAGAACAATGAAAATCAAGGTGTGATCTAGTCACATATACTAAATATTTACAATGACTTCAAGTGTTGAGGAAAAAATTAATTACCACCTTGTGTTTGTTTAAAAAAGTACTGTAATACAAATGGTATATGGCCAGAAAAGAACAATGTTCTGATCTGTTTGATGGATAGAGGCAGCCGCTGCATGAACCTGCTGCCGAACCGCTGGGAGCGGCTTTAGGCGGACCGGGGAAACGCTTAATTTCTACAGCTGAAGGTATTGTCTGTGGCTGGCAGCAGCACTTCGTCAAAACCGGCAACCGACCTGAACTCCGGACAATAGCTGGGCCCGCGCCTGCTGCTTGGTCTGGCGATATGGAGCAGGTGCCTGATACCGTGGCTCCGTGCCGCCTGCAGCACGGGGACCGTATCATCGGCGAAAAACGTTCGGTCTCGATCGAAACCCAGCCGCCCTTCGAGTTCATTCCAGAAACGGACATCTTCCTTGGCATGGCCGATGTCCTCTGCACAGACGAGCTGGTTGAAATAGGTGCGCAGATCGACCGCGTCCATCTTTATGGAGAGCGATTCGCGGTTGGCGGCAGTGACCAGGTAGATAGCCTTGTTGTGTTTTTTCAGATATTCAAGAAACTGGATCACATGGGGGTGAACACCAATCAGGTGTCTGAGTTCGCCTTTGAGGCTGATGATATCGAGGTCGAGCTGCCTGGACCAGTAATTGAGATCGGTCCACATCAGGGTCTTTTCAACCGAGCGGTAGCGGCTGTAGAGATCCTGCTTGGCCCGGGCGATATCGATGCCTCTCTGTTCGCCGTATACCTGGGGCAGGTATTGTTCCCAGAAATAGTCATCGTAGTGTTTATCGAGCAGGGTGCCATCCATATCCAGCAGAACGGTGGTTATTTTCTGCCAGTCAAGCGGCGGCCAGGGGGTGTGCGGCGGGTACGGTGCCGCTGCCGGTTCGGACTTCATGCTTTCTCGGTCAATTGGCTGAGCTCTTTGATGATCTGCTCGATATGCTCGAAGATCTGTTGGTCGGAGTCGCTCTTTGCCGCGGCTATCAAGCGTCCGTCGGGGGTCAGTCGCATTTTTTTCTGGCCGCCTGAAAGGCGGGGAAGCAGCAGCTCCGGTTTGACCGGGGTATCCTCCATGAACGAGAATACCAGCTTCGACGGCCCCCGTTCCACCTTGTTGATGCGCAGCGCAATCAGCTTCTTCTTAATTTCCACCACCCCGAAAAGATTGCGAACCTCGTCGGGCAGCGCTCCGAAGCGGTCCTCGAGCTCGTCGCGCAGCTCCGTGTTTTCATCTGCATCGCGGCTGCTCTGCTGGGCGATGCGCCGATACATGATGTAGCGCTGTTCGATATCACCGATATAGCCTTCGGGTATATAGGCCGAAACATTGAGGTTGATTTCGGGATCGAAATCCTCAGCCTGCCGGGCGGCTCCCTGGCCGCTGTTCTGGGCCTTGAGGTCGGCGACGGTTTTCTGCAGAAGATCGAGGTAGAGGTCATAGCCGATGGCGGCAATGTGCCCGCTCTGTGAGACGCCGAGCAGGTTTCCCCCGCCCCGGATCTGCAGATCGGACATGGCCAGTTTGAAGCCGCCGCCCAGCTCGCTGTATTCCATCAGGGCCTTGAGCCGCTCCCGGGAATCCTTGGACAGATGGTCCAGGGAGGGAACCAGCAGATAGGCAAATGACTGGGCCGCCGAACGGCCGACCCGGCCTCGGAGCTGGTAGATTTCGGCCAGGCCGAGCCGGTCGGCCCGGTTGATGATTATGGTGTTGGCCCGGGGAATATCGAGGCCGGACTCGATGATCGTGGTGCTGATCAGCACATCGATCTGGTTGTTGACGAAGGCGACCATGATGTCCTCGAGTTCCTTGCCGGCCATCTGCCCATGGGCCACCGCTAGGCGCGCCTGGGGGACGAGTTTCTGTATGGTCCGGGCCATGCGCTGAATGGATTTGACCCGGTTGTGGACGACGAATACCTGGCCTCCCCGCAGCAGTTCCCGGCTGACCGCCTCTTTGATAACCAGGTCGTCATAACGGGCCACGAAGGTTTTAATCGGGCGCCGGTGTTCCGGCGGTGTCGAGATGACCGAGAGGTCGCGGATACCGAGCAGCGACAGCTGCAGGGTCCGGGGAATCGGCGTTGCGGTCAGGGTCAGTACATCCACCTCGGCCTTGATCCGCTTGATTTTTTCCTTGTGGGCCACGCCGAAGCGGTGCTCTTCGTCGATGATCAGCAGGCCGAGGTTGCTGAAGCGGACATCCTTTGAGAGTAGTCGATGGGTGCCGATGACGATGTCGATGGAGGAGTCGGCCAGTCCGGTGAGAATCTCTTTCTGCTCCCGGGCGGTCCTGAAACGGTTCAGGCAGCCGATGGTAACCGGAAAATCCCTGAGCCGGTCCTTGAAGGTCTTGGCATGCTGTTCGGCCAGTACCGTCGTGGGCACCAGAATCGCGACCTGGCATGAATCCTCGACCACTTTGAAGGCCGCCCTGATCGCCACCTCTGTCTTGCCGTATCCGACATCGCCGCAGATGAGACGGTCCATCGGCCGGTCGCCGACGAGATCACTGATCGTGTCGTTGATGGCCTGGTACTGTCCGGCCGTTTCGTCATAGGGAAAAGACTCCTCGAGCTCGCGGAAAAACTCGCCCGGCGGCGAGAAAGATCGGCCGCTGCGGATCTCGCGATGGGCGTAGATGTCGAGCAGTTCCTGGGCAACCTTCCAGACTTCGTCTGAGACCTTCTGTTTGGTGGTTTTCCAGCTCTGGCCACCCAGTTTGTCGATTCGGGGCTGTTTCTCGGAAAGGCCCTCATAGCGGCTTACCAGGTTCAGCCGATCGACTGGAACATAGAGCTTGTCGCCGTCCCGGTACTCGAGCAGCAGGTAATCGTTGGTCACCTGCTGCAGGGTGATGGTCTCCAGTCCCCGATAGATGCCCAGACCGTGTTCGCGGTGGACGATCACGTCGCCCTGCTGGAGCTGGGCAAAAGAAATCGGCTCGCCGACACTTTTTTTGCTGCGTTTCTTGAAGCCGATTCTTCGTTCGCCGAAGAGCTCGCTCTCGGAGATCAGGTGAACCCGCTTTTCCTCGAGGCTGAACCCTTCCTGGAGCGGCTGCGGGCAGAGAAAAACGGTGTTGGCGTCTGGGGCTTCAACCAGATGATCGAGATCGAGCGGGGCATCGATCAAGGCCAGCGAAAAGTCGAAACGGCCGAGCAGCTCCGCCAGGTTCTGGCGCCGCTGGGGCGAGCGGCAGCAGATCACCACCGATTCCGCCTGCTCGAGCCATTCTTTCATCCGGGAGGCCAGCACCTTGAGCAGGCCGTGCTGTTTGCGGCTGTAGGCTATTTCCTGCTTGAGCAGCTGGTGATTGGTGCTCCTGATCGTGAGCGGTGAATCCGCATCGGTATGAAAATCACTTAAACCGACCTGCTCGAATTTCTCCAGGCAGCCTCCCAGCTCATTTTCCAGAATGAAGAGGTCACCCGGGGGCAGGCAGGGCGACCCGTGGGCAACAGCGCTCTCGTAGTTGGCCCCGATACGTTCGTGGATCAGGCTGACCTGGCGGCTGATCGCTTCAGGTTCGATGATGCACAAGGTGGTATTGCGGGGCAGGTAGTCAAGTATGGTTTCGGTGGTGTCGCCGCTGAATAAGGGAAGAAAGAATTCGATGCCGGCAAAGCGCCGGCCGTATCTGATACGTTCCGCCAGTTCAGAAGATTTTTCCGCTGACCAGTTCCGCTCTTCAGCCATTTCCAGCCAGCTCCGCTTGAGCTGGCGCGCCCGCGGAGCATCTCCGGGCGGCAGCAGAACATCGCTGACCGGCAGAATCACCGCCTCCTCGCAGTGCCCGGATGAGCGCTGGCTGAGTGGTTCAAACGGCCGGATCGATTCGACGAAATCACCGAAAAAATCGAGCCGGATCGGGCTGTCCATCACGGTTTTGTCGGGAAGCTGGAAAGGTGGTGGGTAGATGTCGACGATACCGCCCCGGATGCTGAAGTCGCCGTAGCTCTTGACCAGCGACACCGGTTCGTAGCCCATGCTGATCAGGGAGGTGCGCAGTTCAGGCAGGTCGCACTCCTCGCCCTCCATGACCAGTTCGGCGCTGGCCTGCAGCGTTGCTCTTCCCATCACCCGGCGCAGCAGGGCCTCGGCCGAAATGATTAGAATAAACGACTCGTTTGCGTCCAGCAGGTTAAACAGGGTTGACAGCCGAGAGGCCGTGGTGCGCTGGTCCGGGGAAAGCGGCGTGTAAGGCGGTATCTCGTAGCCGGGAAAGGTGATGGTCGGCCGGCCGGTGAACAGGCTGAGGTCCTGTTCGAAGCTGTCGGTCATCTGCTCGTCGGCGACAATACAGCAGATGGGTCCGTTGGAGGATTCGGCGCTGCAGAACCAGGGTACGGCCGAGCCGCGCAGGCCGCTGACGAGGCGGGCGCCCGGTTTGAGTAAGGGGGACGATCGATTCATGAAAAAAAAGGGCCGGCTGCAGCGCTGCAGCCGGCACCCGGTGGTGATGAGAGATTCAAGCCGGCCTGCTCAGAACTGACCCCCGATGGTGAAGTCCCAGACGCTGTCTGGTTCGTCGTCGAGTGGGTCCGGGTTGTAACCCCAGACCAGGCGAAGCGGTCCGATGGGCGACAGCCAGCGCACCTCGACGCCGGTTCCGACGGCGACGCTGGGATCGTCAAAGTCGACGTCAGTGGCGATGGAGTCGCCGGCATCGACGAAAAGGACTCCGTAGAATCCCTGTTCCTTGAGCAGAGGGATGACGATTTCACTGTTGATGTACCACATCTGGTCACCGCCGACCCGGTCTCCTGTCTCCGGGTCAATGGGGCTGATTTTGCCGAACTCGTGGCCCCTGACCGTATTGATTCCGCCCAGATAGAAGCGCTCGTATACCGGCAGCTTACCGTCTTCGTTTTCCCATGCCTGTCCGACGGCCCCGAGAAAATGAAAGACCGTGTCAAAGGCGATCGGGAAATACCAGCTCGAACTCGCTTCTCCTTTGGTGAACTGGGAGTCTCCCCCCAGCGGACCGCCGGCGTATTTGATCGACAGCGAGTTCCTCGAGCCCTGGGAGGCGCCGTAGAGGCGGTCCCTGGTGTCCCGGACAAAGGAAGCCTTGACCGCGGAGGTTACCGGAATATCCTGTGACTCGCGGATGATGAAAGAGGCATCGTCTTCCACGTCGCTCAGCGTGGTGTCGGTGTAGCTGTAGCTTTCATACATTCGCCACTTTCCCCAGAGCGGATGACCGAAGCGCAGGGCGCCGCCCTGCGACTCCTTGGTATAGTCGTCATACTCCCTTTCCCAGTTGAACAGGTCGACACCCACCGATACCTGGGAGTCATTGATGCGGGGATTGGTCCAGCTCAGGTTATAGCGACTGCTGCTGCCGCCGACGTTGGCGCTCAGGGCCAGGCGATGACCCATACCGAGAAAGTTGTTCTCCGAGATCTCACCCATCAGAATCAGGTTGTCGACCGAGGAATAGCCGGCTCCGATGCTGAACTGTCCGGTGCTCTTCTCCTTGACATCGACTAAAACGTTCATTTTGGAAGGGTCCAGCGCCGGTTCGGGGATAATATTGATTTCCTCGAAGAAGTCGAGGCGCTGCAGATTCCTGGTACTGTCCCTGATGCCCTTGGTGTTGAACACGCCGCCTTCGGCAATCTCCAACTCGCGCCTGATAACGTTGTCGCGCGTTCTGGCGTTGCCCCTGATCGAGACGCGATTGACATAGACCAGATCGCCCCGGTCGACTTTCAGATCAATGTCGACCCGTGAACCGGATTCCGACTTGTTCATCTCCGGTCTGACTTCGGCGAAGGCATATCCCTGCTCGGCGTAGTAATCGGTGATCTTGATGATGTCGTCACGCAATGTCTTGCGGCTCAGGTATTCGGCGTTTCTGATTTCGAGCATATCGAGAAACAGTTCTTTGTCGGCGATCAGGTCACCCTCGATGTCGACGGTTCCGACCTTGAACCGGGGACCTTCCTCGATGATGAAGGTGATGTAGAGCCACTCCTCCTCCTGGGTGATCTCTGGTTCACCGACTCTGGCCTCCAGAAAGCCGTTGTTGTGGTAGAAGGCGACGATCCTGGTCGAGTCCTGGTTGAGCATGTCCCGGTTCAGCAGGCCCGATTCGGTCAGCCAGGATAGGAACCCTTTGGTCGAGGTTTCGATGACGTCTTCGAGATCGCCGTCATCGAAACTGGTGTTGCCCTCGAAACTGATCTCCTTGATGTAGATCTTCTGACCTTCCTGGATGGTGAAGCGGACGGCGGCGGTCTCCCCGGTCGGATAACTGATATTCGGTGTGACCGTGGTGTTGTAGTAGCCCTTGGATTTGTAGAGCGCCAGAATGGCTGCAGCCGATTCGTTGACCCGGGCCGGGTTGAGGATCGAGTTTTCCCTGATATTGACGACGCCGGTGACATCGTCGGTGTCGAGCTCGTCGATGCCGGTGTAGGTGATCGAGGTGATGGCCGGCTTTTCGACCACCCTGAAAATGACGATTTTACCGCTGTCGCCATCTTTGACGTCGATCTGCACATCGTCAAAATATCCCATCTCGAAAATGGCTTTCAGATCCTCGCGTAAAACGGCGGGGTCATAGGTGTCCCCGGCCTTGGTCTGGATCTTTCTGAGGATGGCACCGGAGTCTATCCTGCTGTTGCCCTCCGGGGTAATGGCGCCGATCAGCTGGTCACGTTCGGTGTAGGTAATCACCTCGCTGACCACCTGGTCTATGATCAGCTCGAGTTCGTCCATCGAGTCGGCTTCCCTGTAGAAATACCGGGGATTGTCCGGATTGAGCAGATCGTAGACTTTGAGATCGATACTGATCCGGGTGCCGATCAGGGTCAGGGAGCCGGCGGCCACGTTGTCGAAACCGGTGGCTCGGGCAATGGTCTCCAGGCCGGCAGCGTCCGGGGGCCACTGGTCGTAGTCGATCAGTTCTTCAGCCTGGACACGGTCGAGCATCTGAAAATCGTTGATCAGCAGCACGTTGGTAAGGTTGTCGTCAACTTTGAGGATTAAGCTGTCATCGACCTGCGGGGCAATGATCTGAAACGGCAGAAAGGCGGTATTCTGTTCCACGGCGCTGGCTGCCGAGCCGGTGAGCACAGCCGCGATCAGGCAGCAGACCACAGCAGCAGATAAAAAAACAGGACTGGCTCCTGGTGAGAGCCGTGGTGAAAGTCTTTGAGCAGTCATACGCTGTTCCTTTTGGTAGAGGGCCGAGGATCAGATGATCCTGTTCCAGCTATATCCTGATAATCAAACGGAAAACTATAAATGAATCCTGAAAAACAACATTATGCCATGTTTATTGAAAAATGCAATCTATGCGGCACCGACTGACAGCCAGTTGCTGGCAGCTTTTCTATCCTCCCCGCTGCGGCTGCTGCGGAAACCCGATGACGATCGGTGAAGACCGTCCGGTCTGCAGCCGCTGCTTCAACCAGATCGAGTTTATCGGCTCGCCGCTCTGCCGGCGCTGCGGTTCCGGGCTGAACCCGGATGCGGGGGCGGAGGACCGCTGGTGCGGATCCTGCCAGAAGGCTCCACCGATCTTTGATACGGCCCGTTCCCTGGTGGTCTACCGGGGCCCGATGCGCCGGCTTCTGCATCAGCTGAAATATAGCTCAGACACCAGGGCTGCCGCGGTGTTGGGCAGCCTGATCGGGGGGGCGCCGGGCGTTGAGCGGTTCCGGGACCACGATCTGATCGTTCCGGTGCCTCTGTTTCGAAGCCGTATGCAGCAGCGGGGCTTGAATCAGGCCCTGGTACTGGCCAGAGAGGTTTTTCCCGGACAGAGAAAAAAAATCGAGCCGACCCTGTTGATCAGGGTCAAAAATACCATCGCCCAGACCCGGCTCAGCGGTGCTGGGCGCAGAAAGAACCTGCGCGGAGCGTTTCAGCTCAACCCGCGCTCAGATCCGGCCGGCAGAAAGATCTGCCTGGTCGATGACATTTTTACCACCGGGGCAACCGTCACTGAATGTGCCCGGATCCTGAAGAAAAACGATGCAGCGGTGGTCGATGTCCTAACCTATGCCCGGGCCTGATGGAAGCGCCTGATTTTTTTTCAGGCTGAATAAAAAAATTTGTACTATGCATTCCGGCTGAACGACCCGTATTTAGGGGGAAGCCCGATTTGGAGATGAGAAATATGGAGTAATATTTAGCATTATTTATTAAATTCCTTAAAAATTGAATTAAACATTTTTCTTAATATGTTGAAAACCACTTCCTTTTGTTTCTAAAATGTTAGGATAGCGTTGAAAAGTACCCCCACTTCGAAAACCTTCTGCAATAAGCGGAGCAACCTCCCCATAGTCTTGATCCCAACAACTTTGCGTCTTTTCGGGCAACACGCGTAACCTGCCATCCTCCTGGAAAAATCTCGATAAATCGTCTTTGACCGCAGGCTCAAAATAAGGTCTATCAACAAACATATTCTTTATCTCTGATTGTCTTCAGGGAGAGAATCACATCAGTTGCCTGTGTCTGTTCGAGTATAAAAATCTGCGGGATTTCGATTAATGCCGCGTGATACATGTGTGGTTTCGTTTTCGGTCAAATGACCTGAAATAGTGGTTAATCAGCATTTTTGTGTACGATAATGGTGTGGGAAAAAGCCAAAACGACATTACAGGACACGCTGTCTGAGTCTATTTTTAATCTCTGGATCGATCCACTCGATTTTCATTGTAAAGATAAGTCTAAGCTCGTTCTGTCCTGCCCGGATCGGTATTTTGGTGCTTATATCAAGCAGAACTACCTCGACCTGATAACCCGTGCCGTGCATGACATAGACGGCTCCATTGACAGTGTGGTGATCTGTGACCGCAGCTCGGAGCCGCTCAACGGTCAGCCGGTACAGATGCGGCTGCCGTCCCTGCCCGTCGGGGCGTCGTCGGTACGGGCGCTTCATCCCCGTTACACCTTCGACGACTTCATGGTCGGCCAGTCAAATATTCTGGCCCAGTCGGCCTGCCGCTCGGTTTCCCTGCTCGATGACAACATCGGCCCCTGTCTCTATATCAACAGCACGACGGGGCTGGGCAAAACCCACCTGACCCATGCCATTGCCCATCAGATTCTCACCACCCAGCCGATGATGCGGCTTCACTATTTGACCGCCCAGCAATTCGCCTCAGAAATGGTTGTCAACATCAAGAGCAATGCGATGGACCGTTTCAAGCGAAAATATCAGGACCAGTGCGATATCCTGCTGGTCGAGGACATGCAGAGCCTGACCGGGAAGAACAAGACCCAGCAGGAGCTCAATGAGGTGCTCGACTGTCTGATTAAATCCGGCAAGCGGGTGGTGATGACTGCCAATCGTCCTCCCCGGGACCTGGACGGTATCGACGATGAATTCCGTTCGCGGATGTCCTCGGGGCTGATCACCTCGATCCAGCAGCCCGATCTCGACACCCGCCGGCGCATAATCAGCAGAAAAGCAGTCCAGCAGAACGTAGCGATGCCCCAGGTCTTCATCGATTATCTGGCCAGCCATGTAAAGGGTGATGTTCGTCGGATCGAATCGACCATCATTGCCATTGGGGCCCGGGCGGCGCTCAACAATAATACGGTCGATGAGAAACTGGTCGAAGAGGTGGTGAAATTCTTGACCGGGTCTTCAGCCGATCTGACTTCCCGGGCAGTCAGCGAGCTGGTCTGCTCGAAGTTCAAGGTGACCTTCGAGGATCTGCAGTCCCGCTCGCGTAAGCGTACGATCGCCTTCCCGCGTCAGGTGGCCATGTATCTGTGCCGCAAGCATACCGAGGACACCCTGGCCGACATCGGCAAGGTGTTCCGGCGGGATCATTCGACGGTAATGCACGCGGTGAAAGTTGTTTCGGCATTGAGCAGAAAGGACACAACGGTGTCGTCCCAGCTGAAGATCCTCAGCGACAAGCTCAAGCAACTCTGAACAGTAGCGGATAATCATCCCCTCACTGCTCTTGCCGCTTTCTGCGCAGGGCGCAATCAGGAGACCGCCTGCCTGACTAAAAATAGATTTTTTTGGCCTCTGCCTGCTCCTGCTGCTGAGTCTGCTGAGCGGCGATCTTCTCGCCCACCGAGCAGGCCGTCTTGATCATATCATTGAGGCCGATTCCCTCCCAGCCAAAGCCACAGACGTAGAGGCCCGGATGGCGGTTGACCAGCCGGTTTCTCCAGTCGAGCAGATCGGTATAGCCCTTTTCCAGCTGGGGAATACCGCCGGAGGGACGCAGCACTCTGGTGTAGCTCGGGGATTGAGGCAGGTCAAGCAGGCCGCGGACATCGGCAAGAGCCTCGCCGATCAAGGTCTCGTCGTCGAGGCAGTTGCGTTCGGGATGCCTTTTTCCGCCGATGAGGGTTTCGAAGACGATGTGCCCGTCCGGGGCCCGATTGGGAAACATGTTGGAAGTGAACAGGCTGCCCAGGGTGAAGCGCTGCTCCCGCTCCGGTATCAGGTAGCCAAAGCCCGGCGGCAGGGAGCCGCGGTCAAACCCGAAGATGACGCTGGTGAGCCAGGCTTCCGGGACCTGTTTCAGCGGCGCTCCGGGGTCGAGCGGGGCCAGCAGATTGAGGCCCTGATTTATCGGCAGTGCCAGAACGACCCGGGCCGATTCATACGATTCGTGGTCGGTCTCAACCAGCCACCCCCGGTCACATTTTTTTAGCCCGGTCACGGTCCGGTTGCAGTGGATCGAGCCTTCGCCGAGCAGTTCGGTCAACCGCTCGGGCAGACGCTGCATCCCTCCCGGGAAACTGGTCATTGACGGCATCTGCAGCTTCTGCCCCGGGACTTTTCGCTTTGCTGCCTTGCGGGCCTTGGCAAGCGCCGCTAAAATGACGGAGCCGTGCTCTTTTTCCATGCGCCGCAGTCCGGGCATGACCGCATCGATTTTCAGCGCGTCGTAGTCCCCGGCATAGGTGCCGGTGAACACCGCGTCGACATAGGGCAGCAGAGCGCTGCCAAACCGGTACTGGGCCCATTTGGCGACGGTGGGTTCCCCGGCCAGCGGTTTTTTGAACAGATCGCCCAGAACCCTGAATTTGTCGGGCCAGGGAATCAGCGGGGCCATGATGATTTTCAGCGGCGACTGGGGAATCATCATCAGCTTCGAATCGATGCATACATAACGGACAAATTCCTGCAGGGATGCCCGTACGCACTCACTCTCCAGGCTGGTCTCCTGGAGCAGTTCCCTGCTTTCAGCACAATTGTCGAGAAAGCCGTGGGGGCCGTATTCGGCCAGGTAGCCGCTGTCGTTGAATGATTTTATCACCCCTCCGGTGGCGGAGGATTTCTCCAGCAGCAGCAGCTCCTGATCCGGCTGGTGCCGTTTGAGCTTGTGAGCGATGACCAGGCCGCTGAGGCCGGCGCCGATGACGATGGTATCTCTATGATTGGTCATGAAGTGTGACACTCAATTCTGAATTGATGATATCGATTTCCAGCCAGCCGCCGTCAGCCAGCAAGCCCGGATTGTAAATCGGGGTCCGGCCGATCATGTCCATCCCGGCGGCCTCATGAATGTGGCCGCAGATGCACAGATCGGGCTGATGCTCCTCTATGAATCTCCTGATCGCTGCCGAACCGGCGGCCGTCCCGCCTGAGAGGCGATCGACGCAGGTGTTCAACGGCGGCACATGGCTGACCAGAATAAGGGGAATCTGTTTTTTTGCAACCGTCTTCGACGATGAGCGGAGCTTGACAGACTGCAGGTAGGCGTTTCGAGCAAAGCGGCCCAGCTCTTCCTCGCTGAACTCGGAGGGGGTTGAAAACGGGGTGATATTGGACCCGCCGACGCCCATCAGGCAGACCGTGTTGTCGATCAGCCGTGCCTGGTTGTGCAGGTTCAGGCCGACATTTTCCAGATAGTCGTTCACCTCCGGCTGGTCGAGGTTGCCGAACTGGGCGATGACGCTGGCGACCGCTTGCCGGGCCTCCTCGATGACCCCTCGGGCCGCATCCTTGCCGCCGAAGTTGGTCAGATCACCGTTTAGGATAAGCAGATCCGCCCGGACAGCATGGCTGATCCGGCTGAACCGGCCGGTGGTCATGTGGATGTCTCCCACCGCTGCGATTTTCATTGTCCGGCAGCCTTGGGCAGGGCCTCTGAAAACGGTTGAAAAGCTTTTGCACCAAGGGTTGACAGCGTTTTATACATGGTTACCATAATGGCCGGTTGGCAAATCAGAAAATGAGGTGACCGGCTCCGCCTGCCGGCACCGTTTATCCATCAGATTCACAATAAGAGGTGATCATGAGTAAGGCAACGACCCATGAATTTCAGGCAGAGACGAAAAAGCTGCTCGATATCGTCATCAACTCGCTCTACACCGAGCGCGATGTGTTTATCAGGGAGCTGATCTCAAACGCGGCAGACGCCCTGGAGAAATACCGGCACGAGAGCCTCACCAGGGGCCAGGAGGAGCTTTTCGACGCCCATGTTCCGCTGGAAATTACGATCGATCTGGACGAAAAAGACAACAAATTGACCATAACCGATACCGGCATCGGCATGAACCGCGAGGAGCTGATCGGCGACCTCGGAACCATTGCCCACTCCGGTTCAAACAGCTTCCTGAGTGAACTGGCCGAGGCGGCCCGCAAGGATGTCAGTCTGATCGGTCAGTTTGGCGTCGGCTTTTACTCTGCCTTCATGGCCGGCTCCACGGTCCGGGTCCAGAGCCGTTCCTGGGACGGGTCGGAAGGGCATGAATGGGTGTCGGACGGCACCGGTGAATTCGAGATCAGCGAGTGTCCGGGGCTGCACCGGGGTACCAGGATCACTATCTCGCTCAAAGAGGATTGTAAGGATTACGCCAAGAAGTGGAAGGTTGAATCGATTATCAAACAATATTCTGCTTTCGTTGGTTTCCCGATTAAACTGGACGGGGAGACGATTAACACGGTCCAGGCGCTGTGGGCCAGGAGCAAGTCTGAAATCGAAGAAAAGGAGTATATTGAGTTCTACAAGTTTATTGCCAATGCCACCGACGAGCCGACCTACCGGCTGCATTTTTCCACCGATGCGCCGCTGGCCATCAACGCCCTGCTGTTCGTCCCCAGGGAAAACCTGGAAATCATGGGCTTCGGCCGGGTCAGCCCGGGCGTCAATCTTTACTGCCAGAAGATCCTGATCGATCAGCACTCGGAATCGATCCTTCCCGAATGGCTCCGTTTCTTAAAAGGCGTGGTGGACAGCGAGGACCTGCCGCTCAATATCTCCCGGCAGGCCCTGCAGGACAATGCGCTGGTGGCCAAGATCAGACGGGTGATCACCAAACGGTTCTTGAAGTTTCTGGCCGAAGAAGCCAAGAAAGATGAGGAAAGCTATCTGAAATTCTGGGAAATATTTGGAATTTATCTGAAAGAAGGGGTGGCCAGTGACTTTGAGTATCGCAGCGAACTGGGCAGGCTCGTCCGTTTCCAGTCGTCCAAGTCCAAGGGCGCAGCCCCGATCGGCCTGGACGAGTATCTGCTGCGGATGAACCCCGACCAGGAGGAGATCTATTACATAAACGGGCCCAGCCGGGCGGCCATCGAAGCGGGTCCCTATGTGGAGATGTTCAAGAAAAAAGATATCGAAATCATCTACACCACCGAACCGATCGATGATTTCGTGCTCAGCCACCTGGCTGAATACGAAGGCAAGAAGTTTGTCTCAGCCGACCGGGCCGATCTGTCGCTTGCTGACCGGAACGAACCGGAAGATGGACAGCAGACTGCCGAGCAGGGACTGGATGAGACCGCCAGCGCGGATCTTGTCAGCTGGCTCAAGGAGGCGCTGAAAGACAAAGTGGCCGACGTGTCCAAGTCCTCGCGACTGGTCGACTCACCGGCGATGATCGTTAATCCGGACGGCTTTATGACCTCGTCCATGGAACGGGTCATGGCGGCCGGTCGGATGGAAAAAGGTCTGATGGGTGAGATTTCCAAGAAAAATCTGGAGATCAACACCGCCAATGGGCTGATCTGCCGGCTGGCTGAATTGATCAAAGCGGATGAGCCGTTCGCCCGTGAGGTGGCGTTCCAGATCTATGACAACGCGATGATTCAGGCCGGGTTGAACGTTGATCCGCTGGAGATGGTCGAACGCAACTACCGGATCCTGCACAAAGCGGTCAATTGAGTCGTTGAGGAGTTGCACGGGACTGATCTATTCCTGCAGCAGCTCGGGCCGGCTGGAGCGTCCGGGGGGGGGATTCAGGCGCCCCGTTATCTAGCGGGGTCAAGAACAGATAGTGGGGTTTTTCAGTCATTGGGATTGAAAAATGATGTGCTAAAGGCTATAGAGCATGTGTGCCTGTAAACGGGGCGGCGCTGCTCCGTGGTTCGGGGCTCGATCTGAGAACTGCTGAGGGGAGCAGCATAATCCATGGCAGGCAAGATGATGCAAACCAGGAGAAACCACATGGCATTTTTAACCCGACTCTTCCTGATCTGCCTGACGGCTGCCCTCTTGGCCGGCTGCGTCAATCAGCCGGTGCGGCATCTCGCTTCAGATGCCAGCCTGATAAACCCCGGCAGCTCCACCAAAAGCGATGTGCTGACCTATCTCGGAGACCCTGATGAGCGGCAGGAGGGCGGGGCCGGGCCGGAGCGCTGGTTCTACTATGGGGAGCAGCAATCGGCGATGCAGCGAACCTTTTATGTGGGAAAGTGGTTTGATCCCAAAAGCGTCAGCCGGATCATCGTCACCTTCGATGGCGACCTGGTCTCCGATATTCAGTACAATTCCTCAGAATCCGGCCAGTTCGACCAGGCCGGTGGCCAGCCCCAGTAAGAGAATCGGCGGTGAACGACAGATTTGCCACCATTCGTGACCGGATGGTGCAGGAACAGCTCATCCCCCGGGGTATTTCGGACCCCCGGGTTCTGGCAGCCATGGGTGAGGTGCCGCGTCACTGTTTTGTCGATGATGCGTTGAGCTCCCGCGCCTATGGAGACTTTCCGCTGCCCATCGCCTCGGGGCAGACAATCTCCCAGCCATATATCGTGGCGCTGATGACCGAGGCCCTCGCCCTTGACGGCAATGAACGGGTGCTGGAAATCGGCACCGGTTCCGGCTACCAGGCAGCGGTTCTGTCACGGCTCTGCAGCCAGGTATACACCGTGGAGAGGATAAACTCGCTGTTGGCCGGTTCCAGAAGAGTGTTCGATCAGCTCAGGTATTTCAACATCGTCGCCAAACTCGACGACGGCACCCTGGGCTGGCCCGAGCACGGGCCCTACGATGCGATAATCGTCACCGCCGGCGGTCCGAAGATACCGGAGCCGCTGGTCGAGCAGCTCGGCGACGGCGGGCGCCTGGTAATTCCGGTCGGGGACCAGCGCTCCCAGGCGCTTAAATTCGTCGAAAAACAGGGTGAAGACGTGCGTGTCAGTGAACTGGAGAAAGTACGATTTGTTGACCTGGTAGGGGAATATGGCTGGAAATAACGAAGCAGTGAAAAGCGGCGGTCCGCTGAAGCGACTCTACGATTACTGCATGGACTGGATTGCCGGGCCCTACGGCGTCTGGACCCTGTTTGTCATCGCCTTCGTCGAGTCATCTTTCTTCCCGATCCCGCCCGACGTATTCCTGATCGCCATGTGTATTGCCGCCCCGACCCGGGCCTTCAAGTATGCGGCAATCTGCGCTGCGGGTTCGGTGCTCGGCGGCATGTTCGGCTACGCCCTCGGGTTCTGGTTCATGGAATCCGTCGGTCAGCAGATCATCGGCTGGTACGGCCTCGAGCACAAGTACCTCAGCGTCCAGAGTCTTTACCAGCGCTATGATGCCTGGGCGGTCGGAGCTGCCGGATTCACCCCGCTGCCTTACAAGCTCTTCACCATTACCGCTGGAGCCTTTGAGATCAACTTCGTCACCTTCGTACTGGCCTCACTGGTATCGCGATCGGCCCGTTTTTTCCTGGTCGCCGCCATTATCTGGAAGTTCGGCAAACCGGTGAAGGACTATATCGACAGATATTTCAATATCATCACCATTGTTTTTATGATCCTGCTGGTCGGGGGCTTTGTTCTGGTCAAATACCTGCTCTAGCCCCAGACCCTTATTTTAAGGGCAGCACCGTTACCGATGAAGCGCCTCGCCCACCTGTTCTGTCTCTATCTGGTTCTCGTCCTGCCGCCCGCAGCCGGTGCCCATGAGCTGCACTTGAAAGACGGCCGGGTGATCGTTACCGATTCGATCACCAGAAGCGGTTCCCGTATCAGTTACCAGCAGTTTGGCGGTATGATCACCATCGATGTTTCCGAGGTTGAAAAGATTGAATATGAGCAGCCGTCAGCCGGCGGCGCAAGCACCGCGCCGAAGGTCGGAGAAAGTGGGGGTGAGGCAGCCGGTGGCAGCACGGATCTGGCCGCTGAACTCCAGCGCCGGCTGGCCCCGTCAACACCGGTGGAGCAGGCCAATCTGGCCGTGGTCACCATCGTCACCGAGGCTGGGCACGGTTCGGGTTTTTTCATCAGCGGAGACGGGCTGATCGTCACCAACCGCCATGTGGTGCGCGGCAGCGAACGGGCCGATCGCACCGCTCAGACGAATATGGAAGAAACGGCCCGGCGGCTGCAGAAGATAGAAGCCGGTCTGGGTCGTGAAAAAACACAGCTTGAAAGCTACCGGAAAAAACTCTCTGCGAGCAGAAAACAATTCGACCAGGTGCTGAGCGGCAATCGCGGCAGCCGGATCGACCCCGAGGAGAAAGCTGCGTTCGCCAGGGGCCTGCGGGAGCGTCGGGAATATCTGGACAGCTGGCAGGCGGACTATAACACCAGACGAAAAGAGTTCCAGGCGGCGCAGGCGACATTTACCCGCGCTAAAAAAGAGTATAACCAGCGCGGTAGAAAACTGGCGGCCCAGACGCGCTTCGAGATCGTCCTGGCGGACGGCCGCCGGGAGTCGGCAGTGTTTTATCGTGCCAGCGAGACCATGGATTTGGCGCTGCTCAAACTCGACGGCTACAAAACCCCCTATCTGCAGCCCCCCCAGGGGGGCGCCCCCCGGCTGGGGCAGAGCGTCTTTGCCATCGGTTCGCCGCTGAAGCTCAACAACACGGTGACTTCAGGCGTTATTTCCAACAGCCGCGGCGATTATATCCAGACCAACGCCGAGATCTACCCCGGCAACTCGGGAGGCCCGCTGGTAACGGAATCGGGTAGGGTCGTCGGGGTCAACACCATGAAGCAGATAACCGAAAAATTCGAAGGGCTCGGTTTTGCCATCGCCTTCCCCCGTGTTCAGCAAGAGTTCCGCAATTATCTTGACTGATCAGCCCGTCAGTTCGGTTACGAAAACGAACTCGTCATCACCGGACAATTCCTCGGCATATCGGTACCCGCCTCTGTCAAATTGGCGAATTCGCTCCCTGGTTTCGATACGGTTGGTGATGAACCAGTCGACGAACATGCCGCGGGCCCGTTTGCTGTAAATGGCAATGGTTCGTGAGGCACCCTCTTTTATCTGCCTGAAGGTCAGGGTCAGAAGCGTTCCCTGGAGTTTTTCACGCAGCACCGTGCGGGAATATTCTTTTGAGGCGCAGTTCAGCACCAGAGAGCTGCCGGTTTGACGCAGATCGCGGTTCAGGCTGTCGGTGATCGATTCACTCCAGTAGGCATAAAGGTTGGCGGCCTTTTCGACATCAACCCTGTAGCCCATCTCCAGTCGGTAGGGCTGCATCATATCCAGCGGCCGAA
Organism: uncultured delta proteobacterium; assembly: GCA_963845115.1. GTDB lineage: Bacteria > Desulfobacterota > Desulfobulbia > Desulfobulbales > Desulfocapsaceae > JABDQA01. The sequence goes on along the minus strand of CAWJQN010000007.1, from coordinate 382,517 downwards.
GGATGCCGTAAAGCCCGGAGAGGATGCGCAGGTGACGCTGGGCGAAAAGGAAATCCTCGCTGCTAAACCGGTGATGCTGAATCTCGGCATAGACGTCGCCGGCAAAGGTCGTCAGTGCCGGGCCGTCCGTCTGCTCATCGTGCGGAAAACTGCATTGCTGAAAGCTGCGGTGGGTGCTTTCGGCTAGTTTCTCGCTGACCTTCATGATCCGGGTAATCTCTTCTTTGCTCAACTGCCGGCAGCGCCGGCACAGTTTACTGGCAAGGTCGACCAGTTGCGGCTCAGAGACCGGCAGATCGCTGCGGGGGGTGCGGTTCTGGGTTTTGGCTGAGTTGATGATAATGAGCATTGCAATCCACTGGAGAATGAGAGTTCTGGTTTCGGGTTTTTGACATATTTCATTATTTTGTGCAATAATGACGATAAATTGTCAGCATCTGACTACTGAATTCAGACGGAAGGAGGCGGCCATGTCAGGAGAACACACCAACCAGCCCGGCCAGGTTGAACGGCCAGATTCGGGTGGCAGCGAGGCGCTGGCCGAGCGGGTTAGAACGGCGGCATTGAAGGGCAAATTCGTCGAGGCTGAAAAGTTGCGCGAAGAACTCATCCGGGTCGACCCGGTCAACCTGAAGCTGATCCTTGCCACCGGAGAGGTGATCGAGCAACAGAAAACCAGCCTGCTGGACAGGGATCATCTGGCTGTCTGGCAGGATCTTTACCAGGAGTTGAGCGAGGAGGAGGCCAACGCTCTGTTCTATAGTCTGGAACCGGCAGAAATCGGTCCCAGCAAACTGTTGCAGGTTCAGGGCAAGGTGAGCAGCCGCCTGTTTTTCATCGACAGCGGCACAGTGACCCTTTTTTACCCGCAGGAGGGTAAAAATATCGTCGTTGCCCAGCTGGGAAGGGGCGATATCGTTGGTGAATCAAATTTTTTTGAAATTTCCCTGTGCCCGCTGTCGGCAGCCACCCGGTCGGAGGTGAAGCTCTACAGTCTCACCCGCGCGGCCGCTGAACAGTGGCAGGGACCCTATCCGGGCCTCTATGAAAAACTTGCCGGATTCTGCCGCAAGACGGGCAAAAGCGGGGTTGCGGTAGCGGCCGCCAACCTGGATCGTCGTTCAGCACCCCGTTTCCAGATATCAGGCACCGCCGCAGCGGTGGTCCTCAGCAAAACAGGAACCGAAACCGACAATCGTTTCAAGGGGGGCCTGTCCGACATATCGACGGCCGGTGTCTGTTTCGAGATAAAATGCTCCCGACAGGAGACGGCCCGGGCCCTGCTGGCAAAAACGGTCGACCTGCGCCTGGAATTCGACCAGGATCAGCAGGCCGGCCTGGATAAAAGGGGCCAGATAACCAGGGTCAGCTTTCACCTGCACAACGATTACAGCGTCCATGTCAGGTTTCTGGAAGCGATGGATGAAACCGTCTTCAACAGCCTTCCCTGTCAGTGGCCGGAAACAGACGCGAGCGCCTGATCAGGCTAGGATATCCAGTCGTCATCCTCCTGAATCGGTGCAAAACCGCGGCGCATGGTGTTTTCCGAAACCAGTTTCGGGTCCATGAACTGGAGCAGGTAATCCGGCCCTCCGGCCTTGGAGCCGACCCCGGACATCTTGAAACCGCCGAACGGCTGCCGCTCGACCAGAGCCCCGGTGGAGCCGCGGTTCAGGTAGAGGTTACCGACATTGAACTGCGAACGGGCCCGGTCGAGATGTTCAGGACTTCTTGAAAAAACCGAGCCGGTCAGGCCGAACCGGGTGGCGTTGGCCCACTCCAGCGCCTGATCGAAATCCTTCACCTTCATCACCGACAGCACCGGCCCGAAGACCTCCTCCTGGGCGATCCGGTGGTCCGGGGTTATGCCCTCGACAATGGTCAGCGGAACGTAGTAGCCGGTGTCGGGGACGTCGCGGCTGAGCAGCAGTTTTCCTTCCTGTTTGGCAATTTTGACATAGTTGACCACATTCTTGTAGGCCTGGGAATCGACCACCGGACCCATGAAGTAGGCTGGGTTTTCAGCCGGGCCGATGGCGATGGAGCGGGCCGCCTCAACCAGCCGCTCGACAAACCGCTGGTAAATCGGCTCGACCACGATGACCCGTGAACAGGCCGAACACTTCTGCCCCTGAAATCCAAAGGCCGAATAGATCACCTGACCGACGGCCTCATCAAGGTCGGCGTCGTCGTCGATGATAATGCCGTTCTTGCCCCCCAGTTCGGCTATGACCCGTTTGATCTGGGCCTGGTTATCTCTCACGGTCGAGGCTTTGTTCAAGATCCGGTGACCGGTCTCCATCGATCCGGTGAAGGCGATCAGGGAGATGTCGGGATGCTCCACCAGGTAGTCTCCGATGATCGAGCCGCGGCCCGGCAGATAGTTGAACACCCCGTCCGGCAGGCCGGCTTCTGCAAAGATCTCTTGTAAGGTGTTGCCGACCACCGAGGCTGGCCCGGCCGGTTTGAACAGGACCGGATTGCCGGTGACAATGGCGGCGGCCGACATGCCGCAGGCAATGGCCAGCGGGAAGTTCCAGGGTGAGATCACCGCAGCGATACCCTTGGGTTGATAGCTGAGCCGGTTGTCCTCGCCCGGGGCCCGGCCCATCCGGCGGGGGGTGTCCAGACGGACCATTTCCCGCCCATAGTAGTCCAGAAAATCTATGGCCTCGGCCACATCGGCGTACGCCTGGTCCCACTGTTTGCCCACCTCGAGGATCTGCCAGGCGCACAATTCATACATTCTCCGGCGGGCGATGTCGGCTGCCCTGAACAGGTAGGTTGCCCGTTCCGAGCCTGAAAGCGCTGCCCATCCGGGCCGGGCCCGGCGGGCTGCTTCTATGGCCAGGTCCACCTCGGCGGTGCCGGCCTGGCAGATGGAGCCGACCACCTGGGTCGGTTCTGCCGGGTTCACCGATTCGAGCAGGTCAACGGTCTGGATATCGCTGCCGCCGATATTCAGCGGATAGGTGCGGCCCAGTTGAGCGCTTACATCGGCAAGGGCCGCTTCAAATTTGTTGCGCACCTCGGCCCTGGTGAAGTCGGCCATCGGCTCGTTGCTGAACGGCGCTGGAACGGTCGATGGTTCCAGCGCTGCTTGGGGGGGCTGCTGCAGCTTTTCGAGGGTGACGAGCGGATTTTCGATCAGGGCCTCGATGTCAGCCTCCTCGGCAAAGGTCTGGCGTAAGAACGATTCGTTGGCGGTATTTTCCAGCAGCCGTCTGACCAGGTAGGCCATTCCCGGCAGAAGGTCGCCATACGGGGCGTAGAGCCGGACCCGTTTGGCAACGTTGAGCAGCCCCTTGCGCACCGGCTCGGCCATCCCGTAAAGTACCTGGAATTCGTAACGCTCCTCGGGAACACCAATATCTTTTGCCATTTCAAGGGTTGCGGCAATCGAGCGTATGTTGTGGGAGGCACAGGCGTAGGAGCAGATATCGTGATTTTCCAGGATCATCCGGGTGTGCCGTTCAAAAGCCGCGTCGCTCTCGGCCTTGATCGTATAGACGGGGATTTCCCAGCCGTTCTGTCGGGCCACCACCGTTTCATAGTCCCAGTAGGCGCCTTTTACCAGCCGGATCGATATGGGCAGGTTCTCCGTCCGGGCCCAGCCCAGAAGATCTGCCAGATCCCGGTCGGTATCGGTGAGGTAGGACTGCAGCGCCAGACGCAGGCCCGGGTAGTCTCTGCATTCGGGGTCCGAGCGCAGCCGGCGGTAGAGTTCCAGGGTGATATTTTTAAAATGATACGATTCCATGTCGATGCACAAGAAACCGTCAAGCTCGATTACCCGCCGATAGATCGGTTTGAGCCGGCTGAGTATGCCCTGAACGGATCCCTCGAAATCCTTCGGGTCGGCCTGGGAGAAGAGGGCCGAGGGTTTGACCGAGATATTGATCATAGAGGCATAGTCCCAATCTTTTTCGGATCCGCCGCCCAGGGGCTGCCAGTTCGGCTGGGCCTGCTCCAGGGTGTCGAGCAGTTCCATATACTGCTGCATATAAGAGTCGGCCTCCGCTTCGTTCACCGTGGCTTCACCGAGAACGTCCACGGTGAAAGCGAACCCGTCCCGGCGCAGCTTGTGGATCGACCTGATCGCCTCTTTGGCGTTTTCGCCGATGATGAACGAGCGGGCCATTTTTTCGATGTTGGACCGGATGGTGCGTCCGAGAATGGCGCCGGTGATGCCGCCCCCGATCGAGGCGCTCTTGGCTCCCCACTTGAGAATGGAAGGAATGTCGTCGGTTCCGGTGCTGAAGTATTCCCTGATATGCCGGGTCAATGATCCGGAGGTGTTCAGGTAGGGGAGCACGTCGACGAACCGAAACATCTGAACCTTGAACTGTTCGTTCTTCATGCACCAGTCCATCACTTTGCCGGTCCAGAAATTCTTGTTGAAAACCGAAGGGGCTTCACCGCTGATGCTGAGCAGGAATTCCCTGCTTTTCTCACCGATTCTGCTGTCCAGGTTGTTGTCGCTCATGGTGTCCTCTCCTCTTGAATGCAGCTATCCGCTGGAGTTGTTCGATTTTTCGTGCAGGTGACGGGTCAGCTGGTTGGTGGGGATAGTCTGGCGCTCCTTGACCGTTTCCAGTACCAGGGTTGTTCTGGTATCGCTCAGACCTTCGATCTGCCCGCATTTTTTCAGCAGGGAGCGGAGATCTGAAGCATCTCTGAGTTTTGTTTTAACCAGGTAGTTGTAGTCGCCGGCAATCCAGTGGACTTCCTGAATCTCTTCGAACTCGGCCAGTTGTTCGCCGATTTTGGTGCTGCCGACGTTGTCGGTGGTCAGGATGTGGATGAAGGCGGTGACGGTAAGGCCGAGCCTGGCGGGGTTCAGACGAACCTCGTAGCCCTCGAGGATGCCCTTTTTTTCGAGTTTGCGCACCCGTTCGAGGATGCCGGACGGGGCCATCCTCAGGCGCCGGGCCAGCTGGGCATTGGATATTCTTCCATCGTTTTGAATAATATCCAAAATATTCAGGTCAATTTCGTCTATCATTCATCAAATCTCCATAGTTTGTGAATGATAGACGAAAAATTGCCGGATGTCAACGCTTTGGGGGGACGGGGAGGTGATGCCGAGCAGGAGCGTTTTTTACCGTTTTACAGCGGCAGCACTGGTCATCCCAGCACCAGCCGGCGGTGAGGGTCGAGGCCGGCCGCCTCGCAGTAGATGGCGTTGAGCGCTGCCAACCGGTCGTTGAAGGGATCGATTAAGAGCAGATCATCGTAGTCAAAAGGGTGTTCTTCAGAAAAGTTCAGCGGACAGGCCGAGACATCGATCTGCTCGTTTGCTTGGTCGATATAGCCGATCGCCAGCCCCTGGGTCCGGCAGATGAGCGGACGCCATGCATAGATGGTGCAGCGCTGCTCGGCCAGCAGGGGACACTCACCTCGTGCAGCTGCCGGGGGCCGGGGTCGACCCCTGTGCTCGGCGATCAGAGCCGCTTCCAGCGGCAGGACGGAAAAGGCCCGGCAGCAGGAAGAACAGCCGGGACCGCAGTGGAGATAACGCTGCAGCCGAATACTCAAATCAGCGGTGAGCCTGTCCACCTCTGCAATCAGTGCCCTGTAGGCCGCTTTGATGGGCTCGGGTACCGGCGGCAGATGCGTATCGATGTCGGCTGTCGGGGTCATGATGGTTTGCTGAAAATGATTACAATATCGGTTACAACTGTTCCGGTGCCGGGGGCCTCTTACCGGCGGACCGATACTTTACCAGATGCGCCCCGGTTCTCCAACGGTTGAAATTTTCAGGTGGAGCCGACTTCGCCATCATGCGGCGGTGCGGCTCTGTTGACGGAAACAGGATGGTTAAACGCTATAGATGTGATCATGGTGATCAGGGGCAGCGGCTCGATCAATTTCTGGCCCGGCAGGATCCCGAACTTTCCCGCACCACAATCCGCTCCATCATCGACCTCGGCGGTGTCCATGTGGATGGCCGCCGGGTGCGCAAGGCCGGCCTTGTCCTGAGCGCGGGCCAGCGGATCGAGATCCATCGTGATCGGGGAGCGCTGAACCCCTTTCGGCTCGAAGCGGACCATATCCTTTTCCAGGATCCCTATATCATCGTGCTCGACAAACCGGCTGGAATCGACACCCAGCCCACGCCCGCCCGCTATAAGGGCACCCTTTACGAGGCGCTGCAGGTCTGGCTTGAACGGGACCGCAGGTTCGGCCGCCGGCTGGAGATCGGCATGGCTCAGCGTCTCGACCGGGACACCAGCGGGGTGATTCTTTTCTCTATCCACCCTTTGTCTCACAGATCGATAAGCGCCCAGGTTCAGGCGCGCACCATGAAGAAGAACTACCTGGCCCTGGTCGAGGGGAAACCGGAACCGGCGGTTGGACAATATCGATCGAACCTGCTGAGGGACCGGCGCAGCGGCAGGATGAAATCGGTGCCGGTGGGCGGCAAGGATGCGCTGACCAGGTACCGGGTCCTGAAAACCTGGACGGAGTCTGAACAGATCAGCCTGGTCGAGCTCGAACTGGTAACCGGCCGCACCCACCAGATCAGGACCCACCTCTCCGAAGCCGGCCACCCCCTGCTTGGAGATGTGCGCTACGGCGGCCGCTCCAGTCACGGTGGACTGAGAGTCGAGCGGCAGTGTCTGCATGCCGGACGGCTGGAGATAGAACATCCCCGGAGCGGCGAGCGGCTGTCATTTGAGGCCGAGATGCCGCCGGATATGTTAAAGCTGCCTTGAAATTCTGTCTTTTAGCCCAAACTCTTCGTTGCCTGTGAAAATTTTATCCTGGACATATCAACCATATGCCTGCGCTAAAATTCCCCCGCGCCCTGATTTTGAACCAAAGCAGTAGTTATGAAAGTAACCCCTAATTCTTGAAGCTATGGACCGGAGCGGGTATGCGGCCGCCCCAGCTGATGAAGCGCGATGATTTGCCCGCATTGCGGACCTCCATGATCGGGCTGGCCCCGAACAGGCCGCCGAAACTGACCGTGTCGCCGACCTCTTTGCCGGGAACCGGGATGATCCTGACGGCGGTGGTCTTGTTATTGATCATTCCCAGTGCCATTTCGTCGGCAATGATGGCGGCGATGGTGTCGCCGTCGACCGATCCCGGAATGGGCACCATATCGATGCCGACCGAACAGACGCAGGTCATGGCCTCGAGCTTTTCCAGGCAGAGATGATTGTTGCCGACCGCCTCGGCCAGAACCGCATCCTCCATGACCGGAATGAAGGCGCCGCTGAGACCGCCCACGTTTTTGGAGGCGAAGATGCCGCCTTTTTTCACCGCATCGTTGAGCATGGCCAGGATCGCCGTGGAGCCCGGAGCACCGATGGCGTCGACACCGAGGATATGGAGAATCTCTCCAACACTGTCCCCGACGGTGGGCGTCGGGGCCAGCGACAGGTCGACAACACCGAAGCTGACACCGAGGATGTCGGAGACCTGGCGGCCGACCAGCTCACCGCAGCGGGTGACGCGGAAGGTTGTCTGCTTGATTTCCTCGGCGATTTCATCGAGCTTCAGATTGGACCCGGCGCCCTGCCGGGCGAAGATCAGCTTCTCCAGGGAGCGGGCGATAACGCCGGGGCCGGAAACGCCGACGTTGAGCACCGTATCAGCTTCCTCGACCCCGTGGATGGCGCCGGCCATGAAGGGGTTGTCCCCGGGCTGATTACAGAAAACCACGAATTTGGCGGCTCCGAACCCGCCCTGATCGCTGGTCTGTTCGGCAATCTCCTTGATGGTCGATCCGAGCATGGCCAGGGCATCCATGTTGATTCCCTTCTGCGAAGAAGCGATGTTGATCGAGGCACAGACCGTTTTCGAACGGCGCAGCGCCTCGGGCAGGCTGAGGATGTACTGGCGGTCGGTTTCCGTCATGCCTTTTTCCACCTGGGCGGAAAAGCCGCCCAGGATATCGACCCCGACAGCAGCGGCGGCCCGGTCCAGACTGATCGCCAGATCGACGAACTCATCGCGGCCATAACCGGCTCCGACAAAGGAGATTGGTGTTATCGAGATGCGTTTGTTGACCACCGGTATACCGAGTTTTCGGGACACGAGGTTGCAGGTTTGGACGAACTTTCCGGCTTTGTCGGCGATTCGATCCTCGATGTTTCGGCAGGTTTCCTGCACTGAGGAGCCCCGGCAGTCGAGCAGGTTGATGCCCATGGTGACGGTGCGGACATCGAGATTTTCTTTCTGGATCATCTCCACGGTGGCCAGGATCTGGTCTGAGCGCAGCATGTTAACTCCCTGTCTAAACCTTGATAAACGGTTAGTTAGAATGGTATCTCGTTGGTTACTTTGAACAGATCGTGGTGCTGGAGCACCACCTGCAGATCGTGTTCTTCGGCGTAGGCCTGCAGATCGGCGCGGACCGCGGCAATCGAGCGAACCCGGCTGAGGTCGAGCTGAAGCACCATGGTGTAGGTTTCTCCTCTGATTGTCGTGGCCAGGTCTAAAATGTTGATGTCATTTTCAAAACAGAAGGAACTGATGCCGTAGACCAGCCCTTTGCGGTTTTTCCCCTGGGTGGTCATGATGTAGGTCTTCTGCGGCAGTACGGCCGACTCGCCGCCGGGGGGCGAAACGATCTCCCGGGCCACCACGTCGAGGGTGGTCGGGCTTTCGAGTGCCGCGATTTTGCGGGACAGCATCTCCGGGTCGACCTGGTCGTCGAAACTGGCGAACAGGATCATGGTCAGGTAACCTCCCAAAGTTGACTGGTTGAGATCAGCGAGGTCGCCGCCCAGTTCGTAGATGGCTCCGGTAATGTCGGCGACGATGCCGGTGCGGTCTTTGGACATGACCGAAATTATCATCTGTCTGCTCATCTGATAGCTCCAGGTTGAGTTTTGTAATGGTTCATCATCGCCACCGCTTCAGCCATGCCCCTGACCCGGTCCACGGTCTCGTCGACGTCGAAAGAGAGAATCTTTCGATCCTGCATGACCAGGGTGCCGTCGATCATTACCGTGTCAACATCGCTCCCGGCGGCAGCATAAACCAGAAGATCCTGGTTGTAGAACGGCGTCAGCCGGGGCTGGTCGATGTCTATCAGAATCAGGTCCGCCGGCCGCCCGGCCGCGATTCTGCCCGGGCCCTCCAGCCCAATGGCGGCGGCGCCGCCGGCGGTGGCGCACATAAGGACATCCCCGGCGGCCATTGCGGTGGCATCGGCGCTCCGCAGCTTCTGGAGTTTGGCCAGCATGTCCATTTCCCTGAACAGATCGAGGCTGTTGTTGGAGGCGCAGCCGTCGGTGCCGATCCCCACCGTGATGTTGCTCTCCAGCAGGGCCTGGACGGGGGCGATGCCGGCGGCAAGCTTGGCGTTGCTCTGGGGGCAGGTGATGACTGAAACCTGGCGATCGGCGAGGATATCGATATCTTTTGCGTCAAGCCAGACGGTGTGAACCAGCGTGGTGTTGGGGTCGAGCAGACCGAGCGCTTCCAGGTGTCTGACCGGGGAATCGCCGCGCGGCTCGATAATATGGTGCATCTCGGTCCGGGTTTCGGCCAGGTGGGTGAAAAAACGCACCCCCTTGCGGTCGGCCAACCGTTTGGCGGCCACCAGGGTGGCGGGTGAGCAGGTGTAGGGTGCATGGGCAAAAACGGCCGGGCTGATCAGAGGATTGTAATCCTGCCAATTGTCGATGAACCGGGCCACGGTTTCGATATTCTTGCCCGGGTACGGCACGCTGGGAACTGAAAAATCGACGATCCCGTGGCCCACGACACCGCGCATCCCGGCATCTGCAAAGGCCCGGGCCGCCTGGCTCGAGAAAAGATAGGCGTCCCCCACGCAGGTAGTCCCCGAACTGATCATCTCCGCCGCCGCCAGTTTGGCGCACCAGTAGACCATTTCCTCGCTGACGTGGGCCGCTTCGGCCGGGAATATGTGGTCATGCAGCCAGTCATGCAGGTTCAGGTCATCGCCAATGCCGCGGAAGAGGGTCATGGCGCTGTGGTTATGGCCGTTGACGAGGCCGGGCATCAGCAGTCGGGAACGGCCGTCGACAACCGTGAAGCCATCCGCTTCAGGGCAGCTGCTCATCGGCCCGAGCGAGGCGATGGTCGCGCCTTCGACGCTGACGAACCAGTCCTTCAGCATTTCAGCGCTGCCGTCTTGGAGCAGCGTACAGCCGGTAATCAGTGTTTTACCAGTCATCTGTGGCCAGGAGGGTTCAAAAACTGTGTGAGTTTTGGTTAATAGTCGTTACTATAATGACCATTGGATTATCTGCTTGGGCAGCACCTGTGTCGGCCCGATTATAGGAGCATGGGGCCAAAATATAAAGGTGAAAATGTCCGGGGGCGGCTGGTCCGGGCGTTTTGACCCGGGGCAGATACAGCAGCAAAGAGTCGGCTGACCGGCACTGAAATTCATTATAAACGAACGGACCCGGATTGACGTATATGGAAAAGAGACGTTTCATTAAGAACCTCACCGAGGGTGAGCAGGTTGACGATCTGTTCATGGTCAAATCGGTTCGGCTTGCCGAAACACGGGCGGGCAAGCCTTATTTGTCGCTGATCTTTGCCGACAGAAGCGGCGAGGTCGGCGGCCCGGCCTGGGACAATGCCGAAGCCCTCGAAAAGATCTGCGTCCCCGGCGCCGTGGTCAGGGTGTGCGGCACGGTACAGACCTACCGCGATAAACTGCAACTGAAGGTCGATCATATCGAGGCATCGGGCGAGCAGACCCTCCGGATGGATGATTTTGTCGCCGCCAGCAGCCGCAGCCCGGCGGCGATGGAGGCCGAGCTCAATGCGTGCATCGCCGGGCTGGGCAATGGATACCTGAAGAAGCTGCTGCAGAAGATTTTCACCCGCACCGATGTCGGGGAACGCTTCCTGGGCGCTCCGGCGGCCAAAGGCATCCACCACGCTTACCGGGGCGGCCTGCTCGAGCATTCGCTTTCCATGGCCCGGGTTGCAGCGCTGCTGGCCGACCACTACCCGGGAGTCGACCGGGATCTGGTCATCAGCGGGGCGCTGCTGCACGACATCGGAAAAACCGTCGAGCTTCAGAATGAAGTCGGTGTCATCGACTATACCGATATCGGCAGACTCAAGGGGCACCTGGTGATCGGCAGCGAATTCGTTGCCAGAACGGCGGAGACGATCAAGGATTTCCCCCGGGAGCTGCTGGTCCATATCCAGCATCTGATCCTCAGCCATCACGGCCGGCAGGAGTTTGGTTCCCCGGTGGTGCCGATGACCGCTGAGGCTTTGCTGCTGAGCTTTATCGATGATATGGATGCCAAGATGAACCTGGTGGAACAGCTGCGCGCCAAGCTCAATTCGGACGAACCGGTCTGGAGCGATTATCAGCGCAGCCTGGAGCGCCACCTGCTGCTCAGACCTTCAGCTTCCGAGGCAGCGGAGGAACCGGCCGGAGACGAGGGTGCGCCGGTCAGACAGCACACCCTGTTCTAGCTTATGAGCGGAGCCGCATCTTTTTTTTCGCTGGTCGGCCAGGAACAGGCCAAGACCGTTCTGGACCGGATCTTTGGTTCCGGGCGGCTGGCCCATGCCTACCTGTTTCGCGGGCCCGACGGCGTCGGTAAAAAACGAGCCGCGCTGCTGACTGCAGCCCGGCTGAATTGTGCAGCACCGGGCGACAGGGGAGCCTGCGGCGACTGCCCATCCTGCCGGAAGCTGCGTTCGGGGAATCATCCCGATGTGGTTGTCGTCTCGGCTGAAAACGGCACCATCAAGATTGATCGTATCAGGGAGTTGTGCCGTTCACTGGCCTACCCTCCCTACGAATCTGAAATGCGGGCGGTCATTATCGAGGACATCCACACCATGACGCCGGAGGCGGCCAACAGCCTGCTGAAAACGCTGGAGGAACCGCCGCCGAGCAACCTGCTGATCCTGACGGCTGAATCGAGCCGGGAACTCCTGCCGACAATCGTTTCGCGTTGTCAGACAATACCGTTTTACGGGCTCGCCGCTGAAACCTGTGCCCAGGTGATCCTCCAGCACTGCCCGGACCTGGGCACTGAAGAAGCCGTGCTGCTGGCCGAACTGGCCGGGGGCAGCCCCGGAACGGCAATGCTGCTGCAGCAGAAGGAACTGCTGGGGGTCTACCAAAAGGTGCGCGAACTCCTGGATGGGGAAGCGGCGGAGGCCGGGGATACGGTAAGCGCACTGCTGGAAACCGCCGCCACCCTGGCCGCCCTCAAGGAAGACCTGCCGCTGATACTAGGTCTGCTCAGAATCCGGGTGCGGGATCAGATGCTGGCGGATGAGCAGGGAACGGAGTTGCAACGCCTGAGACTGAACCTGTCAGCCATCGAAAAGGCGCATCGGCAGCTGGACAGAAACTGCAATAAGACGCTGGTCTGCGAAGTTCTCCTTTTTAATTTACAATCACTGGGGGCTGCAGTATCCTAAAAAGTTTGGTCTGCATCTAAAAGAAGGACGTCGCGACACCGTGTAATGACATGATTGAGCAGAAAACAGAACAGGACAGCGACCAGTCCGAGAGCCGGAACCAGTTCTACCGTATTCGGTTTCGCCATGACGGGCAGGAGTTCACCGCAGTGTCCCAGCTGGTCGGGCTGAAACGTGACGAAACGGTTATGGTCAAGACCGACCACGGCCTGGAACCGGCGGCGGTCTATGGTCTGGCCGCACCGAACCCGGACGCAGAGGTTGAAAGAAGGGCGAGCTACGAAATAGCCAGACGGCCCACCTCGGACGAAGACAGCCGGTACGCCAAACTCGCCGACCATGAATCTACGGCCTTCGATATCTGCCTGAAGCTGATTGTCAAGCACAAGCTGACCATGCGGCTGATCAGGGTGGAAAAATTCTTCAACGGCAGTAAAATGATTTTCTATTTCACCGCCGATTCACGGGTCGATTTCAGGGCGCTGGTCAAAGATCTGGTTCAGGAGTTTCGGACCAGGGTGGAGATGCGCCAGGTGGGGGTCCGTCACGAGACGAAAATGATCGGCGGCATCGGGGTTTGCGGCCGGGAACTGTGCTGCTCCTCGTTTATGAAAAAGTTCGACTCGGTGTCGATCAAGATGGCCAAAGAGCAGGATCTGCCGCTTAACCCGACCAAAATCTCGGGGGTCTGCAACCGGTTGCTCTGCTGCCTGACCTACGAGTACGATACCTACCGGAGTCAGCGACGGCAAATGCCGCGGGTTGGCCGCCGGCTGCGGATAGAAGGTACCGTTTATCGGGTCAAACGACAGATACCGCTCCAGCAGGCGGTTATCGTCACCGACGGCGACGGCGAGGAGAAAGTGCTTCTTCAGCCCCAGTGGTCGGTTGCCGAGATTCTCAAAAGTGACCGGGGACAGAAGAAAAGCGACAGAAAGAGTGACGGCGAGTCGGGGGAGCGCAAAAGCCCGAGCGGCCGGCCCGAGAAATCATGACCAGAAAAATAACCTATATCACCACACCGATTTACTATGTCAACGCCCAGCCCCATCTGGGCCACGCCTATTCCACCGTGGTCGCCGATACCTACAGCAGGTTCTGCAGGCTGCGCGGGGACGATGTCCGGTTCCAGACCGGCACCGACGAGCACGGTGACAAAATTGTCGAGGCAGCCGCCCGGGAAGGTGTCGAACCCCGGCAGTACGTGGACAGGATTTCGGCCCAGTTTCGTGACACCTGGCCGTTGCTCGATATCGACTACGACCGCTTTATCAGGACTACCGACGAAGACCATGTGGCGGTGGTCAGGCAGATTCTCCAGGCCGTATACGACAGCGGCGACATCTACTTCGATGAGTACAGCGGCCTCTACTGTACCGGCTGCGAACGATTCCTGATAGAGCGTGAACTGGTCGACGGCAAGTGTCCTGATCATCTGGTGGCACCAAAAGAGATTACCGAGCAGAACTATTTCTTCAGGATGTCGAAGTATCAGCAGCAGCTGATCGACCATATCAGGGACCATGCCGAATTCATCACCCCTGAGCGGTACCGCAACGAGGTGCTGTCTTTTTTAAGCGACCCGCTTGATGATCTCTGTATATCCCGGCCGGCCAGCCGGCTCAACTGGGGCATCAGGCTGCCCTTCGACGAAAATTACGTAACCTATGTCTGGTTCGATGCCCTGATCAACTACCTGACCGGCATCGGTTATCCCGATTCGGAGCAGTTCGGCCGCTACTGGGCCGGCGCCGAACATCTGATCGCCAAGGATATTCTCAAGCCCCATGCCATTTACTGGCCGACGATGCTGATGGCGGCCGGGGTGGACCTCTACCAGAAACTTCACGTCCATGGATACTGGAATGTCGATGAGACCAAGATGTCCAAGAGCCTTGGAAACGTGATCAGACCGGCTCAACTGGTCGACACATACGGGGTCGACACTTTTCGCTATTTCAGCCTCAGAGAAATGTCTTTCGGGCTCGATGCCTCGTTCAGCAGTTCAGCCATTATCGCCCGGAACAACGCCGACCTGGCCAACGATCTCGGGAACCTGTTCAGCCGTTCGCTGTCGATGCTCGACAAGTACTGCGGCCTGGTGCTGCCTGAACCGGACCCCGATGAAGCTGATGAGGAGCTGCTGAAAGCCGCTGCTCTGATGATCGACACCTATCGGGATCAGATGGGTGATTTCAAGTTTCACCTGGGGCTTCAAGCGGTCTGGGAGTTTGTCTCGAAGGCAAACCGCTACATCGTCCAAAATGAGCCGTGGGCCCTGGCCAGAGAAGAGAGCAGCAGGCCCCGCCTGCAGACCGTGCTCTATAACCTGGGCGAGAGTCTGAGGCTGCTGGCCCTGGTACTGAAGCCGGTGATGCCCCGAACCGCCGAAAAGATGATGCAGAGTCTGGGTGTCGACCCGACCGGTGAGATGATGCAGACGCTTGAGCAGGGAGGTGCCTGGGGGCTGTCGAAACCCGGCAGCGCCATGGCCGCGGTCGGCAACCTGTTTCCCCGCATCGAGGTGAAGGACAAAAAAGAGTCCGTCAACAAGCCGGCGCCGCCGCAGAAGGGCAGCCGGAAGAGCGAGCAGGGCGGCCAGATCAGCTTCGATCATTTCAAGGGTGTCGACCTCAGGGTCGCCCGGGTTGTCGCCGCCGAGCCGGTGCCGAAATCGGATAAGCTGCTGAAACTGCGCGTTGAGGCGCCGGAAGAACGGACTATTGTCTCGGGCATAGCTCGAAGCTGCCGCCCCGAAGACCTGGTTGGTAAAAACGTTGTCATCGTTGCCAACCTGAAACCGGCCAAATTGATGGGCATTGTTTCCGAAGGGATGGTGCTGACTGCCGAGTCAGAGGATCGGGAGGGCAGCAAGGGGTTGACCCTGGTCACCGTACCTTCAGGGGTGAAGCCGGGTACGCCGATAGCTTGATACGAGGGGTTTTCTATGTTTGTAGCATCTAATTTCATGATGGCGGTGGCCGGAATCTTTGATTTCCTGCTGACCGCCTATATGTGGGTCATAATCGGCCGGGCGGTGATTTCCTGGGTGAACGCCGACCCTTACAATCCGATCGTCCGCTTCCTCTACGATATAACCGAACCGGTGCTGGGCAGGATCAGACGAGTGCTGCCGGTGAGCATGGGCGGGATCGATTTTTCCCCGGTGATTCTTATCATTGCCATCATGTTTCTCCAGAGTTTTCTGGTGCCGACCATGAAGCAGATGGCCCTGGGGCTCGGCTGAGCAGGCGGCAGTGAACTGTTTGCAGGAGAATGGTCAAGGATGGCATTGAACCCTGAAGATATCGTCGAAAAATCCTTTGCCACCAGGTTCAGGGGGTTCGACCCCGCCGAGGTGCGGACTCTTTTGAAGGCCGTTGCCTCCGAGCTTTTCGATCTGCAGGATCGGATCAGTCAGCAGCACGGGAGAATCGAAGAGCAGGAAAAAGAGCTGGAGCTGGCTGCTGACGACCGCAAATCATTCGAAGATGTAATCGGGGTATACAAGGACAACATCGATCGATTTAAAAAAGAACTTGAGGCAGCCAGAAAACAGGGCTCAAATCTAAGCGCCGAGCATGAACGGCTCAAACGGCAAACTGAAGGACAGCAGCAGGAAAACCATAACCTGAAAACCGATCTGGCCCGGACCAGCAAAGCGCTGTCTGAAGCCGAGAGCAATGTGCAGATGTCGCGGGCTGCGGTCGACGAGCTGCGTAAAACCGTTGTCCTGCTCGAGGCCGAAAAGCACGCGGTGAAGAGTGAGCGCGAGAGTCAAGCCAGGGCCGTCGATGAGGTCCGCCGGCAGGCTGAGGAGCTGGTGGAGAATGGCAACCGTCGGGCTCGGCAGCTCGTTGAGGAGGCCAGGGATCAGATCGACCAGTTGCGCAGCCAGGCTGTGCACGAAATCGCCCGGCTCAGGGAGGACATTGAAGAACTCAAGGCCCGGCGCGGCCGGGTTGCGGGCGATCTTCGGCTGGTACTCAACAATCATCTTCAGCAACTGGATGACGGCTTGAAAGATGATCTTCAAGACGGCGTCGCATCCGATGAACTGTTCCAGAAAATCGAATTTCCCGAACTGGTCGAGTTCGATCTGCACACTGATGGCGACGATCTCGATGGCCAGCCGCTCACCGGTGATACCGGGGTCGAGGACGACGAAGAGAGCCTGGAAAACAGGCTGAAGGACGGCGGTGTCGCCTATTTGAGCGAGGAATAGCAGGCCTGCTGATCGATCACCTGGGAACCCTGCTCTGAATTTCAGGCGAATTGGGGGCCGGGGCATAGACACATCGCATGGGTACACAGATGCATTCATCCGCCACCCGTTTTATCGTCGGCAACTGGAAATGCAGGAAATCGTTGGGCGAGGCGCGGGCCTGGCTGGACGAGTTCAGGCGCGGATATGAGCCGGTTCCCGGGGTGGAGGTGGCGGTGGCGCCGCCGATGGTTCTGCTCATCCCGCTGGCCGAATACATCGAAGAGATCGGCCTGCAGCAATTTTCACTGGCCGCCCAGGATGTTTCACCATTTCCAGCCGGGCGTTACACCGGAGCCACGGCTGCTGATATGGTGAGAAGCATCTGCCGCTACGCCATTGTCGGCCACTCCGAGCGGCGCCACTACTTTCACGAAACTGCCCAGGACGTGGTCAACAAGGCAGGTGAGGCCGCCGATGCCGGGATTGCGCCGATCATCTGCGTCGATGAGAAGAACGCCATGTCCCAGCTCACTGCTCTTGCTACTATCGACAGTGACAACCTTCTCATTGCCTACAGCCCGGCAGATGCACGCGATTACCGCCGGCCGCAGGATCCTGAGAAAATAGGCAGGGCCGTATCCTACATCTCCCAGGTCTACCCGAATCGGCCGATTATTTACGGCGGCGGGGTTGAGATTGGGAACCACCACCAAATTGCTTCCATAGCCGGGGTCGCCGGCCTGTTCGTCGGAGATGCGAGTCTGCAGCCGCAACCCTTTCTGACTATCGTGCAGACCATTCAGCGGCTGGCTGCGCCGGCCTGATCGCTCGACAAGGAGCCTATGCGTTACTCCGATTCATGGGAAGAGGCCAAAAACCTGGTCAAGGAGCGGGCCGACATCGTCGAGATCATCGGTCAGCACGTTAACCTCAAGCGCAGCGGTTTCAGATACCTTGGCCCCTGCCCCTTTCATCAGGAGAAAACCCCCTCGTTCACCGTCCACCCGGATCAACAGTTCTATCACTGTTTCGGCTGCAAGGCTTCCGGGGACGTGTTTTCGTTCATGATGGAATACCACCACATGGATTTTCCCGAAGCGCTCAAGACCCTGGCCCAGAAATACCAGGTCGAGCTGCCCGAGAAGCGGCGGTCTGCCGGTGAGATCGAGCAGGAACAGCGGCGCCAGAAAATGGCTGAGCTGAACACCAGGGCAGCGCAGATCTATCACGATTACCTGCTCAACCACCCCTCCGCTTCCGGAGCCCGCGAATACCTCAAAAAAAGGGCGGTTCCAGAAGATGTGCTGAAGCGCTACCTTCTCGGCTATGCCCCGTCGGTGGAAACGGCCGGCTGGAATTTTCTCGCCGGCCGGCTGGGCGACGAGGAAAAACAGATCGCCCTGGAGGTCGGCCTGCTGGTCAGCAAGGAAGAAGACCGTAGCTACGACCGCTTCAGGGATCGGATAATGTTCCCGATTTCCGACGGCCGGGGGCGGATTTGCGGATTCGGCGGCCGCATCGTCGGGAGCGGCGAGCCGAAATATCTCAATTCCCCGGAAAGCCCGATCTACGACAAGAGCCGGATGCTCTTCGGCCTTTACCAGCAGCGCGATGCCATTCGCAGGAAGCGCAAGGCGATCCTGGTCGAGGGAAACTTCGATCTGCTCGCCCTGGTGATCAACGGGATCGACCAGGCTGTGGCGCCGCTCGGCACCGCCCTTACCAGGGAGCAACTGCGCCTGCTCAAGGCCCTGGCCGACGACGTGGTCCTGCTTTTTGACGGCGATGTGGCGGGCCTCAAGGCGGCTGAGCGCTCGGTACCCCTGTTCCTGGCCGAACAGATCAGCGGCCGGGTGGCGCTGCTGCCGGAGAATCACGACCCGGATACCTTTATCGCTGAGTTCGGGGTCGAACGTCTCAGGGTGCTCATCGACGCTGCCGCTCCCCTGCCCGAATACCTGCTGCAGCAGCTCATCGAGCGACACGGTGAGACCCTGGACGGCAAATTCAGGATCATCGAAAATCTCAGACCGCTGCTGTCATCTGCCGCCTCGGCTGTTCAGCGCGACACGATGGCCCGCCACTTTGCTTCACAGCTCGATGTCGATGCCGACCGGCTGCTGGCTGAAATGGCGCCCGTTGCCGTCCCCGGACCCGAAACCAGTCAGCCGGCGAAACGTCCCCGACACGGTGAGGCCGCGGCGGGACTCGATGGCGCCCTGAAGAGCGTTCTCGGTTTTATGATACGAAACCCGCACCACTTTGAATCCCTGCTCGAACACGAAATCGACCGGGTGCTGGAGGGCACGGTGGGGGAAATGATCTGTATTCAACTCAAAGCGCTCCTTGACCAGGGAACGGTCCAGCTTGAGCCCGAGGAACTGTTCAGTGAGCTGCCGCCGGGCGAGGAACGGACCATCGTCGCCTCGATACTTGTGGAGGTGGCTGAGTCCGACGAGGGCGGTGGAGATGATTCACCCGGCATGCTTGCCGAAGTGCTGGGCTGGCTTGACCGACAGCGCCTGAAACGGCGGTCCGAGGAATTGATGCGTGAAATCAAGCGGGCCGAGGCGAATGGTGAGTCAGGAATTATTCCCGGCCTGCTGGTCGAGAAAATGCAGGTGGACCGGGATCTTAAAAAGAGCCGATAGACGATTTCAGCTGCTCCGAGTAATTGCGCCGCCTCAGGGTAAATATCGGTAACAATGCGATGATTCATTGATTTTATCGATTCAATAATCTAATAATGGGGATGTCCCGGAGCGGGACGAAGCACGTTTCTAATTGCCTGGGTTGATGCATGTTCAATCTCAACTGAGGACGGGGAAGGCAATGGCTGCTGATGAGTACATCGACAATGGGGCTGATGGATACGACACTGAGGAAGAGGATATCGCTTCTGACCATGACACCTCGGTGTGGGATCTGACCGGCATCTATCATGCTGCAGATGACGACGAAGTCGACGACCTTCCCGATTCGGTTCAGTCTGATCGCCGAAAAGGCAACAGCGACCGGCGCGGCGGCCCATTCACCGACCGCCGCCGAGGAGACCGCCGCCGGCGGGTGTCACGCTCCGCCGAGCGGGATGGTCAGCAGTCGGCGGATCCAATGAATATATACCTCCGCGAGATGGGCAGCCTGAAGCTGCTCAGTCATAAGGAGGAACTCAAGCTTGCCCAGATGATCGAGGAGGGTAAGTTCCGCATCCAGAATGCGGTCCTTTCCGCCCAGCTCGCCATACCGGTTCTCCAGGAACTGGTTGCCGAAATTCAGGCTGAGCGCATGCACATTTACCAGTTCCTGTCCGGTATCGCCGAAGACCGGCCCGATGAGATACAAGCCGAAACCGACCAGCTGATCGGTCGTTTGCAGGCGGCCGTTGATCTCGAAAAAAAGCGTGAAAAGCTGATCGCCGGCCTGTCCGATGCCCATGAAAACGATCGCTACGACCAGCTGCGCAGCCAGATCCTGGCCATCGGCGGGGAAATTTCCCTGCTCTTCAGTCATCGGCTGATCTGTCAGGAATGCATCAATTCCATGGCTGCCGCCATCGAGGAATTATCCAGACGGTTCAGGCAGGTCCTGGTCAGAGTAATGAAAGAGGCCAGGCTGTCTCTGGTCGAGCAGAATGACCCGGCCTTCGTCAAGGCGGTTGAGGCCCAGGTCAACAGACAGTTCCTGATCGAAGCCGGGCTGGATGGCGAGGCGCTCACGTTCATCCAGGCCGAGATCGAGGCGGGCCGGGATATGACCCGCCACGCCAAGGAATCGCTGGTCAGAGCCAACCTGAGGCTGGTAATCTCGGTGTCGAAGAAATTTGTCAACCGGGGTCTGCAGTTTTCCGATCTGATCCAGGAGGGCAATATCGGTCTGATGAAAGCGGTGGATAAATTCGATTATCATCGCGGCTATAAATTCAGCACCTATGCAACCTGGTGGATCAGGCAGGCGATTACCAGGGGCATTGCCGACCAGGGCCGGACCATTCGTCTGCCGGTCCATATGATCGAAACCATCAATCGGCTGCTGCGGGTATCCAAGGAATTCCTCATCGAGGAGCACCGTGAGCCGACGCCGGAGGAGATGGCCCAGCAACTCGGAACAGAGGTCAATAAAGTCAAGAGCGCACTGAAAATCGCCAAGGACGCGATATCGCTAGATACCCCCATCGGTGACGACGGGGAGACCTTCCTTGGTGATTTCATCGAAGATCTCGATCGCCCCGGGCCCCAGGACCTGTCGATCACTGCCAGTTTGAGCGAATGTCTGAACCAGGTGATGTCCACCCTGACCCCCCGGGAAGCCAAAGTTCTCAAAATGCGCTATGGCATTGACGTTGATTACGATCACACCCTCGAGGAGGTCGGCAAATGTTTCGAGGTGACCCGAGAGCGAATCCGCCAGATCGAGGCCCAGGCCATTCAGAAACTTAAACACCCTTCCCGCATCGAGGAACTCAGGGTCTTTATGACCGATTGATACTTCCCCGTTTAATCGATCTTAAAAACCCGCAATGATCATCCAGAGTCGCCGCAGCACGTGATGCGCAACATCAATCGATAGCAAGTGGTCCTGCCTGTGCCAGCATCAGCGAACAGTGATCAGCTCAGAGACTGGGTCGGCCTGAGCATGGCCCACGGCATTGGTCCCGCCTCATTTTTTGCCCTGGTCAGGCGGTTCGGGTCGCCCACCCGGGTGCTCGATGCCCCCGCCCCCTTATTGCGCAGGCATGCGGGCCTGAAAGCCGGATCGCTGGCCGAGCTGGCTGATCCTGAACGATTGAGAAGACGTGCCGACGACGAGCTGGAGGCAATCGCCCGTCTTGGCGGCCGACTACTGATCCACGGCCATGGTGAATATCCCGAAGGGCTCTGCCACATCAGCCAGCCGCCGCCGGTCATCTACATTCTCGGCAAGCCCGAATTGCTGCAGCTGGAATGTGTGGCCATGGTCGGATCGCGGGCGGCCACCAGCTATGGACGCAGGGTGGCGCACCGGATTGCGGCAGATCTCGCCGCTTCAGGGGTCTGCGTAGTCTCCGGGCTGGCCCTGGGCATTGACGGCGAGGCCCACGGCGGTGCTCTGGGCGCGGGTGGGGCGACCGCAGCGGTTCTCGGCTGCGGGCTCGATGTCGTCTATCCCAGAACCAATCGCCGCCTCTATGAGCAGATCAGAGCCGAAGGCCTGCTGGTCAGTGAATACCCACTGGCGACAGCGCCCGAACCGTTCAGGTTCCCGGCCCGCAACCGGATTATCGCCGGGCTGAGCCGCGGCATTGTGGTGGTCGAGGCCTCCAGGAAATCCGGTTCGCTGATAACGGTGCAGTTCGGCCTCGAGGCCGGCAGGGAGATTTTCGCCGTACCCGGCCAGATTGATTCAGCTAAGAGCGCCGGCACCCACTGGCTGGTCCAGCAGGGTGCCCCACTGATCGTTTCGGCCGCTGACATCATCGAGCATCTGTCGCTGAAGCCGGCTGTCTTCGGTGATGTTGTGCCGGGCAATGGCAAGACGCTGCCCGGGCTCGACCCGGAGGCGGCAACGCTGCTGTCGATGATCGAGCCCTACCCGCGGCTGCGTGAGGAACTGATCCAGACTTCGGATTTTTCCGCGGCGCGGCTGCAGGAACTGCTCCTGCTTCTTGAACTCGAAGGGCTGGTCGAGCTGCTTCCCGGCGACCAGGTGAGAAGAATAACCACGACCTGACAGTGCTCAGGAGAAACATAACAGGATAGCCTATGAATCATTCGATCTTAATTGCACCATCGATACTCTCCGCCGATTTTTCCAGGCTGGGGGAGGAAATTAAAGCCGTTGACCGCGCTGGAGCAGATGTTATCCATGTGGATGTGATGGACGGTCATTTCGTGCCCAACATCACCATCGGTCCGCTGGTGGTGAAAGCAGCCCGGCAGGTGACCGACAAACCGCTCGATGTCCACCTGATGATCAGCGATGCCGATTTTTACATCGATGCATTCATCGATGCCGGTGCAGACTGGATCACCGTGCACGTCGAAGCCTGCACCCATCTGCAGCGGACCCTCTCCCACATCCGCAGCAAGGGGTTGATGGCCGGTGCCGTGCTCAACCCGGCGACCCCTCTGGAAACGCTGGAATTCGTTCTCGATGACCTGGACCTGGTCATGCTGATGAGCGTCAACCCCGGATTTGGCGGCCAGTCGTTCATTCCTGCCACCATCGAGAAAATTCACCGGCTGAAAAACATGATAGACCGCCGCGGCCTCGATATCGGCATCGAGGTGGACGGCGGTATCGGAGCCCAGACCATCGCCGCCGCAGCTTCCGCAGGGGCCAATATCTTCGTCGCCGGTTCCGCCGTCTACGCCAGTGACTCATACGGGGATACCATCGCCGAACTGCGGCAGCTGGCCGAGGGAGCGGCAAGCCCCATTATCGAAAAAGGCTGAGCACAATCATTGTTGAATCATCTCTGCAAACGGAGCGATTTCCATGGCTGAACATGTCACCGCAGGCCGATCCTGGAAAAAGCTGCAGGAGCTGGCCCGCAGCCCTTACGACCTGACCCTTCCGGGTGCCCTCGAGCAGGGTGGCAGAATCGGCGGTATGGTCTGCCGTGCGGCTGGACTGAAGATGTTCTATGCATCACAGCGTGTCGATGCCGCGGTGCTGGCGGCTCTGCAGGAGTTTGCCCAAGAGCGGCGGCTGGTCGAGCGCTTCAGGGAGATGCGGCGGGGCGCCGTGGTCAACAGGATTGACGGCTGGGAGAGCGAAAACCGCCAGGTCCTGCACACCTCCTGCCGTGACATTTTTACCTCGACACCGAAAGAGCCGATCTCGGCCGGCCAGGCCAGAGATGAGCTGGTCCGGCTGGAGGTCTTTTTGGGGGAGCTGAGCAGCCGTAAAACTTTCAACACCCTGGTCAACGTCGGTATCGGCGGCTCCGATCTGGGCCCGCGGGCTGTTTACGAAGCCCTCAAGGCATACAATATCGAGGGTCGTTCGGTGCGCTTCATAGCCAATGTCGACCCCGATGATGCAGCCCAGGTCCTCAAGTCCGTCGATCCGGCCCGGACCCTGGTGGCGGTCGTTTCCAAAAGCGGTTCAACCCTTGAAACGCGCACCAACGAGCAGCTGGTCCGGCAGCGATTCATCGATGCCGGACTTGATCCGGCGGATCATTTCATCGCCGTCACCGGCGCGGGCAGTCCGATGGATGACCCGGACAACTATCTGCAATCTTTCTATATGTACGATTATATCGGCGGCAGGTACAGCGTCACTTCGATGGTCGGCTGCGTCAGCCTGGGCTTTGCGCTGGGCATGGATCAGCTCAAACAGTTTCTGCGGGGCGCGGCCGAGATGGACGATGCCTGTGAGGTTCCCCAGGCAGCCGACAATATGGCGCTGCTCCTGGCCCTGCTGGGCATCTGGAACCATAACTTCCTGGGCTATCCGACTCTGGCCGTGCTGCCTTACAGCCAGGGGCTGCATCGTTTCACCGCCCACCTTCAGCAGTGTGACATGGAGAGCAACGGGAAATCGATAACCGCCGACGGTTTCGATGTGGAAATCAAAACCGGGCCGGTGGTCTGGGGGGAACCGGGCACCAACGGGCAGCACGCCTTCTATCAGTTGCTGCACCAGGGAACCGAAATCGTTCCCGCCGAATTCATCGGTTTTCTTGACAACCAGTATTCAGACGATATGGAGGTCGACCGGACGACCTCACAGCAGAAGCTGCTGGCCAACCTGCTGGCCCAGGTCGTCGCCCTGGCGACCGGCCGGGACCATGTCAACCCGAATAAACGGTTTGGCGGCAACCGGCCCAGTTCGATGATCATTGGCCCGAAACTCGACCCGCTGGTTATGGGCCGCCTGCTCGCCCTCTATGAAGCCAAGATCGTCTATCAGGGATTTTGCTGGAATATCAACTCTTTTGACCAGGAGGGGGTCGAGTTGGGCAAGGTCCTGGCCGGGCGTTTCCTGGAGCATATGGCAGGTCGCAAAAAATGTGGTACCTCCATTGAAGGCCAATTCCTTGCAGCACTAGAAAATTAAGGGATAGACGGATACCAGAGAGGGTGAATCGCTGTTCATTTTCAGGGCCGGAACCGGTTGCTTTTTTGTTGACAAAAACAACCCGGGGTTATATCCTCATCTGCTACATAAATATTCGCCGGTTCAATGTATTGTGCTTTCGTTGTGCAGGATATGCCAGTTGAAAGATAGCGGGAGGCTGAAAGAGTCGAGACAAGGAGTCGACTTTCCCTTTTGTTCATAATACGTGATCTGTATATAGAAATTTTTGGATAGGGTAGAAGTACTAACTGTAATTCAAAGGAGGAAATCATGGCAAAACATGAGACACCCTTGTTGGACCAGCTGGAGAGTGGCCCGTGGCCAAGCTTCGTTACCGACCTGAAAAAACAGGCCGAGACCAAGCCGGAAGTCTACGACATTCTCGGTCAGCTCGAACTGTCCTACAAGGATCGGATCACCCATTGGAAGCACGGCGGTATCGTCGGTGTTTTCGGCTACGGCGGCGGTATTGTCGGCCGCTATTCTGACGTTCCTGAGCGATTCCCCGGTGTTGAGCACTTCCACACCGTTCGTGTTGCCCAGCCGGCATCCAAGTACTATTCCACTGAGAATCTGCGTAAGCTGATGGATCTCTGGGAAAAGCACGGCTCTGCCGTCACCAACTTCCATGGCTCCACCGGCGACATCATTCTGCTGGGCTGCCGGACTGAGGCGCTCGAGCCGTTTTTCTGGGATCTTACCCACGAGATGGGCCAGGATCTCGGCGGCTCCGGTTCCAACCTGCGCTCTCCGGCCTGCTGCCTGGGGCAGTCTCGCTGTGAGTGGTCCTGCTACGATACCCAGGAAGCCTGTTTTCATCTGACCCTGCACTATCAGGATGAGATCCATCGGCCGGCCTTCCCGTACAAGTTCAAATTCAAGTTCTCCGGATGTCCCAACGACTGTGTTGCTGCTATCGCCCGTTCCGATGTGTCCGTTATCGGTACCTGGAGAGACGAGATCCGCATCGACCAGGCTGCCGTCAAAGAATACATGGCCGGCAATTATCCCGCCAACGGCGGTTCCCATAGCGGCCGCGACTGGGGTCCGTTTAGCATCGAAAAAGAAGTCATCGACCTGTGCCCGACCGAGTGTATGTGGATGGAAGGTGGCGAACTGAAGATCGACGATAAGGAATGTACCCGTTGCATGCATTGCATCAACGTCATGCCTCGGGCCCTGCGTCCGGGTGCTGACCAGGGTGCCTCCATTCTGGTTGGCGCCAAGGCGCCGATCCTCGACGGTGCTCAAATGTCCACCTTGATGGTTCCGTTCATGAAGGTGAGTAAAGACAACGATTTCGAAGAACTGATCGAATTTATTGAAACGATTTGGGATTGGTGGATGGAAGTCGGCAAGAATCGTGAGCGCGTCGGTGAAACCATGCAGCGCGTCGGTCTGCCCACCTTTATCAAGGTCATGGGTCTGGATCCGATTCCGCAGATGATCAAAATGCCGCGTGAGAATCCCTATGTCTTCTGGGCCGAGGAAGAGGTTGAGGGTGGATTTGAGCGCGATATCGACGAATTCCGGGCGAAGCACGCTGCTTAAAGGATTATTACTAGATTAACATATATATAAGGAGAATTATCATGGGATATAATCCGGAAAAACCGATGGAAGGCCGCATAACCGATCTTGGTCCGCCACACTATGGGCAGTTTATGCCGCCG
The DNA here is from genome assembly GCA_963845115.1 of uncultured delta proteobacterium. Classification (GTDB taxonomy): domain Bacteria; phylum Desulfobacterota; class Desulfobulbia; order Desulfobulbales; family Desulfocapsaceae; genus JABDQA01. The sequence continues at coordinate 356,180 of CAWJQN010000007.1, read as the reverse complement.
GTCATCCAGAAGAACAAAGGCAAATGGTTGTGGCATGAAATCGTGCAGCCTGGTGTTCTGATGCATAAATCGGAAACCGGAGACGAGGTCTACACCGTACGTGTCGGATCCGCCCGTCTGGTTACCTGTCATCACATCCGTGAAATCTGCGACATCGCCGATGCCCACTGCGACGGTCACCTGCGTTTCACCACCCGGAACAATATCGAGTTCATGGTTGATTCAAAAGACAAAGTTCAGCCGCTGCTCGACGATCTGGCCAGCCGGGACAACCGCTTCCCCGTAGGTGGAACCGGTGCCGGCGTTACCAACATAGTTCATACCCAGGGCTGGATTCACTGCCACACTCCGGCAACCGATGCTTCGGGCCCGGTCAAGGCGGTTATGGATGAGCTCTTCGATTACTTCACCTCCATGACCCTGCCGGCCCAGGTGCGTATTGCCCTGGCCTGCTGTCTGAATATGTGCGGTGCTGTACATGCGTCCGATATCGCCATTCTCGGTATTCACCGCAAGCCGCCGATGATCGATCACAAGCGTATCACCGGTGTCTGCGAACTGCCGCTGGCGGTTGCTTCCTGTCCGCTTGGCGCGGTCAAGCCGACCAAAGCCACGGTAGATGGAGAAGAGATCAAGTCCGTAAAAGTAACGGTAGAGCGCTGTATGTTCTGCGGTAACTGTTATACCATGTGTCCGGCTATGCCGTTGGCGGATCCGGAAGGTGATGGCATTGCAATCCTGGTTGGCGGCAAGGTGTCCAACACCCGTTCCGCTCCAAAATTCTCAAAACTGGTTATTCCGTTTCTGCCCAACAACACCCCGCGTTGGCCGGAAACTGTTGAAGCCGTTAAAAAGATTCTCGAAGCCTATGCAAAAGACGCGAAGAAATACGAGCGTGTTGGCGAGTGGGCCGAAAGGATTAGTTGGGAAAGCTTCTTCGAGAAGTGTGATATCCCATTTACTGAGAAGAGCATCGATGATTATCGCCTGGCGTACAATACCTGGCGCACAACCACTCAGTTCAAGTACACCAGCCATATCAAATAATTGACTGGTATTCTGCAGACTAAGAGCCCACTCCGCTCCGGCGGGGTGGGCTTTGATGCCCTTTTGGTCACATTAAACAAGGAGAAAGAAAATGCCTCTGACTGATGATGAACTAAAAGATGCGATTTGCGAGAAAGCAGCAAAATCACCGAAGCCGCAGCTGTACATAAAGGACTTTTACAAGTGCGATCCGGATTCTAAACCGCGCAAGATCAAGAACGTGGCCAATGAGCTCGTTCGTGAAGGCCGGCTGATGTTCTGGTCGTCGGGGTCCACCACCATGTATGCAGATCCGACTCGTATTCAGAACGAGGAGAAGTAAAGGCTGCAGACCTGCTGTTTTCAGATTTCTGTTTAAGCGCGAGGTTCTTCAGGACTTCGCGCTTTTTTTATGGGCTACGACGACCTTTACCTGCACAGCATCGATTCGACCAATCGGGTTGCCCGACAGCGGGGCAGCGCTGGTGGTGGGCATGGCAGCGCTGTGGCGGCCTACACCCAGACCTCCGGACGCGGCCGGCTGGGAAGGACGTGGTTTTCTCCCGCCGGGAAAAATCTCTATTGTTCCTACATTGTTCGGCCGGCAATCGAAGCCGATCAATTTCCCAAACTGACCATGGCCGCAGGGGTGGCAGCGGCCCGCTGTCTGCAATCGATTGGCGGCATCGACATTGGCCTGAAGTGGCCCAACGATCTCTATCTCGGTGCCAGAAAATGCGGCGGCATCCTCTGCGAGTTTTCAACGGACAACCACAACCAACCGTTTGCCGTCATCGGTGTCGGCATCAACTGCAACCTGATTGAGTCGGATTTTCCTGAAGAATTGCGCGCCATTGCCACATCAGTGCTGATCGAATCCGGATCTGCAGTCGATATCAGGCAACTGTTCGAACAACTGCGGACACACCTTTTGCACACCATTGAAGTTTTTGAAAAGGGCGGGTTCGGAGAAATTCTGGACAGCTGGAATACATTCGACATCTTCCGCGGTACCATGATGACCTGGACCCGTCCGGATGGAACGATCCTGCAGGGAGAAAATCTCGGCCCAGATCAGGAGGGGGCGCTGATGGTCAGAGACGCCGAGGCGAAGGTGTACCGCATCTTCTCGGGTGAAGTAACCTCAGCCGGTTCATTCACCCGTTAATTGCCCACGACCCTTTAACCGATATACGGTCTCAGGTCAGCCTCTTTTCAGGTATCTCTCAGTAGCGGTAATACTCGGGTTTGAACGGCCCATCGACATCGACGCCGATGTAGTCGGCCTGCTCTTTGCTGAGCCTGGTCAGGTTGACGCCGATTTTGTGCAGATGCAGCCTGGCCACCATCTCGTCGAGCTTTTTAGGCAGGAAGTACACCTTGTTCTCATAGCTGCCGCTGTTTTTCCACAGCTCTATCTGGGCCAGAACCTGATTGGTAAAAGAGTTGCTCATGACGAAGCTGGGGTGGCCGGTGGCGCAGCCCAGGTTTACCAGGCGCCCTTCGGCCAGGACGATGATTTTCTTACCATCGGGGAAGGTGACATGATCGACCTGGGGCTTGATGTTTTCCCACTCCAGGTCCCGGATTGAGGCGATATCGATTTCGGAGTCGAAATGTCCGATATTGCAGACGATCGCCTCGTGCACCATCTGTTCCATGTGGGTCCGGGTGATGACGTCGATATTACCGGTGCAGGTAACGAAAATATTGCCGACCGCGGCGGCCTCTTCCATGGTGACCACCCGGTAGCCCTCCATTGCCGCCTGCAGGGCACAGATCGGGTCGACCTCGGTGACCAGCACGGTGGCCCCCATGCCGGCCAGGGCCTGGGCGCAGCCTTTGCCCACGTCGCCGTAACCGGCGACAACACCAATCTTTCCGGCTATCATTACGTCGGTGGCCCGTTTGATACCGTCGATCAGTGACTCCCGGCAGCCATAGAGATTGTCGAACTTCGATTTGGTGACCGAATCGTTGACGTTGATGGCCGGACAACGCAGGCTGCCGTCGGCGGCCATCTCGTTGAGGCGGTGCACGCCGGTGGTGGTCTCTTCGGTGATTCCTTTGACCTGCTTCATCTGCGGCAGGTACTTCTGGTGCATGACCAGGGTCAGGTCGCCGCCGTCGTCGAGAATCATGTTCGGTCGCCAGTCGTCCGGTCCGAAGATCGTCTTATCGATGCACCACCAGAACTCCTCCTCGCTTTCGCCCTTCCAGGCATAGGTCGGGATACCGGCTGCGGCCATGGCTGCTGCGGCGTGGTCCTGGGTGGAGAAGATGTTGCATGATGACCAGCGGATTTCGGCTCCGAGGTCGATCAGCGTCTCCATCAGAACGGCAGTCTGAATGGTCATGTGCAGACAGCCGGCGATACGGGCACCTTTGAGCGGCTGGCTGTCTTTATACTGTCCCCGGAGACTCATCAGGCCCGGCATTTCGGTTTCGGCGATGGCGATTTCTTTTCGGCCCCAGTCGGCCAGGGAGATATCGGCCACCTTGTAATCGTTGTTCGATGTGGTCATGGCAAAGTCTCGAGTGGTTTGGTTGTCAGATAGGTTAGAGTCCAGCAGCCGCCTTCAGTTCTTCGGCCTTGTCTATTCGTTCCCAGGTGAAGTCGTCGCGCTGTCGGCCGAAGTGACCGTAAGCGGCGGTTGCCCGGTAAATAGGCCGGAGCAGATCAAGATGCTGGATAATGGCCTTTGGCCGGAGATCGAAATGCTGGTCGACAAGATCCCTGATCTTCTCGTCGGCGAGTTTTCCGGTTCCAAAACTGTTTATGGTAATTGATACCGGCTGCGAAATGCCGATGGCATAGGCCACCTGCACCTCGATTTCCGAGGCGATTCCGGCGGCCACAAGGTTTTTGGCGATATAACGCCCCATATAGGAGGAAGAACGGTCAACTTTGGAGGGGTCTTTGCCGGAGAAAGCTCCGCCGCCGTGGGAACCCTTGCCGCCGTATGTGTCGACAATGATTTTTCTGCCGGTGACGCCGCAGTCGCCGACGGGGCCGCCGATGACGAATCGGCCGGTCGGGTTGATGAAGAACTTGGTATCCTTGTCGATCATGTCAGTGGGCAGGACCGGTTTGATGATTTCTTCCATGACCCCTTCCTTGAGGTCGTGGTATTCGACGATTTCATCATGCTGGGTGGACAGGACCACGGCATCGATCCGTTTGGGCTTGCCGTCGACATAGCCGATGGTTACCTGGCTCTTGGCGTCGGGACGCAGCCAGGGCAGTCGTCCCGCCTTTCGCACTTCGGCCTGGCGTTTGGTAAGCCGGTGGGCGTAGTAAATCGGCATCGGCATCAGGACTTCGGTGTCGTTGCAGGCATAACCGAACATCAGTCCCTGGTCGCCGGCGCCCTGGTCGAGATCGAGTCCGCTGCCCTCATCGACGCCCTGGGCGATATCTGAAGACTGCTTATCGATCGAGGTCAGAATGGCGCAGGACTGCCAGTCAAACCCCATGACCGAGGAATTATAGCCAATTTCCTTCACTGTCTGGCGGACGACGGCGGGCATATCGACCCAGGCGGAGGTGGTTATTTCTCCGGCGATAAGCACCATGCCGGTGGTTACCATGGTCTCGCAGGCAACCCGGGCATGTATGTCCTGGTCGAGGATGGAATCGAGAATGGCGTCTGAAATCTGATCGGCAACCTTGTCCGGATGGCCTTCAGAAACCGACTCGGAGGTAAAAAGATAGTTTGACATGGCTATTACGTTTTCGTAGATATTATGGTTCCAATTTACTGGTTGCTACAGTATGCATGAAGCACCGCATTGCAAACATGATATAAGAAACCCCCGGCTTGCCGTTGTCAAGCATATTCAGACATTCTCGGCACCCTGCCTCAGAGGCAGATATCACCTGGCTGCAGTCTGCACGAGTGTGCTGCCGGGTTGGTGAAGGGGAGATCTGGCAGGATGGATATTTTGCTGACTATGGTTCAACTGCTGAGCCCAACCAAACGCCCCCAGGAAAACAGACCATGAGCATAGAAGAGGCCCGGGAAGTATTGTTGATTGAAGAGCAGGGGCTTGCTGCCGTCAGGCAGCGGATTGGAGCCGAATTCATGCGGGCCGTCGAACTGATTCATGCCTGCCCCAGTCGCCTGATCATCACCGGAATCGGCAAATCGGGAATCATCGGCCAGAAAATGACGGCCACCCTGAATAGTACCGGCACCCCGTCGTTTTTTCTGCACCCGGTGGAGGCCATGCACGGGGACTTGGGCATGGTCAACAAATCCGATGTGGTCATCGCCATCTCCTATTCCGGTGAAACAGCCGAACTGAACAGTCTGCTCGGAAATCTGAAACGCCGCTGCTCCTCGCTGATCGCCATGACCGGGGCAGTCGATTCCAGCCTGGGGCGGGCCGCCGATGTGGTGCTCGATATTTCGGTCCCGAAGGAGGCCTGTTCGCTGGGGCTGGCGCCGACCACCAGCACCACAGCGACACTGGCCCTGGGTGATGCGCTGGCCGTGGTTCTGATGAATCGTAATGAATTTCAGGCAGAAGATTTCCGTTTTAACCATCCGGCCGGCAGCCTGGGGGCGCGCCTGAAGGTAAAGGTCGGTGAGGTGATGCTTACCGGCGCCAGCATACCGCTTGTCGGAGACGCTGCAACGATGCAGGAGGCGGTTGCAGAACTCAATGAAAAAAGTCTCGGTGCGGTGATCGTCTCCAACGACCGGGGCCATGTGGAAGGCATCATCACCGATGGCGATGTCAGACGTTTTGTCGCTTCGGGCCTGGATTTGAAGAGTACAACGGTGGGCGAAACGATGACCCCCGAGCCGATCACCATTTCCGATGAAAAACAGGCGGTGGATGCCCTGTCAATCATGCAGGCTCACGAGGTCACCGTTCTGCCGGTGGTCGATGCAGTCGGAAGACTGATCGGTGTCCTGCACCTGCATGACCTGCTGGGCAAGGGCGAGTTTCGATTCCTGCTCTAAGCGGTTCAGCCATTTCAGGAAAACCGCTGATGTTGACGCCGGCGGGGCGCGAATCAGGCGGAACGCTGAGGGTCAAGGACGGCTACTGGCTGTCGCTGTAGAAATTCCAGGCCCCGCTGTCGAGATCGTGGGTGTACTTCATCACCAACTGCAGGGGCCGGCCGCGGCCGACTTCGACGCACTGCAGTCTGAACAGCAGTTTCGATCCCATTTTCCGCTCGAAAACCACCTCTCTTTCAACCAATGATTCAGGCGGTGAGCCGGAATAATGTTTGGTGAAGAGTTCTTCGAAGTTGTCTTCGAGGTAGCTGATCTTGTCGGACAGCAGTTTGTTCTCCCGGGCCTCGTCGATCGACTGCTGCGCTTCCAAATGGATTGCGGCGAACTCCTCTTCGGTGCTGAACTCGCTGGCTGAAACCGAGCTTATTATTGCATTGAGCTTAACGATGGCTTCATCGTACTCGCGCTCCTTGAGGTGCCGGGCGGCGTCCTGCTTGTCCCTGATCAGGGATGCCTGCAGCATGATGCGGGCAAGCTTCCTGCGGTTTTCCTCGGTGTTGGCCTGCTTGAGCAGTTCGCGATTGTCCTCGAGCAGGTTGATGGCCTTATCGTAATTACTGATCGCTTCATCCCACCGCGCCTGTCGGAAGGCCGACTTGCCGGCTGAGACAATGCCATAAAGGTCGCCTTTGACGACCAGCTGCTTGAGTTCATAAATCTCGTCCTCATCGGGACGGGGCGACTGCATGGCCATGGCCAGCGCATTGCGGTAATGAGTTGAAGCTTCAGGCCAGCGGTTTTCAGCAAAGGCGGTGTCTCCCTTTTCCTTTTCGGTGGCCTGTTCGATATCGGCCAGTCGGGCGGTAATGGTATCGATGAGGGCTGCCTTTTCAGGAAGGCTCAGAGTCCTGAGCTGCTCGAGCGCTTCACTCAGATCCTTGGTTGCCAGGATCCACTTTTTGCGTTCGATGAAGGAAACACCGGTTTGGTAGATGATCTGAAAATCGGCAATCTTGATGTTTTCGGTGATCTGGAATATCTCCTGTCGGTCAATGGCTTTTTCGTCTTCTGCAATGGCAAGCGCCTGCTCGTAGTTGGAGACACTCTCCTGGAATTTCTGATCTGCGAACAGTTGGTCGCCCGTGCTTTTGAATTCCCTGAAGGCGATGATGTTGGCTACGACCTGTTTGGGGTAGTATTCTCCATCCAGCATGAGGTTACCGGCCAGTCCTTCTTTGAGCGGTTTGGACCTCAGTGTCTTTTCGATATCCATGACCAGGGCGTCGCGGGCGGAGCTTTTGAAAAGCGCAACCTGCTTGACCAGCCCGAGGGCGGATTCACACTGCAGCTCAGCTTCACTGAACTGATTGGCGGCAAGCGAGGTGCGGCACTGCTCGAAACGTTCCTCGGCCTGGCTGAACTTGGAGGAGCTGAAAAAATAGTTCAAGCCCACAGCCGCGCCGACCAGCACAATGACGATGCCGAGCGCGTAGGGAATCAGTCGCGATTTCTGCGCTTCCTGATCGTCGAAAAAAGTTCGGGCCGCTTCCTTTTTTCGCGTGGGAGTAGACGGCGGGGTGTGCGTATCAGCTGATGTTTTTTCTTTGCCAGCTTTGGTTTTCGGCTCGGGCCTGCTCCGCTGTTTCGACTCAGGCGCCGGCTCAGTCCAGCCGCCCAGCAGTTCCAGAGCCTGGGTCATGCGGCTGATATCCTCGTTCAGGGCGGGGTAGTCGGTGGTGCATTCCTCGATTCGCTTGAAACATTTGAGGGCTTTTTCCGGCTCTCCCTTGTGCTCAAACTCGAGGGCTCTGGTATACAGGGACTGGGCCTCTTCCAGGGCCACGGCAGCCTGCTCGGCCAGGGCCTCCTTTCCCTCAAAAGCGGCATCTGCCGAAAGCAGCGACAGCTCTTTGTCAAGGCCGTAGAATCGTTTCTGCTCAGCCAGTTCCTGGAGATGCTCGATATCGACATCGTCCTCTTCCATCTGGCCGGAAAGGGTGTCGCTCTCGGCGTCGCTTACGTTGTCATTCTTGGCGCCGCTCTCGAAACCGGGGGGACTGAGGGCTGCGGCGTTGTCGCCGCTTTTGGCGGGCTCTTCAAAATCGAAATCCGACTCCTGGAAAATATCACCGAACGAATCGCTTTCGGCTGCACTGCCTGGAGCATCGACTTCATCGACAAAACTGAGAGCCGGCTCCACGGAATCCTCAGTGTCGGCCTCGAAAGATTCAAGCAGATCGTCCTGAATCAAATCGTCGTCATCGTCGTCGAGCAAAGAGGTGAAATCGTCGTCCGAGCCTGATGCAAGAGCCGGACCGGCCGGGTCCATCAGATTGTCTTCATCGTCTGAAGCGGTTTTGGCCGCCGGCTTGGCAAAGTTTTCGGCGTACCACTGGGCCGCCTCCTCATTGAAGGCATTGGAGGTTGAATAGTGGGTGCCGGTGATCATTTCGCCGATGTGGCTGATCAGATCGACGATGGAGCGGGTTTTTTCCCAGAAATCGCCGATACAGATCGCGGCCGGATCGAAATCGGGATGAAAAATGGGACTTTTCGGTTTGCAGCTGGGCGGAAAGTGGGGATAGCCGAACGGGATACTTATGCTGATCGTATGGCTGCCGCGTTTTTCAATCGATCCTGAGTCGGATTTCTGCAGCCCATCAAGCTGATAGGTTATCTCGTACTTGTCGGGGGGGTTTCCATCTGTCGCCACCACCGTGATGCTGGAATCGTCGGAAAACGCCTGCGTTATTTGCTGATTGATAGCTTCGAGCTGTTCCGTCGCAATAGCCATAAAGGTACCGGTGGTAATCAGATGGTAGAGGTATGGAAGAGATTATCAATTTAATATTATAGCATTTTTAAAAACATGAAAATGTTTTTTATGATGATTGCCCGGGAAGGGGGCGAAAGGGCTCAAGTTCGAGTACCTGCATAAAACTGTCGACGTGAAAGGCGGCCCGCAGGTTTGTATTTCTGAAGGCGATCAGATCGACCCCCGCAGAACGGGCATGCTGCTGGTCGACGTCTGAATCGCCGATAAAAATGGTCTCACCGGGTGCGCAGCCGAAATGGCCGAGAATCTTCTGCAGCGCGTCCGGGGCCGGCTTGGGGTGCACCACGTCCATTGGAGTGACCACCAGTTCGAAGTAGTCACTCAGTCCGTAGGCCTCGAGCAGCGGTCCCATGGTCGTCGTCCGGTTGGTGGAGATGGCCAGCCGGTAATGGGGCTTCACCATCTCAAGAAACGGCTTCAGGTCGGGCTCCATGTTCATGAAAGAGAGATAGGGGGTATAGTCGGTTGCAAGGCGGTGGCGATGTACGTCCTCGAGGTCGATATCGGGGTGGGCTTGGAAAATGTGGGCCACCGAGTCGTCGACATTGTGGCTGTGGACAAACTGCAGTTGAGCCTCATCCATGGGCGGCCGATTGAAGGCGGCGAGCAGGTCGTTGTAATAGGCCCGGTTTGCACCACGGGAGTCGAACAGAACCCCGTCGCAGTCAAAGACGATCAGTTTCAGCGTCATAACATGTCCCGTGCTGGATTAGGCTGGTCGATCAGGAGCCGAAAAACAATGCGTAGAGGTAGCGCATGGAAAATTCGAGCAGGGCCTCGTCATCTTCGAAGACTTCTGCAGGAACCGCTATCGGTGAACTGATTGTCAGGCCGGACCCGCCGCTCGCCAGCCGTGTGCGGAAGGTGTCGAGATCATAGAGGGCCAGGCGAAAGAGATCAACCTGTATCTCAGTAAGCCGCATTCCCTCTGCCCAGCGCTGATGCTGGGTGAGGGCGGTGAGCAGGTCGTTGAAGCGGTTGTAAGGCTCGAGTTCCTGGGAATTCATGAAACCCTGAACCGTCTGCACGGTTTTCTCTTCAAATCCGCAACAGTGCGGTTCGCGCAAAACGATAAAGCGCTCATCGACGGCCCCGGTATCACGATCCCGGACAGTGCCCCTGCCCAGCGGGTAAGTTCGGCAGGCACCGGGGCGATGATCGTAAATAGAACAACCACCATCGTTGACGAATACACAGCTTGCCCGGCCGTCATCAACCATGCTCAGGTAGAAGCGGGGAAATCGGTCATCATTGCCGAATTCTTCAATGATATAGCGTTGATGCAGTTCGCTTGACTGCAGCCCGGTGGCCTGGCGCAGCCTGAGTACGTCATACGGGGTGAGGATCAGTTCCAGTTCCCGGCAGCAGTCGGTGAAACAGCCGATATGCTTATGACAGAGAAAGGAAAACACCTCCCCCTGCATAATTGGAAAAATTTGTTCCGACAGCTTGTGATCACCCATCTAGGTTCAGGCCTGACTGCGCTTCCAGTAGGTCAGCAGCGGGCTGGCAATGAAAATAGACGAGTAGGTTCCGACCAGGACGCCCATCAACAGCGCAAAGGAAAAGTCGTGAATCACCGAGCCACCGAAGATAAACAGGGCCAGCAGGACCATGGCCGAAGTCGTCGAAGTGACGATGGTTCTGCTGATAACCTGGTTGACGCTTTCATTGATGACCTGCGGGGTGAGGCGGAATTTTTCCAGTTTTTTCATGTTCTCCCTGATCCGGTCGAAAACGACCACCGAGTCGTTGAGTGAATAACCGGCCAGGGTGAGCAGAGCGGTAACGATCAGCAGAGTGATCTCCACATTGAACAGCCAGCAGATGCCAAGCACCACCAGGACATCGTGAAAGGTGGCTGCTGCTGCGGCGAGGCCGAAACTGATGTCGAAGCGAAAGGCAAGGTAGACGATAACCCCGGCCAGTGAGATCAGGATTGCCTGGATGGCCTTGTTGCGCAGTACGGCACTGACACTGGAGCCGATCTCGGACTGGGACTCGAGGACAAAGCCCTTGTCGGACAGCTCTCTTGCAAACAACTCGTCGACCTGATCACTGAGGTTGGCGACCACTGCCTCGGATTTTTTCACCTTGATGATCAGCCGGTTCTCGTTTTCCACCTCCTGCAGATCGATGCCTTCCATGTTGTTGCGATTGAAGACACCCCGGACCTCAGCGATGGAAAAGGGCTGTTCGGCCTGATACTGCAGCAGCGATCCGCCGGAAAAGTCGACGCCCATGTTGGCGTTTCCCCGGGCAATCTGGAAAAAGGCAATCAGTCCGATCAGCACCATCACGCCGGAGATCGAAAAGGTGATCGTCTTCACCTTCATGTAATCGATAGAGGGCTTTTTGGTGAACTGCATGAACCTGAGACTGGTGATGACCCGTTTGGCGGTCAGGATATCAAATACCAGCCGGGAGCAGAACAGGGCGGTGAACAGGTTGAAGATGATGCCCAGCGACAGCGTCACGGCAAATCCTTTAATGGGCCCGGTGCCAAACAGAAACAGGGCGAGAGCTGTAATCAGGGTGGTCACCTGGGAGTCGACGATGGTCCACAGGGCTTTACCGAAACCACTGTCAATACTGGATCTGACCGGTTTGCCCAGGGCATACTCCTCCCTCATACGCTCAAAAATCAGCACGTTTGCATCCACCGCCATACCGATGGAGAGGACGATGCCGGCAATACCCGGCAGAGTCAGCGTGGCGTTGAGTATGGCCAGGCCGGAGAACAGGAAGAGGATATTCAGACTCAGGGCGAAGTTGGCGATCACCCCGGACAGCCGGTAATAGATAATCATGAATCCGAGAACCATCAGGGCCCCGAAAACACCGGACATCAATCCTTTCTGGATGGAGTCTCTGCCCAGGGTAGAACCGACCGTCATGTTCTGGATGACGTCAACCGGTGCCGGCAGGGCGCCGACCCGAAGGACGATGGCCAGGTCCGACGCCTCCTCGTGGGTGAAACTGCCGGAAATCTGGGCTGATCCGCCCAGGATCCTTTCACGGATCACCGGAGCCGACTTGACCACCCCGTCAAGAACGATGGCCATGCGGCGCCCGACATTGTTCTCGGTGACGGTGGCGAAGACCTTTCCTCCCCGGGAGGTCAGGTCGAGGCTGACGTATGGTTCGTTGAAGGTGCCGCCGATACGGACCTGGGCATTTTTAACCATGTCCCCGGTCATCAGCACCTTGGTGTCGAGCAGGATCGGCTGGGAACGCTCGATGCCGGTCTGTTTATCGAGCAAACGCTCGAAGTAGATAGCCGTATTGGCCGGCAGCGAGCTGCTGAGCAGCCGGTTCAACTCCTGGACTTCGGTGCGTTCCTGCCATTTGCCGGACCATTGACCCGACTCGATCGTCTGGGCGACCAGCTGGTCGATATTGACCCCCTCGCTCTCAGCCACCAGTTTGAATTCCAGCTGGGCCGTGTCTCCCAGAAGTTTCAGCGCCCGCTCCGGATCTCTGATTCCGGGGAGCTGAATGACGATTTCGTCGGCTCCCTGGCGGATTATCACCGGCTCGGCGACACCGAACTGGTCGATACGGTTTCTGATGATCTCCAGGGACTGGGCCACCGCGTTGTTCTTGATATAGTCCTTTTTCTCATCGCTCAGCCTCAGAATGATGCGCGGGAAACTGCCCTCCTTGACATCGACCTGGACCTCCAGTTCTTCGTCGAATCCATCGGCCACCAGCTCCTGGACTATATCGACGGCGCTGACGTTGGGAAGGGTGAAGATGATCGTGTCCCTGGCGGCGGACCTGGTCTGAACCGCGGTCACCGCCTCTTCCGCCAAAGTGTCTTTGAGGTCGTTGGCTGCCAGTTCCAGCGTATTTTCTTCGGCCTTTTGAAGGTTGACCCTCAAGACCAGGTGCATGCCTCCCTGCAGGTCGAGGCCGAGCCGCAGCCCTTCAGGCGCCATATATTTTTTCCACCAGGACGGGGTGTTGGCGTAAAAGGACGGAACGACCGTGACCACGGCCAGGGCAGTTACGAAGAACAGAAATACGAGTTTCAGTTTTAGACCGGTATTCATAAATTTTTCCGAGCGGAATTGATGTTTACATTTAGTGCCGGGATACCAGCCTCGCGATTATACCGTAATGCCCGAATCTTGCAAGGTTACGAACACATTTTTGCAGATATTGCTGCATCCCGCCGGCCAGTGCTCCACCGGTGGTTTTTTTGGGGGCGCCCGTTCATCGATTGGTATTGATCTTTACCGCCATGCAGGCGGCACCGAAGCCGTTGTCTATATTGACCACGGCCAGTCCCGGGGCGCAGCTGTTGAGCATGCCGAGCAGGGCGGCAAAACCGCCGAGTCCGGCTCCATAGCCGACCGATGCCGGTACACCGATTACCGGGCAGCTGACCAGGCCGCCGACAACACTGGGCAGGGCGCCCTCCATCCCGGCCACGACAATGATTACCGAGGCCTGCCGGTACAGGTTTTCATGGGCGAGCAGCCGATGCAGCCCGGCCACACCGACATCGTAGATCGTCTGCACCGGGTGGCCCAGAGCCCGGGCGGTGACCCGGGCCTCCTCGGCGACCCCAAGATCGGAGGTTCCGGCGCAGATGACGACAATCTCACCCCGGATCGTGCCCTGCTCGGGTTCGACCGTCCCCGACTGGAGGATGCGGGCCGTTTCATGGTAGGCGAAGGTGTCGATTTGACCACACACCGCACCAGCTTTGTCTGGATCGACCCTGGTGACCAGGACCGGCCCCTGCTCCTTGGCCATGGAGCGGGCGATCAGGACGATCTGTTCAGCGCTTTTCGATTCTCCGAAAATGACTTCCGGCAGGCCGGTGCGGAGCGCGCGCTGGTGGTCGATGCAGGCTCCCTCGATCGATTCGGCCGGGAAATGTTTCAGCCTGCCCAGGGCCTCGTCGATGTTCAGGCTGCCGCTTTTGACAGCTTCGAGAAGGTGTTTGAGATCGTTGCTATCCATATTCCTCTTACCGGTTGCAGAGACATTGATCAGTGGGGCTGCTCGGCCGCCTGCCCGGGGCGCAGCGGCTACGATGGTGCAGGTTCACCTTAGCATGTGCATAAATCAAGGTAAAGAAAAGCTGCAAGGTTTACCACCGTGCGCAATTTTGTTATACTGCGAGGCTGTTCGGCCTGATTGTTGTTACGGACTCTCTTCAATACGCGAGGATATCCCGATGTCATCACAGAAAATCCCCGACTATATAGACGCACTGCTGGACGCCCGGGCCTATCCCCACCCGGCCGACGGCGTTCAGCTTATCCAGACCCACATCTCCCATGTGCTGATTGCCGGCGCTTTCGTCTACAAGTTCAAGAAGGCGGTTGATTTCGGTTTTCTGGATTTCTCCACGCTTGAAAAGCGGGCACACTACTGCAGTCAGGAGGTCAAACTCAACCGGCGTTTGTGCCCGGATATTTACCTCGAGCGCATCTCTGTTCACCGAAGCGAGCAGGGTTTCAGTTTTGGCGGTGATGGTGCCGTCATCGAATATGGGGTGAAGATGGTCCGCATGGAGGAGGAAAGGATGATGAGCCGGGTCATTGAGGCGGGGAAACTTGGGAAACAGCACCTCGATGCCATCGTCGACCGGCTGGTGCCCTTCTACCAATCCGCCGAGGTCAACGACGAGATCAGGTCCTACGGGCGGCCCGCGTCCGTGGCGGTCAATGTGGAGGAAAATTTCGACCAGACCGAAACATTCGTCGGGGGCCCGGCCCTGAGCCGTGAGCAGTTCGATGCTATCCGAGCGTATGCGCGCGGCGTTCTCGGGCAGGAAGATCGATTCCTGGCGCGCATCGACAATGAACGGATCAGGGATTGCCACGGTGATCTCTACTCGGCCAATATCTGTCTGGACGAGCCGGTCCATATCTTTGACTGCATCGAGTTCAATGATCGCTTTCGCTACAGCGATGTGGCCGGGGATATCGGTTTTCTGGCCATGGACCTCGATTACCATGGACTTGATGAACTGGCCGGATATGCTATCTCCCGTTATGTGCAGAAGTCTGGGGACAGCGGGCTGACGGAGCTGATCGATTTTTACAAATGCTACCGGGCCTACGTCAGAGGGAAAATCAACCTGTTCACTGCTGCTGATCAGGGTGTCGATGCAGAGACGGCTGGCCGTTGCCTCGAGCAGGCCGGCCGTTATTTCAAGCTGGCCGAGCGCTATGCCGTTGACCATGTCTGATAAGTGTGTCGTCGTCTTCTTCGGCCTGACCGGTTCGGGGAAAAGCTATCTGGCCAGTCGCTGGGCAGCCCGCAGGAACCACTCGTACTTCAACAGCGATGAGGTAAGAAAGGAGCTGGCCGGTCTGCAGCCGGACAGCAGGCACCATGTGCCGTTTAACCAAGGGCTCTACCGTCCCGAGATGACCCGGCGAACCTATCTGGAGATGATAGACCGGGCTGCCGCTTCAGTCGATGACCAGGAGGTGAGCGGTGTTGTCCTGGACGGCTGTTTCGGCCAGGATGAACAGCGCCGGGCGGTCATCGACCGGTTCGCCGGTCGTGGCCGGATCTTTTTCGTGCTCTGTTTCTGCTCCGAACGGGTAAGCGGAGAAAGATTTCGGCTTCGTGCCGAAGACCGCGGGGCGGTCTCCGACGGCCGCTGGGAGATCTATAACGGGCAGAAAAAGACGTTTTCAAGTCCCGACCAGCTTGACGGGGCGCATGTGTGCAAGCTTGACACCGACCAGCATATCGACCGGTTGATCGACCAGGTCGATCGCTGCATCGATAAGACGGTTTGATCCATTTCAACAAAGAATGCAGCGAAAGGTGATCAGCTGCGGCAAAAGGTGAATGCGTGTACAGAAGAATCTATTTTATCAGGTACCCCAAGGACATCAGCGACAAACCGATTATCTACCGGTTGATCAAGGAGTACGACGTCGAGGTCAACATTCTGCGGGCCGATATCCTGCCCCAGCGCGAGGGCATATTGATAATCGAGATAGCCGGCACCGGTTCCAACATCAGTGACGGGCTCGACTATCTGAAAAAACATGGCGTCATCATCGAGCGTCTGGCCACCAGGATCCGCCGGGACGATCAGCGCTGCTTCCAGTGCGGAGCCTGCACCGGTGTTTGCCCGGTGGGGGCCCTGTTCATCAGGCGCGAGGATATGGCTGTTTTATTCGATGCCGAGAAGTGCACCGGCTGCAGCCAGTGTGTGCTGATATGCCCGGTCAGGGCGATGGAGATGTCCCTGGGAGAGGAATGGATGGAGACGGGCGTAACGGCCGGCTCCCCGCTGCTCTCATAGAAGATCGGCAGTGGTGCAGAGCTCCTGATCTTCAGTCCATAAAATTCATCCAGTCGGGAAGGGAGAGGTTTTTGAACCAGTGGCCGATGCCGTATTTGGGGGGCGTTCCGGCTTCGATAAGGGTCAGGATCTCCTGGGCCTTCGGGGCGACTGCGGAGTCCGGGTACATGGCCAGAATGTAGTTCAGCCTCGTTTCCGCCTGGCTGTATTTTTCGGTACGCAGATAGAATTCGACCACGTTGAACTCATGGCTGACCAGGAATTCGTTGGCGGCCTTGATCCGGGCCCGGGCCTCATCGGTGTAGGGGGATTCCGGAAAGGCGCGGAGCAGTTCTTCGAAGGCCTGGATCGATTCGATGGCGCCGGTGATGTCCCGGTCGATCCGGTCGATCCGGTTGTAACTGCACATACCCTTCTGATACATCACATAGGCTATCGCTTCGTTGGTCGGGTGACGCTCCTCGAATTCGTTGTAGAGGACCAGCGCCTCCTCGTAACGCTCCATGAAGTAGTTACTGTCCGCCGCTTTCAATTCGGCCAGCGGAGCCTGCGGGCTGAACGGATAGCGGTCCAGAATCTCGTTGAAATACTCGATGGCCAGGAAGTACTTGCCGACGTTGAACTCTTCCATGCCCCTGATGATCAGCTGCTCGGCCGGAACCTGGACCTCGGCCTTTTCCTCGATCCGCAAGGTTTCCTTTACTTTGGCGCAGCCGGTGACCGTGGTGATGGCCAGCAGAGCAACGAGCAGAAAGACATGGTGAGATGTCAGGGGTGAATTGCGCAGGTTCCGGTTCGTTCGTTCAGACATGTCAGATTCGTTAAACTTTTTCAGCTAATCCCATAAGATAATGCTCGGCAGCGATCACCGCATTGGCTCCTTCGCCGCAGGCGTTGACTACCTGACGCATCAGCTTGCTTCTGATGTCCCCGGCCGCAAAGACCCCTTTTATCGAGGTGGCGGTCTCGGCGTCGGTCTTGAGAAATCCCCATGGATCGGCCTCGAGCTGATCCAGCGGCAGCACCTGATTGTTGGGGGTGATGCCGATGAGTATGAATACGCCCTGAACATCGAGGGTCGAGGTGTTGCCCTGCTTGTCGACCAAGGCCAGCCGTTCCACCTCTTTGGTGCCTTCGATGGCGGTTACCTGGGAGTTCCAGATAAAGTCGATCTTGTCATTGGCGAAGGCGATTTCCTGGAGAATTTTGGTAGCCCGCAACTCGTCCCGGCGATGGATGATGGTTACCTTATCGGCGAATCTGGTCAGGTATTCGGCCTCTTCCACGGCGGTGTCTCCGCCGCCGATCACCGCCACATTCATATTGCGGTAGAACGGGGCGTCACAGGTTCCGCAATATGAAACGCCTTTACCGGCCAGTTCCGCTTCACCGGGAATGCCCAGTTTGTTCGGGCTGGCGCCGGTACAGATAATCAGGGAGTCACAGGTGATCGAGGAGCCGTCACCAAAGACCAGACGTTTGGCGTCGGAGCCCTTGAGGTCCATGGAGGCGACCTCTTTGGTAAGGATATTGACGTCGAACCGTTTGGCATGGATGGTCATCTTCTCCATCAGGTCGAATCCGGAAATACCGTCGGGAAAACCCGGATAATTGTCGACCCAGTCAGTGGTCAAGACCTGGCCGCCGGGCGCGCCTTTTTCGATCAGAACGTGGTCGATCCTTGCCCGAGAAGCATAAAGCCCGGCCGTCAGTCCGGCCGGGCCGCCGCCGAGAATAACCAGTTCGTAATGGTTTTTTTCCATGATATCCGTTTGCAGATATGGTCAGTCGCTTTCATTCCGGGCAGAAGCCGGCTGCAGCCGCGCACCCATTGTGTTGGCGCGACGGTGCTCCAGCTGCCGCAAGCCGATAGGCCTGGTGGCTGTTTTACAAACCTTTGTTGATGAGGTCTACCAGCTGCGCTTTACCGACGGCCCCGGTAATCTGGTCGACCACTTCCCCGCCCTTGAAGATGATCAGCGTGGGGATCGCGCGAATTCCGAATTTGCCCGGGGTTACCGGGTTTTCATCGACATTCATTTTGGCGATCGAGATTTTGCCCTCGTACTCTTCTGCCAGTTCCTCGACAACCGGACCGATTGCTTTGCAGGGACCGCACCAGGGAGCCCAGAAATCAACCAGCGTGGGTTGATCGGAACCGATGGTTGCGTCAAAATCGGCGTCAGTTAATTGCAGGACTTTATCGCTGGCCATATCAATTCTCCTTACAGGTAATTATGTTTTATTTTCAAGTGATTATTACGATATTTTCGAGCCTTGAGGACTTGACCAGTTTACCTTCTGACCATCGGGCTGACAAGAGAAAACTGGAGAAGCTGGAGCGTGCTCATCGATATGGTTTGTTACTTTGTGCACAAAACGGTAAAGATCAAGGGTGGTAAGCGGTTTGACAGGTAAAAGTCGGGCGTGATATAGTAGCCCTCCTCTCCGCCGTGGCGGGGAACTGGCAGTTGACCCGACAATCGAATCCCTCTGCGGGTTGCGGGGCGGATCGGTCACCAATAAAATTCGAGTGGAGCAGCGTTTATGAAAACGGAACAGTCACAGCAGATGTTTGAACAGGCCAGCAGGGTGATTCCGGGCGGGGTAAACTCCCCGGTAAGGGCCTGCCGCTCAGTCGGTTGCGACCCGCTCTTTATCAAGAGTGCCAGGGGGGCACGCATAACCGACGTGGACGACAACGAATATATCGATTTCGTCTGCTCCTGGGGCCCGATGATTGCTGGTCATGCCCATCCTGATATCATTTCCGCAGTGCAGGCTGCGGCAGAAAGCGGTACCAGTTTCGGGGCTCCGACACCGGCCGAGATCAGCCTGGCCGACATGGTGGTCGAGGCGGTTCCGTCCATTGACAAGGTGCGATTTGTCAACTCCGGGACCGAGGCAACGATGAGCGCCGTGCGCCTGGCCAGGGGATACACCGGCAGAGATATCGTGGTCAAGTTCGACGGCTGCTACCACGGTCATGCCGATTCGTTTCTGGTCAAAGCCGGTTCCGGAGTCGCCACCCTGGGTATTCCCGGCAGCCCCGGGGTGCCGGAGGATATTGTCAGGAACACGATATCCATCGGCTACAACAATGTGGATCTGCTGGACAGGACCCTGGGCGATGATTCGCTCGATATCGCCTGCGTCATACTCGAGCCGGTGGCCGGCAATATGGGCTGTATCGTTCCCGACCGGGCCTTTCTTAAGCGGGTCAGGGAGCTGACCCGGGAGCGCGGCATCGTGCTGATCTTCGACGAGGTGATAACCGGATTCAGGCTGGCCTACGGCGGGGCCCAGGAATATTTCGGCATCACCCCGGATTTGACCTGCCTGGGCAAGATTATCGGCGGCGGTCTGCCGGTGGGAGCCTATGGCGGCAGAAGCGATATCATGGATCAGATCGCCCCGGACGGCCCGGTCTACCAGGCCGGCACCCTGTCGGGCAACCCGCTGGCCATGGCCGCCGGTATTGCCACCCTGAAGATGCTGCAGAAGCCGGGCTTTTACCAGGAGTTGAACGACAAGTCCGCCGAGTGCGCCGGACGGCTTGCAGAAATCGGGGAGAGGGCCGACGTCGATGTCCGGCTCAACCATATCGGTTCGCTGATGACCGCCTTTTTCACCGACAGGGAAGTGGTGGATTTCGACTCGGCCATGACGGCTGACACCGACCGCTACGCACTCCACTTCCGCAACATGCTGTCCCAGGGGATCTATCTGGCCCCATCCCAGTTCGAGGTGGCCTTCATCTCGGCGGCCCATGATTCCCACGACTTGAAAAAGCTGGAAAAAATGACTGAATGGTCATTCAAAAAGATAGCGGAAAAGTAAAAAATCCATTGACTTTGAGCAGGAGGCGTGCTACCAAACGCTTTGAAATTTGAAGCGCTGATTTCAGTGTTTGGGAGTAGTGATCAAGATGTCCGAGTTCAGGAAAGAGATGATGTTTCTCCTCGGGCACTACGGTCACATCGGCATTACCTTCGTCGCTTCGATTTTTATCGGTATGGGTGGCGGGATCCTGCTCGACCAGAAGGTGTTCGACGGTCGGACGGCTCCCTGGTTTACCTTTATCGGGCTGGCATTCGGGATAGCTGCCGGATTCAAGAGTCTGTTCGATATTCTCTGGAAGAGCAGTAAGGAGATGGAGAAGGACAAGACGGGACCGGAAGAGTAGCGGTGGAAGACGGGCTGTCCCTGAAGAGAATGCTGGCGCTGAGCTGGCTGTACCTGGCCGCTCTGGTGGTGGGGGCATGGGTGATCAGTTCATGGTCCTTCGCCTGGGGGGTGCTGGTCGGCGGGGTCATATCCATTGCCAGTTTCTGGGTTTCCTACCAGGAGGTGCTGGTTTTTTTCAGGGCCCTGGAACCGGAGCAGGAACAGTCCGCCGAGACGGTAAAAAAGACGAAAAAGGGTTTGATTCTAAAGTTCTGGCTTCGGTTGTTTCTGATCGGTCTGATACTGTTTCTGTTTATCAGATTCAGCAGTATCAATATCTTCGGTCTGATCCTGGGGCTGACAACGGTAGTATTCACCATCACCTTCTCCGCTTTGGGAGTCGTCTGGGGATACTATTTCAGTAGGAGGTAATTAGGGTTATGGAACATCCGATACTGTTCATTTCCGTCATTCTGGAAGCTCTGGGACTGCCGGTTCCGCACGGACCGGTCGGGCACACCTTTCTGGAGCAGCTCTGCGCTCCCTACATGACCTACACCTGGCTGGTCATGGCCTTTCTGTTCTTCGTGGCCAAGCTGACCGTGGGCAACCTGGAGATGGTTCCCGGAAAGGGCCAGAATTTCTGGGAAATCGTGGTCGGCGGTCTGGATAATTTCTTCGCTGAGAACATGGGCCGGAAGCTGACCGATCAGTTCTTTCCGATGCTCACCACCTTCGGGCTCTACATTGCCGTGGCCAACCTGATCGGCCTGATCCCCGGCTTCATGTCCCCGACTTCGAGTTTGAACACCACCCTGGCGCTCACCGTGATTGTCTGGGTCACCCATCATTTCATCGGTTTCAGGGAGCACGGCCTCAGCTACTACAAACATTTCATGGGGCCGATGTGGTGGCTGGTGCCGCTGATGCTGCCGATCGAACTGATCAGCAACTTCGCCCGCCTGATCTCTCTGTCTGTTCGTCTGTTCGGTAATATCATGGCCAAGGAAGCGCTGCTTGGCATCCTGTTCATGCTGGCCGGGGCATTTTTCGCACCGCTGCCGATCATGCTGCTCGGCGTCCTGGTCTCTCTGGTTCAAGCCATGGTTTTCGTACTGTTGGCTGTTGTCTACTTCGGCCAGGCCCAGGAGCACGCACATTGATAGACCGGGGCTGTTCGGCCGGTTTGGTTTTTGAATGAGATTAAGGAAGAAGGCCACATAAACTAACTTTTACAAGGAGAAAACAAAATGGAAGGTAATCTGCAGTTAGCACTGATCTGTATCGGCGCTGGACTCTCCATCGGTCTGGCCGCTATTGGCGCTGGTATCGGTATCGGTCTTGTCGGCCAGGGTGCAACCACCGGTCTGGCCCGTAACCCTGAAGTACAGCCGAAACTGATGGTTTTCATGATCCTCGGTATGGCCCTTGCCGAGTCAGTCGCTATTTACGGACTTGTTATCTCTCTGATTCTGCTTTACGCAAATCCGCTCATGTAGCAGAGATGCACGAATCGGCACCCAGCCGGGTGCAGGAAAGGGCCGCAGAGATTCTGCGGCCCTTTTTTCTTTTGAACCTTTTGTTGTGCGAGCTCATAGAGAACCAGAAGACGTATCTGCGATGATGCGTGCTGATGTTGAGGGTAGCGGCCGGAAGCTGCGAGAGTAGGCATGAGTGGATCAAGCAGCCCATTGACGGAAGGCAATTCCATCCCTGCAGGATGTAACCTGCTTGAGCAGATGGTCGAGCGCGACAACATGATGGTGGCGTATCGTCGCGTGATGCAGAATAAGGGAGCAGCGGGCGTGGATGGATTGAGCGTATCGAAGCTGCCGGAGTATCTGCGCAACAACTGGAGGACAATCAAAGAACAGTTATTATCAGGGAAGTATGAACCGAAACCGGTTCTGCGTGTAGAGATTCCCAAAGCATCTGGAGGAATGCGTAAGCTTGGCATTCCAACCGTACTGGACCGCCTGATCCAACAGGCGATGTACCAGGTTCTATTACCCCTGTTTGACCCGTCCTTCTCCGAAAGCAGCTACGGCTTTCGTCCGGGCAGGAGCGCCCATCAGGCGGTTCTGGCGGCGAGGTCGTATCAGCATGAAGGAAAGCGGTGGGTCGTGGATATGGACCTGGCCAGTTTCTTCGACGAAGTAAATCATGATATCCTGATGTCTCGTGTAGGTCGCCGGGTCAAGGATCGTAAGATGCTCCATCTGGTCCGGCTGTACCTGCAATCAGGAGTAATGTCAGGCGGCGTGATGAGCCGCACGGTAAAGGGTACGCCGCAGGGCGGACCGTTATCACCGCTTCTGTCGAACATAATGCTTGATGATCTGGACAAGGAACTGGAGAGCAGAGGCCATAGCTTCTGCCGCTATGCCGATGACTGCAATATATATGTGTGCAGTCGCCGGTCGGCAGAGCGAGTTCTCGACTCAATATCCCGTTATGTAGAAGGGAAGTTGAGGTTGAAAGTCAACCGCCGGAAGAGTGCAGTGGCGCGTCCGTGGGAACGCACGTTTCTCGGCTACTCGTTCTCGTCTCATAAACGGTGCAGGATAAAGGTAGCATCGAAAGAGAGATGGAGGTGAGCAATATCGATAAGTGGACTCTCTTGTCATGTCAAGTCTTGGGTGTCGTAAAATGGCGCCGCAACTCTGACTTCCTGCGAACCACGAATGAGAGCGCACAGCAGCGCTCCATAAGCGAAGGAGTAACGAAGCTTTGAAGCCGAAAGGGCAGACAAGCCAGATCCGACAGATGGGGCTTGGCAGGGCACGAGGTGTGGACCCTGATACATGAGCCATAAAGACCTGATCATAGAGCCGCGCCGGGGCAGAAAAGAAAAGCTGCTTCCCGAATCGGCACTGCTGGTGGTAAACCCGGCCGAGGCTGAATTCGCCTTTAACCATTTCAAATCCCATGGCGGAGAAACGCGCTTCTTCTATCAGTCCCGTGTCATGGTCGACAAGGCCGGTCGAATCTGCCTCGCCGGACCAGCGCTGGGGGCCGCCGCCGCGGTTCTTGTCCTGGAGAAACTGATCGTTCTCGGGGTCAGGAAAATCTGGCTGTTGAGCTGCTGCGGGGCGCTTGACCCGGCCCTGGATATCGGTGATTATCTGCTGG
This sequence comes from uncultured delta proteobacterium, assembly GCA_963845115.1. Classification (GTDB taxonomy): domain Bacteria; phylum Desulfobacterota; class Desulfobulbia; order Desulfobulbales; family Desulfocapsaceae; genus JABDQA01. Next base: position 332,758 of record CAWJQN010000007.1, on the reverse strand, counting down.
CCCGTCGTGGTGTGTCGGGGGAAGGGGTTTCTCCATACTACAGCAATAAAACGGTTACCACACCCGGTGCCGAAGCTGCCGGTGAGCTGGAGTTGTGTGCGGCCCGCTGTAGCCTGGCGGCTGGTGATGGTATTCTGTGGTCAACCGATGCCCCCTATCGTGAGCGCCGTTCCGTTTTGACCGGGCTTCAGGAAAGATACGGGATTAACGGGGTCGATATGGAATTCAGCGCCTTATCTACCGTCGCCCGTTTTCGAGGGGTCAGTCTCGGAGCACTTTTTGTGGTCTCCGATATGCTCTGGACCCCGAACTGGAAACCCGGTTTCGGATCCGCCCGATTCAAAAAATGCACCGAACATATGATCCGTACGGTGATTCAATATCGATTGTCTGAGGAACTGTCCACGTGAAACGCACGTTCAACCTGATAAGTCTTGGCTGCCCGAAAAATCTGGTCGATTCCGAAGTGGTCTACGGTCAGCTTGAGGCCGGCGGCTGGCAGGGCGTCGATGAGCCTGAGGAGGCCGCCGTCCTGATGGTCAACACCTGCGGGTTTATCCAGCCGGCGGTCGAGGAGAGCATCGAGGCAATCCTGCAGCTGGCCGAACTCAAAGGTGACGATCCCGCCAAAAAGCTGGTGGTGATCGGCTGCCTGGTCCAGCGCTATCGGGAAAAACTGGAGACTGAACTGCAGGAGGTCGACCTGTTTATCGGCACCGAGGGAGTCCCCCAGGTGGCCGCACTGCTCGATGGGCTGGTGAGCGGGGTACGGTCACCGGCGCTGGTGATTCCTCCGTCGTTTCTGATGAACGCATCTCTGCCTCGGCGTCGCTCCACACCTTTTTTCAGGGCCTGGCTGAAAATCACCGAAGGGTGCGACAATCATTGTTCCTACTGCATGATTCCGTCGATCCGGGGGCGCTTGCGTAGCCGCAGTGAAGACGATCTGGTCCAGGAGGCCCGCTATCTTCAGCAGGGCGGGGTCAGGGAATTGTCCCTGGTGGCTCAGGACCTGACCGCCTACGGCCTGGACCTTTATCGGGAGCGGCGTCTCGAGTCGCTGTTGCGGCGATTGCTTCAGGAGACCTCCATCGACTGGCTGCGACTGATGTATCTATATCCGTCAACGGTGAGTCAGGAGCTGCTCGACCTGATGGCTGATAATCCGCGCATCGTTCCGTATCTCGATATTCCGGTGCAGCATGTAAGCAGTCCGGTTTTAAAGGCGATGAACCGGCGCTACGACCATGGGGATGTGATCAGGCTGGTGGCTGATATTCGCCAGACAATACCCGATGCTGCTTTGCGTACCACGCTGCTTCTCGGATTTCCGGGAGAAACCGAAGCCGATGTCAGGCAGGTGGAGTCCTTTCTGCTCGAGGCCCAACTCGATCATGTCGGGGTCTTCGGCTATGCCAATGAGGAGGGCAGTGCTGCCGAGAAGCTGAGCCCGAAGATTGCTGAAGCTGAGATAAGCGAGCGGCTGCAGCGGGTAATCGCTCTGCAGTCGGAAATTTCCAGGCGCCGGCTGGGCAGGTTTGTCAACACCATCGAGCCGGTTCTCGTTGAAGGGCTGAGCGATGAAACAGATTTGCTGCTGCAGGGCAGAACCAGGTATCAGGCTCCGGATATCGACGGCTGCGTGTTGATTAACGAGGGGGAAACGCGCTCCGGTGAAATCGTCGCGGTCGAAATCACCGAAGCGCAGATCTACGATCTGGTCGGCAGAATCGTTTGATTCAGGCGATTATTGCTTGCTCCTGTTCACCTGCTCTCTCAAATCCTTGCCGACTTTGAAAAAGGGAAGCTTCTTGGGGCTGACCTTGATTTTCTTGCCGGTTTTAGGGTTGCGCCCTTCGTAGGAACCGTACTGCTTGATGACGAAGCTGCCAAATCCCCTGATTTCGATACTTTCGCCGCGGGCCAGTGCATCGGTCATGGTATCGATGACGGTGTTGGTGATCGCCGCCGCTTCCCGATGGGGAATGCCGATCTCCTGTGCCAGGGCCTCGATCAATTCTGATTTGTTCATGTGGATACTCCTGTCTGCAAAGGTGTATGCGCTATCAGGGTCTTCTGCGAACAAACTCCCCACGTAAAAGTTACAGACAACGACACGGGTCAACTCGTGGAGCCCGGGAATCCGCCGGCCCTACTGACTTGAACTCGCGTCGTTGTCTGCAAAACTAAATCAAGAATAAATTCAAATGGTTGTAATTGCAAGCACAATCATTGATTATGTTAAGAAATAACAACCATTTAGCGGCACATCCCCTGCTCTCGCGGTCTGGAGCTATGTGCGTAACTATTGAAATTTAATCAGTTAATCTTGAATTTGTAAAGGAAAAATTACATCAGGGCTTTTTTCAGCTCTTCCGGGCCGAGATACCGGTAGCTGCCGCTCTTCAGGGAGCCGAGGCGCAGCCTGCCGTAGGCAATTCTTTTCAGATTGATCACCGGATGGCCGACGGCCTCGAACATTCTGCGCACCTGGCGCTTGCGTCCCTCGTGAATGGTAATCTCCAGCCGACTGACCGTCTTCAGTTTTCTGGTATTGGAGATCTTTGCCGGCCAGGTCATTTTCCCATCGATTTCGATACCTTTTTCGAGCAGCCGTATATTTTCCGGACTGACAAATCCCTTCACCATCGCCTCGTAGGTTTTACGGGACTCATGGCTGGGGTGCAGGATTTTATGGGCCAGCTCGCCGTCGTCGGTCAGAATCAGGGCCCCTTCAGTGTCGATATCGAGCCTGCCGACCGGAAAAACCCTGGTTTTCAGGTCGGTGATCAGGGAGGTGACCACCGGCCGGCCCTGCGGGTCCGACAGCGTTGTCACATAGCCGCGGGGTTTGTTGAGCAGAATGTAGGTGTGCTGTCTCTTCGGTACGACCAGTTTGCCGCGGCAGCGCACCACCTGTTTCGTCGGATCGATTTTGAGACCCATTTGTCTGACGGTTTCACCGTCCACACTGACCACTCCCTCACCGATCAGCTTCTCCGCCTGCCGCCTCGATGCCAGGCCGCATTCGGCCAGGTATTTCTGCAGTCTCAGGGTTGGTTTCAACGCCATTTTCGGGGAATGATACGATCGAACTTTTCATCCACCAGCGCCCTGGTCGGCTGGTCCACTTCCAGGATCTCGGTGTACCAGGGCTTCATACGGCAGTCGATGACCACCGGCGAACTCAGGCCGACATGGAATCGCTGCACCGAGGTCGCGGCACCGTGGATATCGGCGGCCGGCTCGAAGCGGGTAAACAGCGTCCAGAGAAACTCCTGAATCGACAGGGTGGCAGCGTCGCTGTCGTCAACCAGAACAATGACCTGCCAGTTTTTCAACTCCTCGGCGGCGGCGATGCGTCTGCCGAGATCGTTATCTTCACTGTAAGGTGTTCCCTGAACCACCAGGGTTCCGGGAAGGTAGGCCTGCGGCCTGCTGCAGCCCGGCGGCAGAACCCCTTCAAAAGTGGTGAGCAGATCCCGCACCTTGTCCGGCCCGAGCCCCATGAGCATGGCCTTGGAACCCTTGTTGACCGATGGCCCGGTATAATCCAGGGTGTCCTGGGAGACATTGGCAAAAACGAAAAGGTCGCGCTGCCAGTTGACCCGTTCCAGGACATGGGTCCAGAGGGCTCTGAAATCGGTGATGTCGACGCCGCCGTCGGTGACGATCAGAAATTTGGTCAGGGACAGCTGTCCTTCACCGAGGATTCTCAGACCGCTGGCGAAGGCCTCCCGCGGGTAGCGGTCAGCTACCCGGGCCGCTGCCAGGCAGTGAAAACCGGTCTCCCCGAAGGTCTTGAGCTCCCTGACACCTTTCATGACCAGCGGAAAAAGCGGCGACAGCAGCTCCTGCAGGTAATCGCCGATGAAGAAGTCCTCCTGCCGCGGCCGTCCCACCACGGTGGCCGGGTAGATCGGCTTGGATCGGTGATAGAGGTGCGAGACCTGGAAGACCGGATAATCATGCTCCAGCGAATTGTAACCGTAATGATCGCCGAACGGTCCCTCCGGCTGGCGCAGGTGCGGCGGTACGATGCCCTTGACGGCAAACTCGGCGTTGGCCACCAACCGGTGACCGCCGCGCGGGTCGGCGACCATGGGCAGTTTTGAGCCGAGCAGCAGTGAGGTGAGCATCAATTCAGGAATATCTTCGGGCAGCGGTGCAATGGCGGAGAGCATCAGGGCCGGCGGGCCGCCGATGAACAGGGTCAGCGGCAGCGGCTGATTTCGCTTCTCCGCCTCGAAATAGTGGTAGCCCCCCCCCTTGTGAATCTGCCAGTGTATGCCGGTGGTTGTCTCGCTATGGCGCTGAATCCGGTACATCCCCAGGTTGTGGCTGCCGTTCTCCGGGTGTTCGGTGTAGACCAGCGGCAGGGTGACAAAGGGGCCGCCGTCGCTGTGCCAGGAGGTGAGCATGGGCAGAGTGCTGAGCTGCGGTGGCGACTGGCAGTTCTCCAGGATCGGTCCCCGGCTGATCGTCTTCAGACCGATTCTGGCGGTATCGAGAAACAGTTTGCGGTTGTGCCAGAGTTTGGCCGGTGTCGGCGGCATGATCGTCTCGGCCAGGTTGACGATATCTTTGACAAACTCCTGGGGCTTTGCGCCAAAAGCCAGGTCCAGCCGCCGGCCGGTGCCGAAGAGGTTGGTCACCACCGGAAAGGCTGAGCCCTTGACCGAATTGAAAAGCAGTGCGGGGCCCTGGTTCTGGATGACCCGGCGATGGATCTCGGCAATCTCCAGGAAAGGGTCAACCTCCTCCTCGATGACCAGCAGGTCGTTCTCATCTTCAAGCAGCGCTAAAAAGCTTCTCAGGTCGTTGAGTTGTCTGGTTTTCATCATGGAACCGAATGGTCATGGGTGTGGTCCTGACCAAGAAAAAGGTGATGGTATTCCTGTTTGGAGAGGTGTGTGCGCATCAGTGAGCCGATGAGCTCGACCACTGAATCTATCTCTTCGGACGACAGCCGCGAGGCCAGGGTCCGGGCCAGTTCGGGTCGGCCCAGCAGCTCGAGGTAGGCGGCGCATGACCGGCGGTCAAGTTCAGGGCTGAGGCCGAAACAGATGGCTGCCGGGTCCGGCTGCGCCGGCCGGTTTCTGTCAGAGCCGTTCATGGTGAAACCAGGATGTGATAATGCACGGTGCGGGTCCGGGGGCCGTCGAATTCGCAGAAGAAGATTTTCTGCCAGGTACCCAGCCTGAAATGGGCCTTGTCGATTGCCACGGTCAGCGAGGAGCCCATCAGGCTGGCCATGATGTGGGCCGGCGAGTTGCCCTCCATGTGTTTAAAAGGGTAATCGAGCGGAACCATGTTCCTCAGCCCGGCGATGATATCTTTTCTGACCTCGGGGTCGGCGCCTTCGTTGATGGTCAGCCCCGCGGTGGTATGGGGATTGAACAGAAAACAGAGCCCCTGCTCGACACCGGATTCCCTGAGCCGGGCGGACATCTCCGGGGTGATGTCGACCAGTTCCATGGCCCCCGCTGTTCGTACACTGATCGTTCCGTTAATCATCTGTTGTTCTCCGCTGTTTGCATCGGTGCGCTGCCGATACTATAGAGACATATAGCTGAGGCGTCAATGCGGCTCGACGCGGTAGACGTGAGCCTGGCAATCGGCTCATCATCGGCCCGCCTGCAGGGTGGTCATCGGTTGTCACCATTCGGCATCGATTATCTTGACAGAATCGGGATCGTAACCGATAGTTAGATGTGTCGTGCCGGATCGATTCGCTCCGTCGCGGCCGATTGCACAGAGCCGGCGACCGGCGCCGGGAAAATGTTTGCTTTGATGCGTGATCGATCGAGGGTCTCGGGAAGAGGGGATACATTGAAACAGCAGCCCATTACTTCTGTATGGATGTTCAGCCGCGAATACAGCGGTCTGGCCGGAGCCGGCGGGGTAAAAGACGTGGTCTCCCAGCTGGCCGCGGCCCTGGCCCGGTGGAACAACCGCAGGGTGAGTGTGGTCCTGCCCTGCTATGGTTTCATGGAGCCGGCCGAACTGGGTTTCCAGCGGCTGGCCGATCCGCTCGACCCTGAACGGCTGCTGGAATTCGACGTGACCATGGACTACACCGATCTCGAACGCAGGGAGCGGGTGGGGGTCTGGTACCAGTGGCTGGACAGGGTACACATCTATTTACTGGAGGCGGAGCGGTTCCTCGAGAAAAAGGGGGTGTACACCTATACTCGGGAAGAGTTCCAGCGTGAATCCTGGAAGGTGAACGGGGTCGGCCATATCGACTACTTTGCGATGAATGTCCTGCTGCAGAAAGCCGGCCTGGACCTGATCATGCTGCTCGACGAGAAACCGCAGATCATCCATTGCCACGACGGCCACAACGCCATTGTTCCGGCCATGATGCGGGAGTGCAGCGGCTATCGCAATTACTTTAGAGGCAGCGCCCCGGTGGTTACCATTCATAACGGCGGCGTCGGCTACCACCAGGAGGTCTCGGATCTGCCTTTTGTCCGCTCGATTACCGGGCTGCCCTGGAGGGTGATCAACAATTCCCTGCTCGAGCACAGTTTCGATCCGTTCCTGGCGGCCGCCCATTACGCCGCTGTCAGCACGGTGAGCGAAAACTACGCCCACGAACTGCAGCATACCGATGCCGATTATCTGACCGGCTGGCTGGGGCACCGACTCGCTGAAATCGGGGTTACCATTGAAGGCATCACCAACGGCATTGATCCGCAAGCCTTCGATCCCAGACAGGCCCCGGCGATGGGGATCGCTGCTTCCTACGATATACGGGATGCGGGCGATGAGCTGGGTGGTAAGCTGATATGCAAGAAAGCCTTTCTGGAGATGCTCTCGAGCCGGGCTGAGGACGAGAACCGTGTCGGCTACCTGGATCCGGACCCGTCACGGCCGCTTTACACCTTTATTGGTCGGCTCAGCGAGCAGAAGGGGGTTGACATCCTGGTCGAGGGGCTCCGGCTGTTTCTTGAGGATCATGCGGAAACAAGCTTTGTCTGCCTGGGCAGCGGCGCTGAAGAGCTCGAGTCTGCCCTGGCTGCTCTGGCCGATGAGGCCCGCTACCGCGGGCGGGTCAGTTTCCTCAGAACTTATGACCCGAAGCTGGCCAACCGCGTCTACGCCGCCGGTGACTTCTTCGTCATGCCATCGAGATACGAACCGTGCGGGCTGACCGACTTTATCGCCCAGCTGTTCGGCAATCTGCCGATCGCCCATCATATCGGCGGCCTGGTGAAAATCATCGATAACCAGACGGGCTTCACCTACATCGAGAACAGTCCGGAGGTCCTGTGCGAGGCGCTCAGCAGGGCACTGAAGGTTTACAGCGATAAGGCGCAGATTCGGCAGATGCAGCGTGCTGCCGTGGAGAAAATCGATAGACAGCATACCTGGGCACAGGTCATGCAGTCATATATAGTATGGTACAAAGCGAGCAGGACTGACGGCAGGATTTGAGCCCATGCATGGCGGGTGAGGCCGGCACAACGTCTGACACAGCTAAAGAAAAAGGAGAGTGACCATGACAGTTCGTATTGGAATTAACGGTTTCGGCCGGATCGGCAGAAATATTTTCCGGGCCCTGAGCGAGGACCCAACATTTGCCGAGATCGAAGTGGCGGCCATAAACGATCTCACCGATAATGGTACCCTGGCCCACCTGCTCAAGTATGACTCGGTGATGGGGATCTTCTCCGGGGAAGTGAGCAGCAGCGACGAGGGCATCAGCGTCGACGGCCGCTCGATTGCGGTGTCCAGCCACAAGAACCCGGCCGATATCAGATGGGGAGACCTCGGGGTCGATTATGTGGCTGAATGCACCGGTATTTTTCGTGATGCAGATACGGCAGGCGCCCACCTTGACGGCGGCGCCAGGAAGGTGATCATTTCGGCGCCGGCCAAAGGCAATGTGAAGACGTTCGTTATGGGCGTCAACGAGGACGAGTACGATCCAACCAGTCATCACATCGTCTCCAACGCCTCCTGCACGACCAACTGCCTGGCACCGATGGCCAAGGTGATTCTCGACAATTTCGGCATCGAGCGGGGCCTGATGACCACGGTGCACGCCTACACCGGCGATCAGCGGTTGCTCGATTTCCCTCATTCCGATCTGCGCCGGGCCCGGGCTGCAGCGCTGTCGATGATACCGACCAAGACCGGAGCCGCCGCCGCCGTGTCGCTGGTCATTCCAGAGTTGAAAGGCAAATTCGACGGCTTGGCCGTACGGGTGCCGACACCGAACGTATCGCTGGTCGATGCGGTCATGGAGGTCGAAAGAGAGACCACCGTCGACGAGGTCAACCAGGCCCTGCGCGAAGCCGCCAACCGCTATCTCGGCTACACCGATTTACCGTTGGTTTCGATCGACTTCCAGGGCGACCCGCGCTCATCGATCGTTGACGGCCCGTCTACCAAGGTGATCGGCAAATCGGTCAAGGTCATGAGCTGGTACGACAACGAGTGGGGATATTCCAACCGCATGCTCGATCTGATTCTCCATATGGAATCCCGGAAACCGGTATAGGCAGTAAACAACCAGCATCGTCTGTCTGCAGCCCCGACCGGACTTTGGTCCCGGAAGCGGGGCTGCGGCACCACCTTACGCTCTGATGAACAGTTCCAGTCAGCACAGCATCGATTCCGACGCCCTCAAGGCGAACCTTCTGGAAACCGCTGAACATGTCGAGATCCGCCCGGATCTCGTCGGCCTGCTGGAAGCGGTTGAGACATACCGCGGCATTCATTCCCGGCTCGAGAGCCTGCTCCTGGAGATCTGCCACCCCTATCGCAACTGGACTATCATTGTTCCGCTGCTGCGCAGTTTCGTACTGAAAAACTTCCATCACTACCTGAAAACCGACTATGGACCGCAAGCCTTCGGTCTGTTTTCCGAGCTCTTTTTCGAAGCGGTGGACGACTCGCTGAGAAACGACGGGCTGCTGGCCCAGGTATTCGAAGCCCAGTGGGACTGGGTCGACAAGCTGACGACCCAGCTTGACGCCGGCGACCTGACGGCTTTTGAACAAGTGCTCAACCACTGTTTTTCGCATTTCATCACCCTGGGCGCCACTGACCAGAAATCCCTGCTCAACCTGATCCATGGACGACAGTCGGTCAAGCGGGTAATCGGACGGCTCCACCAGCTGATCGAACGCACCGGGGCGGCTTACGATCTGGGTCCCGCCGTCGACGTGGTGCGGCTGGCGTTGAAAATCAATTACGACTACTGGCTGCAGGAAGATGACCCGGCTGCCTGGTTTGCCGAGCAATGCCGGGTCCAGCCTGACCAATGCCCCAAGGACAGTGTTTTTGCCCAGATATCGCACCAGGCCATAAGGCACCATTGTCGGGAGCTTGAATCGATCGGAGCCGGCGCCGATCCCGGAGAGGCTTTCAGGTCGATGATGGAGCTGCCGTCACACATCGAGATCGTCAGGCTCTACAAGGAGATACCCGCCTATCTCGAACGGGTCGGCAGAAATGACGGGGAGGCGGGGCTGTCAGGCGTGGCGGCTGTCGGGCATCCGGCCGAGAATCTGAAGCTGCTCTTCCTGTTTAAAATCATGGACACCGCCGGGCTCCACCTGATCCACGAGGAGACCCTGCGGGAGATCAATTCGAGCCTGGTCATCCTGGTCCGGCGGCAGAGCTTCGAGGAGATCGAGGAATTCCTGCTGACCACCTTTGAACTCCTCAAACTGAATGTCCGCAAATACCCTCACACCTCGCTGCAGTGCATCCAGGTGCTGGGCGGGGAGGTGTTCAAGCGCGGCAACAGCCGGATGGTCGAGGCTTTTCTCTGGGGGGTGGTGCGTTTTGGTTTCCAGCGGGCCAACGTGGCCGGTGTCGATGAAGACTGGCAGCCGATCATCAACCCGGCCCACCTGAATAATATCAGGGTCTGGCTCAACCTGATCATGCAGGAACCGAAATGGTGTTCCACCCTGTTTTCGGCGCTGATCATCCACCTCAAGCTGACCGGCACCTGCGTAAAGGATACCGACCTGTTCCAGAGAGATATCACCCAGCTGCTCAACCAGCCCATCGAGCCCATCTATAACCTGACCAAGCAGTTTACCAAGCTGATGCCGGTTTTTTTCAATGAAATCGGGGCTGAAGGTGAACTGCGTGATGTCTCCACCGAGCTCGACGAGATCCATCGGCGCAAGGATGTCCTGGTTCATTTTTTGAGAAAACAGAGCCACGTCGAGAGTTCAAACCTGATCGTCGATTTCATTCGCGCCATTTTCGACTTCTGGCAGACCCGAAACCGGTTTGTGCTGTCCTCCTACCTGCCTGCTGAAGTACTCGCCCAGGTCAGGAGCGAAGGTGTCTTCATCGACGATCAGCACCTGCTGGTCAACCGGGTCTTCGACCATTTCGAACTGGCTCAGATCGACGATGTATTCAACGTCGACCAGAAAAGGCTGGAGCAGTTTGTCGAGCAGCAAGACCAGTGCAATCCCAGCGAACGCCGTCGTTTTCTGCTGCTGGTCAGGATGTTCCGGCTGATCCACAGGAAATACAACCTGGGTTTTCAGGAACTGCGTTCGGAACTGAAACAGGTGGCAGCCGAAGGGTTCCCGGAAATGCAGCCGCTGCTTTCCACCCTGGACCAAGGCGATACCATCGGCATCATCGAGGCGACCCTGGAGGCCCTCGAGAAACTCAAGGGTATCATCCTCTCCGACCAGCGCTTCGAGGCCCGGGAGGATATCTACTACAAGCGCCATATCGCCGTCGATATCCCTTCGGTATACGGGCGCTACCGGGAAAAGAAGTTCGATTCGCTGTCGCTGACCTTCAGGCTGGAGAATCTGGCCAACATCTACCTGGAGATGCTGCCGGCAACGGTCAACCTGTCGTTTATCACCAAGGCGACCTTTTACTCGATCACCCGCTGCCTGAGGCTCTACCGCCGGGCCCTGCATATCGAGGGAATCGCTTCGCGCAAACTCGACACCTACCTGTCGCTGCTGGTCAGTTCGCTGAAGATCAGGCGTTTTTCCTACACCCAGTACCTCGATATATTCCGCGGGCTGTCCGAAGGCGTCAAGGATGTGATTTACGCCTATTACACCAACATCCACCAGAAAAACCTGTCACTGATCATTCCCCAGATCGGCGGTGACAACCTGCTGCCGCGCTATAAAACATTGTGGAACAAAGCCGAGATGGGCAACACCGTTCACTCGATATCCGAAGGGTTCCTGCGCGACCTGATCGCTTCTGCCTTCGGGCTCCAGCACCTGGACAACTTCATTCTCAGGATTATTCAGACCCTGGAGAGCCAGCGGGAGATCCTCGATGAACGGACGCTTGATCTGCTGATGACCTACAATCCCGAAAATGCGATCTCCCTGCTCGATGATGTCAACCCCTACACCCTCGACCTGATCCATCTGGGCAACAAGGGCTACAACCTGATTACGCTGGTGGAGGACAAGAAGCAGATACCGCCGGCCTTCGTTATCACCACCGAGGTGTTCCGCTGCCGGGAGGTCATCTTCGGATTCTCCCAGGCCCGGCAGGAATTCATGCAGCAGATACGCAGGGCCTTGACCGATATCGAGGAGCAGACCGGCAAGGTTTTCGGTTCATCGGAGAAACCGCTGCTGTTATCGGTGCGCAGCGGCAGCGCCATCTCCATGCCGGGCATGATGGCCACCGTTCACAACGTCGGCCAGAACAGCGATCTGGTGCAGGAATTCATCAACGCCCACGGCAATGAATATTTTGCCTGGGACAATTACCGGCGCTTTCTGCAGTCCTGGGCGATGATTTCAGGTGTGGAACGCGAGGATTTCCAGGAGCTGATGAACGAGGCCAAGGCCCGTCACAATGTCGCCCTGAAGCGGCAGTTCACCCCGGCCCAGATGAAGGAACTGGCGCTTAACTACCAGAAACTGGTCCGGCAGAGGGGACTGGGTATTCCCGATGACCCGTGGCTGCAGCTGATCGGTGCCGTCGAAATGGTTCTCGACTCATGGGATAACCAGAAAGCCATCGATTATCGGCGAATCATGGATGTTTCTGATTCCTGGGGAACGGCGGTCATCGTCCAGGCCATGGTATTCGGCAACCGCAGCGAGGGCTCGGGGTCCGGCGTGCTGTTTACCGCCCATCCCTATCGCAAGGTGCAGCGGGTCGCGCTCTGGGGTGATTACGCCTACCAGGATCAGGGTGAGGACATCGTCTCGGGCCTGGTTACCTCGCACCCGATCTCGGTTGAACAGGCTGAACTCGACGGCCGGTCCCGGGATGAAACCCTGGAGATTAAATTCCCCGAGATCTACCAGAAACTCCTGTCCATATCCCGTGAACTGGTCTATGAGAAGCGCTGGAGCCCGCAGGAAATCGAGTTCACCTTCGAGGGGCCCGATGCCGAGGAACTCTATGTGCTGCAGACCCGCGACATGATAACCATCAAGCAGAAGGAACTGCTCCATGTCTTTGTCGAATCGGACGACTTCGACCAGTCGGTTCTGGCCAAAGGGATCGGCGTCTCCGGTTCGGCCATGACGGGCAAGGCGGTTTTCACCAGTGAGGATATCTCGATGCTGCGGGCCCGGGAACCTGAAACACCGCTGATTCTGATTCGCCAGGACACCGTTCCCGAAGATATAACGATCATCTCTCTGACCGACGGTCTGTTAACCTCGCGCGGAGGCCAGACCTCTCATGCCTCGGTGGTGGCGGTGCGTCTGGAGAAAACCTGTGTGGTCGGCTGCAAGCAGCTGCGGGTGTTCGAGAGATATGCGGAGGTTGACGGATACCGGATCGAGTTCGGTGAGCACGTCTCCATCGACGGCCGCAATGGGCTGCTGCTCAAAGGGAGCCACCCGGTCAGGGAGGAAATGCATATCCTGCCGATATGATCAGCAGTATAATGACAAAATAAAAAGCCGCTCTCTGGGGGCGGCCGCAATAGTTCAATGAGGTTGAAACTGTCATGGGAAAAAAGAAATATCTCGTCGGCTCTCCACTGTTTGCGCTGGCCCGCTCCAAGGCGCGCGAGCTCGGCATCGAGCCCGGAACTATGAAGCTGGAAGCGTTGATTCTCGCAGTTCAGCACAGAGAAGGGCACCAGAGCTGTTTCAGGAAAAAAGAGCGCTGCGGCGAGCTTGACTGCTGCTGGCAGCGGTCCTGCAGGGCCGAAATGGTTGTGCGCTAACCGTTTATCGGCTCTCGGGCACACCGAGCGCCTTGAGGATTATTCCCATTGGGCAGAATTTGGAGAATCCGAACTGCAGCAGGTTGAGCCCGACGAAGGCGGTGAAGAACAGCCAGTATTTGCTTTGGAAGATCGGGCTGGCCTCGACCCCGAGCGCTAAGCTCAAGAGGATGAATAAGCCGGCTATTGTGTGAATCCAGTCGGTAATGATCACGGCACTCTCTCAATCGGTGGGTTTGTCTTACAGCAGGTTACTCCGGCGGTCCAGGTCAGGGCTCGGGGCAGAACAGCTGGCGCATCTTGGAGATAAGGTCGAGGATGCGCTGGTCGGTGATCCTGTTGTAGATGAAATTGGCATCTTTTCTAAAATCGATGATCCCCTGGCTCCTGAGTATGTTCAGGTGCTGGGAGACGTTGGCGTTGGTGGTTTTCACCTGTTCCCTGATGTCGCCGACGGACATCTCCTGTTCCTGCAGAAGGCAGAGAATCTTGAGTCGGATCGGGTGAGACATCGATTTTAACAGCTTCGATATCACTTCGATCTGTTCATCTTTCATGTCGTCGTGCATGGCATCGTCTCCCGGGGCCCAGTTATTTTAGTGTTTAATTTAATTTTCAAGTAAAAAAGTGTAAAGAACTTTTTATCACTCCCCGACCCCGGTTTGCTAACTTATTGAATTGTTGTGTCAATATTTTATAGAGGAAAAATCAGATTCAAGGTTTTTGAGTTCCATTGGGGAAAAATTATGCATTCGTGTAATTATCAGTTATATTGATAATATGGTTAAGTTATAGTTTGGAAGGCGTGGCCCTGTCTACCAGTTCAGTGAGATATTGATCGACAATCAACCGGACACCTGGGTACTTCGATGAAAGAAGTTGACGATAAAATTACCAGTCTCTTGAGTGAGGATCGCTATTTCGAGCCGCCGGAGCAGGGCAGGGAGGAAGCGCATGTCGGGGACATGGCGACCTATGAGGCCGCCTATCGCCGCTCCATGGAGCATATGGAGGACTATTGGGCTGAGCGGGCAACAAGCCTGGTGAGCTGGTTTTCCCCGTGGGACACGGTGGTCGATGCCGATTTCAATAAACCGGAGATACGCTGGTTCGACGGTGCGACGCTCAATGTCAGTTATAATTGCCTCGATCGTCACCTGGAGAGCGGAAAAGGGGACAAGAAGGCGCTGATCTGGCAAGGCGAACCCGAGGACGATGTCCGCACTTTTACCTACCGCGAACTGTATGAAGATGTCTGTCGGTGTGCCAACGTTCTGAAAAAGAAGGGTGTTGAAAAGGGCGACCGGGTGGCCGTCTACCTGCCGATGGTACCTGAACTGGTGATCACCCTTCTCGCCTGTGCAAGAGTTGGAGCGGTTCACTCGGTTGTTTTTGCCGGTTTTTCGGCGGTCAGCCTGCAGAACCGAATCGACGACTGCGAGGCCTCCCTGCTGGTTACGGCAGATGCGGTACTGCGCTCCGGCAAGAGCATCCCGTTGAAGCCGAACGCCGATGAAGCGCTCGACTATTGCGACACGATCGACCACTGCATCGTCGTTCGCCGGGCCGGAAACGACGTGGCCATGCAGCCCGGCCGGGACAGCTGGTGGCACGAGGAGATGGCCGCCGCTGACATTGTTCCGGCCTGCGACCCGGAACCGATGGCGTCAGAGGACATCCTCTTCGTCCTCTACACCTCGGGTTCCACCGGCAAACCCAAAGGGCTGATCCACACCACCGGCGGCTATCTGACCTACGTCATCCATACCACCCAGCTGGTATTCGACATCAGGGATAACGATGTGCACTGGTGCACCGCCGATATCGGCTGGATTACCGGCCACTCCTACCTGCTGTACGGACCGCTCGGCCTGGGAGCCACGACCCTGATGTTCGAGGGGGTGCCGTCCTATCCCGGGCCCGATCGCTTCTGGCACATCATAAAAAAGTACCGGGTCTCCATTTTCTACACCGCCCCGACCATGATCCGTGCCCTGATGCGATTCGGGGCCGAACCGATCAGAAAGCACGACATCAGTTCCCTGCGGATCCTGGGTTCGGTCGGCGAACCGATCAACCCGGAGGCCTGGATGTGGTATCATCTCAATGTCGGCGGCGGCCGCCTGCCGATTGTCGATACCTGGTGGCAGACTGAAACCGGCGGCATCATGATCTCAGCACTTCCCTATGCGACCCGGCTGAAACCCGGCTCGGCAACGCTGCCGCTGCCCGGCGTCGATGCGGCCATTCTGACCGAAGAGGGTGACGAGGCCAGCGTCAACGAAGGCGGCCACCTGATTATCCGGCGGCCGTGGCCCGGCATTTTCCGGGGGATCTACGGTGACCCGGAGCGATTCCGGCTGACCTACTTCGAGGAATTTCCCGGGTTTTACGATGCCGGAGACGGAGCCCGCTGCGATGAAAACGGTTACTACTGGATCATGGGGCGGCTCGATGACGTGATCAATGTCTCAGGTCATCGGCTGGGCACAGCGGAAATCGAATCGGCCCTGGTCTCCCACCCCGATGTCACTGAAGCGGCCGTGGTCGGGATGCCGCACCCGATCAAGGGCCAGGCCATATACGCCTTCGTGACCCTGCGACCCGACGTCGATGAAAGTGCTGAACTGCTGGTCAACCTGCGTGTCCATGTGCGAACCGAGATCGGGCCGATAGCTTCGCCGGACACCATTCAGTACGCACCCGGTCTACCCAAAACCAGAAGCGGCAAAATCATGCGCCGTATTCTGCGAAAGATTGCCGCCAACGACTTCGGCGATTTCGGTGATATCTCCACCCTGGCCGATCCGTCGGTGGTCGACAACCTGATCGATGGCAAAAAGAGCCTGGAGAACGAGTATTTCTAGATCAGCGGCGATCAGCGTCTTCGGTTGAGGCCTGCTCCACCAGCACATTGACCTCCTCGCTCCCTGCACCTGTTCTGGCGTGAAATTCCAGAGGTATGCGGATACTTCATTTTTCCATTTGTATTACGGTAAAATAAATAGTGTGATATAGAGGTGACCAGAAGATAATCCGAATCGAGGTTCGATATTACGGGCCCAAAGAAAAGCATGGTTGAGTTTGAAAATCATAATAAACCGATTATCCCGTCGATAAACGGCAGCGAGAACGCGGTGGCCCCCGAGGTGGCGGTCGCCTTTCTGAAGAGCACCATGCCGTTCAGGGAACTCGACGACAAGACCCTGCGGGAACTGGCCCTGCACTGCAGGATCGATTTTTTCCCCAAGGGAACACGGCTGCTCACCTTCGGCGAATCGGAAATCACCCACCTCTACCTGATCCAGCGGGGCGGCGTCAGGGCTTTTATGACCGATGAAGATGGTCAGATCGTTCTCAAGGACTACCGGGGCGTCGGTTCCAATATCGGGGCCCTGGGGATCATCCGCGAGACCAGGGCGAATCTCAATATCGAAACGGTGGAGGATACCTTCTGCTACCTGATCCCCCGGGATATCTTCAAAGAACTGGTTCGTAATGTTTCAGCGATTTCCCACTACTACCTGAAAAGCTTCTCGGACAATATCGTGGCCACGGCCTACACCGAACTGCGGAAGAACAAGCTGACCCGGCGCTCGAGCGAGGAGCTCTTTCTGTTCAATTCGACGGCTGGCGAGCTGAGCAAGCCGCTTTTCTCGGTATCGGCCACCACCTCGATCAAGGAGAGCGGCCAGGTGATGGCCCGCCAGGGGATCGGCTCGCTGTTGGTCTACGTCGATGAGGATCCCGGTTCGATGATCGGCATCATCACCGATACCGATTTCAGGAGCAAGGTCATTGCCGAGGGGCGCGATATCCGGGAGCCGGTGTCTTCGATCATGAGCAGTCCGCTGAAGACGGTCCCGGCCGACATGCTCTGTTTCGATGTCCTGCTGAAAATGATGACCACCTCCATTCACCACCTGGGCGTCCAGCATGGCGGCCGGGTCACCGGAGTGATAACCAGCCATGACATCATGGTCCAGCAGGGTAATTCGCCCTATTACCTGTTCAAGGAAATTTCCGCCCAGAACGATTTCGAAGGGCTGTACCTGCTCTCGGAAAAGATCAGCAGCCTGGTCCGCAATATTATTAACGAAGGCGCCAAGGCCGGCGACATCGCCCGGATGATCGCCCTGATCAACGAGCGCATCCTGGCCCAGATCCTGACGCTGATCCATCGGCAGATGGGCCCGGCGCCGGTCCGGTACAGCTGGCTGATGTTTGGCAGCGAAGGCAGACATGAGCAGACGTTTAAAACCGACCAGGACAACGGCATCGTCTACAGCGACCCCGACCCGGGGCAGCAGGAGGAGGTCGACCGCTACTTCAGAACCTTGGGCGAGCAGACCTCCTACCATCTGCTCAAGTGCGGCTACCCGTCCTGCCCCGACAATGTCATGGCCAGCAATCCCGAGTGGTGCCGGTCGCTGTCGAGCTGGAAGGATCGGTTTACCCACTGGATCGAATCGGCCCCCGGGCATGAACAGCTCGGGGTAGCCATTTTCTTCGATTTCCGCCACGCTTACGGCACGGAACAACTGGCCGTGGATTTGCGCGATCACATCATTACCAGAGACCTCAAAGCTAACACCATCATTGAAAACCTGGGCCGCAGCTTTCTGGCGGTGCGGCCGCCGCTGTCTTTTTTTCAGAACGTCATGGTCGAGCAGAACGGGGATCATCAGCAACGTTTCAACATCAAGCTTCGGGGGCTGGCCCCTTTCGTCGATTTTGCCCGGGTTCTGAGCCTTAAATATGGGATCAGGTATACCAACACGGCAACCCGGCTCAAGCGGCTGTCCAAGAGGATGAAGCTGCCTGTGGATGTGCATGAGCAGATGGCCGACGCCTACGAGCTTCAGATGCAGCTCAGGGTTATTCATCAGCTGGGGCAGATCGAAGCGGGGCAGGAGCCTGATGACTACATTTCCCCCGAGCAGCTCAGTGACCTGGAAAAACGCATGCTCAAGGACGGCTTCAGCGTGATTGCCACGATGCAGAACCTGATGAGAAAGGAGCTGCAGGGGCTGCAGCAGGACAAAGAGGCATAGGTGGCCAGTCTGCGCAACGCCTTCTCCTGGCTGCGGGGCCGGGACCGAATCATCGCCGCCAACAACCGCCGTTTTTCGCGCTTCGACATCTCGGTTAAGCTCGAGGATTGCTCATTTGTCGTTTTCGATACCGAGTTGACCGGCCTCAACAGGAAAAAAGATGAAATCATTTCCATCGGTGCGGTCCGTATCGAGGGCCTGCAGATCGATCTGAGCCAGACCTTTCATTACTATGTCCGCCCCCGCAACCTCGATCACACCCGGGCCACCCTGATCCACAAGATCACCCCGCAGCAGCTCGAAGCTGCGCCCACGCTCGAGGAAGTCCTGCCCCTTTTCCTGAAATTCATCGAGAACGATCTTCTGGTCGGTCATTGTGTGATGATAGACACAGCCTTTCTCAATCGGGCAACCAGAGCGTTGTATAACGGCAAAGTGGCCAACCCGAGCCTCGATACGATGCGGATGGTCCAGATTTACAAGAGAAAAGTTGTCGGGGAGTATTCAGGACTGCAGCAGGCCGGAAGCGGCTGCTACAGTCTGGAAAAACTCAGCGCCGAGCTGAGCCTGCCGTTTTTCGGAGCCCACGACGCCCTGGAGGACGCCCTCCAGACCGCCTATCTGTTCATCTTTCTGGTCAAAAAACTGAGAGGTGTCGGCATCACCACCATCAAGGAGTTGTTTGGGGCCGGCAAAGAGGTTGAATGGGCAGACAGAAAGACTGACGGTTTTTAGCCGGGGACAGCCAGTCTGACAAGGTGAAGTATTTGATTTGACAAAATTGTTTCCTTTACTAAAATCTATAGCCTCGCACATTGGTCCGCCATGCCGTGCAGGCCCGATGAATAACGGTGGTTGATCCCTCAACTGCAGAACATCTAAGACGGAAATCAGCGTATGACTGGAAACGAAATTCGAGCAAGGTTCCTTGAGTATTTCAAGCGCAACGGCCATACCCCCGTGGACAGTTCCTCCCTCGTACCCCAGGACGACCCGACGCTGCTCTTCACCAATGCGGGAATGGTGCAGTTCAAGACCGTGTTCATGGGTGAGGAAAAACGGGACTATGTCAGAGCCGTCACCAGCCAGTGCTGCATGCGGGCAGGCGGTAAGCATAACGACCTGGAAAACGTCGGCTATACGGCTCGGCACCACACCTTTTTCGAGATGCTCGGCAATTTTTCCTTCGGTGACTACTTCAAGGAAAAGGCCATTGACTACGCCTGGGAGTTTCTGACCGAAGAACTGAAGCTGCCCAAGGACAAGCTCTGGGTTTCGGTGTTCGAAGATGATGACGAAGCTTTCGCGCTGTGGGAAAAGGTGGACGGATTGCCTGACGGCCGTATCGTCCGGCTTGACGAAAAGGACAATTTCTGGGCCATGGGCGACACCGGACCGTGCGGGCCCTGTTCCGAGATCCATATCGACCAGGGCATAGAGGCCGGCTGCGGGCGCGAGGACTGTGCCGTCGGCTGCGACTGCGACCGCTATCTGGAACTCTGGAACCTGGTCTTCATGCAGTTCAACCGCTTCGAGGACGGGACCATGGAGCCGCTGCCCAAGCCGAGCATCGACACCGGCATGGGGCTCGAGCGTGTGGCTGCAGTCATGCAGGGCAAGCTCAACAACTATGACTCCGACCTCTTTTCCCCGGTCATCCAAAAACTCGAAGCCCTGTCCGGGCGAACCTACGGAACCAGCGATTCCGACGACACCGCCATGCGGGTTATTGCCGACCACGTCAGAGCCACCTGTTTCCTCGTCGCCGACGGGGTGCTTCCGGCCAACGAGGGTCGCGGATATGTGCTCAGGAGGGTTCTGCGCCGGGCCATCCGGTTCGGCAGGAACCTGGGCCTGACCGGACCCTTTCTGCACCAGGCCTGTACCGCCGTGATTGGTTCGATGATCGAAGCCTATCCCCGCCTCAACGACACCGCCGAGCTGCTGGCCAAGGTGGTCAACAATGAAGAACTGCGCTTCGGCGAAACCCTCGAGCACGGTCTGGTGATGCTCGACGAGGAAATTTCCCGGCAGCGGCGGCAACAGACGCCGCTGATCAGCGGCGAGTTCATTTTCAAACTCTACGACACATTTGGTTTCCCGGTCGATATCGTCAGAGATATATCCATGGAACGGGGGATTGCCTTCGACGATGCCGGGTTC
This sequence comes from uncultured delta proteobacterium, assembly GCA_963845115.1. Lineage (GTDB taxonomy): Bacteria > Desulfobacterota > Desulfobulbia > Desulfobulbales > Desulfocapsaceae > JABDQA01. The sequence goes on along the minus strand of CAWJQN010000007.1, from coordinate 312,379 downwards.
AACGATGCCATGGACAAGCAGCGCAGCAAATCCCGGGCTTCGCGCAAGGACGAGGGCTTGCTGCTCAAGGCCGAAGGGGTCAAGCAGCTGATCGAGTCGGGGCTGCGCAGTGAGTTCACCGGTTATGCTTCAGGCCGTGAATCGGCCAGGATCAACGGCCTGATCAACGATGCCGGCCAGGTGGTCAGCGAGGCCGCCGCCGGTGAACGGGTGCGGGTGCTGACCGACCGGACACCGTTTTATGCCGAGTCCGGCGGCCAGGTCGGGGATACCGGCACAGCCCTGTGGGACGGCGGCAGGGCGGAGGTGGTCGGTACGGCGGCCGAGACCGATGGTTTTATCCTGCACCAGATGAACATTGTCGAAGGGGTGCTTACCGCCGGCAGCGCGGTGGAGTTGATCGTCGACTCCGCCGCCCGGGCTGACACCGAGGCCAACCACAGCGCCACCCATCTGCTGCATGCGGCCCTGAGAGAGGTCCTGGGCGACCATGTCAAGCAGGCCGGTTCACTGGTGAGTCCCGAGCGGCTGCGTTTTGACTTCACCCATTTCTCGCAGCTGGAGGCGGCGGAACTGAAAAGCATCGAAACCAGGATAAACGAGCAGATCAGGGAAAACCGCCAGGTGGGCGTCAAGATCGTCGACCGGGAGGAGGCCTTCAGCGAGGGTGCCATGGCCCTGTTCGGGGAAAAGTACGGTGACTCGGTTCGGGTCGTCTCCATCGACCCGGTCAGCAAGGAACTCTGCGGCGGCACCCATGTGGAGGCCACCGGTAATATCGGTCTGCTGAAAATTCTCAGTGAAAGCGGCATTGCCGCCGGAGTAAGGCGGATCGAGGCGGTAACCGGCAGAAAAGCGGTGGCGCTGATGCAGGATATGGCCAAGCGTGAAGAAGCTGTCAGTACGCGGCTCAATGCCACCCCCTCGGATCTGGTGGCCAAACTCGACAGCCTGCTCGAGGCCCAGAAAAAACTGGAGAAACAGGTTGCCCAGTTGTCAACCCAGGTGGCCAGCTCGGGCCTGGACTCGGTTCTGGGAAAGAGCGTCGAGGTCAACGGGGTCAAGGTTATCGCTGCTGAAATCGCCCTGGACAGCCCCCGCACCCTGCGTGAGGTCGGCGACAAGGTGCGCGATAAAATGGGCTCGGGAATCGCGGTGCTAGGCGGCGCGATCAAAGGCAAGGCCGCGCTGCTGGTGATCGTTTCCAAGGATCTCACCGATCGGTTCAAGGCCGGCGAGCTGATAAACAAGGTGGCGGCGGTTGTCGGCGGCAAGGGCGGCGGACGACCCGACATGGCCCAGGCCGGCGGTCCGCTGGCCGACAAGGTGGCCGAAGCCATTGCCGGGGTTCCGGCCATCGTGGCCGATTCAGTGGAAAAATAGCCCGGGAAGCCATCTGTAATCATCGCCGGCAGGGAGCTTGCCGGGCGTATTTTTTGCTCAGGCCCGGGCGCTTTTGCCCGGTCCTTTTTTGGCCTCTGAAATGGTGCCTGAAAATAATTGAAAAATGACTGATATTGAGGCTTTCAGACGGCGATAAAGTAGTTGACATGACCAAATAATTGCAGTAAAGATTTTGAGCTGTTGTGAATGGCCATTCATTTTCTTGACGGTCATATTTGCAACTGATGAGAAGAGTTGCGCGTTCAGTTTTCATTCCTCTGGGGATGTTTGTTTTTTTATTTCTGCAAATCAGGAGCATAGCACATGGTCACAATTGACATCACGATGGTGATTCAGATGATAAACATGGTGGTACTCATGTTTTTGCTCAACGGGGTTCTCTACAAGCCGGTTAAGAAAATCCTCCAGGAGCGGTCTGAAAAGATGCAGGGGATGCAGAATGATGTTGCCAAGTTCGAGGAAAATGCGCGTCTGCGCCAGGAAGAGGTAGATGCCAAGATGTCCAAGGCTTCCGGCAAGGCAAAGGCGGCGTTGGATTCAGCCAGAGCCGAAGCTCAGGCTGCCGGGGACGAGAAGATGGCATCGATCAAGGCCGAAGTGGATCAGTTCAAAGAAAAACAGTTGGCGGAAATCAGCGAGCAGATCGGTGAGGCTCAGACCCAGTTGAAAGCCAACCTCGACGGGTTTGCAACGGACATGGCCAGCAAAATTCTCGGGAGGGCGCTCTAATCATGAAAAAATTCGGGCACATGGCCAGACTTTTTACGCTGGTTGCAGCACTCTGTGTGGCGTTTTCCATTAGTGCCGCGACCTCGATCTACGCGGCTGACAAGCCGGCAGCAGACACCCACGCGGCAACGACGGCCGAACATGGGGTTGACGCGGCCGCGGCGGACCACGGCGACGGTCATGGCGAGGGCAGCCTTTCAGCGGCCAAGCTCAAGGACCTGTTCTGGCGGGTTATCAACTTTATCGCTTTGATGATCATCCTGGTTAAGTTCGGCGCCAAACCAATCGCCTCGGCGCTTGGTGCCCGTCAAACGACCATCAGAAATGAACTCGAGGATCTGGAAACAAGGCGTGACGAGGCAGAGAAGCAGTACCGTCAATTCGAGGCCAAACTGGCCACCGTGGAAAAAGATATCGATTCCATCGTTGAAAAAGCGGTTGCCCAGGCCGAGGTTGAAAAAACCAAGATCCTGGAAAAGGCCGAACTGGCAGTCGATGATATGAAACGCCAGGCGGAAATGACCATTCAGAATGAGGTCAGCGAGGCTCGCCGCGATCTGAAGAACCAGGTGGCCGACCAGGCCGCCGTCATGGCAGAGGAGTTGATCGTCAAGAATCTGACGCCGGAAGACCAGGTGAAGATCATCGAAAACTACTTAGATAAAGTGGGGGCCGTACAGTGAAACAGACTATCCTCGCCAAACGATATGCCAAGGCCTTGTTCGCCATCGGCAAGGAAAACTCTACCTACGAAACCTACAGCGAAGGGCTGAAGGCCGTGGCGGCGCTTTTCAAGTCCCATCCGGAAGTCGAAGATGCCCTGACCAATCCGCTCTACCCGATCGATGTCAGGGAAAAAGCCATGGCCGCCATGGTCGACTCGATGGATACCGACAAGGTCATGGGTAATTTTCTGAAGCTGCTGGTGGAGAAAAAACGGGCGGAGATTCTGCCGGAGATCGCCGAAGCCTTTCAGGTCATGGTCGATGAGCACAAGAACATCAGCCACGGATCGGTTGTCTCAGCCATTGAACTGGATGCTGATTTACAGAATAAGATAAAGGAAACATTAGAAAAGATAACGGGCAAAAAGGTTGAGCTGACTGCATCAGTCGATCCTTCCATTATTGGCGGCATGGTCGCCAAGGTTGGAGATCTGGTTCTGGACGGCAGCATAAGGACTCAGCTTGCAAGTTTAAAAGGTTCCATTAAGGGGAGAGAATAGATGCAGATCAAAGCCGAAGAAATCAGTCAAATTATCAAGGACCAGATTAGTGAGTACGAAACCAAGGTAGACCTCGACGAGACCGGAACCGTTATCTCTGTTGGTGACGGTATCGCTCGTGTCTACGGCGTACAGAACTGTATGGCCATGGAGCTTCTCGAGTTTCCGGGCGGCATCATGGGCCTGGCCCTGAATCTCGAGGAAGACAATGTCGGCTGCGCGGTTCTCGGTGATGTTGTCGGTATCAAGGAAGGCGACATCGTCAAGCGGACCGGCCGTATCGCCGAGGTTCCGGTTGGACCGGAAATGGAAGGCCGCGTCGTTGACGGCATCGGTCAGCCCATTGACGGTCAGGGACCGATCAACGCCAAGCAGACTTCCAAGATCGAGGTCCTTGCCCCCGGCGTTATCGCCAGAAAAGGGGTCCACCAGCCGATGTATACCGGCGCCAAGGCGGTTGACTCAATGACTCCCGTCGGCAAAGGCCAGCGTGAGCTGATCATTGGCGATCGGCAGATCGGAAAAACGGCGCTCTGCGTCGACGCTATTATCGCTCAGAAAGAGACCGGAGTTCACTGTATCTATGTTGCCGTCGGTCAGAAAAAATCGACTGTCGCCCTGGTCGTCGAAGCGCTCAGGAAGCACAATGCCATGGAATACACCACCGTCGTCTCCGCCTGTGCCTCCGATCCGGCCGCGATGCAGTACATCGCACCGTTCGCCGGTTGCTCCATGGGCGAGTATTTTCGCGACAACGGTCAGCATGCCCTGATTATCTACGATGATCTGTCAAAACAGGCCGTTTCCTATCGCGAACTTTCGCTGCTGCTTCGCCGCCCGCCGGGACGTGAAGCCTTTCCGGGCGACATCTTCTTCAACCATTCCCGTCTGCTCGAGCGGGCCGCCAAGGTTAACGACGAACTCGGCGCCGGTTCGCTGACCGCCCTGCCGATCATCGAAACCCAGGCCGGTGACGTTTCCGCTTTTATCCCGACTAACGTTATCTCCATCACCGACGGCCAGGTATACCTGGAACCCGATCTGTTCTTCTCGGGTGTTCGCCCGGCGATCAACGTCGGTTTGTCGGTTTCCCGCGTTGGTGGTGCGGCCCAGGTCAAAGCCATGAAACAGGTTGCCGGTACGCTGCGACTCGATCTGGCTCAGTACCGCGAGCTGGCAGCCTTTGCCGCTTTCGGCTCCGATCTCGATGCGGCCACCCAGGCCCAGCTGACCCGTGGCGAGCGACTGGTTGAAATCCTCAAGCAGCCCCAGTACCAGCCGCTGCCGATGGAAAAACAGGTTTGTATCATCTATGCCGGAACCAAGGGGTTCCTGGATAAACTGCCGGTTGATACCCTGGCCGATTACGAGGCGGAACTCTACAACTATATCGAATCGAACGATTCATCGATCTTCTCCGACCTGAAGGAAAAGGAGGAATTCGACGATGATCTGAAAGCGAAACTCGAAAAAGTCCTGACCAGCTTTGGTGACACGTTCAAGGCAACAAAAGGTCTTAACTAATTTAGCAAAGGTCAAGCTATGCCGAGCTTAAAAGAAGTCAAAACAAAGATCGTCGGTGTCAAGAAGACCGCTCAGATCACCAAAGCCATGAACATGGTGGCCTCTGCCAAGCTGCGTGGGGCCCAGGAGAAGATGGAGGCCTTCAGGCCGTACACCACCAAGTTCAACGAGGCGATGTCCAACCTCTCCAGCCGGGCCAGCTCCGGCGGCAACTATCCGTTAATGGAGAAGCGGGATGTGAAGTCGGTGGAACTGATCGTCATCACCTCCGACCGCGGTCTCTGCGGTTCATTCAACTCCAATATCATAAAGCTGGCCGAGAAGAAGCTTGCAGAATATCAAGGGCAGGGGAAAGAGGTCAGTTTTGTCTGCGTCGGTAAAAAGGGATTTCAGATACTCAAGAAGACCGGCAAGGTAAGAAAGAATTACCGGGATATCATGGGTACTTTCCAGATGTTCAATGCCCGGGAAATCGCCACCGAGGTCGCCGACTATTTTCTCAGCGAGGGTGGTTCCGACCAGGTTGAAATACTGTTCGGATCCTTCAAGTCGGTAGCAATTCAGCGGCCCGCCAGTACCGACTTTCTGCCGGTACAGCCGGTGCAGGGCGAGGGGGACGAGGCACAGGCGCCCAAGATTTCCGGTGAATATATTTATGAACCCTCGGCCGAAGAGATCATGGATGTTCTCCAGCCTCTCTATCTCAATGTCATGATCTATCATGCCATGCTCGAGGTCGGGGCCAGTGAGCATGCCGCCCGGATGACGGCCATGGATGCCGCTACCAACGCATGTAACGATATGATTTCTGATCTGACGATTTTGTACAACAAGGCGCGCCAGGCTGCAATTACCGCAGAGCTGCTGGATATTGTCAGTGGTGCCGAAGCCCTTAAATGATACTTTGACTGTACTGATATAATCTCAAACCTAGGAGGGGTAAGGCCCGATGAGTGAACAGAGAATAGGAAGAGTTTTACAGGTTATCGGACCTGTCGTGGATGTGGAGTTTGATGCCGGCAATCTGCCGAACATCATGAGTGCGCTGATGATCAGCAACCCGGCCATCAACGATGATCCGGACAACCTGGTAGTCGAGGTTGCCCAGCATCTTGGTGACAATGTCTGTCGCTGCATCGCCATGGATCAGACCGACGGACTGGTGCGCGGCATGCAGGCGCGAGACACCGGTTCACCGATCACCATTCCGGTCGGAGAACCTGCTCTGGGTCGCATCATGAACGTAGTCGGCCGCCCGGTTGACGGACTCGGCCCGATCAATTCGGACAAGTCCATGCCGATCCATCGCCCGGCACCGGCTTTCACCGAGCAGGACACCGAAGTGCGTGTACTGGTTACCGGCATCAAGGTCATCGATCTGCTGGTACCGTTCCCGCTCGGCGGCAAGATGGGGTTGTTCGGCGGTGCCGGCTGCGGCAAGACCGTTGTCATGATGGAGATGGTCAACAATATCGCCATGCACCACGGCGGGATTTCAGTTTTCTGTGGGGTCGGTGAGCGTACCCGTGAAGGCAACGATCTCTACCACGAGATGAAGGATTCCGGTGTACTTCCCAAAGCGGCCCTGATTTACGGACAGATGACCGAGCCTCCCGGCGCCCGCGCCCGGGTCGGCCTCACCGGTTTGACCGCGGCCGAATATTTCCGTGATGAAGAGGGCCAGGACGTGCTCTTCTTCGTTGATAATATTTTCCGCTTCACCCAGGCTGGTTCCGAAGTTTCGGCGCTGCTCGGCCGCATGCCCTCCGCCGTTGGTTACCAGCCCACGCTGGCCACCGACCTTGGTGCGCTGCAGGAGCGGATTACTTCGACCACCAAAGGTTCTATTACCGCGGTACAGTGTGTTTATGTCCCCGCCGATGACTTGACCGATCCGGCTCCGGCCACCACCTTTGCCCATCTCGACGGCACGGTTGTTCTGTCGCGGCAGCTCACCGAGCTTGGTATCTATCCGGCCGTTGACCCGCTCGACTCGACCTCCAGGATCCTCGACCCCAACGTTATCGGCGATGAGCACTACCAGGTATCGCGCGGCGTTCAGGTCACCCTGCAGAAATATAAGGATCTCCAGGACATCATCGCCATTCTCGGTATGGACGAACTGAGCGAAGAAGATCAGATCACCGTCTCCAGGGCTCGGAAGATCCAGCGTTTTCTGTCCCAGCCGTTCCATGTGGCGGAAGTATTTACCAATATCGCCGGTAAATTCGTCAAGGTGGAAGATACCGTCAAGGGCTTCAAGGAGATTCTCGAAGGCAAGCACGATGAACTGCCGGAAAGCGCCTTCTACATGGTCGGCACCATCGAAGAAGCCATCGAAAAAGCAGCCCAGTAGGCGCTGTAGTACTCTAGAAGAGAGGTAGAATAATGGCACAGATTGCATTGGAAGTGGTTACTCCCAGCGGTGCGGTGGTCAATGAGGATGTTGACATCGTCAACGCACCGGGATACGGAGGTGACTTCGGTGTTCTGGCAAATCATGCCCCGTTCCTCTCAACCATAAAGACGGGTATTTTGTCATACGAAATAGGCAAAAAGCGCGAGTATCTGATGGTCAGCGGCGGTTTTTGCGAGGTATCCAACAATAAAGTTACCTTTCTGGTGGAGAGTGCGGATTTCGGTTACGAAATCGACGTAGAGCGGGCGATGAAAGCCAGGGAACGGGCCGAGAAGCGACTGGCCCAGGCTTCGGCCCATGATGATTCCATCAATGTGGTGCGAGCGGAAGCTGCGCTGCAGCGAGCCCTTGTCCGACTGAAGGCAGCCGATTTCAAGTAGTTCAATTCACTAACTCCAATAAAAAAGGCCGTCCCTCTTACAGGGACGGCCTTTTTTATTGGCCTCTGCTTATTAGCGGTATTCCCGATCAGTTTGCCGAGGCGACGTTGGCGCTGGCATACTGGCTGATACCATGGGTAATCTGTTCAGCCAGTTTGTCTATGAAGTTGTCATCGCCGAGCAGTTTGGCGTCATCAGGATTGCTGATAAAGGCAATCTCGATCAGAATCGCCGGCATCTCTGCCCCGATCAGCACGTAAAACGGCGCCTGCTTGACCCCCATGTCCTTGACCCCGAAGTGGGATTGCGACAGCCCGGTATCAATCGAGCCGTGCACCCGGTCGGCCAGTCGTGAAGATTCATTGATTTTCGAGTTTCTCAGGATGTCTGAAAGAATGTCCTGCAGGTCACTGAGTTGATGGGTGGAAGTGGCGTTCTCCCGGGCCGCCACACGCATGGCTTCGGCGTTGGTGGTTAGATTCAGGAAATAGGTCTCGAAACCTCTGATGTCCGGGGATGGGTGGGCGTTGATGTGCAGCGAGATGAACAGGTCCGCCGAGTTGGTGTTGGCGATGGCCGTTCGTTCTTCCAGCGGCAGAAAGCGGTCGTCATCTCTGGTCAGGATGACCGTGGCGCCCAGTTTTTGGCGTAGATGCACTGCCAGCCGCTGACCGGTTTTCAAGACGATATCTTTTTCTTTCATCCCGAAGGCAATGGCTCCCGGGTCTTTACCACCGTGCCCCGGGTCGATGACAATGGTCCCGATCCCAAGCCCCAGCTGCTGGGCCAGGGACAATTCCTGCCCGCCAACGGCGGACGGGGCTGCAGGGACCGATCTGGCCGGGGGTGAAGGGGCGGAGCGCGGTTCTGGTGTAACTGCCGCCGCAAGCTTCCTGCTGTCCTTCAAGATAATGACCGGAGCCTGGCCGGAGGCCAGCTGATCGGCATCGGTTCTGGAAGGCAGCGGTGCCTCTCCACCAGTCCCTGCCGGAGGAGTGCTGCCTGAGCCCGCAGTGCTGGGCCCGGGCTGGGACAGGGCGTTTGAGGGAGAAGCCGGGGGTGGGGCTGCCGGGCCCGGCTGTCCGAACGGCTGGGGTGGAACCGGAGGCGGGGACAGGGGAGCAACCGCAGCAATCTCATGGGGTTTGGGCTTTTTCTGGCCCTTGACATCGATAACAACGCGGAACGGATCGGGAAGGGAGAAAATTTTGTAGTCGGAAATCGACTCGATATCGAGGACGACCCGCACCGTGTCCGGGCTGAACTGTCCAGTCCGGACCTGTCTTAAAAGCCCGTCTTCGATCGGAATCGGAGAGCGATAGCGGGGTTCGATGTAACTGTTCTGAAAATCGATATAGAGCCGGCGCGGCTGATTCCCGACCCTTTCCAGCAGCTCTTCGCGATAGGTGGTCGGCCCCGAAGTCTGGACGACAATACGGGTGTAGTCCCTGGAAGACCAGTATTTGGGCGGCATGATGTTGGTCAGTCTGGTCAACGGCGTGTCGTCCAGCATCTCTTCGGGCAGCGGTATCTCATAATATTTGGAAAGCCGTTTGAGTTCGGTCTCCGCCGCTGAGCGCATGTCGCCGTTGGGATATTCGGTAATGATCGTGCTGAAGGTGTCGGCGGCTCTTTTGGGGTCGCTGACGTCTGTATATAACATCAGGCCGACTGCGTACAGGGCGTCATCGGCCAGCCGGTTGCCGGGAAAAAGGGTGTCGACGTCGCGGTAATAGGAGATCGCTTCCCCGAGGTCGATGCCCTGGCCAAACTTCTTGAACATATCGTAATAGAGCCGGCCAAGCATGAACAGGCAGGCCGGCGCCAGTTCAGATTTGGGCTCGGCCAGGTAGATGCGTCTGAAATTACCAGTGCCCTTGAGCCAGTTCTCCCGCTCCAGACCCAGTTTTGATGAGGGATTCAGCAGTTCGTTATAATAGAATTTGGCATTTTGATAATGGTTCTGCAGATCTGCTTGACTGTCGCCCCCTTCGGCCGGTGGGGTAGCCGATGCGCAGAAGGCCGTCAGCACGATGGCGATGATACCGATGCTGATGACGGAAACGAGCGGGAATCTGTTCACGTGGTCAGATAATCGTAAAAATGGCGGCTGATGATGGAAAATATAATATTATCTATCAATTAAGCTGACTATTCTTTGTATATAAACAGTCTTGAGAAAAAATACAACGTCAACGGCGGTGCTACGATTTCTCCAGCAGCTCCTTGAGTTCATAGAGCTGTTCCAGTGCCTGACGCGGCGTCATGCTGTCGATATCGATCGAGCCGATTTTTTCGGCCAGCGGGTCTTGGGGGGCGGCAAAGAGCTGAAGCTGGTTCGGCTGATCCGCCCGTCCCCCCTTTTTTTCTTCAGGCCGCTCACCAGCCGGTGATCGAAGTCGTTCTGGTCGATGCGTTTTAGAATCTGCCCGGCCCTGGCAACAACATCATCGGGCACTCCGGCCAGGGCGGCAACCTGGATCCCGTAGCTGCGGCTGGTGCCGCCTTTCATCAATTTATACAAAAAGATGATGGTGTCGTTCCACTCCTTCACCGCAACCGAGTAATTCTGCACCCGCTCATGGGTTCTGGCCAGTTCGGTCAGTTCGTGATAGTGGGTGGCAAAAAGGGTTTTGACGCCGCGCTCGTCTTTATTTACCAGCGCCTCAGCCACAGCCCAGGCAATCGACAGCCCGTCGTAGGTCGAGGTGCCCCGGCCGATCTCGTCGAGTATCACCAGGCTTTTAGGTGTGGCGTTGTTGAGGATATTGGCGGTTTCGGTCATTTCAACCATGAAGGTCGACTGGCCGCGGCGCAGATCGTCCATGGCGCCGACCCGGGTGAAGATGCGGTCCACCACGCTGATAACGGCCTTTTCGGCTGGAACGAAACTGCCCATCTGGGCCAGCAGCACAATGAGTGCTGTCTGCCTCAGGATCGTCGATTTGCCGGCCATATTGGGGCCGGTTATGACCAGTACCTGGCTGCGGCTCTGGTCGAGGCTGATGTCGTTGGGTACGAATTTCCCCGAGGCCATGGACCGTTCGATTACCGGATGTCGGCCTTCCTTGATTTCGATACCGCCGTCAGCAGTCAGTTCGGCTCTGCTGTAATGATACTGGCGGGCGATCTCCGCCAGACAGGTGAATACATCGACCCGGGCCAGGAACTGGGCCGTCTGCAGAATCCGGGAGCTGTTTGTTGCCAGATCGTTCCTGATCTCGACGAAGAGCTGATATTCCAGTTCCAACCGTCGTTCCTGGGCGGTCAGTACCCGGCTCTCGAACTCCTTGAGTTCGGGTGTTATGAAGCGCTCGGCATTGACCAGGGTCTGCTTGCGGATATAGTGGTCCGGCACCTTGTCGAGGTGGGCGTTACTGATCTCGATGTAATAACCGAATACCTTGTTGTAGCCGATTTTCAGCTTGCTGATCCCGGTTTTCTCGCGCTCCGTGCTCTCCAGGCCGAGAATCAGCCCTTTTCCGTCCCGCAGCAGATGGATCAGTTCGTCGAGTTCCTCGTTGCAGCCTTCTTTGATCAGGTTACCGTCCCGCAGGGTGACCGGCGGGTCGTCGGCGATGGCGTGCTGCAGCAGTTCGGTGAGATCCGACAGGGTGTCAAAGGCTTCGCTGATCTGCTGCAGGCCGGGTGTCGCGCACTGGCCGAGGAGTTTATGGATTTCCGGAAGCATCATCAGGGATTGCCGCAGGGCGACCGCATCGCGGCCGTTTCCCTGGCCCAGAACCATCCTCGAATTGAGACGTTCGAGATCGTAAATGGCTTCGAGGAACTGCCTGAGCTGCTGCCTGATCGAGGGGTTGTTGAAAAAGAAGTTGACGCAGTCGAGCCGCTTGTTGATGGCCCCGATATCCTGCAGCGGCTGGAGCAGAAAATTCTGCAGCAGCCGGCCGCCCATCGGGGTCCTGGTTTTATCCAGAACCGAGAGCAGGGATCCGTCCCGATTGTTGCCGATGATGGTCCTGACCAGCTCCAGGTTCCTTCGGGAGGCATCGTCAATGAGCAGGATCGCGTCGCTGTTGATGGTGCTCAGTTTCTCGATGTGGCTGATATCGCTTTTCTGGGTTTCCCGGGCGTATTCGAGCAGAACCCCGCCGGCGATGACGCCCTGGTTCATCGACCGGCAGCCGAAGCCGTCGAGGTTGACCACATTGAAATGGTCGGCAAGTTCCCGGCTGGCGTCTTCGAAATGAAACAGTTCATCGCTGCGAACGGTCACGCAGATCCGGGGCAGGTTCAGGGTGACCGCCTCGAGCAGCGGCCCCATTTCGGTCTGCAGACTCTCGTTGATCAAAATTTCCGCCGGCGTCATCCTGGTCAGGTGATCGATGATCTGTTCCGGTACGGGCGCCTGGTCGGCTACCTCGCCGATCAGAAATTCACCGGTGCTCAGGTCGAGAAAGCCGATTCCCCAGGTTGCGGCCGACTCCGAGGAAGCCCGGCACACCGCGCTGACATAGCGGTTCTCGTTGGCATCGAGGATCTGTTCATCGGTGGTGACGCCCGGGGTGACGATGCGGGTTACCTCGCGCCGGACGATCCCTTTGGCCTGGGCCGGGTCCTCGGTCTGTTCGCAGATGGCCACCCGCCGGCCGGCTTTGACCAGTTTTGCCAGATAGGTCTGGGCGGCATGGTAGGGAACGCCGCACATCGGTATGCGGGCCTGGTCAGCTTTGTTGTTGCGTGAGGTCAGGGTGATGCCCAGAATTTTCGAGGCGACCTGGGCATCCTCGAAGAACATCTCGTAGAAATCGCCCATCCGGTAGAACAGAATCTCGTCGGGATAGTGCTCTTTTATCTCCAGATATTGGCGGAGCATCGGGGTCATTTTGGGAGAAGAGCTCATCAGCTTTCGTTAACCGTGAATTGAACGATGCAGCTGCTGGAAATGCGGCAGCAGCCGGTCGTAGGTTGTGTCGATATGTTCGGGTATCGCCCGGACTTCGGCCAGCACCGTCATGAAGTTGTGATCATCGTGCCAGCGCGGCACGATATGGTAGTGGATATGATCTTCGATACCGGCTCCAGCGCTCTGACCGATGTTCAAACCGATATTGAATCCGTCGGGCTGCAGTTCTGCCTTCAGAATCGCCGCCGCTTTCTGCACCAGATCGCTGAGATCCCGAAGTTCTGCGGGACCCAGCTCCGTAATGCAGGCCGCATGGCGGGCGGGGGCGACCAGAAGATGGCCGTTGGCGTAGGGAAAACGATTGAGAAAACAGAGCCGGCCACTGTCCCGGTACAGCAGCAGGCTGTCTCGGCAGTGGAGAGCATCACCCGGAGGTTCGAAGAGGCAATGGGACGTTGTGGGCGCATTGCCCAGCACATGCTCCATTCTCCATGGCGTCCACAGGGTTTTCATCACTATCAGGCGGCTGGCAGGCTGTGGATAACGGCCGAAAGGCCGCCATCGTCGATTGTCAGGATTGCATAGGTCCCGGGGCTGCCGTGGCGGCCGGTGGTTCTGAATGTGCCGGGGTTGATCAGCAGCACGGAGCCGAACAGCCGCACCAGCGGCTGGTGGGTGTGACCGAATACGATGCAGTCGGCCTCATCGAAACGCGCTATCAGACCGCCTTCCAGATCATGACCGAGGTCGTCTCCGTGGCACAACCCGAAGCGGTAGCCGCCGATGGTGAAGCTCAACGAGTCAGGCAGTGCCGCCCTGGTATCGTGTCGGCACATGTTGCCGTGCACGGCATAGACGGTCCGCTCGCCGAAAACCTTAAGAATTTCCGTGCCGGTCAGGTCACCGGCGTGGATGATCATGTCACAGGACGAGAAGGCGGCATTGACCAGAGTTGTAAAGGCGTCGTCGATTCCATGACGATGGGTGTCGGAGAGAATTCCTACTGATTGTGTTTGTACCGCTTGCATGCCTGTATATATAGTTTGGCGCCTGGCGGCAAGTCAATCGGAATCAGGCCGTTTTCACCGGTCAGGGAGATTATCTGTTGTCAAAAAAGTGTGCCTGCAGGTATAGTTGCACCGTTAAACGCTGAGTTAGATCCCCGATTGGAGGATCTTTTCTGGACTTTTGCTGAATTATCATCGTGGAGAGTTTCTATGTTCAGTGCGTCAGATCTTCGTAAGGGGTTGAAAATATTAATAGATAATGAACCCCATATCATTGTCGATTTCGAGTTTTCCAAGCCGGGCAAAGGCCAGGCCCTGTATCGCTGCAAGCTGAAAAATATGATCACCGGGTCGCAGTTTTCCAACACTTACCGCTCCAATCACAAATTCGAGAAAGCCCAGCTCGAAGAGCGGAAGATGCAGTTCCTCTACAGCCAGGGCGACGAATATCACTTCATGGATACCGAAAACTATGAGCAGCTCTTTCTGACCGGCGAGCAGATGGGGGACAATATCAATTATCTGGTCGACAACATGGACGTGGAAGTGCTCTTTTTCGGATCGCGCCCGATCGATATCAGTCTGCCCATTTTCGTCGATCTGACCGTCACCCAGGCAGACCCGTGGGCCCGGGGCGACACCTCGGGCACCGACACCAAGCCGATCACCGTGGAAACCGGCTACCAGCTCAACGTGCCGCCGTTTGTGGAAGAAGGCGACAAGATCCAGATCGACACCCGCACTGGAGCATACGTCACCAGAGTAAAAGATTAGCCATGCTCGATGTCGAGGGGCTGCGCTTCCGGGCGGCCCTCTTTCAGGCGGTCCGCCAATTTTTCCGAAACCAGGGGTTTATTGAGGTCGATACCCCGGTCAGACAGCCGGTTCTGATTCCTGAGAGCAACATCGTGCCGCTCGGTTCCGGCTCCTGGTATCTGCAGACATCCCCGGAGCTGTGCATGAAGCGCCTTCTGGCCCGGGGCTGCGAAAAGATTTTTCAGATCTGCCCCTGCTTCAGGGCCGGCGAGAGAGGCTCGAGGCATCTCGAAGAGTTCACCATGCTCGAGTGGTACCGGCTCGGCAGCGATTACCGTGAGCTGATGGATGACTGCCGGTCGCTGATCTGCTTTATCGTCGAATCGCTTCGGGCGGAGCCCCGGTATGCAGCGGTGATCGACGGGTCCTGGTTCGGGAACGTCGATCTGAGTTGGGAGTGGGAGCGGTTGACGGTGGCTGAGGCCTTTGAGCGCTGGGCCTCAACCTCGCCTGAAGAGGCGCTGCAGACCCAACGTTTCGATGAGATCATCAGCATCGATATAGAGCCCCGTCTCGGCCTGAATGCCCCCGCCATCCTCTACGATTACCCGGCCGCCTGCGGTTCACTGGCCCGGCTCAGCGACGACGACGATTCGGTGGCAGAGCGGTTCGAGCTCTATATCAACAGCATGGAACTGGCCAACGGCTTCAGTGAGTTGACCGATGCCCATGAACAGCGTCTGCGTTTTGACCAGGAGTTGGATAAAATAGAAAAAAGCGGCAGCCGGCGGCCAATAATGCCGGAAAAATTTCTGGCCGACCTGGAGCATATCGACACGGCGGCCGGCATCGCCTTTGGCCTGGACCGATTATTCATGCTGCTGCTGTCTGCAGATATCATCGAAGAGACAATACCCTTTTCAGCGAGAGACTGGTGAAGCCCTTTTGATCTCACTTTCTCAAATTAGCATGCATCTCAATTCCTGGTGGACAGCCAGGTGTCGTAATGAACAACGCCCTCCCGCAATGCATATTTGATAAGGTCTGTATGATTTTTGATACCCGTCTTTTCCATGATATTCCTGCGATGCACTTCAACCGTCCTGGGACTGATATGGAGCCGCTCTCCTATTTCCCCGGTCGATCCTCCCTCAGTTAAAAGCTGCAATACCTCTCGCTCTCTTCTCGATAGCTGATGCGCTGGTCCCCTTTGCACTTCCGGGACCTTTCATGGCTCAGCAGATCTTGAACGAGAGTTGCTGAAGCCTGAGGACTGAGATAGTAGCCACCTGATGCGACACCAAGGATGGCTGACTCGAGCTCGGTCGATATTGAGCTTTAAGCAAATACCCTCTGGCTCCGGCTTTGATAGCACCATTTACGAATCGCTTCTCCTTGTGCATGGAAATCACGATTACCGCCGTCTCGGGCTGGCTGTATCAAATCATATCAATGGCATCGATGCCATTGAGCCGCGGCATGCTTATGTCCATCAAAATGATATCGGCGTATCTTGGCGATTGTTTCCACAACTAACCCACAGGGGGGTCAATTTTGGACGCCGATTCACAATTATTAATGCTGACAACTGAGAAACAATGAAAAGGAGAGTATAATGAGCTCAGACATGGAAAACAATAATCAGAAAGAATCAGGAAAAGACGGTAAAAAGGTGAATTTCTCAAAACCAATGGCTCTGACATCGAGGAGATCTTTGTTGACGGTATCTCTGGGGTGCTAGCTAGAAACGGCGTCTTTAAATGAGACTGTTATCGGGTTGTGGGTGTCGATAAAGAGGACAATGCAGAAGTCAGAAGGGCCAGTCATCGGCTGGTTATTCCTGCGGCACAAGCATGGGGGAATTGATTCAGGTCCTGCAGGGGGTGGTTCAGAGTGCTGCTAAGGCCAAAGAACGAAGTGGTCTTGATGAAACAGTAAATTGATAATCGATTATTGGCTATTGGTTTAACTGAAAGAGTTTGAGTCAGACGATTTCTGAAGGTGCAGTGACAGGTCACTGAGCAATTGGTCCTGAACAATCAATTCAGAATTTCTGGCTGCCAATTCAATTTCTTCAAATATTGCCGATAATTTGAGAAGTCCATACATACCGGCCACTCCCTTACTCGCATGACAGATTTGGATTACCGTTTGGTAATCATTCTTTTGTATCGCCTTGATGATCGAAGTATGCTCATGGCTCATCCTTTCAAGCAGTATCGGGATCATTGGCAGAAGTGATTTGGGAACAGTCATGTCTGCCGTGGCTGATTGACCTGCTATAATCGAATTTTCAGCAGCAGGAAAGGCGGTCAGGGGGTTATGGTTTCTGTTTCCCAGCGTGGTTATCAATTCATCCCTGCTGAACGGTTTGGTCAGCAGCATGTTGAACCCCTGGTCCTGCAGATCGGCGTGAATTTCCTGGAAGGCATGGGCGGTCATGGCGATGATGCAGGATGGCCGGCGGCCTGTGTCCTGCTCGAAGGAGCGGATCTGTTTCAACGCTTTGATGCCGTCGATCTCAGGCATACAGATATCCATCAGAACCACGTCGAACTCGTTTCGCCGATACAGTTCGACCGCCTGTCTGCCGCTGGAGCTGTATAGGGCATTGAGGGGAAATCCGTTCAAGTAGTTTTCGACGACGTAAAGATTCCCGGGAACATCGTCGACGACGAGTATCGAGAGATTTTCAAGATCCGGTGCTTCATCCCGCGCTGATGATCGATGGTTCGGGAGCCGGGCCTTGGATTCAGCTTTCTTTAAGGGCAGGGAAACGAAAAAGCGCGATCCTCGGGCAACCTCGCTTTCGACATCGATGCTGCCGCCCATTTTCGTGGCCAGCAGTTTCACGATTGCCAGACCGAGGCCGACCCCCCCCTGGCGGCTTTTTCTGAGCGGCGACTCGGCCTGGTTGAAGCGCTCGAATATCCGGTTCTGATAATCCTCTGATATACCGATGCCGCTGTCCTCGACGATGAAGCGGACCGTGTCCGTGGCCGACGGCTCCGAGCTGATGAGAAAACGGATATAACCCTGATCGGTGAACTTGACCGCATTGGTCAGCAGATTCAGCAGGATCTGCCTGATTTTAGGCTCGTCACCCCAGAACAGTGGGCATTCGCCGGCTTCATAGTCGAGCGAAAAAGCAAGTCCCCGCTGCCTGCAGATGGTGTTGAAGGTGGCGGCCAGGTTCTCTGCCATGACTTTGAGATCGAACGGCTGCAGGTTCAGCCTGACCGATCCTCTTTCTATGCGGGAAAATTCGAGAATGTTGTTGATCAGTTCGAGAAGGTGACGGCCGGCCTCCCGGCCTTTTTCGACGAACTGTTGCTGTTTGTCGCTGAGCCCGGTGTTTTCCAGGAGTTCGCTCATACCGAGGATGATATTGAGCGGCGTCCTGATTTCATGGCTCATATTGGCCAGAAAATCGGTTTTGGCCCGGTTCGCATTTTCGGCTTTCTCTCGGGAGCGCTCAAGTTCCTGGAGGGCATTTTTCAGAAGCAGCCGGTTGAGGTCTTCGAGTTTTTCCTGATGCTGCTGATTTTCCTGCAACCTTTTGAGCTTTCTCTCCAGGTAGGCGATTTTGTTCTCGGGATTTTCGAGGGAGGATTTTCCCCTGTTGAAATCGGTCATTGCCGCGGTGTCCTCATGGCCAGAGCCAGGTAGGTGTTGGTGTGAAAACGGGTCGGTTTGCCCACGTCGAACGGGCCGATTTCCCCGTAGCTGTAGAAACCGGAGAAGGGGACGCTGCATTGGTCCTGTAGCCGTTTGGATTCCTCGAAGGTTCTGCTCCCCAGAAAATGCCTCCGTACGGCACAGGAAAAGGTCAGCAGCACATCGGCATCGCCGTCAATCTCTTCCAGCAGCTCCTGGTTGGCCCGGTCGGCTGCGGCAATGGCGTCGTCTCTTAAAATGGTGGTCAGGCGGACCTTGGAGCCTTTGAAAAAGTTGCCGATGAACAGTATCGAGCCGTCATCCTCATCCACACTCAAGGGTGTTCGCAGGACGAAGTCGTCATCTTCCTGGCGATACAGGGCTAGTGGAAAATCGGTAATTGCCTGCTGGTAGGGGCCGAAATATTTCTCATAGAACTGTCGGGCCGTTACACCGCCGATTTTATAGACCCGGTTGCCGTGGAACTCGTCAACCGGCACATAGTTGCCGATCGGCGTCCAGCCGCTGACGATCCGGTAGGACAACTCCAGCGGCCCGGCAAAGAGCATGATGGGGGCCCCATCACTGTAAACTTCGGTACCGAAAAACTGGTGGGTCTGTTTCAACTCGTAATGGTCGCCGGCGGTGCCGCCCAGGAAGGGAAACAATTCCCCGAATGAGGTACGGATGATTTTGTCCAGTGCCAGGCCGATGGAGGTGAGTCCATCGGGAAATATCAGGCCGCAGACCGGCTGCTGGTCGAGCTGTGCTGAACATTCCCCAAAAGCCTTCTTGAAGGAAGAGTCGGATCGGTCCCTGATATCGGTGGCGATGGCGGTGGCGAATTCGATCTCATCGGATGAGAAGAGCGTCAGGGAAACAGAGTCTTCGCTGAACCCCATGGTCGAGCTTATTTCGCTGTCGGTCGTGCAGCCGATCAGCTTGATTCCGCTGAAGGCGTCGGCCACCAGGCGCAGCATGTGCTGGTAGTCGCAGCCCATATAGGAGGTAAAAATCAGTCCCGCCTGAGCGGGATTGTCTCCCAGCTTCTCACCACAGCTGGCTATGACCTGGGCGGTGGCTGCCAGGGGATCGACATGGTCACTGGTATGATTGACCGACAGGAGCATGGATATTCCCTCATGAAATTTTCAACTACCTGGTTTAACTTGTAAACGAGAGTAAACCTAGCATACTGTTAACCCTGCGGCAAGATGGAATTACGGCCTGAGATTGCGCGTCGAGGGGATAATGCTTACCGCCTGTCTTAAGGTGTTGAATCTGTGCATTTATCTCTGTTAATTGGTGAAATGTTATAATGATAACGCTATAATGCACCATTTTGCTGCACCACGGTGCTGCCGTTTCGCAAGCATGATATGCAGCTGCTCTGGTTCAGGCGGCTGAAACCCTTTACTTGTTGGCAGGTAAAATCCATGTTGAGAAGTGTCTTCAGTGTCAGTGATGATCTTGACCCGATGGCCGGAGTCCGCCGGATTGTCGCTGAGTGTCAGGAAAAACTCGGGGGCCGGCCGGCGCATGCCGGCATTTTCTTTACCTCCTGTCTGGATGTGGATTATGCAGCGATGCTGGGTGTCATCAAACAGGTCTTTCCCGCCATCGAGCTGATCGGCTGTACGACCGACGGTGAAATCACTCCCGAGCGGGGTTTTACTGAGGACTCGTCGGCACTTCTGCTGTTGAGCGCCGAGACTGTCTCATTTGGCGCTGCGGTCGCCGAACATATCTCAGCAAATGGTGCCCATTCGGTGACGGCGGCCTACAGGGACGCGCTGGCAAATTTGCCTTCGGCGCCTGCTGCAGCCATGGTATTGCCCGACGGCATTTCAACGATGAGAAGCCCGGTCGATGAAATCCTCAGATCTGTGATGGGGGAGTCACTGCCGATATTCGGCGGCTCTGCCGGGGACGGTTTCAGGCTGGAACAGACCTATCAGTTCTATGGTGATCGTGTCTATACCGACTCGATGCCGATCCTGCTGATGGAGGGGGATCTGGCCATCGAGGTCGATGTCGCCACCGGTCCGCTGCCTTACGGTGAATATTATGAGGTCAACCGGTCAGAAAGCAACGTCATCTACTCGATCGACGGGGTTACGGCCCTTGAATTCTACGAGCGTTTTTACGGGAAATATATCGAGGATCGTGAGCTGTCCTTTTTTCCGCTTGCCGTCTACACCGGGGAGAGTAGTGATTTTGTTCTCAGGGACTCGGTGGAGGTCAACCGGGAAAATGGCAGTATTTCCTTTGTCGGTCGTATCGAGGGGCCCTGCCGGGTCAGGCTTACCCAGGTGACCCGGGAGGAAACCCTGCAATCCGGTCACCGCGGGTCGGAAAGGATTCTAGCATCCTTTGCTGAGGTCAGACCGGATCTTGTCCTGCTGTTTTCCTGCACATCGAGACGACATGTGCTGGGGTCGAGAACCGATGAAGAGTTCGAGGTGCTGCGCCGGGACGCTCGAGAGGTCCCCTTTTTCGGTTTTTACTGTTATGGGGAAATCGGCCCTTTTGGCGTGGGCCGGCCGGTAAAATTTCACAGCGACACCTTTGTTTCAGTCGCCCTGCGATGTAAAACCAGCGGTTCATGACCGATCGAAACGATACCGGGAAGCTGTTCGCCAGTGCCGAGCAGGAAGTCGTCTACCTGAAGCGCATCATAGCCCGCATGGAAAACCGGCTGCTGCGCCAGGAAAAACTGGACGACATGAACCGGCATCAGACCCAATGGGCCATGCAGCAGCTGGAGCAGGCGCGCATGCTGGCCGAGCAGGCCAACCAGGCAAAAACCGATTTCCTGGCCAATATGAGCCATGAAATCCGTACCCCCCTCAATATCGTGCTCGGGATGGGTGAGTTGCTGGCCGGCACGGGACTTGATGAAAACCAGCTCCACTACCTCCGGAGCCTGCGGCTTTCAGGTGAGCACCTTCTTCGGCTGATCAACGACATCCTCGATTTTTCCCGGATCGAATCGGGCACCATCGAGGTTATCCAGGAGTCGTTTGATCTCATTAAGCTGCTGATCGAGGTCGAAGCGATCGGGGTCCACCTGGCATCTGAGAAGGGGCTGCGTTTTGAGTTGATCAATGAGGGTGCCCCTGAGCCCAATCGTTGGGGAGACAGCCGAAAAATAAAGCAGATCCTGATCAATCTGCTGGGTAATGCAATCAAATACACCGACCGGGGCACGGTGACCCTGGCTGTTGAGAGCAGCCGGGAAGATGTCGGCGAATGGCTGCGGTTCAGCGTGTCGGACACCGGTGTCGGCATCCCGGCAGATCAGTGTGAGAAGATCTTCGAGCGTTTCACCCAGATCGATCATCACCTTATGAAAGGCAGCGGCGGCGTCGGTCTGGGACTGGCTATCAGTCATCGCCTGGTTGCTGCGATGGGCGGCCAGATAACTCTTTACAGTGAAGTCGGTGCCGGCAGTACCTTCACGGTGAAACTCGGGCTGCCGTTGTCAGAGCAGGAACCGGTGCGAACACCGGTGAATCATGATGGTAGCGTGATCGATGCTTCACTGTCCCCGCTTCAGATTCTGGTGGTTGATGATATTTACCTGAACTTCGAGCTGATCAAGTCTTACTTTGAAGGCATGGCGGTTACCCTCGACTATGCCGGCAACGGCAGACAGGCCCAGAAGGTTTTTCTGGGGACTACCTACGACGCCATTCTGATGGATCTGCGGATGCCGGTGATGGGGGGTATCGAGGCGATAAAACATATTCGCGCACTGGAGGGAAAGCTCGGTATCGGGCCCACACCTGCTATCGCCATGACCGCCCACGCCTTCGTAGAGCAGGAAAAAGAATATCTGGAATCGGGATTCGATGGTGTCCTGATCAAACCGTTTACCCAAAAAGACCTGGTACGTTTGCTGAACCATTTGATGACCGGATCCGCCTCGGCCAGCAGGACATCAGTGTCCCGGCCAAACCCCCTCGACAATTCGGGCCCTTCATCCGAAACACTGAAGTCGATAGTTCCTCACGTGCTGGAGTCGTTTTCCGAGGAGATCAAGCAGGTCAGGGCGGCTCTGCACAATCACAATCTTAAATCGCTCCAGAAGACCTGTCATGCGATGAAGGGGCTGGCCGGGCTCTACGGTTTCACCAGACTTGCGGACCTTCTCGAACACCTGGAGGGAAGCGCCCGACGGCGTGAATACCGGACCGCACATGCATTGGCCGAAGCCCTGTACTGTCATGTGAATGAGCTTCGTGAGAAAAATCTCGAAGAGACCAATACCCTGATAAACTAGCCGGTCGAATCAGCCCCGCCGGTGCGGCCGCTTCTTCTTTGTGGTGGTCTGCAGGGGGCGATGCCTAGGGGGGGACTTTGATTTTTTCAGGAAGGCCTGTTCGATGATCTGCCGCTGCTTTTTTCTTTCAGCCTGATTCCGGGCGACACGTATTTCGGTATCCCGGTCGCGGTCCCGGCCGCTGACATACATTGCCGTGGACAGGGTGCCCGGTGTTGGGGTGAAGTCCTGAAACTGCCGCACCGTGAGGCCCAGCCGCGTCAGCTTCTGAACCATGCTCCTGGTGTGGGATTCGGTACAGCCGGGATGGGCACTGATGATGTAGGGCGTAAGGCCCGCCTTCCTGCTCAGGCGGCGATTTATCCGATTAAACAGTTCAAGAAAGCTGATCAGCTGCTCATGTGGTTCCTTGTGCATCAGCCTCAGCACCTCGTCTTCGGTGTGCTCCGGGGCTATTTTCAGGTTGCCCGGGGTGTGGTCCCGGATCAGTTTCTCCAGGAGCTGCGGTGTTTTCTGCAGCAGTTCAAGCCTCAGCCCCGAGGAGACGAACAGGTGTTTGACCCGCTCAGATCGAGCGACGCGCTCGAGCAGCTCCAGAAAAAGTTGTTCATTCAGGATCAGGTTTTTACAGATCTTCGGGTAGAGGCAGTCATGTTTCGGGCACGAACCGATGGCGCACCGGGTGCCGAACAGGTTTGCCGTGGGCCCGCCGAGATCGGTGATGGTGCCGTCGAAATCGGGCCGGGCCGCCAGCGCTTCCGCTTCGCTGACAATGGAGTCTATGCTGCGGCTGGTTATCCGGGGGCCCTGGTGGTTGGTAATGGCGCAGAACGAGCAGTTGCCGTAGCATCCCCGGACAATGGTGAGCGAGTTCTTTATCATCTCATAGGCCGGGACAACGGGCGTCGACGGATGAGGGGCGCGGCTGAACGGCAGTTCGTAGAGCGCATCCATTTCAGCCGAGGAGAGCGGCTCTGCCGGCGGCTGCTGGACAATCCAGGCGGCCTGCTGCCGCTGCACCAGCACTCGGTCAGCACGAGAGCGGGCAGCGCGGTCGATGAGCCGCTCTGCTTCGATGAAACGGGCCGGGTCCTGACCGATTTCACCCCAGCTCGGCAGATAAGCCGGCTCGATGCCTTGAACCGTACACTGCTGTCTGAAAACATCGAACTGTGTGTCCGTCATTCTCGAGCAGGTTCCCGCCACCCCTTCAAGGGGACGCCCCCCATCGATCCGTTCGGCCACTTCGACCACAGCCTTTTCGGCCATACCGTAGATCAGCAGGTCGGCCTTGGCGTCGCTGAGATGTGACCCGCGCAAACGGTTCTGCTGGTAATCAAAGTGTATGAAACGGCGCAGCGATGCCTCGATGCCGCCGAGGATGATCTTCGTCCCCGGGTAGGCCCTTCTGGCCAGGTTGGCGTAAATGAGCACGGCCCGGTCGGGCCGGTAACGGTTCAAACGGCCTCTTTCGCCGGCGCGCCAGGGCGAACCACCAGGTGAGTAGGCATCGGTGTCGCGCACTTTACCGTTGGCGCTGTAGTTGGCCACGATCGAATCGAGGTTTCCCCCGGATATGCCGAAGAATAGGCGGGGCTGCCCGAATCGGCGAAAATCGGCCTCGCCGTCATAGCTGGGCTGGGGCAGAATGGCGACGCGGTACCCTGCCGATTCGAGCAGGCGGCTGATCAGGGCGATGCCAAAGGATGGGTGATCGACATAGGCGTCGCCGCTCACCAGGACGATATCGACCTGGTTCCAGCCGCGACGGGAGCACTCTTCGGCGGTCGTCGGCAGTGGCTGGTCAGCACTCATGGTTACCTCAGCGGTGGTGTGGTTAATATTCCGAGCCTCTTACATACTGCAGAATAGCGGTTGCAGCCAGAAACTTTCCTGTTTTTCAACCGGCAATCCGCATCGCTGCCTGGGTTTCGACAAAATAGTCATGATTGGTAAAATACCTGAGAAATATTATTGATTTATCATAAATATATTGTAAAATTGGGGGGATAAGGTGGAAAGTATTAATCACGTCTTCCGGGGGTAGTTGCAGTCGGGATGAAGATCGACATCGGCAGGTTTCTCGACACAGTGGAGGAGGAGGTGATGCACTACCGGGTGCCGGTGGTCGACCTGATCGGGGTTCAGAGTCGCGACGCCTACCGGGTGCTGATGGCCACGATTTTATCGTCCCGGACCAAGGACGAGGTGACCGCAGCGGCATCCGCCAGGCTTTTCGGGGCCGCACCCGATAATGATTGTCTGGCCCTGCTAGCGCCATCACGGATTCAGGAGCTGATCTTTCCGGTCGGTTTTTATAAGACCAAAGCCGTTCATCTTCAGCAGGCGGCCCGGATGATCAGGGAGCAGTACGGCGGGTCGGTTCCCGATACCATCGAGGAACTGGTGAAGCTTCCCGGAGTCGGTAGAAAGACCGCCAATCTGGTTTTGAGTGTTGCCTTTGACAAGCCGGCCATCTGTGTCGATACCCATGTCCACCGGATTATGAACATCTGGGGCTATGTAAAGACGAAGACGCCGCTGGAAACCGAGATGGCCTTGAGAAAAAAACTGCCCTCCCGCTACTGGAAGAAGGTCAACCGGATACTGGTTGCCTTCGGGCAGGGGAAGTGCCGGCCGGTTGCGCCGCATTGTGATGGTTGCGTTCTGGAGCCGCACTGCGCTCAGCTGAACGTCGTTCCCAGGAAAGTGAAATCGGCCTGAAACCAGGAAAAAACGATGAACACCCATATGGACAGATACCGGATCGTGCTGGCCGATGATCATGTGCTGATCAGGCATGGAATCAAGATTATCCTTTCCGATGACCCGAACATCGAAATAGCCGGAGAAGTCGGTGACGGTGATGAACTGCTCAATACCCTCCAGCATACGGTCGTCGATCTGCTGATTCTTGATATTTCAATGCCCGGTGTCAGCGGCATTGAACTGACGGAAGTACTGAAAAAACGCTATCCGCAGCTGAAAATTCTGGTGCTGACCATGCACAAGAGCATTCGTTTTTTACGAAGAGCTATCGCCGCGGGAGCTGACGGCTACCTGGTTAAAACTGATACCGAGCAGGAAATCGTCTCGGCGATCCGCAAGATACGTGACGGAAAAACCTTTATCTCGCCCTGCCTGGAGGATGAGTTCGCTGAAGACATGCTCAAAACCTACCGCAACCCGTCCTCAGCCCAGACCTACAAGGGGTTGACCAAACGCGAGAAGCAGATTCTCGGGCTGGTGGTCGAGGGTCTGACCTCGAAGCAGATGGCATCCCAGCTCAATCTCAGCCCGCGGACCGTGGATCATCACCGGGCCAGCCTGTTGAGAAAATTCGAAATGAAGAACAGTGTCGATCTGGTCAATTTCGCCATCAAGAACGGCTATGTCTCCATGGAGAATTGAGGCCGGCTGAATTATTCGGCGCCGCTTTCAATGCTGCCCGCCACCATTGTCTTCGCTTTTCCTGCAGTTCGTTCCGGAATTTTCGATGGCACTGCTTATAGGTAAAATTACCTAAAGATAATTGGGTAATTCCCTCAATTGTTTTTTGCTCCCGGTGCAGGTATTTCTTCTTCGATGATTTTTTGCAGCAGGCGGTGAACCCGGTCATTTTGCAGGGGGTCCGGATACAGCGTAAGGCTAAATGATTGTGCTCTAAGCCATGCCTGCCCATTAAGCAACATCTGCAATCAAGGATATCGGGAATGAACAAAGCTGAACTTATCGACAAGATCGCCGAGTCGACCGGGGTAACCAAAGTGATGGCCGCAAAAGCCCTGGATTCGGTCCTGGGAACTATGGGTAAGGCAATGGAGGATGGGCAGCGGGTTATCTTTTCCGGTTTCGGGGCGTTTCACGTCGCCGAACGGGCCGAACAGAAAGGCAGGAATCCCCAGACCGGAGCGGTCATATCGATCCCGGCACACCGGGTGGTCAAGTTCAAACCGGGGAAAAAGCTGCGGAACCTGGTGAAAGACGGCTGAGCCTGCTAGACACCATCTCCCCCGGCCCTTATCCGTGCATACCAGAGCAGCATGCCGGCGATAACCATTGCGACGCAGAGGATCTGGCCCATTGAAAAGAGGTCGATGATCAGGCCGACCTGGGGGTCGGGCTCCCGGGTGTATTCGATAAAGAACCGCAACACCCCGTAGCCGACAAAAAACAGGGCCAGCAGGGAGCCGTGGGGCCACCAGCGCTGGTTCTGATATGGTTTTTTACGCAGCCACCAGAGCAGGATAAAGAGCACCAGGCCTTCGAAGAACGATTCATAGAGCTGGGATGGGTGGCGCGGCATCGGGCCGCCGCCGGGAAAGACCATACCCCATGGCAGGTCCGTCGGCCTGCCGAACAACTCCCCATTGATGAAATTGCCGATTCTCCCCAGTCCCAGGCCAATGGGGATCGTGACTATGTAGCGGTCGGCCGTCTTGAAAAAATCAAACTTCTTCCATCGGCAGAAAATAAAGGCCCCGACAACCAGGCCGATCGCCGCTCCGTGAAAGGACATGCCGCCGGACCAGGTGGCCGGAATCTCCCATGGATGCTGCAGGTAGTAGCCCAGATTGTAGAACAGCACATATCCAAGCCGGCCGCCGAGGATGATGGAGAGGATCAGGACGATGTTGAGATTTTCAAAATTTTGTTCGAGTTCGTCAAAGGGCATCTTCCTCAACTGCTGCCTGACCAGCAGGTAGGAGGCGGTAAAGCCGAGAACGTACATGAGGCCGTACCAGCGAACCTGCAGAGGCCCCAGGTGGAGCAGAACCGGATCGATTTCGGGGAAGGGGAGCATCGGGGTTATCCTCCGCTGGGTTCACCGGTGCCGGCAGCGGGGTCGCAACGGTGCTTTCTGAGGTGGACCTGAAGGACCGAGATAGCGGCCGGGGTAATTCCTGATATCCGCGATGCCTGCCCCAGAGACAGGGGTTTGATTTTGCTCAACTTCTCGACCACCTCATTGGACAGTCCGGAGAGCGTGGCGTAGTCGAGCTGGGGCGGTATCCGGACGGTTTCCAGTTTTCTGAAACGCTCGACCTGCTCGGCCTGCCGTTCGATATAGCCCCTGTACTTGACCCTGAGCTGAATTTCGGCACTGAATCTCGAACCGCACAGGCCGTTAACCGCGCCCCTGTCTTCTGCACTACAGAGATGGACCAGGTCACCGACCTTCAGCTCCGGTCTTCTGAGCAGGTCGGCCAGGCTTGCTTTCTGGGTCAGTCCGGCGCTTTTCAGCTGCTGCAGGGCCCGGTCAATATCTGGCGATGGCTTGACCCAGCAGTTTTCCAGCGTGGTGATGCCGGTATCGATCTCGGCCTGCTTTGTGGTGAAAAAGTCATACTGTTCCGCCGGGCAAGAGACCGATTCTGTTGCCGATTTCCGACAGCCTGGAATCGGCGTTGTCCTCGCGCAGCAGGAGACGGTATTCGGCCCGGGAGGTAAACAGCCGGTAAGGTTCCTTGGTGCCCCTGGTGATCAGGTCGTCGATCAGGACGCCGATGTAGGCCTGGGAGCGGTCCAGCACCAGCGGTTCCTGCTCCCTGCAGTAATGCACCGCATTGATGCCGCCGATAAGCCCCTGGGCGGCGGCCTCCTCATAGCCCGAGGTGCCGTTTATCTGGCCGGCCAGGAAGAGGCCCTGAATCCGTTTCGTTTCCAGCGACGGCAGCAGTTCGAGCGGATCGACGTAATCGTACTCGATGGCGTAGCCGGACCTGACGATCACCGCCTTTTCCAGACCCCTGATGCTTCTGATCATGGCCACCTGGGTGGCCAGCGGCAGACTGGTGGGCAGGCCGTTGGGGTAGACTTCGGTGGTTTCGATGCCCTCGGGCTCCAGAAAAATCTGGTGGCGCTCCTTTTCGGGAAAACGCATGACCTTGTCTTCGATGGACGGGCAGTAACGGGCGCCGACTCCTTCGATAATCCCGGCGTACATGGGTGACTGGTCGATGGAGTCCCTTATGATCTGGTGAGTCGTTTCATTGGTGTAGGTAATATGGCAGGGAAACTGGGGCTGGCGATAGTCACCCTGGCTGGTGAACGAGAAAAAGGCCGGCGGCTGATCGCTGAACTGGGGTTCGAGCTGCGAGTAGTCGATGGTGTTGGCGTCCAGCCGGGGAACGGTGCCGGTCTTCATTCTTCCCACACCAAAGCCCTGATCCCTGAACCAGGAGGCCAGGCTCAGTGAGGGGCTGTCTCCCATCCTGCCGGCCGGAAAATTTTTCAGGCCGACATGGATCAGGCCGTTGAGAAAGGTGCCGGTGGCCACCACCACGGCCTTAACCTCGATCTCCTCATCGAGTGAGGTGCGCAGGCCGGCGACCCGGCTGTTTCTGATGATCAGCGAGTCGACGGTGGTCTGTCGAATGGTCAGGTTTTCCTGGTTTTCCAGGACCTTTTTCATTCGCAGCCGATAGAGCAGCCGGTCGGCCTGGGCCCGTGACGAGCGAACCGCCGGTCCTTTGCTGGTGTTCAGCCGACGAAACTGAATGGATGTCTGGTCAATGTTTTTGGCCATCTCACCGCCGAGTGCATCGATCTCCCGCACCAGGTGGCCTTTGGCCAGTCCGCCGATGGCCGGATTGCAGGACATGGCTCCGATGGTATCCAGGTTGATCACGCAGGCCAGGGTACGGCATCCCATACGGGCGGCGGCAAGGGCAGCCTCGCAGCCGGCATGGCCGGCCCCGATAACGGCGATGTCAAATCGATTCGAATTGCTCATATTCTGTATGGCCCGATTCTTCGGGGAGTCCAGGAAATCACCGCCCAGCGCTGGGGATGATCCCTTCTGATGATAACGTGATCGGTTTCCTGTCTGACGATTCTTTTTCTCAGAAAATTTTCCAGAAGTCGTTCCTCTTTAGCTGTCAGGTCCCTGAACATCCAGCGGTAGTTCTGCATGGCCCGGTCGATATTGGCGAAGCGCATCTCGCTGGCCAGTTCGATCTGCTCGATGCGGGGATGGATGCCGAGCCGGTAGAGCATGTTGACCGTATAGATGTAATCGGGGCCGGAGCTGAAAGGCCGGCCAATGGCCGAAAAAGCATCAGGGTCGAACGGCGACGGGGCGATCCGCTCGACGACGTAAGCCCGCGAGGCGGCATGGCGGTCGAGTTTCTCAAGGCCGCCCTTCAGGTCGGCGATATTCATCGATCTCGAAGCGATGGCGATGTCGTGTTTGACGATATCCCGTGCTGACCAGTCATCCTCCCAGGCACAGGTGAGCGCCCTGATATTGGCGATCTGCTGCCGGTCTGCCTGCTGTTCCACCAGCGCCAGCATGCCGGCCGAATAGTCTATGGCGGTAACCTGTCTGACTTGTCGGGCGATCGGGATAGCAAGGGTTCCGGGCCCGCAGCCCACATCGAGGACAGTCATTTCCTGGTCCAGCTCGATATGTTTCAAAAACAGATCGACAAAGGCGGAGTCCCTTACCCGGCCGGCAAAGCTTTCGGCCTTTTCGCCCCACTCCCTGGAATCCTTGCTTTTCCAGGATTTGCGTTCACGGCTCTGCCGCCACAGCAGCTGCCAGTCGATATCTTCGTAGACACTGATTCTCTGGTCGTTCATCGGAGGCTCATGGAAGGGATCATTTTCCCAGGCAGAATTGCTCGAAGATCACGTCAAGAACATCTTCGGTGGTGGTCTCACCTACAATCTCCCCTAAATGGGCGAGACATTCAAGCAGATCGATGCTGATCAGGTCGTTGGTCAGTCCGTTTTCAAGCCCCTCGCAAACCCGGAAGAGAGAGCCCAGGGCCTTTACCATGGCAGCCTTGTGCCGCATATTGGGCGTGCATCCCTCTTCCTGCCACTGCTCTTTGCCGCCGGTTATCCTGGTAAAGATCTGCTGTTTCAGCTGGTCCAGTCCGGTCTGCTCCCGGGCGGATATATCAACCGCTTCCGTCAACATCCGCCCATGGGCGCCGCGATCGATTCGCCGGGCCAGATCACTTTTGTTGACCACCGGTATCAATGGTTTGTGGGAGACGGTTTCGAACAGACTAATATCCTCATCGGTGATTGGGACTGAGCCGTCCACCAGGAACAGGACCAGGTCGGCCCGGTTGATAGAGTCCCTGGCCCGTTTGATCCCGAGCTGCTCGACCTCTTCCCCGTGGTCACGGATGCCGGCGGTATCGATGATCTTTACCGGAATTCCACCGATATCGATATACTCCTCGATGGTGTCCCGGGTGGTGCCGGGAATCGGGGTGACCAGAGCCCGGTCTTCCTGAAGCAGGGTGTTGAGCAGGCTCGACTTCCCGACATTGGGACGACCGACGATGACAGCCGAGACACCTTCCCGGACGATGCGCCCGCTGTCAGCCTGAGAAATCAGTTTCTGCAGCGGCCCCTGAACCTGATCCTGAATCTTGACCAGAATTGCACGGTGATCGGCTATTTCGATATCTTCTTCGGGAAAATCGATGGCGGTTTCCAGCAGCGCCCGAACCTCCACCAGGGCCGCACGCATCGTGTTCACCGCCTGGTAGAGGGCACCGCCCATCTGTTCGAGGGCAAGATCAACCCCTTTTCTGGTTCGGGCCGACAAGATGTCGATAACCGCTTCGGCCCGGGTCAGATCGATGCGGCCGTTTAGAAAGGCGCGTTTGGTGAATTCGCCTGGTTCGGCCAGTTGAGCGCCCTGGCCGAGAATCAGCTCGAGCACCGACTGCAGAACCAGAAAGCCGCCATGACAGTGAACCTCCACCACATCTTCCCTGGTGTAGGTGCGGGGTGCCCGCATGAAAACCACCAGGACCTCGTCGAGCATCCGTAAATCCTCAGGATCGATCACCTGACCGTAGTAGAGGCGGTGGGAGCGGAAGGGGCAGGGTGGGTTCGCTGCCTTGAATAGTTTCTTGAGGATGATCAGGGAATCGTCGCCGCTGATCCTGATAATACCGATGCCGCCCGCCCCGGGTGGGGTTGAGATGGCTGCAATGGTCGGGTTGTCGGGGTTGAAAGCGCTCATTGGTCGTATTCCGAAAAGCAAAAGGCCGGACACGGTTGTCCGGCCTGCTCAGGAGATGCGTTTACCGGCTCGTCGCGCCGTTCATCGTCGGTTTATGACGATTCGTTGTTGGGTCCGTTTTCACTCTTTTTCCGGTTCCGGGAGCGGCCCCGCTTGCGGCCATTGCTTTTTTTCCCCTTGCCGGGTTTATAGATCAGAACTTTTTTGAATAACCCGTCGCCGACGCTTCTGCTCCTGATATCGGGGTCGTCCTGCAGGGCAACGTGAACGACTCTTCGCTCCGAGGGGTTGAGAGACGGGATAACCTGGGTTTTCCCGTCTTCCTTGACCTGGGCACTGTAGTCGACAGCGAGCTGCTGGAGCTCCTGGTAGCGCTTCTCGCGGTAATTACCCACATCGATACTCAACTGGACCCGGCCGGAAATTTTCTTGGAGATGATCTTGCGCAGCAGATACTGCAGGCTGTCCAGCACCCTGCCGTCCTGCGAGGTGAGAAGCTCCTGGTGCTCGTCGCCAACCCGGCAGTTAACCGTCGTACCGTCGTATTCGGCGCTGACTGTGGACGGGCAGCCCATCAACTCTAAAATGGCGGCCAGTTCGTTCTTGACGGTGTCGAGTGACTCGTCGGAAAATTCGACGGGTTCGGCAGCGGCTGCTTTTTCGCGGGGGCCGGTGTCGCCGGGCTTATCCGCAGGGGCAGGCGGAGGTTCCACCGCCGCGGGCGCTTCTTCTTTTTCCGGGGCTGCCGGTATGTCCTCTTTGGCGGGGGCTACCGGTTTCTCCTTTTTAGGGGCGGCTGCCGGCTTTTGCCTGGGCTTTTTCTGGGGCCGCTCTGCAGCGGCCTCGTCTTTCTTCTCTTGGGTTGTTGCTCTAATATGGGCTCGCTGGCGTATCAGACCGAAAATCCCCTTGGATCCGGTTTCCAGCACTTCGATGGTGAGGTTTTCCTGAGCAACGCCAAAATGGTTGCAGGCCAGCTTTATGGCCTCGGCCACATCTTTTCCGTAAAAGTCTTTATTCTTCGGTGACATAGTTTATCCCTGGAACATGTTATCCACCATGGGGTCTCGCTGCTCTCTGGTTCAACTGGCGGCCGGGGCGGGCTTGTTCTGCCGGTTGATCAGATATTGTTGAAGGATGGAGAGCAGGTTGTTGACGAACCAGTACAGAACCAGGCCGGAAGCGAAATTCACGAACATGACCGTAAAAATAAGCGGCAAAAACATCATGATTTTGGCCTGGGTCGGGTCGGCGGTGGTGGGGGTCATTTTCTGCTGCAGAAACATCGAGGCACCCATCAGCAGGGTCAGGACCGGCAAGCCGCCCAGGTAGGGTATGTCAAAACCCAGGTAGAGTCGGTCGGGAGCGGACAGGTCGTTGATCCACAGCATGAACGGTGCATGCCGCAGTTCGATGGACTGGAGCAGTACCTTGTAAAGAGCGAAAAAAACCGGAATCTGCAGAACCATCGGCAGGCAGCCGCCCAGCGGGTTTACCTTGTAGGTCTTGTAGAGATTCATCATCTCCTGGTTCATCCGGGTCGGATCGTTTTTGTATTTCTCCTTGAGCTTGACCACTTTGGGCTGCAGTTTCTGCATATTTTTCATCGATTTAAGCCCCTTCTGGGTGATTGGCCAGAAGAGAGCTTTCAGGATGACGGTAACCAGGATGATCGCCACGCCATAGTTGCCCACCACCGAATAGAGCCAGTTGAGCAGATAGAGCATCGGCCTGGCGATGATGTCGAACCAGCCGAAATTGACGATTTTGCCAAGGTCGCTGCCGCTGTCGTTGAGGAGCGTAAGCTTTTTCGGCCCATAGAACAGACTGTATTCATAGGTCTTGCTGTCCTGCGGGGCTAGCGTCTCCAGGGGCGAGAGCAGGTCGATGGAAACCAGTTCGTCATCCGCTGCCATGGTTATGGATACCGGGCCTTGCGCCGGGATCATGGCCGTGGTGAAGTAGGTGCCCTCGTAGGCAGCCCAGTCGAAGCCGCCCTGGATAGTCAGCGGTCCGTCTTCGAACTCTTTGAGTTTAAACTCCTGCAGTCCTCCCTCTTCACTGTAGACAGCGGGCCCCCTGAACAGCCAGTTGGAAGCCTTGGTCAGCTTGCTGAAGGGCAGGTTCTTGTGATGCAGTCCTGCTTCGCCCTGAAGGACCTGGCCGCTCAGGTTGGTCACCGTGACATCGTGATCGATCAGGTAGCTGTCCCGGTTGAGCCGGTAACTCCTGACCACCTCCAGTCCGGTGGGGCTGGTGGCCCGCAGGACTATGGTTGCATCGTTGGTTGCAGGGTCGAAGGTAACCTCGCTGCTGTCGAGGGTGTACAGTGTGTCACGGTCAAACACCGACCCCCAGGAGAAGGACAGCGGCTGGCCCTGGTTCTGATCTGTTTTCACCAGATCGACCCCGAGTGCGTCGTCGCTTTTATCCTCCCGGTAGTTTTTCAGGAAAAAACTGGTGATTACTCCGCCTTTCTCGCTGATCGTGGCGGTGTAGAGTTCGGTATCGATAGTGATTTCCTCAGCCGGCCGCTGGTCAGCCGATACTGCCGGCCGGGCTGGGAGGGTCTGGGGCTGTTGCGGCTGACCCGTGGTTATCTGGGACGGCGCTGTCTGCTGTTGGGCCGGAGCCGGGGTCGTTGCCTGCTCGCTTTCGACCGGCACCTGCTGGGTCGGGCCCACGAAAAAGTACTGGTAGCCCAACAGAATGACAAAAGAGATTAAGATAGCCAGAAAGGCTCGGTACATGTCCATGATTGTTGTAGGATCCTTGTTTGCTGCCGGCCTGGTTGGCCGGCAATAGACCTCAGAGTCGGTCCATCAGCCGTGGCTACACCGGATCGTATCCGCCGCTGGAAAAAGGATGACAGCGCAGGATGCGCCACAAGCCTTTTCCGGTTCCTCGAATGACACCGTACTTTTTAATGGCCTCTTGTGTGTATGCAGAACAGGTTGGGTAGAAACGACAGGCAGGAGGGAACAGTGGTGACAGGATGTATTTATAGCCGCGAATCAAGGCGATTATGGCCCGGGCCGCCAGGCCCGGCTTGGTATCTGATTCCATAGTTACGGCGCTTGCGAAGACGATAAACCTGTCACTGCTTCGGTAATGAGATCTGGAGAACCAAGCGAAAAGCCGGGCCTCACGGCCACGACGATATCGGCGTCACGGGGATACTTTTCCCGGTTCAGCCGAAACGACTCTTTGAAAATCCGCTTGATCCGGTTCCTGGTAACCGCTCCTTTCAACTTTCTGCTGATGCTTATTCCGATGCGGTTGTGGCCACGGTTGTTGGCGAGATAGATTATGGTGAAACCTTTTCCGTGGAGCCGTTTGCCGTGCCTGTATACCGCTTCGAATTCCCAGTTCTTCCGTAACAGACAATATTTCGGAAGACCAAACTGCCGCAACGATATCAGGCCGAAAGTCGCTTGCGGCCCTTGGCTCTGCGGGCATTGATAATTGCACGACCGGCCTTGGTGCTCATCCTGGCACGAAAGCCATGGCTTCTTTTACGCTTTATATTGCTTGGCTGAAATGTTCTTTTACTCATTGTTCATATCCTCTTGCGGTGCCCCGTTTGCGTGATGACGGTGTGGACACCTTTTGTTGACACTATGGTGCGTCATGATATCAAAGTGGTACATGCTGCCGGAAAAACCTGACCACACGCATGAAAAATCGAAAACAGCAAAATAAACTAAATAACCACAGATAGTGGGATGTGTCAAATAGTTTAACCGGCGGCCGGGGTACGGCGATTGACCATCCCCGTCGGCCGTGCCAGCCTGTTCGCTGGTTGGCCAATTCAACCCGGATGAGAAGGGACCACCATGCTGCTCGATGAGGCGATCAATCTGATTCTCGACCATACCGATGTTCTGGACTGCTGCCCGGTTCAACTCCAGCACGGTTTCGGCCGGGTCTGCGGCAGCAACCCTGCCCGGCTGCCGGTCCCCTGTTATGATCAATCGACCCGGGACGGCTATGTTATCTGTGGCAGCGGAGAGGTTGCCGGTACCGCTGAATATGGGTACCGACTGCGGGGCGAGATCCCTGCCGGCCTCTGCCATGAGGCAGGCCTCGAGCCTGGGGAGTGCTATCGGATCATGACCGGGGGGCTTATGCCCCGGGGCGGCGATCGGGTGATTACCCAGGAAGTGTGCCGTCTGTCAGAAAATACGGTGCTGGTGCCGGCCGCGGCTCTGGCGGCACCGTCCCGGTTCATCAGTGCTGCCGGCAGCAGCTATCAGGCCGGCGAACGGCTGGTTGCCCCCGGAACCAGGCTCAATGAGGCGCATCTTGCTCTGTTTGCCGCCGCCGGCAACTGGACAATCAGTGTTCACCGTCGTCCCCGGGTCGCATTTTTATGCAGCGGCAGCGAACTGGTCATGGCCGACGGGGAACCCGAAAATGGCCAGAAATTCTCCTCCAATCATCTTCTGCTGGCCAGTATGGTTAGAAAATATGGCGGTAAACCGGCTGGTTATGGGGTTGTTCCAGACGAGTCCCGGGCCATCGGCAGGCTGCTCGACGAGATAATCGATTCGGATGCCGATATCGTTATCAGCACCGGCGGCGTCGGGCCGGGAAAGTACGATCTTCTCAGCCAGGCCCTGAGCGTTTCGGGGGCGGAGATCATCTACCGCAGCCTGCAGGTTCGGCCGGGCAAATCGACGCTCTTCGGCCTGATCGGCAGTAAACCATACTTTGGTCTGCCCGGGCCGCCCTCGGCCGTGCGTATTCTCTTCCATGAACTGATCGGCCCGTCATTGAAAAAAATGGTGGGACTCTCTTCTTTTCACACGCAGCGCTCAGAAGCCTTTCTGGAGCACGAAATTTCGCTGAAATCGGCCTCCGTCCTCTGTCTCAGGGATGGCTGTTACGCACTTGATAACGGACGGGTCGTCGTTGGCTACCCGCAGCGGGACCAGGGAGGCAACTGTCTGATCTTGCTGGAACCGGGGCGTACCCGCTATAAGCGGGGAGATCGCCTGACTGTCAGCCTGGCTCCCTCGTTCTGAGTGATCTTGTATGACGGACGGAAACCGCGGCCCGGTGTGGCGGATAGATGACAGTGCGGCCACAAGAAGCGCACCGGTCGGCAGGTACGCTTTTTGTGGTCGGAATGAATAAGCGGCTTTTTTCTGATCTGTTTCCCGGCGGTCTACTTTTCAACCAGGGTCAGGTTGATTCTATTTTTGAAAATTTTGACCGTAAATGCATCACCGGGTTTGAAAGCAGATCCGGAAAGCACCTTGGAAGAAAGACTGAGGGTGTTGTTTTTACCAATTTTTACAGAAACCGACTTCTTCTGTCTCGTTTTTCTCGGCTCTTTCAACTGATAATATTTTTTATCCTCGTCCATCAGTTTCAAAATCAGATTGTTGAAAGTTGTCGCGTTTTTGATATCCATTTCCTTCATAATTTCGGTTTTTCCGTTGCCGGAAACAACCAGTTCCCTCAATTTTTCAAGATCGTACTTGGTCTTGCGTACCATTTTTTTCCCTCTCATGTGATCAATTAATGCTGTCCTCAGCACATAACAAACAGTTTGTGAACGATTATAATATAAAAACACAATCAGTATATTAATGAGCTGATATTTTTCAATGTAATAATTATCAGAAGCGGAATTTTTTTTGAAAGAACGGAAATTGGATAATACTAAATTGACGTTTTGGGACAGCTTTAGAGCTGAGAATATTCATCCCATATTGTATAACCCAGCACTATTTTTGCTACTGCAAAACTACCTTGAACAACCGCATTTTTTCCAGAATATACGTTGATTTATGATGTGTATCCCATTTAATATCATGTGGTTGTGTTTTTTTACAGTAAATGTTTACATCCATTTTGTTGTAAAGCAAAACAAGAATAGTGTTTGGTGACCATTATTTATCGAGCACGATCAGGTCTCTGGGTAAATCGCTGAGCGAAATGCTGCCGTCCCGGGTGATCAGGACATCGTCTTCTATTCGCACCCCGCCCATGCCGCTCAGATAAATACCCGGTTCCACGGTGAAGGTCATGCCCGGCTCGAGCACAAGCCTGTTGCCGCCGTGTATATATGGTTCCTCATGACACTCCATGCCGATCCCGTGGCCCGTTCGATGCGTGAAATTGGGGCCGAAGCCGGCCGCCTCGATCACCGAGCGGGCTGCCAGGTCGATCGAGCTGCAGGGTCTGCCCGGTTTTGCCGCGCTGCGTCCTGCCTCGTTCGCCTGCTGCACCAGGGCATGGATGCGGCGGCTCTGT
This sequence comes from uncultured delta proteobacterium, assembly GCA_963845115.1. Classification (GTDB taxonomy): domain Bacteria; phylum Desulfobacterota; class Desulfobulbia; order Desulfobulbales; family Desulfocapsaceae; genus JABDQA01. The sequence goes on along the minus strand of CAWJQN010000007.1, from coordinate 274,870 downwards.
TCGTCGACTTCTCCAACGGCGAAGGTTCTGGTCAGGTCCGAAACGTATCCCTGCCAGGAGGCACCCCAGTCGATCACCAGCAGGTCGCCGCGGGTCAGCCGATTCGATGACGGTCTGGCGTGAGGGTTGGCCGCCCCGGCCCCGGTCGATACGATCGGGTTAAAGGGCAGGGGCTGCTCCGATCCATTGCCAAAGAGTCGGATGATCAATTCAGCTGCCACCTCCTGCTCACTCATGCCGGCTTTGATCAGCGGCAGCGTCTGGATAAGGCTTTGCTGGGCGATACGCACCGCCTGCTTCATCAGTTCAATCTCCCCCTCATCTTTGATGGCCCGACAGCGTGCAACGGCACGATCACCTGCAACCAGCGTTGTCATCTCAGAGGCTGCACGGAGGTAGCTATACTCGAGCATTCTCAGCTGCCGGGGTTCGAAACCGATTCGCAGCCCCTCCAGCTCGAGGTGAGCACAGGCCTCAGCGAAGGCGGACGGCCAGTGGGCCGGGTCATCGGAATAGGTAAAAGAATCGATTTCGAAGTCCGGACGTTCCAGTTTGGCCCGTTCGAGCTCGGGGAGAACGATCAGCGGTTTTTTCCCGGATACGAGAAAAAAAAGGACTGGACGTTCCATCAGGTGAAAATCCAGGCCGCTGAAATAGTACAGGCTCGGACCGGCATTGACCACCAGGCCGTCCAGACCCTCCTCAGCAAGTAGCTGTTTTATCGTGTCTTGTCGCTGGCTGAACATGGCTGGCTCCTGTGTAAGGGTTGATTGGTGAATATTGTAGCACAGTTTGGCGCGGCGGCCAGGCTAATCGGGACCGCTCTGTAAAACTGCGCACAGGGGGTCTCCGCCCATCGGTGGTTGACTTCATCACTTGAGCAGGATAATAGAATTATATGACCGATATCGGTGAGCACCGGAACGGGTATCGATATCGACATTTTCCAGCAGCGCTTCCAGGTCAGAAAATGTAAGCACAGGAGCAGGGAATGGAGCCGACCGTAATGACCACCGACATGATCATCGTTTTCTTCCTGCTGGGCCTGGCCATCCTGCTCTTTGTCTTCGACCTGCTGCGGGTCGATCTGGTCGGCCTGCTGATGATGGTTCTGCTGCCCATGAGCGGAGTGATCAGCCCGGAGGAGGCCATTGCCGGGCTCAGTTCGAACGCGGTGGTGTCGATTATCGCGGTGATGATCCTCGGCGCCGGCCTGAACAAGACCGGAGTCATGAACATGGTCGCCTCGCAGATTATCAAGATCGCCGGCAGCAGTGAGACCCGCATCATGGTAATTGTTTCCTCAACCGTGGCAATTATTTCCAGCTTCATGCAGAATATCGGTGCTGCGGCACTGTTTTTACCGGCCACGATGAGGATCAGCCGGCAGCTTTCCATCCCGGCCGGCAAGATCCTGATGCCGATGGGCTTCTGCGCCATCACCGGCGGCTGCCTCACCCTGGTCGGGTCCTCTCCGCTGATCATGCTCAATGACCTGATGGAGAGCTGGTGGGTTAATAATCCGGATGCCGTGGGCGGTGCCGCCTTCACACCGCTCGGCCTGCTTTCGGTCACCCCGATCGGCATCGCGCTGCTGGTCGGTATCCTTGCCTATTTCGCTCTTTTCGGCCGGAAACTGCTGCCTGCGGATGCCTGTCTCATCGATGAAGACTGCATGGATAAACGGCTGCAGGAGATATATGGGGAACAGGTCGGGCACGGTTACGAGCTGGTTGTCCCTTCCTTTTTTCCGGCCCAGACCCTGGGCGAGCTGGAACTGAGGCCCAAATATCATGTGACGGTGGTCGGCATTGCCAAGGGCGAGGAGCGCTACACCAAAAACTTCGCCCCGGTCAGAGACGATGCCATAGAGCCTGGAGACATCCTCTGGGTCATCGGTTCGGATGAAAAGGTGGCCACCCTCACCAAGGAGCTGGGATGGCAGCTCAGGCCCGCCCCCGATCTTTTTGGCGATGACAATTCCATAGACGAGAGCGGCATCATCGAGGGGGTGGTCATTCCTCACTCCAACCTGACCGGTCACACGATGGAGGAGCTTCAGTTTCGGGAGCTCTACAAGGTCAACCCGCTGGCCATCGTTCGCGGTGACGAGATCATCATGGACAACATCAATGTGACCACGCTGATTCAGGGTGACACCCTGCTGCTGCAGGGTAAATGGAACCGGTTCAGACTGATCGCCGAAAAGATGGATATCGCTTTTGTCGAGGAGATACGCGGCGAGGAATTCAAACCGGAGCGGACCCGGTGCGCTCTCTTTTTCCTGTTCATGTCGCTGACGCTGGTCCTGGGTTTTCAGGTGAAGCTTTCAATAGCCCTGCTCACCGGGGCTCTGGGCATGATCATAACCAGGATCATCAGTGCCGACCGGGCTTACGAGGCGGTGGACTGGCGCACCGTTTTTCTGCTGGCCGGCCTGATCCCGCTGGGGACCGCCTTCGAGAATACCGGAGCGGCCGCCTATATTGCTCACCTGGTGCTCAACGCTTTTTCCCAGATGACGCCGCTGCTGCTGCTCTTTCTGGTATCCGTGCTGACCGCCTTTTTCTCGCTGGTAGCCTCCAACGTGGGTGCCGCCGTGCTGATGGTGCCGCTGGCCATGAACATGGCGGCCCAGATGGGCATTGATCCGATGCTGACGGCTCTGGTGGTGGCGGTCTCCGCCTCGAACACCTTCATCCTTCCGACCCACCAGGTCAACGCGCTGATCATGAGGCCCGGCGGCTACCGGCCCAAAGACTACATGAAGGCAGGATTTGGAGCCTCGATTCTCTACACGGTTATCCTGCTTGGTGTTCTGAAGCTCTTCTATGGTGCCTGATGATTCATGTCCTCATTGCTGGACCGCAGTGCAAGCGCTGCGATGAGGCCGAGCGGCGGCTCAGGCAGGTGGTCGAAGAGTGCGGCCTGGACTGTCGTATCGAGCGGGTGAGTGATTTCAGCGCCATCGTCGCCCTGCAGGTCTATGGTGTCCCGGGCCTGATGGTGGACGGCGTCCTGAAAAGCGTCGGCAGGGTTCCGGAAATAGCAGAACTTGTCGACTGGCTTGCCCCCCATGACCAGGAAACAACCCGGCACTCCGGCTCGACGCTGAGTCCTGAATCCGTGCTGGCGAGAAAATAAACGGTTGTCATTTAGTCCGCTGCGCTCTATTAGTATTTCCATAAGAAAACAAACTCCGAGCTGAAAGCCCTACGTGTTCTTTTCACCTGATTGCCGCTCCGGGCGGGGCCGGCAGGTCAGGCAGGACATAGGGGCTGAGGCCGACAGGGTAGCGGTGGAAACGGCGCTGCCTTCCGAACTTGAAAAGGAGTGTCCATGTACGCGCCATCCTCGGGAGATTCTCCGCCCTCAGATAAGCCGGCCAGCAGCAGCGGAAACCGGCTGATCGACAACCATGGCCGGGTAATTACCTATCTGCGCCTGGCCATCACCGACCGCTGTAATCTGCGCTGCTCCTACTGTATGCCGGAGGAGGGGGTGGCTGCGGTATCCCACGGAGAAACCCTGAGCTACGAGGAGTTGGAGCGCCTGGTCCGGCTGTTTCTCGAGATGGGCATCGACAAGCTCAGGATTACCGGAGGTGAGCCCTTTGTCCGGCGCGGCTGCATGGATTTCCTCGAACGGCTGAAAAACGACCTCAAGGTGGAGCAGCTCGTCATCACAACCAATGGCGTCGAAACCTGGCGCTATCTGGAGCGGCTCAGGGCCTTGCCGATTTCAGGCATCAATCTGAGCCTGGATACCCTCGACCGTGAACGGTTCATCTCGATCACCCGCCGTGACCGTCTCGACGACGTGCTGAAAACACTTTACGGGGCGCTGGAGATGAACATTCGCCTCAAGGTCAACAGCGTGGTTTCAATAGAGACCGGCGATGCGGAGATCCTTGAACTGGGCCGGCTGGCGGAACGAAACAGGCTCAGTATGCGATTCATCGAAAAGATGCCGTTCTCGGGTGAAAAAAAGACCGCACATCGGGTCGAATACTCCCTGCCGGATCGACTGGCAAAGCTATTTCCCGGTCTGAGGCCACACCAGCCGGATCAGGCCTCCACCGCCAGAGAATTTATGGTTCCCGGATTTATCGGAACCGTGGGCGTCATCGAGGGCAGTTCGAGAAATTTCTGCTCCACCTGCAACCGGATCAGGATCACTCCCCAGGGCATTCTCAAGGTGTGTCTCTATGACAACGGTGTACTCGATCTGAAGGGTCTGCTCAGAAACGGGATATCGGATGACGAGCTCAGCGACCGGATCAGGGGCTGTCTGAACAAACGGTTTGCCGATGGTCACCAGACCGAATCGGCAAACTGTTGCGGTGAACAACCGTCCATGGCCTCGATCGGCGGATGACTGAGCCATCTTATGAACAATTCTTACCAGGAACCATCCATGTCAACTATTGAGGCTGTGTGTACCAGCGATAAAAAGGGCACAGTGAAAAAAGAGCGTGAACGAGTAACCCTGAAGACCGATTGGGGTATCGACGGCGATGCCCATGCGGGGGACTGGCACCGGCAGGTATCGCTGCTTGCCGCCGAATCGATCTCGCTGGTCAAGGAGGTGCTGCCGACCCTTAAGAAAGGTGCCTTTGCTGAAAACATCATCACCCGCGGCCTCGCCCTGGAAAAACTCGGTATCGGCAGCCGGATTCGGATCGGGGAGGCGGCGGTGCTGGAAATCACCCAGATCGGCAAGGAGTGCCACAACAGCGGCTGCGCCATAAAGAAGGCAACGGGCGACTGTATCATGCCCCGGGAGGGGGTGTTTGCCAGGGTAATCGAGGGGGGACGATCGGCCCCGGCGACCCGATCGTCAGAGTCTGACACGGCTCAGAGCTTCAGGTATTTTTTCAGGACACCGTTTACTTCTTTTTCGAGGGATTTGCCCTCGAGTTTGCTGACGATCGAAAGAAGCTGCGGGGCCATCTCGATGAACGGCGCCAGCAGAACCGGGTCGAAGTGAGCCCCCGACTCCAGTTCCAGGGCGTCGATCACGCTGCCTGGCTCCCGGGCCTGCCGGTAGGGCCGGTCTGAGCTCAGGGCGTCGAAGGCATCGGCAATGGCGAAAATCCGCGCCTCAATCGGAATCTTGTCCTGGCTGATACCGGACGGGTAGCCGCTGCCGTCATACTTCTCGTGGTGAAAAGCGATGACATTCTGTGACGCTTTCAGCCAGCGGTATGGTTTGATCAGGGCGCCGCCCATTTTGACATGTTCCTGCATCTTTTTGCGTTCTTTTTCATCCAGCGGGCCGGGTTTCAATAATGTTCTCTGATCGGTCTCAAGCATACCGATGTCATGCAGGAAGGCGCCCTGAATGTAGTTGCGTATCTGAGCCCTGGTCAGTTTGAGTTTTTCGGCCAACCGGACACCGTAGATGATTACCCGGTAATTGTGGCCGGCCGCTCCCACATCGCTTTTGGCCAGGGCGCTGCCCAGCTGCTTGAGCAGAAAATTGTTGGCCCGGTTCAGCTCTGATGCGGTTTTGATCAGGCGATTGTGGAGTAGAACCAGGGCCGGGTACAACAGCAGTGCAACGAGTGCGATGCTGCCGATGCCGATCAGGCAGGAGAGCAGAATCCTGGTCGCTATGGCTCTGGTGTCCTCAGCGGAACTGCGATATATTGCCTGGAGATAGCCAATAACCGTATCCTGGTTGGCATCCCTGGCGGGAATGATGGCATTGAGAAACAGCTGTTTGTCGGCAAAAATCCAGGTTCCGTGCGGCTCGTCCGCAAAGACCGGGCCGGGCCCCTGGTCAGCAAAGCGCGCGGCGATCTCCGCTGCACCGTCCTGCTGGTTCAGGTAGAATAATTCCTGATTGACATTCAACAGCCTGATATCGACAAATGAGGTCCGGCTGATGGCGTCGCCATACTCGGACGGTACGGCTATCCTTTCAAGGCCGGAGTGATTATGATACATTTCCAGAAAAAGCGGAAGGAAGAGGTGGGATTCTTTTTCGGCATCACTGAGCAGTCTGGTTTTTACCCTCTGAATTTCCAGGTAGCAGATCGCGGCGACAGCCAGCAGGCTTGCCAGGATACAGACCGAAACGACACGCCTGATCAGTAGGGAGTGAATCTCTCTTTTCAATGCCGGAAATTTCATAAAAGACCTTGTGGCTGCAGGGTGTATCTCGTTGGGCCAGTCTACCACTGTCGATGGTAAATGACAAACAAAGCCTTTACTTGCAGGGCCTGGGGTGACGGGGTGCCGGCTGAGTGTGCTCCGCTGGGCCGGACTGCTTCGGGTCGGGTGATCGAGCGGTGGTGATCGGAGAATCGCCGGGGCTGACTATCGAACAGATGGATTGAACGGGGAATGGGCTGTACGGCAGGCGTAATGAAGCCGGGCGGCAATATGGGGTATATATGACCGGTGAAAAGGGGGAAGGAATTGCCGCCCGGCCACCTCTAATCGGTTATGGCCACTATATAACCTCTCTGGTGATTATTCTTTGCATTGTGCGGCTATTTTTTTGCATTTGACGACAAACCGGTTCGAGGGGGAGGACAGCGGTGCTGCTCACAAAACTTGCCAGTATCCAGCACATTCTGTGGGAAATCCTGGAAGATTACAACATTGATCCGGATCCGGTTTTCCGCCGGGTGAATCTCGACCCGGATCTGCTGTTCGAGCCGGGAGCCCGCTATCCACTGACCGCAATTTCTGATTTGTGGCGCGAGATGGAGAAACTGATCGATGACCCCTGTTTCGGTCTGAAAACCGCTGATCACTGGCATCCCTCTCATTTCGGCACGATTGGCTATGCGATGCTGGCCAGCGGTTCGGTCAGAATGGGGCTGGAGCGCCTGATTCGCTACCACCGGGTCGTTTCCGATGCCCGATTTGGTGAACTCGTCGATGATGCCGAGCGCAGTATGGTGCATGTCCGGCTGAACTGGAATGAAGAGGAGCCGTGGTCTGCGGCTCGGGAAGATGCCGCGCTGACTTATATCCTGGACAGCAGCCGGCTCAATTTCAGGAAACGGCTCGATCCCAGACAGGTGGAAATGACTCACAACCAGTATCAGTGCCTGGACCGCTACGAAAAATTCTTCAACTGCAGGGTCCGGCTCAATCGCCCGGCGCCGGTAATCTCCTTTTCGCTGGCCGACGTCGACAAACCGTTGCGAAGCGCTGACGAGTATCTGGCCCAGTTCCATGACCGAATCATGGAGGACTATATTTCCCGGCTTTCGGAAGTGCGGCTGATTCGTTCAGTTCAGAGGGTGCTGGCCGCTCAGCTTCCTGACGGTATGGTCACCGTGGATGCCGTCGCCCGGCAGCTCGGCATGTCGACCCGGAAACTTCAGAGGGAACTCAAACTAGAGGGAACCACCTACCAGCAGCTGCTCAACACAACCCGCAAGGAGCTGGCCCAGCGCTATGTCAGAGACATCGGCAACGATCTTACCGAGGTTGCTTTTATCCTCGGATTTGCCGATCTCTCCACCTTTTCCCGATCTTTCAAGCGCTGGACCGGGCAGTCGCCCAGCAGGTACCGAAAGAGCGGCAGTGATAATGAAAAGGCGTTTTCGGCCTGAGCCCAAAACGCCTTTGTGTGGTGCTAAAGAAGCCGAGTGGTTCTGGGGCTTTCTCAGCTTATACGATTTTAGAGATCCGCTTCAAGGTTGGCCGGCTCGTAGTATTCACGGCCATGCTGACAGGCCGGGCATTTCTCCGGCGGCTCGGTGCCGGTGTGTTTGTAGCCGCAGAGGCTGCATTTCCAGGTAATCGGTTCGTCCCTGGTGAACACGGTGCCGGCCTTGACGCGGGCCTGCAGTTTCTTGTAGCGCTCACGATGCTCGGCCTCGACCTTGCCGATCTGCTCGAATTTCATCGCCGCCTCCATGTTGCCCTCCTCTTTGGCGATTTTGGCAAAATCGGGATACATGGTGGTGGTCTCGTAATCTTCGCCGTCGATTGCTTCCTGCAGGTTGGCAATGGTGTCGCCGATGCCGCCTAAAAGCTTGAAATGGTCGTTGGCATGGCGCATTTCATTGATTGCCGTCTCTTCGAACAGTTTGGCAATGTAATGGTATCCCTCCTTGCGGGCAACTTTGGCAAAAAAGGTGTACTTGTTTCTGGCCATGGACTCACCGGCAAATGCGGCTTCCAGGTTTTCTTTCGTTTTACTCATAATTGACTCCAGATAAGGTGATTGGTTGCGGAACTGAGAGCAGTTCCTCCTGCACAAAAAAAGTATTTGATAATAATTCTTTTTATCAGAAAGGACAATAGAAAATCAGCCGGGATAGACTAATTATCAGGTGAAATACAATTTTCCCAGATTCTTCTCGGATTCTATAGCTAAGAGCATCGTGCGACTGATTATAGCAAAGCCTTGCAGCCTGTCAATACCACCTCTTTCCGCCGTTATTTTTCTCTGATGCGGGTTGTCGGGGTGAGCAGGATATCGATAGATCCCGGCTTGAGAAGGACGTCATTGACCAGGGTGTCGATGATCAGCTCGCTGCTGCCGATATCGGTTATGATCGGCTGCAGTTTGTCCAGTGCTATCGGAAGCTCCTGGTCATTGAACAGGGCGGCGATGAGTTTGGCCGCCTCGTTGTTCTGGCCGGTCTGCTGATCCAGACCGCTGATGGTCGGGCGGATGAAAAGGGTCTGGCTGCTGCGGTCAAAACGCAGCTGAGCTGAAACATCGAAGTTCAGATCGACATTGCCGACGTTGAGGCGGATCTGGTGGCCGCCCATGCTGGTGTTGAGCTGCACCTCACGGCCGTTGAGCGACATGGCGGCTGACAGCGCCTGGTCCTTGAAGACCAGCTGATCGATGCGCGTCACCGAGATGCTGCCGGTCAGGCTGTCGGAATTATGCTGTACGGTGAAGGGCAGGGATGCTTTGACAATGTCGGCGACCACCGGTTCGGGCAGTCTGAGCAGAATTGACTGGTTGTCGGCAGACAGCGGGGAAATCGGCACTATGAACAGAAGAACAGCGATCAGCAGAAATTTTTTCATAACGACAAACAGCGAGGGTAAGGTTAATATCATGACATCTGAGCTGCAGGTTCGACCAGTTGAACCCGTTACGCAGCATACTCTATCGATTCGGTTTACCTAAACTATTTTTACAGAGCCGTACAACAGATCGCTTATCTCCCCATGGCTCAACCAATGAATCAGCCGATGGCCAGACTCACCGTCTCCTGTGATTGTCTTCTTGAAAACATCGACCAGGACCTGGAGCAGGATCTCAAGGATCGATTGACCATCGACAATCCCAAGTATATCGCTGCCAAACGTTACGGGCGGTGGATCGGCAAAAAACTCAAGCCCAAACTCTACTACTACGAGCAGGAGTTGAGCGGTCTCCGCTTTCCCCGTGGATTTGCCAATCGGGCCATCGAGCTGTGCCGGGACCGGGGGGTCGAAGCTGAAATTATCGATCAGCGGCGGCGGCTGGATGAGCATGATTTTTATTTCCGGGCCGAACTGCGCCCGTACCAGCAGCAGGCAGTGGAAAGTATCTGTTCGCGTTCGTTCGGGGTGCTCGAGGCCGGAACCGGAAGCGGTAAGACCATCATGGCCCTGGCTGCCGTCTGCCGGAGACGGCAGCCGACCATCGTTATCGTGCACACCAAAGAGCTTCTCTATCAGTGGCGCGACCGCATCGAGGAGTTCATGAACATCGAGGCCGGTCTGATCGGCGACGGCAAGTTAGATGTCCGGCCCCTGACCGTGGCCATCGTCAACAGCGCCCGGAAAAGGGCCGAGGAGCTGGTTCCCGAGTTCGGTCACCTGATTGTCGATGAGTGCCACCGGGTGCCCGCCACCCTGTTCACCGATGTCGTCTCCCGGTTCGACAGCTATTTCCTCCTCGGCCTGTCGGCCACTGCCTTTCGCAGCGACGAGGGCATGACCCGGCTGATTTACTACTTTATGGGGGACCGGATTCATTCGGTGGACCCGATGCAGCTCAAGGTTTCAGGGGCGGTGCTCAAGCCCAAGATAATCCGCAATACCACCGACTTCACCTATGCCTACCGGGGGGACTACCAGGCCCTGATCACGGCCCTGACCAAGCATGAGGGCCGCAACCGGCAGATTGCCGCCGATATCCTGAACCACGTTGCCGGCGACCCCGATTCGACCGCTCTGGTGGTCTCGGATCGGGTGAGTCACTGCCAGGTGTTCGTCGAGCTGCTCCAGAAACATCAGGTGTCGGTGCAGCTGCTGACCGGCCAGATCCCGCCGGACAGGCGCAACCAGATTGTCGCCGATGTGCAGAACGGCCGGGTCCAGGTGCTGGTGGCGACGCTGCAGCTGATCAGCGAGGGGTTTGACTGTTCAGGTCTGTCGAGCCTCTTTCTGACCACGCCGATAACTTTTGAGGGGAGACTGGTTCAGGTCATCGGCCGGATCCTCAGGCCGGCGGAAAACAAAGTGCCGCTGGTCTATGACTACGCCGATGATCAGGTGGCCGCGCTGCGCCGCTCTGCGGCGGCCCGGCAGAAGGTCCTGGCCAGGCTCTGAGCAGCCCGGCGGAAGCGTCCTTTACATCTCTTCGGACCTGGTGTATGGTGGCCGCCCTTTTGTCATTTACGACGCTTGCTTGAGTACTTGAATCTACCATCGGCCCGACGGCTGCCAGGTGTAACCAGGATGCAACAGAAATATATCAGAAATGTGGCGATCATCGCCCATGTGGATCACGGTAAGACCACCCTGATCGATCAGCTCTTCCGTCATTCAGGGGCCTTCCGGGATAATCAGGAGGTTGCCGAGCGGCTGATGGACTCGATGGACCTGGAGCGGGAGCGCGGCATTACCATAACCGCCAAGAACGGCTCCTATCGGTTCGGCGATTATACCATCAATATCATCGATACGCCGGGACATGCCGATTTCGGCGGGCAGGTGGAGCGGGTGCTGAGAATGGCGGACGGTGCCCTGCTGCTGGTGGACGCCCAGGAAGGGCCGATGCCGCAGACCTATTTCGTGCTCAAGAAGGCGCTGGAGAACAGTCTGCCGGTCATCGTCGTGGTCAACAAGATCGATAAGCCCGCGGCCCGCTGTGCCTGGGTGGTCGATCAGGTATTCGATCTTTTCGTCAAGCTCAACGCCCCCGACGAGATTCTCGATTTTCCGGTACTCTATGCCTCGGCCAAACAGGGATACGCCCTGGCCGACCCCGATGAGCCGATCGAGGGCGGCGGCTCCATGACGCTGGTTTCCCAGATGATTGTCGATCATACCCCACCGCCCACCGGCTCGGCCGAGGCGGAACTGCAGATGCAGGTGGGGACCATCGACTATTCGCCCTATCTCGGCAGACTGGGCATCGGCAAGGTGGTCAACGGCACCCTGGCCCTGAATCAGCCGATTGCGGTGGCCCGCAGGGACGGCTCCATCAAACCGGTGCGGATATCCAAGATCTTCCGCTTCGAGCAGGATCGAAAAGTAAGCGTCGATGCCGCCACAACCGGCGAGATCGTCGCTGTGGCCGGCATGGATGATGTCACCGTCGGAGTCACCTTCACCGACCCGGACTCGCCGCGGCCACTGCCGCTGATCGATATCGATCCGCCGACCATTTCGATGGACTTCATCCCCAACGACTCGCCCTTTGCCGGCCGTGAGGGTAAATATGTGACTTCACGCCATCTCAAGGAGCGGCTCGACCGGGAGACCCTGGTCGATGTTGCCTTGCAGGTGGAGCCGCTCCAGGAGGGGGTGGGGTTCAAGGTGTCAGGCCGGGGGGAACTCCATCTGTCGATCCTGATCGAGAAAATGCGTCGCGAAGGCTACGAACTGCAGGTGACCAGGCCCCAGGTTATCATGCGGCGGGAAAACGGGCAGCTTCTCGAACCCTATGAAAAGCTGACCGTTGATGTCGATGAAAAGGTGCAGGGCCCGGTGATCGAACGGCTGGGTATGCTCAAGGGCCAGATGGAAGAAATGAGCCAGGCCCACGGCATGACCCGCATGGTCTTCAAGATTCCGACCCGCGGCCTGCTCGGCTACCGGCCCCGATTCATGACCGATACCAAGGGCATGGGCACCATGGGCTATGTTTTTGAAGGCTATTATCCGCATGCCGGGGACATCGCCAATCGCATAAACGGCGTGCTGGCGGTCAAGGAGCCGTGTACCTCGGTGGCTTACGCCTTGTGCAACCTGCAGGATCGTGGGACCCTTTTTATCGGTCCCGGGATTGATCTGTATCCCGGCCAGATCATTGGTGAAAACTGCCGTTCGGGTGACCTGGTGGTGAATCCGGCCAAGGGCAAGAAACTGACCAATGTCAGGGCCTCCGGCACCGATGACGCGGTTGTGCTGACGCCGCCCACCATTTTGAGCCTCGAGGATTGTCTGTCGTTTATCAACGATGATGAACTGGTCGAGGTAACTCCTGCGTCGATCAGGCTGCGCAAGAAAAGTGTCGCGAAAGTGGTGCGATGAGACGATGAAAACGATCGTAATCCTAATTATCTCGGTGCTGGCCGGCATTGGCGTGTTTACCGTTATCGCCAAACGCTACGGCAGCGACTGCATCCCCTGACTGCTCCTCTATTCCTCCGTGGGCACGGGGGCACTGGTGTTCTGGTTGCTGAACACCTTTTTTTAGCTTTCCCCGCGCCTCCCTTCTGGTTAGAGGCCCAGAGAAAAGTAATCGTCCAGGATCCTGGCGTGGTCAAATACCAGCGCCGGCAGGTTATCCTTTCTGAACAGATCCGCCCTGGCGGCATCGTCCCCCGCTCTGGGCTTCTGATTGCCGGAGGCGATGAACACCGTCGAGGCCGTGTGCATCCTGGAATCCCGCTCGGGGTCTGAGTAGGTGCGAAACTGGCGCAGATTTTCCACGGCAATGCCGGTTTCCTCGAGAGCCTCCCGGGCCGCCGCCTGTTCATACGATTCGCCGTAATCGACAAAGCCTCCGGGCAGGGCCCAGCCGTGTGGCGGGTTCTTCCTCTTGATCAGCACGATTGCACCCCCGACTTCGATGATAATATCGACGGTCGGCACCGGATTCCTCGGCGGAATCGGCTTGTTGCAATGGGGACAGTCCATCGGTGGGGGGCTTACAGTTCGAGGAGTTCGATTATTTCCTTCCAGCTGTTCACGGAAGGCAGGTCATGCTGATCGCGGTTCCAGGGCTGGGCGAAGACCAGGGGCTTGAGCCCGGACTGGGCCAGCATTTTACAGGTATCGGCCCGGTCGTCGATGAAATAGACGATGTTGTGCTCACGGATGAAGCGTTCCTTGTCGTCGTGGTGACCCGACGAGACCAGCCTGATCTCGCAGTGGTGCTGATCGAAGTGGTGCATCAGCCAGTCATGGACCGGTTCGACCCGGGGCCGGGCGGTGATGATCGTCAACGGTCCACGGGCGCTGAGTCGTTTGAGGGCATCGATGGAGCCCTCTATCGGCTTGAGCCCGGTAGCGATCGAATTGTCCAGGATGTCATCGAAGATCTGTTCGATGACCGACGCCGGCAGATCGATGCACTCATCGACCTGAAAGCTGCTGATGTGCTCAAGAGCCAGGTCGCAGTATCCGTATCTGGTACAGGCCAGGCGGACGAACGCTTCACCGATATCGGCGATGACGCCGTCGAAGTCGAAGCCGATCAGGCCCGGGTCTATGGGGGTGACCGGTCTGGGCATGGTTGTTTTAACCTGTTTAGCCGCTGTCTACTGGCTGATGATGGCGCTCTCTTCGACAATGACCGCGTAGGAGTAACCGGCGCCAAAATCCTTGTCGGCGGTGACCACCCCTTCGATGGTGATGACCTTCGGGGTGCTCAACTCATCGGTAGTGGTGACCACCAGATCATGGGTGTTCTGCATCGGGTCGCCGCTGCCGTCCTGGAGGTGGAGCCAGTTCTTGCCCATGATGTTGGCATTGAACTTCACCACCTGGCCCCTGACACGCACTTTCGTGCCGTCCAGCTCCTTGGCCCTGGCAAAAATCTCCGCCACGGTATAACTGTTGTCGCCCTCAGCTTTTTCGACCACGGTGTCGGAGAACGGGGCAATGGCTCCCATGCTTCCGGCACTGCCCTGCTCGGGCTGCACTGGTGCCGCTGCTCCGGCGCCGGTGCTGTCGCGCTCGGCCTGCACCGCTGCGGCAAAGGAATTGTCGACAGATTCAGGTTGGCTGGCCGATTTCCCATGGGGACTGGCCGGTTTGGCTCCGACCACGCCCGGAGAGAAGACAATTGAGTCAAAGGTGCGGCTAAACGAGTTGGAGTGAAAGTCTTTCATCACCATGCCTTCCCGCACCGCGATTTTTTCGCCTTTGCTCACCGGTGATTGAGGGATGGCTACCCACAGCTGTCCCTCAGCGGTGTCCAGGTGCATGTAGGTGTAGCCGGAGGCATCCATGGTTTCCAGAATGGTTCCGGCAATGTCGGCGGCCTGGGCCTGGGGGCGGAGCGTGATCAACAGAGCCAGGCTGAACACCAGGGTAGATGCGGATATGATGGAAAAGGGCCTTGAAAGTCGCTGCAGCATGGGAAATCTCCTCGAATAACGTTACCAAATGGCATCAAACAGCAGAAATGAAGATTGAGCTACGATAAATCAATCGTCCTTATTTGCAAGCAGATTAGCTAAATATCGGTCCAGCATGGCGGCCCACAGCCGGTAGCCGTAGTTGCTCAGGTGAACGCCGTCATAGTCGAACAGCGGATCGAAACTGTTTTCGAATTCAGTGCACAAATCGAAGTAGCGGCTGCCGCTTTCGGCACAAATCATCCGCATCTGTTCATTGGCCGCGTGGACCGTGTCGATGAGGCCGGGAATCTCATACGGGAGCAGGCTGGTCAGCAGTATCTCCGATCGGGGGTGGCGATCCTGCAGGATGACGATGACTCGTTTGATCACCGTGACGAAGGAGAGGTCGCCAAAGGCGATATTGTTGGTGCCGCTCATTATGACGATCGCCGCCGGCCTTCGGCCAGGCCCACGCTCTGCCGTCTGGCCGGCGAGGCGGCTCAGCAGTTCTTCACAGCGCTCCCCGGGGACGCCGCTGCTGATCACCCGGTAGTTCTCCATTCGACGGTGCCACTCACCGTAGTCGATCAGTGAGTCGCCCAGCATCAATAACAGCGGTTTCTGCTGAGGTGACATCTGTTCCGTGTGATTTGTAGCAGTCATGAGCTTTGCTCCCTGGACCTCAGGATCACCAGGGCCATCGGTTCGACCAGGCAGGTGGAGCCGGGAAAAATCGTCGGCGCCGCCTCGATTTCGATATAATCGTCCGGGCCGGCCGCGGCCGTGTCGATAATCCTGCCCCAGGCTGGATGGGCCTGATAACCGGCAGGGTGGGGGATGGTAAATGATTTCTGGGTCTGGCGCCTGCCGTTGATCATGACGAAGAAGCTGGGCCCGCTGTCGCCGGGAGATGGGGAACCGCTGAGCAGAAAACCCAACTCACGGCTATGGGGGCTCCAGTCCTCGATCCCCGGATTCAGAGACTGCCAGATGATCTCCGGGGGCTGATCCGGGATGGTTTCATCGCCGTTTCTGAAAAAATCCGTTCTTCTGAAAACGGGGTATCGTTTGCGCAGCTCGATACACTTGCTGAAGAATCTTAAAAGCGCGCCATCAGTCTCGGACAAGCGCCAGTTCATCCAGTTGATCTCGCTGTCCTGGCACCAGGTGTTGTTGTTGCCGTGCTGGGTTCGGCCGATTTCGTCACCGGCGCAGATCATCGGCATACCCTGGGAGATCAGCAGCAGGGCTGCAAGGGTCTTGATCCGCCGCAGTCTGAACTGCTCGATACGCCGCGGGGCCGGGCTCCCTTCGAAGCCGCTGTTCCAGCTCAGGTTGTGGTTTTCCCCGTCCCGGCTCTGCTCACCATTGGCCTCGTTGTATTTGTTATTGTAGCTGACCAGGTCATAGAGAGTGAAGCCGTCGTGGCTGGTGACAAAGTTGACTGAGTTGAGCGGCCCCCGGCCGTCGTCCTGGTAGAGGTCGGAGCTGCCGGCAATGCGGGTGGCCAGATTGTGAACGGAGTCGGGGTGGCCGGCCATGAAGGTGCGGACATCGTCCCGGTATCTGCCGTTCCACTCCGCCCACCGTCTGCTGGCGGAAAAGCTGCCGACCTGGTAGAGGCCGGCAGCATCCCAGGCCTCGGCAATCATTTTGCAGTTTCTCAGCACCGGGTCTTCAGCGATCATTTCGACAAGCGGACTGTTGTCGATCGGGACGCCGTCACTATCGCGGTTGAAAATGGCGGCCAGGTCGAAACGGAATCCGTCGACATGGAACTCGCTGACGAAATATCTCAGCGAGTCGATGATCATCTGCCGAACCACCGGGTGGTTGGTATTCACCGTATTGCCGCAGCCGGTAAAGTTAAGGTAGTCGTTTGCTTGCCGGTCGATCAGGTAATAGGTGTGGTTGTCGATGGCCCTGAAACCCGAGGTCGTGCCGCTCAGGTCGCTTTCTGCGGTGTGGTTGAATACCAGGTCGAGGATCACCTCGATACCTGCCTGATGCAGACTGCGGACCAGATATTTGAACTCGTTCACTGCCTCGTCCGGATTGGCCGCCAGCCCCGAGCGCAGGGCAAAGAAGGAGAGGGGGTTGTAGCCCCAGTAGTTGAGCAGGGGCTGCCCTGATTGGGGATTGACGAACCGGTTGTCGGTTTCATCCCACTCGGTGATCGGCAGCAGCTCGACGGCGGTTATGCCCAGCTCTTTGAGGTAGGGTATTTTCTCGACCACGCCGCTGAAGGTTCCCGGGGCCTTCACCGTTGAAGTCGGGTGACGGGTGAGACCGCGCACATGCATCTCGTAGATGATGGTTTCAGCGGCTGGAATCAGCAGGGGGCGGTCGCCCTGCCAGTCGAAATCAACCGGCCCGGCGGCCACACAGACCGGCTCTTTGCCGGCCATCGAAGGGGCGCCCCAGCCTCTGGCGCGATGCTGATTGCAGTAGGGATCGATGGCGATGAAATCGCCCGTGTCCAGCTGCCATCCCTGCCTCGGTTCCTGGACGATGCGATAGCCGTAGCAGATTGGTCTGCCATCGTTTTTCAGGCAGATATGCCAGATGTCACCGGTTCTGTTGGTGACCGGGTCCAGGGGGATCTCCAGGAGCGGGTCCCCATCGCCATATCTGAACAACAGGGAGACCGATCGGGCGTGGCGGGAGAACAGGGCGAAATTGATTCCCTGTTCAGTCCAGCTCGGCCCCATTGGTAATGGTCTGCCCGCCTCGGTTTGCGGGGTGTGTACAGTCATAGACAAAATGAGAATGATTCTTATAATCCATAATGAGCAGGTGCAGTGATTGTACCATATTAATCGCGCTTGGCCAGGATTTGCATCCCGTATCCACGACAACCAGACAGCAGGAGGGGCAACACATGGGCATGTTTCATAAGATAAGAGTCGGAGACAAAATCATCAACTCCATCGACTGGGAGATGACGCCTGAGTTGACGTTCGGTACCTACGAGTCGTGGGGGGGGCGGGAGCGGGTCCGCAACAACGCTGAACGAATCTATTATTTCTTCATCGACAACTGGGGTGACAAGCCCAAGCTCTGCCTGATGGAGCGCGGGGTCAAGCATGCCGAGATCATCGCTGAAATTCAGGCCCCCTTCGAACTTATCTCATCCTGCGTCGACAACCAGGGCGAGGTGGCCTTCTACGACCGGAGCTTCGCGATAAACGACCGGATCCGCGACTGGCTGATCGATCATGTCCTCGATGACGGCGACAACAGCCTGGTCATGCCGCTTACCGAAAAGGTGACCCATGAAGATATGGGTATGTTGCTGCCGCGCTGGGCCGAGGGCAGCAAAGAGCCCGGCCAGGTCATACTGCCGGCTGCAGCCACCGAGTTGTCCGATGAGGACATCGGAAACATTGTCAGGCAGTATAATTTTTTCGATGGCGAGCTCAACACCTCGGGCCGCTTCGAAAACCACCTGCATCAGCACGGCAAGCATATCATCGTCGACACTCGGACCTCCCTGATGTGGCAGCGTGATGGTCTCGATATCACTTCCATCAGGTCGATGAACAGACTGGTTGAGCAGATCAGCGAGACGGGCCTGCACGGTTATCGCGACTGGCGTCTGCCTTCGGTCGAGGAGGCCATGTCGCTGATGGAGCCGGAAGCAAACATCAAGGACATCCACCTCAATACCAACTTCTCCAAGGAGCAGCCGTTCATATTTACGGCCTGCCCGCGCAAACCCGGCGGCTACTGGTTCGTCGACTATAAGCACGGCAGAGTTTTCTGGTCCTCCGGCACCATACCGGGCGGCTTCGGCAGGCTGTGCAGAACCATTTGACAGTTTTTCCGCATTTCTGACAATCTGGTTGAGCGCTGCCCGGTGTTCGATCCGACCATTCCGCGGTAATGGATCACCGCCAACGGCTTAATTGCCAGTGCCGCTCTCCGGCCGGCCATTATGGTGTTGACTTACGCCGATAAACACCGCACAATACCGTTCTCAGCTGAGATAAATATCCGGGTCTGCCTGTGCAGCCATTCAGCGTCGTGATCGATACAGGAGGAACATAAAAGATGTCAAAACCGTTTCAGGTCCGGTTTGCCGACCGTATGAACCAGCTGCCGCCCTATCTGTTCGGCATGATTAACAAGATGAAGATGGAGAAGCGCTGGCAGGGCGATGATGTAATCGATCTGGGGATGGGCAATCCGATCGACCCCGCCCCCGGAACCGTCACCGAGAAACTCTGTGAGGTCGCGGCTGATCCGAAGATACACCGCTACCCGGCCATCGCCGGCGGCATGAAAAACCTGAAGCGGGAAATAGCCCTCTATTACAGGCGCAATTATGGTGTCGAGCTCACCGGGGACGACGACGTAATCTGCACCATTGGCTCGAAAGAAGGCATCTCGCACATGTGCCTGGCGCTGCTCGGCCCCGGCGACACGGTCCTGGTGCCGGCCCCGGCGTTCCCGATCCATGTCTATGCCGCGGTGATCGCCGGGGCCAATGTGCTGCGCATCCCGCTGGGCAACGAAGAGGAGTTTCTGGGCCAGCTGGTGGGCATGTGCCGCTCGCTCTACCCGGGCCCGAAGCTGCTGATGCTCAATTTTCCCCATAACCCGACCGGTACCCTGGCCTCCAAAGAGCTGTTCCGTGAAGTCGTCACCTATGCCAAGCGTTACGGATTTATGGTGATCAATGACTTCGCCTATGCCAAGATCACCTTCGACGGCTATGTGGCCCCGAGCTTTCTCGAGGTCGAGGGCGGGCTCGATGTGGGCGTCGAGTTCGGCTCCTTTTCCAAATCCTACAACATGGCCGGCTGGCGCCTCGGCTATTGTGTCGGCAACAGGCAGATTATCGAGGGGCTGGCCAAGATAAAAGGCTATTATGACTACGGTATCTTTTCGGCCATCCAGATTGCCGGCATCGTGGCCATGCGCGACTGCGACGATGACATAAGCGAACAGGCGGCCGCCTATCAGAATCGCCGGGATGTCCTCTGCGAAGGGCTGGTTCGCATGGGCTGGGAGGTGGAAACGCCCAAAGCCGGGATGTTTCTCTGGGTGAAGATTCCCGAGCCTTACAGCCGTATGGGCTCAGTCCGTTTCGCCGTGGAGATGATGAGCAGGGCCAATGTGGCGGTCGCCCCCGGTGCCGGATTTGGTGAAGAAGGCGACGGCTGGCTGCGGCTGGCGCTGGTCGAGAACGAGAACCGTATTCGCCAGGCACTCAAACAGATGCGCCAGAGCCTCAAGGAAATCGACCAGGAGGTCGAGGCGGGAACCTTTGACCTCGATGATACCGGCCCCGCTGTTGTATAGTGGCATCCACCCCGGAAATGTCCTTCCTGCCGCTCCCGTGTCGGGGCCTCAGGGCCCGTCGACTGAAGGCCGGCTGTGATAATCGCGGGTCTTGAAAACCCTCTGGTTTTCGTCGGGGCCGGGATATTGCTCAACCTCTACCCCGGGCCCGATACCCTCTACATAATCGGACGCAGCCTGGCCCAGGGTCGGGGAGCCGGCGTCTGCGCCGCCCTCGGTATCAGCAGCGGCGCGATAATCCACACGCTGCTCGGTGCTTTCGGGCTGTCCGCCATGCTCGCCGCTTCGGCCTCGGCCTTTACGGTGGTGAAATATCTCGGTGCCGCCTACCTGGTCTACCAGGGCATCAGGCTGATCATCGACAGACCCGGGTCCGACCGTTCGTCCACTGAGAGCCGGCCGCGGGCCGGGCTGCTGCGCATCTACCGCCAGGGTGTGCTGACCAATGTGCTCAACCCCAAGGTGGCCATCTTCTTTCTCGCCTTTCTGCCCCAGTTCATTGCAGCGTCAAGCCCCGACAAGGTACTTTCGTTTATCGTGCTCGGTATGATATTCATCACCACCGGCACTATCTGGTGTGTCATTGTCGCCCTGTTCGCCTCGGGCATCGGCCGAAGGCTGGGCGATTCCGAGCGAACCTCCGGGCGTCTGCGCAGGCTCAACGGCGGCCTGTTCATCCTTCTCGGCCTGAAGCTGGCCATTTCCAGAATCGACCGCTAACCGCTGGTACGGCGGCCACCGCCACCCGGTCCCGGGCGGATTGTCATGGGCGAAATTGTACATTGACATTGGGGTAAAGTTTGTCTATAAGGTAAAAATGTACATATACATTGGAGGCGGGCTATGCTGACGCAAAAACAGCAGCACTTTTTCGACTATCTGAAACGACGGCTCCGGGACCAGGGAGAACTGCCCAGCCTGCGGCAGGCGGCCGGGGAACTCGAAATCAGCCACAATGCTGTGGCCCAGCTTCTGGCCCAGCTCGAGAAGAAGGGGCTGGTGGCCCGGGAGGGGCGCTACAGCCGGACCGTACGCCTGCTGCCGGAAGGTCGCCGGCCCCGGCGTCCCCTGGGCCGCGAGCTGCCGATTATTGGCCGGGTAACCGCCGGTCTGCCGATGTACGCCCAGCAGGAATGGGACGGCAGCGTGATCGTCGATGACCAGCTTTTCGGGGGTGAGAGCCTGTTCTGTCTGCGCGTCAGCGGGGACTCGATGCGCGGTGCCGGTATCTTCGATGACGATATCGCCATCTGCGAGCCGCGGCAGTATGCTGAAAACGGAGAGGTCGTGGCCGCCTTGATCAACCAGGAAGAGGCCACCATAAAACGGTTTTTTCTGCGTTCCGGCGGTATCGAGCTGCACCCCGAAAACCCTGATTACCAGGTCATGCGCTACGGTTTCAGCGAAGTCCTGGTGCAGGGGAAGGTGGTCGGCATCGTCCGGGCCGGGCACCCCAGTTTTGCCAGGCTTCCGGGCTGATACCCGGACTCGATGCGAAGCCAGGAGATGAAGGGGCCGGCTATGACCCTGATCCGGCGGCCCCAGGCTTCATCCCCCTGCGTGGTGATGACCGGGACCAGCGGATACTCTTACCTTGAATGGGTGGAAAACGGCTTTTATCCGCCCGGCACCCGGACGGCGTCGATGCTTGGCCTGTACGGGCAACGCTTTTCCGTTGTCGAGCTCAACTATACCTGGTACCAGATGGCCCGCTCCGATGTTCTGACCCGGATGCTTGCCGCCGCTCCCGCCCACCTGCTCTTTGCCGCCAAACTGATCCGGACCGTGACCCATGAGCGTGAAGACGACTGGCGGGAGCAGGTTCAGCGCTACCGCCGGGGAATCGGAGCCCTGGGAAAAAGACTGGTTGCCATCCTGGTGCAGCTGCCGCCCGGCTTTGACCGCACGATCACCAACCGGCGTTTTCTGGCCGAACTGCTCGATTGCCTCGAGGGGATGCCGGTCGCCGTTGAGTTTCGCCATGTTTCCTGGGCGGTCGATTCCGTTTTTGCCGAACTCGAACGGCGGCGATCAACCCTGGTCAGCGTCGATGAACCTGAACTGCCGGGTCTTTTTCCCTGCCTCGATGTGGTCACCAACCCGGCCCTTTTCTATGTGCGTTTCCACGGGAGAAACAAAAAGGATTGGAAAAAAGGTAATATGCAGAAAAAATTCGATTACGACTACTCCGGGGACGAGCTTGGCCAATGGTGTGAAAATGAGCTCAGCGGTTTGTCGAGCCGGGCCGGGCGCGGCGTGATTTTTTTCAACAATCATGTGCGTGGTCAGGCGCCGCGCAATGCCCTGCTGCTCGATTCCCTGATAAGAAAAAAAACGGAGCCGGGGCCGCACGGCTGATGAACAGCCACCGTTTCATCCTGCACCTCAACGTTGCCGATTTTGCCGTGGCCGTCGAACGGGTGGTTGACCAGACGCTGCGCCGTAAACCGGTGATCGTCGCTCCGCTGCAGGCCGCCCGGGCCCCGGTGTACGACATGAGCGATGAGGCGTACCGGGACGGGGTGCGCAAGGGCATGCTCCTGAGTCAGGCTGCCCGGATCAGCCGCACGGCCCGGGTCGTACCGCCCCGCTTCGATCTCTACCGCCGGGCTATGGGCGCCTTCGTCAATGAGGCCCGGGCCTACAGCCCGGTTCTGGAGTACGGCGCCGAAGACGGGCACCTCTACATCGACATTACCGGTACCCACCGGTTGTTCGGAGCAGCCCCCGATGTGGGCTGGCGCCTGCACCGGCAGATCAGATCCAAACTCGATATCGATCCGATCTGGAGCCTGGCCGGCAACAAGCTGGTTGCCAAGGTGGGCTCGCGCCTGGTCAAGCCGGTGGGGGAGTATATCGTCGGCGACGGCGACGAGCAGCGTTTCCTGGCCCCGCTGCCGCTGGAGCTGCTGCCGGGCCTGAACGATTTTGAGAGGCAGCGTTTGAGAGAATTCAACATCGTCCGCATCGGGGAGCTGGCTGCCTTGACAAAACACCAGCTGAACGGCGTGTTCGGCCGTCGCGGGGAGTCGCTTTTCGGTCTCAGCCACGGTATCGACGACAGTCTGGTACGCCCTGAAAAGAGCAGTGCGCCCCGGGTGGTCCGGGAATACCTGTTCAGCGATGACTGTGCCGACCGGACGGTGCTCAAAGGTGTGGTCAGCGCCCTGTCGGCGCAGCTGGCGATGGAGCTGCGCACCAGCTCGATGGCGGCCCGGCGGATCGGTCTGCAGCTCAATTACACCGATGGAACGTCTGTGTCGCGGCAGGCATCCGTGCGCTGCGGCGTATCCGATGATCAGTCCCTGAAACGACTGGCGCAGCTGGCCCTGGAACGGGCACTGACGAGGCGCACCAGGGTGCGCAGCTGCCGCCTGACTGGAGATCGGTTGCACCCCCGCTCCACGCAGATGTCGCTTTTTTCTGCCCCTGCTCGCGGAACCAGAGAGGAGAAACTCCTGGCGGCCATGGACCAGATACGCCGGAAGTTTGGCCAGGGCGGTGTCAGGATGGGCAGTCAGCCGCTGCTGCACTGATGTGTCACCGGCCATGGTTCCACTCCGGGTGCGCTCATATTTTTCGTTGCTGCGCGGCACCGCCTCGCCTGACGGCCTGTGTCGCCGGGCCGCAGAGTTTGGGGTATAGCCGACTGGCCCTGACCGACCGGGATAACCTCTACGGGATGTGGGCCTTTCTGGCTGCCTGCCGCCGGACTGCCATCCGGCCGATAATCGGGGCCGAGGTTGAGATCGCAGGCCGTCGACGGTCATCATCAAGCGGTTCTACTGGTCTGCGATGACAACGGCTACCGCAATCTCTGCAGGATCATCAGCCGCCGCAAGCGGCAGGAGAGCGATCACCGTCTGCGCTGAGACTGCACCACTTTTTACCGGGCTGCTTCTGCTGAGCCGGTCCGAGGCGGTTCTCAAAAGCTGCCGTGAACTGGAACTGCAGGCTGGTGCTGATCTCGGCAGCCGGCCGACCGGGTGGGGCAGTCGGCTGCGGGCCCTGGCTGCCGCCCTGGGAATCCCTGCGGTGGCGACCCCCGACAGTGACCTGGGTGATCGGTGCCAGGAGCGGACTCATCACCTGTTGCGGGCAATAGAACGGGGAGCTGTCCTTGACCCGCTGCAGGAGGGTGGTGGTGTCGGTGGTCTGGAACCCCCCGAAGTCTACGCCAGGCGTTTCGCCATCTGGCCTGAGGCGCTTGCGGGCCAGCGCAGAACTTGCCGAGCGCTGTTCGTTTACCCGGCCGCACGCCGGTCTGCTGATGCCGCCCTGGAAGGGGCGGGAAACATTGTCCGCCGGCGCTGTGCTGCGCCGCCAGGCCCA
The DNA here is from genome assembly GCA_963845115.1 of uncultured delta proteobacterium. Lineage (GTDB taxonomy): Bacteria > Desulfobacterota > Desulfobulbia > Desulfobulbales > Desulfocapsaceae > JABDQA01. The sequence continues at coordinate 250,737 of CAWJQN010000007.1, read as the reverse complement.
TGAGGGGGCTCGAAGCCGCTACGGAACCCGGCCGCCCGACCAGGTGATCAGCCGCCTGGACTATGAACTGGGCATCATCGAACAGATGGGCTTTTCGTCCTATTTCCTGGTGGTGCGCGATATCGTTTCGCCACTGCATCCGGACGGCACCAGGAAACAGCGCCGCATCTGCGGTCGCGGCTCCGGCGCGGCCTCCCTGGTCGCTTACTGTCTGGGCATCACGAACGTCTGTCCGATCCGTTACAATCTCTATTTCGAACGATTCCTGAACCCGGGCAGGAGCGATCCCCCCGATATCGATATCGATTTTGCCTGGGACGAGCGGGACCAGGTCCTGACCGAGGTGCTTGGCCAGTTCGGTGTGCGGGCGGCCATGGTCTGCAATCATGTCTGTTTCAAGCCGCGTATGGCCATCCGGGAAACGGCCAAAGCTTTTGGTCTGCCGGGATATGAGATTTCCAGGATGACCAGGCGGCTGCCCTGGTTTCTGAAGCGCGATGATCTCAGCCTCGATGAGCAGATCAGCCGGCTTCCGGCTCTGAAAGATCAGGACTTCTCCGGGCCCTGGTCTGAGATTATCGAACGTGGTTCGGAACTGATCGGACTGCCCCGTTACCTGTCGGTTCATCCGGGCGGCGTGGTGATCACTGACGGTCCGATGGAAAACCATGTACCGGTGGAGCGTGCCGCCAAGGGAGTGCCGATCATCCAATGGGAGAAGGACGGGGCCGAAGCGTCCGGCCTGGTCAAGATCGATCTGCTCGGCAACCGCAGCCTCGGGGTGATTCGCGACGCCATTGCCAATATCAGAAGCAACGGGGCCGATTTTTCTGAACAGGGCTGGCATCCCGAAGACGATCTGAGAACCAGAGCGGCGGTCGGTGCCGGCCGGACCATGGGCTGCTTCTACATCGAGAGCCCGGCCATGCGGCTGCTCCAGAAAAAAGCGGGAAGCGGGGACTTCGAGCAGCTGGTAATCCAGTCTTCGATTATCCGTCCGGCCGCCAACGAGTTCGTCCGGGAATATGTCAGGAGACTGCACGGCGGCAGCTGGGAGCCGCTGCACCCCGATCTCGAGAAGGTCCTGGACGAGACCTTCGGCCTGATGGTCTACCAGGAGGATGTTTCCAAGGTAGCCGTTGCTCTGGCCGGTTTCAGCCACAGTGCGGCGGACGGTCTGCGTAAGGTGCTTTCCAAAAAGGACCGCGAACTCAGGCTCAGGGATTACCGGGAGGAATTCTATGGCGGCTGCCGGAGGAAAGGGCTGGAAGAGAGTGAAATCGACCGGATCTGGTCCATGATCATGAGTTTCAACGGTTATTCGTTTTGTAAACCGCATTCGGCCTCATATGCCCGGGTATCGTTTCAGGCCGCCTACCTGAAGACCCATTTCCCGGCGGAGTTCATGGCGGCGGTCATCTCCAACCAGGGCGGCTACTACTCAACCTTTTCCTATGTTTCGGAAGCGAAACGGATGGGGCTGAGCATCGAACCGCCCGATGTGATGCTCAGCGATTACCATTGGCGAGGCAGGGGGAAACGGGTCAGGGTCGGCCTCCAGGCCCTGTCCGCGGTATCGATCGACACCGCCCGGATCCTCATCGATTCCCGCAAAACGCGCAGTTTCAACAGCTTCAGCGATTTTCTACAGCGGGTACGGCCGGCGGAGCATGAAATTCGCTCTCTGATCGACAGCGGCTCCCTGGACAGCATCTGCGGTTCCGGCAACCGCAGCCGGCTGTTCTGGGAAGCGGCATGCCGGGGGGGGCAGCAAAAAGCGGCCGGCGCCGGCGGACTGTTCGTCGATAAACCGGTGGTTCCGCCGTCCTTGATCGATCAGCAGCCGATTGAGCGCCTGCGGGGGGAGTATCGAACACTTGGTTTTCTGTGCCGTCATCACCCGGTCAGTCTGATTAAAAAGCCGGGGATGAAAACGATCAAAGGGTGTGAGCTTGGTGATCATGTCGGCCGGGTGGTCGATTTCATCGGCTGGCTGCTCACCGGCAAGATCGTTTCGACAAAAACCGGTGAAGCCATGGAGTTCCTGACCTTCGAGGACGAGACGGCCATCATCGAAACAACTTTTTTTCCGGTGGTGTACCGCCGTTACGCCCACATTCTGGCGTCGCACAGAGCCTATCTGCTGAGCGGGGTGATCGAGGAGGATTTCGGAGCGCTGACCCTCACCGTTGACCGGGTCAGACTTTTAAAAACTAATTAAAATCATAAATATCAAGCGTTTGTGTTTTTATGCTGGTTCCATGCAAAGGCCGTATCCGGGCTGCCTCGGCAGGCCGTGAGTCTGGAAAAAGCTGCGGCCTGGCTGATATCAGTAAGTTTGGTGCCTTGTCGATTGACCTGGAAGTTATGATTGTGGTATACCTAAATAAATGTTATTGCAGGTAATCGTCAGTTTTTTCCGGTCTGTAGCCTGAGGCCAGGCAGCAGGCATCGATATATTAACTGAGGAAGGTTGCTATGCCCGACGGGCCCGAAGTTCGGATGACGCTGAATTATATTCTCGATTCCAGCGCAGAGAAGTTTGGTGATCTTGGTGCCATCGGCATGGCCATGGATAAACCGGTTACCTACGCAGAATTCCACGAATGCGTCTGTGCCCTGGCGGCCGGGCTGATGGAGCGGGGGCTGGGCCGTGGTGACCGGGTGGCGATCCTGGCTGAGAACTCGCACAAATGGGGAGCGGCATATCTTTCGGTGGTCCGGTTCGGCGGGGTCGGAGTTCCGATCCTTCCCGATTTACCCGAAGCCGATGTTCACCATATCCTGGGTGAAATGAAGGCCCGGGTCATTTTTACCACCCAGCGTCAAATCGAGAAAATCTATGATCTGACCAGGGACCGCCCGGAAATCGTCATTACGCTCGATGATTTTCAGAGCGACGAGGGGCTGCCCCAGACCGAGCCGTTTTCAGCATTTTTCCAGAAATCGCTGACTGAGTACCGGCAAAAACTACAGAGCGACAGTCCGGTTCAGTTTCCTGAAGTCGCTGAGAACGATCTGGCCTCGATCCTGTACACCTCCGGTACCTCCGGGTTTTCCAAGGCGGTGATGCTCAGTCACAAAAATCTGACATCCAATGCCTACGGAGCCTCGGGGCTGATGAAAATTGATCCCGGCTGCGTGTTTCTGTCCATACTGCCGATGTCCCATACCTACGAGTTTACCACCGGATTTATTCTGCCGCTGCTGATGGGCGCCCGGATTGCCTATGCTGGAAAAACACCGACGCCGGCGATCCTGCAGAATCTCTGCAAGCATGAAAAACCCTACATAATTTTTGCGGTGCCCCTGGTTCTTGAAAAAATTTACAAAAAGCGGGTACTGCCCAATATCGAAAAGAGCCGGCTGCTCACTTTTCTCTGCAGGTTCAAAAGCGGTCGAAAACTGGTCTATAAAAAAGCCGGCCGGAAACTGCTCGACTTTTTCGGCGGCAACCTGGCCATGATGGGAATCGGGGGTGCTTCACTGAATCCCGAGGTGGAGCAGTTTCTGATGGAAGCCGGATTCCCCTACCTGATCGGCTACGGGCAGACCGAGTCGTCACCGCTGATAGCCGGTGGGCCGTTTGGAGATAACACCATTTCCGTCGGCTCGACCGGTAAGCCGCTGCCGGGTGTAGAGGTGAAAATCGAGAAGGCGGACCCGCAAACAGGGGTCGGAGAGATCTATGCCCGGGGTGCCAATATCATGCTCGGTTACTTCAACGATGACGATGCCACCGCAGAGGCCATCACCCCGGAGGGCTGGCTGGCCACCGGGGACCTGGGAGTAATTGACGAACAGGGCAATCTGCACATCAAGGGGAGGTGCAAGAATATCATCGTCATGTCCAGTGGCGAGAATATCTACCCGGAAGCGATCGAGCACAAGATCAACGGCCATCACTGGGTGGTCGAATCGCTGGTGGTTGAGGATAACGGTAAGCTCAATGCCTGGGTCTACCCGGACTACGAGTATATTGACGAGGTCACTGCCGGACAGACGCGCACCGAGCGGCGGCAGTACCTGGATCGCCTTATCGATGAACTGCGCCGGGAAGTGAACGCAACCCAGGTGGCTTCTGCAAAGCTGGCAGAGGTCTTCGAGCGCAGGGAACCGTTTGTCAAGACGGCAACCCACAAAATTAAGCGATATTTGTATGACAGGCATGCTAATATGGCATAAGGTGCCGATTCGGATAATCGGTATTGTATTCCTGCTCCGGGCCTGAGGTCGGGGCGGCTAACCATTTAACAAGAGGGAGAACCGTATGAAGAAGTCAATATCACTATTGGCCCTGGCATCGATCCTGGTTGCGGGCAGCGTCTATGCTTCGGGGTACCGCATTCCGGAACAGTCATCGGATTCGGTAGCCAAGGCTGGAGCGCACATTGCCTCCGCCACCGGTGCAGACTCAAGTTTCTACAACCCGGCAAACATGTCCTGGGCGGCAGACGCCTGGCTGACCCAGGTCGATCTGACTTACATCGGCCTGTCATCTATCGATTACACCGATGCCAGAACCCCGATGTTCAATGGCAGCACGGAGACCGAAAATTTTCTGCTGCCGACCTTTTTCGTCGTCTCGCCGGATTATGCAAATTTCCGTTTCGGCCTCTCTTTTACGGCCCCATTCGGCCTGGCCAAAAGATGGAATGACTACTTCCCGGCACTGTTCGCCAAGAAGTTCGAACTCCAGGTTTTCGATCTAAACCCGTCCGTTGCCTATGAGATCAATGAGTACCTGTCGATCGCCGGCGGAGTCAGGGCGGTATTCTCAACCGCCACCGCCCGCTACGGCGGCACCTACCCGTCCGGCGTGACTGCCAATCTCGATCTTGAAGGCGACTGGGTCACCGATTTTGGCTGGAATGTTGCTTTGGCAGTCAAGCCAACAGAAGATTTTAATATTTCAGCCACCTATCGATCCAACGTGGATCTCAGCCTGAGCGGCACCGCCACGGGCAGTTCTTCTGTGCCGGCCCCCTTCAGCTTCGAGTCAGACGCCGATGTGACCCTGCCAGCCCCGGCAGTATTCACCCTGGCCGGCGCCTACACCTGGGACGCTCTGACCATAGAACTGGCCTGGGACCGGACCATGTGGTCCGAGTATGAGGCGCTGAACTTCGAGTTTGACAACCCGATGGCTGAAGCCGTGTTCGGCACCCCGACGCCGAAGAACTGGGATGATACCGATGCTTTCCGGATCAGTGCGGCCTATGCTTTTAATGACGCCTTCACCGGCATGATCGGTTTTGCGGTCGACTCGAACCCGGTCCCGGATGAAGCCCTCAGCTTCGAGCTTCCCGACTCCGACGCCATGCTCTTTTCCATCGGTGGGCGTTACAAGATCAATGAGCAGATGGAGTGTGGTCTCGGTGTCCTCTATGATTACAAGGATTCCAGATCGGTCACCAATGCAACGGTGGCTGGCGAGTTCGAAAACGCTTCGGCTCTGCTGGTCTCTGTCGGCCTGAGCTATAAATTCTAGACAGTTCGGTTCCAGCGTGGAAAACCCCGAGCCGCCGGTGCGGTTCGGGGTTTTTTTATGCGCAGCGGCTATCGATCAGCGCGGGGGCAATGGCACCCTGATCAGCTGTTTCAGGAGAGCAGCAGATTGTTGGCGAATTTGATAACCGGGAAAATGACCGTGCCGAGAACACCGGAAAAGGCCAGAATCAGGATAACGATAAATCCATAGCGTTCAAACGATGCATAGGTCCTGGCCAGGTCCTCGGGCAGCAGGCCGGTGAGTATCCGCCCTCCGTCGAGCGGCGGGATCGGCAGAAAATTGAAAATACAGAGCACCAGGTTAATCCAGACCGAGGCAACCAGCATGTTGTAGAGCGGGACCAGGATTGCCTCGAGCATTGTCGAGTAGGGTAGAACCGTGGCGGTGCTGATCAGTGCCTTGAGCAGAACCGCGCTGCCCACCGCCAGCGCCAGGTTGGTAAGCGGGCCGGCAAGCGCCACCCAGAGCATGTCTCTTCTCGGATTTTTGAAATAGTAGGGGTTGACCGGCACCGGTTTGGCCCAGCCGAACTTGATGAAAAAAAAGGCGATGGTGCCGAGCGGGTCGAGGTGGCTCAACGGATTGAGCGTCAGCCTGCCGGCATCCCGGGCGGTCGGGTCTCCCAGTCGATAGGCCACATAGCCGTGGGCGTATTCGTGCAGGGTGAGCGCCAGCAGCAGCGGCGGGGCCATGATGATCAGTTGTGAAATCGTGTTCATACAGCGGTGTGGACCTGTCCTGTTAAAGGGTTGTCAAGTGGTTGAGAAGTCATCACAGTAGTAATCATTCCTATCCCCAAGTAAATCAATCAACTCCAAACTAACTATCTGAAGCAAATAGAAAATCGATCGCCGGGGCGGGTCAGCTCACTGCATCTGGAGGGTATCTGCTGGTAACCAGGTCGATTTCATCCTGCCTGGTTACCACCGTATGGTCGAGGCGGGCCAGCAGGAGCGTTTCCAGGATCGTTTTAAATATCGGCCCCGGCCGGTAACCGAGCGTCTTGAGGTCCTCGCCGTTGAGCAGCGGCTGCTCGGAGCGCATCGAAGTAACATAGAGAGAGACGAATTTTTTAACTTCTGATTTTCTGGCGATGGCCATCAGGTAGAGCAGACCTTCAATGCTCAAATCCTGCAGGGCCGTGTAAATCTCACTGTTTTTCAAATCAGTTCTGCGGTTCAGGAAACGAGAGGTTTTGTCGGCCTGGGTTTTCTCGCTGATCAGAAAATTTCTGATTTTGGGAGCCAGCTGGAAGCGATTGCAGAAGCTGGTCATAACAGTTCCCGGGGAACGGCCCAGGATAGTCAGCAGGTAGACGATCCAGGATTCGAAACGATCCTCCAGGTAGAGCAGCTTGAACCAGTTGATGGCTTTCTGCGCCTGGCCCAAACAATGGTTGAAGCGCCGATCGATTTGCAGATGCGGCTTGAGATCGGGCCACAGGTAGGGAAACAGGCCAAACTCGAAGAGCCTGTTGATGGCGCTCAGGGCGTGTTCTTCGCTCAGCAGGAGCTTCAATTCGGTGAAAAAGCGAGGGTCGTCCGCTTTGCCGAACAGGTTCATTTTGACCGCGTTCCTGATCAGCCTCTCGGTGTGTTTGACGATAATGAAGCTCATCCTGGTCTCGAAACGGATGGCCCGGAAGATCCGGGTCGGATCGTCGACAAAGCTCAAGTTGTGCAGAACCTTGATGGCCCGCTGCTTGAGATCGTTCTGGCTGTTGAAGAAATCGATCAGGGTGCCAAAGTGGTCGGGGTTCAGCTGAATGGCCATGGCATTGATGGTGAAATCACGGCGGTAGAGATCCAGCTTGATTGATGACAACTCAACCGTCGGCAGCGCCGCCGGGTATTCATAATACTCCAGGCGGGCGGTGGCGATATCGACCTTCATGTCATCGTTGAGCACCAGGGTAGCGGTGCCGAACCGTTCATGAACCCTGACTCTTACGCCCAGCTCTTCAGCCAGCCTTCGGGCGAAGACGATGCCGTCGCCTTCGACCACGATATCAAGATCCATATTGGTTTTCTTGAGCAGCAGGTCGCGGACGAAGCCGCCGATTACAAAAGCGTTGAAGCCGAACCGATCGGCCACATCACCGACGGTCTGGAGCAGGGCGATCAGTTCCCTGGTTAGACTGCTGGTCAACAGGTTGGTCAGATTGCGGCTGCGCTCCAGCGACGGGTATTCTGATTCGTGCAGCAGATTCTTGGGCAGATTGGCGGGGTCGTTGACCAGCCGGTTCAACAGGTCGGTGCGGGTGATGATCCCTTTGAGCTCCCGTTCGTGGACGATCGGAATCAGCCGCTGACGGTGCTCGATGATGATCTCCTGAATGTCGGCCAGGGTGGCGTTGAGGGACAGCACTTCAACGTCGGTGGCCATATATTCCTGGACCTGCTGATCGCCCAGGTCATGTCGCATGGCCCGCTCGACCACCTGGCGTGAGATGATGCCGAGGATAAACGGTTCGCTGCTGCCGGGCCCGGGTTCCAACTTAGGAACCACCACCATGGCGTTGATGTTATACCTGCCCATCAGGGCCTTGGCATGATGCAGGGTGGCATTTTCCGGTGCGGTTATGGCCGGTGAGGTCATCATCTCACGGGCCATGGCCTGGGGCCGGATGTGACGATGCAGGCTTCTGATGAGCTGCTCATGCGCCTCGATGGTGCTCATCTCCTTCATGGTTGCCGAGGCCGCCGTGGCATGTCCGCCGCCCCCGAAATCCCGGGCGATGGCACCAACGTTGACGTCGGCGATCCGGCTTCTGGCGATCAGGTAGGTCCGGCCGACCATGGAGACGATGGTGAACAGTGCGTCGAGGTTCTCCATGGTCAGAAAGCGTTTGACGATCAGAGAGAAATCATCGACGTAATGGGGCAGCGACAGGGTGGCGACAACCACCGGGATATCCTGAATGGAAATACGGCTGGCATTTTTGACCAGCTCATTGAGGTAACCGACCTGCTGGGAGGTCAGGTCGTGGCTGATAAACTGGGAAATGACGTCGAGTTTGGCACCGTTTTCCAGCAGCCAGGCGGCTGCCCGGAGATCATCCGGAGTCGTTGTGGTGTGGGTCAGAGACCCGGTGTCCTCGTAAATGCCGAGGCTGAAAATGGTGGCTTCTTCCTCGTTGATTTCGATATTTTTTTCCCGAAGAATTTCGGTCATCAGGGTCATGGTGGAGCCCACATCCCTGATTACTTCGAACTCCCCCACCAGGTCGCCGCCGCTTTTCGGGTGGTGGTCATAGATGTGGATCGAGAGGCCGGGGTTTTTCAGGCACTGCGCCAGCGAACCGAGCCTGGCCGAGGTCCTGGTATCGACCACCACCAGCGAGGTGACATTGCTGAGCACCACCTGTTTGGCCTTGATGAAATCATACTGGTAGAGCAGGGTCTGGGAGATAAAATCGCGCAGGGTTTTTTCCTGGGAGCCGGGAAAGACCAGCAGCCCGTCAGGGTAAAGCTTCTGGGCGGCAATCATTGAGGCCATGCCGTCGAAATCGGCATTGATGTGAGTGGTTATAATGCGCATGCGCCCGGTCCTGGTGCCGGATCATGCCCGGCCTCCGGAGATTGCCTGTGGGTGAGATTCAAATGGGTCATTATGACCGAAAACTAAATAAAGTATAGCGTTTGCAGTAGCTTATTGCAATGGCCCTCAACCTCGTGGGTGAAATGAGCGGTGGATCGACTTGAGCCGGTCCTGATCGATGTGGGTGTAGATCTGGGTGGTGGAGATGTCGGCATGGCCGAGCATCATCTGCACGGCCCGAAGATCCGCCCCGTTGGCCAGCAGATGGGTGGCAAAAGAGTGACGCAGCATATGGGGGGAGATCGGTTTATTGATCCCGGAAGCCCCGGCCGTCTCTCTGACGATCTGCCAGAACCGGGCCCTGGTCATTGGTCTGGCCCGGTTGGTGAGAAACAGAAAGGGGGATTTTCGGCCCTTGAGCAGACCGGGCCGGCCGCCCTCGACGTATTTCTGGACAGCATCCTTTGCCGCCGTGCCAAACGGCACCAGTCGCTCCTTGTTGCCCTTGCCGAGAACCTTCAGAAAGCCGCTCTCCATGTTGATTCCGGCCAGCGGCAGGTTGACCAGTTCACTGACCCTGAGTCCGGTCGAGTAGAGCAGCAGCAGCATGGTCCGGTTGCGCAGGGTCAGCGGGGAAGGGTGGGCCGGCATCTCGAGCATCCGGTTTACCTCCTCGAGGCTCAGTGCTTTGGGCAGGGAACGGCCGCTTTTGGGCAGGTCGACCAGGGCAAACGGATTGCGATCGATCTTGTCCCGCGCAGTCAAAAAGGAGAAGAAGGCGTTGAGTGCAGACACTCTCCGGGCATTGGAGCGGTTCGAGATCGCCCTCTGCCGGCAGCCGATCAGGAAGCCGTGAATGGTTTCAAGGTCGATGGAGCCGAGATCGGTGATCTTCTTGTCGGCGATGAACCCCAGGAAAAAGCGAATGTCGCTTTCGTAGGCGGCGGCGGTGTTGTCGGCCAGTCTTCTTTCAGAAATAAGATGCTGCAGGAAGAGTTCGAGCAGGGGGCTGAACTGTTCAGGGGGGTCAGGGTGTTTTATCGGTTTGGCGGGTGTTGGTTTTGCCAGGTCTGTCTGCAGTCAGATCCGCAGACAGACCTGGCAAAACAAATCAGGCGGATCTTCTCATGCGGTTGAACTTCCTGAGCTTGCGCCGTGCTTCAGCCTGCTTGCGCCGCTTTTTGACGCTGGGCTTTTCATAGTATTCACGACGCTTCAGTTCTCTTTTGATTCCGTCGATCTGGAGTTTTTTCTTCAACTGTCGGATGGCAAACTCGAGATCGCCTCGAACTTCAACTTCTATCATGTGAGTCTCCGTTTGGGTTTAATTCAAACTATAAAAACGGCTCGGCCGATTTTTCTGACGACAATCTCTCTATATATAACGATAGTCGAGATCTGTCAAATTGTTTTTGGTTGGCTGATCGGCTCAGGAGGGGAATATTTTGCCGGGGTTGAGTATGTCGTGGGGGTCGAACAGTGCTTTGATGCGCTTCATCAGGCTGAGGGTGGCGTCGTTGAGTTCGTAGGTCATGTAGGGTTTTTTGCTCAGGCCGATACCGTGCTCGCCGGAGAGGGTGCCGCCCAGTGCGATGGTCTGTCTGAACAGCCGGTCCTTGGCAATATCAGCCCGCTCGACCTGTTCGGGGACGGAGCGGTCCAGCATGATATTGACATGGATGTTGCCGTCGCCGGCGTGACCGAAAGTCAGGATCATCAGGCCCAACTCGCTGGACAGGTTCTCGGTGAACTCGACCAGTTCGGGAATCCGTGAGCGCGGCACGGCGACATCCTCGCCAATCTTGTTGGGGCGCAGTTTATGGACTGACGGGGAGATTGCCCGCCGGGCCTGCCAGATCTGTTCAACCTCTTCGTCGCTGCCGGCCTGGTGCAGGGTAAACTCGTCCCGACCCTCGATCAGCGAACGGAATTTTTCCACCTGTTCGGCAACGCTTGTGCGGTCGCCGTCGATTTCAACGATCAGCAGCGCTTCCGCGTCCTCCGGCGGCGGTTTGTCCATGAAACCGGATACGGCGCCGATGGCAGTCCTGTCCATGTACTCGAGGGTGCACGGTTTTATATGGTGGTTGAGTATTTCAGAAACCATTTCCGTGGCCCGTTTCAGCGATTTCGAGGTGAGCAGGAACGTTTCCCGGTGAATCGGGATCGGCAGCAGCCTGACGATCAGTTTGGTGATGATTCCCAGGGTGCCCTCGGAGCCGACGAACAGCCGGGTCAGATCATAGCCGGTGACGCTTTTTTCGGTTCGGGCCCCGGTGGTGATGATTTCGCCGCTGGCCAGAACGACTTCGAGGCCGATGATGTAATCTTTGGTGACCCCGTACTTGACAGCCGACGGCCCGCCCGCACATTCGGCCGCGTTGCCGCCGATGGAGCAGTACTTCATGCTGGCCGGGTCGACCGGATAAAAGAGTCCCCTGCGGCGCACGGCATTTTGAAATTCAGCGGTGATGACACCCGGTTCGACGATGGCAATCTGGTTGTCCGTGTCGATTTCGATGATCGTGTCGAACCTGGTCATGGCCAGCACGATCCCACCCCGGACCGGGACGATGCCGCCGGTCATGCCGGTTCCTGCCCCTCTGGGGACCACCGGGATGCGGTGTTTGGTGGCCAGCTGCATGATTTCGCTGATCTGCCCGGTGGTTTGCGGAAAAACCACCAGGTCAGGCAGGTGTGGCCGGGCGGTGCCGTCATAGCTGTAGCAGTGCAGATCTTCCAACCGTCCGGTGAGGTTGTCGGGACCGACGATCTGGCCAATTCGGTCGATCAGCTGAGAAGGTATTGCAGTCATCGGGTTTTCGATTTAGGGTGAGCGCAGAGGGTCTGATCACGTACGAGCACAACCATACCCGAGAAGCTTTTAGGCTGCCACAGGAAAGGCTGATGGCCACGGTAATCATCATAAACCCTATTGAAAAGGTGATCCTATGACAGACAAACCGAAAATGTGTGTTGCCCTGCTGGCCGGAGGCAAATCCGGGGAACGCGAGGTCTCTTTGAGCGGAGCTGCCATTTTTGAAACGGCGCTGGATCCGAAAAAATACCGCATTAAACGCTACGATCCCGCCTCTGACCTGGAAAAACTGGCCCGGGACAGCGCAGAGATCGACTTTGCCTTCATCCTCCTGCATGGCCTCTACGGCGAGGACGGCTCCGTCCAGGGAATGCTCGACCTGCTCGACATCCCCTATCAGGGCTCGGGAATCCTGGGCAGCGCTGTGGCCATGGACAAAAATCTGGCCAAGCTGCTCTACAGGCTGGCCGGAATACCGGTGGCCGACTGGCGGGTGGTGAATGAGATGGATGAGCGGCGCTGTGAGGAGATGGTTGCATCCATGGGGCTGCCGCTGGTGATCAAGCCGGTCCGGGACGGGTCCAGTCTCGGTCTGAGCATTGCCCGCAGTGTCGAGGATGTCAAGCAGGGGATCGATCAGGCCCTGCGGAACGACACCAGGGTCATGATCGAGAAATTCGTCAAGGGACGGGAAATCACGGTTTCGGTAATCGGCAATGAGTATCCGGAGGCGATGCCGGTAATCGAGATCATCCCGGGCGATGAGTATGAGTTTTTCGACTATAATGCCAAGTATCTGCCGGGTGCCACCAATGAGGTCTGTCCGGCCGAGATTGACGAGCAGCTGACCCGCACCGCCCAGGAATACGGGGTAAAGGCCCACCAGGTGCTGCAGCTGCAGGGCTATTCCCGCAGCGACATGATTATCGATGAGAGCGATACGATCTATATCCTGGAGACCAACACCATTCCGGGAATGACCCGCACCAGCCTGCTGCCTCAGTCGGCAGCGGCCCACGGCCTCGACTACCCGATGCTGCTGGAGCGCCTCATCGAGCTGGGGATGGAAGCAAAAAGAAAGTAGCTGATCGGGCCTCAGCGGATGAGGATGCGTTCCGGACAGGTGAACACATTGAGCCGGTCCTGGCGCACATAGCCGGCCAGGGTCAGGCCGGCCCTGCCGGCGATGGCGATGCCCAGTGATGATGCCGACGTTCTCGACATGACGATGGGGATGCCCAGCCGGGCACATTTGAGTACCATGTCCGAGGTCAGCCGCCCGGTCGTGTAGATTGCCCCGGCCGGCTCCGCCTTGCCCAGCAGGATGGCACCCAGCACTTTGTCCACGGCATTGTGCCGCCCCACATCTTCATAGAAGAGTTTCAGCTCGCCGGCGGACCAGAAACCGCAGGCGTGTACGCAATGGGTCAGCGGCCCCAGCGGTGATTTCTGGTAGACCTGGGTGATGAAGGCTTTTATTTCATCGAAATCGAGTGCATAGTCAACCGGAGGTTCGATGTGGCCTTCGAGCATTTCCCGCGGTATCTTGCCGGTTCCACCACACCCGGAGGTGATGATCACCTCTTTTGGCTCGGTGTTCTCGATGTCGGCATACACCGAAATTCGCCCTTCCGGGCAGACCAGTACTTCTTTTATCTCTTCAGGCCGTTCGATGTAGCCCTGGCCGAAAAGAAAACCGACACCAAACTCCTCCAGACCGATGGGCAGCACCATCGAGGCACCGATTACCACCTCGTTGAGCATGATCGTATAGGGCGTCTCCACCGCAACGTGCTCCTGCTCGCTGGTTTTTCCTGTTGGGGTTACGATGGTTGTGTTGTAGACTAATGTGGTTTTTTCGGTCATCTTGTTTCGATCTGTTATCCGGGAGGCGAAGATTCGCCGGGGACAGCTTTCTGCCATCGAGGACCAGCGCCCCGCAATGTATCAGGTATTCATATTTATTCCATCATGTTCTGTCAAATGGCGAGGGCCCGGTGTGAGGTCAACCCATCACCCGTGCCCGCCCGTTGACAGACATCATTTCGTCTGCAGAGGAATCGATGACGGCTATTGTCTCTTTTATCGGTTGGCATGACAGCGGCAAAGCCACCCTGGCCGCCCGGGTGGTGGAACACCTGAAGAGAAAGGGACTGCGGGTTGCGGTGATCATTTCCACCGAGCGGTGCGGCATCGATATCGACGCAGTCGGCACGGACACCTCCCGCCACCGGCAGGCCGGCGCTGATGAGATCATGCTGGCGGCCCCTGATCAGATGGTTCTCGTGGCTGAACCGAAGCCGGTTTCGCTCACCGTCCTGGCCCATCGTTATTTCCCCGATGTTGACCTGGTCATTGGCGAGGGCTTCGAGGATGCCCGGCAGATTGCCAAGATCGAGGTTATCGGGGATCCTCAGCAGTGCCTGCGGAGGAGCGTCTCCGGGGTCATTGCGGTGGTCACCGACCACGATATAAGCTCGGATTACGTTTTCAGGATGAGCGAGGCGGCTGAGATTGCCGAATTCATCCACAAGCGCTTTATTGACGGTGACAGAAGACGGCCCGAAAAGACCGCGCTGCTGGTCAATGGCAGAAAAATCGTTTTGAAAAAATTTATCCAGGACTCCCTGGCCGGCGTTGTGGCCGGCTATGTGAAAACCCTGAAGACCAATGAGGATATCGGCGAGATCGAGCTGAGAATCAAATTCTGATAACCAGCAGTTTATCCCTTATCCCATCGGATCGTCTGCGTCGCTGCTCTTTGCGCCCCGGCCCGCTTCTTTTTGCTCTTCTTCAATCTCACGTACGGCTGCGGCACCGGCTGCATTGGTGATCTGCTTCTTGATTTCCTGGTTGTGTTCGATAGTGCCTGTACCGGCAATTTCAGGAACATCGACGATGACTTTCCGGTGGGCGTAATAGATGCCCTGAGCGTTGAGGGCTTCGGTTATCAGGCGGTAGGCCTCGCGCCGGATAACGAAATGGGTGCCCGGCTGGGCGGTGAATTTGATCCGTATGGTCATCACCGAGTTGGTTATTTCCCGCACTCCCTGGGATTTTACCGGCCTGATGAAGTCCTTTCCGTACTCCTCGTTTTCCAGCATCTGGATACCGACTTTCTTGATGACCTTACGAATCTTATCGATCGGCGCGTCGTAGGGAAAATCGAGGTTGAACTTGACCACGATGCCGCCGCGCATGAAGTTGGTGATGGCGCCCAGTTCGCTGTGCGGGATGATCTGCAGCATGCCCCGGTGGTGCCTGAGCATAACGTTGCGCAGGGTGATGTTCTCGACGGTTCCGGCGACACTGCCGGCGGTCAGATACTCTCCGACCCTGAAAGCGTCGTCGAGCAGGTAGAAAAATCCGGAGAAGATGTCGGCCACCAGTTTCTGAGCGCCGAAGCCGATGGCCAGGCCGATGACACCGGCACCGGCCAGCAGCGGTCCGATGTCGACTCCGAGCGACGACAGCAGAGTCATCGTCACCATTACACCCAGTACGGAACCGACGAACTTTCTGAGCATCGGCAGCAGGGTGTAAGCACGGCCTCTGTTGGCGGCGCCGCCCCATTCGTCATCGCTTTCCTCATCCTCCTCCCCCTCCGGTACCGATTCCTGGATTTTTCGTTCGATCCAGGAGTTGAGAAACTGCCAGAAAACCAGGGCAACGGTCAGGATAATGATCGAGTCGAGCAGAAATTTAGCCAGATTTGAGAAGAAAGGGATGCGTATATGCCAGAGGCTGGCAACCCAGACGGTCAAAGCGCCGACAATGGCGATTCGGGCCGCGCTGTTTATTTTCAGAAAGAAGGCTCTGCCCCGTTCCCGCCGGCTGAGCTCCTCTTCGGCCGGTTCAACCTGGTCCTCGTAGGAATCCTGATGAAGGCGCAGGGTGGTCATGGCGTATCTGACTACCCACTGGATCAGCTGATCGGCAACCATCCAGATCGGCACCACGAAGAAACTCAGAATAAAGGCGCCCCCCCCGGCTCTGACATCGGTGTCGGCCAGGTCACCGAGCAGCAGCAGCCAGAGAATGGCGAGGTAGAGGATTGCCAGAATGTGCCAGATCTTGGCGAATTGCTGTCTTCCCCATGAAGGACTGTGCTGATTCAAGGGTTCGTCGATGACGATGTGGTCATGTATCTGCCGGCGAAACTTGATGGCCGCCAGCCCGGTAGAGACGATGAGCAGAGTGGCGAGGAGCAGCTGCATCAGTCGCACCGTCTCCACTTCGGCTCCCAGGCGCCGGGAGACAACAGCGAGCATCAGGCCGGCGATAATATAGCCGGCCGTCCAGGTAATCAGCCGGTAACTCATGGTGGCGGCACGGTTGCTGAGGGGCACGATTCTGAGAGGTTCGCTGCCGGGCGAAAATATGACCGTGGAGAGGATCTGGATTATACGGATACAGGTAATGGTGATGAGAACCGCCATGAAAGCCAGCTGTATCCATGCTGAGTCGATCCAGAAGAACAGGGAGAAAGCAAAAAAGGCGCCGCCGAAGAAAAAGACCAGGCCGATCAGATCGGGCAGAGCCTGGGCAGCGGAGCCGGTGAATTTTTCCAGATTGCCACTGCTCTGCATGCTCAGTGCAGGGTTGCTGCTCAGGTATGAGGCCAGAAACATCCTTCGAAAGAGGAGCTCGACAAGAAAGCCGATACCGATGAAGCAGAAAATCCAGAAGGTGTTGAGCATCGCACCCTGCGATGTGCCAAACGGTCAGAGCTTGACGAATACTCGATAGAGGTCAGGCCCCATGGTTGGGAATGAGGCGAACAGGGCTCTGACTTCATTACTGCTGTCCTCGTGACCGCTGCTGAGCAGGTTCAGCAGCCTGGCCAGAAAGAAGGCCGGTCCCTTCATCTGCTCGGCCGCAGCGTCTGCCGGCTGGACTTCTTTTTTGAGTTCATCGATGAGCATCTGGCGAACCTGCTCATCGCTGAGGCCGGCCATCATCTGTTCGACTGTAGCGCCGGATTGAGCCGGCTCGGCGGCCTGCACGTCATTCAATAGCAGACCGGAGAGTAAAACAAGAGCTGTAACAAGCAGGACAGCTGTGAGTGACGGTATCCATCGATCTGTTCGGCTCATAGAATTCTCCGTTTCAGCAGCTGTCGCCGTATTGATGCTAGATGCGGCTTTCCATGTAGGGCTTGAGTATTGCCGGCATCTCGATCGAACCGTCCTCTCTTTGATAATTCTCTATGATGGCCAGCAGGGTTCGACCGACTGCCAGACCCGAGCCGTTCAGGGTGTGGACCAGCCTGCTCTTTTTCTCGCCGCTGGGCCGGTAGCGAATGGAACCGCGGCGGGCCTGGAAATCGAGGAAATTCGAGCAGGAGGAGATTTCCCGGTAAGCCTCCTGGCCAGGCAGCCAGACTTCAATGTCATAGGTCTTGGTGGCGGAGAAGCCCAGGTCCCCGGAGCAGAGCGTCACCACCCGGTAATGCAGACCGAGCAGCTGCAGGATCTCCTCGGCATCTGTGAGCAGCGATTCCAACTCGTCAAAAGAGGTTTCCGGGGTGGTGAACTTAACCAGCTCGACCTTGTTGAACTGGTGCTGCCTGATCAAACCGCGGGTATCCCTGCCGTAGGAGCCGGCCTCGGAACGGAAGCAGGGGGTGTAAGCGGTGTACTTAAGGGGCAGTTCACTTTCCTCGACGGTCTCATCTCGATGTATATTGGTGACCGGAACTTCAGCAGTCGGTATCAGGTAAAGGTCCCAGTCCTGGATTTTAAACAGGTCCTCCTCGAATTTCGGTAGCTGGCCGGTGGCCGTCATCGTCGGGGTGTTGACCAGAAAGGGCGGTAGAACCTCCTTGTAGCCGTGCCGGGAGGTCTGTATGTCGAGCATGAAATTGATCAGGGCCCGCTCGAGACGGGCACCGAAACCGGTCAGCAGTGCAAACCGGGCACCGGACAGTTTGGAGGCCCGCTCGAAATCGATAAAGCCGCCCTCCACACCCAGCTCCCAATGCGGTTTCGGGGTGAAGGAAAAGTCCGGTTTTTCGCCCCAGCGTTTAATCTCGATATTGTCCTCATCGTCAGCTCCTTCCGGAACTGCATCATCGCAGATGTTAGGCACCGACATGACGATATCGTCCAGTTCCTGGTGGATAGCCGTCAGCTCCTCGTCGAGCTGCCTGATGCGGATGCCGACCTCTTTCATCTCTATGATCAGCGGCGCAGCGCCAGCCTCATCCCTGTCCTTTTTGAACAGGGCAATCTCTCTGGACACCGAGTTTCGCCTGTTTTTCAGCGCCTCGACCTCGCCGAGATTCCTGAGGCGGTGCTGGTCGACCTCCATGAAGCGATCGAGCAGGTCGGTGTTGAGGCCGCGCTTGGCTGTTCTGGCTTTTACCAGATCAATATTTTCACGTATAAAGCGTAATTCCAGCATGGTTCCTTCTAATATTTGAGATTTGCAGGAGATGTTGCCTGAATTTCCCTGTTTAGCACGGCTCCGAGGCGAACGCAAGATCTATCAAATTGCTTTTCGGCCGCGCATCTGATATTTTCTGCGGACGCGGTAGCAGAGAATGGGAAACAGAAGCCAATTTAAGACGAAGCACGATTACCACATCAATGATTGAAACACGGCCGGGTCTGATCATCTTTATCAATGAGCTGCGGCGCTCCATCCGGGCCCTGTTCATCACCATAATCCTGGCTACCGCCACGGTCTTTTTCCTGACTCCCCAGCTTCTCCAGCTGGTCCAGTCGCACCTGGCCGAGAAGCTCTATTTTTTTACGGTCTCCGGCCCTTTTCTGGCCCATGTCAAGCTGGCCCTGTTCGGAGCCCTCTACGGCTTGATGCCGTGGATCATGGTCATCATGCTGCGGGCGGTGGGTAAACCCTTTAATGTTACCCGGCGGCAACTTATTCTGTTCAGTTTTTTCAGCTGCCTGCTGTTTTATTTCGGCACCGTGTTCTGCTATTTCGTCACCCTGCCGTTCGGTATAAATTTTCTGCTCGGTTTCGGCTCGGAGGAACTCAAACCGGTCATCTCGGTCGGCCGGTTCGTCAATTTCGTAACCGTTTTCATCCTGGCATTCGGGGTGATTTTCGAGCTGCCGATCCTGATGGTTTTTGCCGCCAAGATCGGTGTCGTCAGCCGCAGCTTCTTCGCCCGGCACCGAAAATATGCCCTGCTGCTTATCGCCATCGTCGCGGCTCTGCTGACCCCGACACCGGACATTGTCAACATGCTGCTGATGGGTGGGCCGCTCTATCTTCTCTATGAAGCGGGGATCATGATATTGCGGGTATTGCGTATTCCCTGAGCGGGAAGAAATCCGGGCTAACCGTATTCGGTGAGTTTGAAACCGTTTCTTTTCAGCAGGGCGGCGGTGACCCCGAGTCTTTCAATCCCGCAGGAGGGACTGCGGGCCTTGAGCAGGACTTCCTCTACCCGCTGTTTCCTGGCTATTTCAACAACCATCTCGGCACCGCGGACAAATGGTTTGCTGAGGTCCACCCCATCCGAACCGATGACCCGCGCCCTTCCGTCCAGCACGTCATCGCCGTTGCCGCCTATGATTTCAGCCGGGCAGCGCGGCGTCGGCAGTCCCCCGAACTGTTCAGGACACACCGGAATCCAGATACAGCCGTGCAGCCTCTCGAGGCAACCGCGCTCCTCGACGATCCGGCCATCGTATCTGGTGCGCAGTCCCGCCAGGCAAGCACTGACCAGGACAGGGCGCTGTTCTACCATCGGACGTTGAAGGTCAGGCCGAGAAAGGCGGCCGGGTCGTAAGACTCGCTGGCGATTTTATCGCCGTTCTGGTCCTCCTGCCGCAGTTCGCCGTCGAGGTCAACACCGCCGACCAGGCTGACCTGGGCTTTGGGGCTGAAACGATGGGTGACGCTGGCAAAGAGGGGAATAGAGCTGTCTTCGCCGATACCGTTGGGCACCTCGGAATTGCTGTCGAGGCGGAAACGCAGTTTTTCATAGCGGCCGCCGATGGCGATGTCCCAGGACGGGTTGACCTGGTAATTGAGCGTCAGGCCCGGTCCCAGTGTCGCCGCCAGGCCCCGGCCGGTTTCCAGGCTGAGTTTGTCGGTGATTTTCCAGTCAATGAGCAGGATAGGGAAGATTGAAGGATCATCTTCGAGTTGAGATACGACCCCGAGGCCGGGACCGATGGACAGGGAATCACTAAATCGGTAGGCGAATCCGCCCAGGATGCCGCCGCTTACCGTATCGCTGAAATCGGCGCCGCTTTCACCGGTCGATCGCACCGAGGGTACGAAAAAGGATGACCACCGTTCACTGACCCCCCAGCGCAGCGGCAGGCTCAGCGACAACGTGTGAATGTCCTCCCAGGGCTTGATAGCGGTTGCCTGGGCAGCGTTGTCGGACGAGAACGAATAGTCGTCATAGCTGTAGCTGACGGCGACGGCCACGCTGTTGCGCCGGGTCCAGCTGTAGCCGCTGCCCGCTTCGATATTGAATCTGGCGGCACTGAAATCGGCGCCGTTGTCCAGCTCGGTGTCAAACTGATAGACGGCTCCACCCCGCGAAAAGCTGGTCCAGCCGGCGGCTGGAGGTCCCCCCGGGCCTTCTTTCTGGTTGTCCTGGGCAAAGGCCGACGCCGGCAGGGAGATCATCAGGGTGGTCAGTAGAAGTCGTGAGATCGATTTTTTCATGTTTTTCAGTTAGTGATATGCGTGAGGTTTATTATCTGCTGCCGATATGGATAACAGGTCACCGGGCATCGTGGTTGACCCAGATCAGTGCGCTGGTGTCGAACCCGAGCTCCTCGGCCCTGGTTGTGAAACGTGCCGTCACGGTTTCGTCGACTTCCGGTGTTCTGGCCAGCAGCCAGAGATATGATTTGTTGGCGCCGGATACGAAGGCATGATCGTAGTTCTCCCTATCCAGTTCAAATATTACATAAGAGCTGTAGAACGGCCCGAAAAAGGATACTTTTAAATGAGCCTCGCGTTCATCGTCCACAAAAAAGGCTTTTCCGACCGCCTCTTTCCACTCTTTTTCCGCCGGCGAGTAGCCCCGGTTGGTGACGCTTATCCCACCCTCGGGACGAAGGCTGTAATCGGCACTGACGTTTTCGAGGCCCCGCTCGAATCGATGATCGAGCCGGGCAATTTCATACCAGCGCCCCAGGTAGCGATTGATCTCGAAATCCTGCACCGGTGTCAATCCGGCCGGAATTTTGACGCAGCCGAAAAGCAGGGAAAGTGACAGCATAACGATACAGAGGCGAATCAATTTGTTGGTAATCGTCGTGCTCATCGTCAGGTTGAATCCGGCAGCCGCGGTTCAGTCCAGAAAAATCTCTCTGCCGCCGAGTAGAGCAAGAACTTTTCGCACCTTGAAGGTGACCAGGTAGCGGTTCTCACCATCATTTACGTCAATTTTCCTTCTCGAGAAAGATTTCACCTCCTCTATATCATCAGTTTCGTCGAGCATGTCAAGATAGAGCCGCACTCCCTGGGATTTACTGTTCTCTTCGAGAAAGAGGTAGTGAGCCGATTTGTTTTCCAGAAGATTGGCACGGCTGAGCCGTTCCCGCATGACGAAGGCAATGATATCGCGATCGAGGATGTGAGGTCTGCCGTAGACGGCGCCGTTGACTTCTCCGTTGCTGCCGGCGGTCGACAGGATCCCTGTTCCTTTTGTGTTGTCTAAATATTCAGCAAGTTTCATAAGCGGTCTCCTTATGCTGCGGTCCCCTGATTGATGTATTTCGGGGTCACGTCTTTCATAGAGCAGCTCCCGGTATTCTGGATTGGGGATCTGCAGATGAGTAATACTCTAAACCGGAGATGGATAAACACAATGTGGGCAAACAGTCAGTATCCGGATAGTGAATGCTATCATAAGTGATTGACTGCCCCAAGAGATCATTCCTGATACTTGCTTGACGTCTTGACTATCGTCCGGGCCAGGTTGGTGAACACCAGGTAGTGCAGCGGCAGTACACTGTACCAGTAGAGCCTGCCGACAATACCATGGGGAATGAAATGAGCGGTCTGAACGAGCTGCTCGGGCTGGACGTCGAATTCAAGCCAGGCTTCGCCGGGGACCTTCATCTGGGCATAGAGCAGCAGCCGCTTTCCCGGCTTGATGTCGACAACTTTCCAGAAATCCAGGGCATCGCCAACGCGCAGCTGATCCTTGTCGCGGCGGCCCCTGGAAAGGCCGTATCCGCCCGATATTTTGTCCAGAGCTCCGCGCAGGCGCCAGAGAAAATTATACCTGAACCAGCCATTGGGCCCGCCGAGGGTGCACACCGATTTGAACACGGCGGCCTGGTTTTCCCCATTGTCGAAGGGTACGATCCGGGTATCTCTGAGCACCGCCCCTGCCGGGTTGTCAAAGTCTTTGACATCGCAGGCGATATTGCTGCTGCTGTCACACCAGCGACTGAGTATCTGGTCGTGCTCGAGTTCGAACATGGCCTGGACCACGGTTTCCCGGTAGGGTGTCGGTTCGATGGCTGGAAAGAATCTCCGGGCATGGTCATTCTGGCGTACGGTTTCGCTCTTGAGCCCTTCTACGAGAGAGGATGCCACCCGGTAGGGAACCGAGGTGAACAGGATCAGCCAGTAAGAGGAGAGTTTCGGGGAGAGGACCGGAACGGGAATAAGCAGACGGCGCAGCCCCATGGTTTCAGCAGCCTGGCCCATCATCTGCTGGAAGGTGATTTCCCCGGAGCCGATATCGACCACCAGATTATCTTCAGCCTCCAGGGCTATCGATTGCTCCAGGTAAGAGAGCACATCCTCGATGCCGATCGCCTCGGTCCTGGTGCGAACCCAGGTTGGCGTCAGCATGATCGGCAGTTTCTGGCAGAGGTTACGGATAATCTCAAAACTGGCGCTGCCGGAGCCGACAATCACCCCGGCCCTGAGCCAGATGGTGTTGATTTTTTCAGGTTCCGAGGAGAGCGCCTCCCCGGTCTCGATCCTGCTGAGCAGATGTTTGCTGGCGCTGCCGCGATCCCCAAGGCCGCCGAGATAGACGATCCGCCTGACTCCGGCCTCGATGCAGGCCCGGCGGAAATTGTCGGCGCTTTTCTGGTCGAGTTCCCGGTAATCCTTGTCGGACCCCATCGAATGAATCAGGTAAAAGGCGGTATCGACCCCCTGCAGGGATGGTAGTATGGACTGGTATTCGAAGGTGGTACCTTCAAAGATTTCCACCAGATCAGCGGTTGAGGCCAGAACTTTTCGGCTGTTTCTGACAAACAGTCGTACCTGGTAGCGGGAATCTTCCCGCAGTCGGTGAGTCAGGCGGCGGCCGATGTATCCGGTTGCCCCGGTTATCAGAATCGTCTTTTTCATTGGCTCGGGGTTATCCGCATTGCTTGGTGCCGGGGCTTTTCCGGCGACATAAACCGGAATGGTCCCCGGTGCGCCTGTCTGGTTTCGCCGGGCGTTGGACGTTCTGTCGGATCATAGCAGGGACAGCCGAGTTGTGCTGCCGGCGCCCCTGTTTTTTTTCCGCTCATCTGGTTGTGGGGACAGCAGGCCGGTCTTTTCAATGGGCAGAATGCGGTTGGCAATGGCCATGACCAGGGGCCAGAGCACTGCCCAGGCGACAGCGAACAGGCCGATGGACTGGGTCAGGGAAGCGCCGAACTCGGCAGCACCCAACCTGACCCCGGCCCAGTAAGCCAGCGGGCCGCCGATGGCGGCAAACAGCGAGGACAGCAAAGGTCTGCCTTTGAGCCAGCGCAGACTGTGGTGGGGCAGTATGGCCAGGGCCAGCCAGACCACCGCCAGCCAGAAGGGAATCGGAACCCCGTCTACCCGGTAACTGATGTATCCGGCGTAGCTGATTGCCCCGTCCACCACCAGGCCGATGGCAAGCAGCACCACCATCATCTTCAGATCTTCCCGGCGGTGGTTTGAGCGGACCAGGTGGGCCGCCAGCAGAGCGAGTGAGACAAGTGCCCCGGCGTCGCCGAAGAAGACGCACAGGAACCATACAGCCTGGTAGATGAGAACGTTGACCAGAAGTGACATTTACGGCTCCTTCAAGCCATATTTCGGCTTGTCCGCCACCAGGTGTACAACGCTGATTGTACGTTCCAGGAATCCTCCCCGGCAGTAGGCCAGGTAAAAATTCCAGAGACGCCGGAAGCGGTCATCATATCCCCTGGTTTCCAGAGATTCCCAGGAGTGGTTGAACTCTTCCTGCCAGGCGCCGATGGTTCTGGCGTAATCACTGCCGAAATCATGCAGGCCCCTGACTACCATATCAGTGTGCTGAGCGATCAGGTCGAGCATGATCCGGTTGGAAACCAGACTGCCTCCGGGGAATACATGACGCTGAATGAAATCGACGCTTCTGACATAGCGATTGTAGCTCTGGTCGTTGATGGTAATGGCCTGGATGAGCATCCGGCCGTTCTCCTTGAGCAGTCGGCCGCAGGTTGCAAAGTAGCCGGGCAGAAAGTGATGACCGACGGCTTCGATCATCTCGATGCTGACCAGTTTGTCGTAGGAGCCGGTAAGCTCACGATAATCCTTTTTGACCAGGTTGATCCTGTCTGCCAGCCCGGCTGCCTGAATCCTTGCACGCGCTTCTTGATACTGGGCTTCGGAGATGGTCGTGGTCGTAACTCGGCAGCCGTAATTGGCGGCTGCATGGATGGCAAAACCGCCCCACCCCGAACCGATTTCGATGACCTGGTCATCGGGTTGCAGGTCGAGTCGTCTGCAGATGAGATCCAGTTTGTGGGCTGAAGCCTGCTCCAGATCGCTTGACTGGTCCGGATAGATGGCCGATGAATACATCATCCTGCTGTCCAGGAAACTCCGGTAGAGGTCGTTGCCGAGATCATAGTGAGAGGAGATATTTCGGCGCGAACCTTTTTTGCTGTTGCGGTTACGCCGGTGCATCAGCAGGTGGTAAGGCTGGAAAACCCAGCCGTAGCGTTTTTCGAAATTGTTGAGCAGATCGACGTTTCGGGCAATGATCCGTACCACCATGACCAGGTCGCTGGTGTCCCAGAGGTGATCGATATAGGCTTCGCCTGCACCGACGGACCCGCCCAGCACCACTTTGCCATAGAAGCGCCGGTCCTGGACGGTAATGCGGGCGCTCAGGCGGCTTTTCCTGCCGAAGGTCATGACCTCCCGGCCGTCATGGACCACCAGCTGACCATGTTCGATTTTACTGAGAAATTTCACAAACAGGGCTTTGGCCAACCGCTCTGGCAGAGAAGCGCGGCTCACCTGATCTTTGCCCATGGTTGTCGACAGCGTACTCATACCTCCTCCTTGGCATAGGGAACATAGGGTACCCCTTTGATGAACAGTCTCATTGCCTGCCAGTAGATTCCTGCAACAATATATACCGTCATTGCCGGTTTGCGCAGCAGCATTGACCGGGCAGACTCGATGGTGAACGGCTGTCTGTTCAGCCGCAGAGAGGCCTCGAAGACGTGACCGCGCTGGTCATGAACGCCAAGATTGACCGCCACAGAAGCTTCGGGCGGTTGGATGCGCCACCGATACTGTTGTCCATCGTGCGGGTTGAACGGGGAAACCTTGAAATTCTTGTCGTTGGCTATTTGGGTCTCTGGGCCACTGAGCAGGTGGACATAGTGGTGCCGCTCGTTCCAGGGAATGTTGGAGACCTCGGCCAGCATGTGGGTGGGTTCGCCGCTGCTGGAGAAGCCAAAATAGAAATTTACCGGGCTGAAATAGAGTCCGATGGTGCGCAGGTTGAGCAGCCCGAAAACTTTTCCGCTGACCGCTTTTCCGGTTAATCGCCTCATTTCCTCTTTGACGCATTCGGCTAAGGGGCGGTCCGAATCTCCCAGGTAGTCCGGGCGGTTGAACCGGCACAGGGACCGTTTCCGGGTTGAAAACCAGCGTCCCAGGTCAGGCAGCTGTTCGATCTCATCGAGGTCGAGAAACCACATGAAAAAGGGGTATCTGAATCGGTGGCCTTTGGGCAGAAATCTCTGGTGGCCGATATGACCGCTGTAAATTGCCGAATCCATCAGCCGGCCTCCAGCATTTCGGAACACCCGCAGCCCGCTCTTTACGCCGTCTTCATGGAAACCGTTGTACCAGTATGCCCCGCAGAAATGAATCCGATCGACGCCTGAAATGAGATGCCACTGCTTCTGGGCCTCGATCATGGCCGGACTGTAGACCGGATGGCTGTAGTCGAACTCGTTGATCACGCAGGCCGGGTCGATGTCCTGGTTCAAGGTGACCAGGTAGGTATGCTTGGTGTCGAGGCGCTGGAGAATGTTCATGTTATAGGTCAGGGTGGAGAACTCGGCACCGACATCGGTGACCCGGTAATTCCAGCTTGCCCAGGCCCGTCTGCGTCGGGGCAGATGCGACTGGTCGGTGTGCAGCACCACCCGGTTGCTGGAGAAACTGAAGTTGGCCAGAACGCGCCGCTCGTCTTCATGCGGGCTGTCCAGCAGGGCCAGGGCCTGATCGCCGTGACAGGCCAGGACAACCTGGTCGAAGCGGGCGCTTCCTGCGGCGGAGTGGACAATCACGCCGTCAGTGGAGCGCTCGACCCGCTGCACAACCGTGTTGAGCAGGATGTTCTGGCGGAAGCCAGCGGTCAGCGGGGCGATGTAACTGCTGGATCCGCCGGTGATCGTGTACCATTGCGGACGGTTAACCAGGTCCAGCAGACCGTGGTTGTCGAAGAACCTGGTGAAGAATCCCAGCGGGAAGTCCCGGCAGTCTTCGGTACCCATCGACCAGATTGCCGATATCATCGGCAGCAGGTAGTTGTCGGTAAACCAGGGCGAATAACCGGAGCGGTCGAGAAAGGTACCGATGGTCGTGTCAGCGTCCGCTTCCGTGCCGCTTCTCACCGCCTTGTTGAAGTGCATGATATCTCTGAGCAGCCGGTAAAATCGGGGACGAACCAGGTTCGATCTCTGGGCGAACAGGCCGTTGAGATCGGTGCCGTTATATTCGAGCCCGGCCTGGTCGTTGCGCACCGAAAAACTCATTTCGGTGGGCTGGTAATCGACCCCGATCTCATCGAGCAGGGCGATGAAGTTGGGGTATGTCCGGTCGTTGAAGACGATGAATCCGGTATCGATGGAAGCGCGTTCACCGCGGAAATCGGTTTCCACCGTGTGAGTGTGCCCCCCGATGTAATCGGCAGCCTCGTAGACGGTTATGGTGTGCCCGCTCTTTTTGAGGTGGTAGGCGCAGCTCAGACCGGAAATGCCGCTGCCGATGATGGCGATATTCTTAGGATTCATGTTTAATTAAGCGCTGACCCATCCGGATCCAGAGATATTCGGGAAGCAGAGAGAGTATTTTCAGAAAGTAGGTGAAGCGTCCCGGAAAATGAATTTCCAGTTTGCGTTTGTCGATACCCCGGCGTATCGCGTTTGAAGCCTCCTCGACGCTGACTCTGAAGGGCATCGGGAAATCATTGCGGTCGGTCAGCGGCGTCTTTACAAAGCCGGGACAGACCAGGCTGACATCGATGTTTTCGCGAAACAGGTCCACCCGAAGCGTTCTGATCATGTAGGAGATGGCCGCCTTTGAGGCCCCATAGGCCTCGGCCCGGGGCAGCGGCAGGTAGCCAGCGGAGGAACCGACCGCTACGAGGTGGGGCCGCTCGCCGTTTCTGAGCAGCGGCAGAACGCCTTCGATGGACACAGCCATCGATTCCACATTGGCCCTCATGACGCGGCTTACCAGTTCACTGTCGAACTCAGGCAGGTCGATGTATTCGCATGATCCGGCATTGAGAATGGCGCAGTCGAGCGGCGTCATCGAACCGAACCAGTCGAGCGCGGCGGTGCGCTCACCAAGGTCCAGCCGGACCGTCTTCAAACCTTGGGCCGACAGCTCATCGAGGGCTTCCTGGTTGCGTCCCAGGGCCCACACTTCATGGCCTTCACGGTGATAGTCGAGGGCCAGCTGTCTGCCGATACCCGAGGTTGCGCCGGTAATCAGAACTCTCATGTTCCCAGTCTCCTGTTGATCGATTTGACCATGAACCCGATAATCGGAAGGTGTTGGTAAAGCATGGTGCCCAGGTCAAAATAGTCCTGGTGGAAGCAGGCCCTGCCGTCGGTCGAAAACTGCAGGAAAGTGGAACCGGGGACGATGATGGCCTTTCCCCCCTTCAGGCGGGGGTGGCTGAAATTCATCGACCAGCGTACGAAGCCCCGGTCCCCGTCGACAAGGTGATCGATGAAGTCGAAACTCGATCTGTTCGACATTGGCGTAGAGATGTTCGAAATATTCGCGCAGATTGTCAAGTCCTCTGATCTCGTGGGCAGGGTCGATGAAGTGAATGTCCTCGGTGTAGATCTCACCGATACGGTGGACGTTTTCCCGGTTCAGGGTTTGGTAAAGGTCCAGGAATTCCTGCATGGCTAATCTCCAGCGGACGGGGCGACGTCCTTGACCAGGTTCTTCTGCAGCGATGCGCTCAGCGGCTGGTCAGGTGAAAGCCAGATGCCGAGGTAGGCCGAGCCGAATGGTTCCGACTCTATCACCGCAACCGTTGTGTCGTTGAGAGAAAGTGATGTCTTACCGGTCTGTGCCTCGTAGCATAACAGATAGGTATCCCCCTTTTCAACCGATTGATAGGCAGTATGCAGCGCGTCGATGTGGGGTTTGAGCATTTCCAGGTATTCCGGCGGGTGCTGACGCTCCAGTACCATGTTGGCGCCCTTTATAAAGTCTTCAGGCTTGAGCTTCACGTCGTAGGTGAGTTTCAAGCACTTGGAAACATCGGTATCGAGTATCCGCTGCTGGTCTGCCTTGTCCTGCGTGTAGAGATGGGCGTCGTATACTTTGATGAAGCCGAGATAGTAGACATCCCCTTTGCCGACCATGGTCATGGCATCGATGGAGGCGCCTGCTGCGGCAGGGGCCAGGGTCCAGAAAAGCAGAGCGGACGGTAAGAGCAATCTGAAAAAATTGTGCATGGCTAATCCTTGGAAAAGGTGATGGTTATATCGCCGACATGAAAGCCGAATTTACTCATCGATGTGCGGTTGATCAGAACCTGGTCCTGATGCAGGAACATCCAGTCATCGAGGAACAGTTTCCAGGTGGTTCCGTCCACCTCGACATTTAAATGGTAGCGAAAGTTCAGCACATTTCCAGAGGCCAGACCGGTGGCGGTGCCGACCACGTCGCCCGCCGTGCCGGTATAGGAGCCGTCGGCTGATTTTTCGATGGTCCATATCCTGGTGCTTCGTTCACCGTCGTTCCAGCGGAATTTTTCGTCCAGGACGATGGTGCTGTCACCTTGGCGGGTGCCGACTATGTCCACGACGAACTTTCTCAGCAGGTTTCCGCTGCGGTCCTGGACGATACCCCAACCAGTTGTTTTTCCGCTGAAATATTCCATGATGTCGAACTCCGGCTGGTTGTCGACGTACTGTTCGAGATCAACCTTGGAGCAGCCGGCTATCAGTAGCAATGCGAAAAGTAAACTAAAAAACTTCATATCAATCCTCTGAATCTTGAAAATAAGACCTCATCGGCCCTTGTTGAAAGAAAAATTAAGCTCTATTGATGGCTAAGCAATGGGGGCAAAAAGTAAGGAAGGTGGTAGCAGGAACTATTGTTTTGTTGGAACTGAACGGCTGCTGGCCTGTACTGAGAATAGCACCAGTCAGCGGCACCGACCGCTGCTGCAAAAATATCTGTGTTTAGGCGTGATTTCTGAGTTTCAGCTCCAGCGGATGAGGATTGATATAGAATTGCTGCATCAGATACGGTTCCTGGTATTTGCGGATATAGTGGTTCATCAGCGTGACAGGCACGATAAGCGGGACGATGCCGTCCTTGAACTGGTTGATGATATCGAGCAGCTCCTGTTTTTCATCGGAGCTGATCGATTTCTTGAAGTAACCCATCATGTGCATCAGTACATTGACGTGTTTTTTGATGGTGGGTCTGAGCCGCATGGCGGCCATCAGCAGTTCCTGGTAACAGTCGACCAGCTCGTCCGTGTCCAGAGCGCCGGCCCGGGCCGTCAGCCGGCCCATTTCCCTGCAGTCCTTTTCGCTGTGGGCCATCAGCAGAAGCTTGTGTGAAGTGTGAAAGTCTATCAGTCTGGCCGCGGACGGCGAGGACACCACATCGCGCCAGCGCCGGTATACGAAGATCTGTTCGATAAAATTTTCTCTCAGCAACGGGTCATGCAGCCGTCCTTCCTCTTCCGTCGGCAGCAGCGGGAAACGATCGAGAAGGGCCCGGGCGAAAATGCCGACTCCGGCAGCCTGGGGAACATTGTTTTTATCATAGACTTTAACCCGCATCATGCCCGACGAAGGGGATCGGTTTTTGAAGATGAACCCGCACAAATTCTCGGATTCGAGCTTTTCCAGCCTGCCTTTGGCCCAGTTGGTCATCTGGTCGGTGATGTCCCTGCCGCTTTTGTTGGTGACCAGTCGGGGATTTTCAATGTCTCCGACCAGCCGCATTGCCTCCCGGGGAACGGGCAGACCGCATTCGACCTCGGGGCAGACCGGGACGAAAGAAAAATATTTCCCCAATGTTCCGGTGATGTAGCGGTCGTGTTTGTGGCCCCCGTCGAAACGGACCTTGTTGCCGAGCAGGCAGGAACTGATACCGATTTTGATCTCGCTGGGGTTGTGCATAGTCATGGAGCCTCCTTTTCAGAACCATTATTACCAGTCGGTGGAGCAAAAAGCCAAACAAAGAATGTTAGCGGCCGGCCGCAGGCGTATTATATTAAGTGTGACATTAATTGGTGGGCGATCGCTTGTTCACCGAACCAGGAGAAGACAAGCTGTCACCATGATAGGCCGTTACTACTACAGTCATGCCAGACGACTGGGATCAATCATTGTCGTACTTACGGCCGTCTGCACCCTGCCGGCGGCGGCACAGAATGGCCAAGATGGTGAGGACATGCTGACCCGAACCATTGTTTCGCTGCATAAAGCCCGCACCGCTGTGATCGACCGGCAGGCCGGGCAGCTCGAAACCGGCAGGGCCTCCTCCAGAGAGCAGGACGAGGCGATGCTGTTTGTCGCCTACCTCGACGGCCGGATCTATCACTATTGCCGGCAGCGCTACCTGAGCATCGGACCCGCCGGCCTGGAAGGGCTTCCCTGTCCGGATGACACAACCGGGAAGATGGAGACCGGCCGATTCGCGCCGCTGCCGGAGAATGCGGGACCGACCAGGGCGGAAAAAGTCGTCCAGCTCGATCAGGAGCTCAACAGTGCGCTCGGTGAGTTTGATGATATGCTGCTCCAGGAAGAGGAAAAGGTGGCGGCCCATATCCCGCGACGGGGGCAAGGCGGCGGGTCAGCCGCCGGTGGCTGGCAGGGTGGCTCACCCGGCGATCAGGGAGCCGATTCTGCTGATCCGGGCGGTGAGGCGGGCAGTGCACCGAACCGGAATACGGAGCAGGGCGACAGGGAGTCAGGGTCAGCAGCGGACGAGTCCGGGGGAGGGCTGAGCGGCAGTGCGGAGCAGACAGAGCGTCCTCCGACAGCAGGCCGCCGGGACCTGGAGGAGGACGATGACGATATCGTCGCTCGACAGCTGCGCGAGGCGGCGGAACAGGAGACGGACCCGGAGGTGAAAGAGCGCTTGTGGGAAGAGTACCGCAAATACAAAGAAGGAATCAGATGAGATTTCATACCCGGAAGGTGATCGAACGGAGCGGGTTAACTGCTTTGCGCATGCTGCTGCTGGGCCTGCTCAGTCTGGCGCTGATCAGCGGCTGTGCGACGGTGCCCGGCAAGCAGGTCGGTGACCAGGTGGCGCCGTTGACGCCATCTGGGGAACTCGATGATTCGGTCGTGCTCAATGTCTCGATTCAGGTTTTCGACCCAGGTGAGCTGCCCGAAAACCCCGATAAACGCAAGGGGTTGTCGGCCGAGATACGTGAGGCCGAATCGCGTTTCGCCCCGATTCATCTCAAACACACGCTGCAGAGAACCGGCTATTGGGGTGTGGTCAGGGTGGTCCCGGACAGCGATGTAGGGGCCGAGGTCCTGGTGCAGGGCAGAATCGAGCACTCCGACGGAGAGAACGTTGCCCTGCAGGTCGTTGTCACGGATGCCAGAAATGTTGTCTGGTTCGAGCGCACCTATGCGGAAACGGCCCGGCCGGAGGAGCATTTGCAGGTTGAGGTCGAGAAAGAAGATGTATTTCAGGACTTGTTCAATACCATTGCCAACGATCTGGTTCTGTACAGAAACCGCTTGTCCGGCCAGGAAATCAAGGAGATCAGACTGGTAGCCGACCTCAAATACGCCCGCTCCATGGCGCCGGATGTGTTCGACCAGTACCTCGCCGTCGATGAGGGCGGTCGGCTGTCGGTATCGAGGCTTCCGGCCAGGGGCGACCCGATGGTCGAGCGTGTCGAAGCGGTGAAAGTGCGGGACGACCTGCTGGTCGACACCATCAATGATTATTACGACATATACTACCAGGACCTGTGGGAGCCGTATTCCAACTGGCGACGTTATCGGCATGAGGAGGCCTCGACCCTGCGCAAGCTTGAACGGGAAGCGCTGACCAAACAGGTACTTGGCATCACCGCCATTGTCGGAGCCATTGCTCTGGCAGCCACCGGTGATTATGACACGGCTGTCAGGACGCGGCCGCTGCAGGATGTGCTGCTGGCGGGAGGCGCCTACGCTGTCTACAGCGGGCATCAGAGTCGGCAGGAGAGTAAGATCAACGAGGATGCCATCGAGGAACTGGGCACGTCCTTTTCTTCCGAGGCCGAGCCGCTGACCATCGAAGTGGAGGGTCAGGCCGTGCGGCTGACTGGCTCTGCTGAACAGCAGTATGCGACCTGGCGCGGCCTGCTCAAGCAGATCTATGCCCAGGAGACCGGATTGGTCGAAAAGAGTGAAGCCGTAGTCCCGGACAGCGGCCCGCCATTGATGCGCGACCCGGATGAACAACCCTAGAGAAGCGGATCACAACAGCCCCGGCAGCCAGCAGCTTACCCCGCCGGGTGGTTCAGCCCCAACATCGGGGGGAGCGGGCCGTAACAGGCGGCAGTTACTGTTCGTGGCGGCAGGTTTCCTGGTGCTTTTGACCGGGCTGCTTGGGGTGCTGTTTTTGCTTCCGGCCAAACAGGATGCGGGTCCGGCCCCTCCAGAGCACATTGAGGCACGGCCGGCACCGGCCAAGGTGGAGGAGGCCGACCCTGTGGTTGATGCCTTGCGATCAGCCGCCGTTGCAGCCCGGGAAGGTTTTCTTGCCCTGCAGATCGAGTTGGAGTCAGAACACATCGGTCGGTGGGGTGGAACCCAATACCGGGACCTTGAAGAGAAGTTTGCAGAAGCTGATCGAATGTTTCAAAACAGCGATTTTTCCGAAGCCACAGGCCTCTATCAGCAGGCAACCGCTGCGCTTCAGGCCCTGGTTGAGACGCGGGGACAGCGCCTGAACGCCGTCCTGCTGGAAGGGCAGCGGCTATTGACAGACGACAAACCGGCCGAGGCCGAAATCCAGTTCCGGCTGGCGCTTCTGATCGAGCCGTCCAGTGAGGAGGCCCGGGCCGGACTGACGCGGGCCGAATCGGCTGCTGCGGTGATGGCCTACTACCAGAGGGCCCTGCTGCTGGAGAAAGACAACAACCTGGAGAAAGCGGCCGATCAGCTGCAAAAGGCACTGGCAATTGACGCGGGGTATGAGCCGGCGCGGGCTCTGCTGCAGAATATCGAGGCACGCATCAGCGAGTCGCTCTTTACCAAACATATGAACGCACTGCTGGCGGCGCTCGATCGGCAGGAATTTGGATCGGCCGCAACTTCGCTGGAGCGGCTCAAAAAGCTGGGTATCCGTAATGAACAGGTTGGCCAGGCCGAAGCGCTGCTGACTGAAAAGAAGCAGCTGGCAGAGATCGAAAGGTTGCGGAGTCAGGCAGTCGCCTTTGAGGAGACGGAGCAGTGGCCGCAGGCGCTGGAGAACTATGAGCAGATCCTGCTGATGGCTCCGAATGCGCTCTTCGCCGTGGCCGGCCGGGACAGAGCGGCGGGCCGAGCCCGACTGGACCGGGCTCTGCAAGCCGCCATCGACCAGCCCCAGCGACTGCAGGACAGTGAGCAGCGGACCGCAGTCCGACAGCTTCTCGCCCATGCCGGACGGATCGACCCGCCCGGCCCGCGCCTGGATTCCCGGATAGATACGCTGGGCACCCTGCTAAAGGCGGCTGAGACCCCGGCAGCGGTGACCCTGGAGTCAGACAACCAGACCGATGTGGCCATCTATCATGTCGGCAGCTTCGGCACTTTTTTCTCTCATCGGCTGTCGCTGAAGCCGGGAACCTATACCGTTGTCGGTAGCAGACCCGGGTACCGGGACGTGAGAAAGGAGATGGTCATCGCTGCGGACGGCGGAGCCTACCGCTTCGATATCAGATGTGAGGAGCCGATTTGAGCCGCTGCATCCTCATCAGGCTGGCGGATGGTTCAGAGCGTATTCTGGCTGACAGTGATCTTCCGCTCAGCATCGGTTCCGGAGCCGGCAGCCATATCCCGCTGCCTGGCGCCGACCCGGTGGCAGCCTATGTCGGCGATGCCCGGGGGCATCTGTTTGTCCAGCCGGTTGACGGCAGCACCACTCCGCTGCTGCACAACGACCGACTGCTGAGCGAATCCGCCTGGCTCAAGTCAAACGATCAGCTGCGCTGCCAGTCGCTGACCGTGGACTATCATCGAAGCGGCGATCGAATTATCTTCTCTGTCACCGGTGAAGCTCAACAGCCGGACACCCCCGAGCTGGCTCCTCCACGCCATCCGCCGCAGCAGGGGCTGTCTGGTGACAACGGCACAGCTATCCCCGTCGAGGTGCGCCGTCCCCGGAAGATGGGCCGCAGCAGAAAGATCGTTCTCGGTCTGATCGCCCTGAGCGGTATCCTGCTGAGCTGTGCGCTCCTCTTCGTACTGCTTGCCCGGCCGCTGGAAGTTCAGATAACACCGGCAGCGGACGCCTTTTCGATTACCGGCTTCCCGCCGCCGGTGAAAATCGGCAGCCGCTACCTCGCTCTGCCGGGCACCTACTTCGCCACGATCAGCAAACAGGGGTATCACACCCATACGCAGGAGCTGGTGATCGCCAGGGGGGGGGAGAACCGTCTCCTGGTGCAGCTTGAAAAACTTCCCGGAATCCTCAATCTTGCCCTCACCCCGCCAGACGGCGTGTCCGTCTTTTCTGGGGATACGCTTCTGGCGACCACCCCGCCTGCCAGGGTCGCAATCCAGCCGGGGGCGCACCGGCTGATCCTGAAAAAGGATGGGTATCAACCGTATCAAACCGAGATTTTCATCGACGGTGCAGGGGCCGAGCAGCAATTGACAGCTGCGCTCGATCCCGACTGGGCCGACATCACCATCATCTCCGAGCCGGCAGGTGCCCAGGTTCAGATTGACGGCACCGTGGCCGGGCCTGCTCCGGTAACCCGGCAGCTGCTCAGCGGAACTCGTCTGATTCTGCTCAGCAAGGAGCTGTTTGTCAGTCGGGAGCAGGCGATCGATGTACAGGCCGGTGTCGATGCGAGTTATCGCTTTTCCCTGGAACCGCTGCCGGCTCATCTTGCGCTGTCCAGTCGGCCGGCTGGTGCGGTGGTCAGCATCGCCAACGAGTACCGGGGCACCACACCGCTGACGCTGATCCTGCCGTCCGGAAGCGATCAGCTGATAGAGCTGTCCCTACCCGCTCACAAATCCTTGGAGCATTCTGTCAACCTTTTACCCGGAGAGGAGACGGCGCTGGAACTCCACCTCGAACAGGAGACCGGGGTCATCTACCTGGCTGTGACGCCGGCCGATGCTGAGATCAGCATCAATGGGAAAAAGCAGGGGAACCTGCAGGGAAAACTGATTCTTCCGGCCGTCCCCCAGACTTTTGAGGGCAGTTTGCCCGGCTATAA
This sequence comes from uncultured delta proteobacterium, assembly GCA_963845115.1. Lineage (GTDB taxonomy): Bacteria > Desulfobacterota > Desulfobulbia > Desulfobulbales > Desulfocapsaceae > JABDQA01. The sequence continues at coordinate 214,995 of CAWJQN010000007.1, read as the reverse complement.
AGGCGTCAGCCGGACCATCACCCCCAATTCCGGCTTCAGTCAGCAGCTGGCCATCGATCTGCTGCCGGAATCAGGCATCGGCCTCCCCCCAACGGCGGCCCCGGTGCCAACAGGTGATTCTCTTGTTACGGCGGCCGGACATAAGCTGGTATTGATCGAGCCGGCTCCTTTTACGATGGGGGCGCCCCGCCGGGAGCCGGGCCGCCGGGCCAACGAGCGCGAGCGTGAGGTTGTGATGGGCCGGCCTTTTCTGATTAGCGAGAAACCGGTCACCAACGCGGAATTCAAAAAGTTCGACAGCAGCCACGATTCAGGAGCGGTCGGTGCCTATTCCCTTGACGGAAACAGTCAGCCGGTAGTCAACGTTACCTGGAACCGGGCGGTCGAATATCTGAACTGGCTCAGCCTGCAGGACGGTCTTGAGCCATTTTATGTCCGGAAGGGGGACAGTTATGCGCCTGCTTCTCCGGTGAACAGCGGTTATCGGCTGCCGACCGAAGCGGAGTGGGCCTACAGTGCTCGACAGGCGGCCGACCGCCGGGACCAGCGCTATCCCTGGCCGGGAGGATTTCCACCCCGGGCGGTGACAGCCAACCTGGCGGACGAATCCGCCCGGGCCATTGTAGCCAGGGTCATTCCCGGTTATGACGACGGTTTCCCGGTAACCGCGCCGGTCGGTTCTTTTTCGGCCGACAAGACCGGGCTTTACGATATCGCCGGAAATGTTTCCGAGTGGTGTCATGACTATTATTCTGCCTATACGACTGCCGTGGACGCCAGCCCCGACCCCCTGGGTCCGTCGTCCGGAACCCACAAGGTGATCCGGGGCTCGAGCTGGAGGGACGGTTCGGTGACCGAAACCAGGCTGAGTTACCGTGGTTATCATAAGGAAGCGAGGGACAATGTTGGTTTTCGCATTGCCAGGTACCCATGAAATCAATCGTGCTCATATTCCTCCTGCTGGGCTGCGCCCTGCCGCTTAGGGGCCGAAGAGACCGCCCCCCCACCGGAACCGGACGCTCAGTCGCAGCAGGCACCCCCCGACAGGGATAGCGGAGCCCCAGCGGTGGATTGGCCCCGGCCGTTTAAACCGAGCGAGGAAATCGGTGCCGACTCCCAGATTTCCTTTCCCACCGATATCTGAGATCGATATGAACAGACAACAACTGCCCACCCAGCTCATCTACCAGGTTTTCACCCTGCTGATTGCCTTCATCGTCGTGCACGGTGTTTACGTGACCGTGATCCGTCCTCAGGCGGCGGATTTCATCGCTTATGAAAAGCAGCAGATGGCCGCCAATCCGGATTACACCCAGCAGAGAAATTTTTTCGTGGTCATCAAGGACTACGAGCAGGAAGCCTGCTTTATCCTGATGCTCTGGGCGCTGGCCATCCTCGGCTACAAAGGGGTCTCGGCCTATCGGCAGAAGCAGCTGCTGGGGCGCGACATCCTGGAGCTGCCCGAGACGCTGCCGGTCGGCCCTGAAGATACCAGGAACCTGCTCGACCATCTCTCCAAGCTTGGCCAGCCGTTGAATGGTTATCTGTTGCCGCGGGCATTGCGGCTGGGGATTCAGCGTTTTGGGGTGACCGGTAACATCCAGGATTCGGCAACGGCCGTCCGCGACTTATGCGAGTCCGAAATGGAGCGCCAGGAGTCCGAGCTGTCGATTATCCGCTATATCGCCTGGGCCATACCTTCCGTCGGGTTTATCGGCACCGTGCGCGGCATCGGCTCTGCTCTTGGCCAGGCCAACAGAGCCGTCGCGGGCGACATTACCGGGGTTACCCAGAGCCTGGGGGTGGCTTTCAACTCCACCTTCATCGCCCTGGTTATCTCCATTGTACTGATGTTTTTCATCCACCAGCTGCAGCTCTTCCAGGAACGGCTGGTACTCGATTCCGAGGCCTACTGCAACGACAACCTGATCGCCCGTCTGCGCACCAGGCCGCTGATCTGATCGACAGATGGCGCAATTTTCCAGACGAACCACCTCCAGTTTCAGCCTCTCCTTCCTGGACATCATGTTCTGCGGGTTCGGGGCTGTGGTCCTGCTGGTGCTGATCATTAACGCCACTACCCTGAACCGGCGCGACAGCAGCGTTGCGGCGATCCGCTCCGAGCTGATGCAGCAGGAGATGGAGCAGCGGCTGCTGAGCGCCCGGCTCGAACAGCAGCAGGCTGAAATCATCGGCCTGGAAGCGAACCTGGCATCACTGCAGCGAACGCGCAGCGAGATGCTCTCAAGCCTTTCACGACTCGAGGGAGGCGATATCCCGGAGGGCGAAAGGACGTCGATTGGACAGGCGATAGCCGCGGCCCAGGCCGAACTCAAAGCACTGGAGGAACAGGTCAGGACAACGGCTGCCCAGAAGACCATGCAACGGCAGGCCGGCCGTCAGGTCAGGGCCTTTGTCGGGACCGGCAACCGGCAATATCTCACCGGCCTGAAGCTGGACGGGCAGCGGGTCCTGATCCTGCTGGACGGTTCCGCGTCGATGCTCGATGACACCGTCGTCGATGTCATTCGCCGGAAGGTGCTCGACGAGGCCAGCCGCCGGGCTGCCCCGAAGTGGCTCAGGGCGGTTTCCACGGTGGAGTGGCTGATCGCCAACCTGCCGCAGGACTCGACGGTCCAGATTCACCTGTTCAACACCGAGGTCACCCCGCTGGCCCCCGAGGGCGGGGCCCGCTGGACGCCGGTTACCCGCTTCGAGGCCATTGACTCGATGATCGCACAGCTGAAAAGGGTCGCACCATTGGGGGGGACCAATCTCGAAGCGGCGTTTCTGAAGGCCCGTTCGCTGTCCTCTCCACCCGACAATATTATCCTGCTGACCGACGGCCTGCCGACCCAGGGCAGCGGGGGGGCTCGGTCCACGACAATATCAGGGGAGGGGCGGGTCAAGCTCTACCTGAAGGCGATAAAAAGCCTTCCTGCCGGCGTCCCGGTCAATACGATACTCTTCCCGATGGAGGGCGATCCCCTGGCCGCCGCCAATTTCTGGAAGCTGGCCGTCGATTCGGGCGGTTCCTTCTTCACGCCGACGAGGGACTGGCCATGAAACGGCGGCGGCGCCTCATCGAGGTCTTCAACCTCTCTTTTCTCGACGTGATTTCCTGCGGGTTCGGTGCCATCGTGCTGCTTCTGGTGATCATGAAGATTTCCGAGCCCGGAGTTGTCGAACAGACCACGAAAGATACCCGGCAGCAGATCAGCCAGCTGCAAAGCGAGATCGTTTTGTTAAAAGAACGTTTATCTGCCATCAGCGGCTCTGCCGAACAGCTGCGGGCCAGAAGAGACCGACTCCAGGAGCAGGTGGCTCAGCTCGGAAGTCAGCTCGAAGAAGACACCAAAAGACAGCACGATATAAGCATCGAGCATGCTTCCCAGCAGGCGATCCTGGAGCAGCTCCATCGTGCCCGTCAGGACCTGACCCGGGAGATGGCCCGGCTTCAGCAGCAGGATATCCCGGCAGTCGCCGAGTCGCCCATCGGCGGCGTACCGGTGGACAGCGAGTATATTATTTTCGTTATCGATACATCGGGTTCCATGCAGCAGTTTGCCTGGCCGACCGTGCGCCAGAAAATGGAAGAGATTCTGGCTATTTATCCGCGGGTGAAAGGGATTCAGGTTGTCAACGATATGGGCGATTACATGTTTTCCCAGTACAGCGGCCGATGGATACCCGATACACCGGCCCGCCGCAGTGCAATACTGCAGCGGCTCAGGACCTGGACCCCGTTTTCCAACTCCAGCCCGGTGGAGGGTGTCACGGCGGCCATCAGGCGCTTCTACGCAGATGATAAAAAGATCAGCATCTACGTTTTCGGCGACGACTTCTCACGCGGCTCCATTCAGGCTGTTGTCGATACCGTCGATTCGATCAACCGTTCGCTGATAGACGGCTCCCGCCGGGTCCGCATCCATGCCATCGGCTTTCCTGTTCATTTCAGCCAGGCCTCGAGCGAAATGAATGTGGCCCGGTTCGCGGCGCTGATGAGGCGGCTGGCAGAGGACAACGACGGCAGCTTCGTCGGTTTGACCAGACTGCGCTGATGCATTGGTGAACAGGTCGGTGGTGAGCAGCGACGAGAACCCGTTCGTCTGGTGACCGTGCTGCCGTAAAAGCGATGGACAGAACCCGCTGGTACATGGTTATATGCAATTTGACAGTATGACCGCCTACCATGTCCCGGTGAATTTTGAACCAATGTCCCTGAGCAGAAAAAAACCGAAAAAAAAGCTGACCCAGCTGCAGGAAAACCGGCTGCTGAAGACCGTTGTCGTGCTGATCAGTGCAGCACTTCTCTGGCTGCTCTTTGCACCCGGCACCGGTGTCTACAGTCTTGTCAAGATGAGGAGCAGGACGGCGGCACTGGAACGGCAGACCGAGGAGTTGATAAGGAGCAACGAAGCGCTGAGGGCTGAAATCGAGCGCTTGAAACACGACGAAGCTTACCTGGAACAGGTTGCCCGGGAAAAATACGGACTGCTGAAAAAAAACGAGAGAGTCTTCGACTTTTCCAATAAATCAGAGACTGACTGAGGTGCTTATGAGAGATGATTGAACCCGCCCGGGGTTTAATCAGGTAGCTCAGGAAAATCCTGAATTCCCGCAGCCGGCAGCCGGCAGTGCGCTGCCCGCGGACCCTCCGACCTTGATGCTCGAGGCCGACATCACTTTCTTCACATCAGCGCTTTTGCAGGAGTCACAGGAAACAGACGTGGTGTCGGTGGACGAGACAATGGCTTCAAACTCGGTACCGCAGGAATTACAGACAAATTCGTAAATAGGCATAACCACTACCCCGGTTGGTTGAAAAATAGACACAGGTACGGACCCTGTCGCCGGTTCCGCAGGTGTATTAAACGATATGCTTTAGTACGTTAATGCCGGAACGGAGAAAATAAAGGGCTTCTTCTGCTCTGAAAGATGATTATTCGACCAGAGAGTTGAAGATTTTACAGTTTCTGCAGATGCTGATCTTCTCCTTGTATGAAGAATCGCTGGTACATTCGCACAGGGTGCCGCACAGGAACCAGCAGAGATGGCCGCTCTGGAATTCCCAGGCCGGGCAGTCCTCTTTCTCCTGGCAGTCCTTCTGCTCCCAGCAGGGCATGAGCTCCGAATTCTTACCCCGCTGCTTGATCAGCAGGAAGAACAGCTGCCGCTCGATGTGGGCCGGAATCGATCGCCAGCCCTGCTCATAGCTGTGAATGGTTTTCAAAGACATACCCAGCAACGCAGCTAACTGTTTTTGGGTTTTCCCCAGTTGTTTCCGAATCTTGCTGAATTCTTCCTTTTCCATGGCCCAGTTCCACTGATGAATTTACGTCGGACCTGGGCGTAAAAAACCCGGGCCGTGACTCATTGGTGTATATACTCAAAATCAATGTACCACAAATGGGGAAATATGCTGTGCTTTTTCTTCAGCACCCGCCACAAAAAAATCACCAGCAACCCGATATGGTAAATTTAACCAATGTTTTCATTGTGATACAGGATAATTTAAAGGTTGCAGACAACAACCAAACAGCTATTATAGGAGTTGCCGCTTCCCACCGATCATCCTGAACCGGAACAGAACGTCTTTAAATGACTACTGCTGCACTGTTAAAATCGTTGCGCTCGCTGGTTGCCTACCACCAGTCATGCGGCATGGTTCACTATCGCACCTCGACCGGGTTGAGGTCGTGGTTGGAGCGGCTCGAGACCGTTCCGGCCGGCCCGGCGGCCGGTGACCGGGCGGCAGACAGCGGTCCGGAAACAGCCGCCGGCCAACCTGCTTCCCCGCAGGGCGGGGTTTTGACGATTGAAACGCTGACCGCGGAGATCGTGGCCTGCACGATGTGCCCCCTGCACCGGGGTAGAAAAATCAGTACACCGGGAAAAGGCACGACCAGCCCGGCTCTTCTGATGGTAGGCGACTGGCTGGCCCATGACCAGGCGAGCGGTGCGGGCACCGTGCTCGGGGAAGAGCAGGAACTGATGCTGTCCAAGATGATCGGGGCGATCAAGCTGGACCGGTCGCAGGTCTTTATCACCAATATCATCAAGTGCAGTGTCGACGGCTCGCTCAGGCCCGATTCGACCCATATCGAAGCATGTTTGAGCTACCTGAAGCAGCAGATCGCTGTGTTGTCGCCCCGGGTGATCTGCACCATGGGAACCGCCCCCTCCCAGGCCCTGCTTGGATCCTCCCTGCCCTTGATTCGATTGCGGGGCCGGTTCCACCGGTTTCAGCTGGGAAGCGGAAAAACGATTCCTCTGATGCCGACCTTCCACCCTTCCTACCTGCTCAAGAACGAAGAGATGAAACGGCCGACCTGGGACGACCTGCAGGCCGTGGAAAAGATGCTGCTGAGGGGCCGGTAACCCGGTCGTCAACGCAGCGCGATCAAGCCCCTGCGGCCGAGTTCCCGGAGAAAGAGGGTGATGGACTGCTCGGCCTCCTGGCCGGAGATGTTGTGGCGGCCGGCAAAATCTTCGATCAGCTCGGCGGTGGTCCTGCTGCCGTCGATCATTTCCCAGACCTGGCTGCCGAGCGCGTCCAGTTCGAGCTTTCGTGTCGGCTCCTCGCTCGGAGTCGGTGCAAACCGCTCGAAGATTGACTGCAGAAACGGCTTGAGGACGAGCCGGTACTCGACCTGCACCAGGCCCGAGTCGGAGGCTTCCCAGCTGATGACGTTATTCCTGACCGGCGTGCAGGCCAGCGCCTGGTCCCGGGTCAAGGCAGGTCTTATTTTCTTTTTCCTGAACAATCCCATAACCGTTTTCAATCGATGCTTGCAGGCCGGGCCCGATGGGGTGGCGGCTACTTATGGCGTACCCCAAAATGCGGTCGTTGTCGGGGAAATGCGATAGTGTTGCAGCCCGGTAAACCTTTTTTCTTCTGACAGAACTCCATAAGCGCTCAACACCTCCGGGAGTGCAATAAAAACGCAGGGTGAACGGATCCACCGCTCGCTGGTCCTCCACTGGGGCTGCATAGAGCGATTCGAACAAAGCGGCCAGCCCGGTGGTTTTCAGGTGCTCCGAGGCGGGCGCCAGCCGGCAGAAACTGAGGTCTGCCGCTTTGCTTGAAAAAAAAAGGCTGGTGAGGCCAAACCGGAACGAGCAGCTGCCCAGCTCGAATTCTTCCGGCACCTTGAAGTAGAAATCCTGAATCTGCCAGCGCTGCTGATCGCCGTCATCATCGTGACAGAGCAGGGAGTCCAGCACAAACGGGTCGTTCTCGAGGCTTTCCAGGGCGCCGGGGTAGAGTCTCATCAGGATGGTCGCTGCACAGTTTCTGCAGACAAGCATCACTGCCGATACCTCAGGAGCGTGATTCAGGGTGAAGCTCTGCACATCATAGCGGTTGCTCAGGCGGCTGACCACGCCGTCACCTGCCGGTGAAGAGGGAGAATAACCCGAATCCTTGCTGAACCTGGCCGCAATTTTGTCGATGCTTCCAATCGAGCGTCCCCTGCCGCCCGGCTGCCAGCGAATCTCGAGAAGCGGCTTGAGGTCTTTTTCCAGGATCAGGTGGCGACTATCTTTGACAATGACTTCCCAGCGCTTCGGGATATCAATGATAAGGCCATTCCAACGGATGCGGCTGATGCAGGTCAAGATAGACTCGGTTGGGATCAGCGGGGGATCATGAAGTCCCAGTCCGGCTCCATCCGCTGCTTGATCTTTTCTTTTTGCTCGGCGGTTTTGTTTGCTTCACAGAAATCGATAAAGCAGAGCCGCTCCTCTTCGATCAATTCCGGATGGGAAAGTTTGACCATGTTGCCGACGTTTTCCTTGTCGTTCTGCAGGTTATGCTGCAGGAGCAGGTTCACCAGCCGGCCATTCTCATCGACAAACCGCCATCTCCAGATATGGACGACACCAAAGGCGTCACCGTTCCACTCGCTGGGTTTACCGTATGAAGCTTTGAATTTTTTCAGCAGTTCATCATAGAATTGCTTGCTCGGATCTTCGTATTTCATGCGCATACTGACGATCTGCCCGGGGTTGGCGCAGGTGCCGTACGAAATGATGCCTTTGCGAAAGCCATACCAGTCATTGACGACCACTTCCCTGAGAAAGTCGGAATATTCAATATCAGCGTAATCCGAAATAGAGTCCCCGAGTCTGAAACCGCCGATTTCAGTCGGTGCTTTCGGTGCCGCAAAAGCACTGGCAAGGGCAAGCAGAGAGGCAAGGATAAGGGCCGCGGCGGATAAGTGTTTCATGATTCAGATCAACGGTGTATCCGGCATTTCATCGGCCGGTGTCAGTTTGTCGAGCATGAAAGAGGTCTGATCGATAAGCCGATTGACCCGCTGCTGGATTACCCGCTCGATCAGTCTGTCTTTTTCGCCGGGGAATTTCTCCAGCACTTTCTGAAAGACGGCGCGATCGATAACCAGGGCATCGACCATGGTGATCGCTTTCACCGAAAAAAACCAGGTAAACTGGGCCAGCAGAGCCAATTCTCCGAAAAAATCTTCTTTTTCGTGGCGCTGCAGCATCACCTCTCTGCCTTTGTGCAATACGGTCATCTCTGCACTTCCATCGCTGAGCACAAAGGCCTTGTCGGCTTTTTCCCCCTGCTGGATCAACATATCGCCGGGCTGAAAAGTCCGGCGGCTGCACAGGTAGGCGAAGAGCTTCACCACATCGAGATGCAGACCGGAGAACAGAGGGGTATGCCTGAGCAGTTCAAAATCTCTGGTCAGTCTGCAGGCGTGGGTGTTTTCAGTCTCGACTACCGTTGATGAGCTCATAGAGGACCCCTTTTTGTGAGGTAAGGTCGTCGTAGGTGCCCGACTCGACGATCCTGCCCTCTTTCATGACTAAAATATGGTCATATTCAGAAATCATGTCAAGCCGATGGACCACGGCGATGACCGTAGTTTTTCCCTTTAATTCACGACTTATGTAACGCTGTATCCGGGTCTGCGAGTTGTTGTCCAGGCTGGCGGTCGCCTCATCGAGGATCAGCACCGGACTTTTCTTCAGCAGGGCCCGGGCCAGGGCCAGTTTCTGTTTCTGTCCTCCGGAGAGGTTGTCCCCTTTGCTGCCGACATGAAAATCGAGACCGATTTCCATAATGTAGTCGAGCAGACCGTAACGTTTGAGTTCTTCAGCGGCCACCACGCTCAATTTTTCCCTGATCAGGTCGCGGTCGATAGCCGTGCCGAAAATGATGTTGTCTTCGAGATTGCGGGAGTAGAGATAGTGGCTGATGCAGAACGGGGTGAAGTCGGTCTTCGCCGGACCCGCCGTCCGGTCCTGGCCGAGCGGGGCAATCTGGGTCTGCAGTCTGCCGTCGGTCCCGCTGCTGCAGCTTTCGATATCGATTTTGGCGATCTGGTTGAGAAACCGGGGCCGGGCGTGCATGACTTTTTCTTCAAGACTCCGGGGCAGGGTCGTGATCTTGTGCAGCCCCGGGGTGAATTTCAGAGCGAGCAGCAGGAGCCGGTCCCGGTCTTTTTTCTTCAGCTCCCTCCAGGAGCCGCCTTTACGCAACTTTTCAATCAGTTTCTGATAATCCTTCAGCTGATCGGGTTTCATCGGGCTTCCCTGAAAGAGGAAGGCGTCGCCGCCGAAATCGCCCAGAAGGCTGATAGTCGCTTCGGCAATCTCCAGGCCGAAATCGATCAGCTGCTCTTCGAGCTGCTCCTCTTTGATGAACCCTCTGAACGCTTCATGGGTCAGCAGTTTTTTGGTGGTATAAGCGATGCCGTAGCTGCCGAACATGATATTGACGGCCACCGGGCTGTACATCAGAAAACGGTTCACATCGTAGAATTCGACGGCCTGGGCGATATCGTCGGCCAGTTTCTGGCGAACGATTGCACGCATTTTCAGAAAGCGGTCGATCATCGGCCGGGCCCGCTGGGGCGAGATGGTCGAGCGCAGTCCCCAGCGGATGACGTCCGGGGCCAGGCCGACCTCGGTGATGATGCCTCATGATCTCCTGACGGTCGGGAAGCTCGTGGGTGATGTCGGCCAGGTGGAGCGAGTTGGCTGCATAGAGCAGGTTGTCCCTGACCGTGCCGGTGAAGATGAAGGAGTGCTGGGCAACCGTGCTGATGCCGGTGACCACCTCCATCGGGGACAGCAATTCGACCTGCTCTCCGTCGATGGTCAGGGTACCGCAGCTCTGCTGGTAGAGGCGGCTCAAGATGTGGCTCAGGGTGCTTTTGCCGGACCCGGAGAAGCCGACCAGGGCCAGATGCTTTCCGGCCTCCAGCCGAAACGAAATATCATCCAGGAGTATGATCGACTCGTTGACCTGATAGCCGATATTCTTTGCCTCGATGGTTCCCTTGATATCCCGTGGGGGTGAAGAGGGTGCTTCGAGCTGGAACTGCGGCTGGTGATCGAACAGTTCCATGATCTGTTTATAGCGGACCTGGGCATCCTGGTATGACTGATAGTAGAGAATCAGCTCTTTCCAGGGGTCGTAAACTTTCTCGTAAGCCGACAGGAAGGCTACCAGGGCGCCGATGGTGAATTGCCCGTTGATCGCCAGGTAGCCGCCGACCAGAAAGAGCAGGAACGGGCCGAAGGACTGAAACAGATTATTGCTGAACTTGATGCCGTATTTGAGGATATCGAGTTTGACGATCAACCCGTAGAGACGGTAGACGAGGCGGTCCAGCTTCAACTGTTCGAGCAGGTAGGAACCGTTGCCCTGGACTTCCTGGATGCCTTCGCAGGCCTCGTTGACGACCCCGGCCATCTGCCGGGTGACCATCACGCGCCGCTGGTTATAGCGGTTGTGCCAGCGCTGCAGCAGCGGGATGACGGTGAGTTCGAACGGATAGATGATCATGCTCAGCAGGCCGAGCAGCGGATTCAGGTAGATCATGAAGCCCAGGAACACCACGAAGGTCAGCACCGAGGTGATCGGTATGGCCAGGGCCCCGCCGAGGAAGGTGGCAATGGCGTTGAGCTCGGCGGTCATGGCCGAAGTGATCGTACCGGTCTGGGTTCTGTGAAAAAAGGTCAGCGGCAGCTTGAGGATGTGCTGGTAGAGTTCACGCCGCATACCGATCAGTATCTTCTGGCTGATGATCGCCTGCAGCGCGTTGGCCGCATACTTGAAGATACCGGCCAGCAGCACGGCCCCCATGTATAGTCCACAGTAGAGGTAGAGCTTGTCGAGCATCTTCAGGTTGATGGCGATGTTGATGATCCGGCGCTGCATTTCCAGCGGGTAAACCCGGAAAAACAGGCCGATGACAATGATCACCAGCAGCACCACCTGAAGCGCCCGGTAGCGTTTTTTTATCCAGTAGAAAAGTGGCCGTTTGGTCAACTGCATAGGGGACCTGGTCAACTACCCGACGGGTATGGTCGATTTGTGTATCATCCGAGATCTCATAGCAGCAGCGGCGCCCCTGTCAGTAAGCCATATAGTTGAGCGATTTCATGATCAGGGCAAAACCCATGGCGAACATGCCGGTCAGCCCCATGCCGCAGGAAAACCCTGCCAGCAGGACCGGTGCATACTGGCGCCACATTTTGCCGTATCGCTTCAGGAAGTAATATCTGCCCAGCAGGGCCCCCGCCACTTCCAGGATCAGGCCGTGGGGAGTCGATTGGCCGAGCCCTCTGACGACCCCGTAGATCAGCAGCACCGGCAGGCCGAAGAGGCTGAGGATGAAATAAGCCAGCAGGCCAAAACCGAGCCCTGAGAAGACGGTGGTGCTGTTCAGCGCCTGGTAGAAAGCCGAATTACCTTCCAGGGTCGAGGTCTGCATCAGCAGGGTGTTAAGTGCCTGCAGATGCCAGAGTTCCTGGGCGTAAGGGTAGCTGGCCGATGGTATCGGCGCCAGCCGCCAGATGAATTGAGAAAAGAACAGGGAGGCGACCATCACCACCGGAAAGACGATAATCTCTGCCTTGATGATGCCCCGAATCGAAGTTCCGGTCAGCTCGATCTGTCTGAATTGAACGGTGGCCTCGCCATAGTTGTGAATCGGGATCGGGGCGTACCAGATTTCGATGCCCTGGTAGCCGAAAAAACGGGCCCCGGCGATAAAACTCGCCTCCCGCACCAGCGGCAGGCTGACGAACTGCCCGGCGATACCCTCCATCCTGGCGGTAATGTAGGAGATAATCGGGGTGTAGATGAAGCCGTAGGCCAGAAAGAAGACCCAGGGAAAGTTGGGAACCAGCCAGACGCAGAGCCACACATAGGCAAGGGTTGAAAAAACATAGATACCAATCGAGATCCAGAAGTTGAAATCACCCCTGCCCTTCGGGGGGTCGAACAGGTCTTTCCAGGTGCCCCGCTCGGAGGAGGAGTCCTTGAAGGATCTGTAGACCGACCAGATGCCGATCACGCCGATGGCCAACCCCAGGCCGATACCGAAGCTCATGTAGAAATCGAAGTTGTTGGCGAACACCGTCTCCACTGTGGCCATCCCCGGATGCCAGCGGTGCAGGATGCCCTGGGCGTAGAGAATCGGGTTCATGACCATGGTGATAATCAGGCCGATGAGGCCGCCGATTACCGCCCAGAAGGGCAGGACCATGCCGACGAAAAGCAGACCCAGATCGAGTTGCAGGCCGGTGGCGACGGCCGGGAGCACCCCTTCGGTGTGACTGGTCAGCTCGATCCAGGGAATGGGGATGATCCGGATGGACTCGGTGAAAATCAGACCGGAGGCAACCGGCAGCAGGACGTAGACGGCGCCGAACACCAGGCCGATGACCCCGCCGATGGCAAATACCCGCCATTTCCAGCCGGCCTTCTTCTCCTCCGTCGACTCGGCCAGGGCCATGGTGCCTAAGGCGGCGACCGGGGCCATCGGAAAAGGCAGCTTCTCCACATCCGAGGTGATCCGGAAGAGGGCATAGCCCAGACCGAACTGATCGATGCGCTGGATTATCTGGGAACCGACCAGCAGCAGGATGGGTATCATCCAGTCACGGTGCAGAAAGGTCCGCTCGATAATCGACACCGAATCGGGGCCGGGCGCCACCCAGGAGGGAATATACTCGGTCAGGCCGAGCATCCGGGCCGCGTCGGACTGGACCAGGTACTGATTCCAGAGCAGACCGGAAAAGGGTGAGGCCAGCGCCGCCCCGGCCATATAGTAGAGCAGGAAGATCTCCTGCTGCTTGAGATCGGTATGGGCTCGCTTGGCGATCTCGGCAAACAAGATGATGGTCACCCAGCGGGCTGCCGGGCCGATGCCCTGGCCGATGACGAGCTGCAGGTACATCGAGCCCGGCATCATCAGGAAACCGATGAAGACCGCCCCGATGATGGTCTTCCAGTCGAACCCCTCTTCGAAGTGGTCGGGCGGCGGCAGCAGATCCCGATATTCTTTCAGTTCCTTGTCGTCGTACATAGTCTTAATCCGGCAGCACCATATAACCCGAGAAGGTGAATTGGCCGACTATAGCCCAGATCCCGCCCATCAGCATGTCACCGATGATCAGGCCAATAAAGAAATACTGCATCTTCCTGAACAGGGTGACGCCGCCATACTTCATGCACAGCGCATTGCACAGCCAGCCGATGAAGAAGCTCACCCAGAGAATTCGCATGGCTGAAGAATAGGCGGTGAGGTAGCCGATGGGGTGGATCGGCCACCAGTAAAAGCGCTGATAACAGAACACCAGCACCAGCATGATGCCGGTACCGATCATTGCGAAGGTATAGACGGAATCGCCTGACGAGACAGGGTTGACCATCAGCCTGAAGGCATTCTCGTAGACGTTGAGCGTGGTCGAGGTGGCCCATTCCAGCTCCAGAGTCCGGATACCGTAGCGGTAGCAGAGCGCCATCATGGCCAGCACCGAGGCGGTCACCGATACGGCCAGGGTGAGCAGCATGCCGCCGAAGATAAGCGCCGTCGGATTCTTTCCCTGGTGAATTTTCTTGCTGTGCAGAAGCGAGGGCATCAGCGATTCACGCAGGTCGACGAACAGCATTTTCTGACTGATGGCACCAATCAGACCGCCGGCCCCGGCAAACAGCTTGGTGCCGAAATTGGTTATCAGACCATCGATGGGGGCGGCGGTCAGGGTGAAGTAGGCAAGCCCACCCTGGCAGATGATCCTGGTCGCCACCAGGGAGATCATGAAAAATGAGCTGATGATCAGCAGCGCGGTGAACGGCGACAGCCCCTGCCAGAAGAACCAGAGAGCCAGGAGGAAAAACCCTCCCAACACCCCCCAGAAGGAGAGGCGCACGTCAAACCATTCGCTCTGTATGTTCCTCCCGGGTTTGAGAAAAAGCGCCTGTTTCGAAACATCGATGAGATGGTGCCGGGCCAGCCAGACCAGGAACAGAAAAAAGACACCGTAGGCGCCGATCATCTGCATTTCCTCGGGCCTGGTCAGGGTCGGGCCGAAGGTGATTCCCAGTTCTGAAGCGGGTACCGCGTAGCCGGTGATGTCTAAAATGCCGTAGAGCAGGCTCCCGGCCAGGAAAAAGACCCAGAAACTGAAGGAAATCTGTCTGGAAGCGAGGAAGGCGAAGCCGATAAAGGCCGGATAGAGATAAATCTTGAGCTTGTAGAAGCCGGAAAGCAGCCCTTCTTTGGGAAAATACTTGCCGGCCAGGACCAGGGTCTGGATCGTTGGTACGGAAGGAAAGTGAAGACTGAGGCCGTTGAGCAGGTGGAGGCAGACCGGAATCAACAGACCGACCAGCAGAAAACGGTTGGTCAGCAGCTTCAGACCGTCCGGGCTGTCAACCGTGTAGCTGACGAACTGGGGAACTTTGAGCAGGGGGAAATTGAGCTTCTCATTGACGATCCATTGCCGGGAGAAGAGGTTGATGATGAAGATCATCGTCATATAGCTCAACAGAATAAAGAGCCCCCAGCGGAAGAACACCGAGGACCAGGCCTGCCACGGTATCTCTGTCAAGACTTCCAGCCAGCCCATGGATCGACCCGAGGGCAGACCGTTGTAGAGAAGCTCTATGGCACTGATATCACTGGGCATTAGTCCCTTGGGCAGGAGGGGCTGGAAGGTCTCGCGCCACTGGTTACCGGTGGTGGCGAATTGAACCGGGGCGGTCAGATTGATGAACAGGGTTCGGGAAAGGCCGGTATAGGCGATACCGGACCCGATGACCATCTGCATCCACAGGACCAGCAGTTCCGATCCGGTGAGCAGCACCCTGGATCTGAAAACTCGGGAAATCAGCAGCACCAGGAGCGCCAGCACCAGAAACAGAAAAAACGGGGCCAGCGGGAAGTGGCCGCCGCCAAGCGGAGTGGCCCTGAAATATATGTTGTTGACCGGGGTCAACAGGCAGATAGTAGCGGCCAGCAGCACACCGATAATGATTGCCCTCGGTCTGATTCGCGAAGTGAGCTGCAGCGTTGTGGCATCCCGGTCCATATCGTTGCTCAAGCCATCTGCCTGGTCAGGAGGACTTCGTTGAAATCATCACCCAGTTGCCGGTGGATGTCCTGATCCATCGACCGCCAGATGAGAAGCTGTTTGCGAAGCTCGTGGATGAACATTTTATTGATCCGTTGCCATTGTCCCTTTTCCCCTGATTCCCGGTGTATCTTCAGTTGTATGGCCAGGAATTCCGGGCTGCCGGGAGCGGGAACAAAGAAAATGTCGATGCGCTGCATGATGCCGAAATCAAAGGGCGCCAGCCAGACCCGGGCCTGAAGGTGAACCTGTCCGGCCAGGGCACTCTTTTCCGGCTCGATTATCAGATCGACGTGGCCGGTGGAGAATCTGCCGTGTGAGATATCCTGATGCCCGGTGAAATAGTTGTAGAGAAATCCGCCGATTGATTCGCGTTCCTGCTCTTTCATGTAAAAGGGCAGGTTGGTATCGATGGTGTCATCGACAGGGGCGGCCAGTTCGAATGAGCGGTTGACGTCGGGAATGGCAATCCGGGCGGCAACCCGGGCGGGATAGATGACTGAGATCAGTACCACGGCGATGACCAGGATCATGGCCGCCACACCGGCGGTGGAGGAGTAGTTGACCGTGATGCCCTCCCAGAAGGCCGTGCCGGAGAGAAAGGCGGCCGATACCTGGGCCAGCAGGTAGCCCAGGACAACGGAGATAACGGCCAGGGCCATCGCTTCGGCGACAAAGAGGAAGCCGACATGGGAGGGGGCCAGTCCCACCGAGGTGTAGATGCCGATTTCGTTCTTCCGTTCGTAAACGGAGCTGATCATTGTGTTGAGAACGATGAGGATCGAGATCAGCAGCGGAATAATGATATTTGGAACCCCGCTGTAGGCGATTGTATCGCTGAGGTTGTATAGCCAGACGCCACTCTTGTCGCCGGCGAAAATGGCCAGGCTGAAGCGATCGATCAAGTGCGTGGCGATACTGTCGATATCGGTTTCAGAATAGGGCCGGACAGCAATGTTTTTGAGTACGCCGCCCATGGCCAGCAGGGTCGGAGCCGGAACAAAAGCGGTCAGAGATCCGGGGATATGCGTATATCGTCCCTGGAAACTGCGAATGTCCTCACCCGATTCTATTGCTTCCTGCTCGACATCGGAAAGCCCCTCGGAACGGTCTTTGGGGAAGGTCACCGGGGTGAGCGGTTCACCGTCGAGGTCGAGGGTCTTATCGAGGGTTTCCCCCGGAAAGGTTCCGATGACCGTAAAATCGGTACCCCAGAGTTTTATTCTACTGTCCTCCCCCGGGGTAACCCCAAGCTGGGCGGCGGTCGAGTCTGACAGGATGATCGCCATATAGTCGTCTTTCGAGAACCATCGTCCCGACGAGAGCAGCCGGTCCAGCCCTGTCACTTCGGCTTCAAAATGGCTCAGGCCTACCATTCCCTGCAGTGCAGCCTGGTTGTCTTTGTGGCGCAGAGGTACATGAATTGACCGGGTCGGGTCGGCAGCCTCGAGCCAGATCCGCGGCGCCGGGGTGCTGATGTCCTGCATGCTCCCTTCCAGGATTGCGGTTGCCTGGGGCGGCATCGATCGCCAGTTCAGCTTCTTCATCAGCAGCCCGTGATAGGGTGCCTCCTCCTTGAAGAACAGCCGGTTGGTCTGAACATTCGACTTGACCGTGGTGAAGCTCATGATGGTAAAGGTCAGAATGATCAGTGTCGAGCAGGTCAGGATGGTCCGGATCCTCCGGCGGCGGAGGTTGGAAACGCCAAGGAAAAAGGCGGCCACGAAGGCCTTCCAGCGGCTGATCTCAGCGGCACTCATGTTGCTGGCATGGCGTTGCAGCAGAATCATCTCCTCCTCGAAGCGGAAGAAGATGATCAGGGTGACCATCAGCGAAAGGCCGATGATAAAAAAGGCAAGAATGACCACCATCGGGCTGTAGGCCAGCTCAAAGGCCGGGTGAACGTTGTAGACCACAGCGATCAGTCCGGTAAGAATCAGGCTGAAAGCGATAATCCGTTTGTAGATGCTGGCGTAGCCGAACAGGAAACGTTCCATGCAGAAGGCAAACGGCACGAACAGGGCAATATAGAACAGGACCCCGAACAGTACGTCCTTCTGGGTTTTCTCTATCTGGGTGTAGACCCGCGCGGCCAGGGCCTGGGATTCCGAGGCGGCCTCCCTGAAGTCGGCATAGTTGAGTTCTTCGAGGTGCCGGGCGCTGCTTGCCAGCGAAGACAGACCGCGCTCTTTTAGTCCGTTGATCCTCTCGTCGTAAATGCCGTGTGCTTCAAGGTTTTGTATTCGCGGGGTCAGCAGGGACCAGGCGTCGCCGGCAGAATGGAAAATGGTATTGTTGATTTGGGGGTACTCCTCGACTGGAAAACCGGTACCCATCGGTTTTTCTGCAGAGGCATTGGAGAGGATGAACTTTCGTGTCAGTACATTGTCGGACAGGGTGAGCTTGAGGCGCGCCGCCGAGTCCAGATAAATTGAGGAGATGATCGACTCTCTGGTATCGATCCTGCTGTACCAGTAGCGCTGCGGTGGAGCGTCCCGTCTGCCGTCGAACAGGTAGATTTTGGTCATATGCTCGAGGCTTCGGGGTTCCAGGAGATCAAAAATGGTAGTTTCGCTGCAGGCAAACATGATCAGCCTGGTCTTCATGGCCCGGCGCACTATCTTCACCCGATAGTTGTCTTTGGTGGTCTCCTTTTTGTCGATTGCCCAGGCCACTTCGCCGCCTTCCCCGTCAAACCGGTAGCCTTCGATGATGAGCTTGTCGAATACATTTTTTTTGTCGGCAATACCTTTGTAGAGAAAGGTGCCGTCCCGGTGGACCCAGCCGTAGAGCTTGGCGATACCCTGATAGGAGAGCAATACGGCGTTGGCGGTGGGGTAATTGGCAAAGAGCTCGCCGTGCAGCATCAGATTGCTGACGCCGGTCACCGAGGAGTAGCCGTTGCGCGGGAACAGGTCGTCATGCAGCTTGGGGGCTGAACTGACGCCCCGGATCATGTCTTCGAGCAGCTGGTACTGATCGTTGACATAGGCCCAGTTTATCTTCTCCGAGGTGTCCCAGGGGGTGCCCCATAGAAATCTGGCGTCACCGATAGTGGTCAGGGTGACGCCGATGTATCCGGCCAGTGAGCTGACCTCGCCGCCGAGAAAGGGCTGATCGAGAAAATAGGAGTCCCAGCTGCGCATGTTGCTCGGCTGCAGGGAGTTGATATAGCGGGCCGTGCCTTGAGCGTTGGCCCCGCTCTCCTGGAAGATCTCGCCGATGGTGCTGAACATGCCCGTGCGGTTGATGCGCGGGCGCAGTTTGTAGAGCCAGCCCCGATGAAAACCGCCAATTCCCTCACCGTGACTGGAGAGGTGCAGAGACAGCACGGCTCCGATGTCGTAGTCCCGGGTCATCCGCCTGAAATCAAGGGCGGAATCAAGGGCCTGCAGCTGATCTTGAAAGTCGATTATATCATCATTTTTGGTCTGGATGACGATTGGCAGAAGATCGGCGAGGAGTTTCTGTTCTTCTTCGGGAAGATCGTGATAGGTCTGGGCCCAACTCAATCGCCTGAGGGCATAGCGCTCATCTGCCAGAATCTTGATCTGCTCTTCTGATCCGCTGTCCTTGCGCATTCTCAGGTTCATCAGACGGGTCGAACTCTGGTCGATCGCCAACCTCAGATCATTGTCTATGGCCTTGGCCAGCAGCACGTCTCGCTCGGGATCATTATCCAGCGGGAAAGAAATCGTGTCGATCAGCTCCAGATCCTGTTCCGCAACCGAGATCATTTTTTTCAGCTGGCTCCGTCGATCCCTCATCTCCTTGGAACGTTCCTGCATGGACCAGATCAAATCCCGCATGCCGTGCAGAGATTGCGCATGGCCGCTGGTGGCGACAAACAGCAGTGAGTGTCCGGGCGGAGTGGTGGAAAAATGTTCGGCGAGCTTGAGCAGGCTGGCGATGGAGATGGACTCATCGGCTCCCGGTGAGCGACCGGACACATGGGCGGTGGAGTCGTAGAAGGCCTCGATGATGACCAGTTCTTCCGAGAGTTCGGGATCGCTGCCCTCGATGAGGCAGTAGATCGTTCGTTCAGTGCTGTTTTTCCAGCTGATCCGCGAGGAAAGTGTCACCCGGTCGCGCACCAGCCCGTTTTCCGCATCCCGGTAGTTTCCAAACAGCGCTTGGGCCTGCTGCTCTTCCATCCAGTAAATGGGAAAGCGGATCGGGGAGAGCTCTTCCTTTTCACGAAAAAAGCTGTTGGTCGTTGTCGTCCCGGAATCGACAAAGATAACAGCCGAAGCCCCGAGTGAGGCGGCGGTGAGCCAGCTGGCTCCGGAGTTGAAATCCATCAGCAGAATGGCGTCCTTGATCAGCTTCTGGTCGAGTTCGCCCAGATTGCCCTTGCCGACCCAGTAAAGGGAGCCCTCGAGCTGGCCGTCTATCGCCTGCGGGGTGACCGCATTGTTCATCAGGGGGGAGAGGTCAAACGTCTGACCGTCGGTGGTTATGGATGCATGGTGCACCTGGCGGGTGGGTATCTGGAAAAAATAGGTCTGCGGATCGAGACCGAGTTCGGTGAAGTAGTCGGCGATGAAATCAGCCCCTCTGGCGCTGCCCTCGCTGCCGCTGCTGCGGTCACCGTAGCTGCTGAATTCCGCAATGATCTCATCGATCTCCTGGGAGCGGAGCGGGGCTGCCAGGACAAGCAAGGTCAGCACGGTCAACACACCGAGGGTGCTGAGCGTTCGACTGATTGTGGGCAGAAAATTGCGCATTCGCCGGGTGTGATGTTATTCCAGCCCGCCGGTCCTGATTTCCAGTTCCGATCGTTCCTGGATTTTCTCAACTCTGCCGTCACGAATCCAGATTACCTGGTCGGAAACGTTGAGCATTTTGTAGTCATGCGTCGCTGAAATGACCGTGACCTTCCTCTCGCTGCTTAACTCTTTGAGCAGATCGATGATATCTTCGCCCGTTTTCAGATCCAGGTTGCCGGTCGGTTCATCAGCCAGAACGATAGCCGGGCTGTTGGCCAGGGCTCGGGCGACGGCAACACGCTGCTGCTGACCGCCTGAAAGCTCGGTTGGTTTGTGGGCGTGCCTGCCGTCGAGGCCGACCTGTTTGAGCAGCGTCATGCCCTGCTCGACGGCCTCATCATTGGAGACGCCCGCAAAGGTCATCGGCAGGGTGACGTTTTCCAGAGCGGTCATGACGGGAATCAGGTTAAAGGTCTGGAAAATATAGCCGATCTTGCGGCAGCGCAGCCAGGCCAGTTCATAGGCGTCAAGCTGGGCGATGTCCACTTCGTCGATGAAAACTTTTCCCGAGGTGGGCTTGTCGAGACCGCCAATCATGTTGAACAGGGTCGATTTTCCCGACCCCGACGGCCCCATGATGCTCAGATATCTGCCCTCTTCAATCTCGAGGTCGATGCCTTTGAGCACCTCGACGACTATCTTGCCCAGATCGAAGTTCTTGGTTACGCCGCTGACTCTGACTATCGTTTTTCCAGCCATGACAAATTTCCAACATATAGGTTTGTTACATACCGGGGCTACTGCTCCTGCCGCATTGCCTCCACTGGCTGCATCCTGGCGGCAATGATGGCAGGGTAGATGACACCGATAAGGCTGAGACTGGTTCCCACCACGATACTGAGCACCATTGAATAGCCCAGCGCCAGCCAGGGGAAAGAGGTAAGAATGCCGGTCCCCAGGCTGAGCAAGGATGACAGAAATGCACTGATAACCCCTAAAATGGATCCTGCCACCGAACCGACCAGCCCCTGCATCAGGGCCTCCAGGACAAACAGCCGGACGATGAAGCGATCCAGGGCGCCCAGGCATTTCATCGTGCCGATCTCACGGAAACGCTCGGTGACGGACATGAGCTGGGCATTGATGATTCCCACGATACAGACCAGCAGGGACAAGGTTACGATCCACCGCTGCTTGGCCGATGCGGCGACGACATCGGATCCGAAACTGACGTCGTATCCGGCATTCATCAGAATCTGATAGCCGCTGATATCCCCTGTGTTCAGCAGGGCCTGGGCAAAATCGTTGGAGGCCCGCATGTAGCAGAGAAAGGCCACGGCCAGCACCAGACTGGTGGTGGTGACCAGCGATCTGAAAAAGCGCACCCGTATGGACTGGAAAGCGATCTCCAGTGATTTTCTGAAGGGCAGGGCGATAAGGCGCTTCATCTCTGCTTCCGAAATAGAATTAGGAGCCTGAAAAGCGACAGCTTCTCCTGAGAAACATTATCAGAAATAGTATCTTCATAGATCAATAATTGCCAATCATATTAAAAGCAACCGGAAAGCTGTCAAAAGCGCTCAGCAGAGTTCGTCCAAGACTGGTCAAATCAGTCCATGACGGTGAAATTGCAAGTTTTCAGCCTGGGGTTCGAGGCTGCCAGTTGAAGCAGCATTTCAAGCAGTCCGAAGTGGTTTTCGTCCATCAGCTGATGGTGAATCATGACGCCGATACTCCGAACAGCCGCAGCCCGGCGAAATTCACCGCAGAGCTGGTCAAGGCTGCTGGCCGGGTCCGCTTCCTTTCTGGTATGGAGATCGACGTTGACATGATAATCGGGCAGGCGGGCCGGATTCATCTGCTCTCCCCGGCTTCGTGAAATGGCTTTGTACCCCAGTTCCGCCAGAATATCGACGGTCGACTCGGAACAGCGGTTCCAGGGTGGAGTGAACACCGGAAAAAAGGATGAACCGATGATGGCTTCGAGCCGGTTTCGGCCGCGGACGAGATCGTTGCTGATCGCCTCCGCTGGGCGCGCCGGGCCGAATTCGGACTTCTTGCCCGATTCCTCATGGTTGATATGGCTCCAGCCATGCTGGTGCCAGCACCAGAGTGAGGAATGCCCGTCAATCTTTTCGTTGATCGCGCCCCAGCGGGCGCGGGTGAGCCAGACCGGCACAACGGCAAGGCAGAGTTCCACCTGGTAGTCCTGAAACAGGCGGAGCAGCCGCAGGAAACGGGGTGACATGACACCGATATCATCGGCCCTGAAAAAAATGGGCACTGCCGGGCCGGGCTCGATATTGTGTAACTCGGTCAGCAGGCTTTCCCGGATCCGTTCAACCCCATCTTCGAAAAAATCGAGAAATCGTCTGGCGTCAGGCGGCATCATCTTCTCGAAAGCTCTTCCAGGATCTTCCTGGTCTGCCGGGCTCCGTCCAGGTCGATGACCGTCCGGTAATGCTGCTCCCCGAGCTGACGGGCCATGATCCCGGCCAGTTTCCCGGGGTTGAGATCCTCTTCCCGCAGCATCCTGATCGGATGATCTGTGGTCAGCTTCTGCAGCCGCAGACGCTGTTCGAGATTCTGGTCAAAGGGCAGCATCAGGGCTGGAACCCCGGCTGCCAGCACATTCATCGAGGTGTTGTAGCCGGCCATGGATATGGACAGATCAGCGGCCGCCAGCCAGTCGATGAAATGATCGCTGAAACGTTCCACGACCACAGTGGCGGTGTCGTTTTTGCCAATCTCCCGGAGCAGATTGGTGTCGCCGTAAGGGCCGGTGAACAGGCGAAGGTGCAGATCTGTCGAGCCGGCCAGGACCTGCGCTGCTTCGGCAGTTGCTTTGAGCAGGTGGGATCCGACACTGCCGCTGCCGATGCTGGCAACGATCAGCTTTTTCTCATCACCCAACCCCAGTGAGTAACGGAGGCGGGCCCGACCACCGGCACCAGGTCGGGGAGTTATAAAACCGGTGTAATGGAGCGGAACAACAATCTGGTCGATGAGTTCAAAGGTGGCCTCCAGCCTCACGACCTGCGGGTCGGCGTGCACCAGCAGACAGTCAAAGTAAGTATTGAGAGCCTTGACCGCTCTCTGTTCGTGCATGAGCCGGTCCTGCTTTTTCTCCACCAGGATGTCGCGCAGACTGCAGACCACCCGGCACGGCGTTTCCCGGGCCGCTTCCAGCAGCGGAGTGAGCTCGAACCTGAAGGCCTTGCGGCCGAACGGATAGAGCTCGACAACCAGACAGTCAGGCGCGCTCTGGTCAAACAACTGGAGCAGCTGTCGCCGCCGCCGCTCTTTTACCTCGTCGACGCTCAGCCCCGGGGCGCAGCTGGCCAGGCCGGAAAACTGGTTGTCCATCCTCAGGCCGGGAAGCTTGAAAAGAGAGAAGGGTTCGTCGCCCACGGTGATATCGGGGCCGCCGATCACCATGGTTACCTGGTGGTCCGGGCTGCAGGCGCGACAGATTTCCAGGCTGCGGTGAAAATGGCCGAGGCCGAGCACGTGCTGGCAATAGTAGAGTATCTTCACAGCTGTTCAGGTAGCGGTGATGTTGTAAGTGCCTGCAGACAGCATCTGATCGCGCCAGAGGAGCATCTGCAGGCTGTTCTTGTCAATCAGTCCTGGTTCGTCCGGCTGAAAGGAGCGGTTTTCGACTGCGTAGACCAGTGCTTTGATCACTCCCTGGTGGCAGACAACCAGGATATCCTCACCGGGATACCTCCGGCCGAGATCGGCCAGTGCGGCGCGGGCCCGGCTGCCCACCTGTCGCCGGCTCTCGCCTCCGGGCGGCCTGAAATCCCAGCCGCTTTTTATTTGCTGCTGCAGCAGCCGGCTCTGGTCCCGCTCGATATCAGCCAGGCGCAGCCCTTCCCATTCCCCCCAGTCCTGTTCGCGCAGATCGCCTTCCTGCTCGATTTCGACCCCGAGAAACTCGTTGATTATGGCCGCTGTTTTCAGGGCTCGCGGCGCCGGGCTGACGATGATTCGCCGCCACTGCCAGGTGGAGGCGGCAAGAAATCGGCCCCACAACCGGACCGCCTCTCTGCCCGCCGGCGTCAAGTCGGAGTCGAGCCTTCCCTGGATGCGTTTCTGCTCGTTCCAGATGGTCTGGCCATGCCTGAGCAGCCCGAAACGGGTTGCCGGGCTCATGGCGTCCTGCAAAGTTCAGCAGGGGTGAGATCGACCTGCCGGCCAAGCCGTTTGTCGGCCTTGATGAACAGCCGGGCCAGGTCGACGATCAACCTGCTGTTGTCAAACTGCTCGCGGACCAGCTGCCGGCCGTTGCCGATGACTTTTTTACGCAGCTCTGTATCGGTCAGCAGGGTCATGATCGCCGCCGCCAGGGCGTCGCTGTCCTTCTGGTTTACCGTCAGGCCGGTCTGGTTGTTTTGCACAATCTCGGGGATGGCCGAGACGCTGGTGGCCACGGCCGGAACCCCCATGGCCAGCGATTCCACCAGGACGTTGGGTATGCCGTCGCGGTCTCCGTCGTCGGCAATCTGGCTGCCGAGAATGAACAGGTCGCTGCGCACGAACTGCTCCAGGACTTCGTCATGGGGCCTGGTGCCGAGCCAGCTGCAGCGCCCCTGCAGGCCGAGTTCATCGATCAGCGTCAGTATCGCCTGGCGCTGGTCCCCGTCCCCGATCAGAACATGGTGGAAATCGACACCCTGATCGCTGATTTTTTTCAAAGCCCGATAGATGGTCGGCAGCCCTTTCTTGGGGGTGATCCGGGCCACGGTCATCAGCTTGTAGGGGGGCCTGGCCTTGTATCTGGTGTCCTCGTTGGTAAACAGCTCCAGGTCGATGCCGTGATAAATGCAGTGGATGGACGCAGCGCTGTTGTCTGACAACGACTCCAGGTAGGCTTTGTTATGGAGCGTGCAGGTTGAGACGAATACGGCCTTCTCCAGTTTTTCCCTGAGCTGGTCCGGGTGGGAGGTGTAGATATCCTTGGCATGGGCGGTAAAGCTATAGTTGAGGCCGGATAGCAGGGAGGCGAACATAGTCACCGAGGTTGGTGAGTGGGCGAAATGCCCGTGCAGGTGGCAGATTGACGGGTCTCTGCTGAGAAAATGCTCGGTCATGTAGCCGGCCTGGAACAGGTGTTTGAATGTAGCCTGTTTGCCGGTTCTCCGATAGCGCCTGACGGCGGTTTTCAGGGCCTGGCGATAGCGTGCCGGCTGTTTTACGGCACACAGTATGTTGGGGCCGATCAGTCGCGGCAGGTCGATGAGCAGTTCGGTGGGCAGGTAATCGATCCGGGCCCTGATCTGCTTTACCGAGTCATGGCAGAAGTCCTCTCTTCCGCGGCGCATCGGAAAGAGGCGCATGCTAAACCCGAGCCGTTCCAGCAGCAGGATCTCATTGGAGATGAAGGTTTCCGATATCCGCGGGTATCCCTTGAGAATATAGGCAAGTGTCGGAGTTGGCCCGTTCATGGGTAGGCCTCAACGACCGGCGGCAGTTTTGGGGGTATCGCTCCGGGACCTGAAGAATTTGAGGCGGTCGAGCATGGTGTCGAGACCGGTCAACTCGAAATCGGTCATGGCCTGCGTATAGCTTTCCGATTTGTCCAGGATCGAGAAAATTTTCTCGCGCAGCCGCTGCGGGGTGATCTCATGCCAGCCGATATAGTCGATCAGCTCCTGCTCCTTGAGGCACTGTGCCCTGATAAGCTGTTCGGTACGCGGTGACTCACGGGGGATGATCAGGGCCGGCGTCCGTTCGGTCAGGATTTCGCAGATGGTGTTATAGCCGCCCATGGAAATGACCAGGTCGGCCGCCTGCATCAGTTCTTCGGGGCGGCTGTGAAAGGGGAGCGTCTTGATGCCGTAGATCTTTCCGCGCCGCTTGATCTGCTCGCGCTTTTTCTTGGGCATAAACGGCCCGGTTACGATCAGGCTCTTGAAGGGCAGGCTGGTCGGAAAATAGTCGTGCATGGCCACGTAGTGATCCAGAACATCGAAGCCGTCGCCGCCGCCGCCGGTGGTTACCAGCACAAAGGTGTCATGGGGCAGGATTCTGAAACGCCGGCGTGTTTTTTTTCTGAAACCGCCTGGTTTTTTGAGTCTGGGGATATAGCCGGTGAACACCACCCGGTCCCTGATCTCTTCAGGGAACTGATACTGGACGACCGGGTTATAGGTTTTCTCGTTGCCGTATATCCAGATCTCGTCGTAGAGCTTAGACAGGTAGGAGTAGATCTCCCTTTCCCGCCAGTCGCTGGTGATGACGGCGGGGTCGTCGAGAATGTCGCGCAGGCCGAGAACCGTCCTGGTTCTGGGCATCGACTTGGCGAGCCACTCCAGGGTCGGCAGCACTTCGCGCTTGAGGCCAAGCGGTTCCTTGTCGACGATGAAGAGGTCCGGCCTGAACGTTTTGGCGGTCGCCAGAATGATATTGGTGCGAATGTTGAGGGCCTGCTGGTCGTCGATCTTTATTGACAGGGCCCGGTATTCGTCGTTGGTTTTTTTGATCATCCCCGGAATCCTGACAAAATCGACCTGGGAGGGGAAGGCGAAACGCCCGGCAATGGGCGATCCGGTCAGGATCAGGATATTGGTATTGGTTCCCCTCAGGTGGTTGGCAATGGCCATGGTCCGGCGGATGTGCCCCAGACCATAGGTGTCGTGGGAGTACATCAATATGTTGAAGGGAGGAGCCATCGGTTGCCGGCCTTGGGTCAGTGATGGGTTGGTTAGGTCAGAAGGTTAATAATATCGAACTTTTATTCCACCACTGTCAGAAAGTCAAGGCCCCTGAAAACAAAAACGGCCGGGCGGCAGCGGGCCGCACAGCCTGAAGGAGCCGAGCCTCTGAATCAAAAAAAGGGTCGCCGGCCCTAAAAGCTCAAGGTGAGCTGATTACTGATCATGATGATCGATTCGACACCCGAATAGGTGTTAACTTGCTGAAACAGGTCCCCGGTATCCAGGTAGCCGAAATGCACCTCGTAGGCCAGGGAATTGTAGAAATTATAGACGACACCGATATTGGCCTCCCAGCTTGACTGAAGATCATTGGCGGACTGGCTGTCCCAGGCCACGCTGGTGACCCCGATCGCCCCGTGAAATGCCAGGGTCGGTGTGGGCAGATATTCGGCCGCGATGGCGAAGCCGTGCGGTGCGGTGCCGGTAACCTGCGAACTGAAAGAAGAGCCGAACGGGTCTTCACCGAAAATATCGGTGGTGGTGCTGGTGATCATCAGCGGTTTGAACCGCGATGTTTCAAACAGCAGGCCGCTCTCGGACTCTGAAACCGCATCGTAATCGAAGGTGTACCCGTTGATCCGGTATTCAGACTCTTCCAGCCCCTCTGCCTGAACCGACACAATTCCGGCCAGTGCCAGAAAAAATGCCAGAATGAGCGTCGGTGCTATGTGCCTGGTGGTGATCATCTGCTTATGAGGTGTATCAATATGTTCGTCGTTCTGTTAGACGTTTCATTGTAAAGGAAGCCCTGTTGCCGATTACACCGGCATCAGCGCAAGCCGTCCGTCCGGTACAAAAATTTTAACCTATCTTTATATTGGGTTGTCGCCGTCCAAAAGTCAAGCTTTTAGTACGCCGATTCTGCAATCAGCTGTCAGCGGTTTTTCCAAAGGCGGCGGCCAGATTCACAATATTCTCAGTAACTCATGAAAATCACAATATGAATCTTACTTCACCTGGGTTTCTGTTGAAATTTCCGGGGTAACCTTACTGTTCTTGCGGGACAGGGCCAGATGTTTTATTAATAGATCTCCTTTAACACACTACCCAAGAACGGTCGAATCGGGCTGTTCGACCTGAGGTGACTATGTATCCGAGACCAGAGTCGATCCGCAGCTGCATCATCATCGGGCTGCTTTATGCCATGGCGGCTTTGCTGCCGGCGGGTAATGCGTTCTCTATTGAGGGCGATGATTTTTCCACCGTCGTCGTTTTGCCATTTGAAGTGTCCAGAGACGGTGAATTCTCCTACGTGAACCGATCGGTAGACCAGATGCTGCTTGCCCGTTTGTCCCGGTTCCCCGATCTGCAGGTGCGCTCTGCGGAACTCTCCGCAGAGGAGCGCCGGTCACTGCGGGCCCAGCTGCAGACGGGGGATGCCACCGGAGCCGCGGCGCTGTTCGACGGTGACTGGATTGTCGACCCGGGCCTCTATTCGCTCAAGGAAGGCATGCAGATGAACCTGACCCTTTACCCGCTTGGGGGGGGCAGGACAGTGCAGCTCTCAGAGAAAATAGCAGAGCAGGGTGACCTCATCGAAGCGGTGAATTCGCTGGTCGCGGCCATCTATAATTCGGTCGTTCAACCGGACTCGAAAGCTGTCGCATCGGCAGACGAAGCAAAGAAAAATGATGGTTTGAGCGGATTTGAGACTCCCCACCCCGAGCGGGCCTACAAGAAAGGTCTCTACGGCGGCGCCCCGCTGGTTACCGGTGAGCAGGGTTCGGCCGTTTTCGAGTCCAGAGGGGTGCGCAAGAGCGGTGAAATTCCCATCCAGGTGGAGTCGCTGGCGGCCGGCGACCTGAACGGCGATGGAACCAGCGATCTGGTTGTGGCCTCGAAGAGTAAAATCCGGATTTTCTCCTTCAATGACCTGACGTTCAAAGAGGTGGCCAGCTACGATTTCTCCGCCCGGATGAAGATTCATATGATCAACATCGCCGATGTCGGCAACAGCGGCAAGAGCAGGCTCTATGTCTCCGCCAATGAGGGGCGGTTCGCCTCCTCGGCCATCCTTGCCTGGAACGGCAGTGAGTCGCTGCAGCCGGTGAGGCAGGGGGTGCCCTGGTATATCCGTCCGCTGGACATGCCGGGGAAGGGCGTGACGCTGCTCGGCCAGCAGGCCAGCTACCAGGCCGAGGAGCAGTATTTGCGCCCCGGGATATTCGAGATCTCCGTCGACCCGGGCGACGGTAAAATAATGAAAGGCGACAAACTGCTGCTGCCCGAGGGGACCAATCTTTTTGATTTCATCCAGGCAGATCTCGACGGTGACAAGCAAGTGGAGACCGTCGTCATTGACGACAAGCAGAAAATGCTGCTCTATGATTCTGCCCTGAACCTGATTTGGGTCAGCAGCGCCAGTTACGGCGGCAGCAAAAAATATTTCGGCCCCCAGTGGGGAGGATCTCCCCGGAACGACGCCACCACACTGACGCAGGCCGAGCAGGACAATCGGCGGCTGGTATTCATACCGGGTCGGCTTGACAGCAAAGATATTACCGGCGACGGTCTGCCCGAGGTGGTGGTGGTCACCAACGAAATCAATCTGTCCAGATACCTGGAAAATACCCGCACCTATGACGGCGGCTCGGTCGCCTGTCTGGGCTGGTACGGTCAGGGACTGGCCGAACTCTGGCAGACCAGCCACATCGGCGGCTATGTTGCCGACTATTATTTTGACGATCGCGACAGCGAGGGGGCTGCTGAAGGCTCAGGCGGTGTATTGAACCGGCTCTATGTCGCCCAGGTCCCGGCGGTGCCGATCTGGCAGCTGCTGCTGCCCAGCAGGACGAGCAAAATTCTGGCCTACGAGATGGTTGTTACTAAGCCTGAGTCGTAAACATACCGGCAGCCTCAAGACTCGAACGGGGCTTTTATCTGATTCTGTCTCACGGTCTCAAGCAGATCTTCCAATCGCCTCTTTTACGCAGCGGGGCCTCTTGAAAGATCCACAGAAAACCTGTTTCGGCATCGTTCAAGGCGGCCTCACTGCCTTGGTTGCGGGACTGCTGTCCATGTTCTCTGCTGCTGGAGAATTCTTTTCGACCACAATCAGCTACTGCCTTTAACGGTCCAGCCAATCATCAGCAGACCGACGGCAGCTGCCCAGCTTCCTGCGACCCGTATGAGGATCCGGGCCCAGTTCCTGGACAGCGAGACGGTGAAAGCTGAAACGAAGGCGAGCAGAACGAACAGAAGGGCGCTGACGCCAAGCAGGCCTGCGACTCCGGGTCCGTTCATCATGACCACGCCGTTGTAGAAACCGTGCATGATACCGACCGGTATCACCAGCAGCATGACCAGGGCATCGGGAAGGCGCTGGTCGGCGGCGATAAGCCCACCGAAAAGCACAAAAGAGATGATCTGCGGCTGGCCGGGAAATGTTATACCGGCCAGCAACCCTGCCAGTCCGCCAATCAGCCAGGCGCAAGGAAAGAAAAACAAGACCAGGCGGGCTGCGGTTTTGCCGCGCAGACCTGCATAAACGCCAACCGCCAGCGCCGGCACCAGATCCTCGGGGGTGAGGAGCAGGTGGACGATGCCATCGTATACCGGGCCCATGCCAGTGGTCACCAGGTGGGCGGAAGCCGCCACCGGCAGGAGCAGAACCATAGCGGCAGCGGAAAATAATATGCCTGACCCTGTTGTCGTTTTCATTGTCCGGCTGATCGATTCCCTTTCATTTGACCAGGCTTCCCAGGAGCATGGCCGTTCGCTGAATGGTCCAGTAAGCGCCCAGGCTGCCGACAAGGTAGCCGGGGGCGGCCAGTGCCCAGCGAGACCAGGTTATTTCAAGCATCCTGAACGACCAGCCGAGTCCAAGGATCAGAAAGACAAAGGCAAGCTGTCCGACTTCGACACCGACATTGAAAAAAAGCAGGGCCCAGGGAAGTTCTGCCGCGGGCATGCCGGTGGTTGACAGTCCGCTGGCAAAACCGAATCCATGGAGCAGGCCGAAAACGAACGCGACAATCCACGGGTAGCTGATGGTAAGGCTGCTCTGCCCCCTCCATGAACGTACGATTTCAGGTCCAAGGAAGAGAATACTGAGCGCCACTGCAGCATTGAGCGGCGCCAGCGGCACGGAGCCATACCCGAGGGTGGCGATGGCCAGGGTTATACTGTGTGCTACGGTGAAAGAAGTGATGGTTTTAAACAGCATCATCCTTCCTTTAACGATGAGCAGCAGCCCGAGGACAAAGAGGAGATGGTCGGCACCGTTGAGAATGTGGAAAAAACCGAGGCTGATATACTCAGCGACCGTCACGGTCCAGGCCCGTTCTCCCCGCAGTTCGACGTAGGGTTTGGTGGGCCGGATGATGGATGCAAAAGAGGTGCCGTCCAGTCTCGTCAGCCTCACATAGATATCGGTGACGGTGGATTGGAGGCCGGGAAAACGGATGATGGCGCCATCGACACCGTTCTTGCCCACGTCGACAATCAGGTGGTGAACAATGGAGTCCGCTCCTTCCACAAAACGTTTGGTGGGCTGCACGATATCCTGCCATGCTGGAGGGAGTTCCAGCCGGGCAGGGTGGGGTTTGCCGAAGTAGATGGGGGCGCTCCAGAGCAGTTCGTAGCGCTGTTCTGCAATCTGCTTGATTTCCAGTGTGCCCGGCTGGGATTCGTGTGCCTGGGCGGACAGTGCAGACCACAGGAAGACGAGCTGCAGAAAGCAGAGAACGTATTTCATCAAGAACTACTCTGTTTTAACGGTTTGCCAGCGCTGCCGGGCTCATCTGCCGGGGGCCAGTCAATTTCGACGGTGTAATTCCGGCGAAGCCTCTCCATGATTTCCTGGTTCAGTTTCGTTTTGCGTTCCACCATCCATTCACGCTCGACCTGTTGACGGACTTCCGCGAGCTGGGGCAGCCTGCCGTCGATCTTATTGGTTACCACTACCAGGTGATAGCCGTAACCGGAGCGGACAGGCCCGCTCCAGGTGCCGGGTTCAATGTCCAGGATCGCCTGGGCGAAAGCCGAGCCGAATGTGCGGCTGATTTCACCGATTGTCATCAGTTCGATGTCCGGAGGGATGAGCAGGCTGTCACCCAGGGAAGAGAGGTCCGCTCTTTCATGCGCCCCGCTTAATTGCTCAAGGAGACGGCCGGCATCATCTTCAAGCGCCAGGCCGCGTTTTTGAGGGTCAAAAAAAACATGGCTGAAGCTCAACTGCGGATCAACCAGGAACCGCTCGGAATTGTCGGCGAGATAGCTGGCCAGGTCCTCGTCCGAGGGGGTGAGGGCCTGGATCAGGTCACTGCTCATCATTTCCATTTTCTGATTGAGTCGCCGGCGGACGATATGGTCGTCCTTATCCAGCCCCAGGGCAAGGGCTTCGCGATAGAGAATTTCCTCACGGACGTAACTGTCCACAAGGATTTTCAGCTCATTTTCGCTGGGGGGCCGCTTCCAGGTTCGAACGAAATTGGCCTCGAGAAATTCGATCTGACTGGCGGATACGACGATCCGGCTGGAATCGCTGCCAGACGGATCGTCGAAGATTTCGAAAATGACGAAGAGCGCCGCGCCGATGAGAAGAAAATGAATCAGCGGCTCACGCAGAAACGATCTCATCGGAAAATAGTGCCGCTCACGGCGTGTACCAGATGGGCGAGGTGTAGGCCCGCTCCTGGTGGATGGTTTCTGCCCCTTCCGGAATTGTGACCCCATAGTACTTGGCATCATAGGCCACCCATCGCGGGGTGGGGATCTCCAAAATCCGTGCATAGTAAAAGGCGGGTTCCTGGGGATCGAAATCCGGGTCAGTCCATACTGTTCCGAGCTCGGACGCACCGATGGTATTGGTCCAGGTGGCGTTTTCCACATTAACCGTATTACCTACCGGCGGTAATTGACCCTGTGCATCCGCCGTGCGTTTATCCGGATCGGACCAGGCTACATTGTAGATTTTTTCATGGGTTTTGCCGTCTTTGTCGAGCCGTCCTTTGATGATCTGAATTCGATCGAGGTTCGCACCGATCGGGTCACGCAAGCTGTAGACCATAAAAGTCGGTGATTTACCGTCTTTGGCAGCCTGCAGATCAGCGCCCATGGGAACGCCTTTTGCGTAACCGGCGTTTACCGGGCTGCGGTTGTTGAGGTCGTCCATCGTGTAGTCCCAGCCGCCGAAGAAACGCACCATCATGCGCGGTCCGCTGGTACCGTAAACCTCTTTTCTGGCCATGGCGTCAAAGATGGCCTTCCGGGTATTGTCGGTGGCCCAGACCGCTGCCAGACCGGATGCCGAAGTCTGATATCCCTCGAAGCTGCCAAGTTCTGTCTTGGTAAACGGGTGCTGCATTCGTTCGGGGGACGGTTCCCCGCCGGCATGCTTACCGAAGAAATTGTCCTCTTCCACCGCTGCCAGCGCAGTGTGACTGTCAGTTGAGCCGATCATGCCGAATTTGTAGGGATTGGTACCCAGTTCGGCTTTCAGAACCAGGCCGTTCTTCAGTGCCTCGCGGGCGTATTCGCCCTTGAGCATGGCGTCGGTTTTAGCCTCTGATAGATCCAGGTTGCCAACATCCCAGGTCTCGAAATCGGCGAACATATCCTCGGGCGAGAGCAGTGGGTGGGTTTCACCGTCACCCTTTATCTGGGTGACCTCATACATCCTTTCCCACCTGGCACGCTGCTGAACATAGAGGCCATCGAGCTTGCGCCCGGTGTACTGGGCATCGACCGGAAACATCAGACCGTTGGAGAGATTGCCGTTGTGGGCTATGGCCAGGACACTGCCGCCGGTCTTGTTCTCGTAGTTTTCCATCCACTTATAGAGATCGAGCGGATCGGTGCTGCCGATGGGGGCATAGGTAGTATAGGGTACGACCTGGCCGGCCCGGTCTCCGTTATCGCGGAAAAGAACATTTCGGTGGAGATTGTTGCCTTTAACCAGGGAGGTCCACTCAAAACCGATGATGGTGGTGAAGTTTCCGGGATCGTTATATTTTTCGGCAGCTTCGACGACACTGTCCCAGACCGAGGCGAATATCTTGGAACCCGGCGAGTAGGCGGCCATTAACTCTTGATCCACCGTGCCCTGGGAAAAATTGGTTATCAGGTCAAGGGCGGTATCAACCGCTACCTGCCCGCCCGCCTTGAGCCCCTTGGACCACCGGGCGCCCTGCTCGAACCTGGTCACCTCAGGAGTACCGGCGGCAAGGTCATTGATAAGGCCCATGCCATCGGAATGATCGGCGATAACCAGCCAGTCAAGGGGGCGTGAAAGTTTCGCCGGCTGCCCCGAAGAGGAGGTTACCTGTTCACCGCGGGCAAACCGGTAGGCATCTTCCAGCCCGAGCCTCGCTCCGAACAGACCGGCATCCACAGACAGGCCGGTGTGCAGATGGGTATCGCCCCAGTAAACCTGACGAGGGAAACCTGTTTCGGCCCAGGGGGAATAAGGGCGTTCACCAAACCTGCTTTCAATGGCCTGACGATCCACCTGCATCTCGCCCATGGTGGGATCGGTGGCCTGAACAGGAGAAGCAGTTCCCCAAAGTAACAAAGCGGTCGCAGTAACTGCGACAGCTACCGTGCTCTGCGGTTTCATTGGTTTTCTCCTCTGTTGGGTCTGGGGTATTCGGAGCACTCCTCCTGCTTTTCCTGCTGTTTCGGTCAGCTACTTGCTTGGTGTGTACCAGATGGGCGAGGTGTAGGCCCGATCCTGGACCGTTGCCGGAACGTTGTCCGGGCGTTTAATCTTGAAAAACGCTGCATCATGCGTGGTCCAGCGAGGAGTTGGGATTTCAAGGACGCGGACGTAGTAGAAGGCGGATTCAGCCGGGTCGAAATCGGGGTCCTGCCAATGGGCTGCAAGCAGCGGGGATCCGATCGTATTGGTATAAGTCGCCGTGTCGATATCAACCGTGGACCCCACCGGCTCTTTAGCACGACCATCAGCACCAACCTGACGATCTCCGGACACAGCCACATCATAGATGCGTTCGTGGGTTTCGCCCTGGGCATCCAGCCAGCCCTTGATGATCTGAACACGGTCGAGGTTGGCGCCGTCGGGATCACGCAGCGCACGGATCATGAATGTGGGGGCTTTAGCATCGGCCGGCATCCTCAGATCTCCGCCCATGGGAACACCCCTCTTGTATCCCTCAGCAACGAAATCGTGCCGACTCACCTCATCGGCGGTGAAGTCCCAGCCGCCAAAAACGCGGACCCTGATGCGTGTTCCGGTGGTTGCGTATACTTCCTTGCGCTGCATCGAATCAAAGATATCCCGGCGGGTATTCTGACGCGCCCACACAGCCATGAGACTTCCGGCCTGTTCCTGGGAGGTCACGATACGCAGGGCCGGGTCGTCCGCCGGAATGACCTCTGTGTCATGCCGATCCGGGGAAGGCTCTGTCTGCTGATACTTGCCGAAATAATTCTCCTCCCGCGTCGTGGACAGACCCGTGTGTGTATCGGTAGCACCCATCAACCCGAATTTATAAGGATTGACGCCAAGCTCCTGGCCAAGCTTCAGGCCAAGTTTAAGAACCGGCCTGGCATACTCATACTGGAGCATCCAGTCTTCCTTGGGGACTGTTCCGGCAATGTTACTCACATCCCAGTTCTCGAAATCGGCGAACTCGTCGTCTGCTGAAAGAAATGGATGGGCCTCTTCGTCACCTTTGATCTGGGTCACCTCATACAGCGGCTCCCAGCGTATACGGCGTTCGGCATATTCACGGGTGATAGCTTCACCTTTGAATGTCTTAGGTTGGAACATCAAACCGTTGCTCAGGTTGCCGTTGTGGGGAATGGCCATGGCTCGACCACCCGTTTTCTCCTCATAAAGGGCGAGATATTTCCACAAATCCTCGGGGTCCTGACTGTCGAAGATGTTGAAGGGCAGAGTCTGACTGGTCTTGTCTGCGCCGTCAGCCAGGATGACAACGCGATGAAGATTGTCCCCCTTGGGGGTGGAGGTCCACTCGTAGCCGGTCATCGCGGTGAAACGGCCGGGTTCGTTGTAGGTGTCGGCAATCTCGACAAAATCCTGCCAGATGCTGGTGGTAGCCTCGTCACTGCTGAAGGGGTTGACCAAGGTCACGGTGCCGATTTCGATTATCTCGGCAAAGGCCTGCATGCGCCCTTCCTGGCCGGAATTGAACAAATCATGGATGTGCCTCCCCCACTCTTCCGCCAGGAGTTTGGGGTCAGATTGCTGAAGCATAGGCGCCAACCCGATTAACTCGGCATGATCAGTAACAACCAGAAAATCGAGGGGCCGAATCAATTGGACCGGCTGGCCGGTATTGGAGATAACCTTTTCACCTCTGGCAAATTTATAGCCATCGTGGACCGTAAGTCTGGTGCCGATGAGACCGGCATCGAAGGAAAGGTTGGTATGAAAATGGGAATCGCCGAATAAGACCTGGTCCGGGTAGCTTCTATTGACAAATGGCGAGTAAATGCGCTCCGTGTCAAGCATCTCTGGAGTGACTTCGACATCATACGGTGAGGCTTTCGCCACACCGATACCCATGAAAACAGCACTAATGGCCGCGATGGCTGTAATAGCAAAGCGTGATCGAGTGTTCTTCATTTCGGTCCCTCAGGGTGGATTCTGGATGGTGATCATCAAATACGAAGCCTGACTTTACGAGATTAAAACAGGTAAGATCAGAATATATGTCAAGAGTATTGATACATCAACGGCACTGCAGCATAAAACAGCAATGCAGCATAATTGTGACTGGACGATGACTGGACAGTGCGGTCCAGATTTGCGGAACAATCCAGCCCTTCATCTGAAATGTGGGTTCTTTTCTGCGATCAGAAGAGAGGAATGTCTCACGATATTAGCGCATAACGGGGAAAACGGAGCTGAGGCTCGCTTTTTTTATATGCTGAAGACCGCTACCTTTCAATTGAATAGAGTAGTTCAACCCCGGTGGAATCGACAGAGTTTCTTATTTCCAGTGTAAATCCTTCGCTCAAACTGTAGTGAAATCGAAACTGCCCTGCATTGTCGAACAGGTTGAAATCATAACCAATTGTCATCCTGTCGGTAAGCTGCCGATCGACAACCAGGGAGACCTCCGCGCTATCGCTGCCCTGATCCAGGCTGACCCGGTCAACAAGTCCTCCCCCAAAACTTTGCAGCAAAAGGTTTGCCCTGTTCACGCCGAGAAGCAGGGCGGCAGCATTAAGAATCCCGTCAGGTGATCCATCCTCTGAGCTGAATGGGCGGCCCAGCGCGATATATGAGAGAATGTCCCGATCATCCATCGGTGGATCAGAAAACAGCATGATATCGTAATCTTGAGCTGTTCCGGTAATATTGACGCCAACGATGCGGTCCGCTGCTCCCGGAGACGCCCTTTGTATGGTTTTTCTCGCCTGAATATCCAGCACAGGATTGTCGATCGGACCGCCATCGAACAAAAGCCGTCCACGTGAAATGGCAAGAGACCGCTCGCGCACGGAAACGGTCCCGTCCCTTACGTTGATTTCACCCGTACCTCGTATCTCCTGGTCGTCTGCTCCAGAGACATCGAGGCTGCCGACGAAGAACCCTTTGAACCCGTATCCTTCAACCACGACATCGTCGCCGAGAATAACGGCGATATCGAAATTAAATGGAATTCCACCCCCAGATCCCATATCATCGGTGAAAACAGCATCTCTGGACGATCTCTTTGAGGTGATCATTTTTTCCGGCTCGAAGCGCGCTCTCGGGATCACTATTTCGCCGGTCAGCGTTGCCCCGGTCGAGTCAATACGCAAATCCAGATCTGGACTTGCGCTCACCTGCATTTCTCTCTGCTCGATGAGCAAAAGGTTATCCCCGACTATCGACAAGGTTCCCTGCCAGTCCCGACCGTCCAGGACAACGGTTCCAGTTCCTCTGAGCTGCCCATCTCCGGAACGTGCCAGAAGCTCGATACTGAAACCATCGGTATCGCCTTCTGCTTTGACGGCTATATCTGACAGAAAGATTCCCAGGTCAGGAATTACTATCTCACCGCCGGCCAGGGATACGCCCCCTTCGAGGAGCGGACTCTGCATTGTTCCGGCTATGGCAAAATCAGCAATCAACTGCCCTGAAGGCAGAAGCATGTCTCCAGACAGCTGTTCCAGAAACCAGATATTGACAATGTCAACCCGCGCCCGCCCTTGCAGCGGTAAGGCTGACACTGGCAGAGATAAATCGCCAAACTGCTCAACCATCAGCTCCATATCCAGTGCAGAGCCATTGCTGCTGCTGGATCGCAATTGTGCTTTCAGCACCTTTTCCTGAAGGTTGAAGGTAAACCGGGTGCCAGTCAGCTCTATTTCATCAATCAGTTCATTTTCAGGTAAAACCGCATGGAGCTGCGATACCTTCAGGGCTCCGGCAGCGTTGTTAACAAACGATCCGACACCGTCAAGATCGAAACGGCCCAGAACTTCACCCGCGAGTTCCAGGTCGATGACATTCCAGTCTCTGAGTTTTGACAGGTGCAGCTGCAGCTCTGACAGTTCCGCCTGCCAGAATCCTTCAGAGGTCCAGCTGGCATCAGCACAGATGTTGTTTCCAGAGGACGTTATGCAGAGACCACTCACGGAAAGGAGATCTGGTGATACGGTTACCATCGATTTCTCCCGCTGCTGCCACCTTCCATAGTCATGATGTACATAGGTGAGCTCGTCTATCGATCCTACCCATCTGTAGTCGTCAAGGAGGCTTCCGCTCATGGAACTGCTGAGCTCACCAAAATCGGATGCGGCGGCGGCGATAATCGTGTGATGCTCCAGGGTCCCGAGTATTGAAAGGTCGAGCGCTTCAATCGAGGAGTTATCTTTGCTGAACTGTTCAACGGCAAGGGACAGATCAACCCAGCCTTGTTTATCAACGCTGCCGACGGCCTGGAGCTTGTTCATCGCATAATCCAGGTAGGCGACATCAACAGCCCCTGCCGAAAAATTGACGACCGGGTTTTCTTTGGTGCCAACCAGTGAAGCGGCTATCTCGAGCTGACCGGCCAATGGCTCAAAAA
The DNA here is from genome assembly GCA_963845115.1 of uncultured delta proteobacterium. Lineage (GTDB taxonomy): Bacteria > Desulfobacterota > Desulfobulbia > Desulfobulbales > Desulfocapsaceae > JABDQA01. The sequence goes on along the minus strand of CAWJQN010000007.1, from coordinate 176,172 downwards.
TCTGACCAAGATCCCGGCCATCGACCACGAGCCTGAAATCCAGCGTGTCAGCGGCTGTTCCATGCAGCTCCATCCTGTTCAGACCGGTAATGAGGAACAGGTCCTTGACCTGAAGCTGCCCGGGATGATAATCGATTTCCCCTCCACCCCTGACGTTGTATCCAGCAAATTCGCCGGACAAAGAAGTCAGTGAACCCTTCAGCTCTATCTCCTCACCGTTGACACGACCGCTCCCTGCCAGTTCCGCAGAAATATCACCCTCAGGGAGATCTGACCAGGTGGCGGGATCGATCCCTTTGAACTTCATCAGAACATCCCACTCCAGTCCGGCTGTCCAACCCAGTTGTCCGGAAAGTTCTGCCATCTCTTTGCCGGCCGCTATTCGTGATTCCAGCACTTCAACTCCCTGTAGATCGCCTCGCAGCAGCATAGCTCCGGTAGCTTCTTGGGGAAATTCATCAACAGAAAGTCTCAACTGAGAAATTTGTGCTTCATAGGCCAAGGAACCCCCATCGACGGTGCCGGCGATATCGATCTCCAGGTCTGCATGCCCTGAGATAACGTCCTGGTAGGGAGAAAAATCAAATGATGAAATCGACACGGCTGCGTTCCAGGAGACCATCTCGCCCCAGTGCACCTGGCCATTGAGCAGACTCCTGCTGCCGTCAAAATCCAGGCGCGACTCATCGATTACAAGACTGCCATTGGTGCCCCTCATGTCCAGATCAACAGACAGGGGAGCCCATCCGGACAGGCTGTTTTCTGCAACCAGGCTGATCCGGTAGTCCTCGGTTTTTCCCTCTGTCTGAAATGTCAGACTGCTCTTCAGTTCCGGCCAGTCCGAACAGATGTCGGGAAGAAAGATATCATGGCCGGAACCCTCGATGCTCCAGTTCATCTCAGCGGATAACCATGACAGCGCCCCCTGGATAAGGATCTCTTCAGGACTATGCATTGAGAGGGAAATCTGCGGATTTTCAAGAGCGCCGGAGACTTCGAAATCCCCCTCCATCTGGCTGCAGCCGGCTCTATTCAACTGCCATCTTCCCCGACTGGCTATCATCCAGGGCTCTGACATCTGTAGCTGGGTCTCTAGATCGACACGATATCCAGCAGATTGCACTGCCATATCACTGATAACAAAGCGGTCTCCGTCTCCGGATAAAGAGCTGCTGATCTGTTCGATAAAAAGCTCTTCTTCTGCAGGGCGGGAGATGGTGATATCTGAAACCACTGTTTTCTCAATCAGAAATGGTATCGGCACCATTATGCGGGGCAACGGGGTCTCGCCTCCACCATCAGTTTCTTCCAGGGGCTGCTCTTTCATGGTTACTGCAACGCCTTCAACAAGGAGTTGCGGGACATGCACATGGTTCCGGAGCAAACTCAGCGGGCGCCAGCTTACGGCCACCGACCTTATGGACAGGTCTGCCCGGGAACTACGGACATGAATACCCTCAAGCTTCAATGGACCAGCCAACCTGCCCGTGCTGTTCTCAATTCTGATTTTGTTCTCTGTGAGAGAAGAGACTAACTGGACACTGAACTGGAGACCTCTGTTACTCAGCAGCAGAAAAGCTGCGAGAAGGCAAAATATCAGCAACAGGACTGATCCTGAAATGATGATTTTCTTCATCAAAGATCTGCCCCCACCCGTATAAAAACGTATTGAGCGGTACCGTCATCGGTCAAAGGGTAGGCCAGCTCGAGCTTGACCTGGCCAAACGGCAGGACCACACCAGCGCCCACCCCAATTCCCTGGGCAAGGTCCGGCGGCCATTCATTCATTGCGGTGCCAGCGTCATAGAAGGCGGACACTCTGAAATTCTCGAGAACCGCTCTTTCGAGCGTGACACTTCCCGTCAGAAGGTATTTGCCGCCGATAACATTTCCCGAGGCGTCTTCAGGACCCAGGGTTCTGTATCTGTATCCCCGAACGCTTTTTTCCCCACCGGCATAAAATCGCAGGGAAGGAGGCAGATCCTCGATGGAGTCGACAAGAATCGCGCCAACGCTGGCAGCCCCGATAAGGCGCCATTTGCTGACCGGGGTCGTGATAGCTCTGCCGTTGAGACGAACTCTTAAAAACGAGGCGTCAGAGAGGATCGCCTCACTTGCACCCTCCAGGTCAACCGACCACCGATAGCCATGTTTCGTGTTAATTATATCATCAGCCCTGGTTATGGCGCGGTGCAGGCCCGGCATCAGGAACTGTCCTGATTCAGAGATGGATCCGATCGTATAGTCCTCGTTGAATCCAACGACCGATAACGCACCGAAACTTACCGGTGTCCTGTATTCATAGATAGCGCCCGCCGAAATTTTTTCCGTTTCGGTATCTTCCCACAGTTCCCGGTTCCAGCCCAGGGAGCCCGTGAGCGTCTGGAATCGGGGATTGAGTCCGGGGACCTGGTAATTAAAGAGGAAATGGCTTAGCTGATCCCCCAGCAGCAGGGAGGAAAATGCCCGGTGCCCCTTCTTGTTCAGCAGATGGTTCTGCCAGTCGACCCTCGCATTTGCACCGGTATCCGTGGCATAACCGATACCGAAATTAAACCTGTTGTTATGTTCTCGAGGATCGGTAATCACATTGATTGGTATCTGGTTATCCTCGGTATTAGCAATCTCTGCGTCAATGGTGACCAGGCCAAAGTAGTTGGTCTGAGACAGTTCCCGCTGCAATTGCTGGAGAAGTGAGCGGTCAAACGGGTCACCTGTTTCAAAAGGTATAAAGCGCTGAAGCAGGTCATCATAGATAACGTTCTGCTGGGTCCTGATCTCTCCAAACTGGTAGCGCAGCCCGGTATCCAGGACCAGTTCGATTTCAGCACGATAGGCTCCCCGATCTATTCTCAGCTGGCTGACACGATACGATGCGTCCAGATAACCAAGTGCTCTGACCGCACGAAGCAGCTTCCTTTTTTCCTCTTCATAGAGCGGATGATTAAGGGGGCTCCCTGCGCTTAATGATGGTATCTCCTGCAGATGACCCAGGAGTCCCATGCTCTCTTTAGAACCAACGATTGTGACCGACAGATCAGCGATGTAAACCTGCCTGCCCGGATCAATACGGTATTCAGCTTTCCAGCCGTGGTCGGTTCTGGTAAGCGCTGCATCAATTATCGGCGCGTAAAAGCCAAACGGTTCGAGCGCCGATTCAATATCCAGGGGAGCGAGCCTGTGGCGCCGAGTCACTTCTCGTTCTTCAGCATCACCCGCCTCAAGCCGGTTGATCCTGAGGCGGGCCATGACATTCTCGTACAGCTGCCCCTCGACACCGGTAACATTCACTTCGAGGAACCTCTCGGCCAGGCAACGGTGCGTGGCAAAAAAGTTCAAAAAAAGACAAAGAGTGATTGCTAGGTAGCGCAATAGCGTAAAATGTTGAAATGGGAAATGTTCACCGGCTATGACGGGGTCCTGGCCCGAAGAGATTTTCGCAGTTTAGCTTCACCAATAATCTGCCGCACTTTTCGTGGAACCGCAATATCGAAGCAATAACCGCCGAAACCGCTCTGGGCAGGATGTGGGGCTATTTGTTGCATCGGCTGTCCGGCAAAAAAGGATTCGTTCAGACCAATGCCTGCCGGGAGTTCCCCAAACATAGTTATTCCCGGTTGTTATGATAAAATAGCGCCGTGCAAAGCACTTTTTATTTTGGAAAAAGAAACTGTATCTGCAGCCGCAGCTGCCAGTCGGCCCCGGAGTCCGGCGAAACAGCGTTATAATAGCCGGCTGCCAGAGCATTTATCGGCTGACGCCCGATCTTGAAAATTCTGCCGATACCGGCCCCGAAAGGAACGGTCCAGGTGTTGTCACTGTCGGCTTCCCAGTTCGCGGTGATAATTGGCGCAGTGTTGAGATACCAGCCGTTGGCCATGTTGTAATTGACAAAATATTGCCAGGTGAAGAGATTGACATCCCGGTCACCTGATCCGGCAAATGACCAGACATTGTTGAATAGAGAGCCAATTACCCATCTGCCGGGCATGGCAACCAGCACGGCAGAGGGGCCCGCTCCCCACTTGTCCGCGCCAAGGGCATCGTCAGTTGCCGTTGGCAACAAGAACACCGGCCCTGCACCCCAGATCAGTGTTTTTGAATTCCGGGGCGAGAGAAAACCAGTAAAAATCGTGTCACCGAGGCCGTTGATGCGCCCCTCCCCGCCAGTAAATATATCAGGTTGAGAAACAACCGGCAGAATGGTGCGGGTTATCAAATTAAAGCTGTCTGAAATCTCAAAGGGCCAGACTGGCTGGATGTTGAAAATATTCTGCGTTTCATCGTCGGGGCCGATATCGAAATTGGTGTTGTTTTGCAACGGCAGGCTGATCAGGTTGGCGACGGGATTCTGGGCCTGTTTGGCCAGCTCCGAATCACTTGGACTGCTGCTGTAGGCAGAGCCGGCCAGGAACATAAGGGTAATACAGCAGACAAGAACAGATAAACAATTTTTCACGGTTTCAATCCTCATACTTGGTCACCTATCTGGAGCTATTTCATAAGTTGTGAGATGATGGTCTTGGTCATCTGACGCAGGCTCTGGTGTATCGGGGAGTAACGGACCAGGATAAAGATTTCCTCTTCCAGGATTATCCACCCGGACAAGACTACAATTTTTGGGCTTTTTCTGCATCATCGATTTAATCAAACCGACCGCTCTTGGTCTGAAAATCGGCAGCTTGGTGGAAACCGCCTGGTGTATTTTTTTTATATTTAAATTAGTCTGTTATTTGCATTTTGTGTTTTTTTTGTTCTTCAAGTCAAGGTTTCTCTGTGCCCGGGGACCTCAAGATGGCAGCACCATAGTCGCTGGGAATATCTGCAATATGGCCACTCAAGCATCGATTATGGACCAGTATATCCCGTTTCCTGTCTTTTTATTGAAAGTTCAAAGCCCGCTGGTACCCTTTATTGCAAGCAGTTATTGCCTGCCGCGGAAAACGGGTTAACCTTAGACAGGTATTTGTCGTAACACGCTAGGCACATTGATACCCGGTCTGGCCAGATATGCTGGTATCTGTCTTCCCGGGTCGAATATCGCGGAGGGATCCTGCCGATGAGACTTCTTCTGGTGGAAGATGAAAAAAAGGTAGCGCGGTTAATTAAAAAAGGCCTGGAAGAGGACGGCTACGCTGTTGACTGGGCCTCGGACGGAGAGGCGGGGTTTTACATGGGCCTCGATAGTTTTTATGACCTGATTATTCTGGATGTCAACCTGCCGCTTAAAAACGGCCTGACCGTCCTCAAAGAGCTGCGCAAAAAAAAAATCACGACCCCCATCCTTCTGCTCACCGTTCGGGCGACCATCGAAGACAAGGTTATCGGCCTTGATACGGGGGCCGACGATTATCTGCCCAAACCTTTCTCCTTTCAGGAATTGCGCGCCAGGGTCAGGGCACTGCTCAGGCGGCAAAGCAGGACCGAATCACCTGTGCTGCAGGTGGCCGATCTCACCCTGGACCCTGCCAGACGTATTGTCTCACGAGGCGGCAGGGGCATCGATCTGACCGCAAAAGAGTTTGCCCTGCTCGATTATCTGATGCGCAGTAAGGAACGCGTTGTGACCAGGACAATGATTGCCGATCATGTCTGGGATGATAATTTCGAGACGACGACCAATATTATCGATGTGTATGTGAACTACCTGAGAAAAAAAATAGACGCCGGAAACAAAACCAAACTGATCCACACCGTCAGGGGTGTGGGGTACGTACTAAAGGCGGAGTAACTGATGAGCATCCAATCCATTGGCTCAAAACTGACGTTCTGGTACACCGGTCTGCTGACCCTGACGTTTCTTCTCGCTGGCAGTATGACATACGGTCTGCTCGTCTACAGTCTTGCCCGGGACATGGATTACGCGCTGAACAGTATCGGCAGCATAATGGCGGACAAGGTCAGATCAGAGGGGAACTCCTTTTTTCCATCCGAGGTGGACGAACTGTTCCGACGCTTCTTCGGTTTCTCACCAATGGAGCACCACTTTGACATTCTGGACCCCAGGAGACGATTCGAGCAGGGTCAGCCGGGCTCACGCTCTGATGAATTCCCGATAAGTGCCCAGGCACTGGAACGGGCGACCCGCGGGGAATCCTCTTTTGAAACGGTGATGATCGATGAACTGGTGCCTGTCAGGGTGCTGACTGTGCCTGTCCTCGACTCCGGCAGGCTGGTCAACCTGGTACGAGTCGGTATGTCTCTTGAAAACATGTACAAGACACGCCGCAGATTTCTGTTCATCATGGCGGCAGTGTTTCCCCTGGGCCTCATTCTGGCCGGAGGGGGAGGGTGGATTCTGGCTCGAAGAGCGCTGAGGCCCGTTGACCAGATGACCCAAACTGCCCGGAAGATCAGTGGCGAGCACCTGAACCAGCGGCTCCATGAAAGCGGCAATCATGATGAACTGGACCGATTGGCACGGACACTCAACGATATGCTTGACCGGTTGCACGGAGCTATCGATCAGATGCGACGGTTCAGTGCCGATGCGTCGCACGAACTGCAGACCCCGCTCACCATCCTCAAGGGGGAAATGGAGGTTGCGCTTTTAAAAACAAGGACTCCGGAGGAGTACCAGGAGGTCCTTGTCAGCGGGCTTGAGGAAATAGACCGGATCAATCACCTGGTTGAAGGACTTCTTCTCCTTGCCCGGGCCGACTCCGGGATGCTTCGTCTTGATCTGCAAGCGCTCGTTTTAAACGGGCTGCTGAAAAAAACGATCCAGCAGCTCACCCCGCTGGCCAACAGTCGCTCACTTCGTTTTAAATTCAGACCTTCCACTGTCGTAAGCGTCAGGGGTGACAGCGAGCATCTGCGGCGAGTATTTCTGAACCTGTTCACCAACGCCATCAAACACAGTCGCGCTGATGAAGTTATCGAGGTACGTCTGTTGCTGGAAGAAAGGTGGGCTGTTATCGAGGTTGCCGATTCCGGTGCCGGCATTCCCCAAGATGAGCAGAAGCTCATCTTCAACCGCTTCCACCGCCTCTCTGCAAGTCGCTCAGCTGCAGCCGAGGAAGGGGTCGGTCTCGGGCTCAGCATAGCCCTTTCCATTGTCGAGGCTCATGGAGGAACTATTCAGCTCGACAGCACCCCAGAAATCGGGTCGACCTTCTCTGTCCGACTGGAGGCGATCCTCCCTTAGTCCTGCCATTGCCGCCTGGCATTACCTTTTTACCAATCTTTCACACTTATCATGTTCAGTTAATCCTCCTTTAATCTTCGCGTCCTATTATCTCAATCATCGGAACATCCGAGATCCTCATGCCAGGATAGGCCAAGATTATTTCAAAAATCAGGAGGTATTGCATGGACAGGAACAGTATTCAACGGATAAAAACCAAACGACTCCGGCCGAAACGGCTGCTGCTTGTTGGGTTCCCCTTTTTTGCTGCAGGGTGCCTTATGGCCTATGGCTTTCAGGGAGCACCATCTTCGATTGCCAGCAATTTAAGCGATAAAGCTCAGGTAACAGCACCTTCCACACAGCTGTCGATGCCAAGCTCATTTGCCGAACTTGCTGACAAACTCAGTCCGACCGTTGTCAATGTTAAGGTGACAAAGATAGAGAAGGCTGATTTCAACCACCCGCAGATGCAGGGAGACCCCTTTGGGGAGTTTTTCGGCAGATTTTTCCAGGGAAGCCCCCAGATGCCGAGAGACTATCGTTCCCAGGGAGCTGGCTCAGGCGTTATCATCAGTGATGATGGATACATCCTCACCAACAATCATGTGGTGGATAATGCCCGGGAAGTCACGGTGACGTTTTCCGATAAAAAAGAGCTGGCAGCAGAAGTAATCGGCCGGGATCCCAAAACTGATCTGGCGGTCTTGAAAGTTGAGACAAAAAAAGACCTGCCTTCAGCAACGCTTGGAAACTCTGAAAACCTGAAGGTCGGTGACTGGGTTGTGGCCATCGGCAATCCTTTCGGCCTGAATCACACGGTCACATCAGGAATTGTCAGTGCCAAGGGACGTGTTATCGGCGCAGGGCCGTATGACGATTTCATTCAAACCGACGCGTCCATCAATCCCGGGAACTCGGGGGGGCCTCTTTTCAACCTGAACGGTGAAGTAATCGGAATCAACACAGCTATAATCCCCCAGGGTCAGGGCATCGGGTTCGCCATTCCGATTGACACGGCCAAGCCGCTCATCCCGCAACTGGTGGATCACGGCGAAGTAACCCGGGGTTATCTCGGCGTTAACATTCAGACCATAACCGAGGATCTTGCCAAAGCCCTTGGTATCGAAAAAACGGAAGGCGCGCTGGTTGCAGACGTTGTATCCGGCAGCCCGGCCGCAGAATCCGGCCTTAAGCGTGGAGATGTCATCATTGATTTTAACGGTATGGATATCAAGGACAGCCAGGACCTGCCGGCGAGGGTGGCCGCCACACCGGTCGGAGAAGAAGTTGAAGTCACGATCCTGAGGGATGGAAAGGAAGAACAGATCCCGCTGGTTGTGGGTAAGCTGGCCTCCGACGGAACGCATTCTGAGAGCACCGCAGACGGTAAAGGCAAGTGGGGCATGCAGCTTCATGAGCTGGGCCCTGAGTTGAAAGAGCAGTATCGCATCAACGCTGAGCAGGGTGTTGCGGTCGTTGGTGTTGAACCGGGAAGCGCTGCCGCAGAGGCTGGTATCAGGCAGGGAGATGTCATTGTGGAGGTAAATCGCAAAGCCGTTGACTCGATCAAAGAGGTCAAAGAAGGAATCAGCGAGGCCAAGGACAAGGACCACCTGCTGCTGCTCGTTCAAAGACAGGACGGTAAATTCTATGTCCCCCTGGAGCAGCAGGGGTAATAAGATCGACAAGGCTGGATCGACCGGTGCCGAACCATACGATGAATCTTTTCAGTCACCAGGGACAACAACATGGCTGGAGCAGGCCACCGAAATACTTCTTTACTGAAGCGCATATATACATCGGTTCGGCACCTTATCGTTAACTTCTTTCAACAGATTCAACTTTCCTACCTGCCGCCGCTTATGGTGTATCTGGCGGCAGGTATCTCCGGACTAACCGGCATCGTCGGAACATTCTTCATCAAGGAATATCTTGATCTCCCTGCAGAATTTCTGGCGATGCTCGGTTTTTGGGCAGGCCTTCCCTGGGTTCTGAAAATGCCCCTGGGTCACCTGGTTGACCTGATCTGGAGATGGAAATCGCTCCTGGTTCTCCTTGGAGCTTCCTTTATTTCGGCAAGCCTTGCAATCATGGTTGCATTGATCAGCTCGCCAGCACTGCTCATCCCTTTTATGCCACTGGAGGCTTGGTTCGTCCTCTCAGCCCTTCTCGCCCCGATTGGATATGTCGTACAGGATGTCGTAGCGGACGCCATGACGGTGGAGGCTGTTCCGTCCTCTGACAGTGACGGGAATCCGCTGTCCGACCATGAAGTCAAGATGAGACACACCACCATGCAGACGCTGGGCAGAGTCGCCATTGTCTCAGGGGGTATCGGCGTATCACTGATCAATATCCTGATGTTCAATAACGTTGCATCGATGGCTGAGACCGAGAAAATAGCGGTCTACGCCCAGATATACAAGATGGCGATGCTCATTCCGCTGATTTCCGTATCAGGAGTTATCCTTGCAGAAGTACTCAAACGGCGCCGCAGCAGAAAACTGACCCGATCCGCAGGGAGGGGCGGGGCAAACATCCACGACCGGAGCCAGGACCATGAAAAAGTGCGTCCCAACTGGTGGATACTTGGCGGGAGCACTCTCTTTGTCATATTCACACTGGTTATGGGGGTAACCCAGATACCGTTCAATCAGGAAATTATTTTCGCCGGCTCGATGGCAATTGTTCTGTTTCTGATGGCCAGGCTGACCAAAGAGCTCAAACCATCAGCCCGGCGAACGCTTCTGGCAACGGCGATTGTCATCTTCGTGTTTCGCTCGATCCCCGGGCCTGGTGCGGGAGCATCCTGGTGGCAGATAGATGAATTAGGCTTTGACCAGCAATTCCTCTCGACCCTGTCCCTGATAGGCAGCACGCTTGCTCTGTTCGGGATGTTTATCTTTCGCCGCTTCATGGCGGAACGATCGATCTTTTTTGTTGTAGGGTTCCTGAGCATCGTGGGCGCTGCTTTGAGCTTACCGATTATCGGAATGTTCTACGGATTGCATGAATGGACAGCGCACATTACCTATGGCGTGGTTGATGCACGATTTATCGCTGTTGTCGATACCGCCCTGGAATCCCCTCTGGGGCAGATTGCCATGATCCCGATGCTCGCCTGGATCGCCAACAGCGCCCCGTCGCACCTCAAAGCGACGTTCTTTGCGGTCATGGCTTCGTTCACAAACCTGGCCCTTTCCCTGAGCAGCCTGCTGACAAAATATCTGAATCAGCTGTTTACGATTAGTCGTGAGGTTACCGATCCGCTGTCCAGGAAATTGATTTCGGCTGCAGACTATTCCGAGCTGGGGCAGATGCTTATAACGGTGACGGTTGTCGGCCTCGTCCTGCCAATGGTAACAATTCTGATCGTCAACAAACGACCGCGCCTCAAGGGTGTCGTTTTCATTCCCGGAAAAGTACGGTAGCAGGCCTGCACCGTACCCGTCAAAGCAGGTGATCAGCCCCCTGATCGTGCCGGTTTTTCGATAAAATTAAATATTAACGGCAACCCAGGTCTAAGTTTTTACACTTTGGTATAACTCAGTGATGCGGTGCATCCCGAAAGCGCAGTATAATTTTTTAAACCTATGGTAAAAAAAACTTGACATAGCTTCTTCGCAAGTATATAAAGTCGGTAGTATGGTGGCAAATATGCTGGTATACCGCCAGATTCAGGGGAACCCGGATTTGCGGTATTTTAGAAACTGCAGGCCCCGATAAGCGGGGTTGATAAACAAACCTAGGAGAGAAACATGAAGAAAGTAATTGCTGCAGCAGCCGGCCTGATGCTGGTCGGTGCAATGGTGGGAACGGCCTCGGCCGCGGTATCCTTTAGTGGTGATGCCCGTGCGCGTTTCCTCTTTCAGTCCGACTACGATCTGGGCGGAACAACCACAGACGAAGAAACCGGTGCGGTAAGTCGTGTAAACGAGAAAGAAAACAAAGTTACCTCCCGTTTTCGTCTGCAGGCTCGCGGCGAAGCTGCCGGTGGCGCCTATGCCGTTGGTCGTGTAAAACTCGGTGATGGTACCTGGGACGGCGGTGGCAGTGGAACCACCTCCGCTTCTGCTGACAAGGCCTACATCGGCGTGCCCATGGGCAACACCCTGCTGATGGCCGGTCGTCTCTACTATGACCTGCTGAGGTCCACTGCCTTCTTCGATCAGGATAATGGCGCGGACGGCCTTGAGTTCAGGATCAACGCTACCGAAAATGCCACCATCGGCCTCTGGTACTTCATTGATTCTGAAGGCTTCCAGACTGCCACGGGAGATAGCGATGATGACATCGCCCGTTACGGTGGTTATGCCGCTCTCAATTTTGCCGGCGACTGGTCGACCCGTCTCGGTATTGTTTACGAAGACAACCAGCAGACCGAAAACGACGACGATGACGGCGTTTACGGTGGTATCGAGTTCATGGGCCCGGCCGGACCGCTGGCCATGTCTGGTGCCCTGGCGTTCGATGACAGGCTTGTAGACACCGGATACGGTGGTTTCCTCGAAGGCGAAATGAACTTCGGCGCTACCAGCGTTGCCTTGAATGTCGGTTTCACCGCTGACGGTTTCGTAACTGACGGCGACTTTGGTTTCATCATGCTCGGTGGTGGACAGTCCATGTCCCCCAGCAACCTGATTCTTGGCAAGAATGGCGACACCTGGTGGATTGGTGTACCGGTATCTTTTGCCGTATCAGAGATGCTGACCCTGCAGGGTAACCTGGCCTACGCCGACTTCGATACGGGCGGCGACGGTTTTGAGATTTCCGGTTCTGCCATCTACAAGATTTCCGATGGTTGCAGCGTCGATCTCGATGTTGGTTACTTTGCCTGGAGTGCACCTGATGAGGTCGAGAACCCGGAAGATCCTTTCGGTGCTGGTCTCACCTTTAACGTATCCTTCTAATTGCTGACTGATTAGAACTACGTTGAAAGAATTAAGGCCGACCCTTTCGGGGTCGGCCTTTTTTTTTGTTTGATTTACCCATCTCAGCTAAAAGCTCGAGCACGGTAACGAGCACTGCACGTCACCGGCAGCCATGCCGGGCTCGGCCCGCTCAGCGCATACTCCGGGGATTTTCAGACCGATTTCTCGGCGGGTGCGGGATGATAACGTTGTTTCCCGGGAACTCAAAAATGCCCCAGTCTTTTTTCGAGTACCAGTCTCCAACCACGGCGCCGTCCGGACCCAGGATAAAGGCCCCCACGTATTTCCCCAGATAGCGGCGGGCAAACCCTTCATCCGTGTTCAGCCGGTCCCCCCACATTACCCAGTTATCTAACTGCTTTTCGGTCAAATCGACCGGGTGCCAGAACTTGCTTTGCACACGGTAGGACTTGTCGATCCCCATGATGACATCAGGGTTCAGTTCCACCCCTGAATAGTAGTAATTATATTTCGAGTCGATGGTCAGCGAACGGTATTTATTGGTGATATCGCGACTCTCTCTCATGCTGCCTAAATTTTCATGCTGGGCCGCGGCGACGCAGCCTCCCAAGAAGAATGAAATGCAAATCAGTAACAACAGGTATGGTGTGCGATTCATGGGCTCCTCCGATGATCTGTTCAATTCTATGCTATGCATCCGACTTCAGGACGTCAATAAAATTGGCCGGCAGGAAGTGCTGTGCAATCAGCCCATCTAAATGTACGGCTGCAATTGTCACCACCGTGACCGGACTCCTGATGGTCAATGAAAAAAACAAATAAGTCGTGGAATTCTGCGTCCATTGTAATAGAGTAAGTGCCGATTCCAGGAGTATGGCCGCGCAGCATGCCGGCTCAATCTTCCGGTTTTTTCATGCACACAATACGGTGAAAATCGATAAAAAATACCACACCCTGGCCCTGGTCAGCGGCGGGGTTTTCCTGTCGACCATGGATTCGAGCATGGTCAATGTGGCCCTGCCGTTCATCATGGCCGATTTTAATGCACCGTTGATCATCGCCAAATGGGTGGTCCTGATCTACCTGCTGTCAATCACGGTGACGCTCCTGTTCTGGGGGATAGCCGCCGACCGTTTTGGCCGGTTCCTGATTTACTTCCTGGGTATTTCCCTGTTCCTCCTGGCCTCGGTCGGCTGTTTCCTGGCGCCAGGCATGGGCGTCCTCATTGGGGTACGCTTTTTCGAAGGGTTGGGGGCGGCGATGATGATGGCCGCCGGGCCGGCCATCATCCGAGACGCGTTCCCCGCCGCTCAGCTCGGACGCGGGCTTGGCCTGGTTGGAGTCGCCACCTCCGCTGGTCTGATGAGCGGGCCGGTGGTCGGCGGCCTGCTCATCAATGCTTTTTCCTGGCGAGCCATTTTCCTGGCCTGTCTGCCGATCGGTCTGATCATCGTCATCGGTGCCGTGTCGATGTCGAGAACCCTGGTGGAACAAGACCGGTGCCATCGGCCCCGCAGATTCGACTGGAAGGGTGGCGCGCTCTGGGCCGTGCTGATCAGCTCGCTGGTTTTATACGCCCATTTTCTGCCGGTTATGGGTCTGTCCGGGAGGCTTGGCGGGGCGCTCTGGGTTTTGTTTCTGGTCGTTTTTTTCTACTACGCTGAAAAATCACGAACATCAAATATCCTGCCGCTGCATCTCTTTCCCAAGAGCTACTACCACATTGGCCTGGTCACTGCCTCGATCTCCTTTGCCAACCTTTTCGGCGTGCTAATCCTGATGCCGTTTTACCTGACCCACATCATGGCCCTGCGGGCCGATCTGGTCGGTCTGATGATGATTTCCATTCCACTGACCCTCTTCATTGTCTCGCCAACGGCAGGGGTGCTCTATGACCGGCTGGGAAGCAGATATCTGACAACCCTGGGCCTGGGAGTCAGCACCCTCTCTCTTCTCCTGCTGGCCTTTATGGGCGATCAGACCTCCCTGGTCTTCGTCTTTGTCGTGCTGGCCCTGATGGGCATGGGACAATCCATCTTCCTGGTACCCAACACCGCTTCGCTGCTTTCCCGGATCGCCGATGTCGATGCCGGCATTACCGCCGGACTGCTGGCCACCTCGAGAAATCTCGGGATGCTGGCCGGAGCGGCGTTCGGGTCGATCGTGTTCGGTTCCTGGTTCAGTTATTTTTCATCCGGGGCGGAACTGGGCAGCTACCACCCGGCTCTGAGCGGACCGTTTATCAGCGCGCTGCGGGCCACGATGCTCTGTTTTGCGGCTTTGTCGCTCATCAATGTCGCCATTTCCTGGCAGCGGGACAGCTAGCTTCGAATCGAAAGCGTCTCGGTCGGGGAGTGATTCAGCTCAGCGCAGCGGGAACCTGACCGTTGCGGTCATTCCCTGATCCTGGTTGGCGGCCAGTGAGAAGGAGGCACCGTGCTGGCTGAGAATCTGTTCGACCAGCGTCAGCCCCATGCCGGTTCCGTATGTTTTGGTAGTATAGAAAGGATCGGTCACCCGCTCCAGGTCTCCATTGATCAGGCCGGAGCCGGTGTCGCTGATACATACCACCAGGTTGTCAGGCAAAATTTCAGCGCCGATGGTGAGCGTCCCGCCGCCCTCCATCGAATCGAGGCTGTTTCGTATAAGGTGCAGAATGGCCTGGTAGATTCTGTCTCCGTCGAGGTCGAGCAGCGGCTCCGGGCCGGGAAAATCGATCTGATAGGAAATCCCCTGCTTTTTCATGGCCCCGTAGAAGGCCATGACCGCCCGCCTGACCAGGTTGAAAACCGATTGTTCGCTCTTTGTCAGCTTCTTGTCGCTGACGAAATTGAAAAGGTCGTTCAGGGTCGACTCCACCTTGGCCGACTCTTTGATCAATACCTTCAGGAATTTTCTCTCCAGCGGCTCTGAAACCCTTTTTTCCAGAAGTCTGGCGGTGCCGCCAATGGAAGTGATCGGGTTGCGCAGGGCATGAACCAGCTGGGCGGACATCTGTCCTAAAGCGACATATCGATCAGATTCGATCAGCATATCCCTGCTCTTCTCCAGTTCGTCGGTGATCTGTTCCAGTTCAGAGATCTGTTTCTGCATGTTGCGGTGCAGGTGCGAATGCTCGATGGCCAGGCTGGCCTGCCCGGCAAATATCTCCAAGGCTTTGACGTCGCTCTGTTCGATGGTTTTGCCGGTGATCTGATTGTCGGCGATGAGCACGCCCAGCGACCGGTTTGGAGAATAGAGGGGGACAATGATAAAACTGTCCTGGTTCAGGGCACCGATCAGCTCCTGCGGAATGGCAATGTCGGCCCGGCCGTTTTCGACCAGGATCGTACGCCGTTCCGAGCAGGCCCGGATCAGCGGATGCTCGGTCAGGCCGGCGGGTATTGCCAGGGACCGGACGATGGTATTGACTACCCCGTTGGTCTGGTAAAGATCATCGGAACTTCTCCGAAACAGGCTCTGGAGGTCAAGCTTTTCGCTCTTGATCTCTTCCCAGATAGCCTGGGCGTCGGCCTGGCTGTCCGGGCCGATGGCCAGTTCTCCCTTGAGCAGGGTGTTGTCCTTGTTGAACAGCGCCAGAAAGGCACGGTTGAATGCCAGCCCCTCTTCCGAGGTGATGCCGATCAGGATGGTCTGCAGGACCACCTCCAGTTCCACCTCGGTCAGGTAGCCGCTGTTCATCATCAAGATCAGGTGGTGCAGAAACTGGGTCCGCAGGTTGGTGAGTTGCAGGTCCCGCCGGGTAAGCCGATTATCGATGACCCGCTTGCGTTTCAGCAGTACCTGGGCCAGTGCATATTTGTGCTGGTCTGCAGCGGCCGGCAGGATCAGCCAGTCATCGGCCCCGGCCCTGAGGAGTGCCAGCCTGTCTGTGGGGTGCGGGGACTCAGTGGTGATGATGATGCCGAGGTCCGGGTGGCGGTCGGCCAGTTCCCGAAGGGTGATGTCTTCCGGGCTGCCAAGCAGTTGACGATCGATCAGCGCCAAAGCGACCCGGCCGCTGCCGAGCATATTCCTGACTGTTTCGAGGCTGGACGCGGTGGCCAGCTGCCCGTCCCCGAACCAGGCCCGCAGCTGTTCAGCAAGATCGGCTGAAGCGCCGCCGACAAGGATCATCTCATCTTCAGCGAGAAGATGTCCTATTGAAGATTCATCGAAATTCTCGAACGAAGGGTGTAGCGCTACCATATGCCAGAGGGTGTTACGGCCCGGTCAGGTTCGACCGCTGCTGCTGATATGGTCGATATCCGCTTTCTTTCAACTTCATCCTATTAGTTTACTGGTTTGGTTGAAAAAGAAAAATAAAAATCGTATAACCTGAGTGACCTGGATGCCAGAGCTCAGGCCCCGATTCGCGCCATCTTCGATCGCCCCCTTATCCCGGGATGAAGGACAATTTGTGAACAGTTTTTTTGCCACCGGCGGACCGCTTTCCGAACACCTCTCGACCTACGACCCACGGCCCGGCCAGTTGCAGATGGCGGAGCGGGTCGAGGCTTTTTTCGCAGCCCCGCACCAGTCGATGGCGGGTACACCGGACTATGGTGATATCCTCATCGTCGAAGCGGAGACCGGTATCGGCAAGAGCCTTGCCTACCTGGTGCCCGCGGTTTTGTCCGGTATGCGGGTTGTGGTTTCCACCGCCACGATCAATCTGCAGGATCAGCTGATCGAAAAAGAGATCCCGCTGGTGGAAAAAATCATGGATCTCGACGTCGCCGCCGTCTGTGTAAAAGGCAGGCAGAACTACCTCTGCCTTTACCGCTGGTATCAGCATCGCCACACGCCGCAGGCCTCGCTGGTTGACGATGAAGACAGTGACCGAATCGAGGACTGGCTGGAGGAGACCGAAACCGGGGACCGGGCCGAACTTGGCTGGCTGGCCGATCGGGCCGCCCTGTGGCCGAAGATCTCGGCCCATTCCTACCAGTGTCTGGGCAGTGAATGTCCGGAGTGGTCGCAGTGCTATATCAACCGGCTCAGGAAAAAAGCGGCATCAGCCCGGCTCCTGGTGGTCAACCACCACCTCTATTTTTCAGATTTAGCCCTCAAACAGCGGGGCTTTGGCGAGATCCTGCCCCGCCATGAGGCGGTGATCTTCGATGAGGCCCATCACCTGGAACAGGTGGCCACTTCATTCTTCGGAACCAGCTTCAGCCAGTATCAGGTCTACGACCTGGTCGGCGATATCGGCAGGCAGGCGGAGGTCGATCTCGAACTCGAGGCGGCAGATCGGATTATCGGCATGGCTGGCGGAATCAGGCAGCGGGTCGATAGCTTTTCAGCGCTTTTTCCACCCCAGCGCGGTCGTTTCAACCTGCAGGAGTTCGTCCGCAGCAATGACCACTGGCAGGCTGAAATTCAGCTGGTCATAGACGGGATCGAGCGGCTGGCTGAGAGTCTTGAAGAGATCAGCCGGGTCCACGAAAGCTGGCAGGTACTGGGCGAGCGCGCCCGGGAACTGCATCGCATCCTGCTCTTTGTCGGGCTCTCCGACCCCGGGCAGCGCTCGGACGCCCATGTCTACTGGTACGAGAAACGGGAACGGTCGGTCAGTCTGTCGGCTACGCCGATTGATGTCTCCGAAGATCTGCGCGACAGCCTCTACAGTGCGGTTCCCAAAATCCTTCTGACCTCGGCGACCTTGTCAACCGCGGGCAGCTTCAGCTATATACGGCAGCGGCTGGGACTCAGCGAGGACACCGAGGCCCTGCAGCTTAAATCCCCCTTTGACTATGGTGAGAGAACGCGGCTCTATGTCCCGGCCGCCACCTTTCCCGAGCCGGCCTCTCCGGGCTACGAAGCGGCGCTGTGCGAACAGATCGAAGCCCTGCTGAACATCACCAGGGGGCGTGCCCTGGTGCTGTTCACCAGTTTCAGGGGGATGGACCTGGTCGCCGAATACCTGATCAGGCAGCTGAATTACCCGGTCCTGGTCCAGGGAACGGCCTCCAGGACCCGGCTGCTGGAGCAGTTCCGCCAGCAGACCGAATCGGTGCTGCTGGCCGTGGCAAGCTTCTGGGAAGGCGTCGATATCGTCGGTGAGTCACTCAGCGGGGTGATCATCGA
Organism: uncultured delta proteobacterium; assembly: GCA_963845115.1. Taxonomy (GTDB): domain Bacteria; phylum Desulfobacterota; class Desulfobulbia; order Desulfobulbales; family Desulfocapsaceae; genus JABDQA01. The sequence goes on along the minus strand of CAWJQN010000007.1, from coordinate 158,082 downwards.
CAAGCTTCCCTTTGAAGTGCCGTCGGACCCGGTGGTTCAGGCACGTATTCAGGCGATCAGAGAGGCTGGGGGCAATCCGTTCTTCGACTTCCAGATTCCCCGGGCCGTGCTCAGTCTGCGCCAGGGGGTCGGCCGCCTGATGCGCTCGGCCAGTGACGGCGGCCTGATTTCGGTGCTTGACTCCCGGCTGTTCAGCAAACGATATGGCGCGCTTTTCCTGAAAAGCCTGCCGCCCTCGCCCATGGTCAGGGATATGGTTGAGATTCAGGACTTTTTTGGTATGCTGGAACGAGATTTAAATTGAGCTGCCGATGATAAGGATATGGAACTGAAAAGGCTTATTGCAGAAGAAGCGGCCAGGATTGACCTGGTGATGCGGCAGGATATCGATGCGTTGGCCGAAGGTTTCGACCCGCTGCTCATCCAAATCCTGGAATACGGGTTGTTCACCGGCGGCAAGCGCATTCGGCCGTTTCTGGCCACCTCTGCCTCCCGCCTCTGCGGCTGCAGCGATGAGGGGTTGTATCGACTGGCCACCGCCTTTGAGTATCTGCACGCGGCCACCCTGATCCACGACGATGTGATCGACAATGCCGGAGAACGCCGCGGTTCGCCCTCGGTTTTCCAGCGTTTCGGGCTGGCCGGGGCGATCCTGGCGGGTGATTTTCTGCATGCCCATTCGATGCACCTGGTCAGCCGCTACGGGGGCCCCGAGGCGCTGTCGATCTTTTGCCGGGCGACGGCGGCGATGGTCGACGGTGAATACCGGCAGCTGCGCAACGCAGAAAACCTGGAGCAGACAGAGGCTGATTATTTCACCGTGGTGAGGGGCAAGACCGCACTGCTGATCGGCGCCGCCTGCGAGATCGGCGGACTCTACGCCGGTGGGGATGAAGCGCTCAGGACGGGGCTGAAGACCTTCGGCATCAATCTGGGCTGCGCCTTTCAGATTGTCGACGACCTGCTCGACTATCAGGGCGATAGTGCCAGGACCGGAAAATCGACCGGCAATGACCTGGCCGAAGGCAAAATGACGCTGCCGCTGATTTATGCCATGCAGCGGGCCGAGGACATGGACCGGCGCCGGCTGCTGTCTATCCTTGCCGACCCGCACGAAAGGGGGGGGGCGCTGGTCGAGGTCACCGATATGATCAGCCGCTACCGTGGCTTTTCCGACGCCGCATCAAAAGCGCAGCAGATCATCGATCAGGCCATGGCTGCCCTGCCTGATGTCGATACCCGGAACGGTCGACAGCAACGGCTGGTACTGCAGATGGTGAGCGATTATGTCCTGAAGCGGGACCGGTGAATGGGCCGATGACCAGCGCAAAACCCCGGAAAACCCCCGCCAGGAAAAAGAAGACAGTTCGGAAGAAGAAGGCTCCCCGACTTGTCGAGCGTATACCCATCGCCCGGATCGTGCTGCTCCTGGCCCTGGCCCTTGTTCTCTTTGTCTCGGTCGCTGCAGCCGGTTATGTGATTTTTTTCAGGGTCGTGGTAGCGGATCAGACGGGTTATCGCCAGCCGGGGGGCGGGCCGCCGGCCGTTGCCGACAATGCGGACCGGGAGCAGGAAACGGTCTTGACGAGTAAAATCGATGTCTTGAACCGCTGGGCAGCGGCGAGCGGAAAAAGGCAGAACGGGGTGGCATGATGAAGGTCGGCATTATTGGAACCGGTCGCCATGGCAGCAGATATGCGCACCATGTCCTCAACGATTGCGACGGGCTGGAGCTGACCGCTATCGCCCGGCGCTCAGCCGCAGCCGGCCAGGAACAGGCCCGGGCCTGGAACACCGGCTTCTTTCAGAACTTCAGGGAACTGATCGAATCGGATCGGGTCGAAGCGGTTATCGCGGCGGTTCCCCCGGTTATCAATCCGGAAATTGCCCGTTGTTGCGCCCGGGTAAAAAAACCGCTGCTGGTCGAAAAACCGCTGGCAACCACCTCCGCCGAGGGTGAGAAGATTGTCGCTTTAATGAAGCAGGCGGCTGTGCCGCTGACCGTCAGTCAGACGCTGCGCTACAACCCGGTGATCAGAAAACTGCGCGAGGAACTGCCGAAACTGGGCCGCCTGTTCACCGTTTATGCCAACCAGCGGCTGGAGCCTTCCGATCTCGACTGGCTGGAGAATCCCGCCGAAGCCGGCGGCGGCATCACCTTCCACATCGCTGTCCATGTCTTCGATGCGCTGCACTATATCACCGGCTTGAAGGTCCGGCGGGTGTCAGCCATGTGCAGACGGTGTAAAACCAAGAATCTCGAGGATATGGCCCTGATTCACGTGGAGATGGAAAAGGGCGTGGCCGGCATTGTCGATGTCAGCAAGCTCAGTTCATCACGAAGCGGCCGCTACGAATTCATCTGCGACAAGGCCCAACTTCACGGAGACCAGATACACGGCTACGTGGACAGCATCGCCGCTGCCCGGGAGAGCCGGATCGGATCGTTCGGGCCGGAGCCGACCATTCCTCTGCTGCTGGCCGACTGGCAGTCATTTCTGGAAGGAGAAAAAGAGAACCCGGTTAGTGGCGAAGACGGACTCTACGCGATCAGGGTCAGCGAGGCCAGTCTGGAGTCGTCCGAGGACAGCCGCTGGGTGAATGTCTGATATCTCCTGCCTTCCCTTCTCACTCAGACAAAAATAGTATACAGCGCGTATGCCCAGAAGGCGGCGCCGATAGTCAGGCTGATGAACACCGCCGCACTGCCCATATCCTTTGCCCGCCCGGCCAGCTCGTCATAACCTGGCGACACCATGTCGACGATCGCTTCCACGGCTGAATTGAGCAACTCGACAATGAGCACCAGCGAGTTTACCGCAAAGAGCAGCAGCTTCAGTGTCGTGGACACCGGCAGCAGAAAAATTACCGGAACCAGCAGCACAAAGACAATCGCCTCCTGCCTGAAGGCCTCTTCGCTCCGGTAGCAGGAAGCCAAGCCCTTCAATGAGTTGCGAAAAGCGCTGATCAGCCGGGCCAGACCCTTTTTCGATTTCGGTTTTTCCATCAAGACCGGGTCAATGCTTGAATGAGCGCTGCCCGGTGAACATCATGGCAACTTTCGGATCGGCCTCGTTGCAGGCCAAGATGGTCTCGAAATCTCTCATCGAACCGCCGGCCTGCAAAATAGCGCTGACCCCCTGCTTGATGCCCACGTCAGCCCCGTCCCGAAAGGGGAAAAAGGCGTCTGAAATCATCACCGAGCCGGCCAGGCCGGCCCGATCGGCCTGCACCTGCTGATCGATATCCTCTTTTTCGGAGCGGTCCCGCTCACCTTTTACGCAAGCACTGGCCAGGTCCGCATAGGACAGCTTGAAGCGGTCGAAGCAGAGCATGTCGGCGTATTTGATAAAGGCTTTGTGCACCGCGATCTCGGCCACCCCGACCCGGTCCTGTTCACCGGTGCCGATGCCGACCGTGCAACCATCCTTGACATAGAGAACAGAATTGGAGGTGACGCCGTGCTCGACCGCCCAGCCGAAGATCATATCGTCGATCTCCCGCTGGTCCGGCTGCCGATCGCAGCGATACTCCTGCCCCTTGAAGACGGCCGTGGCCGGTTTCAGGTCGGCCGCCGATCTGATTGCGTTGAGGGCCGACTGCTGGACGATGATGCCGCCGTCGATCAGACTCTTGAAATCGATGAAACGATGATTCTCAAAATCCGCCAACCGGTCGATGGCGCCGATCCTGATGACCCGCAGATTGGCGCGTTTGCTGATGATTTCCAGGCTGCCCTCTTCGAACTCCGGGGCGCAGACGACCTCGAGGTAGTTTTCAGCCAGAAGTTCGGCAGTGGCTTTATCGCAGGGCCGGTTCAGCACCACGGCCCCGCCGAAAGCGGCAATACGGTCGGCCCGGTTGGCCCGGTCGAAAGCCTCGTCGAGCCGTTTTCCATGGGCCGCCCCGCACGGATTGTTGTGTTTGAGGATGACTGCCGCCGGCCGCTCCATCAGGTATTTGACAATGTTGAGGCCGTTGTCGATATCGGTCAGGTTGATTTTCCCGGGGTGTTTGCCGACCTGCAGCATATCCTCGGCACTGATGGCTGAAACGAGCCCGTTACCCGGCTCGATGAAGCTGCACGCGCCCAGACGGAGGTTGCCGTTGACCAGCTCGTAAAGCGCCGCCTCCTGATCGGGGTTTTCCCCGTAACGGATTCCCCGCTCATCGACGGAGCCGTCCGGCTGGGGGATCTTCCAGGTCCGTTTACGGTAGACCAGCTGTTGGTCGCCGAAGCCGATGGTCATCTCCATCGGAAAATGATCACCGAGGATGGTCGAATACATCTTTTTGATATCGCTCATACAATCTCCTGCTTTCAGATGTTCTCAGCCGCCGCTTCCCGCCAGCATGGTCAGGGGCGCTATGACCGTGCCGGCCGTCACCCGCTGATCGGTGATAACGCTGTTGGCGCCGATCTGGACATCGCTTTCGATGATCGTGTTGTTCAGGTAGGCTCCCGGTTCGATCCAACAGTTGTCGCCGATAGACCCCGAGCCGATGATGGTGACCTGGGCGCCGAGCGTGCAGCCGCTGCCCACCGAGATGTCACTGCCGACAGTCGTGGTCAGCGGGTCGAGCATGGTCACACCGCCGGCCATCAGCTCACTGTTTCTGCGGGCCCTGATCTCGGCGTGGGCCAGGGCCAGTTCCACTTTCGAGTTGACCCCCAGGACATGGCTGGGGGTCGGGTGTTCGTATTTGTGCACCGCCAGGCCGTCACTGACGGCGATGGCGACGATGTCGGTCAGGTACATCTCCTGCTGGGCGTTGTCGGTAGTCACCCGGGACAGGGCGTCGAACAGAAAGGCTGCCTCGCCAATGTAGATGCCGCCGTTGATCTCCTGTATCGCTCGCTGTTCGGGGCTGGCGTCTTTTTCTTCCACCACGGCCTGAACGGACCCGGCCGCATCGCTGATAATGCGACCGTAGTTGCTCGGGTCATCGAGCACGGTTGTCAGAATCGTCAGTCTGGCAGCGCTTTTACGGTGAGCCTCAAGCATCTGTTGCAGGTGGCCGGGCTGGAGCAATGGGGAATCGCCGCAGAGGATCATGATATCGCCGCTGAACCCGGTGAACATCGGCTCGGCGGAGAGCACCGCGTGGCCGGTGCCGTTCTGTTCTTTCTGTTCGCAGAAGAGTACGTCGTACCCCGCCAGAATGCTCTTCACCGCCTCCATCTGGTGGCCGACGATGACCACTGTTTTCAGCGGATCGAGGGGCTTGACACTGTCGAGTACATGATGGAGCATGGGCCGGTAGAACACTTCGTGGAGCACCTTGGCCCTGGTCGATTTCATTCGGGTGCCTTTGCCGGCGGCAAGGACCACGACACAAAGAGGGGGAGAGTTTTCCATGACCATTGTCGTTGGTTGGTTGACAGCACGCAGCTCGTGAAATATTCGGATCAGATGATGGAGGAACCTATCCTGTAGCACGCTTTCTGTCAATCAGATTGGGGCGGCGCTACTCCTTGACCGAACCGGCCAGCAGGCCACGGATGAAATAGCGGCCGAGGACGATGTAGATCATCAGGACCGGCAGGGCGGCGAGAATCGATCCGGCCATCGGCAGGTTCCAGCTCACCGCCTGGCCGCCGGCCAGTTGGGCCAGACCGACGGTGATCGGGTTGGCGGTATGGCGGGTCAGGCAGATGCCCCAGAGAAACTCGTTCCAGATCTGGGTGAACTGCCACAGGCTGGTAACCACGAACCCCGGGATCGACAGCGGAAAGATGATCCTGGTGTAGATCGAGAAGAAGCCGGCTCCGTCGAGGTTGGCCGACTCCATCAGGGAATCGGGTATCTGGGCGTAAAAATTTCTGAAAATCAGAGAGGTTATGGGCAGCCCATAGACGACATGAGCGAGCACCAGGCCGGGCAGTCCGCCGTAGAGATTCATCGCCCGCAGGGTCTGGAAAAGCGGGATCAGGATGACCTGGTAGGGGATGAACATGCCGAACAGGAAGAGGGTGAAAATGATCTCGCTACCCGGGAATTTCCACTTGGAAAAAACGTAGCCGTTCAGCGACCCGAGCATGGTTGAAAAAAAGGTGGCGCTGATCGTCAGGATGACCGAGTTGACGATATTGGGCCTGAGCAGTTCGAAGGCTTCGCCAAAGCTGGAGTAATTTACCTGGGGAGGCAGTTGCCAGGACTGGGGCAGACTGATGTCCCCGGGGAACTTCAGCGAGGTGATCAGGGTCAGGTACACCGGCATCAGATAGGCAATGGCCAGCAGTACCAGGGTGCCGTAGAGAAGGGCGGTGGCCGGAAGCCTTCTGGTCTGCATCAGCGCACCCTCCTCTGCCGATAGCTGCTTATCAGGTAGGGGATGATGAAGGTGGCGGCAATCAGGAAGAGGATGATGGCGATGGCGGCGCCCCGGGCGAAATCATTGGCCCTGAAGGTGGTCAGGTACATGTTCAGGGCCGGATGGCCGGTCTGGCCGTTGTCGGGGCCGGTCATGGCGAAGATCAGGTCGAACATCTTCAGGGAAATGTGCGACAGGATGATAACCGCGCTGATGGTGATCGGCTTGAGCATCGGCAGGGCAATGTAGCGGTAGTAGTTGGCGGTGCTGGCGCCGTCGAGCATCGCCGCATCGCGCAGGTCCTGGGAGATCCCGGTGAAGCCGGCCAGATAGAGTGCCATGGTGTAGCCGGAATACTGCCAGATGGTGGCCATGATGATGCCTACGGTGGCCAGGTTGAAGCCGTGGATTTCCTCCATGAACAGGGCTTTGGGCAGCAGGTCGCCGCCGAGCCAGCCGAACAGGCCGAGGACGATGCCCGGCAGCAGCCAGCGCAGTGCTTTGCCGGGATTGCGCCTGACCAGGATCAGGCCGCAGAGAATGAGTATCAGGGCGATGATGTTGACGCTGATCTGCAGCAGGTTCTGCCAGTTGAATTCCAGCACGGACCGGGTACTCGACAGCCATTTGAAGCGCAGCGGCTCGAGGCCGACATAGGTGGGAAGGATATTGACCCCGCCCTGGGGCGACAGCATCCAGCGCCAGATGGTACCGGTGACGATGAAGGAAAGCGACATCGGATAGAGGAAGATGGTTCTGAATACCGCTTCACCGCGTGGTTTGTTGTCCAGCAGGATGGCGATGAACAGTCCACTGGTTATGGCACCGACCAGGAGCATGACCGAGTAATAGACCGCGTTGACCAGGTCCTGGCGAAAACCGCCGCCCAGAAATCCGCTGAACAGGTCCTTGTAGTTTGCCAGTCCGGCGAAATTCTTCACCGGTTTCTCGGCCAGGGCGGCGACGCCCCCCCAGTCGGTCAGAGACAGCCAGAAGGTGTTGCCGATGAAGCCGTAGACAAACAGCCCAATGAGGATGATCGACGGCAGCAGGGTGAAAAAAGCCTTTATCCGGTCGGTGTTGCCCATCGCATGTGGTCATCTGGGAGCAGGCCCTGCTGTTGAGAGCAGGACCTGCGCCGGGTTGCGGGTTTTACATCGTGATGCCGTTTTTAACCGCAATCTGCTGGGCCGCTTGGGCGGCTGCGGCAGCGTTGCGGGATTTGAGGAACATCTCCATGACCGCGGCAAAGTCGTTCATGAACCCCTCGTTGGCGGTTACGCCGTGGGCCAGGGAGCCGACGATCCGGTCCTTGCCGAAGTCAGCCGAGGCCGATTTGGCGTAGTCGTTGTACTTGGACAGATCGCTGTCGGTGCGGGCCGATATCGAACCTTTCAGCGGGTTGAAGGCGTCGCTGCCCTCCTTGCTGCCCAGCAGGTCCAGCCAGGCCACGACATTGTCACGGTTGGGGGCGCCTTTGGGCAGGCCGAACGAGTCGGCCAGAAACATGAATTCACCACCGGTTCCCGGTGATGCCGCCCAGCCGAAGCCACTGCCCGGGGCCAGTTTCTTGGTGGTGCTCAGGTAGCCGGCAGCCCAGTCGCCCATGACGTTGAAAGCGGCTCTGCCGTCAACCACCATGTCGGTGGCCTGCTGCCAGGAAAGAGAGGATGCATCGTCATTGGTCAGCTCGAGTACCGTGCCGAACAGCTCCCAGGCCTTGACACCTTCAGGGCTGTCGAAGGCCAGCTTACCGGCCCACAGGGCATCCCAGTTATCCGGGCCCAGCGAGGCCAGGGCAACCGATTCCCAGAGGTGGTTGGCGGTCCAGTTCTGGGCCAGGGCCAGGGGTACTACCCCCTTTTCCCTGAGCATCGGGGCCACAGCAATAATATCATCCCAGCTCGTCGGGGCCTGGATCCCCCATTTCTCCAGGTTGGCCGGCACGTACCAGAGAACATTGGAGCGATGGATGTTGACCGGTACGGACCAGATACCGTCGTCGGTACCGATCAGTTTGACCAGACCCGGAGGAAATACATCCATCCAGCCTTTTTCCTTGAACAGAAAAGTGAGGTCTTCCATGCGATCGGCTTTGACCCAGGTGCCGATCAGTTCCTGGCCGGCATGGACCTGGAAGCTGTCAGGCGGCTCGCCGCCGAGCATCCTGGTTTTCAGCACGGCTTTGGCATTGACGCCTGAACCGCCGGTGACGGTGGCGTTGACCACCTCGACGTTGGGGTGTGCCGCCTTGTAGGCATCGATCAGCGCCTGCAGTGCCGGGCCTTCATCGCCGGCCCACCAGGAAAAAATCTCGAGCTGGCCGGATAGATCCTTGGACTGGGCCGGAACGGCGGCGAACAGCAGCATTGCAGCCAGGGCGACAAATAGTGATGCAATTGTCCTTTTCATTGCTTCCTCCTCATTTTCGTGGTTAATGCGGACCGCGGTGAAACGGTCCGTACGTTATTGTTCAGCGGATAGCCTGCCCGGTTTCCGGGTCGAAAAGCAGCAGGTTCTCCATATTGAATCCAAGCTTCATCGTCTGCCCCGGGGCGACTGAAACCCTGCCTTCGAGTTCGGCGATGATGCCGGTTTCACCCAGTGAAAATTCGAGCAGGGATTGACTGCCGACGATCTCAGAAACGATGATCCTCCCGTCGATGATCCATGGCTCGGGCAGATCGCTCAGCCCCGGTCCCCGCTTGATCGAGTCCGGCCTGATCCCGGCCAGGACACGATCCTGGTCCCTGCAGGTTGGGGGCAGCGTAACCGGAAAGGTTGTCCCGCAGAAACTGATCGAGTCGCCGCTGCTGCTGCGGCCGACAACCGCTTCCATCATGTTGATCGGCGGGTTGCCGATGAAGCCGGCCACGAATCGATTGTCGGGCTGCTCGTAGACCTCCACCGGTGAGCCGACCTGCTGGACCCTGCCGTCCTTGAGGATGACGATCCTGTCCGCCAGGGTCATCGCCTCGATCTGGTCGTGGGTGACGTAGATGGTGGTGGTTTTCATCTTCAGATGCATCTTCTTGAGTTCCATGCGCATCTGGGTTCTGAGCTGGGCATCGAGGTTGGACAGCGGTTCGTCGAACAGAAATACGCTGGGGCTGCGGACGATCGCCCGGCCCATGGCCACGCGCTGCCGCTGTCCGCCGGACAACGCCGCCGGTTTCCTCTGCAGGTAGGGGGTCAGTTCCAATATGTCAGCGGCTTTGTGGACCTTTTCATGAATCTCCTTCCTGGGCAGCTTGGCCATCTTGAGGCTGAAGGCCATGTTGTCGAAAACGCTCATGTGCGGGTAGAGGGCATAGTTCTGAAAGACCATGGCCACATCGCGGTCCTTGGGCATTACGTCGTTCACCTTCCGCGAATTGATCCTGATCTCGCCGTCGCTGATTGCCTCGAGCCCGGCAATCATCCTGAGAATGGTGGATTTGCCGCAGCCCGAAGGGCCGACCAGAACGATGAATTCGTTGTCCTGGATGCTCAGACTGGCATTGTGGACCACCTCGGTCGATCCGTACCGTTTGCAGACGCCTGTCAGTTCAACCTGGGCCATCGGTGTCTCCGCATTGGATTGCTTTTCTGTCTATGCATTTCAGGTAGATCCCCTGATCATGAGCCTGGTTTCCAGCATGATCGTCCTGCCGTTTTTCTGCTGTGTGCCGTTCATTACCTCAAGCAGGATGGAAGCGGCTGTCTTGCCGATTTCATAGGCGGGCTGGTTGACCGTGGTCAGGGCCGGTCTGACCAGCACCGAATTGGGGTTGTCTGAAAAGCCGACCAGCCCCATCTGCTCGGGAATGGCGATCTGGCGGTCCTGAAGATAACCGAAAGCGCCGAGGGCGACCGGGTCGTTGATCGCGAAAATACCGTCAGGCGGCTCGTCGAGCAGCATCAGCTGCCGGGCACCGAGCCGTCCGTCCTCTTCGTGGCAGCCGCCCTCAACGATGTATTCCGCTCTGATCGGCAGACCGTGGTCGCTGAGCGCCGCTTGGTATCCTGCCCGTCGTTCTTTGCCCACATAGAGCGAAACGGCCGAGGCCAGGTGGGCGATCCTGGTTCTGCCGGTGTCGATCAGGTGGGTGACGGCCCGGTAGGCGCCGTTGAAATCATCGACCACCACCTTGGGAACGTCGATCTCCTCGACGACACGGTCGAACAGAACCATCGGCACGCCTTGCCGGATCACCTGCCGCAGGTGATCGAAATCGCGGGTCTCCTGGGAAACCGACACCAGCATCCCGGCCACCCGGTTGGCGGCCAGCGCCCGGGTATTTATGGCTTCGCGCTCAAAGGTGTCGTTGCTCTGGCAGACCATGATGGTGTAGCCGGCCTCGTAGGCCAGGTCTTCGATACCGCTGATCACCGTGGAAAAGAAGGCGTTGCGTATTTCAGGGACGATGACGCCGATATTGTTCGAGCGGCGGGTCTGCAGACTCTGGGCTATCAGGTTGGGCTGATAGTCGGTCTCGGTGGCCATGGCCCTGACCCGTTCCTTGGTCTGGCTGCTGATGTCGGGATGATCGCGCAGCGCTCTGGAGACGGTTGACGGCGAGAGCTTGAGCCGGCGGGCAAGATCGGTAATCGTCACATGCCTCATTGCTGCTCCCCGGTAAACACCCAGCCGTGTCGATCCCACCGGCAGAAACCGGGACGCCCGGTCACCACCGGCAGCACCGCGCCTTGTCCGAAGACCTGCTCCATCAATTGATTATAATCATCAAACTGGTTCTTTGGAACATAGGCCTGAACCGTTCCGCAAAATCCGCCGCCATGGACCCGGCAGACCGCCGCGGGGAAATGCTGCTCCGTCAGTGCCATGGCCAGCAGAATGCCCTGGTCCATGGTGCTCGATGAAGAGCTGCAGTTCTGCAGGAGACGGCAGGAGGAGTCTCCCGAACTTTTGGCCAGCTTCAGAAATGTGGCGCAGTCGTCCCGCAGCAGGGCGCCGATCTGGTCCGCGGCCCGCTGATCCTCGGTGATGAAATGGAGCAGCCTGAGCAGCGCCCGATCGCCTGCCTGGCGGCGGATGTTGGTGATCTCATCCATGACGTCGGCGATGCTTATCCCCCGGGCCGTGCTGGCTCCCAATATCTCGACGGCCCGGCCGATCTCCCTGGTCACCGCCCCGTATTCGCTGGTAAGACTGCTGTGGCTGGTGCCGGTGTCGATGATCAGCAGGTGGTAGCCGAAACCGTCGAAATCCGCCTGAAGCCTGGTGATCTGAGGGTTTTCAGGATCCTGGAAGTCGATTCCCAGGGTGTACCCCACGGCGCTGCTGAGCTGGTCCATCAGACCGCAGGGTTTTCCGAAGAACCGGTTTTCGGCAGAGCGGCCGTCCCGGGCAAGCTGGAGCGGGTCTGCCGGCTGCGGGTCGAACAGGGTGGTGAAGATGCCGCCGATCAGAACCGAAAAGGCGGCGGATGAGCTCAGCCCGGTGCCCGGCCGGCAGGTGGAGTGGACCAGTGCAGAAAAGCCGCCGAGCTTGGCGTTTCGCTGATTTCTGGCTGCGGCGATTCCGCGGATCAGGGCCTCGGGAGTGGAGTGTTCATTCTGCTGCGGGTGGAGGGTGTTCAGATCAACCCGGATCGGTTCGGGGTGGTCGGCGGAATAGACGGTGACGAGATTGTCCTCAGTGGCCATGCCCAGGCCGATACAGTCGAGGTCCACGGCGCTGGCCAGTACCCGGCCGTTGTTGTGGTCGGTGTGGTTGCCGCCCAGCTCGGTGCGGCCAGGGGCACTGGCCAGGATCGGGTCTGCTCTGCCGGGCAGCTGCCCGGCTTCGGCCAGCAGCCGCCGGTACCTTTTTTTCTGGTGACCCAGGGCCGACTCCCCGTAAAGCCTGATCAGGCCGTGGTCCGCCGCTCCCTGTTCGAGACAGGACTGCAGTGTTGGCAGATCGCCCTTCATGGCTGCTGTCCCCGATCCAGATAATGAATCCCGGACAGCTGGCGCAGCCGGTCGGCGGCGGCCTCGGCAGTCAGGTCCCGCTGGGCTGCGGCCAGCAGTTCGTAGCCGACCATGTGCTTCTTTACCGACCGGGAGCGCAGCAGCGGCGGCAGGTAATGGAAGTGATAATGGCAGAACGGGTAATCGCCGCCATCTGTGGGTTTCTGGTGGATCCCCATCGAATAGGGGAAAGAGGTCATGAACAGGTTGTCATAGCAGATCCCCAGCTTGACCAGAATCGAGGCCAGGTCATTTTTCTGCCCGTCACCCATCGGGCCGATCGAACCCTGGTGCCGGCGCGGGATGATCATCGTCTCGAACGGCCAGACAGCCCAGTAGGGGACCAGGGCGACAAAAGAGGAGTTCTTGAACAGGATCCGCACCCCGTTATCCAGCTCCTTGGCCAGATAGGCGCAGAGCAGGCAGGTGCCGTGTCGCTCCATGTAGCGGCGCTGGTGGTCCAGCTCGGTCGCAACGAGGCTGGGTATGGTCCCGGTGGCCCAGATCTGGCCGTGGGGGTGAGGGTTGGAGCAGCCCATGATCGAGCCCCTGTTTTCGAAGATCTGCACATAGCCGATGCGCTGCCCTGATCCCAGGGTGCGATGCTCGTCGATCCAGGCGTCGATGACCGGTACAACCTGGTCCGGACTCATCCGGGCGATGGTCAGGTCGTGACGCGGTGCGTAGCAGATGACACGACAGACCCCGGTTTCCGGTGCCCCGACAATCAGCTCATCGGGGTCCTCGACGGTCAAAGATTCGTTCCCGGCCAGCAGGGCCGGAAAATCGTTATTGAATACAAAGGTCTGCCGGTAGTCGGGGGTTTTTCTGCCGCCGGCCCTGAGGTTGCCCGGGCAGAGGTAGCAGGATTCAACATAGGCTGGCGCCAGGTCCTGGTCCGGCTGCTCGATCTGGCCGTCCCAGGGGCGTGCCATCCGCTGCGGCGATACCAGAACCCAGTCTCCGGTCAGGGGGTTGTAACGGCGATGGGGAAATTCATTTATTGCACCGTGCATAATCGAAGTGATCCTCGGTAAAAAATGAATTACAATGGAAGCGCAAACGATGCCGCAAACGTTTGCGAGGCCACCGTTATTCACTATAAATGAGGCGATCTGCTTGTCAACAGATTTCTCCCGGGTGGAAAAACCATGAAGCGTTCAGAAATCAACCTGCTTCTCAGCCAGGCTGCTGAGTTCTTTGCATTCCACGCCTTCAGGCTGCCCCCGTTCGCCTCCTTCAGCCCGGAGCAGTGGCGCTCACTGGGAACTGAGGCAAACGAGATCCGGGACAACCAGCTGGGCTGGGATGTCACCGACTATGGGCTGGGCCGCTTCGCCGAGGTCGGTCTGCTGCTGTTCACCATCCGCAACGGTAATTACCAGGCCCGGGATACCTATCCCAAGGGCTATGCCGAAAAGATCATGATGGTGGGGGAACAGCAGGTGACCCCCTATCACTATCACTGGAACAAGCGCGAGGACATCATCAACCGGGGCGGCGGCAACCTGGTGATCGAGCTCTACCGGGCCGATGGGCGCAATGATTTTTCAGACGAGGCCTTCTCGGTGTCGATCGACGGCATCCGCAGAGAACTCGCCCCCGGCGCCACCGTTGTCCTGGGCCCGGGTGAGAGCATCTGTCTGGAGCCTTATGTCTATCACACCTTCTACGGCGAAAAAGGAGCCGGCAGCGTGATGGTCGGCGAGGTCTCCGATGTCAATGATGACAAGGCGGACAACTGCTTTTACGAAAAGCTTGGCCGCTTCCCCGATATCATCGAGGACGAGGCGCCGCTCCACTACCTGTGCACCGAGTATCCGGCGGCGAGCGATCATGAAAATCGATAAGAAAACGATCTGTCCGCTGGACTGCCCCGATAGTTGCGCGATGATCGCCACGGTCGAGGATGGGCGGGTCACCTCCCTTCGCGGTGATGCGGACCATCCCTACACCCGGGGAGTGATCTGCCGCAAGATGCGGCGCTACCCGGAGCGGGTTTACGCAGAAGACCGTGTACTGCATCCGATGATCAGGGTTGGGGACAAGGGCCGGGGTGAATTCAAACGGATCCCCTGGAGCCAGGCCTGGGATTATCTTTGTGGACGGCTGAAAAAGATCATCGATACCCATGGGGGTGAATCGGTACTGCCCTACTGTTATGCCGGCAACATGGGCAAGGTCAACCAGTTTGCCGGTTTTCCGCTGTTTCACAGGATCGGCACTTCCCGGCTGGAGCAGACCATCTGTTCGGTCACCGCCAAGAGCGGCTGGCAGAAGATCTGCGGTGAGGTCGGGGGTACCCCGCCGGAACGGGTCGAAGATGCCGACCTGATAGTTATCTGGGGACTCAATGCGGCGGTCTCCAACCTGCACTTCTGGGCCATGGTCAAGCGGGCCAGGCAGCGGGGCGCCCGGCTGGTGGTTATCGATCCCTACCGCAATGCGACCGCCCGGAGTGCAGATCAGCATGTCTGGGTCAGGCCCGGCGGAGACGGGGCGCTGGCGCTCGGCATACTGAAACTGCTGATCGAGGCGGGTTCGGTCGACAGCCGGTTCATCGACCAGTGCAGCACCGGTTTCGAGGAGCTGAAAAGCTATCTGCAGCGAACCGGTATAGCCCGGTTCGAACAGTACAGCAATGTCGACCGGCAGACCATTGCCGGGCTGGCGCAGCTCCTTGGCGAAAATTCCAGAACCTTTGTCCGCATCGGTGTCGGCCTGACCAGAAACAGCCGGGGCGGCATGGCGGTTCGGGCAATCGGTTCACTGGCCGCCGCCTGCGGCTGCTTCAGCGGCGGACCGGGCCGGGGCGTTCTGCTGTTTACCGGGGCTTTTGGCGGCGACAGTTCCCGCTTGAAATTCCCGGAGCTGAGCAGCACCGAAACCCGGTCGATCAACATGATTCACCTCGGCGAGGCGCTTAACCGCCTGGAGCCGCCGATAAAGGCCATGCTGGTCTACAATTCGAACCCGTTCAGCGTTGCTCCGGACGGTTCGATGGTCAGAAAAGGACTGGAGCGCGAGGACCTGTTCACCGTCGTCCACGAGCAGGTGATGACGCCCACGGCCCGCTACGCCGACCTGGTGCTGCCGGCCACCACGTTCCTGGAGAATCACGACCTGAACACGGCTTACGGCCATTTCTACCTCGGTATTGCAGAGCCGGTCATCGAACCGCTGGGTGAGTCGATCAGTAATTTCGATCTATTCCAGCAGCTCGCCCGAAAGCTTGGCTACCGTGACCAGGCCTTCTCCCAGACGGTTGATGAACGGTTGCGGAGTTTTTTCGACACCATCCCCGAGCTTCCCGAGGGACTGAATTACAATAGCTACCAGCCGGGAAGCCATGTCCTGTCCCGCGGCAGCCTTTACGACGGCTGCCCGTTTGACGGGAAGAAAAGGTTTTTTAGATTCATCGACACCGACGACCCGGCCGTCAGCCGCCACCCGGTTCTTGTTGGCGGCGCTGAATTCGACAATCCCGACCTGACAGCCCGGTTTCCCCTTCGACTGATCACCCCGCCCAATGACCGGCTGCTCAACTCGACATTTGGCGAGCGCTACCCCAATGATCCGGGTTCGCTGCTCATTCATCCCGAAGATGCCAGGGCCCACGCCATCGTCGACGGCACCTGGGTCAGGATCCACAACCTTCGCGGCAGTGTCAGGCGGAGGGCGCAGGTCAGCCTCGATACCCAGCCCGGGCTGGTTGTGGCCGAGGGGATCTACTGGCCGGCGGAAGAGGGTGAGGGCGGCATCAATGACCTGACCTCACAGCAGTGCGCAGATCTGGGCGGCGGACCAATTTTTCATGAGTCGCGGGTGGCTGTCGAACCAGCCGGGGAGATGCGGGCACCGCTCAGTCGTTCTGCAGCGTCAGGCCTTTGACGGTTACGATCAGATCGTCGACGGAGGTGAGGTGGGCGAGCTGGGAACGGCTGAGAACCACATCCAGCTGTTCGTTCTGACGCAGCACCACCGGGTAGGCTTCCTTCACCTTGAACTTTTTCTCGAACTCGTCACGATGCAGGAATTCCATTTCGATGGGGCTGTTTTTCCTGAAAGATTTCCACCGGGAATCTTCTCTGAACGTCCCATGGGTCAGGCTGCAGAGAAAGCAGTCGTAAGCCTGGGGACTCATCAGCTTTTGCTTGACGTCTCTGAACCAGCTGATCAGACCACTATCGGCGTTATATACAAAAATTAACTTCATGGCTCCCCCTGTCCGCTGCTCTTGACTGAGATGTTTGTCCAACATTATAAGTGTTTGACTAGAAGAAGCCAGTGGCCGTCCCTGCCCAGGCAGCTGGTGTTATGCGTATCATCATGAAATGTATGAATAAAGCTAGTGACAAAAACTTGATCGATTGAATCTATGGAGAAATCAGATGGAGCTGTATGAAGCGATACAAACCAGAAGAAGCGTCAGAAGTTATGCTGACGAAGATGTTTCAGATGCGCTGGTCGAGCGCTTGATCACGGCGGCGATGCTGGCCCCGTCGGCCGGTAATCAGCAGCCCTGGTGTTTTATCGTGGTCAGGGACCGGGAGAAGCTGGCCCGGGTTCCGACTTTTCACCCGTACTGCAAAATGATCACCCAGGTACCGGTCGCCATTGTCGTCTGCGGTGATCCGGCCGGCAAAAAATGGCCCGATCTCTGGCCCCAGGACTGCAGCGCCGCGGTGCAGAACCTGCTGCTGGCTGCGCGCGGTGAAGGGCTCGGCACGGTCTGGACCGGGGTCTATCCGTTTGCGGAGCGGATGGCGGGGTTGCGGGAGCTGTTTGATATTCCTGAAGAAATCC
Organism: uncultured delta proteobacterium; assembly: GCA_963845115.1. Classification (GTDB taxonomy): domain Bacteria; phylum Desulfobacterota; class Desulfobulbia; order Desulfobulbales; family Desulfocapsaceae; genus JABDQA01. Next base: position 141,006 of record CAWJQN010000007.1, on the reverse strand, counting down.
ATCCATTCGCGCTGATTCCGGTGGGCTACCCCAAAGACGGCCAGGAGAGCTTTAAAGTAAAGGATCGCTATCGGGCCGAGCTGGTGCACCGGGAGCTTTTCAGCCGCACCGGCGCAGACCGCTGAGAAGCTCCGGCAGCCTTTCTGTCAGGCGCCCAGGTAGGCCTTCTTGACTTCGGGGTTGTCGAGCAGACCGGCCGCCGGCCCGTCCAGGATCAGCTGGCCGTGTTCCAGGACGTAGCCGCGCTGGGCGAACTTTAGGGCCAGCCGGGCATTCTGCTCGACCAGCAGTATGGTGGTGCCCTGGGCGTTGATCTCCTTGAGGGCGTCGAACATGTCGAGCATCAGCAGCGGGGCCAGACCCATGGACGGTTCGTCCAGAATCATGATTTTGCGGCCGCTCATGTAGGCCCGGCCGACGGCGAGCATCTGCTGTTCGCCGCCGCTCAGGGTGCCGGCCAGCTGGTCCTTGCGCTCGTCCAGACGCGGAAAGAGATCGAACACCCATTTCCGGTCGCGGGCGATGCCGTCTGAGTCTTTCCTGGCGAAGCAGGCCAGGGTCAGGTTCTCGGTAACGGTGAGGTTGCCGAAGATCATCCGGCCTTCCGGGACGTGGGAGATGCCAAGTTTCGAGACAACCTTGTCGGTGTTGTATTTGAGAATCGACTGGCCCTCGAACTCGATTTTCGACCCCGGCTCCGAGGGGATCATCCGGGAAATGGCCCGCAGGGTAGTGCTCTTGCCGGCACCGTTGGCGCCGATAATGGTGACGATCTCACCCTTTTCGACCGTGAAGCTGATACCGTGGAGGGCCTTGATATTGCCGTAGGAAACGGACAGATTTTCAACGACGAGATGCATCAGTGCAGGTCCTCCTTGCCAAGGTAAGCCTCGATAACTTCGGGATTGTTCTGGATTTCTTCCGGCGGGCCTTCGGCGATCACTTCCCCGAACACCAGCGTCTGGATCCGCTCGCAGAGGTCCATGACGAACTTCATCCGGTGCTCGATCATGAAAATCGCCACGCCGAATTCCCGGTGAACCTGGCGGATGATCTCGATCATCCTGATCAGCTCATCCGGGGTCATGCCGGCGGTCGGTTCATCCAGAAAAAGAATCTTCGGGTTCGTCGCCATGGCCCGGGCCATTTCCACACGGCGCTGGGCGCCGTAGGGCAGGTTACCGATGTTTTTCGTGGCGAACCGCTCGATATCAAACATTTTCAGCATCTTGTAGGAATTGTCGAGGACCATCTGCTCCTGCCGCCTGCATTTCGGGGTGTTGAAAAAGGCGCCGAACAACCCGTAGCTGAGCTGGGAGTAGTGGGCCAAGCGGATATGATCGATGACGTTCATGTGGCGCCACAGGGCCAGGTTCTGGAAGGTTCTGCCCAGTCCCATATCGGCAATCCGGTGGGTTTCCACCCCCTTGATGTTCTGGCCTTCGAGCTCGACGATGCCTTCGGAGGGGGTGTAGACGCCGGTGATCAGGTTGAAGACCGTGGTCTTGCCTGCGCCGTTGGGGCCGATCAGCCCCCTGATTTCACCGGGCTCGATGGTCAGGTTGAAATCGGACACCGCACGCAGGCCCCCGAAAAAATGGGTCATGTTTCTGACGTTGAGCAGTGCTGCCATTATTCAACTCCTTCTGAGCGTTCTCTGTTTCGCGGCCGCATCAGTTCCTTGACATTGAGCTCGGTGAACGAAATCAAGCCGTGGGGCCGGAAGATCATGACCAGGATCAGGATCAGGGGAATGATGATCCATTTGAACAGTTCCAGCGGCCGCAGGGCTTCGCCCAGGACGCTGATGCTCACGGCGCCGACGATCGAGCCGTAGATCGAGTTGAGCCCGCCGAAGTAGACCATGGCCAGGATTTCAGCCAGCTTGTTGAGGCCGAAGGTGCCCGGGTTGACATAGCGCAGAACATGGGCGAACAGCCCGCCGGCAATGCCGGCCCAGAAGGCGCCGAACATGAAGGCGGTCATCTTGGTTTTGCGGGTGTTGACGGTCATCGAGTTGGCCGCCGGTTCGTTGTCGCGCACCGCGTTCAGTGCTTTACCCAGCACCGAGGTGGTAAAATTGTGGACCACCCAGATGCACAATGCCATCCAGGTGAAGACCACGGTCAGCGAGGCGTAATTGGGCTGGCTGCTCATGCCGCGGGGCCCGCCGACGATTTCCAGGTTCTCGATGGCGCTCTTGACGATGAACAGAAAGGCCAGCGAGATGATGGCCAGGTAGTCGCCCCTGGTCCGGAACGATGGAATGGCCACGATCAGTGAGCCGAGTGCGGCAACGATGCCGCCGATGATCAGAACCAGCGGAAACAGCAAGGGACCGAGCGCCGGGTTCAGCAGCGGTTCGCCGAACATTTTGTCGTTGGCAAAAAGCAGCAGGGTCAGGGCTGAAGAGGTATAGGCCCCCAGGGCCATAAACCCCGGATGCGAGCAGGAGAACTCGCCCTGATAGCCATTGATGACGTTGAGGCTCAGGGTCAGGATGATGGAGATCATGGTCAGCTTGACAACCAGGACCCGGTAATCGTTGATGCCCGACCACAAGTGGAGGACCCCATAGAAGGCCAGCAGGTGGAGCAGGGTGGCCAGCCACAGCGGCATGCCTTCCAGCAATGTGGCCACTGCGTTGGCCAGCGGGGCGGACAGTTTGGCCACCAGGAAGACCGGAACGATGTAGATGATCACGTCATAGGCCACCACGCTGGGTATCAGTATCGGCTCCTTGAGCATGATAAGGGTGCCGAACAGGACCGGTATTTTGGGCAGATAGAGATAGTAGGAGATAATGTCTCCGAGAAAGTATTCCATCAGAACCGCGGAGAAAGCTCCAAGGAGCCAGCCGGCCAGTGGGACGTTGGAAAACCTGCTGAACAGTTTCTTTAGCGTATCCATTCGAGAATCCTATGCGTTAATAGTCCCTGAACGATTTGAGATTTTACAGCCTGAGCTGGGTGGAGTGCTCCATACCGAAAAATCCGCGCGGCCTGAAGGTCAGGATCACCAGAATGATGGAGTAGGCGATCAGATCCCTGAAGGTGGACGGGAAAATCATCGGCACGAACATCTCGATGAAGCCGAGCAGGTAACCGGCCAGGGCGGCGCCCATGATGGAGCCGCGGCCGCCGAGGATGGCGGCGACGAAGGCCTTCCAGCCGAGAGCGATACCCATGTAAGGGTCGAGTACCGGGTAGGCCTGGCCGTAGAGGATACCGGCCACCGAGGCGAGGCCGGCACCAATCGCAAAAGTCAGCGGGGCGATCACATTGATCGATACGCCCATCAGCGGTACGGCCTGGAAATCAAAGGACATGGCCCGCATGGCCATACCCCATTTGGTCTTCTGGATGAAAATGTGCAGGCCGGCCATCATGATCAGCGAGGCGACGATGATCAGCACCTTGACGTTGGTCACGTAGATACCGCCGAAATTGTAGGTTACCGATTCGATCAGCGGAGGGAAGCTGAAGCGTTGGGCGCCGAGGATGATCAGGTTGCCGGTCTCGAAAATGATACCGATCATCAGGCCGGTGATTGCCGCCGAGGCCCGGGGGGCGCCGCGCAGCGGCCGGTAGCCGACCATTTCGACGAAAACCCCGACAAAGGAGGCCAGGAACATGGTGATGATGACCACCAGAATAAAGATCATCCAGCCCGGCATAAAGGCGGAGAACAGCGCCAGCAGCAGGGTGGCGATGCCGAAGCCGATATAGGTCCCGACCATGAAGATGTCGCCGTGGGCGAAGTTGAACAGCATGAGAACGCCGTAGACCATCGAGTAGCCGATCGAAACGACGGCGTAAAAACTGCCCCATTGCAGCGCGTTGATGATGTTTTGCAGGAAAATATCCATCATACAGCTCCTGTGTGATCGAATACCGACAATAAGCGGAAACGGCCGGTTTCCGCGCTGGTTCAGAACAATTGCTGCCTGTCCGGAACCGGCCGCGAAGCGACCCGGTTCCGGACAGGCACAATAGTGCCAATAAAAAGTCTGGTGTGCAAGCACAAGGTGCGCACACCAGACAGGTTGGTTACTCTATCAGATTAGTGATTGATCGCTTGGATCACGGACAGATGGACTTGTAGAATTCGTACTCGCCCTTATCGCTGATTCTGACGATGACCGCGCACTTGTTCGGATCACCTTCCTCGGTAAAGGTCATGGTGCCGGTGATCCCCTCGAAGTTCTCGACCTTGGCCAAAGCATCGCGAACCGCCGTACGGTCCTTCTTGATGTCGCCGGTAAGCTCCCCGGCGCCTTCGATTGCCGCCTGTGCCAGCCTCAGGGCATCCCAGGTCAGGGCGCCGACATCGTCAGGAACATAACCGTATTTTTCCTTGTAACGGTCGATGAATTCCTTGGTGGCTCCCTCGGCACCGGCTGCCGCGTAATGGGTTGAGAAAAACTGTCCGAAGCAGGCTTCGCCGCACAGTTCAACGGTCTCGGCCGAGCCCCAGCTGTCGCTGCCGACGATCGGTCCCTTCCAGCCCAGATCCTTGGCCTGGTTGACGATCAGCGCAACTTCGTTGTAGTACTGCGGGGTGAACAGGAATTCGGCTCCGGAGTTGATGATCTTGGTCAACTGGGAGCTGAAGTCGGTGTCCTTGGTGGTGAAGCTTTCAAAGGCGACGACGGAGCCGGCGCCGTTCTTCTCTTCCCAGGCTGCTTTGAAGAATTCAGCCAATCCTTTGGGATAGTCGCTGGCCACATCGTAGAGTACCGCGGCCTTGGTGAAGCCGAACTCCTCGCTGATGAAGTTGGCCAGAACCGGGCCCTGGAACGGGTCGAGAAAACAACCGCGGAATACGTACGGACGGTCCGCAGTGGTCGCCGGGTTGGTGGACCAGGGGCTGATCATCGGGGTCTGGTAATTGTTGGCCACGTCACCGGCCGGTACGGCCTGCTTGGAGGACTGCGGTCCGATGATGATCATCACGTCGTCCTGGGTGATCATCTTGGTGTTGGCCTTGACGGCCGACTCGGCTTTGGCTTCATTGTCCTCGAGGACGATTTCCACCGGGTACTTGGTACCGCCGACTTCGATGCCGCCGGCCTTGTTCACGTCTTCGAGCCACATTTCAGCAGCGTACTTGGTACCCTCGCCGACCTTGGGGATGTCACCGGTCATCGGTGCATTGATCCCGACCTTGATGGTGGTCTTGCGGCCGATCGACCAGCCGTTTGCCGAAAAGCAGAGTGTCACAACACAAGCTGCCATGGCAAGATAGATTAGTTTTTTCATCTACATACCTCCTAATAGAATTCTCTGGTTGCTGCAGGTTTCAGGGAACCCCCGGAATTCGCCGGTCTGCCAGCTGCAACGCCGGACTGAATCAGCATGCTTCAAGCCGTTGGACGTTCCGCTTAATAACTGCAAAATGGGTGAAACAACTCCTGGAAACAAGAGTTAACGGTGATACAAATCGGTACCACACCGGACCGGTGATGACAATGAAAAAGAGGGGGGCCGCGGTAAACTGCTTTTCCAGAGGCACCGTGACAACGCCTAATTAATTGAATTATAATGTAATTCATATGGAAAAAAATTAGTTGTCGGGACCAGGTGATAGGCCCGCTGCCAGGCCCTGTGGCGATCCTGACCGGTCCGTATTTTACATTATTGTTTCAGAGAGTTGCAATATTGTCACCAACAGGACATAGTAGCCGCTGGCGCCACGCGGAAATGGTACCGAGAAAACAGATTATGAACCGCTATCGACTGCAGAAAATAGGTCTGATCATTATCGGCGACGAGATACTGCTCGGCCGCCGTCAGGACAAGCACGTCGCCCGGGCCCGGGACTATTTTGGGCTGATCAATGTTGATATCGGCTGGATTGCTGTTCTGGGCGACGATATTGACCTTCTGGAGCATCATTTCAGGCTGGTCTCAGAACGCGGTGATGACTGCTTTTCTTTTGGCGGCATCGGGGCCACACCCGATGACCTGACCCGCCAGGCCATGGCCCGGGCCCACAATCTTGACCTGGTCAGGCATCCGCAGGCGGTGGCCCTGCTTGAGCGCCAGTTCAAAGAGGAGACCTACCCGAACAGGATCCTGATGGCCGAGCTGCCCGAAGGGGCCGGCCTGATCCCCAACAGCCACAACAATATCCCCGGCTTCTACTGCGGCCGTATCCACTGTGTCCCGGGCTTTCCGGAAATGGCCTGGCCAATGGTTGACTGGGTGGTCAACAACCGCTACGAGACCGGTCAACGCCAGGCTGAAGCGTCGCGCTCCTTCATCGTCAAGGGGGTCAAGGAAAGCGAGCTGGTGCCGCTGCTGACAGCCTGCCAGAATCGTTTCCCCCGCTTGAAATTCTCCTGCCTGCCCCGCTTTTCAGACGGCACCAGCTGGCAGGTCGAACTCGGCGTCAGAGGCGGCGGGGAAGAGATCGATCAGGGCGTTTCTACCCTGCTCGAGGGGGTCCGTTCCCTGGGGTTTACGATCGACCCGGCCTGAAGGATGAGCTGCGGGCGGCTGGAAATGGTAAACATGGTTATAGTGGTATAAAAAAGAGGAGTGCAATGGAACTACTGCCGGCCATAGAAATGGAAACATCGCCCGATCCGGTATACTGCGTCATCTGGCTGCATGGCCTGGGTGCCGACGGCAACGATTTTGCCCCGATCGTACCGGTTTTGAACCTGCCTGATAATCCGGCTGTTCGCTTCATCTTTCCGCACGCCCCGTCGATACCGGTGACGGTCAATGGCGGCATGGTCATGCCGGCCTGGTACGATGTGTTCGATATGCAGATTGAGAGGCGTATCGATACCGAAGGGCTGCTCTCTTCTGCGGCGGCCATTGACCGCTTCGTGCAGCGCGAGATAGAAAGGGGCATCGAGGAGAACAAGATCATCATCGCCGGTTTCTCCCAGGGCGGGGCGGTGGCCTACCACCTGGCCCTGACCCGGCCGCGGCCGTTGGGCGGCCTGCTGGCCATGTCCACTTACTGCGCCACCTGCGACCAGATTCATGACCATGCCCCGCATACCGGCATGGCCATCGAGATTCACCACGGTATGCACGACCCGGTGGTGCCCGAGCGATTGGGCAGAGAGGCCAGGGCTTTTCTCGAAGAGCACGGCTATGCGCCGGTGTACCGGACCTATCCGATGGAGCACAACGTCTGCAATGAGCAGATCGAAGATATTTCGGTATGGTTCAGATCGATAATCGGAAATGAGTAGAAATACTTGCCCGAACAGAAGGAGGTAAGCTTCATGTTTACGGTTGCCGATATACGTGAGATCGCCGTTCAGATCGAAAAAAACGGCGAGTCCGCCTACCGACAGGCCGCCGAGTCGGTCAAGGATGCGGCGGTGAGCGAAATTTTCAGATGGATGGCCGACGAGGAGAAGCGTCATGCTGCATTTTTCTCCACCATCGAGTCGGCCGAACCGCTCAGCGACGAGCAGTTCGAACTGGAGAAAATGGGCCGGCAGCTCCTCCAGGAAATGGTGGCCGACCAGACCTTCTCACTGGAGAAGGATATGCTGCTTGAGACCGCTGATTTCGAGGAAGCTGTCACCCAGGCCCAGCTTCTGGAGCAGGATACGGTGATGTTCTACGAATTCCTGCTGAACCTGGTCAGCGACGAAGCGGCCCGGAGTCAGCTCGAACAGGTCATCGAGGAAGAACAGCGGCATGTAAAACAGCTGGCCGAGATGAAAGAAGCCGGACCTGATTCGTGCCGCAACCTGGCCCTGGTATAATCATCAGCTGATGCTGGCCTGGATTCGATCGCTGCCGATCTCGATTCTGGTGATCCTCTGCCTGACCCTGGGGCTGGCTCCTTTCGTGCCCGAACCCCATATCTGGGCGAAACTGAAGATGCTGGCCGCCGGAGAGTTGAGCAGACCGGTCGATATCTTCGACCTGCTGATGCACGGTACGCCCTTTGTTCTTCTGGCCGTCCGGCTGAGCGGCGGATTCAGGTAGCTGCAGGAATGAATGCAAGGCGCCGGGGTACGACAGCAAGACCCGGAATTAAAAAGCGGAGCACCGTGACAGTGGGTAACCGTCGCGGGGCTCCGCTTCGTTTGTGCTGTGACCCGGAGGTTGATCAGTACTGATCGGAATCCTGCGGGGTGAATTCAGCGTTTTCAACCCACCAGTCCGGTTTCTGCACCATTTCGAGCAGATTTTCACAGGTGCGCAGGTGGTAGGTCTCCTGCTTCATCAGGGCCTCGAAAAGCTGCTTGCTGACCGGGTCATCGGCTTCTTCGAACTTCTCCTGGTAAAAGGCCATGCCCCGTTTCTCGATTTCAACCGCCTTCTGGTAGTCTTCAATGGCGTCGACGGAGATGCTGGTCAGCTCCTTGTCTCCCTTTAAATCCTCGAAAACGGTCTTGATATCGAGGGCCACGCCTTTCTGCTGCGGCACATCGAGCTTTTTCTGAAGCTGCTCGATGGCGACCCGGTGCTTGACTTCGTCTTCGGCCAGCATCAGCAGTACCTTCTTTATTCCTTCAACCGGGGCATTCTCCGCCATTTTACGGTAGAGTTCCTCGGCATCTTTCTCCATCTGGATTGAAAACTCGAACAGATCCATTCCTGCCTCCTGTATTTGCAGTTTGTCTTTTGTTGGATGGGCTGCTGAATAAGCCCCTAGTTTATAATTATCTCTCTCTTACCACAAGCATTTTCATCACATTATCCGCCGACCGGCCGGCCCAGCGATTCAGCCCGAGCCTGCGGAGTACGATCAGGGCGTGGCGGCGGCCGTGTTGCTGTTCGTTTCCAGATCAATCGCCGGCTATTCAGGGCAGCGGTTCGAACCGTTCCGAATTGAGCAGGGTGACGGCTTCGAGGTCGTAAGGGGATAGCTCATAGTTATCTATTTCATTGAGTGTGATGAAGGTGCAGGCGTCGTGTTCCATCAGGGTGATGTCGCCGGGCCTGATCGTACCCGAAACCGGAATGAATTCGGCTTGCAGGTTCTGCCGGGTGAACAGGTACCCCGGGTAGACCCGATCGATCAGGACCGGGGCATCGAGTTCTTCCCTGATCTCCCGGACCAGGGCCTGTTCAAAGGTCTCACCGGCTTCCACCTTGCCGCCGGGAAATTCCCAGAGCCCGCCGTAGCGTTTTTCAGGGTTGCGCTTGGCGATCAGTATCCGGCCGCTGCTGTTAAACAGCAGCCCCATTACGACCCTGGTCATGGCTGTGCCTCGCCGTGGTCCATTCAGTCGAGCTCCTGTGCGGTTCTGCTGATGATCTCTTCCTGGTGCTCCCTGTCCAGATCGACGAAATAGTCGCTGTAGCCGGCGACCCTGACCAGCAGGTTGCGGTAGTCGTCAGGGTGTTCCTGGGCCATTTTCAGGGTCTTTGTGTCGACCACATTGAACTGGATGTGATGGCCGCCCAGGGAAAAATAGGTTCGCACCAGGCTGCAGAGCTTGTCGAGATCCTGCTCCGAGCCGAGCACCGAGGGCAAAAAACGCTGGTTCAGCAGGGTGCCGCCCGACTTGATCTGATCCATCTTGCTCAGCGATTTGATCACCGCGGTCGGACCCTTGCGGTCACTGCCCTGGGACGGCGAGGTGCCGTCGGACATCGGCAGGTGGGCGTATCTGCCGTTGGGCGTGGCCCCGAGCATTTTGCCGAAGTAGACATGGCAGGTGGTCGACAGCATGTTCAGGTGATAGGACGTTCCTTTGGTGTTGGGTTTGCCGTCGATGGTCTTGAACAGCGAATTATAGACCCGTCGCATGATACCATCGGCACGTTCGTCGTCATTGCCGAAGAAGGGCGTTTTGTTCCACAGTTTCAAACGCAGCTGCTCGGCTCCGGCGAAATTGTCCTTCAGCGCTGCCAGCAGACTCTTCATCTCCACCGAGCCCTCGGTGTAGACATGGGTGTGGATCGCCGACAGGCTGTCGGTCACCGTACCGATGCCGCAGCACTGGATGTAGTTGGTGTTGTAGCGCGGCCCCCCGTCGTAATAGTCCCGCCCCTTGTCGATGCAGTCGCCAATCACCACCGACAGGAAGGGGGCCGGTGAATACCTGGCATACATCCGCTCGATGTAGTTGTTGACCGCGATTTTCAGGTCGACGATACCGGCCAGCTGCTGCTCGAAAGCGCGGTAGAGCGCATCGAAATCCTCAAAGGACTCGGCCGGGCCGGTCTGCAGGCCGACCTGGATGCCGGTGAGCGGGTCCACCCCGTTGTGCAGGGTGATCTCGAGGATCTTGGGAACGTTGAGGTAGCCGGTCAGGATATAGGCTTCCTTGCCGAAAGCGCCGGTTTCGATGCAGCCGCTGGTGCCCCCCTGGCGGGCGTCCTCGACACTTTTGCCGACCCTGATCTGTTCCATCACCACCGCGTCGCTGTTGAACATCGACGGATAGCCGTGGCCGTTTCTGATCACCCGGCTCGCCGCCTTCAGGAAACGGTCCGGGGTCACCCGGCTGATATGAACGGAGGGCTGGGGCTGCAGCAGGTGCAGTTCGTCCGAGACCTCGAGGGCCAGGTAGGAGACCTCGCTGCTGCCGTCACTGCCGTCGCTTTTCAGGCCGCCCAGGTTGATCTGGGTGAAATCGTTGTAAGTGCCGCTCTCCTTGGCGGTGACCCCGACCTTGGGCGGGGCGGTGTGGTTGTTCACCTTGATCCACAGGCAGGCCAGCAGCTCCTTGGCCCGCTCCCGGTCGATGATTCCAGCGGCCAGTTCCTTCTCGTAGAAGGGCTGCAGGTGCTGGTCGAGGTGACCGGGGGTCATCGCGTCCCAGCCGTTGAGCTCGGTGATGATGCCGAGGTGGACGAACCAGTACATCTGCAGCGCCTCATGAAAAGTGTCAGGCTTATGGGCCGGCACTTTGCGGCAGATGCGGGCGATTTCTTCGAGTTCTTCCTGGCGGGCCGGGTCGTCGATCCGGGCCGCCAGCGAAGCGGCCAGATCAGCGTGCCGCTTGGCGAAAATGATGGCCGCATCGCAGGCGATACCCATGGCCGTGAGCTGCTCATGCCGGTCGGCCGCCTGCGGGTCGTTCTGGTAGTCCAGTGCGTCGATTCTTCGCCGTATCCGCTCCTTGCAGTCCAGCATGCCGCTCTGGTAGATGGCACCGTCCAGGGCGGTGTGACCCGGGGCCCGCTGCTCCATGAACTCGGTGAACATGCCGGTTTCATAGGCTGTCCGCCAACCGGCCGGGACATTGGAAAAAATCCTCTCCCGCATGGATCGGCCCTGCCAGTAGGGAATCACCTTTTCCCGGTAGGTCTCTATGTCTTCTTCGGCAACCCGGTACCCGGCCATCGGCCGGTCGTTCAATATTTTCAGGTCCTCGGTCGAATGGCAGGTCAGTTCCGGGAAGGTCGGCACCGCCTTCGGGGCGGGGCCCCGTTCCCCGACGACGAGTTCGTCGTCACCGATGTAGATGGTCTTGTTTTCACAGAGATGTTTGAAGCACAGGGCACGAAGCACCGGAATCGAATGCTTGCCGTAGTGCTCCTGATAGTACTCGGTTTCAAGGACGGCCCGTTCGATGGAGATCGACGGCCGGGTCTCAAAACTCAGTTTGCGCAGACGTGAAATTCTCTGGTTCATTGCCGCTCCTGATCGGTTAGGTACACCTGCACCACTGGTTCCGGCCCCTGCGGTACGGTGCTCAAGACACGTTCAGTCTCCCTCAATTCAATGCTCCCGGTGCACAGACAGGCCGAATCCTTCAAGAATGTTTTGTGTCCGGCCGACGACCCCGGGGGCGACCCGGGAGCCGGTGCCATTCATGCCGATCTGTGACAGCTTTTTGTATTTGGGGCCGGCCAGATCATGATAGACCAGGATGTCGACATCGTTGATGTGGGACAGACCGGAAAGGAACCTGCCCATCGCCTCGATGTTTTCTTCCGAGTCGTTGACCATGCCGATCAGCGGCAGCCGCACCCTGACGCTGGCACCGGCCTTGTCGAGGGCCTCCAGGTTACGCAGGATCAGAGCGTTGGCGACGCCGGTGTATTTCTTATGCAGGTCACTGTCCATCAGCTTGAGGTCGTACAAAAAGAGATCGGTGTGTTCGGCCACGGCGAGCAGGTCCGCTGTTTCGGCGTAGCCGCTGGTATCGACGCTGCGGTGGATTTCCAGCTCGCCGCAGCGTTTCAGCAGGCTGATCAGGTGAGCCGACTGGAACAGTGGTTCACCGCCGGAAAAGGTCACCCCGCCGCCGGACTGGTCATAAAAGGGCAGATCTTTTTCGATCTCCCCGATAATCGTCTCCACCGCCGCCTGCCAGCCCACCGCTTCGTGGGCCAGCGAGGGACAGATCTCGACACAGTTCAGACACAGCGTGCAGCGCGAAGCGTCGCGCTCGATCAGTGTATCTCTGAAAGACAGCGCCTGTTCGGGGCAGCCTTCCAGACATTCGCGGCAGCCGATGCAGCGTTCCTGCACGGTGACGACGTCTATGGTGGTGCCGATACCCTCCGGGTTGTGGCACCAGGAGCAATGCAGCGGGCAGCCTTTGAAAAAAACGGTGGTCCGGATATTGGGCCCATCGTGCAGGGCATAGCGCTTTATGTCGAAAAAGGTCGGCAATTGGTCCATCATTAAATGAGTGAACAATAATTATTATCATTTTGCAAGAGCAGGGAAAGAGGAGGCCCGGAGAAAAATAATTCAGGGTAGAGCGGAGCCCCTGGGGCTCGTTGACAAACATTAGCAGTGTTCTATGGTTTGTGAACGGTCCTGCTCAGCGGGACCGGGGCCGTGATATGCATGCGGCCGCTTGAGATTGATCAACTGAATAACCGAAGTTCCCAAGGAGCGCCCCATGAACAGAAAACTCTCACTGCTGATACTGGTCTGCTCGTCACTGCTGCTGGTTGCGGCAACTGCTTATTCTCACTGCGAGATCCCCTGCGGGATTTACGATGATGCGATGCGCATGACGATGATCGAGGAGCACGCCGCAACCATCGAGAAATCGATGAACCAGATCGTCGAACTCGACAAGGGCGACGACGCCAATCAGCTGGTTCGCTGGGTCACCAATAAAGAGCACCACGCCAACGAAATCCAGCATATCGCCAGCCAGTACTTCATGACCCAGCGCATCAAGTTCGATGCCCCGGATTATGACAAGAAGCTGGCGGCGCTGCACCAGATACTGGTCTATGCGATGAAGTGCAAGCAGACCACCGACACCGCCAACGTCGCCATGCTCCGGCAGGCGGCCGAGGAGTTTCATCAGCTCTATTTCCACAAAGAATAAGCTGCCGGCGCCCTGCGCCGCCGTCTCCCGGGCCGGGCCGGCTGATATTCGAGGCTGCAGCTGTCAGCCCGGTATTTCGTGCTCAGCCGCTCAGCCGCTCAGCGAATGGTCTGGCCGTGGGGATCGCGGTTGGGGTTGCCCAGTTTTTCATCGAGGTAGTCGACCGTACTGGTGTCGCTGATGTGCTCGAGCTGGTGGGCAGTCGGGTGCAGCTTCTCCTGGGGGGTGCCGATCGATTCGAGATAGGCCTCCCAGAGCCGGTGAGCCTTGAGCACCTTGCGGGCTTCCTTGTCGCCCGCCGCGGTCAGGGCGTAGCCATCTTCCGTTTCTTCGAGCAGATCGTCACCGATCATCGACTGCAGTGCTTTTCTCAACCCTTTTTCCTGTTCCGCATATTGAATGATGACCGCCATCGGCGTCGGTCTGCCATAGCGCAGAATGGTGGTCAGGATGTCCTCCACCTGCTGCTGCGGGATCAGGTTGCGCATCCGCATCCAGCGGGCCAGCAGCCCGTATTTGGGGGCCAGAACCAGGACCACCAGGAACTGGAAGGTGCAGAACAGCATGATCGCCCCGCCGCCGGCGGAATCGAGCCAGACGCACAGATACAGGCCGCCGACCACGCTGGTGACGCCGAATACGGCGGCCAGCCACATCATCTTGTCGAGACGGTCGCTGAGCAGATAGGCGGTGGCGGCGGGCGTGATCAGCAGCCCGACCACCAGGATGACGCCGACCATGCTGACCGCACTGACCACCACCAGCGAGACGCAGATGGTCAGGACATAGTCGAGGAAAAGCACCGGCAGGCCGATTGAGGCGGCCATGATCGGGTCGAAGGTGGCGATCTGGAAATGCCTGAAAAAAAGAATCAGAATGCTAAGCACCAGCGCGGCGACAAAGGCACTGACCCAGAGATCGGTGTCGGCGACGCCAAGAATGTCGCCCATGATGAAATGCATCAGGTCGATGTGAATGTAGTGGCGAAAGATCGAGACGGCGACCACGCCCAGGGCGAAAATACCGGTGTACATGATGCCGATGGCGGTATCTTCCTTGACTCTTGAGATCCGGGACACAAAACTGATCAGGGCAACGGTGGTCACCGCGGCGATCAGGGAGCCGAGCAGCATGCCGGGGGCGTGGGCCTCGTAGCCGAAAAGCAGTTTCATAACCAGGTAGCCGCCGGCCACGCCGGCAATCATGGCATGGGAAAGGGCGTCTCCCAGAAAGGCCATTCTCCTGAGGACCACCAGGCAGCCGACCACCCCGGCCACAATGGCGACAATCGAGCCGCCGATCAGGGCCTTCTGGAAATAAGTCTCGGTGAGCGGGGCAATGAAGAGCTCGTACATCAGGACTCCTCCCCGGCAAGCACGTTGCTGAATATCCGCAGTCGTCCTTCGTACACTTTGCTGAGAAGGTCTTCCCGGAGCACCAGCCGCGGCGGGCCATAGGCATAGAGCCGCTGCTTGATCAGGATCAGTTTGTCGAAATACTCGGCCGCCGTGGACAGGTCATGGTGTACGACAACGAGTGTCTTGCCGGACTGCTTGGCCCGTTCGAGCACATCGAGAATGGCCCGTTCGGTGGCTGCGTCGACCCCGGCGAAGGGCTCGTCCAGCAGCAGGATGTCGCTGCCCTGGGCCAGGGCCCGGGCCATGAACACGCGCTGCTGCTGCCCGCCGGAAAGCTCACCGATCTGGCGCTGGGCCAGATCCTCCATCCTGACCATTTTCAGGGCCTCGACCGCCGCTGCCCGATCCTGCTCGGTCGGTGTGGTATACCACGGTATCTGCTGGTAGCGGCCCATCAGGGCCACCTCCTCGACGGTGATCGGAAAATCCCAGTCAACCGCTCCGCGCTGGGGTACGTAAGCCACTTCGCCCTTGGCTTTCTGGGCGCTCTTTCCGTTTATTCTGACACTGCCCACATCGGGTTTTACAAAGCCCAGGATCGCTTTTATAAAGGTCGATTTCCCGGCGCCGTTGGGGCCGATGACGCCGACCAGCTGGTCCCGGTCGATGTTGATGGTGACGTCGAGCAGGGCCGGTTTGGCCTGGTAGCTGACGGTCAGGTGTTCGACTTCTATGACATGCTGATGATCATTGCTCATGATCTGCTTCCGCCTGTTTGGGTAAACTGAATATAACCGTGCCGGAGACGAGCCCGCCGCTGCTCCAGAGTGTTTCGTCGGCCAGGACCCGCTCCCGGTCCAGCAGCCGGACCCGGACGCCGTGGTCAAGCTGGTTCTCTGCAACCGGCGGGCTGGCTTTGATGTACACCTCGTTGTGCTCACCCAGTGCGATGTTCAGGTCGGTGATCACCAGCGTCTGCCCCCGGCTGACCCCCAGGTCGGCGCTGGCGATGCTGGTGCCGTTTATCCTGATTTCAAACGGACCTTGTTTTTCTTCGGTCTTCAGGGCGAAGGGGTCGTCCTGGACGGAAAAGGTCGGGGTCAACTCCAGCGATACCCGTGTTTCGACCCTGGCGGTGACCGGAGCAGCCACGGCTACGTTTTCGTAGGCACGGTCGCGCCGGGAGGTATAGAAAAAGAGTCCGCCGACAAACAGGAACCAGATGACCAGGCAGAGTAGAAAGCGCATGAAGGACCTATTGCAGAGCATTGACGATGAGCAGCACGTTTTCGCGCATCATGCCGATGTAGGTTTCGCCGGCACTGTCTTCGGGCCCCATCGAGTCGGAGTAGAGCTCCCCGCCGATCTTTACCCCGGTCTCTTTGGCGATCTCCCTGATCTGCTTGGGGTTGATGGTGGTTTCCACAAAAATGGCCGGGGTCCCGGACTCTTTGATCGACTGTACGACCCGACGGCGCCGCTCCGGCGTAATGCCGGCGCCGACTTCAGCACCGGTGGACCAGCCGACGGGGGCGATGGATAAAAAGTCGTTTTTGGCGTTGAGCCTGAACTCCCTGCAGAAATAGTTGAAGGCGTCGTGGGTGGTGACCAGGATTCGCCGCTCGACCGGGATTCTGGCGATCTGCTCGCGGATCCAGGAATCAAGCACCCGGAGCTGCTGCAGGTAAAGGGTCGCCCGGGCTTCGTACTGCATTTTGTGATCGGGGTCGATCTGGGAGAGTCCCCTGACGATGTTATTCACGTAGACTGCGGCGTTTTTCGGAGAAAACCAGGCGTGCGGATCGGGAATATTCTCACCGCCTTCCTCGACGGAGAGCAGCTCGATGCCGTCGGTGGCGGTTACCAGCGGTTTGTTGGCGTCTTTGGCCAGGGTGGCCATCCAGCTTTTGCCTTCCAGGTGGAGTCCGTTTT
Organism: uncultured delta proteobacterium; assembly: GCA_963845115.1. Classification (GTDB taxonomy): domain Bacteria; phylum Desulfobacterota; class Desulfobulbia; order Desulfobulbales; family Desulfocapsaceae; genus JABDQA01. The sequence continues at coordinate 124,482 of CAWJQN010000007.1, read as the reverse complement.
CCAGGCAGAGATCGGCATCAAGCACGATCTGGACGTCCTTGGGCGTCGGCTGGTAGGTGTGCGGGTCCGCCCCGGGTGCCAGGATCGAGGTGACCACGGCATGGTCACCGGCAATCTGCCGGGCGAAATCGGCGATCTGGGTGGTCGAGGCGACAACCCTCGGTTTTTCACCCTCTTCCCCGAAAACGGTGTGGTGTAAGAACACCACCAGGGATAATGAGATAAAGGTTATCACCAATTTCAGAGCAGGCTTCATGACGCTTCTCCATTCAGTTGTTGCGATACATGGTCGTGGTAACACAGGGAAATTCGCTGCTTCACAGAATAAACATATACGCAGCTAATTCAACGATCATGGTATGGGACCCCGGCCGCAGCAACGGCTCGGGGGCGCAGGAAAAACGCTGACTGACAACGACCGCTGCACCGGGGATGAGCTCCCCGGTGCAGCTGCACTGCGTCGGTTTGCTGCTCAGGCGACCGTGGAGAACACCTTGGGCAGGGCTCCGCAGACCGGGCACTTGTCGGTGGGCTGACCCAGCTCGATGTAGCCGCAAATCGGGCAGAGGTAAAAGTCGCTGACGTCGAGATCGACACCGTTCTGAACCGCTGCCAGAGCCTTCTTATAGATCTCTGCATGCACTTTTTCGGCATCGAGGGCAAAGCGGAACATGGTTTTTGCCTGATGACCTTCCTCGGTGGCCAGATCCGCCATCGGCGGATACATTTCCGTGTACTCGTAAGTCTCGCCGTTGATGGCGGCTTCCAGGTTCTCGGCGGTCGAGGCGATGGCGTCGAGCGCCCTCAGGTGACCCTCGGCGTGGATCTTTTCGGCCTGGGCGGTGGTGCTGAACAGTTTGGCGATGTTGGTGAAGCCTTCGCGCTCGGCTTTCTTGGCAAAAGCGCTGTACTTCTGGAATGCCTGGCTTTCGCCGGCAAATGCTTCACTGAGATTTTCCTTTGTGGTTGCCATGTGAACCTCCTATGTTCTGGTTGGCTTGGATTTCCATCATTGAAAGAGCAATTATACCTGAAGCGGACCAGATTTTCATGGGTAGAAATCTTTTGTGCTAAAATCTTTGTGTGGTCATCGATTGTTTGACCGCAGAGCACCCGCCGTGCTATGAGTGAAATGAGCAGGCCGCGCGTCCGCCGTCCTGCAGCCTGGCGAACTGACCATGTTTGTTGACCGGACTATACACTCAGACCGAGGCGCCGCCTCCTGAACCAGCTTATGTATTCTGATACATGCAGTGGTGATTATTATCAGATCATTGTCGGCAACAGGCCCCTGATCGACGTCCGCTCGCCGGGCGAGTTCGGCAGCGGTGCAGTTCCGGCGGCGGTTAATATCGGCCTTCTCACCGATGACGAACGCCACCAGGTCGGCCTGGCCTATCGCAAATGGGGCAGGGAGCGCGCCTTCGAGCTGGCCGATAGACTGATCGACCACGACAAGGTCGACCTTCTCTCTGATCTGTGGTGCGCCTACCTGGCCCGTCACCCGGGGGCCCTTGTCTATTGCGCCCGGGGCGGCATGAGATCTGAAACGGCGGCCCGCTGGATTTACCGCAAAAGCGGCACCGCGGTCGAGCGCATCGAAGGCGGCTACAAGGCCATGAGAAACTTCCTGCTGCACCGCCTCGATCCCGCCGCCGTAGCCAGCCGGCCGGTGCTGCTCGGGGGCCGGACCGGTTCCGGCAAAACCCGCCTGCTGCAGAGCCTGAACAACAGCATCGACCTCGAAGCGCTGGCCAATCACCGCGGCTCAACGTTCGGCCGCTTCACCACCCCCCAGCCGGGCCAGGCCGACTTCGAAAACAGACTGGCCGCCGCCCTCGTCCGCCACGTCCACCGGGGCCATTCCCACCTGGTCCTCGAGGATGAGGGCAGACACGTCGGCAAACGCTTTCTGCCCAAAGAACTATCCAGCTTTTTCAATGACGGGGATCTGATCGTCCTGGAGGTTGATTTCGAGGAGCGGGTGGATAATATTTTCCGCGAATATGTACTGGAATCACAGAAACTGCACGCAGACCGTATACTGGAAGGGCAGACCTCGAGAAATATGTGGCTCTGGTTCGAGGAGATGAACAGCAACCTGGATCGGATCGCCCGGCGGCTGGGACCGGCCCGGCTCGAGAAGGTCAGGGCGCTGCTCGAGTCGGGCTGCTATCATCAGGAGAAAAACGGGGACCCGCAGGCCCACAAGAACTGGATCAGGCTCCTGCTGCGTCACTATTACGATCCGATGTATGACTATCAGCTGCAGAAACGGGGAAAAGCGCCGCTGCTGACCGGCAGAAAAAACGTTGTCGAGCAGTATCTCAGATCGCTGCAGAGATGAAGAGCGGGTGCAATGGCGCGCCTCGGCGCCGCAATCCCGGAGCGGTTCGAACCATGAAGATCATCACTTGAAACAGGAGAAATAATGAACTGGACAGTCTATCTATCAGGGGAAATACACACCGACTGGCGGCAGCAGATCATCGACGGCGCGCAGAAACAGAACCTGCCCGTCAGCTTCACCTCGGCGATCACCGATCACGAGGCCAGCGACGCCGCCGGCGACCTGCTCGGTGATCCGGAATCGGGCTACTGGCGGGACAGCAAGTCGGCCCGGGTCAACCAGATCCGGACCAAGACACTGATCGAAGCGAGCGACCTGGTGGTGGTTCGTTTCGGGGACAAATACAAGCAGTGGAATGCCGCTTTCGATGCCGGCTACTGCGCTGCGCTGCAGATACCTTACATAACCCTGCACGACGCCGATATCATCCACCCGCTCAAGGAGGTGGACGGTTCGGCCATGGCCTGGGCCCAGACGCCTGACCAGGTGGTCGAGGTGCTGAAATACGTCACCCGGGAATGAGTCTATTTGATGAAGGTGCCCTGCTGATATTCGCGGAAGGCAGTCTGCAGCTCCTCTTCGGTGTTCATTACGATGGGGCCGCGCCAGGCCACCGGCTCCTTCAGTGGTTTTCCCGAAAGCAGCAGGAAGCGCAGGCCGGCCGGACCGGCCTCGACAACGATCTCATCGCCTGAGTCGAAGAGGACCAGCTCCCTGTTTTTTATCGGTGTGGCGGCGGCCGCGCCGCTGCCGTCGATGGCGTAGAGCATGACCGTGTGCTGTGCCGGTGTCGGGTGGTTAAAACGGCTGTTCGGGTTCAGGGTGACGTCGAGATAGACCGGGTCTATGAAGATGTCGGTTACCGGTCCCCGGGTCGCCCCGAAGGAGCCGGCTATGATCTTGATGCGGGCCTCGTCGGTGACCACTTCCGGGATCTGGTCGGCGGTGATGTCGCGGTAGCGCGGCGGGGTCATTTTCTTTTCAGCCGGCAGGTTGGCCCAGAGCTGAAAACCGTGCATGGCTCCCTGTTCGTCCCCCTGGGGCATTTCCTGGTGAATGATGCCGCTGCCGGCGGTCATCCACTGGACGTCGCCGGAGGAGATGGTGCCGCTGTTGCCCAGGCTGTCGCCGTGCTCGACGTCACCCCTGAGTACGTAAGTGATGGTCTCGATGCCGCGGTGAGGATGCCAGGGGAAGCCCTTGAGATAGTCGGCGGGGGTGTCGGAGCGAAAATCGTCCATCAGCAGAAAGGGATCGAACAATTCGGTATCGCCAAAGCCGAACACCCGGTTCAGGATGACCCCGGCCCCTTCGGAAACCTGGGTGGCGGTGATGATTTTTCTGGCGCTGCGCTGCATGGCTTGTCCTCGTTATGTCAGCTCCCCGATAACGCGCTATCGGGTAATGTTATCGATGGGTTCGGAGTCATCGAAAAACGGTATTTGTGGGCGGTTGTCTGCTGTGTAATAGTTAAAAAACGCCCCTAAATACAACAATAAACGAAAATAACACCCCATGTCCATCTTCAATTTTTTCAGGAAACCGACCCTGCAGAGTCTTTCCAAGACCTGCGGCTGAGCGGCAAAAGTCGACCCGGTCGGGCTCGGTAAACTGCTGGACAGCCTCCCCCAGTCCAAGGACGACAACCTGCTGGTCGGTTACCACACCAGCGATGATGCCGGGATCTATAAAATCAGCGACGAACTGGCCCTGGTGATGACCGCCGATTTCATCACCCCGCCGGTCAACGACCCCTACCAATACGGACAGATTGCCGCCGCCAATGCCCTCAGCGATGTCTACGCCATGGGCGGGGTGCCGAAGGTGTGCCTCAACCTGCTCTGTTTTCCGTCGACCAAACTGCCGCCGGAAGATCTCGAACAGATCATCGCCGGGGCTCTGAGCAAAATCACCGAAGCCGGAGCGGTGCTGGCCGGCGGCCATTCGGTGGAGGATGACGAACCGAAATTCGGCCTGTCGGTCACCGGCCTGGTGCACCCCGGGAACTACTGGACAAACGGTGGCGCCCGGGCGGGGGATGCGCTGGTTCTGACCAAGCCGCTGGGCAGCGGCGTGCTGTTCAACGCCAACCTGAAGGGCTGGGTTTCCGGGGCGGCGCTGAAATCCTGCGTCGATGCGCTGGTCTGTCTGAACAGGGATGCGGCTGAGGCAATGCGCAAATATGACATCCATGCGGTAACCGACGTCACCGGCTTCGGTCTGGGCGGTCACAGCCTGGAAATGGCCAAGGCCTCGAATGCACTGCTGCGCATCAGGATGCTGGATCTGCCGCTGTTCGACGAGGCGCTGGCCATGTATGAAAGGGGGATGAGCACCGGGGTCAACAGGCACAACCGGAAACTGATCGAGGATTACCTGTCCTGGGAGGGGGAGTTTTCCGATTCACAAAAGCAGCTGATCCTGGATCCCCAGACCAGCGGCGGCCTGCTGGCAGCGCTGCCGGCCGATCAGGCTGAGGAACTGGTGCAGGAACTGGCCCGGATCCCGACCCCGGCCGCAGCGATCATCGGCGAGGTGGTCAGCGCCGGCGATTCGGCCGGGCTGATCATTTCATAGACCTCTCTGCTCAGGGTAAATTGCCCGGGCTCTGCTGGGCCGGATCATCGCACACCTGCTCGATGGTGCAGCCATCTTCCTCTCCCCCGAGCGGCAATGGCGGCAACTGATAGCTGCTCGACATCTGGACCGGTTCGGGCAGGGTCGTCATTCCCAAAGCGGCGGAGCACTGCCGGTCAATGAACTCCGAGATCGCCTGTTCCCCGCGTACCAGGGTCAACGAAGAGCTTTCCTGGTGAAGCAGCACCGGCACTTCATTAATTCCCAGTTTTTTGAGAAAGCCCAGGTTGACGGCCGGAAGATATCCAGGCTGCAGTTCGGCTCCGGGAAAGGAGAAATCGTCGTAGGCGTCGACCGGGTTGAAACTGATCGTACAGCCCCGGCTCTGCTCGAGACGGGTGAGGATGGACTGGCAGTGCTGACAGGTTGAGGAGATGAACAGATAAATCTGTTTATCCGACTGGTCTGTCTGCAGCCGTGCCATGGTCCCCAACTCGAGCGGCCGCGGTCTGACCGTGCCGCCATGGTAGTCGAGGCTGAAGGAAGCCAGCAGCACTGCCGAGAAGATCACCAGCCCGCCGGCAAACTGCTTGAGGCCCATGAACAGGTTGGCCAGCAGGATCAGCGACAGGATGATCAGACAGTAATAGCACAGCGCCTGGCTGATGATGAGCTGAAAGGCCAGCAGCACCCCCTCCGCGGCCAGCCCGGCCAGCAGCAGAAGGCCGGAGAAGCGCCGCCAGAGTTCCGAGCCGTTTCTGGCCCTGCTCAGCCCGATGACCAGGATGAAGAAGTAGAAGAACCCGGCCAGGTTGAAATAGAGCGGGTCGACCAGGGTCAGGGAATCGACGACCCGGCAGCCCTCGTTGAAACAGACGCCTTCGCCCTGGATGTAGATGAGAAGAGCCTGGACCCCGGTCAGCAGGCAGCCGATGAGTGCAAAAAAGATACTGAGAAACATGGGAAAGTTTGCCGGTGTGGTTGTTCGCCTGGTGAAAGCTTCCTGTTATTGAGTGCCTTCGTCGTTTTGACACGCTGGTAACACAGGGTAACGCAGTGGAAAATATTTGCACCCTTTTTAGCTGATCGGACCGATCCCTGCAACCTCTCAGCCGATCAGAATATCAAATTTTTGAACAGAAAACAGCTCAGAAGATAGGCGGTCAGGACAATAATATATCCGAAATTGAAGATATAGGGTGCGGCGCTCAGCGTCGTTCCGCGAATCCTGGTGGCATATGAGATAAAGGCAACATACTGCAGCACCAGGGTGAGGACAAAAAGGACCGTGCTGCCTTTGACGAACAGCAGGACACCGACAAAGGAAGATACCACCAGGACCAGCGTGTCAAAGAATCTTCTCATGGGCCCATAATAAACCAATCTCTGCGGCCGGTCACCCTCGTTCTTCGTTGAAAAACAACCGGTTCCCGGGCCTGCCGGGAGTGATGTTGAGCGCTGATGGGTGAATATTATCGGCGTACATGGTAAAACGGACCAGCTTCAGAGGCTTTTCAGCGATGGCCCCGTTCCGGGGATAAGGCACAGACCTCGCTGAGCCAATCGCAGCGGGGGGACCGTTCCCTCAGGGGTCAACACAGCAACGGGTTCGTACATGCAGGACCACTACTATTCAAAAAAGCTCAACCAGTATTTTCCAACCAGGCTCGATGTGCTGCTCTATGCCCACGACGGCCGCGGTTTCGGTCATGTGAGCCGGGCCGTTGCGGTGGGACTGGCCCTCAAACGGCTCTATCCCGACTGCAGGACCCTGCTGGTCACCGGCAGCTCCCGCACCGCCATGCTGATCGGTCCCGGCGAACTCGACTGGATCAAGCTGCCTTCATATAAAACGGTCCTGAGCGACGGTGTGTCCGAGGGCCGGGACAGCAGCGCCGGCTTTTACAAGTCAGTGCTCGGCAACCTCCGGGCCGATATGCTCCAGGCGCTGATCTCGATACTCAGACCGCGCTGCGTGCTGGTCGACCACAACCCGTTCGGCAAGCGCAGGGAACTGGTTAAAGCGCTTGAGCGCCAGGCCGAATCCGGCAGCAGCTGGGTGCTTGGTCTGCGGGGGGTGATCGGCGAGGACCAAACGCTCTGGTCGGCGGCGAGCAGCGAGCTGGTAGGCGCGCACTACCGGGAGATCCTCTGGTATGGCGACGGCACCGTACTGGGCCCCGAGACCCTGGCGCGCATTGAAAATCATTTTCCCCGGCCGGTCACCGAGACGGGGTACGTTTCCAGAGTGATCGAGATGGCCCATATGCTGGACCGGTCCGAGTCTGAAAAATCGGTGGCCTGCACCCTGTCGCTTCCGTGGCTGGGCGACAAGGGCGATGCCCTGATCAGCGCTCTTAGCGCGGCCCTGGAATCGATTGGCCCCGGCCACGGAGCGTTTCACATCTATGTCCCGGAGGATCGTGCCGCCGCTATCGGCGAAACGCTCGGGCCGCTTACGCACTGTATCGTTGCGCCGATCAGCGACTCCTATGTCGGTTCGCTGATGCGCTCCCGCTCGGTTGTCGTCTTCGGCGGCTACAACAGCCTGCTCGATGCAGCGGCCGCCGGGCTGCCGGCGCTGGTGATCCTGCGCTCGACCCAGGACCGGGAACAGCAGGAACATCTGAGCCGGCTGCAAAAAGCGGTGGGCGACAGCTGGCGGGTAATCGAAGAGGAGCGGCTCAGCGCCCGAAGTTTGGAAAGGGACATCCGTTTTCTGTTGTCGGCCCCCGGCAGCTCAGTGCCGTGGGTCGGCTGCAGCGGTGCCGAGAAGACGGCGATGCACCTGTATCGCCTCTTACAGGAAAGTTCTTGAGGAATTCCTGCCCCATTTTGACCGTCGGATGATTATTGTTGAGTGGCTGCTCCGCTGAAACGCACCACAATCGTTAAACCGTTGACAGGTGACCATGATCGTCAGAATCGTAATCGCACTTTTTATCTCGCTGGTTTCAGGCGTCTGCTATATGGCCGGCCTGACCCGGCTGATGAGCGCGCTGCTGATCTTCTTCGGGGTGATCAGCGCGCTCTTTTTCGGCATCCTCTTCCTGCTGCCGCCGGGGTCCGATAAAATCAGCTTTGCGGTCACCGCCCACGGTGCCTCCTGGCCCTTTTTCCTGCTGGCCCTGATTCTGGCCCTGATGATCGGCTATCTGTTTCTGAAAAAAGATCATGGCGGCGAACCCGCCCCATACGAGCCGCTCGGTACACGCCAAATGCGCTTTCTGGCCGGTGGCATCCTGCTCTATTTCTGCAGCCTGTTTCTGCCGGTTCTGCTCTGGTTCCCATCCGAGCAGATGACCACGACCACTTCGCCGGCCCGGCTCGAGATTATGCTGCTTATCGGGGTGATTATATTCATCGTCGGGGTTTCGGCGGCGCTCTACCTGATTTACCGCTCAACCAGGGGCGGCACACCGGACAACCCGGGCCTGATGAAGCGTTTTGTGCCGGCCCTGTTTTCGGTGTTTCATTTCGACAAGGTCCCGGCTCTGGCGGCCTACCTGCTGATCTACTCGTCACAGCCGCAGCTCGTTTTTCCCAAAATCGGTGCGCTGGCTCTGGCGGCCTACATCCCGGTTGCGGTTTTCCTGATCGCGATAAGCTTTGCCGTGGACAGGGACCGGCGATGATGATGGCCGGTTTCCGGTCTCGCTGCCGGGATAACTGCTCCTGACCATGTGTACCCTCAGCTGGTGGCCAGAAGACCAAGCTTCCACAGCCTACGGGGTGTTCTTTAACCGCGACGAGTCGGTCCGCAGGAGCCCGGCACAGCCGCCGGCCATCCACGGGGAGTGCGGCTGCCGTTTTATCTGCCCGGTCGATCCGGACGGCGGGGGTACCTGGATCTGGGTGAACGAGGCCGGGATCATCGGCTGCATCCTGAACAATTACTCTTCCCAGGCGTCGATCCGCAGCCCGGTGAGCAGGGGCGTGCTGCTCAAGTCGCTGGCCGTTTACCAGGCTGTTGACGACATTCAGGCGGCTGTGGCAGGGCTGGACTGTTCGCGCTACCACGGATTTCATCTCTTTATTTTCGATGGGTGCCAGGTGCTGCTCTACGACTGGCACGGGGATCGGCTGGAGTGCAGGCGCGACGACCAGGTGGAGCGCCCCCTGACCACCTCCGGATTTCGTCCCCGGGAAGTGGTCGCCTACCGCAGAGATCTGTGGCACCGCTCACGCCAGTGGCAGCTCTTCAGCGGCCAGGCCGACGGCCTTGACCGGCAGCGGCTGGAACGGTTCCATGGCTGCCACGATCCGGATTTCCCCGCCTATTCGCCGCTGATGGTCAGGGCCAACTCACGCACGGTAAGCCAGAGCCGGATCAGGGTCGATGGCAAGCGGATCAGCTTTGGCTACAGCGAGGTCGACGATTGCCGGCTGCAGCCGTTTATCGAGACGAGCCTGACCCGCACCGGCTGAGGGGAGGGTGGAATGTTGCCGTGTCAGTCCTGCACCCGGGTGAGCAGCCAGGCGCCGATGACGAAAAGGATCAGCATGGCCAGCACGCCCCAGCGGGTGTCGCCGGTTGCCCTGCCGACGATGCCGAGCAGCAGCGGTCCGCCGATGGCGGCAAATTTACCGAAGACATTGTAGAAGCCGAAGAATTCGGCGCTGTTCCGGGGCGGGATCAGTTTGGAAAAATAGCTCCTGCTCAAGGCCTGGATGCCGCCCATGGACGAAGCCACCAGCAGGGCGATAAGCCAGAACAGTGCATGTTTGAGCAGGTTGTTTTCAAGAAAGGGCAGCAGAAAAGCCAGCACGGTTATCAGGCAGTAGACCCCGATCCCGGCCAGCAGCAAAGACCTGGTTTTGAACCGTAGAGCCAGCCGGCCGTAGATCAGGGTGCACGGAAAAGCGACGATCTGGATGACCAGCAGGACCGCGATCAGCATGGTGATGTCAAAGCCCAGGTCGCGGCCGTAGGCGGTTGACATGGTGATCACCGTGCCGACCCCGTCGATGTAGAAGAAGTAGGCGGCCAGAAAGACAAAGACCTGGCGGTGCTTCCTGATGTTTGCCGTGGTGGCGGCCAGCCTCCTGAAGCCGTCCAGCCAGGGTGCCGGCGAGGCGGCGACGAAATGGCGCTGCCGGAGGTGTCTTATCGCCGGCACGGACAGGGCCAGCCACCAGAGGGCGACGACGGCGAAGCCGATCCGGGTGCGGCCGGCGGGCAGGCCGTCGGCCATCCCGCCGCTGACGATCAGGGCGATGACGATCAAAAAGGGGATGATGCTGCCGATATAGCCGTACCCGTAGCCTTTGGCCGAAACCATATCCATTCTCGACGGCGAGGTGACATCGACCAGGAAGGCGTCGTAGAACAGGTTGGCCCCGGCCCAGCCGACCCGGGCCCCGATAAAGAGCAGCAGGCAGAGCAGCCACTGCCCCTCGACCGGGAGGACCAGGGCCAGGGTGAAGAACAGTCCAGCGCAGAGGAAGAACAGAAAGAACGGCTTTTTCCTGTTCTCATAATCGGCCATGGTGCCGAGCATCGGGGCCAGCAGGGCCAGAACCAGCGAGGCGGCCGAGTTGGCAAAGGCCCAGTTCGAGGTGGAGACCGCATCGGTCAGCCCGCTGGCGGCCACGTCCTTGAAGTAGATGGGCATGATGGCCGTTACCATGACCAGGACGAAAGCCGAATTGGCCGCATCGTAGAGGATCCAGCTCTTTTCCTCCCGGGTCAGCGGGCCATGGTCAGTCATGGCGCGACAGGTAGCGTATCAGGACGAGTGTGGTGATGAAGGCGAACAGAAACAGCAGGGCGTAGGTCGACACCCGTATCAGCCCGGCTGAAAACCCCAGGGCGAGTGCAAAGCCTTCGATCCGCTCCAGCATGCTCAGGCCGAGCACATAGAGAAGGGCGAGAAAACCGATAAAAAACGGGGCCTTGAGAGCCAGGGTCAGCAGCGTTGGCCGTTGTCGTGTCGTCATGGGCAGACCTTGCGGGGCAATGAGATCGGTGTCTTCTGGTTGCTTACTTAGCAGTTTTGGCCCGATGTTTCAATTTTCTTTGCACCTTGCACAAAATAACAGGTGTGGTAAAGGCAGATAGGTAACTACTCCAACTTACGATCAATCCTGGTCACCAGGGTGGTGTTGCAATGGCATTTGTTCCGGTTATCGGTACCTCGATAAAAAAACAGCTCGAAGAGCGCGAATCAGAGATACTCTCGCCCTATGCGGCCCGCAATGTAACCTCGCGGGGGCGCCGGCTGGCGGAGGCGGAGGATCTCTGCGACATTCGCCTGCCCTACCAGCGTGACCGCGACCGGATTATCCACTCGAAAACCTTTCGCCGGCTCAAGCATAAAACCCAGGTCTTCCTGGCCCCGGCCGGAGACCATTACCGCACCCGTCTCACCCACGTTCTGGAGGTCTCCCAGATTGCCCGGACCGTGTCGGCGGCACTGTGCCTCAACGAGCCGCTCACCGAGGCCATCGCCCTGGGCCACGATCTGGGTCACACTCCGTTCGGTCACGCCGGCGAAGCCACCCTGAACGAACTGCACCCGGGAGGCTTCAAACATTACATTCACAGCCTCAGGGTGGTCGATTTCCTCGAGAAGAGAGGGCGCGGCCTGAACCTGACCTGGGAGGTAAGAAACGGTATCGCCCGCCACTCCAAGGGGCGCGACGAGATCATCCCGCCTTCCGGCAGGGGGCTGGCCGCCACCCTGGAAGGGCAGGTGGTGCGGCTGGCCGACATCATCGCCTACATCAACCACGACCTCGACGACGCCATGCGCGCCGGGCTGCTCAAGGACAGCGATGTGCCGGCGGAGATCGGTGCCGTGGTCGGCAACGGCCATTCCCAGCGGATCGGCCGCATGGTGCGTGACATTATCGTCGAGACGCTGAGCGCCGACGACGGCAACCTGCACATCAGCGAGCCGATGCTGGCGGCCATCACCAGCCTCAGGGGCTTTCTGTACGACAATGTTTATCGTAATCTTCTGGTCCACCGGGAATTCGAGAAGGCCCAGCGCATTATCACCGAGCTTTACGGCTATTTCCTGGAACACGGGCTGGTGAAGCGCTACGATGACGACTGGTCGGTTGCCGAGGGCGACCGCAACTGGGCTGATGAAAAAACGGCCCACCGCCGGGTCTGCGACTACATTGCCGGGATGACCGACAACTATGCCCTGAGCGTCTACGAGCATCTGTTCATGCCAAGTCCGTGGAGTGTCAGGTAGGCCTTTAGACCATTGGTTCCTGGCCGGCCGGACATCGGATAAAAACGGTTGATTTCTAGCGGGGCTGCAGGTAACGTGCATGTCCGCCGAATTTCAGGGCAGGGCGTGGTGATGACATCACCGTTCCACCTAAAAATAATTCCACCTATAGCGCACCACCGATGAGCGAATCAAAAACATTACCGAAGAGCTACGATTTCAGCGATGTCGAGGACAAGTGGCTGAAGACCTGGGAGGAGCAGCACTGCTTCGAAGCGCAGATGCAGGAAGGCAGAGCCGGCTTTTCCATCGTCATTCCGCCGCCCAACGTTACCGGCGTCCTGCACGTGGGCCATGCCCTGAACAACACCCTGCAGGATATTCTGACCCGCTACCACCGCATGTGCGGCGACAACACCCTGTGGCTGCCCGGCACCGACCATGCCGGCATCGCCACCCAGAACGTGGTGGAGCGCCAACTGGCCGAGGAGGGAAAGAGCCGTCACGACCTGGGCCGTGACGCCTTTATCGAGCGGGTCTGGGAGTGGCGTACCGACAAGGGCGGCACCATTATCAACCAGCTCAAGCGGCTGGGCTGTTCCTGCGACTGGAGCCGGGAGCGGTTCACCATGGACGAGGGGCTGTCCAAGGCGGTCCGGGAGGTTTTCGTCAGGCTCTACAAGGAAGGGCTGATCTACAAGGGCGACTACATTGTCAACTGGTGTCCCCGCTGCCTGACCGCGCTGGCCGACGACGAGGTCGACCATGAGGATACCCGGGGCAAGCTCTATCACCTGCGCTACCCGTTTGCCGACGGCTCAGGGCATGTGGTGGTGGCCACCACCCGGCCGGAGACCATGCTGGGCGACACCGGCGTGGCCGTCCATCCCGACGACGAGCGCTACAGCCACCTGAAAGGGGTCGGCATCGAGCTGCCGCTCACCGGCAGGACCATCCCGGTGGTTTTCGACCCCCATGTGCAGAAGGATTTCGGCACCGGGGCCCTGAAAGTGACCCCGTCCCATGATCGGGACGACTACGAGATCGGCCGGCGCCACGATCTTGATCTGTGCAAGGTCATGGACGACCACGGCGTGATGAACGACAAGGCCGGGAAATACCAGGGCCTGGACCGCTACGAGTGCCGCCGGCAGATCGTCGCCGACCTGGACGAACAGGGTTTCCTCGACCGGATCGAAGACTACGATCACGCGCTGGGCCAGTGCTATCGCTGCAAAACCGTGGTCGAACCGACCACCTCGCTGCAGTGGTTCGTCAAGGTCAAGCCGCTGGCCGACAAGTCGGTCGAGGCGGTGCGCAGCGAGCGCATCAAGATCTACCCGAAGACCTGGTACAACACTTTCTACAGCTGGATGGACAATATCCGGGACTGGTGCATTTCGCGGCAGATCTGGTGGGGGCACCGGATTCCGGCCTGGACCTGCATCACCTGCGGCGAGCTGATCGTCGAAACCAGCGCCCCGGAATTCTGCCCGGCCTGTACCTCAACCGAGCTGGTCCAGGAAACGGACGTGCTCGACACCTGGTTCTCCTCCGCCCTGTGGCCCTTTTCAACCATGGGCTGGCCCGACAACACCAGGGAGCTGCAGACCTTCTACCCGACCTCGATCCTGATCACCAGTTTCGACATCCTCTTCTTCTGGGTCGCCCGGATGATGATGATGGGCCTGCACTTCATGGACGAGGTGCCGTTTCACGACGTCTACCTGCACGCCCTGGTCCGGGACAAGCACGGCAAGAAGATGTCCAAGTCGACCGGCAACGTCATCGACCCGCTCGAGGTGATGGGCAATTACGGCACCGATGCGGTGCGTTTCACCCTGACCGCCTTTGCCGCCCAGGGCCGCGAGATCAAGCTCGACGAGGGCCGCATCGAGGGGTATCGCTTCTTTATCAACAAGATCTGGAACGCCGCCCGCTTCGCCCAGATGCATGTCGGCGAGTGCGGGGACGGGACCCGGCAACAGCTGGACCGGCCGGCGGAGCTGCCGCTGGTGCACCGCTGGATTCTCAGCCGCCTGGCCCGGACCGTCGACGAAGTTCGCCAGGGACTCGATGGTTACCACTTCAACGTGGTGGCTTCGGCCAACTACCAGTTTATCTGGCACGAGTTCTGCGACTGGTACCTGGAGTGGATCAAGGCCGATCTCTACAGCGACGATGAGGAATTGAAGAACCAGGCCCGCAGTGTGCTGCTGGCGGTGCTGGAAACCATCCTGAAACTGACCCACCCGATCATCCCCTTCGTCACCGAGGAGATCTGGAGCGTGCTGCCGGGCGAGCGGCCGGTGCTGATGCTCGAGCCCTACCCCGAACGGAGGCCCGAATGGGTCGATGCGTCGGCGGAAAAAGATATGGATCTGCTGATGGGTGTTATCACCGGCATCAGGAACATCAGGGCCGAGGCCGATGTACACCCTTCGAAGAAGATCGAGGCCTGTATCGCCAATGTTGACGACAGTGCGGCGCAGCTGATTAAAACCTTTGCGCCGGCCATCTCGGATCTGACCCGGCTGGACAGCCTCACCATCTCGGACGGGAAAGACAAGCCAGATGATGCGGCCACCTATATTTTCAACGATATCGAAATTTTCGTGCCCCTCAAGGGGCTGGTGGACGTGGACAGCGAGCTGGCCAAGCTCGGCAGGGACCGGGCCAAAACCGAGGCGGGTCTCAAGCAGGTCACGACCAAACTGAACAATGAAAAATTCCTGGCCAACGCCCCCGATCAGGTGGTGGCCAAGGAAAAGGCCAAAAAAGAGGAGTTCGAAGCCCGGCTGGCACGTATCGGCGAAGCCGAACAGCGTCTGCGGGCCATCCAGGGATAAGGAAATTTCAGGGGCCAGTCTGCATGGACACCAACCTGCTCGACACACTCTATCGATCGTTTCTTCGCGAAGATATCGGCCGGGGCGACCTGACCAGTGAAGCGATCTTTTCCGCCGACCAGATCGGCCGGGCCGACATCGTGGCCCGCGAACCTTTCGTCGTTGCCGGTGTAGAACTGGTCGGTGCGCGGGTTTTTACGGCCCAGAACCCGGCCATCGAAAGCGTCGGCCCGGTGCCGGACGGTACCCGGGTCGAGGCCGGCCGGGTGCTCTTTTCGGTCCGGGGTCCGGTTATCGACCTGCTCAAGGCCGAACGGGTCGCCCTCAACCTGCTGCAGCGGGTCTCGGGCATCGCCACGATGACGGCGGGCTTCGTCGAGGCTGTCAGGGACTATCCGGTGCGCATCACCGACACCCGCAAGACGACGCCGGGACTGCGCGTCCTGGAGAAATACGCGGTGACGGCCGGAGGAGGGTACAACCACCGGTTCAACCTGACCGACGGCATCCTGATCAAGGACAATCACATTGCCGCCTGCGGTTCGATCGCAGCAGCAGTCGACCGGGTGCGCAGTCGGGTTCCCCACACCATCAGGATCGAGGTCGAAACCGACACCCTCGATCAGGTTCGCGAGTGCCTCGACTGCAGGGTCGACATCATCATGCTCGACAACATGAGCCCCCAGATGATGCGCGAGGCGGTGGCCATCATCGACGGCCGGGCGCTGGTCGAGGCCTCCGGCGGCATCAGTCTCGACACGGTTGTCGCGGCTGCAAAAAGCGGGGTCGACATCATCTCCATCGGTGCCCTGACCCATTCCGCACCCGCTTGCGATATCGGCATGGATTGGTCCTGATTGCGCCGGAAAAAGGCGAAGCGTTGATTATTGCTTGATTTTTTCTGAAAAAATGTGGGATACTGGGCTCATATGACACCATGGGGGGTATGGAATTCTCGAGACCATGCCTATTCTTTCTCATCAGAGCAGAGGGTTAATCGATGCGTTGTCCAAAATGTGGTTACATTTCCTTTGATAATGTAGAGAAGTGTTTGAAATGCAAAAAGAATATTGCCGCGACGTCGAAGTTGTTCCAGGGCAGTGTCCTTAATGTAGCCACCCCGGTTCTGCTCAATCTCTCCTTCGAGGAAGAAGCGTTGGACATCCCGGTGGACGGTGCTGAAGCCGCCGACGTCACCGACGAGGATTTTGATTTTACCGATCCGGAACTCGATATCCTGCTCGATGATGAGGAAGAGGCTGAAACCGAAATGGGGCTTGAACTCGAGGGCGACGAAGCAGGTGACCTGGCCGCCCTCGGCGAACTCGACGATGAGCTGAGCGAGATCGAGGCCTTCTCCGAGGAAGAGGATGAGACGCTGGGTATGGAGATGGACGATGATGCCGGCGGCGAACCGGCGGCCCCGACCCTGGATCTGCCGGACGAACTGGCCGATATCTCCGATCTCTCCCCGCCCGAAAAGAAACCGACTCCAGAGACCCTGAGCATGGAACCCGACGAAGAGTCCGACATCGACCTGGATCTCGGAGACTTCGGAGACACCCTCGAGGAAGCCGCCACAGCCTCCGCGGCCGCGACAGCCGCCACCCATGCCGCTGCCAGAGATGAGAAGCCGGAAGAGAAAAAAATCAGCCTCGACATGGACGATGATCTCGACTTCGACCTCGACCTCGGCGGCCTGTCGATCCACGACAAAAGCGACAAATAAGGAGTCGGCCGCCATCCCCGAAAATCGTTGACACGATCATCGATGTCAGGTAAATAGTGCACCTCTATTCGGTGCCGAGATAGCTCAGTCGGTAGAGCAACGGACTGAAAATCCGTGTGTCCCTGGTTCGATTCCTGGTCTCGGCACCATTTGATAGTCTAGGGGCTGCTAAGCCCTTCTGGAAATCCCGCTAAGGATAAACCTTAGCGGGTTTTTTATTTCTACATAACATCTATATTGATCTATTGACATCCGATGGTTTTTACGGGTATATCTTTGGGCGCAAAATTACAATAGGGACGCACGTACCCTTTATCGTATACGTTGGAAAATACCCGTTTGGGAGAATGGTTATGTCAAAACTAACTGCTGTGCAGGTAAAAAATGCGAAAGCTAAGGAAAAGCCCTACAAATTGACCGATGGACATGGCATGCATCTTCATTCTCTAAAAATGGGGCAAGAAGACATGGCGTTACCGGTACCGTACTGGTGAATCTGAATCAACATATGTGCTTGGTGATTACCCACAAATGAGTCTGAATGAAGAAGATTTGCTAGGATGGAAGCCCGTGAGTTAGTGAAAATTGGAAAAAATCCCGCGCATGTTCGACGTGAAAAGAGAGCTGCTAATGTCCAGAAGAATCAACCCAGCCAAAACAGTTTTGAAGCCATAGCTCTTGAATGGGTTGATAAACAAAGAGGCGGGTGGAGTGCGGGGCCATTCAACAGCAGTTTTTAGAAGTCTCCAAGATAACGTTTTCCCTTATATTGGAAATGATCCTGTTGATGAGAATATCTCCATCGATAATTCTAAAAATGATGGAGAGGATGAGAAAAGAGGTGCTCTTAGAGAACAGCCAGGAAAGTTCTACAACGCACTTTCTGCGGTTTTTATGTATGCAATTCGAACTGATCGGGCCACAATTAACCCTGCTGCCAGTTTAAGAGGAGCTTTGAAGCAAGGAAGGTCGTTCATCATGCTGCCCTTGCTGCAGAAGATCTTCCTCAATTCATGAAAGATCTGGAAAATAAAAAACTGCATATTACCACCAGGCTTGGATTGAAATTTCTGATACTTACCGCTGCTCGAACTGATGAGATTCGGAGGGCGGTATGGAGTGAAATAGATTTTGAAGACAAAATGTGGCGAATACCTGCCAAGAGAATGAAGATGGAATCAGCACATAATGTGCCTCTATCCCGGCAAGCCATAGCATTGCTTGAGCATATTGGCAGTATCTTCGGTAGAAGCGGATATATCTTTCCTGCTATCAGGGATTATGAAAAGCCAATGTCACAAAATACTATGTTGTACGCAATGCATCGCCTTGGGTATCACTCGAAAGGCACTGTTCACGGTTTTAGGGCTACGTTTAGTACTATCTGCAATGAGAAAGGGTTTAATGGTGATGTGATCGAAAAAGCGCTTGCTCATGAACCACGAAACCGTGTGAGAGGTGCTTATAATCGATCCGAATATATAGAACAACGTAGGGAGTTGATGCAATGGTGGGCGGACTACCTTGATGAATTGAAGATCGGAGCAGTGATATGACAATTTTTTGGCGGGAGTTGGGATTTTCTGAGGATAGCGCCGATGTTTTTGTAAGGTTTTATGAATTGGATTATATTCGTACAAAAAATCCTATCCATGTATGGAACGCTATATTGCACATAAATAAACAGGGTAAGACGGATTACCCCAAATGGATAAGAGACTATCTGGTTCAATCTGCCAGAAACTTAAAAGTTTGCGATCCCAAGCCAAAGGGAGAATATGGAGTGGTCGCTGCGTTTGGTTTTACATCATGCTCTCAATTGTATGAGCGGGACATAGATAAAATCAAACTTGCCTACGACTTAATGTGGGACAAAACTCAACATGAAGGTAAGGCTATCGATAAGGCTGCAGGGGAGGTTGAATCTGAACTTGATCAAAGCGGCCTGAAAGCCTCTCAGCGAGGTTATTTAGGCAAATCAGCAATTGTAAAATTATTTTGCGAACTCAAGCGAGTTGAAGATGAAAATATAGAACAAGTGTTTGCGGAATTAAAATAAGGGGCTTAGGAAGCAAAACAGATCACAGAGGATCATTCTTTAGCCCCTGTATAATTAACCTCGCACAGAACTTGTCTACTCCTGTCCGAGCTTATCTGCTCAGGTAATCTATTGTCGTCTCCATGAACGCCACCAATCAAGGTTGGCCGCTATTAAACATTACATGGAGAGCGATAACATGGAAAATTCCGTATCCGCATCAAAAATTTGCACTACAACAAAGAAAGTCCTTAGGTTACCCCAAGTCATTCAGAAGACTGGTCTGAGTAGAGCGACCATTTACGCCTACATAAAGAAGGATCAGTTCCCTGCCCCATTTCAATTGTCAGTACGTTCAGTCGGTTGGCTGGAAAGCTCTGTTGATGCTTGGATTGATAGCCGCGTTGCTCATGGGGGTTAATCGTGCTCGCCAAAAGAAAACCGGATCCATTCAACAAGCAACCCAGACCGAGTAAATCCGGTTCAAAACCATACAACAGCATTAACCGATAAGGGTTTCTTCCAGGATCTGCACCCACAACTTGCTTTTGGGAAAATTTTGCTCGGCACCTTGTTTAAAGCGTTTATAATGAGGCCAATATCTTTAATGCTGAAGCAATCATCAACATCCTTGGTGGTGACCACAAAACTGGGTCATGCAAATGCCCTGCACACGATGACACAAATCCATCTTTATCGGTCAAGGATGGAGACAATGGAGTTGTTCTCGTAAAGTGCTGGGCTGGATGCACACAGGAAGCTGTAATTGCAGCACTTAAAGATATAGGTGCTTGGTCTTCGAACAAGAAAGAACAACACTCACCGGCTGAATTGAGATCTAAAAGAGATGCCGCCGAGAGGCGCAAGGCTGAACGAATTAATCGAAGATGACGCCAAACATGCAAAAGCAGCGAATGAAGGCTGAACCAGTCTTAATAAACGCCAACGGAGATCTTCTCAACATCCATACGTTAAAGCCAAAGGTGGTTTACCAGTTGATGCTCTCATAAAGTGCGGTGATTTTCCGCAAAGATCTTACAAGGATCCTCGGTGGAAGGATTCACTGTTAATCCCACTCTATGATAGCAGCATGAACCTCACCACCATTTCCGCAATCAATCCGAATGGGGATAAAATGCTCCTTAAAGGTGGAAGGAAAACTGGCTGCTTTCACCCCATAGGACAAATTACGGATGTAACTGGCCTGCTTGGTCATTGGTGAAGGCTGGGCTACGGTGGCGGCGGTATGCAAAGTTATGGAATGCCCTGGTGCTGTGGCAATAGATGCGGGAAATCTCGAACCAGTGGCAAAGGAAATTCGGGAACTATCCCCCAGTGGCGGATATTGTGATTATTGCCGACGATGACCGGAATTACGGAGGTCAAAGTGAGTAATCCAGGGCTGGAATTTGCAACGAAAGCGGCCCTCGCAAGTAAAGCTAGAGTCGCTAGTGCCTTCAATTGGAAGAAAAATCTGATGCTTGGGACCAATGGAATGTGCAAGGTGATGAAGGAGTTAGGGCAATGATGTCTTGACGCCAAAAAACCGGGTACTTCCAATGAGATTGCCAATGCCAGGAGTTATAAAGAGCTATTGGCAGAGGCACAGATGCTTAATGAGGACAGCGGTGATGAGGTCACAGAGCTTGTTCGAGACACCAATTATTTGTCATCGGTACAAAAACGACGGGTCCACGAAGCCATAAAGAAAGCAACCAAGATCCCTTTTCATGTATTGGAAGATTCAGGAAAAAAGGGGAAGGCTGAAGGCCTGCGAAGATGAAAAAGACGATCTACAGTTGGCGCAAGATTTAGCGGAAAAATCGGACGAGATTTTATCTTGGCCACTCAAATCTCCGTTTATCGCTGGGTAAATGGCTTTTGGAACAAGGTCTATGATCGCAGTGTCAAACAGTGGGTACAGAAATATATTGGAAACAAGGAGGTGTATAACGATGTGTCGTTAAAATACAGTGGAGTCCGTGACAGACTTGTTAAAAACCGAAGTATTCAAACCCGACCATCGAATTTGATATTGGTCCCGCTGAATGCGTAAATACGATCAATGGAGAATTACGAGCTAGAAAAAGATTTTGGCAAGTGGTCTCTTCACCCTCATAATCGGGAGCATTATCGCACAACACAAATACCCGTGGAATATGATTCATCGGCTGCAGCTCCCAGGTTTACGAAATTTATGGAGGAGGTTTTCAAAGGTGATCTTGACGCAACCAATAAGATTATTGCCCTGATGGAGATGATCGGCTATACGCTGATGGCACATTGCCGACATGAAAAATTTATTATCCTTGTAGGTACTGGGGCGAATGGTAAATCGGTATTTTTGGCAGTACTAGAAGCTCTCGTCGGGAGACAAAATGTAGCCGGCGTACAACCTTCTCAATTCGACCGATCTTTTCAACGAGCACACCTTCACGGCAAACTCGCAAATATCGTTACAGAGATCAAACAGGGCGAGGTTATCGATGATGCCAGCCTGAAAGGGATTGTATCGGGCGAACCGACAACTGTCGAACACAAGTTCAAAGATCCATTTGTCATGCGGCCATTCTCCACCTGTTGGTTTGGTACAAACCATATGCCTCATACAAGGGATTTTTCAGACGCACTTTTCCGGCGGGCTTTGGTAATTGAATTCAACCAGGTCTTTAAACCGGAGATGGGTAATTGTGACCCCCAGTTAAAAGACAAACTCATGGAAGAATTGCCAGGAATTCTAAACCTTGCCCTCACCGCTTATGCTGATGCCCTGAAGTATGGTTTCACCATGCCTGAGAGTTGCAGTAAAGCCCGTGATAACTGGAGACTGGAAGCAGATCAGGTTGCCCAGTTTATAGATGACAAGTGTAAACGCGAATCCGCTAGCTCTGGAATTGCCGCTGGTCAACTGTTTGAAGAGTATAAAAATTGGGCAATCGAGAATGGTATCCAGAAGCAACTGGGAATGAAAGCGTTTCGTGACAGGCTGGCACGGCAAGGTTTTGGACAGAAACGAACAAACAGTGCCCGCATGGTGACGGGTATAAGATTAAAGGCTGATACTGAAGTATTTCACTTTTAATACGGATATTTCAGATATCTGCCCTGTCCAAGATAATAGTTGAATGCTGACCGTGACGGGTGTGACGCTTTCTTCGACATTCCGTGTAGCAACTGCAGTTATGTGTCGTTGTTATATCTCTTTGCGCCAATAGCACAGATGTCAGATAACCCGTCACTCCCGTCACTAGTTGAGAATTATGTGTGAAATTGAGGGCAAAGCATAATGAAAAAGAAGGTTATAAAATTGTGAAATCCTCGCTTGTGAAATTGAGGTAGCAGGGGGCAATTCCTTCTTCTTGATGGTGGTCTATAATTATCTGCACCGAGAGGAATCGTAACAGATGAGATTCAGGCCAGATCAGAAACTACCTCTCAATCTTGTTTAGATAGGTCCAACCTATAATTACTTTAACGGTCTATTCGTTTTCGAACATACGAATGATAGGGAGAATCGTTGATGACTCAATGAATACTCGAGCCGAACAACTTAAAGTGAGCAAGGCTACATCATGTCCTTCTTGTTGGAGTTGCCTTTACTACGGTGGAGGAGGGGCTGCTTGGCCGGGAATGTGCCATTATTTTGAAATATTGGGTCAGCAAGCTAAAGATATTGATTGTTGCTCTGTCAGATCCGGATAAAGGATGTCGGTTTTTTGTTATAGCAGCGAATGATTTTAAAACGCTATTCCAGGAGAATGAAGCCAGATGAAAAAAACACCTAAATCAAGAGGACAAAAACAGATAGGACTTTTAAAACCTGGATAATCTAGAGATCATTCAGGTCGTCGCCTATAGAGCTCGACATATATTTAGGGTAGGCAGGGAGCACTCATAAAGGAGTCCCCTATGTTCCATATATCCTATTTTATTGATCTGAAAGCTCTGAAAACACTTTATAAACATCTGAAATACAATCTAAAAAGGAAATAATATGAAAATCACACCAAGAACTAAATGATGTATTCACAGTTGAACTAAACGGAGAACAAATTTCGACCGAAACTATAAAACGGTGATCTATTGGTAATTCGCAATGGATTACCGCACGTAAAGGGGAGGACACGCTTATCAAGAAAGATGGTTTGCACGAAATACACCCCTATAACAAAGATGGAAACTTTACCTTATGGACAGAGAAACTATAGGCCCGATTTTATCAAGGCAAGAGTCAAATAAGGAGCAAGAAGCGTCTTAAGATAGAAGATTGCTCTAATGTGGATCGTTCATCCTGATTTTTGCGATGACTGTAAATTCTTGGAGATCATAAAAGACAGTGGTCAAATCAAAGCCTTTTGTGTAACACGCATGGGACTTCAGAAATTGAGTCATTGTACGGAAGTTTGCATTTACCCTGGTGCTGACCAAAGGAATTTGCTGGCTGGAAATAATATTTAGGGAGATCTATTACGACGCTTGATGACAATGGGGGCCAAACTTTAAGATTTGGCCCTCGATTTATAAGAATAAAAATAGAAATTTTATCTATTGGAAGCGTTGAGCATGATTAACTTTCTCATTAGGTACATGGTAAACATAACAAAAGTTGATATCGAAACGGAGATATAATCATGCCACAGTATTTATTGGGGTACCAACCTCAGTTGCTAACACCTAGGAAGTTGCGTCAAAGAATAAGGGTGAGCAATGCTCGTATGGCACAGTTACTTGGTGTGTGCAACGATACTTGGCTTGCGTGGCAGTCGGGCCGCCGAAAACCTTCTGCAGCAGCTTACAGGTTAATGGAGGTGTTACTCTGGTTGTATAAAGAAGGTCAGCTTGTAGATTATTGGTGGGATTGCGCGGAGCCGAAAATCCTGCGAAACTATGGTTGGGAAGACGATATAGCCGATCCGCTGTATTAACCGATAGGTACCTGGGTCTGCTTAGAGATAAAAGGTCGCGTTTACATTCTTTCCCTTAGCCGGATGGGAGGTAGCCTGATTATAAATTTGTTGTGAATGGTATAATGCTAGAGGAAAGAGGTTGAAGAATCGGAAAATTCTTGTGTATTCCTCTTATAATATCGTAGGGTTAAGGATGATCCCTAATCCTACGAGGCTATTATGAACGAAAATATTGCCGAACTGATAGCCCTAAGGGCTTATGCCAACATGATGAACTCCCTTGATACAAGCCACCTTGCACCTTTTCTTTTCACCCAATCTACGATACAACTCGCAGTGGGTATTTGAGGAATTGAATGGCAAGGAAAAGTATCTTGATTATATGGATGCCAAGTTCGAAACGATCTCGGTATCTGATAAAAGGCCGTATGCTGAGATTGGTGAGCTGAATGAGTACCCTTTGGGCATTGTGTCGTCCTTGCCCAGGGTGGTTTCGACGATCTGGTTGCAACGGTTCTTGTGGGACTAGAAGATGGGCTCATAACGCGGCTTGATATGTGTGCTGTTCCCGACCCTTATGGAGCGAAGCGAACGGGAGAATATCCGGGGAGGGAGTAAAGTTTCGACTTTGTGTTGGCTGATTATATATAATTTCCAGGTAGTTGAGATACTCTTCGATTCAGCCATACATTACAAATGCTTTAAACCAGGGTTTTGCTCTTACAGAAGTAACTGATATTAGCTAGCAGAGATTAAATACAACGGGTTTACTTCTGCTATAGATCCAGCAAAATGACGCAAAAGAGCGTTCGAGATGACACCTGAAGAAAAAGCGCGCGAAATATTGATGAACTTCTGTTGCAAGCTGGTTGGCAAGTTCAAAATGTGAACAGATGCCAATCTTCATGCTGGACAGGGTGTTGCTATTCGAGAATTTCCCCTAAAGCCTGGATATGGTGTCGCCGACTATCTTCTCTATATTGATGGCAAAGCTGCAGGTGTTATCGAGGCAAAGAAGGTAGGTACAACCTTAACTGGAGTTGAAATTCAGTCTGACAAATACTCTAAAGGTTTACCAGACGAGTTACCAGCTTGGTCGACTCCTCTCCCCTATTGCTACCAATCAACTGGTGTCGAGACCCGATTTACAAACAACCTCGACCCAGAACCCCGATCAAGGCCAGTCTTTGCTTTTCATCAGCCCACCAATTTTATTCAAGAAGCAGAAATCGCAGCCAACCAAATAAAGGAGACATCACCCCAGTACCTTCACAAGGCAATCACCTTGCGTGGCAAATTACAGACGATGCCACAGCTGATTGAGGATGGATTGTGGCCTGCCCAAGTCCAGGCTATTAACAATTTAGAGATATCTCTCAAAAGAACTGCCCACGCTCACTCATCCAAATGGCAACGGGCAGTGGAAAAACATTTACTGCGATTAACTTCATTTATCGCCTCATTAAGTTTGCCGGCGCCAAACGAATCCTTTTTCTTGTCGACCGAGGAAATCTTGGGCAAGCAAACGCTGAAAGAATTTCAGCAGTATATTTCTCCGTATAACAATTTTAAATTTCACGAGGAATATATTGTTCAGCGCCTCACCTCAAATACCCTTGATACAACTGCTCGGGTCTGCATCTGCACCATTCAGCGCCTCTACTCAATGTTGAAGGGACAGAGAGCTTGCTGAAGAAGACGAGGAGTATTCAGTTTCGGGCATGGAGTCGCTTTTTAAAGAAGTTGATCCGCTCGAATATAATCCGACCATCCCCATTGGCACCTTCGATTTCATCATCACTGATGAGTGCCATCGCTCCATTTATAATCTGTGGCGGCAGGTGCTGGAATATTTCGATGCCTTTCTTATAGGTCTCACCGCAACGCCCTCCAAACAGACGTTTGGTTTCTTTAATAAGAACCTGGTGATGGAATATGATCATGAGCGTGCAGTGGCTGATGGGGTGAACGTCAACTATGATGTGTACAGAATTAAGACTAAGATTACGGAGAAAGGCTCAAAGGTCGATGCAGGTTATTATATCGATAAACGAGACAGAGACACCCGCGAAGTACGCTGGGAAAAATTAGAAGAAGATTTTGAATACGACCCGAATAAACTTGATCGCGATGTTGTCTCCAAAGATCAAATCAGAACTATAGTACGTACGTTTAAAGACAAAGTCCTGACGGAAATATACCCCGGTCGAGATTACGTTCCCAAAACTCTCATTTTCGCAAAAGATGACAGTCACGCCGAGGATATCGTTACCATTGTGCGGGAGGAGTTCGGTAAGGGAAATGATTTCGCCCAGAAGATCACCTACAAGACCAGCGGTGCCAAACCAGAAGACCTTATCGCCTCTTTTCGCAACAGCTTTAACCCGCGTATTGCCGTGACGGTCGATATGATAGCCACCGGCACAGACATCAAACCCCTTGAGATTGTCATGTTCATGCGGGCAGTGAAGTCAAGGGGTTTTTTCGAACAGATGAAAGGCCGTGGTGTACGTGTAATCAACGCCAATGATCTTCAAGCCGTTACCCCGGATGCACAGGCGAAGGACCATTTTATCATTGTGGATTGTGTTGGGGTCTGTGAAATGGATAAAACCGATTCCAGGCCCATGGAGCGTAGACCCACCGCCAGTTTCGAAAAGCTTCTGCAGGCGGTAAGCCTTGGCAATACCGAGCCCGATGTCATCTCATCTCTTGCAGCAAGAATTGCCCGAATGGCACGAAGAATGACGCAAGGAGATGAACAAGCAGTAGGAGAAATACTGGATGGTTCAATTGAGCAGTTAATGACAGATCTCGTAGTCAGCATAAAACCAGATACCCATATCGAACGCGCCAAAAGAGACTTCGGTGTTGAAGATCCGACAGAAGAGCAGATCAAAGAAGCGGCGAAAAAATCAATCAGCGATGCGGTAAAGCCGCTTTATGACCCCACGCTTCGAAAGCTCCTGCTGGAAATAAAGAGAAAAAACGAACAGATAATTGACACTGTCAGTATCGATGAGGTCCTGGAAGCGGGCTTTTCAGCAGAAGCACTTGAAAAGGCCAAAGAGTTGGTGCAATCCTTTGAGGAATTTATAGGGCAGAACAAAGACGAGATTACCGCCCTGCAGATACTGTTTTCCACCCCCTACAAAAGTCGGTTACGTTTTGAAGATATCAAAGAGCTGGCCGAACAAATTGATAAACCACCTCGGTATATGAAGGTGGATGCCCTTTGGAATGCCTATGCAGCTCTTGAGAAATCAAAGGTCCGAAAAGGCAGTGCTCCGTACATCCTTACCGACCTGGTATCATTGGTCCGCTTTGCCATGCATCGGGAGAATGAGCTGATTCCATTTCCGGACAAGGTTAAGGCCAACTTCCGGGTATGGCTAGCCCAGCAGGAAGCGGATGGCAAGAAATTTAACGAAGAGCAACACAAGTGGCTGACGATGATTCGTGATCATATAGCCGCAAATCTGAGTATCGATAAGGATGACTTTGATTATGCTCCGTTTTCGCAACAGGGCGGGCTAGGCAAGGTGTACCAGCTCTTTGGTGATGATGTAGCCACAGTGCTTGAAGACTTAAATGGGGCATTAGCGGCATAACATGCAGAGTGAACACGGCGAAATCATCATCTATGAGGCAGAGAACGGCAAGACTTCACTTGAAGTACAGCTTCAGGATGATACGATTTGGTTGACTCAGGCTCAGATGGCAGAGCTGTTTTATAAGGATGTTCGTACAATTAACGAACATCTTAAAACAATCTTCAAGGAAGGAGAGCTTGAAGAAGATGCAACTATCCGGAAATTCCGGATAGTTCGCCAGGAAGGCAAACGTAACGTCAAAAGAGAGATTGCTCATTATAATTTAGATGGGATTATTTCTGTAGGGTATAGGGTAAATTCCATTCGTGGAACACAATTCCGCATTTGGGCAACTTCCGTTCTGCGAGACCACCTTATCAAAGGCTATACTGTCAATGAGAGGCGACTGGCCGAGAAAGGGTTAGTGGAGATGGAACAGGCAGTGGCCCTTCTTACCCGCACGTTGGATAATCATGAGCTAATTACCGATGAAGGCAAAGCTGTTTTCGATGTAATTAACAGCTATGCGAAATCATGGACCTTACTGCTGCAATATGATGAGCAGCAACTTGGTCTACCGAAAGAAAAGAAAAAGACAAAGCAACAACTTGATCTATCCGGCAGGTCATTAAAGCGATCACTGCTTTAAAGAAAGAGCTCATGGCCAAAGGGGAAGCAAGCGACCTTTTGGCCAGGAGCGAGATAGACATTTGCAAGGTATTCTAGGGAATATCAACCAGACCTTTGGTGGGGAAGAACTCTATACCAGCGTGGAAGAAAAGGCAGCCCATCTCCTTTACTTTGTCATTAAAGACCACCCTTTTGCCGATGGCAATAAGCGAATTGGTTCTTTTCTGTTTCTGCTGTTTTTACAAGAAAATGGACTTTTAGAAGTTTCGGGGATGAATGAAAATGGATTGGTGGCCTTGGCCTTGTTGATTGCCGACAGCGATCCAAGACAGAAGAAGTTGATGGTTCGGTTGATTTTGAATTTGTTAAAGTGCTGATTTTAAGAAAATTGATATGAATTACCTGAAGGTTGGGAAATAGCTAAGATTATCAGAAATTTCTGATAAACCACAATATGGATATACAACTAAAGCTAATTTTGAAGAAGGTAGTACAAAATTCATTCGAACCACAGATATAACCTCAGGAATTCTTAACTGGCAAAATGTACCTTACTGCATGCAAGAACCAGAAAATATTGAAAAATATCTTTTGAAAACTGGAGATATTGTGATTTCTCGTGCTGGTTCCGTAGGTTTTAGGTTTTCTGTTTTCAAGTGCTGGAAAAAGCGGTATTTGCCTCCTACTTAATTAGGATTCAGAATTAAAGGAAGGCATTTGATAAAAAATAGTATATTATTTTGAAAAGCCCTGAATATTGGGAAGGCAATTGGAGCAAGCAAACTAGGGATCGCAGTCCAGAATGTGAACGCAACGAAAGTTGTCCCAGGTTAAAATTCCTATTGCCCCATCGAACAACAAAAACGAATCGTTGCAGAAATCGAAAAACAATTCTCCCGCCTTGATGAAGCAGTTGAAAACCTCAAGCGAGTCAAAGCCAACCTCAAACGCTACAAAGCCTCCGTCCTTAAAGCCGCTGTAGAAGGCAAACTCACCGAAGAATGGCGAAAACAAACACCCCGATGTTGAACCTGCCTCCAAACTCCTCGAACGCATCCTCACCGAACGCCGCCAAAAATGGGAAGAAGCCGAACTGGCCAAAATGAAAGCCAAGGGAAAGGTCCCGAAGGATGATAAATGGAAGAAGAAATATAAGGAGCCAATTAGCCCAGGATTAAGTGAGTTAGGCGCTCTCCTGAGGGTTGGAGTTGGGCTAGTATTGATCAAGTGACCCAATATGTGAGCAGCGGATCAAGAGGATGGGCAAAATACTACTCAGAAAAAGGTGACCTGTTTGTAAGGGCTCAGAACATTAAATATGACAAACTTGACTTAGATGAACTAGCTTTTGTTACCTTGCCCGATAAGGTTGAAGGGCAGCGTACATTGATTCAACAATGACATCTTGATTACCATAACAGGTGCGAATGTAACCAAAACTGCTCTTGTGGATAAAGATTTGCCAGAAAAGGCGTATGTCAATCAGCATGTTGCTCTCACCACGTCCTGTAGTAGCTGAGATGGCAAGGTATCTCTACTTATGGATTATTTGCCCTAGTCTTGGGCGTCGCACACTTGAAAAAGCAGCCTATGGTGCAGGAAAACCCGGATTAAATTTAACCAATATTAGAAAGCTACAAGTTGCAATACCTCCAATTGAAGAGCAGGAGCAAATTGCTCAGGAAGTACAGCGTATCGGTTCATTAATTAACGAGCTTTCAGAATTTAAACGATATTCAATATTTTGAGCTCTCAAAAACTTCGCCAATCAATCCTTCAAAAAGCATTTATTGGCGAAATCGTCACCAAAAGAAAGTGATGAGCCTGCATCAGTTTTGCTCAAACGAATAATCAAATCAGAGAGGACTGCTAATAGCAACAATGTCACAAATACAAAGCCACTAGTCAGACTTTAGGGAAATCGAAGGAACTATGACTGAAATTGAACCCAACAGAATTAATATCTACTGCGATGAGAGGTCGCCACACCTCTGACAAAAGTGACCGTTTTATGGTTATTGGGGCCATCACCTGCCCCCGTTTTGCTAAGCGCGATCTGGTCCATAAGATTCATTGTTTGAAAGGCAAACATCATGCCCAGGGTGAGTTTGGCTGGAAACGCCTATCACCTAACCGAAAGATTTTTATTGGGATCTTATCGAGGTTTTCAGGGCCAATGAGAACCTGTCTTTCCGCTGCATTGTTGTGGACAGAACCAGCCTTGATCATGATCGCTTTAATATGGGAGATCAAGAGCTGGGATTTTACAAGCTCTATTATCAAATGCTGATACATTGGCTTAAATCTGAAAACACATATCATATCTATATGGATTGGCAGCAGAATAAGACTCAGCATAGGTTCTCTGATCTTCGTTTTTTCTTCAAAGGAAGCTGTCAGGTAAAGCCAAAATAGCCTGTCTTGAGCCAGTCACTTCCAGTAATCAACCACTAATTGAGTTAGTTGATCTTTTTATTGGAGCGATTGGTTATGCCTGGAATGAGAGAGACACAAGCGAAATAAAAATGAATTTTTGTGATGATCTGGCTCAATCGGTCGGATTCGCAAAGTTAAATGTTTCCACTACGGCTAATTTTGAGAAGTTCAATGTTTTTCATTGGCAGGGACGTTAAAAGATGTCCGCTCATCTCTGGCCACAACTACGGCTGAAGGGCAACTCAGAAGAGGAGCTAATTCAGAAATATCAGAAGGTGTTTGTTGAAACTTATATTAGAACACCTGACGGACAAGAAATTGAGATCTATGATTGGCTTGGGAATAGGATTAAAGTTTAATGAGAGAAACTTTGAGCACGCTTTTTCAGAAAGCTCAGATTATCGCTTTGGTGGTGGAGTTCATGACAAACCGTTTTCAAAGAAAAGAGCCAGGCGAATCCTGTGGATTAAAGAGGTGCTTACCGCTTCGAAAGGTTCAATTGATAGGCTCCATCAACTGCGGCCAGATAATAGGGGGCGTCTGAAAAAGAGAAGAACGTTGATGGTTGTAGAAGAAAAATATGTTGTGGTTTTAGAAGAATCCAGCAAAAAGGTGAGTTGTTTTTTATATACAGCATTTCCAGCAGACAACCAATACTTGGCAAAGATTAGGAGGGAGAGTGCATATATGGAGACAAAAAAAAAGCCCCAGTCTTAACGGCGACTGAGGCGATGCCACGATCCAAAGCCTTGGGCAAAGGATCAACCGATCCGAAGATCTATATAAAAAGTATGTGAAAAAAGGTATATTGTCAATGCCTTTTTAAAAGATAACGGTAATTTCAATGACCTCAGACAATATTGTTCAAAAACTGTGGAACTACTGCAACGTCCTCCGTGACGACGGCATGAGCTATGGTGATTATGTCGAGCAATTGACCTATTTGCTCTTCCTCAAAATGGCGGATGAACGGACGAAACCACCATATAATGAGAAAAGTAAACTACCATCTGGATATGACTGGCCAAGCCTTATTGCCAAGGATGGAGATGAGCTGTTTGACCATTACCGGCATACACTGGAGAAGCTTGGCAAAGAGAAAAATCTTCTCGGTCTGATCTTTAATAAATCCCAAAATAAATTCCAGGACCCGGCAAAACTCAGGCGACTTCTCGTTGATCTTATCAACAAAGAAAACTGGTCCATAATGAGCGCCGATGTGAAAGGTGATGCCTATGAGGGGTTACTTGAGAAAAACGCTCAAGATACGAAATCAGGAGCTGGTCAATACTTTACTCCACGGGCTTTGATTGAAGGGATCGTTGATGTTGTCCAGCCAAAACCAGGGGAAACGGTTTGTGATCCAGCTTGTGGGACGGGAGGATTTCTGCTTGCCGCTCATGATTATCTGATTGAAACACTATCCCAACATGACCAAGGAGGAAAAGCGAAACCTCAAAGATCCACCTTTTCTGGTTGGGAGCTGGTGCATAATACCGCCCGCCTCTGTGCCATGAACCTTATGCTGCATGGCATCGGAACTAACGGCGGCAAGTTGCCACTGAACAGTGGCCGATTCTCTTGCCGGTGATTCGGGAGACAGGTTCGATATCATTATGACCAATCCTCCCTTTGGCAAAAAGAGTAGCACGACGATTATAGGGGCAGATGGTAAAAAGCAACAAGAGAAAGAAACCTACGAGCGGGATGACTTCTGGACGACCACATCAAACAAACAGCTCAACTTTCTCCAGCATGCTGTAACTCAACTCAAGCAGCATGGTCGCTGCGCCATCGTGGTTCCTGATAATGTCCTTTTTGAAGGCGGGGCGGGAGAAAAAATACGCCGGAAACTGCTGGCTGAATGCGAGGTGCATACCCTACTGCGACTTCCCACGGGTGTATTCTATGCCCAGGGAGTAAAGGCAAACGTCGCTCTTTTTCGACCGGAAACCTGCCAGTGAGACACCTTGGACCCAGAAGCTCTGGATTTATGATCTGCGCACCAATATGCATTTTACCCTGAAGACCAATCCTCTCAAACGAGAAGATCTTCAGGACTTCGTTGAGAGTTATAATCCCAAAAACCGCTATGAGAGAAAACCGACCTGGTCTGAAGAGACACCTGAGGGCCGCTGGCGCTCCTACGATTACGAGGAGCTTATCAACCGTGACAAGGCCAGTCTCGACATTTTCTGGCTCAAGGACGAATCCCTGGAAGATTCTGATAACCTGCCCGAACCCGGCATCATCGCTGCCGAAATCGTTGTGGATTTAGAAGCGGCGCTTGAACTGTTCAGGGAAATTGCCGATGATTTGGTAGAAGAAGGGCAAGAGGGTTAAAGGAATCTTATACGACGAGGACCAATTCCAATAAATCATACGAGGTAATAATGAGTGCGACTTTGTTCAAAAGAAGTTGGCTACCCACTTTCGAACTTGATGGACTCCATCGAAATGGGCGATATTGGTCTTCCCGACATTCAACGACCTTTTGTCTGGAAAAATGCTAAAGTGCGTGACCTGTTCGATTCCATGTATCGGGGATACCCAGTTGGCTATCTTCTGCTTTGGAGAATCAACTGGAAACAGGTGTTAAACAAATTGGAACTAACAAGCATCAAAAAGTGCCCAACCTGCTCATTGTCGATGGTGCAGCAATGCCTCACTTCTCTGTATGCGGTGCTCAAGGGTATCCCGGTTGTTCGAAGAATTATGAAGTGAACATATCGAGATCGCTTTTCGCCCGTTAGATGGCAGCTTCTCGGTCACCGATGCAACGACTCGTCGAAATCCGGAATACCTGCCAGATGTCTCAAAACTCTTTGCCAAGGAAGCCAGTCAATACTCCATTATTGGCGGAGTATATCGAACGTCTCAAAGCGGTTCGCGAAGAGGCCGGAGAGGAATTTAGTGCTGAGGAAATGAAAAACAAAGCGAACTTGCGTTGCAACGGCTATTTGAGTCTCATAAGTTTCCCGTTTACCGCTCTTCAGCTCTCGGCAAATATTGATGAGGAGCAGGTGGCAGAAGTATTTGTGCGTATAAACAGTAAGGGACAGACACTCAACCAGGCTGACTTTATTCTCACTTTGACTGTCGGTATTCTGGGAGGATGGCCGTAAACAGCTGGAGGATTTTTGTCGCGACTCACGAAAACCGAGTAAAAGCAAAGCCAGCGCGTTCAATTATTTTGTTGAACCGGACCCTGATCAACTGCTTCGTGTTTCCATTGGCTGTGGTTTTCGGCGAGCCCGTCTGCAATATGCCTATGCGTTGCTTCGTGGCAAGGATCTGGACAACATAGATGTCTTCAGTCCAGAACAGCGTGATAAGCAGTTTGCCACTTTGGAGGAGGCCCAACAGCAAACGCTGAATTTAAAACATTGGCACGATTTTTTTGGCGTGTTGCAGCAAGCGGGTTTTCGCGGTTCCGGCATGGTAAGTTCTAAGCTCACACTCTTCTAGTCTATACGTTGTATCTAATCGGTCGGGTTAAGTTGGGTATCAAACCATTTGATTCTAAATCATGCCATTGGCCGATGGTTTTTCATGGCGGCAATTACTTCACGATATACCGGAGGTTCCCCGGAAACCATTATGGAA
This sequence comes from uncultured delta proteobacterium, assembly GCA_963845115.1. Taxonomy (GTDB): domain Bacteria; phylum Desulfobacterota; class Desulfobulbia; order Desulfobulbales; family Desulfocapsaceae; genus JABDQA01. The sequence continues at coordinate 90,583 of CAWJQN010000007.1, read as the reverse complement.
TGAGACCTTGCCGCCCTTAGAACGATCGAGACTGGAGAAGCTTTCCTGGCCTTGATTGACAAAACGATAATAACGGAATTAACTGATGATTTTTGGGCGGTGAACTTGCTGGTTGCCTCGAAACATCATCGGCATCGAGCCCATTGCAATTTGCCTATCATGCAGCACTTAACCTACTAGAAGCCCGATGCGTTATTTTCAGCAACGAAAAAGATCTGGCATTCACTCGATCCTTCAATTAAGGCAGAAGAAATCCGTGGTCTAACGACATCAATCTTTTTCCCAGAAAGCTGCTTGCCGATCTGGGTATAAAAAGAACCACGCGATGTCAATCAGGTCGCTAACTTTGCCCTGGTAGAGTGGAATCAACAATATTGCGCATTTCCTACTCGGCCCTCTTCAGAATACTACCCGGCTTATTGTGCCAGCGGTTTACCGCAAAAGAAAATGCCGACATGGCATATTGGCATGCGCTGCCGGATAACTGGGTAAAGATGGGCTACAAGGAGTTTCTGGAGGCTCGACGTTCACCGATTGCTCTGGTTATTCGCGACGGATTTATCCGGCTTACCGAAGGCGAGGCCGTGGTCGAATACCCGGAAACTTTGGAGGACAAAGTGGCTATTGGCGAAGGATATCGACGGAATTTATGGCCACCTTGCGTGTAAATCTGCACACTGGTCAAAAAGATCCCAGAATGGAAGTATGCCATCGTCAAGACCATCGCTGGTTTTTTAAACCTCACGCAAAGGCGGCAACCTGCTCGTAGGTGTTAGGTGACAATGGTGAAGCCGTTGGTCTAGATAACGATAGCTTCGATAATGAAGACAAAATGGATCTCCATCTCGGCAATCTTATCAAATCTCGTCTAAGAGCGGCCTCAATGTTGCACATCCAGCCCCACTTTGAGGACCTTCACGGTAAAAGAGTTTTGGTCGTGGATTGTAAGCCGAGCAATATCCCAATTTACCTCAAAGATGGCAACAATGAAGAATTTTCAGGTTACGTTGAGGGAGCTTCATCTGCCTCTCTTTCCCCAGCCAGATGACAGATTACATCAAGCAACGATTTGGATGAGTTTTACGAGTTAGTTGATGGGGAGCTAGGGTGATTGATTCTGAAGACACTGCCCGAGGAGAGTAGGTTAATAAGATATATGATAATGGTAATTCAGATTGGTTTGTTTTCGTGCTGTCCAAGAGTCAGATCGGGGGCATCTGTTTTATAAGATTATCTCAAACAAGAAGAGGGTACAAAAACGGGTATATGTGTGATTTTTGAAATTTTCAATAGGTCGTAATATTAAGTAATAATTATATTTATATAGATATTTAGTGATTCCTGGTCTCACCAATGATTTCAAGCGGTTAAGTCAATTCGGCTTAGCCGCTTTTTCCGGTTTTGTGCTCCGTGTAAGCGCTATGTAGGCAAATCCGATCAATAAGCATACCCCACCAATGTATACCTCACCTGAAAAACCTGCGATGCTCACCTGCCCCACAAAGATGACAGCGGAGCCGCCCAAAAGCCGTTTCCAAGGGGCAGGGTCTCCGAACCATCATAAAGAATTACGCACATCTTGAGCTGTTCTCCAGCGACACTCGATAGTCGTTTCAGACCTCTGAGATCGCCCACCGTCACTGTCGCAGCAGCCTTCACCTCCACTCCAACCAGGTTTCCTGCTGCATTCTCAATGATGAAATCCACCTCGTATTGGTCGTGATCGCGGTAGTAAAGAAGCTGACAATCACTCTCCGCCGTAGCCATGTGTTTGCGCAATTCACCGTAAACAAAACACTCCAGAACATTTCCAAAGCAATTACGATTCTTTTGTGCACGTGTGGGCGTAACATTGGCCAGCGTAGATAATAGACCGGAATCGACAAGCTGTATTTTAGGAGTTTTAACGATGCGATTCAGTCTATTTTGCGCCCAGACTTCAATGCGCCTCAGCAAATACATCTGCTCGAACACGCCTATGTAGCGGGCAGCGGTCTTGTGATCCAGCCCGACTTGTCCACCAAGCCGGGAATAGTTGCACATCTGACCGGAAACTTGTGCCAGCGCCCGCAAAAATCTGGGCAGATGATCAAGTTTCCCCACATCCGCCACATCATGCACATCACGTTGGATAATGGAGTTGATGTATTGCCTGCTCCATTCCGCTCTGCGTCGGTTTGAAGAGCGGGATACAGCTTCGGGATAGCCTCCCCGCAAAACAGTCTCGATCAATTCATCGCCCAGAAACGGTTGTGACGCGGTTAAGAGGTGACCGTTAAAAGCGCTGTCGACCCAATTTGCGTTGCTACCGTGAATTTCGCTTTGCGACAGCGGCAGTAGAGTCAACGTTTCCATCCGCCCGGCAAGCGAGTCAGCCACCATCGGCAGAGCCATCAAATTGGCGGACCCCGTCAGCAGAAAACGGCCAGGGCGTCGATCCTCATCGACTGTTTTTTTTATAGCGAGCAACAATTGAGGGGCACGCTGGATTTCATCAATCACAGCACGATCGAGACTTCTGACCAAGCCCACAGGATCCTCTTTTGCCGCCAACAAAGTAAGTTCATCGTCCAGTGTGAGGTAGCGCATCTCTTGTGCTGCTATCTGCCGCACAAGCGTGGTTTTGCCGGCTTGGCGAGGGCCGGCTACTAAAACAACGGGTGTATCAACCATTGCCTCGGCGATGCGTGTCTCAAGAAGGCGAGGGTAGAGAACTTGAGAATTATCCATGGGCAATAAATATCGTGCAATCGGGAAGAAGTAAACAGAAATGTGGGATTGTTATTCCGTGTATATGGGAAAACATCATCGTGCAATTGGGAATACTTAAGCAACCGAAAGGGCCAGGTTTGTCATTTTGATAGTATTCAAACTGCTTTTTCAATGTAGAGAAGTGGATCCAGTTTTTTGGACCACCAGACGGCAAAATGAAGGTGGACTCATCTGGTTACGCCGCCTTTTTCAATCCTGCCAGATAGTGCACCCCCTCTGGCAACTGCAAGTCAGCTCAGAGAATTTTAGCAATCGCAAAACAAATTGGGATGAGATGGGACTGCAACCGGGTTCTCCTTGCGATTCTCTAACGTGGTCATTAACGCGCGGGACCAATGATCTTCTCGGGCAGCCAGGTAATGATTCCTGGAAATATCGTACAAAGAAACAACACAAACATGATGATAATGACAAAAGGTATCACCCCCTTGATGATGTCGGACATGGTGAGGCCCAGTTCCTTGGGGGCGGCTCCTTTAAGAACAAAGATCGACATAGCCATTGGCGGAGTTTGAAAGGCCATCTGCAGATTGATGCAGATCATCATGCCCGCCCAGAGAGGATTGAATCCAAGCGCCGCCAGGATTGGCGAGAAAATTGGCACGATAATAAAAACAATGCCAATCCACTCAATAAATAATCCCAGCAAAAAAACGATTATCATAATCATCGAAAACGAGGCCCACTTTCCCCCGGGAACAGACAGTATAAGGTTCGATACAACCTCCCCCGAACCGGCGCTCATGAATATGCCGACGAATGCGTAGCAAAGTGCAGCAATGAGAACGACAAACGCGCTGACGCGCAGTGTTTCCAATGATGCATGTTGGAGCAATTCAAAGCTGAACTTGCGATAGCAGATTGCAAGCAGTAAAGAAGCCAGACAGCCGACCGCAGCAGCTTCGGTCGGTGGTGCGATGCCGGAGAAAATGGTTCCGAGCACTGCCAGGATCAGCAAAATTGGAGGCACCATTGACTTGGCCAGTCGCCACACTTTCTTAGAAGTAAACGGCGTCAACTGGTCAGCCGGAATCGCCGGTCCCAGCTCAGGGTTGAGAAAGCAGCGGATCGCCACGTAGGAGACGTAGCATAAGGCGAGCATGAGTCCCGGAAACACCGCACCCATGAACATCTGGCCGATCGAAATACCTGCCTGCGGGCCGTAGACGACCAGCATGATGCTCGGCGGAATCAGGATGCCTAGCGTACCGGAGGCCACTATAGTGCCTGCTGCCAGTGGTTTGTCGTAGCCTCTGACGACCATCGGCTTGAGCGCTATCAGGGTCAGAATAGTAACAGAGGCAGCAATGACGCCAAGACACGTCGCCAAGATCGTCCCGAATACGACAGTAACGATGGCGAGTCCCCCTTTGAGGCGTCCGAGCGACTCATAGAGGCTGTCGTATAGGTCCTTGGTTATTCCTGAATGCTGGAGAACCACACCCATGAATGTAAACAGTGGTACAGCAAGGTATGGGTAATTCAGGGATAGATCGTAAAAACGGCTGTAGAGTATATGGAATGTGGTAACCGGCCCGAAAATAAGCAACCCGACAATAAAGGCAACGCTGCCGATCACAAACGCTATGGGAAAGCCGGTCAAAACCAGAGTAAACACGCCTCCCAGCATGAGGAAGGCAACGAGTTCGGCGCTCAGATCAAGCAAGTTGCTCACCCTTTATCAAAAAGTACAGGTCACGGACAAACCTGGCAAACCCCTGCAGGACCAGGAGAAGCAGTCCAACTGCAAAGATCGTGCGGTAGGGTGCTGCCGGTGGGTACCAGAAGCTGTTGAACATCACTTCATCTATCCTCCACGCCTTAGCAGCCCAGTCGACCGCCAATTTGAACATGACGATCATCAAGGGAAAAAAAAGAAAGATGGAGCAGATGACATCGATCAGAGCCCTGGTGCGTGGTTTGGCCCGGGCGTAGAATAGATCGACTCTGGTGTGAGAATCGTGCAGGTAGTTGTAGGAGGCACCGAGCATATAGATGACGCCGCCCGCCATGCACATGGAGTCGTAGGCCCAGATTGTCGGGGCATTGAAAAAATGCCTCGCTATCGTTTCGAACGCACCCACAAAAACCAGCAGCAACGCAAACCATTTCCCAAGCTGCCCGGACATCTCGCTCAGCCAATCGATACACTGCAATAGTTTGCGCAAAGCGATCATCTTTTTCTCCCGGTGCGGGGTGCGTCATACCGGAGCAGAGCCCGGTATGACGCAATGCAAGTGCTACTTAATGGCATTATAGGCTTCCCCAAAGGCTTTCATCGAGTCATATATCTCGGCAAAAATCGGATCCTCGGTTTGGGATTTTTCCGCATAGAATTTATCCGCTTCAGCGGTCAGGGCGTCTTCAATATCTTTGGGCACTTTATAAACCTCATTTCCTGCCTCTTTGAATTTCTCGACGGCACTGATTGACTCGTTTACCAGGTAATTGTGCTGGTCCTGGGTGTATTTGGCAACGACGGCGCTAACGGTAGCCTGAAGATCCGGTGGCAGCTCCTCCCAGGCCTTCTTGTTGACAAAGATTACTTGTGGATCACTTGGCGCCCTGGTCGGTGAAAGATACACATATTTGGCGACTTCATTGAAATGCATGTTCCAGTTCGACGCCAGGGTGGAATATTCAAAGGCATCGATAGTTCCGCGCTGCATCGCTTCATAGAGCTCGCCTCCGGGAATAATTACGGTTGCGGCACCCATTCGCTTCAGGATTTCTCCGCCGTCTCCCATACAGCGTGCTTTCAGTCCTTTCAGGTCGTCAAGGGATTCGAGCTTGACTTTTGAATGGAAAAACACCTCTTCAGGCAGTGGTGACAGCGCACCCGGGAAGGTCATCACGTTGTAGCCTTCCATCATCTTGTTCATGAGGTCGGCGCCGCCGGCAAAATCAAACCAGGTGCGCAGCGCCTCACCGGGAAGCCCGCCCGGACGAGAACTGATCAGACCTGCTGCCGGCCATTTGTCCAAATTGTACATCGGACAGGTGTAGCCCATCTGCAACACGCCTTGATCGATCGCGTCGAGTTCTTTATAGGCCGGGACAATGGATCCTCCTACAAACGGCTTGACGGTTAAGCGGCCCCCCGTAGCTTCGGTAATCGCATTACAGAGCTTATCATGATAAATCTGTGAAGGATCTGAAGCGGGACCGTGGCCTGAAGATTTCCAAACAATTTTTTTGTCAGCAGCCATGCTGCTGAGCGGAACCATCAGGCACAGTGCAACTGCTGCCAGAATGGTCAACAAGCCTACTTTTTTGTGAATACTCATCACTCACCTCCTCACTGAATCTATTTATCTCTGCAGTATCTGATGCCGCATGGAACCATTTCCGCACGTTATAGATACCAATGCTGCCCCTTATTCGATAATGAGTGAGCTTCCTGTTCGGTTGCGAAAATAACGGCTGTTGGATTTTTCCAGAATCCCCATTGCATCAGCACCGGTGCAGTGTGAAACCCCAAGGATTTCCAGGCTGTCACGCTGCAGGTATGCCAGAGATTGTTCCATACATTTCTGCCCTGCTTCAATCAGATGCGTACCACCCAATACTGCATAAACGTCCGTGCCGGTTACTTCGCTCGTATAGTCGATCATGTTCTTCATACCGGGATGAGAACACCCTAAAATGACGATCAAACCCTTGGGGCTGTTAAGAGCCAGGAGCACCTCGTCATCGAACGGATCTTCGGTGAATTTGCCGTCTTTTTTTATTTTGAAACGCTTATTGATTACCTCATCCTGGTGCAGGCGGGGAAAGCCAGTCACGATTGATACGCCTGGTGCTATTGCCGTTAATCCCGGTTCAACCTCCTGGTAGTCAATGTTTTTTTCTTCCAGGTAATCTCTGTCGAAATTATTGCCGAGAAATTCCCAGGCGTTATTTTCGTAGCCGTATTTTTCGTCAAAAAAACCCTTTCCCACGTAAAGTTTAAAATTGCTGGTCTTCTCAATCAGTGCGCGCAGACCTCCGGAGTGGTCGTAGTGTCCGTGACTCAGCACCACAAGGTCTACCGCTGTCGCATCCAAATTCAATGTGCGGGCATTTGAGAGAAACGCATCTGACTGACCGGTATCAAACAGCATCGTACAGTCGTCCGTTTCGATGAAAAAACAGAGCCCATGTTCATGTATCAACCCCAGGTGCTCTCCCGGGTTATTTTCCGATAGCGTTGTAATCTTCACCGTCATCTCCGTTGCGCTGTGTTTCCATATGACAGCTGATGTCATGAACCGCATTTGCCAGGTGCAAGGTCATTGAATTTTCCGCGCCTGCCGCATCGCCTTTTTTCACGGAAGCGAGAATGGCTCCGTGTTCTTTTGTTGTTTTGTTGAGCCGACCCGGGGTGTACAGGCTGGAGATCCAGCCAGTGGCCAGCTTGGTGGTGATTGCTTTCATCAGTACATGCAAGGTCTCATTCTTGGTGGCCGCCGCCAGAAAACGATGAAATCTGCCGTCACATATGATCGCCCCTTCGATATTATTGTCTTTGCTGCATTTCACCAATTGGGTATGGGTTTTCTCCAGTCTGAGGATATCCTCTTTGTCAGCCTTCTCAGCGGCATACCTCGCTACTTTGGACTCGAGGATCATTCGTACCTCGAAGTGCTCCCTGATGGTTTGCTCTTTGTTTTTCAACCACGTACTGAACTCTTTAAAGCGCCGCCCCTGTATATCGTCGATAAAGATCCCTTTGCCGGGCTGTACGTGAACCAGTCCCATAATTTCTAGAACACGAATCGCCTCCCTGGTTGAGGCTCTGCTGATCTGCAGCTTTTTGCTCAGCTCTCTCTCAGAGAGCAGCCTGTCACCGGGGCGCAGCTCATTGGTAATGATGAAATCTTTTATCTGGCTGATCGCTGAATCGGAAAGACGCGTATGAGATATTGGTGTGAGATCCATACAGTACCCATGATCTATGTGACTGCTATCCGGTGGTCTACTGGTCAGACCGGCTTAACCATATTAATTTATATATTATATGTCAATCATTATTTATAAGTAATATGCAAGTATGGGTTGTTGTGTTTGTCGAACGGCCGTATCCCACGGTTAGGAACATGGTGATCGCGACAGCGAGTGATGTATCCAGGCAGGTGTGAAAGAGCATAACTCGTTGTATGCTCAATGTGATTAAGGACTTATAAGACCCTGATTGCGTTGCTGTAGAATGTTTTGAATGGGATAATTACTGATCATTCCTATCTACCATCGAGGCAACTATGGCAACACTGATTAGAAGGGAGATACTTAATAGGCAATGAGAACCGGGTCCACTTCTCAGGTCTGGTGGCAGGAGAGAGCGGGACAAAGACGGCGATGGTTATCGATGTTATCGATAGGTTTTCTGGTCACTTTTCCATTGGTGATATACAGGAGCACTGCCCCGCGGTCGGTATTGATATGATCCGGCGGGTACTCAGGCAGGAACATGACGAAGGTAAAATAACCTGCGTCGAGCGCGGCCCTCAACCCAACGTCACCGGAATATGAAAAAATCCGGAATTTTCCTTTGCCCCGAAAAAATTTCCGGCGTTGATATTGACTTGAACGCTTTGGAAAATCAGCTTTGGCATTTTCAAGGTCGCATCGCGTGTGGACCGGAAATCAACAAATTCGGCTTCTGTCCTGCCTTCGGGGAGCTGGATGTTCTGCTTCTTCTGCTCGCCAATGGTGGTTTCAAATGCCAGGTCTCTTCCCCCCGGCTGGTAATCGTGTCCGACAAAAACGCGGGTGGTATCCGGGAGAGAATAGAGCTTTGTGGTTATCGAGTTGTAGAGGTCGGTCGCGCTGCCCTTTGGAAAATCGCATCTGCCGGTGCCTCCATCGGGCATGAACATCGCGTCGCCGGTAAAAATACAGTCATCGATCAGATAGGTGGAGCATGCGGGAGTGTGTCCGGGAGTATACAGCACATCGATTTTGATGCTGCCGGCAAAAACGCTGGTTCCTTCTTTCATGAGAAGATCGAACTGGCTGCCGTCGGTTTTGAAATCATCCGGCATCGCAAAAACGGGTTTAAAGGTCTCCTGGACGATGGTGATGTGTTCTCCGATACCGATTTTCGATCCGGAAAAAGCCTTTTTGAGAAGTTGCGCGCCTGAGAGATGGTCGGCGTGGGCGTGGGTTTCCAGGATATAGTGAACCTTTAGATTGTTTGATTTTATAAAATCGATGACCTTATCCACCGACTCCGCCGACATGTGGGAGGCCAGAGGATCATAGTCCCAGACGGGATCGATGATGACGCAATCTTTTGTTTCCGGGTCGAATACGATGTAAGTCAGCGTGGAAGTGACGTCGTCAAAATAAGTCTGAACGGTGTTCATTTTTTGCTCTCCTCAAATCTGGTCGCTTACGGGGAACCTTGGAAAATTGCTCTTTCGTCCAATCTCATCGTTGGGCAAGCAATTTTAGCCTCGGAATATCATCTATATGCCTGCACCAAAATTATCTTTCGCGCCTCGATCTTGAACGAAATCCCAAGTTTTTCAAGGTCCCCTCCGTTGTTAAACTAACCTTTACTGAAGTAGTGTTTGTTGGCGATGGAAAAACCCCACATTCCCAGGAGCATGGAAGAGAGGAAAACCAGTACTGGCGTGACGCCTCCTCCTGCAGCCACGATGGCCGGCGCAGGACAATAGCCGGAAAGTCCCCAGCCAAAGCCGAATAGGGCGCTGCCGCCAAGCAGTTTAGGATCAAGCTCCCTTTTGGTGGGAATAGAAAATTCAGCGGCGAAAAAGGGCTTGTGAAATTTTTTGGAAATTCGAAAAACGACGGTGTACGCAAAAATAGCTCCGGCGATCGTAAAGAGCAGGCTTGGGTCCCAGCTGCCGAAAATATCCAGAAAGCCCTGCACTTTTTCCGGTTTGGTCATTCCGGCTGTACCCAGGCCGATTGAAAATAGAAATCCAGTGAAAAAGGCGACAGCAACATTTTTCATGTTAGGCTCCTACCATCCAAAATTTCTCATTAACAGAACAGAAAGTATGCCGGCAACGGTGAAGAGTGCGGTTGCAGCGATCGAGCGAGGGGAAAACCTGGCAACCCCGCAGACTCCGTGGCCGCTTGTGCATCCATTTCCAAGTCGTGAACCAAAGCCGACAAGCAGCCCGGAAACGACCAGAATGGGCATCGGGGGAGCCGGAAGAGATGAAAAAGCCTCGAAGCCAAGCAAACCCATCAGCAACCCGCCCAGGACCAATCCGGACAATGCACTGATCTTCCAGGCCGTCTCACCCTTTTGAGGGCTGATCACCCCGCCGACGATGCCGCTGACGCCGAAAATTTTCCCATTGAATAAAAGAAGAATACCTGCGGCAGAACCGATCAGAAGACCGCCGAGCAACGGCAAAAAATAGGTATCAAGCATTATTTCTCCTCTCTCTTGACAGAACCAGTTGGTTCATTTCTTTCGGAAGTATTTTACATAATAGTATTGTTGATCTTTTTTCAACAGCCCTTTAGCAGGGAGCCGGATTTTTCTACTTTTAAGGGCTACCTTGAAAAAATGTCTTTTTGCCCAAAAGCTGCGTTACGTGCAATAAATTTACCCTCATAATATCAGCTCTATGCCTGCGGTAATATTTTAAAACGCGCCTTGATTTGAACCAAAATCCTGATTTTGCAAGGTATCCCAAGGTGTCAGATATTGGGGAGTAGCGCAATCGGTCTTTTTACATAACATAAATCTATACCGATTGTACGGGGCGGGCAAATACCAGGTCTCGATGAGTTTAACCGAATCTGATTGTGGACAATCGCTGAAGTTAGACAGGAAAAACGCTAACGCAGAGCTATTTCATCCACGGGTGAGGTTATTACAGAGTATTTCCTCCTTCATTTTTTATTCTATTTATCTCTGCCTGGAGTTCATTGGCCGTTTCATCCAAATCAGTATGGAGAGAGGACTGCTTGTCCAACAGGTCATCCATCTTTTCGGCAAAGTCTTTTCTTTTTACCTCATCTTCCATAAATAGCCAAAATTCAGACAATTTTTCGATATTTGATTTTGCATAATGAATCATCTCTTTCAAACCGGACAGCATATCTTCGGTCTTATCGAGATTTGTCTTTTCAGGTACTGTTTCTTCTGGAGTAGTCATTTTTGCCTCAACTATATGTTAGGTGAAGGGTGTAATGAACTTGCTCGACACGGTAAAAACAATTTGCTGATACTGTTGGATAATATTAGCACTTTTTTAGCTATATCAAGAAGCCTTCTTGTCAGAAGTGGGTCTATTATCTTTAACCAGCAGGTTGCAGGCTCTTGGTGAACAACCGAGGATTCCCCGGTTGTTCGGAGCAAAGGGGTTAGCCCCACCCTATTAATCTGAACCATAGGAAATGAAGAATTTCCGTGGTAATGATTCTTGATAGCTAGAGAAAAATATATTTCTGTGAGGACTTGTGGGCACGGTTTTACCAAAGGATCACAATCATGAAAGCTGCCTTGAAATCTGCCGGGGAAAAATCTCATGAAAGAGCCCAGCTTCACCATTGGTATTGAGGAAGAATATAAGCTGGTTGATCTCAAAACCAGGGACCTCATACGGGAAGCGCCGGCAACATTGCTTCCCAAGTGTAAAGTTCGCCTGGAGAACCAGGTGTCCCCGGAGTTTCTTCAGTGTCAGATCGAAGTGGGAACCAAGGTGTGTGAAAATCTTGATGCTGCACGCTCAGATTTGGCTTACCTGCGCCGCACGGTAGCAGAAGAAGCCGGCGAATATGGACTTGCTATTATTGCTGCCTCTACTCACCCCTTTGGCCGCCCGAGCCAGATAGAACACACAGTAAAACAGCGATACGTACAGCTTGCCGATGACCTGCAGGAAGTAGTCAGGCAACTGGTCATCAGCGGGATGCACATTCATGTCGGCATAGAAGATGACGATTTGCGCACTGACCTGATGAGTCAGGTCTCCTATATACTCCCTCACATTTTAGCCCTCAGCACGTCGTCTCCTTTCTGGAGAGGCAGGGATACCGGTCTCAAATCATATCGCATTGCAATCTGGGACGGTATGCCGCGAACCGGCCTTCCTGAATATTTTGACAGTTATGGGGAGTATCTGCGCCATATCGAAGTTCTGGTGAATGCAGGCGTGATCGAGGACGCCACCAAAATCTGGTGGGATATCCGTCCCAGTGACCGGTATCCCACGCTCGAGATGCGTGTCTCGGATGTCTGCACCCTGTTGGAGGACGCGCTTGCCGTTGCCGCATTTTACCGCTGCTGGTTGAGAATGCTGTATCGCCTTCGGCGCGACAATCAGCGGTGGCGCCGCTACTCCAATTTCCTGATCAACGAAAACCGCTGGCGGGCTCACCGTTATGGTATCGATGAAGGATTGCTCGATTTTGGCCGGGGAGAAATTGTACCGTTCAAAGATTTGATGGATGAAGCGGTCGATCTGATCCACAAAGATGCGCTCCATTTCGATTGTGTCGACGAGATCAATCACCTCTACACCATAGTCGAAAACGGCACCAGCGCCCATCGGCAGCTCGAGACTTTTTCGAAGGCTCTGAAATCGGGCCTCAATCAGGAGGGCGCATTGCATCTGGTAGTTGATCAGCTCATTGACGAGACACTGATCGGGACCTGAATTAGTCCGAGAATGAGGGTCTCCGTTTGACGGTCAAGGGAGCGTTTCTTTCTTTGGAAAGCTGGGGCTGACCCAGCCTACTGAAGGTCGCGCATCGAGAACTCCCCCTTTTCCGAAACCCTCAACGGTGGTTGAAAAGAGCCCAGATCCAGCTTGGCGTTGAATCCATATTCAATGCTGCCTTTCTGGTGGTGCACAAGCGACTGCAGCAGTTTTGCTCCGCCGACGACATCAACCACTGCCTCGAGCAGAATGTCTTCTTCTCCATAGCCCTCGATTCTGGGCAGATCATTTGCCACTCCCGAGATAATCTTATTATTTTCTATGGTGATGCTGTAGAACAGTCCCTCCAGTTCCAGAGCGTCGCGGTTGGGGTTGATGATACGCAGCCCTACTTCAAATTTCGGCACGATTGAATCGCCCGGAATAAAGCGGAAACTGGTCAGGCTGACCGAAGGTGGGTCGTATCCGGTCTGCATACCCGCACAGCCGGAAAGAATAAATAACAAGAGAATGGCAAAGTTGAAGAGTGCGAATCGTTGTCTCATGTTTTCCTCAATGGTAATAATAATCTTAGGCACCTGTACTCGCTCAAACGTACTGAAAATTAGTGAGGGACTGTTGGCTGAAAAACATAACTACGATCCCGTTATTATCACCTGCTCATATGACTTATGGCTACCCTGAGTCCTGCCTGAAAAGCAGTTGTCAAGGGGTCCTTGACAACTGCGCCAGGTGTAATGAAATAGAGGTTAAGCCACTGTAATTTATATATTAACCATTTTTATCGGAGGAATCATGAAAGGAAGCTGTGTCTGCGGAAAAGTAACGTATGAAATAAGCCCCCCGTTTAGAATTTTTCAGTACTGTCATTGCTCCCGCTGTAGAAAATTCACCGGCAGTGCCCAGGCCCCGAACCTGTTTGTTCCCCCAGCACAATTTGAATGGCAAAGCGGGCAGGAGCATGTGGGCCGTTTTGAACACCCTGATGCAAAATACTTTGCCACCTGCTTTTGTAAAATCTGTGGTTCATCTCTGCCCTGGGCAGTCCAGGGAGGTAAAAATATTGTCGTCCCAGCAGGAACCCTCGATGAAGATCCCGGCATTCAGCCGCAGCAACATGTTTTCTGGGGCTCAAGAGCTCCATGGTTGACTTCGCCCGGCGACTTACCAAAACATGATGAGTTCCCAACCAGATGACTTATTAAAAAACGCTATAGCTTTGCGGCAGAATAAGCTCTTCACCCGGCCAAAAAGGCTGGCAACAGCTCTTCGAATTTCTCGTTGAAATTCAACATGGAGAGGCAGATACAGCTGTCAGGAAAACTGTCGTGGAGAAGTTGCAGGTTGTCGACCGGATCGCTGGTCCTGCTTCAAGACGATGGATACGTTCTGGCCGATGTGAATATCGGCCCGCCTGGTTCCATTGCTCATTGGTCTGTCCTTGCTTCTGCGGATGGCGCGTTGAGCCCGTTGAGCAGAGGCTGCGATTGTTGCCGGCAGCTATTTGGGGAAAATAAGCCGAGCGATGCGGCTGACAATGTTTGAGGGCAGCTCGAAAATGGTCATCAACAAGCCGCGCTGCGCAGGACTTTGCTTGCGATGCACACCACGACGTTTGGCGCTGCCGAGTTTGAAATCCGAACTGAACTTTTTGCCGCACGATGGACAGGCCATTACCAGGCCACCGACATTTTTGGGGAAACGCAGTCGCTGGCCGCATTCGGGGCACTTTTTCTCGGTGTGCTCAGTCATCGTGCCAGGGGGGAAAGACGGTCTGCAGGGTCCGTGACGTTCACCATCGAATCGTTCCCGGTTTCAATTCTTGTTGGCGTTGAACAGGGGATGATCATCGGGCAACGCTTCCCTGGTCGTTATCTTTTTATCCAGCACATCCTTGATCTTCTTATTACAGGTGAACGAAATTTCGCCGTCCAGGAGTACCTTGCAGGAGCCGCACATCTGAATCCCGCAGCCAAAACGGGTTTTGGTTAAACCGGCTTTTTCGTGTATGACCCAGACGAGCAGCTCATCGGGTCCCGCCTCAAGGTGGTAATCTTTGTCATTTATGTTGAGTGTAACCATTGCTGTCGGCCTGGCGGCTGGCCCGGGTGTCAGCACCGGGCAGCCGTGAAGGGTGAAAAGAAAAGCCCCGTTTACCGCGGGGGCAAACGGGGCGCAGGGCCTGCATTGAGCAGAGCGATCCCTACCAGCTGTCACCGAGCACCTGGCTGATATCCAGGCATTTTTCTCTTTCTTCGTCGGTGAGGTCTTCTTTTTTCTTTATACCTTTGAGATCATCGATGTAGCATGCATACTCCTTACCATCCTTGTCCCGTACCCATACCATCTTCTGATACTCTTTAGAAATGTTCTCTCCTCTCATGCTCATGGCGCTCTCCTTGTGTATATGTTTGTGGAACAATATTTATCATGCTGTTGCCCCAGTCAAATGACAACTGTTCAACCAGGTTAGAACAAGTATAGATATTGGAGAGCAAAGAATCAAGATGCGGCCCTGATCATATTTTATGGTTGTGACTCTTATTGAATGATTCCAAAAGCCTGTCAAGCGCATACCGGAAAAAAATTGTCTTAGAGCAGTTGGGGAACGTACGTTCATCGGGCCCGACAGGGGTATCCCGCGATTCTTCCTCAACGCTGTCTCAGCAGACGGTCAGTGACATTTAAGCTTGAGGTTGGCGGCCGAGCTGATCTCGATAAAACTGGCTCCCTGCCGGGGGCCGAAGCTGCCGGCAAGGATGACGACAAGATCGTCGTCGCGGAACCGTTTTTCAGTCTATAAGACGGCAGATGGATTGCTGCAGCGGAGATCCGGGCCCCAGCTCCATGGGGATGTAGTCGGCGTAGACGCCGTAGGACAGGGAGAGTCGCCGCATGACCCGCCGATCGTAGACCTGGGCGTATATGACATTTGCCCCGCGATATGCTGCAAGCGCCCTGATCGAGGTGCCGGTGAGCGAATCGGCGATGATCGCCTTGGTATTCAGCCGAAGAGCTGCTTTGACGGCAGATTTTGCCAGGTAGGCGGCGATCTTGTTTTCCTGGGTGTAGCCGATATCCATGAATCCTTGCCGCTTGCTTTCAACCTCTGCGGCGATTTTGGCCATGAACCTGACCGCCAGCTCAGGGTATTTGCCGCTGGCTGTCTCCCCGGAGAGCATCAGCGCGTCGGTGTGATCCAGGCAGGCGTTGGCCACGTCGGAAACCTCCGCCCTGGTGGGCCGGGGCGAGTCGATCATGGAGTGCAGCATCTGGGTTGCGACGATAACCGGTTTGCGGCGCTCGATGCAGTCCCTGATGATGCTCTTCTGGATCAGGGGGATCTTCTCGGTGGGGATTTCCACAGCCAGGTCGCCGCGGGCGATCATCACCCCGTACGCGTGATCGAGGATCTCATGCAGGTTGTTGACCCCCTCATGGTTTTCAATCTTGGCGATAATCTTGATCGGGGAATTCGTTTCGTCGAGAATTTCCTGGACCGCCAGGACGTCCTCTTTATTGCGCACAAAGGAGTGGGCAATAAAATCCAGGCCGTTTTCAGCGGCAAAGCGGATAAACCCCTTGTCCTTGTCGCTGAGTGCCGGCAGCTTTACATGAACTGCCGGGATATTGATCGATTTACGCTCCTGGATTACCCCGTCGTTTTCCGCCGAGCAGTAGAGGTACTGGTCGTCCTTCTCGAGAACGGCGAGGGCGACATGGCCGTCGTCAATGAGAATGGAGCTGCCCACCGGGACATCCCTGACAAAGTTTTCGTACGACACGCAGATGATGTCGTCGTGGGACATCGTTCCCGGTTCGCTGCTGATCCGGACGGCATCGCCATAACTGACCCTCAGATTTTCCACACAGTGGCAGGTTCGTATTTCCGGCCCTTTGGTGTCGAGCAGTATGCCGATCTTGTCCGACACCGTGCGGATGTTGTCAACAACCCGCTGTGCGTCGTCATGGCCCATGTGGGCCGTATTCAGTCGGGCGACATTCATGCCGGCCTGGTAGAGGTTGTCAATAAAGGCAACCGAGCAGTTGAGCGAAGATATGGTGGCAATGATCTTGGTAAGTCTGGGCATGAATAGTTGTCGGTTCAGGTTGAGAGAAATAGGTCTGCCGGTTTTGCTGGGCTGAACGGCTGGTTACCCGCCGAGCACCTCACCCCGCACCAGCGCCGCCCCCGCTGCCAGGGCCTTGAGCTTGCCCAGCGCAACGCTGCGGGCAAGGGGAACCATGCCGCAGTTGGTGCAGGGGTAGAGGCGATCCGGTGCGACATAATCGAGCGCGGTACGGATCGTGGCCGCTACTTCCTCCGGCGTTTCGATCTGGTCGGTGGCGACATCGATAGATCCGACCAGCACATCTTTGCCCTTGAGCAGGCCGATCAGCTCGATCGGCACCCGGGAGTTGTGGCATTCCAGGGATACCTGGTCGATGGTCGATTCCCGGAGCAGGGGAAAGGTCTCCTCATACTGGCGCCACTCGGAACCGAGCGTTTTCTTCCAGTCCGTGTTGGCCTGGATGCCGTAGCCATAGCAGATGTGAACGGCGGTTGTGCAGTTCAGGCCCTGCGCTGCCCGTTCCAGGGTCTTGACCCCCCAGGCGCGCACTTCATCGAAAAAGACGTTGAAGGCCGGCTCGTCGAACTGGATGACATCGACGCCGGCGGCCTGGAGTTCATGTGCCTCTTCGTTGAGGATGGCGGCAAACTCCCCGGCCAGTTTCTCGCGGCTGTGATAGTGATCGTCGTAGAGGGTGTCGACCATGGTCATTGGGCCGGGCAGGGTGAATTTGATCGGCCGGGTGGTTTGAGCCCGCAGAAAACGGGCATCCTCCAGATAAACCGGCCTCAGGCGGCGGACAGCTCCGGTCACCACCGGCACATCGGCATCGTAGCGGTCGCGGATGCGCATCGTCTGCCGGCGCTGGAAGTCGACCCCGTCAAGGTGCTCGATGAAGGTGGTGACGAAGTGCTGGCGGGTCTGTTCGCCGTCGCTTACGATGTCGATGCCGGCCTGTTCCTGATCGCGAAGCACCAGTTTGACCGCGTCCCGCTTGCCCTCGATCAGCGTTTCACCGTCCAGTTTCCAGGGGGACCACAGCTTCTCGGGTTCGGCCAGCCAGGCAGGCTTGGGAAGGCTGCCGGTAATCGTGGTCTGCAGCACTTTCTTGTTCATCTGTTCACTCCGGTTAGTGGCATTCAGCAGTTGTTTATAAAAAGGGCCCTGGTTGTAAACCAGAACCCCGATTTTGCCGGGTACTCTACTGTCTTGTCAAATTAGTTGCTGCAAAGTTAGCTGAGCGGTAGCATAATAACAATGTTTTGTTTGATCCAGTTATGTCTTGTTGGAACTGCAGTCTAACCGATCCATCAAAGCGAAGGCCATCCAGGAGGAGCGTATGTCGGTAAAAATTCTGATCAGAAGAAAGTTCAGGGAAGAAGCCCTGAAAGACGCCCAGGCCATGCTGATGAAGGCCCGGATAAACGCGATGGGGCACCAGGGCTATATCTCTACCGAGACCCTGGTGAATTATGATGATCCGCGTTCGGTCATCATTTTGTCCATGTGGCAGTCCAGGGAGGACTGGGACCGCTACGAGAAGAGCGCTGAGCGTCGTGAGCATGAGGAAACCTATGCGGGGCTTTTCGAGGGTTTAACCGAATACGAAGTGCTCAAAGTTGGGCTGTAACCATAGGGGAGTCTGCGCATGAAGGTAAAAGACATTCTTGCCGAGAAAGGGTCGCACGTGATCAAGGTCAAGGAGACGATGCTGCTCGTCGAGGTCGTCTCGATGTTCATCGCCAACCGGGTTGGATCGCTGGTCGTGGTCAACGATTTTGACGAAGTGATCGGCATCGTCGCGCCCAACGATGTGATCAAGGCCATCCACAACCACCCCGAATATATTTCGACGGTGACGGTGAGTGAGGTAATGGTCAGAGACATCATCGTCGTAACACCCGAAGATGGGATCGACGGGCTGATGACGATCATGACCGAGAACCGGATTCGCCACCTGCCGGTTATCGATCACGGCGGACTGGTCGGCCTCGTTTCGATCGGGGATGTGGTGAAAGCCAAGATGACCGTGCACAACGTGGAGATCCAGCATCTCAACGACTATATCGAGGGCAAGTATCCGGGCTGAGCGGTCTTCAGGGATGCTGGCCGGTGGATCTTCTTTCAGCTTCCGCGGGAGTATTGCGAGAAAGGGGGTGTGAAATGAAATCGAAAAAATATCAGGATGGTATGGCGGCCCGCAGAAAGGTCCTCGGCGACGAATATGTCGACAGGGCGTTGTCGTCGGCCACCGATTTTACCCGGCCGCTGCAGGAAATGGTAACTGAAAACTGCTGGGGAGAGATCTGGGTCGATGGTGTACTGCCTGACAAAACGAGAAGCCTGGTGACCATCGCCACGCTGGCCGCCCTGAAGGCCTCGACGGAACTGAAAGGGCATGTGCTCGGGGCGCTGCGCAACGGCTGCACGGTCGATGAAATCCAGGATGTGCTGCTGCAGTCGACCGTTTACTGCGGCGTGCCATCCGGGATCGAGGCGTTTCGGGCGGCCAGAGAGGTGATCGACAGCTGGGAGAAAGGGCAGCAAAAGAAATGATCGTGATACGTTTCTTTCGCGATGGTCAACCATGCTGCATCGAGCAGGGTTCCTGCTCGTCGAATTTCATTTTTCTGCCTGTTTCACATAACCGCTGCCGATTGCCGAAAAGGGCAGGTCAAGATCCAGTTCGGGAACCTGGCGGCCGATCCAGGCCACAAACGTGTTGGAGTTGGGACCCGGAAAGGCCTTGTAGGTGGTTGGCCAGGGATATTTCCGCGCTGCCTGATCGATGGCATCGATCAGCTCGTTAACGCCCTCGCCGCGACGTTCGGCCAGAATTTTCGGTTGTGCTCCGTACCAGAAGCGGTCGGGAATATCCTGGCTGATTCTCATCACCGGTTTGTTGCGATAGCTGCGCCAGCCGACCACATCATACACCGTGTAAACTCCCTCACCCTGACGCTTGACGGCGACCCAGGTATGAATGGCGAACCAGCCCCGCCAGCCCCAGGCGTCAGCGCCATAGACCTGCACCACGGCTTCGTCCGTTTTTTGCGGATCCGGTGCCATCCCGGCCGAATCGCGGCTGGCCGTACGCCAGTCCCGGTTCGACTCGCAGCCGCTGAAGAGCAGCAGCATCAGCAGGAGGGCAGCGAAAAAGTGGAATGAGATAAAAAGAATATAGCGAAATTTCATCGTGCAGTGGTGGACGGGTGTTTGGTGGGCTGCAGGACGATTTCCTCCGCACCCGGCCCCTGTATGCCGCGGCGCAGCAGCAGGGTCCCGTCAAGACGGTAGAGATTGATCAGTGACTGGCGGTAGTTGACGATCGCCTCAACTTCGTTGATCCGGCTCTCGAGCAGGTCTCGCCCTACCCGGGCCACGTCGAGCGCGGTCACCGTGCCGACCTGGAAGCGGATGTTCTCGGCCCGGGCAACCTCTTCCTGGAGGGCCCGCCGCGAAGCGCTGGCAGCAATCTGCTGCAGGCTGCGCTCCACTTCCAGCAGGGCATTTCGGACTTCGAGCGATATCAGCTGCCTGAGGTTTTCGATCGACTCCAGGGCCTGGTCGTAGGAGGCCCGGGCCCGGCGGTCCAGGGCCGAGGCTTCGCGGTTGTAAAGTGGAAACTCGTAGTCGAGGCCGATGGTGAAGTCATAGCCCGGCCCGTCCAGGTCCTCGAAGCTGCTCGAAAAACTCTGGGAATAGCCGGTTTTGCCGAGGATCATGAACAGGTCGAGGCGGGGTAAGAGCCCGTTTCTGGTCTGCACCGTCTCCAGTTCCCCCCGGCGCGCCTGCAGCCGGGCCTCGTTCAGGTCGGGGCGCAGCCGGACGGCCAGGGCTTCGTGCTCTTCGGGGCTGCCCAGGGTAACTTCCGGCACGATCGTTTTCTCGCTCAGGGTTATCTGCCGTTCCCAGCCCTCGGCGGCCGGCGGATTGAGCAGTCTGAGCAGGGTCAGGCGAGCCCGCTCACGGTCGGTGCGGGCATCGATCAGCTGCTGCTGGCGCAGTGCCAGTTCGGCGTCGCCGACGGTCTTTTCAGTCTCGGCCAGCTGGCCGACCTCGATGCGGGTCTGGATGTTGGCCAGCTGCTTTTGGGCCAGATCGAACGATTCTTCGAAAATTTCGACCTGACGGACGGCCAGGGCGTAGTCCCAGAAGGTCGTTTCCACTTCCGCCACCAGACTTTCAGTGAACCCCCGGAGGCGATAGACAGAGGCCAGTTTAGAGGTTTCTGCCTGCCGGATGCCGACGATATTGGCGGCGACACCGCGGTCGCGGAGCAGGGCCTGGGTCAGGTTCAGACCGAGGCGGCCCTCCTCGGAGAAATCGGCCCGGTCGTCTTCACGATTATTGAGGTCCAGATCGAGGCTGAGGTCGGTACCGGTGAGAAAGCTCTGGCGGAAACCGGCGCGCAGGTTGGTGCGGGTGCCGTCAATCGAGAAGAATCGGGCGGCGGCATCGTCGAGTGAACGGTCGCGGTAGCTTTCATAGCTGCCGCTGGCAAACAGGACCGGGTCGAATTCGGCCAGCTCCTGTTCGACGAAGGTGCCGGCAATCACCGGTTCGAGCTGTTCGACACGCAGGGAGCGGTTGCGCGAAAGGGCGGTTACCACGGCCTGTTCCAGGGTCAGGTCCAGGATGCCGTCGGCAGGGAGTTCGGGAAGAGCGGGCGGGGGCTTGGAAAAATCTACCGCTTCCGCTTCCGGTTCTGCTTCCGGTTCTGAAGCGGGCCTGACCCGATCATCCGGGCCGCCGACCGTCGGCGGGTCGATGACGCCACCCGGCGCGCTCAGATCGACCGGGCTGGTTGTCAGGTCGTCGGGAGGAATCTCGGCTGCACAGGCGGCCAGCAGCAGGAGTGCCGCCGAGCCCATAAACAGTCTGGTCAACAGCTTCATGAGGCGGCCCCCGCCTGGGCCTGCACACGTCTGCGCTCGGCCCGGCGGTTGAACAGCAGGTACATGACCGGGATATAGACCAGGGTGATCAGGGTGGCACTCAGCAGACCCCCGAGCACCGCCCGGGCCAGCGGGGCCTGGGCCTCGCTGCCCTCTCCGATACCGATGGCCAGGGGCAGCAGGGAGAGGATGGTGGTGAGCGAAGTCATCAGTACCGGCCTCAGCCGGTCTTTACCGGCGGTTCGCACTGCTTCGAGAAGGGGGCGGCCATTTTCGTGGAACAGCACATTGGCCCGGTCGACGATCAAAATAGCGTTGTTGACTACGATGCCGACCAGCATGATGCAGCCGATGAAGCTCTGGATATTGAAGGTGGTGCCGGTCATCAGCAGGGTCAGTACGACGCCGATCAGCGGCAGCGGCACGGTGAGCATGACGATGACCGGGGAGAGCAGCGACTCATAGAGCGAAGCCAGCACCATGTAGACGAGCAGGGTGGCGAGAATGATGCCGATCAGCATTTCCCTGAAGGATTTTGCCTGCTCCTCGACATCGCCCGAGAGCATGATCTCATAGCCCCGCGGACGGGGTATCTCGGCCAGTCGTTTCTGGGCCTCGGAGGCCACGTCGCCGAGCGGACGATCGGCGATGTTGGCGCGGATATCAACCATGCGCTGCTGGTTTTTGCGCTCGATCTCCACCGGCCCGATGCCGGGCCGCGGAACCATCAGGTTACGCAGTGAAACCGCTTCGCCGCGGTTGTTGGTGATGGTCAGCGTCAGCAGTTCCTCTATGCTCAGTTGCTTGGCATCCTTGACCTTGACCCGGATGTCGACCTCTTCTCCGCTGCCGTCCCGGAACTGGCCGGCCCGGGTGCCCGAAAGGGCAGTCTCCAGGACCCGGGCGATCTGGGCCACGGTGAAGCCGAGATCGGCGGCCCGGTCCCGGTCTATTTCCAGCAGCTGCTGGGGGACACCGTCGCGGCGGCCGCGCCGGGTGTCGGTCACGCCCGGGATATCCTGTATCTGCTCCTCCACGGCCAGCGCCAGGCTGTCGATGATCGACAGTTCGTAGCCGAGAACCTCAACTTCCAGGTTGTCTTCCCCGCCGCCCAGCAGCCGCGACAGCAGAAACAGGCCCTGGCCGGCCCGGACGCGAACCTCGGCGCCCGGCACCGTGCCGATCTGCGAGCGCAGTGCCTTTGCCACTTCGTCACTCGAGCGGTCCCGTTCCAGGACCGGCACCAGCGAGATGCGGATGTCACCGCCGGCGGCGTCGCCGCGGCCGCCCGATGAACCCAGGTTGGCGACCATGGCCCGCATTTCCGGGACCGATTCCTTTACCGTTTTCTCGATGCCGCTCATTACCTGGTCCAATACTTCGAGCCGGGTGCCGCTGGCCAGGTCGACACTGACCCGGACCTGCCCCTCGTCCGAGGCGGGCATGAACTCCGTTCCGATCCGTGGAATCAGGGCCAGGGTGGCGCCGAACATGAAAATGACGGCGACGACGCAGAGCAGGGGATTGCGCAGGCAGGCGGCCAGTGCGGCTTCATAGCCGTTGTAGAGTGAAACGTGTGCCCTGGCCATGCCGGCCGTGATCCGGCTCCTGGGCCGGGCGGCCTGGCGGTCTTCCCCGGCCTTCAGAAACAGGCTGGTCAGCATCGGCACGATGGTCAGGGCGGTCAGCAGCGAGCAGAGCAGGGCAAAGGCGACCACGTACATGAACTGCCTGAACAGCAGCCCGGAAATTTCACGGGTGAAGAGCATCGGCACGAAAATGACCAGGGTCGTGCAGGTGGAGGCGATGATCGCCCCGGTCACCTCGCTGGAGCCCCGGACGGCGGCCTGCATGGCGCTTTCCTTGAGATTCTGGAAGCGGCGCAGGATGTTTTCCAGGACCACGATCGAGTTGTCGACCATCATGCCCAGTCCCAGGGCCAGTCCGCCCAGGGTCATCAGGTTCAGGGTCAGGTTGCCGAAATACATCATGGCAAAGGTGGAGATGACCGCCACCGGGATCGCGGTTATCACCACCAGGGTGGCGCGCAGGTTGAGCAGAAAGGTCAGCAGGACCACGCTGGCGAGCAGTCCGCCGATGACCATGGTGCGGCCCACGTTGGCCAGCGAGCGCTGGATATAATCCGAGGTGTCGACGATCGATATCAGCTCGATCTGGGGGAAATCGACATTGATCTGGTCAATAACCTTTTTGGCCTGGCGGGCGACCTGGACCGTATTGGTGCCCGACTGCTTGCGAATGGCCAGGTAGACACCCGGCCGGCCGTTGATCCGGACGATGCGGGTGATTTCCGAATGGGTGTCCAGCACATCGGCCACCTGCTTCAGATAAATGGGCGCGTCGCCGCGGCGGTCGACGACCAGATCATAAAGCTGCTCGACGCTGGTCAGTTCACCGGGGGTGCGCAGCCGGATTTCGGTGTTGCCCGATTCGATGGTGCCGGCCGGCAGGCTGATGTTGGCATCGCGTATCGCCGAGCGGATGGTGTCGAGGGAGATCTGCAGGGCCCTCATCCGGTCCGGGTCGATCTCGATCCGGATCTCCCGTTCCAGGCCGCCCCAGACATCGAGTGCGGCCACGCCGGGAACCTGCTCGATCCGGTAGCTGATCTGGTCGTCGATCAGGCGCCGCAGTTCTATCGGGTCGAGGTCGGAGGCGGCGCCGAAAATCAGTATCGGGGCGCTGTTCGGGTCGAACTTGCGGATCTGGGGCCGCTCAGCCTCATCGGGCAGGTTGTTGATGACCCGGTCGAGCCGGTCGCGGACATCGTTGGAGGCGGCGTCGAGGTTGGTGCCCCAGGTAAACGATACCCGCACGCGGCTGTTGCCCTCGGAGGATTCCGAGGTCACTTCCTTGATGCCCTGGATGACCGAGACGGCGCTTTCCACCACTTCGGTGACCAGCTTCTCCACCTCCTCGGGCGCGGCATTGCCGTATTCGGTGTTGATGCTCAGCACCGGGTAGGCAATTTCGGGGAGCAGGTCGATGGGCAGGCGGGTGAGGGCCACGCCCCCGAGGATAATGATGATCAGCGTCACCATGCAGGTGAACACGGGCCGTGCGGTGGTAAACGAACTGATGTTCATGGCCGCCACTCTATGGTTTCTCTGGTCGGCCCTGCCGTTCGGGTCGTTCAGGCTGGTCACCGGAGAGGGTCACCGGAGTTCCGTCGCTGAGCAGGTGGTGTCCCAGGGTGACCACCGTCTGGCCTGCTTCCAGGTCGGTCACCTGGGTCCAGCCGGCGGCTTCGATGCCGGGCCGGACTGGAACGAAACGGGCGCTGCCGTCTTCAACCACGAAGACGCCGTAGGCGTCCAGACGCTGGATAACCGCGTCGGTCGGCACCGCGACAGCCTGTTCGGCGCGGCCGAGCTCTATCTGAACACGGGCGAACATGCCGCTTTTCAGGATGCTTTCCGGGTTGGGGACGGTGATCTCCACCCGGGCCTGGCGGCTGGCGCTGTCGAAAATGGGCGCCAGGCGCCTGACCGTGCCGGTAAAGCTCATTTCGGGAAGGGAGTCGACACTGATCCGGGCCGATTGGCCGACCTGCAGCAGGGCGTAATCTCTTTCAGCCACGTTGATGACCGCGTTGAGCTGGGAAAGATCGACCATGGTGACGATCCGGGTGTTGGCCGAGATGGTGTCGCCCTCGTCGACATACTTGTTGGCGACGTAGCGGCAGACATCGGCTGCGCCGGACTGCCAGTCGGCCCGCAGGGTGGTGTAGGACATTCGCACCTCGGCTGCCCGCAGGGCCGCCTCACGCTGTTGAATCTGGGCTTCGGCCAGTTTGACCCCGGCCTGCTGGGTGAGCATTTCGGTTTCCGAGGCCTCGAGTTCGGCGGCGGAGGATACCTTCTTTTCCCGTAATGTCGCCGCTCTTTCAAAATTGCGTTTGGCGGCGTTCAGCCGGCTGCGGGCCTCCGCCAGCGAGGCGCGGGCAACGTCGAGTTCGGCCTGGGCCTGGGCCAGCTGCTGGGAGAATTCCTCGCTGTCCAGGCGGGCGATCAGTGCGCCTTTTTCCAGACAGTCTCCGAGGTTGACGGCCATTTCCAGGACCCGGCCGCCGACCTTGAAGGCGGCGTCGAACTTGTTTTCCGCCTCGAGCGTGCCGATGAATACCCGGTTGGCGGTCAGATCACGGGTCTCGACCAGGGCCGTCTCGACCCCGACAGCCGAGGCCCGGCGCTGGGGCCGCTTCTGCTCGCCGGCGCCAGAGCCCATCAGGTAGTATACCAGGGCCAGCAGGGCTGCGGCGGCGAACAGGCTCAGAATCGTCTTTTTGATCATCGTTGTTATCTATAAAAGTTGATGCCTTGTGTTTGATCTACCGAATCCGCCGGAAATTTACATCAATAATCTGTTTCAGTAATAGAAAATGGGACTGGTGTCAGAATCGGGCAGCTGCATCGACGCTGTACTCCTCTGCAACGACCAGGAAATAGCGCAGGTAACGCAGGATATACTCGCGCTTGAGCTCGGTGTAGAGGCCGGCGCCTGATATCTCCCAGAGCGGTCCCCGATGCCAGGTGCCGGTCAGGTCGCCGATCATGGCGCGCAGGCAACGCGCTATGGTCTCCGTTTCCGGACACTCATTGCTGCCCGGCTGAACGCCCAGGTCGGGGGGAGCAAACGGCAGTCCCTGCAGAACGAGCTGGTAGGAGGCGACGCACTTGAACCGGCTGACCAGATCTTCCGGAGCACCGATCGGTGAGAGATCATCGCTCAGCAGCGGAATGCGCGCGTATGAAATCAGGTGACGGTCCGGCGTGTGTCTGCTCATCTCGATGCAGATTTTCTGCAGTTCGCCGAGGATGTTGTGCAGCTGGTTCAGGTAAAGGAGTCTGGCTTCAAGTTTTTGTGAGGTGCCCATGGGTGTTCCTGTCGTTTTATTTCCATCACAGTAATCACCAATTCAGCGCAGGCCATCATCGCATTCCCGGTGACCGTCTGGTTTGGGAACTGTGGTGCTGTTTCTTTAGGCTTCGGGATAAGGTCCTCCAGGTTCGGGGCAGCTGGGGTGAGTTGTCGGCCTGCCTGAAAATGGGCCGGCCTCCATTGACTTTGGCAGGGGTCGTCTTTACTCTTGCCATACGGGATTTAAAACCACCATAAAACCAACCACCGGAGGAAATTGTCGATGGCTAGAAAAACTGTAACGGTCAACCTGCTGCAGCCTAAAAAGGGAACAGAAGAGGCTTTTTTCGCAGAGCGGGACAAGGAACTGATAAAGAATCTGAGGAACGAATCTTCCAAAGCTGCCGACGAACAGTATCGCGAAGACCATAAATACCACTGCTTCCGCTGCGGGACTGCGAGCCTGGCGGAAGTGGACGAGGGTAATGTGAAAATCGACATCTGCGTCAACGAAGACTGCGGGGCCGTGCATCTTGACCCGGGAGAACTCAAAGAGATAATCAAGAACCAGGAGTCGCTCTCCTCGACACGAAAGGCGCTGTTTTCCTTGTTCAAGTAGCATTCGCCGTACGTTCATCGGGCAAGGCCCGGTGAAACGCATCACAAGAAAAGGGGTCGGACCGAAGACGACCCCTTTTCCTTTCAGTCCCTTCCTGCCCCCTACCTTTCTGCTGAAGTTATCGATTGCCACCACCCCTGTGCTGTCGCCAGACAAATAATTGAACCGGTTTCCGACAGGATCGGAGTTGAACCGCATCTGCACCGTTCTGTCCACGCTGCATCATCTCGGGCGCATTTTTTGCATAATTGCTTTGAAACGATAAACGGATCAACTGCCCCGAAGACTGAATGGCTCGGTCAAGAGGTGATCCTTAACATCCACGATTTCTGGTTCAGACATGGTATATGCCAAGAGCAATAAAGTCGTGTCGGCGGCAGAAGCCGTTTCGGCGGTAAAAAACGGTGACATGATCGCCACCGGCGGTTTCGTCGGCATCGGCTTTGCCGAGCATCTGGCCATCGCCCTGGAAGAGCGCTTTCTTGCCTCCGGAGAACCTGCTGATCTCGGGCTGATTTATGCTGCCGGCCAGGGGGACGGGAAAAACAAGAGGGCTCAATCATTTCGGCCATCCAGGCATGGTCGGCAAGGTCATCGGCGGTCACTGGGGCCTGGTCCCGAGCCTTCAGAAACAGGCGATTGAAAATAAAATCATCGCTTACAACCTGCCCCAGGGCATTATTTCGCACCATGTTCAGGGATACGGCCGCAAAGAAACCGCGTACCATCAGCACGGTCGGGACTTGGCACCTATGTCGACCCACGAAACGGAGGCGGCAAGATAAACGACATAACAACCGAGGATCTTGTCGAATTGATGATCTATCGACGGTGAAGAGTATCTCGCCTATAAAACGATTCCCGGTGGATATTGCGCTTATTCGCGGAACCACCGCTGATCCTGCCGGCAATATAACCATGGAGAAAGAAGCGCTCACCCTCGAGGTCGCTCGCAATTGCAATGGCCGCCAGAAATTCAGGCGGCACGGTGATCGTGCAGGTCGAACGGGTCGCTGATTATGGCACGCCTCAATGCCCGCGATGTTAAAATTCCCGGTATTTTTGTTGATTACGTTGTCGTCTCGGAGCCGGAAAATCACTGGCAGACCTTCGGGGAACGCGTATAATCCCGTCTTTCAGCAGTGAAATCAGGGTTCCTGTGGCAATCCATAGCCGCCTATGCAGATGTGTCCCCGTAAAATTATCGCCCGGCGGGCTGCTTTTGAGCTTAAAACCGGTGATATCGTCAATCTTGGCATCGGTATGCCGGAAGGGGTTGTCAAATGTTGTCAATGAAGAAGGCGTGCTTGACTGTATCGTGCTAACCGCTGAACCCGGCGTCATCGGCGGAATACCGGTGGGAGGGTCTGAGCTTTGGTGCTGCGATCAATACGGAGGCCTTGATCGATCAGCCATATCAGTTCGATTTTTACGACGGCGGAGGTCTCGATATCGCTTTTCTGGGAATGGCTGAGGCAGACCGGAAAAGGTAACGTCAATGTCAGCAAGTTCGGCTCTAAACTGGCCGGTGCCGGCGGATTCATCAATATCAGTCAAAATGCCAAAGACGGTCGTATTTGTTGGTACATTTACCGCCGGAGGCCTGGAGATCATCGGTCGAGGATGGAAAAATCAGAATTGCAAGCAGAGGGCAGAGCCAGAAAATTTGTCAAAGGTGAGGTTGAGCATGTAACCTTCAGTGGAGAATACTCGGCAAAACAGGCAGCAGAAAGCACATCTATATTACAGAACGATGCGTCTTTAGCTGACCAGCAGAAGGTATGGTTCTGGTGGAGATTGCTCCGGGATTCGATCTGCACAAAGGATATTCTTGAGCAGATGGATTTTGAGCCCATCATCCGGGAACCGCTTGAGCATTATGGACAGCAGGATCTTTCATTCCGGAGAAAATGGGCCTTCGGTTAACGGATCCTGCAGAGTAAAACCCGCGTACGCCCTAAGGTTGCAGAGAGTAAATCAGCCAGGAACTAGGGTGATTCGATATTTCTTGATTTTCTTGTAGAGCAGCGTGCGGTGAATGCCAAGCAGGTCTGCGGCGCGCACCTTGCTGTAGTCTGTCAGGTTCAAAGCATCCTGAATCGCCGTTTTTTCTGCTTTTGCCACAACCTCTTTGAGCAGTGATTGCTGGATTGCTCCCGGAAGAAATTTTATTCTTGATGCAGATAGAATGGCAGATCGGCAGATGTGATCTGCTGCTCCCTCGCAGGTAGCTGCTGTTCGTTCAATAACATTATTCAGTTCCCTGACGTTTCCGGGCCAGTTATGGTGCAGCAGAAGTTCTTCAGCGTCAGGCTGTAAAAGTCAAATCCTCTTTGTTCGTATCTTCCACTATCTTTCTCAAGAATATGCCGCGCTATCAACAGGATGTCATTTCCCCTTTCACGCAACGGCGGGATATGGACCGGCATGACGTTGAGACGATAAAACAGATCGGCCCTGAAGGTTTTCTCCTTAACCTTTGCTTCCAGATCCTGGTTGCTGGCGGCTATCAGCCTGAAATCGGAACGCAGTACGCGGTTGCCTCCCACTCGTTCGAATTCCTTTTCCTCGAGGGCGCGCAACAGCTTTGGCTGCATTTCAATGCGGTAAATCGCCGATTTCATCGAGAAAAAGTGTGCCCTGGTGAGCCAGTTCAAACTTACCTTTTTTCCCGCTCGTTTTCGCTCCGGTAAAAGCACCCTTTTCATAACCGAACAGCTCAGACTCCAGAAGCTCGCCAGGTATGGCTGCGCAGTTGAGCCTGATGATCGGCTTGTGCTTCCTTTCTGCTGGCATTGTGAATGGCTTGTGCAAAAAGCTCCTTCCCGGTTCCGGATTCCCCTGTTATCAGGACTGACAGACTCTTGGCGGCCGCTTTTAAAGCTTCTTTTCTTGCCTGCTTGATAAGCAAACTTCTCGCCCACAATGCTGTCGATCGAATACTTGGCCACTCGCAGAGAGTCCAGCTCTTTTTGATAAATGCGGACCTTTGATTCAAGTTCATCGAGCTTTTTAGCGAGTTTGCCGACTTCTTTTACATCCTTGAAAATTACCTGACCGAAAACGGCGATTGTCTCCCCATTTTTTTTTATTGGAATACGCTGGACGATCATATTCTGGCCCTTGATGGACTGGCGGTCGTTTATTTCTGCCTTTCCTGTTTTGGCCACAATGTGCATACGGGTATTCTCAACGACATCGGTGATATGTCTGCCGATCTGAGCAGCTGGATCGATATTGAGGTATCG
The DNA here is from genome assembly GCA_963845115.1 of uncultured delta proteobacterium. Taxonomy (GTDB): domain Bacteria; phylum Desulfobacterota; class Desulfobulbia; order Desulfobulbales; family Desulfocapsaceae; genus JABDQA01. Next base: position 60,463 of record CAWJQN010000007.1, on the reverse strand, counting down.
GCCGTACGCCTTATTAAAATGGGTAATAATGCCCTCTGCATTTATCGACACAGGATCCCTTCACCGATATGTTCGAAAATCAGCGTTAAGGCTTCAAGCTCCTCCTCGATGGACAGTTCGCTCCGGTTCGATCGAAGAGATTGATGCCGGTATGGTCGAGCGGCGTATTTTTTTCAGTGCTCATCGACAATACGTCCCCTTTCTGCTACATGTATACTTTTTGATACATACAGTGACACGTTTGCTGCATTAAAGATTGCCATACTTTTGTAATATCGTCTCACGGAGAATTGATAGTCACTGCTGGCAGTCTGCTGTGGCGATTGGCATGGGACAGGAGTCTCGTTTGAATCAGGATGGGTTGTCAGCTCCGAGGCTGCTTTCATTTTCCGGTAGAGAAGGGTTCGGTGTATCCCGAGGATACCTGCAGCCCTCGATTTATTTTCACCGGCCTCTGCCAGGGCTTCCTGATGGCATATTTTTCGGCCTCCATCAGATAAATCACGAAGCGATGTCCTCGTACTGATCCGGAAACGATCAGAAACCGTTTTGATATGCTTCGGCAGATCATCAAACTCAACCAGAGATGCCGATGACTCGATCTAAACAGCACGGCTCTCGATGAGAAATAACGCAATTCTCGGCCGTTGCCCGGCCAATCATAGGATTCCAGGGCGCGTTTGACCCGAGAGCGGAAACGAACGCCTTTACCGGTCGGGCCTTTTTCCGCCTGCTGCAGGAAATGATATGCCAGCGGAATAATGTCTTCTTTTCTCGCTCTCAGCGGTGCTATGGTAATCTCCATACCATTAAGCCGATAATACAGATCAGATCTGAACATGACCGCTTTTAACTAATTTTTCGATGTTCTGATTTGTCGCTGCAATCACCCTGAAATCCGAAGATATCGTTTTGTTGCCTCCAAGCCGCTCGATTTCCTTCATTTCCAATACCCTGAGAAGTTTAGGCTGCATCTCCAGAGGCATGTCGCCAATTTCATCAAGAAATATAGTACCCATATGGGCGAGTTCGAATTTTCCTATTTTACCCTTCGGATCAGCTCCGCTGAAAGCACCTCTGTCATATCCGAAAAGTTCTGACTCCAGCAGATCTTTAGGTATCGCAGCACAGTTTACCTTTACAAAGGGAAAAGCACTCCGGGGACTGGCCTGGTGAATGGCATGGGCAAACAGTTCCTTGCCTGTCCCCGATTCACCTTTAATCAGGACTGGCAGGCTCGGTTCGCGGACGCCTTCTGCGGCTTCCTTTTTTGTGTTCTTGAAGAGATACACTGTCGCCAATGATATGTTCGAATGAATAGGTGGCCCGGTGAATCGTAGATAATTTTTTCTGGTAGTGCTTTAACTTCTCCTCCAGGTGGGAAAGTTCCTCGGCGAGCTGGACTGCCGTTGCCGCATTATCGAACAGCACCAGGCCCAGAACAGCGACAACTGCATCGTTTTCCCTGATCGGCAGCCTGTGTACCAGATAGCCGGTGCCTTCATGTTTGTGCGGGCAGTTGATCTCGGCCTGCCCGGTCTCAGCAACGATATGCAGTCGTGTGTTCGAAACCAGAGCCGTGACATGCTGACCGATGGCTTTTTCCTCGTCGATACTCGAGAAAACGGGCGATACGTTTTATTGATATAGGTGATGATGCCGTTACCATCCGTGACAATGACGCCAATCTGCATATTGTCGAGCAGCGTCTTGTAAGAAACTGTCCGGATAGTCGGTATGTTTAGTTGGCTCATCTGTCACAATCATCAGCCTGGAACACCGTTCTGGAAATAAATGCGGCCTGCAATCTGCTTGATTCCGCCCCTGCGCTATTTCCTCCTTCTCAACGTGGTAACACAATTTGTTGCCGCCGAGCCACCGACATTGAACACCACACCCGTTTCCGGCGATTTCCGGCTCCGGCGGCACTTGCCGATCGGTTCCCCGACCAGCTGCTTATATGCCAGGGCGTGCATCGAAACGCCGGTGGCGCCGACAGGATGGCCTTTGGCCTTCAGGCCGCCCGACAGGTTAACCGGGCAGTCATCATCCGGCCTGAAATCGGCCTTCCACGATAATCCCAGCCCGGCCCTGCCGTCCTTTGACAAGCCCCAGAGCTTCGGTGCATAACAGCTGGTTTATCGTAAAACAGTCGTGCACCTCGGCAAAATCGACATCATCGATGGTGATACCCGCTTCCTCAAACGAACCGTTTACCGCCATCTTGCCGGCTATCAATTCGTGCATATTGGGCCTGAACGCTCTCCTGTAGCCGCTCAGTGGCCATTCCCAAACCGGCGATCTCGACAACCCGGCGAGCTCACCGACTTCGCCTCTTCGGATTCCGACAAAACAACTGCTGCTGCTCCATCAGAAATCAGGGAACAGTCGTGCAGCCTCAGTGGATCGGCGATAAGCGGATTTGAGCCCTTACCCGTTTCAGGCAGAGCCAGGATCGCTTCCGCGGCTGAACAGACCGAGACGCTCGGGGGGGCTGTTTTTCCCGAAATGGGCCAGCGGATTTTCGACACCGTTTCTGTACGCCAGTGCCGAAACGGCAGCCAGCATCTTTTGCAGATCCTCCAGAGTGTATCCGATAATGGGCCATATAGCCTTTTGCATATTCGGCAAACAACCCGGGAAAGGTCATACCCCGGGAGCCTTCCTCGGGCCAGTATGATGAGCAGGCCAGCGTATGGGTCGTGTCTCTGGTGGTCAGCAGGGTCATTTTCTCCACTCCGATTACCAGCACTTTTTTAAACCGCCCGGACTCGATAGCCCAGGCCGCGTTATAAAGGGCAACTGATGAAGATGCACAGGCCCCTTCGGTCCTTGTTGTCGGCAGAAAACGAAATTCATCGGGGGCGACCTCCAGCCCGAGCGGAGCGCCACATGTTCCTGGTTGACAAACAGTGAAGGTGAACAGGATCCCACCCATATGCCATCGATTTCACCAGGCTTCGACGCCCGCATCCTCAAGAGCCCCCCGGCCCGCCTTCGATCAGAAATTCGTAATACGATTTTGGTATCGGTGATGCTCGCCGGTATCCCGGTTCTTTTCCGACAAAGGCACCGAATTTTGTATTGTAGGCACCGATTATGCTGACACGGCTCATGGTTAATCCTCCCATTTTATTAATAAATTCGACAAAACTGGTACTCCTCGGACCTTGCATTCATCCCCTTGAGCCCATTCTCAAACCGCCGTGTATAAAAAAAACCTCGCCGGCCAGCGCTTCGTTTCTATAGAGTCTCTCCTACCAGGGAAGCAACCTCGTCCAGGATCGATGAAACGGCCGATCGGCACATTGTCAAGAATTTTGGACAGTGCCTGCTGGTTCATGCCCTCCAGTATCGGGGTGGCCACATACCCTGGAGCAACCGCCACACATCGAATACGGTCGGCCACACCCCGTCTGAAAAATTCAGCTGTGATGACCTTTGGCATTACTGAAATTGCCGCTTTTGATCGATGAATAGTTTATCTGTCCTGCCGTTCCCAGTGAACCGGTAGATGAGACCAGACAGATCAAGCCATGATCGCCGTTGTTGATCATTTTTTCCGCACAATCGCGAACTGTTAGAAAAACACCCGTCAGATTGACATCGATAACTGAATGAAACTGCTCCAGAGACATCTTTTCGAACGTAACCTTACCTGTCTCTCGATCAGGGGAGAGCATCAACCCATCCTTGATAATTCCTGCAAACGGAGCTATCAGATTAATTCTGCCAAAAGCGTCCATCGCCGTTTCGGCAAGTTTCTGGCTATCCGCTTCGCTGGTTACATTGCATTTCACTGGTTATCACCTTCTTTTCAAACTCCTTCCTGTGCAGCAGCCAGAGCCTTTTCGGAAATATCTGCCAAGCACGACCCTTTGCCCTCGTTTTTGACCCAGTATCGGGCAAACGCCAGGCCGATCCCACTGGCTCCGCCGGTTATCACGGCGACCGAATCTCTGATTTTCGAGCATATTGACCTCCTGTATAGATCCGGCCGGGAAGATCGGGCCGCCTTATTTTTTCTCTGGCTACAGTGCGTAACAGGCCTGGTTAAAGCAATTTCAGTGCCAGCACAGGGGCGAGTTTTAGCCCCGTTCTCCACGACGATAAGGTGATGGCCGGCACGGCTTGTATCTTATTTGATACATTTCGGTCAATTTTCTATTCATTCCAGGTTCTTGCAGGTTTGTGATTTGGTTGTCTTCAGCGCTCCAGGGGCCTGGCAGTCACTGGGGGTGGTCTCGCACTGGAAATGGGAGATCGGTGTTCAATCGTGCTGTCATCTCCTTCCTTAGGTGGTTAGAGCGGTTTGATTCCCGAGTATGGCACACTTTCTTGTTGGAAAAACGAAGCTGCCCCAAAGTGTAGTAAATATGCAACTAGTAGCAATTTTGATACACAGAAGCTTGCCGCCTCATTGATCGGTTTCTTTTTTTATCCCTCCCGATCTCCATAGGTGGTCGGCTGAGTGGGGATCTTCGCAGATTGTCACAAATGGCATGGCAATTGCTTTAGGTCTTAGAAGACGAGACGGGGGACGCACGCGGGCTTGGTTCCGTGTGCACCACCCGGGGAGAAGGTCAGGTTCACCATGGCTCTAAACGGTGAAGGCGGCGGTACATGACGGGCAAGCCGATCAATCTTTTTCAGCATCAATTCTGAGGCTTCAAAACAACGGTCTCACTAACCTAAATGAGGAGGCAGATGCAATGAAACGATGGATCACCATGGCGGCAATGTTCCTGTTTTTATTTTCGAGCGTGAGCATTGGACTGGCGGAAGAGAAGAAAAAAGTCGACTCGAACCAAGTTCGGAGCAGACGACAGGATCGAGCGGGTAAAGGATCTCAAAGTAGAAACCAGTGATGAAAAACATCGCTGGAAAATGGTAATGCCCTGGTCAAAAGGGTTGCTGTTCTATGATATGGCTGTTCATTTCTCTGACACCGTTCGACTTGCCTCCGGCGGACGTCTCGATATCAAACCCTTTTCTGCAGGAGAACTGATTCCCGCCATGGAGATATTCGATGCGGTTAGCAAGGGGTCCTTCGATGCCGGGCATGACTGGCCAGGATACTGGAAAGGTAAAAATGAGGCCTTTATCGCCTTTGGCTCCGTGCCGTACGGCCTTGATGCAGAACTCTATAACATCTGGCTCTATGAGAGAGGCGGCCTTGAAGAGCTGCAGGCCCTCTATGCACAGTATAACCTCGTCGCCCTGCCCGGCGGCCAGGCTGGCCAGGAAATGGGGCTCAACTCAAACATCAGAGCTTCCAAAATGGAAGATTTCAAAGGGTATGAAAGTCAGAACCTGGGGCTGGTATCTCGATATCCTCAACGAACTCGGTGCATCCGGTGTAGCGACACCCGGCGGAGAGGTCTACCTGTCACTGCAGACCGGCGTGCTGGATGCCGCTGAATTCTCTTCACCGGCAGTCAACTACCCGATGGGTTTTGATGAAGTGACCAAATACATCATTCAACCTGGTGTTCATCAGCCTGCCTGCCAATTTATCTTCTTCTTCAACAAGGATTCCTATGACAAGCTGGGAGATGACCTCAAATGGATTCGTTGACACTGCCGCCAAGGAAACCCAGCTCTGGAGCTACAGCTGGCTCAACAATCTCAATGCCGAAGCCATTCGCAGATTCAAGGAAACACTCCGAGATCGTCCAGATGGATGAAGAAACCATCGTCGATTTTGCCAAAACCACCCAGGCTTACCTGGAAAAAGTAAAAGAGCGATGCCCTGACTGCAAGAGGCTGCTCGAGTCCCAGGAAGAGCTCAAAAAGGACTTCGCCGACTGGCGTTCAGCCCGAGCCGGCGTCACCCCCTGGCCGATGGAAGAGGTTGTCCAAGGAAAACTCCACGAATAGATCTTACCTCCTGAAACACACGTGAAAGGTCCGTTCCCGACGTTTTCCGAGACCCGGAGCCCGTCGGGAATTTCAGTTTCGACGGCTATTTCGGTTGCGTATCGGGTTCACTTGCGCAACCGGAGGGTGATAACCATGAGATCGCTAATCCAACTGATTCGACTCGATTGTTGAGAAACAATCAGAGGTCGTCATCGCTTTCTCATGGTAGTTCTGGTTCTGCTTTCCTGTGCCACGAGGTCAGCCAGACGATACTTCTTCAACTCGCCGACTATCTGGGGTCTTGAGCTGACAACCTTCATTTACGGTGTTCATTTCGTCATGGGGTTCGGCTACACTGAAAAGTACGACGGCCATGTCAGCGTCGATATCTCTCAGTTCTAAATTCCCGCAGAAAGTGCAGGACATCATCTATATATCGTCCTGACCATCTGTGTCACCCTTCCGCTTGTTGCCCTGATGGGTATCTGGGCATGGGACAATGCAATCATCTCCACCAAGATCACCGAGAAATCTATCTTCGGCATGGGCACCGCCGATATGGCCGGTAAAACTGCTGATGGCTACTCGGCTTTACCCTGTCTGTTTCTCCAGGTTCTCGTCTAATCTGTTCAAACGTATCCTGACTGTCCGCGGGAACAAGAGCGTTACGCCTTCTAAGGTACGTTATGAGTCCTGAAATACTAACCATAGGAATGTTCAGTCACCCTTATCGCGCTGATTGTACTTGGGCTTCCATTGGCCTATTCACTTGCCGGAACAGCGGTGATTTTCGGCTTGATAGAAAACGGATTCAACCTCGACGGTCTCTTCGGGTTCTATATAAATAATGCCTGGGGAACCATGAACAACTTCGTTCTCGTGGCCGATCCCCCTGTTCATTCTGATGGCTCAATTGCTCGATCGAGCAAAAATATCGGATGCGCTTTTCGAAGCCCTTGTATGTCATCATGGGCGGCATACGCGGCGGGCTCGGCTTAGCGGTTATATTCGTCTGCGTGATCCTTGCGGCTACCACAGGGATTGTCGGCGCTTCCGTCGTCGGAATGGCCCTGCTTGCCGGCCCGAAGCTGATCGAGAAAGGCTACAACAAAGCAGCTCTCGGCAGGCCTCATCTGTTCCGGAGGCACGCTCGGCATCCTCATTCCGCCAAGTATCATGCTTGTTGTCTATGGCGGCCTCACCGGCCTCAAAGAAACATCGGTCGGCGCACTTTTTGCAGCCGCTATTTTCCCCGGGATTGCTGTCTGGCGTTTCTCTATACGTGGCTTATGTTTTTGTTCTCTGTCAGCTCAAACCAAACTATGGCCCTCCTATCAGCAAAGAAGAGGCCTCAGGGTATTCCGGAAAGCCAGAAGAGCCTGGATGGTTATGAAATCCATGGTTCCGCCGCTGATATTGATATTCTGCCGTTCTGGGTACAATTCTGGGCTGGTGTGGCGACGCCATCCGAAGCTGCCGGTGTCGGTGTACTTGGTGCAGCAATTCTGGCGATCGCTTCGGGAAATTTCAACTGGACTGTCGTCTTTGAAGCCGTGCAAGTCCAACTCTCAGGACCACCTCAATGGTCATGATCCTCGTTCTGTTCGGCAATCTGTTCAGCGCCTCTTTTCTCTTTATTGGCGGCGGCGATGTCATTACGGATCTCCTGATCGGCGGGGAGCTTCAACCGGCGGTCGTCATGTTCATCATGCTTTTTGCAATTTTTCTGCTTGGCATGTTCATTGACTGGGTTGCGATCCTGCTCGTCTGTCTGCCTGTCTATATGCCGATCTGTCTCGAGCTTGGGTTTCGACCCCCTGTGGTTTTCGATGCTGATCTGCATCGTGCTGCAAACCTCCTTCCTGACCCCGCCATTCGGTTATGCCCTCTTCTATTTTGCCGGGGCAGCGCCGGAAGGTCAATACAAGATGATTCAGAATCTATAAAGGCGTGATGCCGTTTATCATCCTGCAGGCCATAGGCGTTCTTATCTGTGTGGTTTTCCCGCCAATCATCACCTATCTGCCCAGCGTGATCTATCAATTGATGCGAGCTGGCACGAATCATCCCCTGTTAATCCGGTATGGAGGAAAGCAGGCGATACCGATCTTTTTAACCAGCAGTCCTGCGATTCTGCAGGTCGCCTTCAATAATGGCCCCGCTGCACAGATGGAGAAAACTCAATGAATCAGCAATAAAATAATCACCGTCGAAGAAGCCATAAATCACATTGCAGAACGGCTGGACCATCGGCGTTGAAGGGTTTGTCGGTGCCGGAACACCCTGATGGTCTCTGCGCGGCACTCGGCAGAGCGGTTCTTGCCAATGGAAGCCCGAAAGAACCTCACGCTTATCCATTCTTCCGGTCCAGGGGATGCTGCGAAACCGTGGCGCTAACCGGATCGCCCATACAGGGATGTACAAGCGGGTGATCTCCGGCCACTACGGGCTCGTTCCTGAAATTGGCAAACTTGCACTCGCGAATGACTTTCGAGGCCTACAACCTGCCGCAGGGTATCCTGACTAATTTCTACCGCGCTGTTGCCGGAAATCGACCCGGAGTGTTCACCAAAGTAGGCCTGGGAACTTTTGCCGATCCTCGCCTTTCCGGCGGCAAAATCAACGCAAAGGCTGTCGAGGAGATTGTCGAGATCGTTGAACTCGGGGGAGAAGAATGGCTCTTCATGAAGTCATTTCCCGATCGATTGCGTACTTATACGCGGCACCACCGCCGATACCCGCGGAAATGTGACGATGGAGCGGGAAATACTGACCGTCGACGCCCTGGCCATGGCCATGGCCGCCCGTAACTCCGGCGGAACGGTTATCGTGCAGGTCGAGCGGATTGCCAAGCCTGACGCCATCTGCTCGCGCGACGTGGTCATCCCGGGAATCATGGTGGATCATGTGGTCGTTGCCCGGCCTGAGCATCACATGCAGACCTTTGGCACCAGCTATAAACCAGAACTCTCCGGAGAACTGCGCGTTCCCCTGGCTCAGATGGATAGTCTGCCGCTGGATGAGCGTAAGATCCTCGCCCGAAGGGCTAGCTTCGAGCTACGGCCCTACGATGTCATCAATCTCGGCATCGGCTATCCGGAAGCGGTGTCGGCCATCGCCAATGAGGAAAATATTCTCGACTACCTGACCATGACGGTCGAGCCCGGCATCATCGGCGGTATGCCGCTGGGCGGCCTGGATTTTGGCGCTGCCGTCAATGGCGAGGCGGTAATCCCGATGCCGGACCAGTTCGATTTCTATGACGGAGGGGGACTGGACCTGACCTGTCTCGGATTTGCCCAGTGCGACCAGACCGGCAATGTAAATGCAAGCAAGTTTGGCCCGCGTATCGCCGGCTGCGGGGGATTTATCAATATCAGTCAGAACACCAGCCGGGTACTGTTCATGGGAACCTTTACCACCGGAGGGCTCGAGGTCGAAGTCGAGGAGGGCAAGGTTCGAATCCTTCGGGAAGGTGTTATCAGAAAATTCGTCGACAGCAGCGATCAGATAACCTTCTGCTCAGGCGGCTCCGACCCGGCAAAACAGGAGGTTCTGTATATCACCGAGCGCTGTGTCTTCAGGCTCAAAAATGGCTGCCTGGAGTTGATCGAAGTTGCTCCGGGAATTGATATCGGAAAAGATATTCTCGACAATATGGGCTTCAGGCCGGCCATGAGCGATGTCAGAGAAATGGATTCACGCCTATTCAGGGGGCAGCCCATGGGTATTCGGGAAGAGTTTCTGCTCAAGGAACTTCGTGCCCGGCTCAGCTATGATAAAGACAGAAACATCCTGACCATTGATTTTAACGGTCTCGAGGTCGAGTCTGAGGAAGATGTCGAAAATATAGGAAAAATAGTCAAGGAAACCTGTGAGAAAATCGGCACCAGGGTAAACGCCCTGATCAATTACAATGGTTTTCGCATCGATGACACGATCATGGACACCTATATGGCCATGGGCCAGTCGGTAATCAATTCCTACTACAGCCGGGTGGCCCGGCACAACACCAACGAGGGCACCCGGGCGAGGTTCGACAGCGCCTATCGGCGCCGCAATCTGGCTGCCAATATCTTTGCCTCACCGGGCGAGGCCCTGAATTTTCTGTCGCACAGTTGAGAAGCGGTTCCCATCCGGGCACGATTTAGCTGTTCTGCAGGGCGCCGGGGCGTACTTTGCGACGCCTGCGCGACTGTATCGGTTTGCGATCCTGCCCGGCCACCGGCTTGAATACATCGAAGGTGGAATAGAGCAGCCAGAGGCAGGTTCCGATCAGTGGCAGAATGATAAAGAAGAAAACAGGAAAAAACCACATCGACACGATGAATTGACTGATGTCGTACATTGTAAACCTCTCCTTTCTCCGGTTCTGGCCATCAGGCTGATCATCGGATTGCCTGTCAGCCGTTTTTCAATGAAGATGATTACCCCATCATCTTTTTATGTATAATCTTTTGTTTGCCAGGAACGTGCCAGAAAACCATTTCCCCCCAAAGCTGTGTAATTGTTGTTAGACTTTCGATATAATTGGTTAATTTGTTAGACATGATCATTTGATTAAAGATCACGTCAGAAGAGACCCAGCGGCCTCGTCAAGGTGGTGGACAACACCCCGGTGGTCTGTCAAGATTGTTGGCGGTATCTGATGACCTCGGTGAGCCGACGGTTCCTGTGGGTGGTGCTGTTCCGCCCTGCTGAAAAATAGCTTGCACAGGGGCGGTAGAAATAGGAAAATGGGGAGCGATCACATCAGTCTGGGTTTACCGATAAAGACAGGAGAACTCCAATGAAACTTAAAAAACTAGCGCTGGCACTCTTTTCGCTGGCGGTGCTCGTTCCGCAGCAAGCATTTTCGCAGGAAGAGGGTGACTGGACATTTAGTCTGGCGCCCCTGTATCTCTGGGCCATCAGCATCGATGGAGACCTCGGGGTACGGGAGAAAAACGTGAGTGCAAGTATCGATTTCGGAGATGTCTGGGACAACCTCCACGGTGTGCTCACCTTCCGTTTCGACACCTTCTACCGCAACAGATTCGGACTCATCGTCGACTACAATTACCTCGATCTGGGCAAAGAAAAAGAGACGGATAAATTCAATATCGAGGCCGGCCTAACCTCGCAGATTCTCAACCTGGCCGGAGCCTACCGCCTGAAGGGCGGGACTCACACCTGGGACGCGCTGGCAGGTATTCGCTATACGGTCCTGGAATCTGATATCACCCTGAACAATCTCGGTGTCGAGTTGAGCGGCGACCAGGACTGGGTGGACCCGATCTTCGGCGGTCGCTACATCTACACGATCAATGACCGGTGGGCGCTGCGCCTCTATGGCGACATCGGCGGTTTCGGCGCCTCCTCGGACCTCACCTGGCAGGCGCTTGGCATGGTCGACTTCCAGCCGTGGAAAAATGTTGCCGTGGTGGCGGGCTATCGAGCCATCTATGCCGATTATGAGACAGGCAGCGGTGCCGATAGATTCAGCTACGATGCGACCACGCAAGGGCCGCTGATCGGCATAGATATCCGCTGGTAACAGTTGGAGCCATCTAGAGCCACTGCCGTCCGTCCTTTTCCAGGAGCAGGTCCGCCGCCAGCGGTCCGGACGAACCGGCGGGATACAAAACGGGGGGCGGGGCCACGGCTTTGAGCTGGTCGATATAGCGCCAGCTTGCCTGCAGCCAGTCCCACCGGGTAAAGGGCAGGGTATCGCCCGTCAGGACGCTGGAGAGGATGGCCTCATAAGCCTCGGGCGTGTTGGGGCCGAAATGGCAGTGGTGGCAGAAATCCATCAGCACCGATTCAGACTGGTTTGACTCCCCCGGTTTCCTGACATTGAAGGACAGGGCGATGCCTTCGTCGGGCTGAATGCGGATGATCAGCATGTTGGCTTTTTCCTGGCCCATCAATCCCCGGAGCGCCTGTTTCCTGAACAAAATCTTTATCTCGGCGCAGCGCTGGTCGAGCCGCTTGCCGGTGCGCAGGTAGAACGGCACCCCCTGCCATCGGGGTGAGTCGACAAAGGCCCGCAGTGCCACGTAGGTCTCGGTGACGGAGTCAGCGTTTACCCCAGCCTCCCGGCGATAGGCCGGATAATGCTGTACACCCGATTTCCCCTCCGTGTATTGACCCAGAACAACATCCTCGGCCTGCGGCGGCCGCAGGTTCTTGAGAACCTCGGCAGACATGTCCCGGATGGCGTTGCCATCCCCGGAACGGGGCGGCTCCATTGCCGCGAAGGAGAGCAGCTGCAGCAGGTGGTTCTGGAGCATGTCCCTGACCGCCCCGCTCTTGTCGTAGTAGGCTGCCCGATCCTCGACCCCGAGCGACTCGCTGACACTGATCTGAACGTGATCGATGGCGCTGCTGTTCCAGGCGCAGGAAAAGATCTCGTTGGCGAAGCGCAGATAGAGGATATTCTGCACCAGCTCCTTGCCCAGATAGTGGTCGACCCGATAGATCTGATCCTCGCGGAGGACATCGCCGATATCGTCGTTGAGACGGGCGGCCGAGGCCAGGTCTTCGCCGAAAGGTTTTTCGAAGACAGCCCGGGTCCAGCCCTGGCCGGCGACCAGCGGTTCGATGAGCCCGGCAACGGAAGAAAACAGCGCGGTCGGCAGGGCCAGGTAGAAAAGCAGGTCCCTGCCGCAGCCGCAGCTCTCTCTGGCTTCCGAGACGATCGTGCCCAGATCGGCTGCTGTCGCATGCTCGAGGTCGAGCTGGTGATAAGAGAGCAGGCGGCTGAAACCGTCGAAGGTTGCAGGGTCGCGGTCAGGGAGGAATTCTTCGACTTCGAGCTGTTCGATGAAGCGTTCGCGGCTGAACTCCTTTTTGCCGAGGCAGACCACTGCAGTGCGCTCGTCGATCTTGCCCCGCTGGAAAAGGTGATAGAGGGCGGGGATCAGCTTTCTTCTGGAGAGGTCGCCGGTGGAGCCGAATATGACGATCATCGGTGATTCCTGTTTGGTCATCGTTCAGACAGACTGGTCGGTTAGTACATAACGCAGTGGGAGGTTGTTGACGATTTTAGCGGGGCACCGGTCAACCGGAACCGCTTCGTCAAGAAAGCTGCGCAGCGCGTTCAGCTTAGCGCTGCCGAAAAAAAGCAGAACAGCGGCGCGGGATGAGGTGATCAGTTTTTTCGAAGCCGACATCCGGCCCGGTGGCGGCTTCGGGGCGGAGTCGGTCAGCAGAAACAGTGCTTCATCGGAGTATATGGTCGCATGTTCCGGAAAAAGGCTGGCGATATGGCCGTCCTCCCCGCCGGACAGCAGAACCGCATCGAACAGCCCGCCGAATCTGCGCAGCTCGCTGTTGTAAGCTGCAAGTGCTGTCAACTGATCGGCATGGCTGTGGTGATAAGGGTGCAGATTCTGCCGGGGAACAAAAGGCAGCAGGGCAGCCGAGACGAGTCCAAAGTTACTCTCCGGGTGGCTGATCGGTACCAGCCGTTCATCGACCATGAAGAAATGGACCCGCGTCCAGTCCAGTTGCTCACCCTCCAGGCGCTGGAGCACTCCGCCAACCGAGCGGCCGCCCGGCAGCGCCACGACGGCCCGGTTCCTCTCGGACAGGCTCGTCCGGATCATGTCGGCCAGAAGTCCGGCCCCTTGTTGCTCGAGGACTTCTCGCTCACCCGTGATCAGTGCCTGGTCATCCATTCTATCTCAGCTGAACCCCTCCCCCAGTACCCGTAATAGCAGAATGGGCTCTGAATAACAAGTCAAGAACGATGCTCCGGTCAGTGCCCGGGGAAGGTTGAAAGTCTTGAGCGCACCCTCTGCAAAACCGCATTTAATTGTTATTGTAAAGTTTGTATCAGGCTCTCCGGCATTTCGGCGGCCCGGATAACCGTCTGCACACGGCCGAAGAAACACTGGAGCACCTTTCCGCAAATCTGCTGTAGGGGGATATCATGAAAATATCTATCGGTGTAACCGCTCTTTTACTTTTCTTCTCAACCACAGCCCTTGCCGCCAACCCCGGCTCGATGAACCAGGGCGACATGCAGAAAATGATGCAGGCCATGCAGCAGATGCAGCAGTGCATGGAGCAGATCGACCAGGCCCGGCTGGAGCAGTTGAAATCGACCTCTGAGCGGATGACAAAAGAGATAGACAGCCTCTGCTCCCAGGGCAAACGTGACGACGCCATGAAACTGGCCATGAAATTCGGCAAAGAGATAGCCGCCGACCCGGCGGTTAAGCAGATGCGCAAATGCGGGGAAATAGCCCAGGGCGCGCTGCCGATGCCGGATATGTTCCCGACCTATGATGAGAAGGACTTTGCCAGCAGCCATGTCTGTGATCAATAGGCACTTCGGGAGCAGCTTTTTCGGCGCTGCCCGGCCCACATTCAGCAGGGTCGGTCCGCTCTCTGCCGGCCGGCGGGGCGCAGGATTTTTTTATTTTTTCTGATCGTATGAATACGATGTGATTACCGGCAGTAAGTGCACAAATCTCCCGCATAGGCAGCCACAATCATTGGGCCGCTGAATTGTAAACATTGTTATTCTTTTCAATGACTTCGCTGCACCCTGCCTGGTTTCGCCGCAGTTTCTGCTTCACTCTGTAGCATTGTCCCCACGCCGGGTCGGTCTTATAATTAAGGAACAAACCCACCACTTCAGGCTGTACCCCGCGATGTGGCTGTACCTGCCTCGGGAAATCTTTTCTTAAGGAGGTGGTCATGAACGAATCCGACGTATTCATCAATCTCTGGAATTATATGGAGCTCTCTGAAAAGCAGCGTCTGATGCGGACGTTTCTGAGCCAGCACGGCGACCACTTCAGCAGAGACGATTTCCTCAGATTTCTGGCCTCGCGATATGACGAAGCCGGCCGGAGCATCGTTTCGAAATCTCAGGAGCCAAACAAAATCGAGCACAATGTCTGATCATTTTAGCGCTGCTCGTCTCACGTTTTAACAGCAGTCAGGCATGGGCTCGCCAAGGATAAAAAGAGGTTCACCATGTATACGGCACGAAAAGTTCTGAAGCTCTGGGGGAAAAGCTCCGAGGCCGATCAGCGAAAGCTGAAGCTGAAGTACTTTTCCGGTCTGAGCGCCCGCGAGTTCGAAGATGATTTTGTCTCTTTCCTGGCCAAGGAATTCAATCTTCAGCCCGAAGAACGGCTCAATCCGGCGGGACCTGATACGATCGAATAACAGCCATATTTTTCTTCCCCATATCCTTGCCGAGGCGGCTCGATATCGGTCTCAGCGGCATTCCGTCTGCTGGACGCAGAATTCGAGCATGGAGGTTTTGTCGGGCTCAACACCGAGTCCGGGAGTCGTCGGTATTTTTATGGTGCCTTCATTGAATTCCAGTATCCTCGAATAGATCTGTTCACGCATCGGGTTGTCGGAGCGGTCCGTCTCCAGCAGCGGCGGTTGAATCTCGGCCCGGCCCGGCTCAACGTAGGTTGAGGCCAGAAAATGGGCGGCGCAGGCCAGGTTGAGTTGCGTTCCCCAGGCGTGCGGCACTACATTGATTCCCATGGATGAGGCGATGGCGCGGATCTTCAGCGCCTCGGTCGGCCCCCCGCAATAGGCCAGGTCAGGCTGGGCGATCTGCACACCGCCGCTGCGCAGCAGTTGCTGAAAGCCCCATCTGGTCTGTTCACACTCCCCGGTTGCGATGGCAATATCGAGCTTGTCCGAGAGCTGGCGGAATTTGCCGGCGTGACAGGGGGACAGCGGCTCCTCGAACCATTTGTAGTCATGCTCGTCGAGCAGTCGTCCGATTGCGACCGCCTCGGGCAGGTCATAGGCGTGGTTGGCGTCGGCCATCAGCCGGGTGTCGGGAAAGGTTCTGCGCATCAGGCCGATCAGCTCCCTGTCGAATTCGAGGTTTTTGCCGATCTTTATTTTCAGGGCCTTGAAGCCCATCTCCACATACCCCTGGGCTTCGTTGACGATAACATCGAAAAGCTCCTTCTCCGGGACCTTGCGAAAATACATGCCGGTGGCGTAGCAGTCCACCGCGTCGCGCAGGCGGCCGCCCATCAGCTCTGCCGCCGGAATGGCGAGCAGATTGCCTTTGAGATCGAGCATGGCCATATCCAGGCCGGATATGGCCCCCATCATGACCCCCTTGAGAGAAAAATCGAGCCCGGCTCTCCAGCAGTGCTGCCAGGCCGCTTCGTTGCGTAGTGGATTCCAGCCGATCAGGTGGGGACCGTAGTAACCGTTCACGGCCGCCTGGGTCACCTCGGCGGGCCCATAACATTCCCCCCAGCCGACTGCGCCGGAGTCATCCACCATTTCGATGATCAGGGCGTTGCGAATATCATAGTGCCACTGGGAAAAACCGAACGGATCTTCGAGCTGCTGCGAAAGCCGGTATGTTCGTATGCATGAAATCATCTGACATTCCCCCTCAGTATGACGCTGAATGAAAACTCCCGGTCGTTTCCTGGACCGATATAATAGTATTGGAGTCTGTTTGCAATCCCGGACCGCTGGGACGGCCGGTTTCGGAAGTAGAGACGGCGGCGGGCGGAAAATGTCTGAAGGGGGGCCGGGCGATTTTGGCAAAAGAAAAAGGGTGATGCAGTTTGCGGTCTACATCACCCCATTAGGGAGCACATCGTATGAATCTCCAATGTACTACAATGTGATATTAATCACCGGTTGCGGGAAATCAAGACCAGAGGCATGAAAACAGAAGTAAAAAATAATCACACAATTTCAGTTCGTTGATACAGCTTGGTAGTAGGCGTTCTCCATGGTGATCCAAAATTCCTGCGCGCTGTAAGATTTTTGTCAGAGTACCGGGGCAAAATATCTTTCCAGGTATCAGCACGGGGGGAATATGGATTTGATGACGAAATTACAGATACTGCAGCACTGGCACGCACAGAGCAGCTTGAAGCAGCAGGCGCTGGTCAAGGGGTATATCGTGACCCACCCCGGCATCAGCACCAGCGATGACTGGTTTCTTTATTTGGCAGGGGTGTTCGGCATTGGAAAAATGCAGTCGGGGGATATGGATATCGACAGCCAGGTTCAATGACCGGTCGTTTTCGCGGGGGCTGCCGCCCCCTGAAAAGTTCATCTGCAGCCTTCGATTGAGGGCCGGCAGCACTGATGCAGCACGGCTCAGCGTGCACTGTTGGTGCCGGCCATGCTGGCCATAGGGTGATAACCTGATAACGGAAGGGTGTGCAGCAGGCCGCAGTTTTTTTTCTATCTGAAAAAAAACAGATGCGGGCTTGGCTGGACTGGTTATATTGTGCATATGAACGAAAAATGCACCGATCATGACAGCCGGCTGACCGACGTTATCCTGGAGAGCATATCCGATGGGGTTTTCACGGTCGACCATCACTGGCGCATCACCTCGTTTAACCGGGCGGCCGAGAAGATAACCGGTGTGGCCCGGGAAGACGCCATGGGGCGCTATTGCTGGGAGGTCTTCCGTTCGAATATGTGCGAGGGCGACTGTGCCCTGAAACGGACGATGAATGACGGCAAGTCCTTTGTCAGCTCTTCCACTTCAATTATCGATACAAACAAGAAACTGATCCCCATCTCGGTTTCCACCTCTGTGCTGGTCGATGACGCAGGCGAGGTTCTCGGCGGTGTCGAGATCTTCAGGGACCACAGCCTGGTCGAGGAGCTGCGGCGTGACCTGGGCGGCAGCGGTTCGGTGGACGACATGATCAGCCGTTCCAAGCGGATGGGGGATATCTTCGCCATACTCGACCAGATCGGAGAAAGCGACAGCTCCGTATTGATTACCGGCGAAACGGGGACCGGTAAGGAGCTGATGGCGCGGGCGATTCACAACCATTCGCCCCGGAAGGACCAGCCGTTCATCACCGTCAACTGCGGGGCCCTACCCGACAGCCTGCTCGAATCGGAGCTTTTCGGCTGTAAAGCGGGGGCCTTCACCGATGCCCGCAGCGATCGCCAGGGACTTTTCGGGGCGGCCGACAACGGCACCATCCTGCTTGATGAAATCGGTGACACCTCCATGGCCTTTCAGGTTAAACTGCTCCGGGTTCTGGAGGAGGGTGAGTACACCCCGCTGGGCAGCACCCGGACGCTGAAAACCAGTGCCAGGGTCATTGCCGCCACCAACCGCAACCTTCAGCAGATGACCGAGCGCCAGGAGTTCCGCCGGGACCTGTTCTATCGGATCAACGTGATCAGTGTGGCCCTGCCGCCGCTCAGGGAACGGTCCGAAGACATTCTGCTTTTGGCCGAACATTTCATCCAGAAGATGAACCGCCGCAAGAACAAGATGATCGGCGGCTTGAGCCCGGCAGCCACTGAAATGCTCCTGGCCCATGACTACCCGGGAAACATCCGGGAACTGGAAAATATCATCGAGCATGCCTTCGTTCTGTGCCGCAATGGTGAAATCAGCCCCGATCACCTGCCGGCATCCCTGGTCCTCCGGGGGCGGGCAGGGGACACCCGGGAACAGCCGGTTGACCTCAGGTCGGCGAGGGCGGCCAGCGAAAAGGAACTGATCATCCAGGCCCTCGAGCAGACCGGCCACAACAGGACGGCCGCCGCCGCCCGGCTCGGCATGCATAAATCCACCCTGTTCCGTAAAATCAAGAGACTCGATATCATCCTGCCCGAAACCGACGGCCGCAGCAACCGCTGAAAACTCCCGTCCCGTGCCAGCGTCGCAGCAATGCGACGGTCGCGCCACTCCAAGCGTCGCATTGTTGCGATGGTCCATGGTGCTGTACTTCCAAAATCAGTGACAAAATTAAAAGAAACATATTCTTAACTATCAGGAATTGTATCACAAAAAAAATTATTAGAAGCATATGCACATAAATGGCCCGGCCATTGCACTATCTGGTTCAGTACTCATCAAAGTCGAGGAATGGAGCTTATGAAAGTTGCAATGACAATCTGGGGAAATCGAATATCACCGGTATTCGACTCGGCCCAGACGATCGTGCTGGCTGAAATCGAGCAGGGAACCGTGGTTAGCGAGAAGCGGGAATTCCTGCCCCGGCTGGTTGCCTCCAGACTGGCCAGGATGGTGTCCGAGACGGGCATCGACACGCTGATCTGCGGGGCGATATCCGAACGCCCGGCACAGATCATTCAGGAGTCCGGCATTGAGCTGCTCGCCTTTGTCGGCGGCAACGCCGATAATTTTCTGGCTGCCTACGCAGCCGGGAAGCCGCTCGACTCATACATGATGCCCGGTTGTGAGGGCCAGCGCCAATGGTACTCGAACGGCGCGCGGGCAATGACAGAGAGGCAGGAAGAACAGATATGAAAAAGGACAAGGGCAGGGGCAAGGCAGACGGCCAGGGCCGAAACCAGGGGAAATTCTGCAGCAATCAGAGTTTTGGCCAGGGACACGGCCGCAACTGCAGCTATGGCAAGAACAGTTCAGAGGATGGTTTCCGGCCTCAACAGTCGATCATCGCTGCTATCTTCGATGGGCTGGACAGGATCATCGATCGATCCCGGAAGACGATCGGCCGGCTCTCCGGCGCAACGGATCAGTTGTCAAACAGCGGCAAAGAATTAGAAAATCTGCCGCCGGGGGCCGAGGATTCCAATCTGCAGGTCGAAAACAGACCACAGAAAAATACGCAGTTGATGAATAAAAAATGAATAATCTCAATGTTATAATGATTAGCAGCAACCCTGACTCTTTGCACGTCCTGGAACAGTCTCTGGCAGAGCATGAGCGGTTCACCGTTGCCAGGGCGGAGTCGCCCGATCAGGTGTTCTCAGCGGTCGAAAACGATCAGGTAGATGTCGTCATCGCCGATGACCAGGTACTCGGCACGAGCGGCCTGGAATTCCTGCGCCAGCTGGTGAAGCGCAACCCGTTTGTCAATTGCGCGCTGGTCTCCTCCCTGTATCCCGACGAATTTCACGAGGCGACCGAGGGTCTTGGTGTTTTCATGCAGCTGCCGCTCAGCCCCGGTTCGCAGACAGCTGCAGATATCTGCACCCATCTGGAAAAGATCTATCGTCTCGATTCCTTATAAGCAAGCGAGAACCATCATGATCATCAGTGTTGCAAGCGGTAAGGGCGGTACCGGTAAAACCACCATCTCGACCAATCTGGCCGCCAGCCTCGAGCGACCCCTGCGGCTGCTCGACTGCGATGTCGAAGAACCTAATATTCACCTTTTTATCGAGCCGGCCGATTCGGTGTCCAGGACCGAGACCACCTTCATACCTGTAATCAACGCGGAGCGCTGCACCGGCTGCGGCGCCTGCGCCGAGATCTGCCAGTTCAACGCCCTGGCGGTGATCGGAGAGAAGGTGCTGGTTTTTCCCGAGCTCTGTCACAGCTGCCTTGGCTGTCAGCTGATCTGCCCCGAGCAGGCGGTTGATGAAGGACAGCGGGAACTGGGAACCATCGAGACCGGAACCTGGAACGATATCAGTTTCAGCTATGGGCGGCTCAGGGTCGGCGAGGCCATGAGTCCGCCGCTGATCGGCCGGGTCCAGGCGCTGATCGAGCCGGACGAGCTGGTTATCATCGATGCCCCGCCGGGAACCTCCTGTCCGGCCATTTCGGCGATGAAGGACAGCGATTTCGTGCTGCTGGTCACCGAACCGACGCCCTTTGGGCTGCATGACCTGATGCTGACCGTCGAGGCGGTGAAACAGCTCAACATTCCCTGCGGACTGGTAATCAACCGGGCCGATATCGGCAATGACGACGTTTACGATTATGCCCTCCGGGAATCGCTGCCGATCCTGCTGGAAATTCCCTTTGACCGTCATATCGCCGAACTCTATTCGCGGGGCCGGCTGGTGGTCGAGGAGTCGCCCCGGTGGCGCCGGCGTTTCCAGGAACTTTATCGAGATATCACCGCACTGGCCGCAATGAAGGAGGAAGTCCAATGAACGAACTGGTGGTCATCAGCGGCAAAGGCGGGACCGGCAAGACCAGTCTGACCGCGGCATTTGCGCTCGCTGGCTGAAAATCATCTTCTGTGCGACACCGATGTGGACGCGGCCGACCTGCATCTGCTGCTCAAGCCCTCCATCGGCGAGCAGCACGAATTTATCGGCGGCAGCAAGGCGGAGATTGACCCTGAACGCTGCAGCGGCTGCGGGACCTGTGTCGAGTTGTGCCAGTTCTCAGCGATCAGCGACCGATTTCGTCGTCGACCCGATCGAGTGCGAAGGGTGCGGGGTCTGTCATGCATTCTGCCCTGACAAGGCGGTCATTTTTCAGCCGAGAACATGCGGTGAGTGGTTTGTTTCCTCCACCCGGTTCGGGCCGATGGTCCATGCCCGACTCGGGATCGGCGAGGAGAATTCGGGCAAGCTGGTCAGCCTGATCCGTAAACAGGCCCGTGAAATGGCCGAGGAGAGAGATATCGAGCTGATCATCACCGACGGCCCGCCCGGCATCGGCTGTCCGGTGATTGCCTCGATAACCGGGGCCTCTGCGGTGCTGATCGTGGTCGAACCGACGCTGTCGGGGCTGCATGATATGCAGCGGGTGGCCGATCTGGCTGCTCATTTCCGGATTCCGGCCATGGTCTGCATCAATAAGTACGACCTGAACAGCGACATGACCTCGGTCATCGAGGCTGAAACAAAAAAAAGAAAACTGGTGATGGTCGGTCGGATTCCCTTCGACCCGGCTTTTACCAGATCGATGGTAAACGGTCAGACCGTGATGGAATACGATCCGGCCTCCAAGTTGTCAGATACGGTGGACTCCATATGGCGAACCATACGGTCCTCGGAGTTCCTGACTAAACAACCGGCAAAGATTTTGCCGATAATGAAATGAAAAAGGAGAAACAGATGAAAAAAATGCGTGTGGCAATACCATCAATGGGCAACGGGGGGCTTGACGGACAGCGGGCGGGCCATTTCGGACACTGCGACGTCTTTACCTGCATCGACACCGAAGATGGAAAGATCACCGCGGTGAGCACCATCGATAACCAGGAGCATGTTCAGGGCGGCTGCATGGTTCCGGTCAACCTGCTCGCCTCCAATAACGTCAATGCCCTGATCGTCGGCGGCATCGGCATGCGTCCGCTGATGGGCTTCCGGCAGGTCGGGATCGATGTCTACCACGATGCTGAACGGATCGACATCCGTCCGGTGGTCGAGGATCTGCTGGCCGGCAAGCTGCCGCTCATTTCCGACGAACAGGTTTGCGGCGGGGGCGGCGGTCACTGACCGGATAGTCAAATAATCAGATGAGAGGCGTGCAGCAGCGACGCCGGGAGATTTTTCATGAAAGTAGCAATCAGCTCAAAAGGCACCGATCTCGGCAGCCAGGTTGATCCCCGCTTCGGCCGGGCGGCCTATATCATCATTGTCGATACCGAGACCATGGCGTTCGAGGCGGTCGATAACGCGGACAACGTCAACTCGTTCAAAGGGGCGGGTATCCAGGCAGCCAGTATGGTCCACGACAAGGGGGCCAAGGTGCTGATGACCGGTTATTGCGGCCCCAAGGCCTTTCAGACCCTGCAGGCGGCCGGTATTAAAGTTGTCAGCGATACTGGCGGAACCGTTCTCGAAGCGGTCGAACTTCTGAAACAGGGTGCGGTCGATTACCTCGACACGGCCAATGCCGAGGCCCACTGGTAAGCAGGGATCGAGGTGAATCACCATGGCGATGACAAATGATGCCTTTGATAAATTAGTGGAAGAACTGCAGAGCCATGCCTTTGCCGATGCCCGGGCCGCTTATGGCGAGATCGGTTTCGAGCGCTGGCGCAACCCCCGGTTCCACGGCCCGCTGGCCGATGCCGATGCTTCGGGAGGGCTCAAGGGAGGCTGCGGAGACACGATCAACATCTACCTTAAATTCAATGACAACCGGGTCGCGGCGGCCGCCTACACTACCGACGGATGCGCCTCCAGCTCGCTGTGCGGGTCCTTTACGGCTGAACTGGCCCACGGCAGGAGCCCTGAAGAATTACTTGAGCTCGAGCCCGACGATGTGTTAAACAAAATCGGCACCTTTCCCGAAGGGGAAAAACATTGCGCGACACTGGCGATCAAGGCGCTGCAGGAAGCCGTCAACAACTATATGATCAGTGTCGTCAGTCAATGCAGACAAGGGGGACGGCAGCGCTAAGCCGCAGGATTTCCTCCGCGGGAACAAACACATCATGGTTGTCAATCTGCTCATCGCCATCGCCCTGATGGTGGCTGTCGGGGCTGTCTGGTTTCTGCTTCACTACTACGGAAACCCGGTGGTTGAAAATCCGCAGGGCCTTGCCAAGGTCTCCGGCAACTGCGGGGATACGATGGAGATCGGCCTGCAGATCCGGGACAACATCGTCACCGCCACCCATGGCTGGACGGACGGCTGTTCATACAGCAAGCTCTGTGTGGAGGCGGCGGCGATGCTGGCCCGCGACAAGAACATCGGCTGAAGTGAAGCGGATCAACATGGTGTCGATCATGGAACTGGTCGGTCAGTTGCCGGAAACCCACCTGCACTGCGCCCAGCTTGCCGAGATCACCCTGCAGAAGAGTCTCGAGGACTACATCTCCAAGGTGGCACCGCAAAAATCCTGAGGACATTCATCGGGTCAGGTCTGACCCGCTTTCCGGCATTACGGGTGCGGCGCCCTGCCGCCGCTGCTCAGGTTTATGGCACGCCCATTTCAGGGTTGTGAAGCTTTGTTCTACTGGTTAAACTGGCATCGGATTGCATGATAAGACGCTGAAAGTTCCTGCACAGCCGACTGACGATGGGGGGGCTATGTCAGAAAAGAAATCAAAATGGGACGAGATACCATCTCTGGACGGGCTGGAGATGGACTGGGACTACTCCGGCGAGGGCCAGCACGCCAAAAGAAGGTTCGAGCGGCTGAGCTTCGGGGATGTGACGGACATCTTCGAGGTCAAAGCGATTCCGGTCAGGGTCGCCGCGGCAGGCTTCACCATTGACGGAACGCTCAATGATATCAGCGGCAGCGGCATCGCCGTGACCGTTAAAAAAACGATCGAGGTCGGGCAGACGGTCAAGGTCGGTTTTTTCATGGGCCGCCGCAAAATCGTTTCCCGGGCCGTGGTCAAACAGGCGGCGCCGGCCCGAAACGGCTTCCGGATCGGCTTCGAGTTCGAGGGTATCAGCGAACAAGACAGCGCCTATATAAACGGGCTCTATGCGTCCAAGGTGCTGAACCGCTGAATTGCGCCGCTGACCCCACGCGCATGGCTCTACAGTCGGGGCTTGCCGCCCCGGTTGTAACGATAGATCCGCTCCGGACGGCCCTGGGTCCGGTAGGAGAGATCGGCCGTAATCACTCCGCTGGACACCATGAATTCCAGATAGCGCCGCGAGGTGGTGCGGCTCACACCGACCAGTTTCCCAGCCTTTTCCGCATTGATGCCGGCCGGCCCAACGGTCTGGATCATCTCACTGACCTTTTCCAGCGTTATCGGATCGATCCCTTTCGGATAGTGGTCTTTCTCACGTGTTGTCTGTTCCGGCTGGTGAAGCAGCTGGTCGACTTCGTACTGGCTGATACTGCTCATCCTCTGCAGTTTTTCCCGATGGCCCCTGAATTTTTCAAGCGTCTGGGCGAAGCGGCTGAAAACCAGCGGTTTCAGGATATAATCGAATACCCCGCCGCGTAGGGCGTCTTCGAAGAACTCCACTTCCTTGGCGGCGGTGATCAGCACCACATCGGTTTTCTTCTGGCTCGATCTGATTTTCCAGAGAAGATCGATGCCGTTTCCGTCGGGGAAAAAAATATCGAGCAGGACCAGGTCCGGCTCCAGAACCGTGACCATGTCTTCTGCTTCCCCAATTGAATGGGCGATGCCGGCTACCATGAAGCCGTCGATCTTCTCGGTGAAAATTCTCTGGATTTCGGCAATTTTTTGATCGTCTTCAATGATCAGGGTGCTAATCGGATCCATGGTCACGGTCTCTGTTTTTGGGGATGATCACCGTAAATGCGGCCCCTCCGAGGTCGGAGTTGCCAATGCTCACTGAGCCTTCCAGCCGTTTGATTGCCTGGTCGACGATATACAGGCCCATACCGTGGCCCTCGCTGGATTTGGTGGTATAGCCTTTCTGAAAGATTTGGCTCCAGGCCTGTCTGGACAGGCCGTCACCCGAGTCGTCGAACTCGAAGATCAGGTCGTTGCCCAGATCCGTCATCGACAGTCGGACCGTGCGCTGATCGGGCGGCTTGTTGAGGACCGCGTCGAACCCGTTGTCTAAAATATTGCCGATCACGGTCACCAGATCCTCCCGCCTGATCGAGGAGGGGATATCTTGCATGGTGCTTCCGGGCTCGATTACCAGGTTCACTTTCAACTCCTTGGCCTTGTTATACTTGCCGAGGATGGTCGCGGCAATGATCGAATCGGGGACGATGTCCATCAGGGTATTGATCAGGTCCTGGTAACCTGAGGTCTCACTGCCGATCAGATCGATCGCCTCCTGGTAGGCGCCGATCTGGATGAGGCCTGAAATCGTGTAGAGTTTATTCGAGTACTCGTGGGTCTGAACGCGGAGCATTTCCGAATAGTTCTGCACCTGGGAAAGCTTCTTGGCTAATATGTCCAGTTCGTCCTTGTTCCGGAAGCTGGTCACCACGCCTTTTACCACACCGTCGTTGATAATCGGGATGCGATTGACGACGATCTCCTTGTCACCGAGCGAGAGCACCTTGTCCAGCTGACTTCTGCCGGTTTCCAGGACTTCGAGAATCCTGGTCTGGGGGAACACCTCCTTGACCGGCTTGCCGACGATTTCCCGCCCCGGGTCCAGGTTCAGCGTATCGATGGCGGTTTGATTGATGGTGGTGATGTTCCCGGTACCGTCCACCGCCATGATTCCTTCCCGGATCGCCTCCAGGGTTGCGGTTCTTTCCTGGAGCAGGGCGGCGATCTCATCTGGCTCCAGGCCGAATATGGCCTTCTTGAACTCGGCGGTAATCTTGATGGTGATGGCGATCCCGAGCAGAATCACGGCGGTCAGCACCGACAAGATCTTGATGTGATAACCGCGGATGATCGAATTGATATTCTCTACCAGATAGCCCACCGAGACGATCCCGATGATCTCCCCGTGTTCACTGAAAATCGGCACCTTGCCGCGAATCGATGGGCCCAGTGTTCCGACCGCTTTGCTGACATAGGAGCGGCCATCCTCCAGTGCCCTGGCGTTGTCGCCGCCGACCATCAGTTTGCCGAGCCGCTCGGGCACCGGGTGGGAATAGCGGCGGCCCTGGTGATCACCGACGACGACGAACTGAGCTCCCGTCTCTTTCCTGATTTTCTCCGCCAGGCCCTGGATTCTCGAGTCCGCCAGGCTGGCCCGTTGGAGATCCTCGCGTATTTCCGGGATCAGGGCGACGGTCTGGGCAACTTTCAGGGCTCGGCTGCCGATCTGCTTCTCCAGAGTGGTCGATATCAGGCGCAGGAAGAAGCCGCCGCCGACCAGACCGACAAAGAGAATCAGGGCCAGGATGAAGAGGATCATCTTGGTCTGCAGTTTCATGGGCCGCAGCGTGTCGGTGCGAAAGGCCATCGGGTACCCGAATCGGTTATGCGGGAAATTGTTGCGCCCGCGCCGTGAACAAAATGAACAAAACAGTTTTAAAGGAATAATCGTTAATTAATTCCCAATCATTTACATTTAGGTCCCTTTGCAGGACTATGTCAACTGCCTTTTATCCGGGAGGTATCCTCAAGAACCAAGGTCGGTGGACCCTTATGGACACGGTTGTTTTCGAAGATGAATCGCTGCGGGACGGGCTTCAGTTCGAGAAGCAGGTCATCTCCCTTGCAGATAAGCTGAAACTGTTCAATCTGCTCAAGGATGCCGGCGTCAGGCGCATACAGGTCGGCTCTTTCGTCAATCCGGCAGTGGTTCCGCAGATGGCGGATACCGAGGAACTGGTGGACCGGATCGGCACGACTCCCGGGGTACTGGTGACCGGCCTGGTCCTCAATGATCGGGGGCTTGATCGGGCCGTCGCCTGTGGGCTCAGGCACGTCAGCCTGTCAGCTTCGGTGAGCAACAGCCACAGCCTGAAGAATGTCAGGAAAGGCTGCTCCGAAGCCATCGACTCTGTCATTGGCCTGATCACTAAAGCCCAGGATTCCGAAATCTCGGTGCGGGCCGGCATCCAGTGCGCCTTTGGCTGCGTCTATGAAGGGGCTGTCAGCGAGGACTTTGCGGTTGAGACACTGGTTCGCATGTCCGCTGCCGGTGCCGCCGAGCTGAACCTCGCCGATACGACCGGCATGGCAAATCCCCTGCAGATCCGAAACCTCGTTGAAAAAACCCGAAGCGCCCTTCCGAACGCCGTACTTTCGCTGCACCTGCACGATACCAGAGGGCTGGGCATTGCCAATATGATTGCCGGTCATCAGGCGGGAGTCAGAATTTTCGATACCAGCGCCGGCGGGCTTGGCGGCTGTCCGTTCGTCAGAGGCGCTTCCGGCAATGTGGCAACCGAGGACGGCGTCAATCTGTTCGAATCGATGGGAATTGCTACCGGGATCGACCTGGAGTCGATCTGTGCGGTGGCCGAATGCTATGAAGCGCTTCTCGGCAGGACTCTGCCCGGCCGCATGGCGCGGGTGCTGAAAGCTCAAAAATCCTGTGACTGATCTGCACCGGCGGTCATATTCGGGGGAAACATGATGACATCTGGCAACTCCAGCCTGCCGCTGGAGGACATCGTCGTTCTTGAACTGGGCCACACCGTGATGGGCCCCACCTGTTCTATGATCCTGGCTGATCTGGGCGCCGAGGTGTTCAAGGTGGAGAAGACCGGAAACGGTGACGAAACGCGCTGGCTCAAGGGTTTCGGTTCCGGATTTTTCACCTGCTTCAACCGCAACAAAAAATCGATTTCCATCGATCTTAAAGCGGATAAGGGCAGGGAACTGCTGCTTGAAATGATGGCTCACAGCGATGTCCTTATCGAAAATTTCGGGCCGGGCACCATGGAGCGGCTCGGCCTCGATTATGAGACCTGCCGCCGCCGCAACCAGGGTCTGATTTACTGCTCGCTCAAAGGCTTCATGCCGGGTCCCTACGAAAACAGACCGGCGCTCGATGAAGTGGTGCAGATGATGGGCGGCCTGGCATACATGACCGGACCTTCCGGCCGGCCGCTGCGGGCGGGTGCTTCGGTAACCGATATCCTGGGTGGCAGTTTCGGCGCCATCGGCATTCTGGCAGCCATTCATCAGCGCCGCACCACCGGAGAGGGAACCCTGGTCAAGGCCAGCCTCTATGAGTCGGTCGCCTTTCTGGTGAGCCAGCATATCGGTGTCGCCGCCGTTTCAGGAGAATCGGTGCCGCCGATGCCCGAGCGGGGTCGGACCTGGTCAGTGTATGATCTGTTTACCACTGCTGATAATGATCAGGTTTTCATTGGAGTCACATCTGATCGCCACTGGCAGCGACTCTGTGCGACCTTCGGTTTTTCCGACCTGGCGGCGGACGAGTCCCTGGCCACCAACCAGGGCCGGGTCGATGCCCGGGAGTGGTTCCTGCCGGAGCTGCAGAAACGGTTCGGCCGGCTGACCAAAGAGGAGCTGATGGAGCGCGCCGAGAAGGCCGCCGTGCCGTTTGCCCCGGTCAACAAACCGATCGACCTGGTCGACGATATCCACATGGTCGAGTCCGGGGGCCTTGCCGAGGTCAGGATGCCGGACGGAGCCACCGCCAAAATTCCCAAGCTGCCGCTGCAGCTGAACGATTCGCCGCTGGATCTGCGCCGGCAGCCGCCAGCAATCGGAGAAGGATCATACGAAATGTACCGGAGGATCGGCCTGGAGGATGCGGCCATAGAAGCACTTGCCGAGCAGGGAGTCATCAGGCTCGATTAAGCCGTTTTAGCCTATGGCTGAGACAGAATCAGCAGAAGAGGAGGCTGGTACACGGTTGTTGCCGACTGCGTATCCGCCAGCACCTTTAAAACCCGAAAAGGAGGTTATGATGCAAGCTGGAAAACACAAACTGTTGGGACTTGGCAGCGCAGTGCTGTCGATCGTCCTGGCTGCGACGATCATGGCGACACCTGCCGCTGCAGCGGATGTCAAGGAAATTCACTTTCTCATTCCCGGCGGCGCCGGCGGCGGCTGGGACGGCACTGCCCGGGGAGTCGGCAAGGCCCTGCTCGATGCCAAACTGATTGAAAAAGCATCCTTCGAGAACATGTCCGGCGGGGGCGGAGGCAAGGCCCTGAATCATATTATCTCTACGGCCGGCCGCCAGGAGAACACCATGATGGTCAACTCGACCCCGATCATCATCCGTTCGCTCACCGGCGTCTTCCCCCAGTCCTTCAGGGACCTGACACCGATCGCCTCGGTCATCGCTGACTATGCGGCCCTGGTTGTGGCGAAAGATTCCAAGTACCAGTCGCTCACCGATGTCGTGGCCGACTTCAACAAGGATCCGAACTCGGTCAAAGTTGCCGGTGGATCGGTAAAAGGCGGTATGGATCACCTGGTACCGGCCATCGTCTTCCAGGCAGCCGGTGCCGACCCGCTGAAGCTTAAATATGTTCCCTATGATGCCGGCGGCAAGGCCATGGCCGGCCTGCTGTCTGGTGACACCCAGATGCTTTCCACCGGTTTTGGCGAAGCTGTCGGGCTTGCCAACCAGGGCGAAGTGAGGATCCTGGCAGTTACCTCCGCAGAGCGCATGGATCAGGCCCCTGACGTGCCGACGGTCAAGGAACTGGGCTATGATATGACTTTTGCCAACTGGCGCGGCTTTTTTGCCATTCCCGACCTGGACAAGGACAAGGCGGAAGCCTTTCGGGCGGTGTTGAAAGCCATGTACGACACGCCGGAATGGGAAGCGATCCGTAAACAGCGCGGCTGGCAGAACCTGTATCAGCCCGGAGACGAGTTCTACGTGTTTCTTGAGGAGCAGGAAATGGCCATCGGCAACATGATGCGCACCCTCGGTTTCATCAAGTAAACCACCCTCGGACGAGGCCGGCTGGCAAACCATCGGCCGGCCCCGTTCATCTCTTAGCTGGAGGAACAGATGGCTCGTGAAAAGGTCGGAGCATTGATTATGCTCCTGTTTTCGATTGCCTACGGGCTGCTGGCCCGGCAGATCACCCTTACTTTTCTGGCTCAGCAGGAGACGTTCACGTCCCGGACCATGCCCTATGCCCTGTCCGTTATCGGCATCATTATTTCCCTGGCAATTCTGGTCCTGCCCACCACCGATGAGGCGGGCAAGAAAGCCTGGCCAGAGAAACGGCGGGGATGGACTGGTTTACCGCCATACTGCTGGTTGTCCTGATGTTTGGCTACGGGCTGACCATGAAGTGGTTCGGCTTTATCATCGCCTCGATTCTTTTTCTGCTGGTCGGATTCTGGATTCTCGGGGAGCGCCGCCTCAAGCTCATGTTTCTGACGGCCGTGCCCCTGGTCCTCGTGCTCTGGGCCATCATGTCAATGCTGCTCGGTGTCTACATCGCGCCGGGCGATATCTTCTACCAGCTGGGGATACTCTAATGTGGGAAGGAATGATCAGCGGCATGGCCACCGGTATTTCCACGACCATGATTCCGATCAATATCGTCATGGTTCTGTTCGGTTGTTTCTCCGGAAGCCTGATCGGCATGATGCCTGGTCTGGGGCCGATCACGGCAGTGGCATTGATGATCCCGGTAACCTATGGGTTGGAACCGACGACCGGAATGGTTCTTCTTGCCGGGGTTTACTATGGTGCAATCTTCGGCGGTTCGACTTCGTCGATCCTGATAAACGCCCCCGGCGAGGCGGCAACCGTGGCCACTGCCATCGACGGCTATCCGCTGGCCCGCCAGGGATATCCGGGCAAGGCCCTGGCCATCGCCGCCTATTCATCTTTCTCCGGCGGCACCATTGCGGTGATTCTGCTGATGTTTTTTGCGCCGATGCTGGCCTCGGTTGCCAAGAGCTTCCAGTCTGCCGATTACTTCGCCCTGATGATCCTCGGCCTTACCGCGGTTTCGGCTTTCGCCGGCCGGGGGGGCGTTCTCAAGGCCCTGCTCATGGTCGTCCTCGGCCTGATGCTGTCTACCATCGGTACCGACCAGACTTCCGGGGTGCAGCGTTTCACCTTCGGCTCGCTGGAACTGCTTGACGGCATCGAGTTCCTGCTGCTGGCCATGGCCACCTTCGCGCTCACTGAAGCCCTGATGATCGTCTTGAGGCGCGATGCCTCATCCGACAGCCTCAATCCCAAGATGATCGGTTTCAAGAGCTTGAAGGTCACCGGCAAGGAGTTCAAACTGATCACCCCCACGATCCTCAGATCCTCGCTCCTGGGGTTTTTCATCGGCGTGCTTCCGGGTGCGGGCGCCACGCTCGGCTCATTCATGTCCTATGGGATGGAGCGCAATCTGGCTCCCCCGGAGGAGCAGGAAAAATTCGGAAAAGGCAGCCTCCGGGGACTTGCCGCGCCCGAGACCGGCAACAACGCCGCCAGCTCCGGTTCTTTCGTGCCGCTGCTGACTCTGGGTATACCCGGCTCGGGAACCACGGCGGTCATGCTCGGAGCCCTGATCGCCTATGGCATCGAACCGGGACCGCGCATGTTCGTGGAACGACCGGATGTGTTCTGGGGCGTCATCATGTCGATGTATCTCGGCAATGTCTTCCTGCTTATCCTCAACCTGCCGCTGATACCCTATTTTGCAAGGCTGCTCGCCATCCCGCGCAACCTGATGGTGCCGATCATCCTGTTCTTTTCGCTGATGGGCGTTTATCTGGTCACTTTCAACGATTTCGACATCATGATGATGGTGTTCTTCTGCCTCGCGGCCATGGCCCTGCGGCTGATGAACTTTCCGATGGCGCCGCTGCTGCTCGGTTTCATTCTGGGTGGTCTGATGGAGGATAATCTGCGCCGGTCGCTGATGATCTACGACGAATCGATGTCCTTTATGTGGGAGCGGCCGATTACCATGGGCATCAACCTGACGACCATCGCGATCCTCAGCCTGCCGATGATCCGTTCATTCATGGCAGCTAGAAAGCGCAGAGCAGCGCAGCAACCGTCGGCATCTTAGGGGAGCAGCCCATGGAAAGGTATATTGTCGTGATAATGGCCGGTATTGTCGGCGGTCTTGTTGCCCAGCGCTGTCACCTTCCCGGCGGCGCCGTTGTCGGGGCGATGGTCTGCTCGGGGCTGACCGCCCTGATGTTTCCCGACGGGCTCAACCTCCCCAGGCAATGGGGAACGATTATCCAGCTGGTTCTGGGGATATCCCTGGGGATGACCTTCGACCGGTCGTTCCTGCCGATTGCCGTCAAAGCCTTTCCGCTGGCGCTGGGCAGCACCCTGGTTCTGCTCATGGTGACGGTGGTCATGGCCTTTATCACCTCACGCCTGGGACTGGTCGATTTCGGCACCGCGCTGTTCGGTTTTTCTCCGGGCGGTATGACCGGCATGGCTATTCTGGCCAATGTCGAGGGGCACAAAGGCTCGGTGGTTGCCTTTTTTCACCTGGTCAGAATTTTAACACTGTTTATGGTTGTGCCGTTGCTCGTAAGACTGTATATCGTTTTCAAACCGGTTCAATGAGCCGTAGACCGTTGTAAAAAAACTGTTGCAATACGCTCAGCTAAAGAGCACACCCCGAAAGGGTAACAAACGACATGGCAAAAAAACGCAAACTGAAAAAGCACATAATCAATCGTGACTGGTGCAAGGGCTGCGGCATCTGTGTGGCGGTCTGTCCCAAAAACGTGCTCGAACTCGATAACAAGGATAAGGCGGTGGCGGCCCGGAAACAGGACTGTATCGCCTGTCAGCTCTGTGAGGAGATCTGTCCGGATCTGGCCATCGAGGTGATGGTCAAGTACGTCGAAGAAACAGCCAGCAAGAGGAAATAAGATGTCCAAAAAAATCAGTTTCGTTCAGGGCAACGAAGCCTGTGCCCTGGGTGCCATGTACGCCGGGCTCGATTTTTACGCAGGCTACCCGATCACCCCTTCGACCGAAATCGCCGAGACCCTGGCAATGACCCTGCCGGCGGCCGGTAAAACGTTCATCCAGATGGAGGATGAGATCTCCTCCATGTGCGCTATTATCGGCGCTTCACTGACCGGCAACAAGGTGATGACCGCCACCAGCGGCCCCGGCTTTTCGCTGATGCAGGAAGCGCTGGGCTATGCAGTGATGGCCGAGATCCCCTGCGTGGTCGCCAACGTGCAGCGTGGCGGCCCGTCAACCGGCAACCCGACCCATGTCGGCCAGGGGGATGTCAACCAGGCCCGCTGGGGGACGCACGGCGATCACGCCATCGTCGCCTTGAGCGCATCGAATCACCAGGACGTCTTCAGGATGACGGTGGAAGCCTTCAACATTGCCGAAACCTACCGCACCCCGGTCATCCTGCTGTTCGACGAGGTGATCGGCCACATGCGTGAAAAATTGATCGTTCCCGAGCCGGGCGACATACCGCTGGTCGCCCGCCTGCGCACCGCCCTCAAGGAGGGGGTCAACTACCACCCCTATCTGCCCCGCGAAGACGGCCGCCTGCCGATGAGCGATTTCGGCGACGTGCACCGCTTCAACGTCACCGGCCTCTACCATGACATGTGGGGATTCCCGACCGACAAGCCGGAGCTGGTGCAGGATCTGCTCCGCCACCTGATCGACAAGATCGAAAACAATGTTCACAAGATAACTTTCTATAAATCCTATTTTCTTGAAGACGCCCGTACGATCCTCATCTCCTATGGTTCGGCGGCGCGCTCGGCGCTCAGCGTGGTCAAGCAGCGGCGCAACCGGGGCGAGTCCATCGGCCTGCTCGAGCTCAACACCATCTGGCCCTTTCCGGCCGAGCTGGTCAGGGAGTGCACCGAGCACGCCGACCTGGTCGCTGTGGTCGAGATGAACGCCGGCCAGCTGACCCAGGCGGTCAAGCTGGCGGTAGGCGGGAGCCGGCGCGTACACCTGATCAACCGGGTGGACGGCCAGATGATCATCGACAAGGACATCAAGAAAATTTTACGGATTCTTCAAGGAAAGGGGATGTAGGTCATGGACGTCAAATATTACTTACGAGAGCGATTCTTTCCGCATATGTGGTGCCCCGGCTGCGGGCACGGCATAGTTTTGAATGCCCTGGTCAGGGCCGTTGATGGCCTGGGCATCAAAAAGCGGGATATGGTCATGGTCTCCGGCATCGGCTGCTCGTCGAGAATTTCCGGCTATGTCGATTTTCACAGCCTGCACACCCTGCATGGCCGGGCCCTGGCTTTTGCCACCGGTGTCAAACTGAGTAAACCCTCGCTCAACGTCATTGTGCCGATGGGCGACGGCGACGCCCTGGCCATCGGCGGCAATCACTTTATCCATGCCGCCCGGCGCAACATCAACATCACCGCCCTGGTGATGAACAACCGGACCTACGGGATGACCGGCGGTCAGTATTCGCCGCTTTCCGGCATCGGCACCAAGGCCACCACGGCGCCGTATCTGAACATCGACCGTGATTTCGACACCGTCGAACTGGCAACCGCCGCCGGGGCCACGTTTGTGGCCCGGAGCACGGTTTACCACGTCAAGCAGCTGCAGACCCTGATCAAAAAGGCGATCAGCCACAACGGCTTTTCCGTACTCGAGATCCTCTCCCAGTGCCCCACCTATTTCGGCAGGAAAAACAAAAAGGGATCGGCGGTGGATATGCTCAACTCCTTCAAAGACGGAACCGTTCCCGTCGGTTCCGAGAAAAAGAAGAAGAACCCGGAACTGATCGAGCGCGGTATCTTTGTCGAAAGCGATCAGCCGGAATATTGTCAGGCCTACGCGGAAATGGTTGAACGGGCATCAGGGAAATGATCTGGCCCTCAATGAAAAGTACGGGTGCAAGCAGATGGAAATAACACGATATCGAATTATCTTTTCAGGCTCAGGTGGTCAGGGGCTGGTCAGTGCGGCGATTATCCTGGCCGAGGCAGCGGTCCTTCACGAGGGCCTCGAAGCCGTCCAGTCGCAGTCCTACGGGGCCGCAGCGCGCGGCGGTGCCACCCGGGCCGATGTGATCATCGCCGACGGACCGATCAATATGCCCAAGATCACCCAGCCGGGGATTCTGATCTGCATGACCCAGGAAGCCTACAACAAGTTTTCCGGCCTGATCCGCCCCGGCGGCCTGCTGATCTCGGATAAAAAATTCGTCAAGACCACCCGTCGCGTCGATGCCCGCCAGATAGAACTGCCCCTTTATCAGACGGTCGTCGAAGAGATCGGCAACCCGGTGGTGCTCAATATCTGCGTGCTCGGCGCTCTGATCGGCATGCGTGGAATCGTCAAAAAAAGCTCGGTTGAAAAAGTCCTGGCGGACAAGTTCCCTCCCTCCTTCATGGCCGGCAACCAGATGGCGCTCGATATCGGCTTCGAGATGGGGTTCGAATACGCCAAGTAAGATGCTGCAGCGCATGACGGCTAACTCTGCAGCAGGGGCGATTGATCGCTGATTGGAATTGACTTGACCGGTTTCATTTAGTAGTCCTTATCGCTGCATCCCCCCTCAGCTTCTTGTGCTGGATACCTGACAACGAAAAAAAGGGAGAGTTCCATGAAAAAAATTGCCTTGTTTGTTGCATTCTCATTTTGTTTCTTCGCGCAGAACGTTTTTGCCGAAAAAGTGCTGCGGCTGACCCTGCAGCTGCCGGCCACCCATCATCTCGGGGTGAACGTCCAGTCGTTTGCCGACGAGGTAAACAAAAACACCAATGGTGAACTCAGGGTGGAAATTTACCCTTCGGCTCAGCTCTACAAAGACAAGGAAGTTCCCCAGGCGGTATCCTCCGGTGCCGTGGAAATGGGTGTGGCGGCGCTGACCCGCTTCGTCGGGACCATCCCCGCCGTTGATCTGTTTTATGTTCCTTTTCTGTTTGCCGACGAGGAGGCAGTGAAAAAAGCGGTGGCCAAGGGCAGCCCGGTCAGAGGACCGATCGATGAGGCGGTTCTGGAAACGGGGGCCCGCATTCTCTGGTGGCAGGCATATGGAGGTGCCGTGTTTTTGAGCAACGATTTTGCCCTGCATTCGCCCGATGATGTGAAAGGCAAAAAAGTACGGGTTTTCAGCAAGACGCTCGGGGCGCTGGTCGAAGCAGCCGGTGGGGCAGCCACCTCGATTTCCGGTTCCGAGCAGTTCCTCGCCTACCAGCGGGGCACTGTCGATGTCGGTATCACCGGAGTTACTGCCGTTCAGCAGCGTAAACTCTACGAGGTGATGAATACCTTGACGGCAACCAAAAGTATGGTTGATATCGAATTCGTCGTGCTCATCAATGAGAAAGTCTGGCAGGGGTTGACTGACGATCAGCGCCAGGTTATCGAGACCGCGGCGGCCCGGGTGGAAAAGGAACTGCGCGACAAGATGAGCCAGCTCGAGGCCGATGCCTTCGCCTTTGTAAAAGACAAGATGACTGTGGTTGAGCTCAACGATGCCCAAATGGAAAAATGGCAGGAACTGGCCGAACCGGTCGTGCAGGAATACGTCAAAAACGCTGGACCGCTTGGCCAGCAGCTGGTCGATGCGGCGCGGAAACTCTAGTCGCTGCATTTAACATCTCCGAGGTGCGGGGGCGTCGTTACCCCGCACCTGTTCTGCTTCCATGCTTCAGATCATAGACAGAGTCAGCGAGGTCTGCGCCCGTTTGTCGGCCTGGCTGTTTTTCATTATCGGCGGAATCATCGTCTTCGAGGTTGTCGCTCGCTATGTGTTTTTGTCGCCGACTGTCTGGGGGGAGGAGATGTCACGCTTCCTGCAGATCTGGGCAACATATCTGGCAGCCGCCTATGTGCTGCACAAACGCAAACTGATCGCCATAGATGTGGTGGTGAACAGAATGGCTCCGCGAGTTCAGAAAGTCCTCGAGTCCTGCGCCCTGCTGGTCATAATGGTTTTCTGCCTCGTCGCCTGTGTGTACGGTATTGAAATTGCAGCCGAATCGATCCGTGTCGGCCGCGCCACGTCCACTATGCTCGCTGTACCTTCCTGGATGACCGAGATTGCCATTCCCATCGGCTTTGGCCTTATGTTCATCCAGGCCCTGGCCGAATTGTTACGTACCATAACCGGCACTGGTGCTGGCGCCGTGTCTCTCAGCTGAGCATCGTCAGATGACCACGGTCTGGATACTGCTGGCCCTGCTGGCCCTGCTTCTGATCAGGGTGCCGGTGGCCTTTGCGCTCGGTGGCCTCGGTCTTTTTCTGCTCTGGTTCAAAGATATCAATGTGGTCATGGTGCCCCAGGCCCTCTATTCCACTGCGGACAGTTTCGTCCTGCTGGCGGTGCCTCTTTTCCTGCTGATGTCCAATATCCTGCTCAAAGGGGGGGTGGGCAAAGATCTGTTCAGTGCCGTGCAGAGCTGGGTCGGGCACTGGCCGGGCGGACTTGGGGTGGCGACCATATTGAGCTGTGCGATGTTCTCAGCCATATCAGGCTCCTCGGTGGCCACCGCCGCGACCATCGCCACCGTGGCCATACCGGAAATGATCAAGCGGGGCTATAGCCGCCCCTTCGTGCTGGGACTGCTGGCTGCTGGAGGAACGCTCGGTATCCTCATTCCACCCTCGATTCCCATGATCCTCTACGGTGTCATAACCGAGGAATCGATCGTCAGTCTGTTCATGGCCGGGGTCGGCCCCGGGCTGCTGCTGACCGGCCTCTTTGTCGTCTATTGCTTCATCTATTCACTGTTCGATAAAAATTACAAACCAAGTCCGCGGGCTACCTGGGCTGAACGCCGCTCTTCGAGTATCCGTGCGCTGCCAACCTTAATCCTGGCCGTTGTGGTTATCGGCGGCATCTATCTGGGAATCTTCACGCCGACCGAATCGGCCGGAGTCGGCTTTGCACTTGCCCTCGTCATAGTCCTGGTCATGAGAACCCTGAGCTGGGAAAATCTCAAGAAGGCAGTGATGGAATCGATGGTAACGACCATTACCATTTTCCTGATCATTGCCGGGGCCAAGATATTCGGCAAGGCCATTACACTGTATCGTATTCCCCAGGACATTTCTCTGGCAATCACCACCAATATCGGCGAGCCCTGGCTCTTTGTGGCGGTGGTCTGTGCGGTCCTGCTGATCATGGGGTTTTTCCTCGAATCGATTTCGATGCTGCTGATCATGGTGCCGGTCCTCCATCCTGCCCTGGGAGCAATGATGCTCGATCCCATCTGGTTCGGCGTCCTGTTCGTGGTGATGATAGAGTGTGCGCTGATCTCGCCGCCGGTGGGGATGAACCTGTTTGTCATCCAGGCCGTGGCAAGAGTCGACCTGGGGGAAGTGGTGCGGGGCGTGTGGCCGTTTATGCTGATGATGTTCGGTACCGTGGTGTTGATTTACCTGTTTCCCGACATCGTCCTCTACATACCCTTTAAATTATAGCCATGAATCATAAATCGACTGCTGCACTGCAAGCGCTGTTACAGCAAGATGAACTGCTGGTCATGCCCTGCTGTCATGATGCGCTGTCTGCCAGGTTGATCGAACGGGCCGGCTTCAAGATGACGTTCATGAGCGGATTCGCCGTATCTGCGACTCGGCTGGCCATGCCTGATACCGGTCTGATTAGCTTCGGAGAGATGGTCGATCAGCTCAGATCTATTGTCCAGGCTGTCTCCTTTCCGGTTCTGGCTGACGGCGACACCGGTTATGGCAACGCTCTCAACATCAAGCGAACCGTGCGCGAATACGCTGCTGCAGGTGCGGCCTGCGTAATGATCGAAGATCAGGTCTGGCCGAAACGGTGCGGGCATACCAAAGGCAAACAGATCGTCGATTTTGACGAGGCCTGCTCCCGGATCAGAGCCGCTGTCGATGCCCGTGATGAAGGTGCCGATATACTCATCATGGCCAGAACCGATGCGCGGGCCATAGCAGGCCTGGACGAGGCTGTCAGGCGAATGCAGGCCTGCTCGGAGATCGGCGCAGACATTCTCTTTCTGGAGGCCCCGGAAAGCCGGGAAGAAATGGTGCGCTTCTGCGGTGAGGTTAATGGTGTGAAAATGGCCAATCTCATTGAAAGCGGTCTCACTCCGGTACTTCCACCGGAAGAGCTGAGCCGTATCGGTTATTCGATTGCCGCCTATCCCTTGACGCTTCTCCAGTCGATCATCACCGCAGTGGAATCGTCACTACAGCAGCTGGCAGCGGGGCGTCATCCGGCTGATCTGCGCAGTTTTACCCATGTCAGAAATGTTGTCGGCTTTCCGAGCTATTACGAAGAGGAAGCACGGTACAGCGACTCCTGATCGAGGACGAAGCACCTGGATCGTTCAGTCGGCCCGGAGACATCGGCTTTTTAGTATCAGTGGTGATCCCGCCATTGAATTTCCCATTTCTCGACATTGTGGTGTATGATCATGATAATGGTGTTCGTCTGCAGGTTGAGATAACTTCGGTGCATGGAAGAAAATGATACTGGCTGGTGATATCGGCGGGACCAAGACGGTGCTGGCGCTTTACTCCGAGAAGGACGGGTTCAAGGCTGGTGCACGGGTCGAGAGGCGGTTCCGGAGCAGCGACTACGATTCGCTAGAGACCATTGTCGAGGAGTTTCTGGAGCAGACGGAAGGGACCCCCTCGACTGCCTGTTTCGGGGTTGCCGGACCGGTGATCAACCAGAAATCCCAGATTACCAATCTACCCTGGCAGGTCAGTGCCGAAGCCATAGCGCAGCGATTCGATATCCGTCGGGTGACGCTGATCAATGACCTCGTCGCCCTGGCCTCGGCGGTGCCCTACCTGGAAGGTGATGACCTCTGTCCGCTCAGGGCCGGCACCATCGAGCCCCGCGGCAACATCGCCGTCCTTGCCCCGGGAACCGGCCTGGGAAGCGCATACCTG
Organism: uncultured delta proteobacterium; assembly: GCA_963845115.1. Taxonomy (GTDB): domain Bacteria; phylum Desulfobacterota; class Desulfobulbia; order Desulfobulbales; family Desulfocapsaceae; genus JABDQA01. Next base: position 20,808 of record CAWJQN010000007.1, on the reverse strand, counting down.
GTATGGAATGGCCAGGAATATATGGCGCTGGCAAGCGAAGGCGGACACGCCGCATTTTCACCGACCACCGATCAGGAAATCGAGCTGTTGAGGTTTTTGAGGCGCCGTTATCGCCACGTCAGTTTCGAGCGGGTCTGCTCGGGGGGGCATCTGCCCAGTATCTATGAGTTCCTGAAGGAAAGCGGCTCGTTCATCGAGCCGGACTGGTTGAAAAATGAACTGGCCGAAGCCGCTGACCGAACACCGGTTATCGTTGGTGCGGCAATGGAGAAGAAGGCACCGCTGTGCGTGGCCTCCCTGGACCTGTTCGTCCACGTCCTGGGAACTGCTGTCAGCAACATGGCCATCACTATTCTGCCCAAAGGGGGAATCTATCTGGGCGGCGGAATCCCGCCCCGTATTTTGCCCCGCCTCAAACAGGCCGATTTCCTCGAGGCCGTGGTCCACAAGGGCAGGTTTGCCGAGATGACTTCGAAAATTCCGCTCACGGTAATCATGAAACCGAAGACCGCCCTGTTCGGAGCGGCTCTAACCGCTCTGTCTGTGGCCGCTGAGCAGGAGTGATAACAGCCGCTCATGGGCATGGGGCGGTCGGCTGTCGTCGGCGGCTGAAAGTAATGAAACCAAGTCGCGTCGCCCTCAATAACCTGAAAAGGCAGGTATAACATGCCGAAAACCAGAGAGTTCAAGGTCCTGCAGAAAAGGCTTCTGTTCAAATGCCCAAACTGCGGGGCCCGGCGAAATTCGATCATCCAGGATATCAGGAGAAAGTCGATTCGCTGCCATAACTGCGGTGAGATAACCCGCTGCATGTTCAACCGACGGCCCGAACAGCGCAACTATCACGCCGGAAAACTGAACCTGAGGACCCGGGGCGGGAAAGAGACCGAGGTGCTGCTCAAGGATATCTCCTCGCGCGGTATCGGTTTTGAGTTGCAGGCTGGCAAGTCCCTGAAATTGTTGTCGGTCGGCAGCGAAATCCAAATCACCTGCAGCTGGAATCCAAACCTGATTCCCGATGCCCGCTATGTTGTTCGAAATATCAATGGACTCAGGGTCGGAGCCGAGAAGATTTAGCGCTGGAATGGAAGGGATCCAATCAGCTGGCCGGCGGACCTGGGTCCGCCGGTCTTTACGGCGAAATTGAAACATGTCTGACAAAAATGTGTGAACGGGTCAGACTCCCCGGTGGTGCATAATCGATTTTTGTATAAAATGTTGAACAGATGCGACCTCTCTGTTGCCAGATGACCGCTATCTGTGGTATCAAATGACGATGCCCCGTTCTTGGGCAGTAATTACGTGCAGGCGTAATAGGCGTAATAGTATTGTAACCGGGAAGATCTTCCCGAAACTCACAACAGGGGATCTGGAATAATACCCTCTCGCCCGGCCCGTTTTTGTGCAGACCGGTGGTGGTACTATCAGATATTCGGATAGGCTGCTGATTTTAAAAATGTCTGTACGGTGGGATGTGGAGCGGGAGATTCAATTTTCAGGAACCCAATCATTGTCCGGAGGGAGTTATGAAATTTTGGAAAAGTCTGGTTATCGGATGTTCACTGACAGCAGTCAGCGCAGGGCTGGCCGTCGCCGACAACGGCGACACCCTGAAAGCTGTCCAGGAGAAGGGGTACATTCAGGTTGGTGTTAACGGCGATCTGTTCGGGTTCGGCAAAGCCGACCAGAAAGGCGTCTGGAAGGGACTCGACGTCGACACGGCCCGGGCCATTGCCGTCGCCGTTTTCGGTGATCTCGAGGATCGCCTGCGCTATGTCCCGCTGACCGCCAAAACCCGCTTCACCGCTCTGCAGTCAAAAGAGATCGACGTACTCTGCAGGAACGCAACCCAGACCCTGGGGCGCGATACGTCGCTGGGACTCGATTTCGCCCAGGTGAACTACTATGACGGCCAGGGTTTCATGGTTCCCAAAGCGCTTGGTGTGAAGAGTGCCAAAGAACTGGGCGGGGCAACCGTCTGTGTACTGCCCGGCACGACCACCGAGCAGAATGCCGCCGATTTCTTCCGTTCCAACAAGATGGACTGGAAAACGGTCACCATCGAAAGCACCGCAGAACTCTCACAGGCATTCTACGCCGGTCGCTGCGACGTCATGACCTCCGATGCTTCCCAGCTTGCAGGACTTCGCGCCAGTGCACCCAGTCCTGATGATTTCATGATTCTGCCCGAGATCATCTCCAAGGAGCCCCTGGCCCCCGCCGTTCGTCATGGGGACAACCAGTGGAAAGATATCGTCAACTACGCGGTTCTGGCGATGATCAATGCCGAGGAAATGGGAATCACTTCGGAAAATGTCGATGAGATGCTCAAATCCGAAAACCCGAAGATTCAGCGCTTTCTGGGTGTGTCGCCCGGCAACGGCGCCGCTCTGGGTCTCGATGAGAAGTTCGCCTACAATATCATCAAGCAGGTGGGCAACTACGGCGAGGTTTTCGAGCGCAACGTCGGCGTCAACACGCCGCTGGGAATCGAGCGCGGCCTCAATGCGCTGTGGACCGACGGCGGCCTGATGTATTCTCCTCCGTTCAAATAATCGCTGCTTTCTGAGCGCAACGCCGGCCCGTCCCTCCCCGCTGTCCGGGGGGGGGACGGGCCGCCATGAACTGTCGACGGTGTCTGCCGTCCTGACCTGCTTATCTGATTTATGGCCTCGGAGCATACCAGCAACAACAGAACCTATTTCTGGAACGATCAGAAAACCAGGGCCATTCTCTATCAAATTCTGACGGCTGCCTTCGTTGCCTTTCTGGGCTACTACCTGATTTCCAATGTGCAGTCCAACATGGAAAAGCAGTCCATAGCAAGCGGTTTCGGATTCCTCCAAAAAGAGGCCGCTTTCGAGATCGGCGAAACGCCAATCGAATACTCGGCTGCCGACACCTACGGGCGGGCCCTGGTGGTCGGTGTTCTGAATACGCTGAAGGTGTCGCTGGTCGGTATGGTTCTGACCACCATCCTGGGGACCATCATCGGCGTCTGCACCCTGTCCTCCAACTGGCTGCTCAACCGGCTGGGCAACATCTATGTGGAAGTGTTCCAGAATGTGCCGGTGCTGCTGCAGCTGTTTTTCTTCTATGCCCTGTTTTATGAAATTTTTCCCGGGCCGCGCCAGGCGCTCAATCCGATAACCGGGGTCTTCATCACCAATCGGGGGGTGGATTTTCCCATCCCGGCGGCCGACCCGGCCTGGGCCATGATGGGGATGTTTTTTGTTGCCGCCATCGTCATTGTCTGGCTGGTCAGCCGCTGGGCGGTCAAGCGCCAGGAAAGAAGCGGGCAGCAGTTCCCGATGTTCTGGGTCGGGCTGGGAATTCTGATCGGCCTTCCCCTTATTGCCTGGTTTCTCAACGGGGCGCCCACCCAGATGGATGTTCCGGAACTCAAAGGTTTCAATTTCCAGGGCGGCAGAAATATCAGCCCCGAATTCTCGGCCCTGCTGATCGGGCTGGTGCTCTATACCGCTTCCTTCATCGCCCAGATCGTGCGGGCCGGTATTCAGTCGATCAGCCACGGCCAGACCGAAGCGGCCATGTCCATCGGTCTCAAACCGGGGATGGTACTCAAACTGGTGATCTTTCCCCAGGCCCTGCGCGTGATTGTTCCGCCGCTGACCAGTCAGCTCCTGAACCTGACCAAGAACAGCTCCCTGGCGGTGGCCATCGGCTATCCCGATTTTGTCCAGGTGGCCGGAACCACCATCAACCAGACCGGCCAGGCGGTCGAGGGCGTGGCTCTGATGATGCTCGTCTACCTGACCTTCAGTCTGCTGACTTCGGCTTTCATGAACTGGTACAATAAAAAAATCAAGATCGTTGAACGGTAGCGGAACCATGGCTGAGACGACCCAGATCCAGGAAATCAAACCGCCGGTATCCGATGTCGGTGTTCTCGGCTGGCTGCGCCAGAACCTGTTCAACGGAGTTTTCAACTCCCTGGCCACGCTGCTGATCCTCGGGTTTTTCATCAAGGTCTTACCGCAGTTCATCCAGTGGGCCTTTATCGACAGTGTCTGGTTTACCTCCGGTCAGGAGTGCCATCAGGCCGAGGGCGCCTGCTGGTCGGTCATTACCCAGAATATCCGCTTCAACATCTTCGGTTACTACCCGTACGAGCATCAGTGGCGGCCTCTGCTGGCCATGATCATTCTGGTTGCCATGCTGGCCTACAGCCGGGACTGGAACCGCTGGAACAAGCGGCTCGGCTATGTATGGCTGGTGGCGCTTTTTTCCATGGGACTGTTGATGAAGGGCGGCCTGTTCGGACTGGTTCCGGTGGAAAGCACCAAGTGGAGCGGGCTGCCGCTGACGCTGCTGCTTTCTTTTTTCGGCATCCTCGCCTCATACCCTCTGGGGGTGGTGCTGGCCCTGGGCCGGCAGTCCCGGATGCCGATCATCAAGTCGCTCTGTGTGGTCTACATCGAGATGATCCGCGGGGTCCCGCTGATCACCATGCTGTTCATGTCTTCGGTGATGTTCCCGCTGTTTCTGCCGGAGGGAGTCACCATAGACAAGGTACTGCGGGCCCAGGCGGCCATTATCCTGTTCACCGCGGCCTATATCGCCGAAGTGGTGCGCGGCGGACTGCAGGCCATGGACAGGGGACAGTATGAAGCCGCCGAGTCGATGGGGCTCAACTATTTTCAGACCATGCGGCTGATCATCCTGCCCCAGGCCCTGAAGATCGTAATTCCGCCAACCGTGGGTATCCTTGTCTCAGCCTTCAAGGACACTTCTCTGGTGGTCATCATCGCCCTGTACGATATCCTCAATACCACCAAGTCGATCCTGACCGAGCCGGAGTGGACCGGATTCAGCACCGAGGCGTACATCTTCATCGCCATGATCTACTACATCTGCTGTTTCTCGATGTCGCAATACAGCCGTCGCATCGAAAAACAGCTCGAATACAAGCACACCCCGAATCAAGAACCCAACTCAGCCGGGAATAAGTCTCCATGAGTACAGAACAGACCATCGACCAGGCGCAGTCGGCAGAAGATAAGCCGATCATCGAAATAATCGGCATGCACAAATGGTATGACGATTTCCATGTGCTCAAGGATATCAACCTCGAGGTCAGGCCGCGGGAGAAGATCGTCGTCTGCGGCCCGTCAGGCTCGGGCAAGTCGACCATGATCCGCTGCATCAACCGGCTTGAGGAACATCAGCGGGGCAAGATCGTCGTCAACGGCACCGAGTTGACCCGCGATCTGAAGAATATCGAGCGGGTGCGGACCGAGGTCGGCATGGTCTTCCAGCACTTTAACCTGTTTCCCCACCTGACTATCGTCGATAATCTCACGGTCGGGCCGATATGGGTCAGGAAGATGCCCAAAAAAGAGGCGGAAGATTTGGCCATGCACTACCTGGAGATTGTCAAGATCCCCGAGCAGGCCCAGAAATATCCGGGTCAGATCTCGGGCGGTCAGCAGCAGCGCGTGGCCATCGCCCGCAGTCTCTGCATGAAGCCCAAGATCATGCTCTTCGACGAGCCGACGTCGGCACTCGATCCCGAGATGATCAAAGAGGTGCTCGATGTCATGGTGGATCTGGCCCAGGAGGGGATGACCATGATCGTGGTTACCCACGAGATGGGTTTTGCCAAGACCGTGGCCGACCGGGTGATTTTTATGGATTTCGGGGAGATCGTCGAGGAGAACGAACCGCACGAATTCTTCGATCATCCGCAGCATGAAAGAACCAAGCTGTTTTTGAGCCAGATTCTCTAAGTGCGGTCTTGCCCTGCGCGGCCTCAGCCGGCCGGCGGTCTTACAGGGCGAGTCAGGCTAGCGCGGCCGGGGAAATTTTTTGAACAGGGCGGGAACGACGGCGATCCATTCGAACGGCTCATCGAAGCGTATGGCCAGCCCGTTTTCATCGCTGCGAATGATATAGCCGCTGACGTTGTTGATTTCCATCTCGCTGTGTTCGCCTTCAAGCACGATCTGGATGTCGCACTCTCCAGTCAGATCACCTGAGTTCTCCACCTCGATATACAGACTGAGCAAACTGATATCGCGGATCACCCCGGCGAATTCTCTGCCGCCGTCCTGCAGTTGACAGTAAGCCCGCGGTGTAAAGGGAAGGCGAATCAGTTTTCGTTTGTCATCAGCTCGGGCCATCCGGCAGGTCCTCCGCTAGGGGTATATTTTTATTAAGAAAAAGACTGGTCGATCCTGGGTAGAGGTATACAATTTTTCACCGATGCTGACAACGATGAAATATCAGCCGGCCGTGGCCTGGATCATCGTTTTTCCCTCGGGTGCAGAGGATCAGGCCGTCAGCCAGTCTCTGGCTTTCTGCACGTCGGTAAATACCTGGTAGTCGATGCCCCTGATGGTGGCCACAGAGCCGATATCCTCTGCATGGGCAATCCTGTCCTGGTCGACGGGGACGATGTGGGCCACTTTTTCCCCGAGCTGACCCCTCATATTGACGATGGCGGAGACGAAATCGATAACCCGGTGCATATCCATCTGCTTCTTCTGCAGAGACGTCTGCCTGAGGTCAAAAAGCAGGTTGTTCCCTTTATTGTTCGAGGTAATGATTCTCAGCTGGGTCAGGAGATTTATCAGAATGTCCCGGTTCAGGTGCCCGGCCACGATGCAGACGATGACCCGGTTCTCTTTTTCTATCTCGAAACGAACATCCATAATAGACGATCTGAATGGCAACCCTGATGCGATATTTGAGTCAGTCCCTGAAAACCGATCCATGTTGTTGTTATGAGAACCGACACTATTATAATACCTGAATAATCATAAAGATCAAATAATTAGAGTATTTGGAATTAAAATTTCATTAAGCGGGTCGCCCCATGAGCCTGGATTGATCTTCAGGCTGCCGCCATCCGTTTTTATGGTTGCGAGAACCGGGGCCGACTCCGGGACTCAGCCGAATCGACCAGACCATGCAGTCTAAGGAATATGGCTCTGTCAGTGAAGTTGTTGATAGGCGGCAGCCTGCTTTTTCAAAACGGCACGGTTGTTCTACCACTGACTGCCGATTTCCGTTCTGACAGCATCCTGGACACGTTGAGGATAATCGGTGGAAAGGTACCAGATACTGCCGGTCTCGGTCGTCTGCAGCCCCCGGCGCGCCGGCGGCAGGTTGGTTCTCATCGCGAAAATGATGTCGCTGCTCATCCATGGATGACGGTACCAGTAATGGTGGCCGGTGATGTCGAACCCCCGGTCCTGCTGCCCTCTGGAGACATCGACGATTGAGACATTATCAAGGGCCTGGTTGGCCAGAAACGACCTTTCTCGTTCCTCCGCCTCCGACATTCCCGCGCGGGCCGGGCCGCCCATATAGCGGCGCGCCGCGATGAGGGCATTGTCCTTGTCACTGACCGTGACCACGATCTGGTCGGCCAGTTCGCTGACGGCCTCGAGCCTGTCCAGAAAAACATCTACTTCAACGTCGGCGGCAGCGAAAATAACGGTGCCGATCCTGAATCTTTTTCTCAACTCCGCCGGGCTTTCATTGGCCTGCCTGCCTCGCAGTTCATCGAGCGCTTTGGATGCCACCCGGCACCCGGCACTGTACGACAGGATGTTTATCTCATCCGCATCGGAATGCAGGGCCAGCAGGGTCAGGACATCCGCCAGGCCGCTGCTCGAGTCTTGTGCTCTTTTTACATCGGTGCCAGTCACGTAGCTGAGGATATTCTGGTGCGAGGGCCAGGCATAGGCGAAACTGACCAGATCCCGGCCGGCGAAATGTTCCACTTCGCTGGTCAGGATGGCGGCGTTGTTGAAATCGACCTTGGTGCCGTGTACATAGACCATGATTTCCTTGGACGCAACGGTGGCCAACTCGTCGTTGATGTGACCGAAAAATCTGTCCAGCTGGCCGGGAGTCCTGGTGTCTGTTCTGGTGTCCGCCGGCGGCAGCACGGTGTCTTCCTTCAACTGCTCGAGGGAAATGCTAATAGGCGGGCGGCCCTCAGGCGACAGGGACGAGATGTGCAGGGTTTGCCAATCGGTATCCGGTTCACCCATTCTGACGGTCGCCCGGCCGAACCTGAGTGTCGGGGTGATGCCATTGGTGTAGGCCTGCTCCGAATCAGGGCTGGCCGGCGCGCGATTTGTGGCGTAGAATATGGTCGTTCGCGGGTCTTTGAGCTGGTCGGGGAGATGGGCAAAGGGGTCGATCGAGGAGTCGACATACATGACCGGGGTCGGCATCAGGTCATACGTCCGGGGGGCGGAGCAGCCGGCGATGAGCAGCAAAGCTGACAGTAAGAAGAAGAGATTTACCATGCAGAATTTCCTGTTACCCAGCCGTTCAGCCAACATCGTTAGCGCCCGACACGTCGATATGGTTTTTAAGATAGTTGAGCATCAGGATGCGAATAATTTCCTCGCTGCTCATCTGTTCAAGGTATGTGCCCGAGGCCACGCTGTTGATGAAGGAGGAGGGGCAGGTCCCGGTATCATTGGAGCTGCCTAACGACTCCAGGTACGGGGCAACCAGACGGCGCAGATCCTCTTCGTCCTTGGCCATAAGTTCTTGGAATTTAGATGAAACATCATCGATTTTCGGTAGGTCCGGAGCCTCGAGTACGGCTTTGAGATCGGCAGCAAATCGTTTGATGCCGCCCAGGATATGATGAGATTTGACCATATTGATTTTCGACCAGCCGGCATTGAGCCATTTAAATGATCCGGCCTGGATGGTGCCTGTCGAGGTGTCGGTCACATAGACCATGACGGAATATGCTTCGTACATATAGGCGTCCACCCAGCCCAGGCCGGTCTTGTTCAGCCCTGTTTTCTGGGAGTAGAGGTAGTTCCAGTCTTTGTCGTCGCCGACGATGCAGCCCCGTTTACCCACATCGGATTTTTCATCCTGGACCGTTGCAGAGATCATCACCGGGCCGGTGGGGCCGGGCATCAGAATGACCACCCGATTCTGCCGATAGGAGTAGTAGCTTCCGGTATTGGTGTCCGGCGTAATGGTCTCATTTTCCCGGCCGCGCAGAACAATTGGCTCCTGCAGCGTATCGACTTCGGTTATCAGTCTGCGCAGCCGGTTCTCGATTTCAGGGGTCATCCACTCTTGGTTCTGCAGGGATGACGGCCTGGTGAAGTAGTTGGGGATATCGGGATTGTAGACATAGCCGAGCAGATCCGGGAAGCGGCGCTCAATCGTGAAGGAATGAAAAGCTCCTTCGGCATGGCTGCGCTCTTTGAGGCTGGAGCTGGTGGTCGGCGGCAGATTGGCGACAAAATCAATGAGACCGGCCACCTTGGTCTGATCGAAGGGGCTTTCCGTTTTGGCCAGGGACAGCATGTATTCGAGCTCGCTGTAAGTCGGCTCCGGAATCTGCCGGCTGTTCTCGCCGGAGCTCTTCAGGGCCGTCAGCTGCAGCAGGCAGATGATGAGCGCAGCGGTCAGGATCCATTTATATTTCAGGTTGAAGATCACTTTTTTTCTGCTAGGAAGCGGTTGAGGCAACCTCTGGTTGCTGATCTAAGCACAGTAATTCCTATCTTTTCAGAGGCAACACCGATTATTCCGCCATTAAGGCTTGGAAACCTCAGAGTGACTTCATATATTGAAAAGATGTGTTTTTCAATGTTCAGCTGCTGAATAGGCAGCCAGATCCAACCGTTTCACTAAAACGGGCAGCGAGGTGAATGTGGAATTTCCTGAAAACGGAAGAGCTGATCAGAAGAAGCTTCCGGTCATAGAGGAACAGGGACGTGCCCTGATGCAGGCGGTCCCCGACCTCGTTTTTCTGCTCGGCCTGGACGGCAGTTATATCGACATCTTTTCGGCGGCGGATGAGGACCTTTTTCTTCCCCGTGAAGAGTTGATCGGGCGAACCGTTCTCGACGTCCTGCCGTCGCCGGTTGGGGAGGACTGCATGGCGGCCATCGGCAGGCTCGACTCTCCCCGCGATGTCAGCTCTTTCAGCTATGAACTGCAGATCGACGGCCGCCCCCGCTGGTTCGAGGGAAGAGTTGCCCTGTGCGGTGAAGAGACCGCCATCGTGCTGGTCCGGGATTTTTCCGAACAACGGCTGGCCGAGCAGAAGCTGCGGGAAGCCAACCGCGCTTTGCAGCGCCGGGCGCAGCAGCTGCAGCAGCTGGAGCAGGAATTCACCCGGGTTGAGCAGCGTGAGCGGCGGCGCATGGCCCAGCTGCTGCACGACAACCTCCAGCAGCTGCTGGTCGGGGCAAAATTCAACCTCTCCCTTCTGGCAGATGGCGTATCCTCGTCGGAAAATCGTGCGGGCGTTCAGGAAATCATGGAAATAATCGACGAGGTAATCAGCCACTCACGGGCATTGACCACCGAACTCTACCCGACGTTTCTCTACGAGGGCTCGCTCGAACAGTCGTTTGGCTGGATAAAAAGAGACGCTGCCCGCCTTCACGGCCTCGATGTGACCGTAACCCTGCCTCCGGACTCCACGATGGTCATGGCTGATTCGATGCGTTTCAACGTATTCAATGCAATCAGGGAGCTGCTGTTCAATGTTGCCAAGCACGCCGGGGTCACCCGGGCCGAGATCGAGGTGAAACGAACCGCGGACTGCCGGTTCGCCGTCACCGTCAGTGACCAGGGCAGGGGCTTTGACCCACAGGCTGGTAACTGTCTCGAGGCGCAGCTGGATAAATTCGGTCTGTTCACCCTGCGGGAGCGAATTGAACATCTTGGCGGCAGCGTCGATATCATCAGCAGCCCTGGTCAAGGGTGCACGGTGATGCTGCAGCTGCCGGTTCAGCAGGAAGAGACAACCGCCGGGGGCCGCGATGCCAACGGCACAGGGCTGCCGCGCCGCGCCGAACCCCGGGAACCGGCCCCCACCGAAGCGCGGGGGAAGGGTACCATAGGCGTGCTACTGGTTGACGACCACAGCCTCATCCGTGTTGGTCTCGCCCGCCTGCTCAAGGAAGATTCCTCCATCACCGTCGTCGGTGAAGCAGCGGACGGGGAAACCGGGGTTGAACTGGCCTCGAGACTGCAGCCCGACGTGGTCTTGATGGATGTCAGCATGCCCGGTCTGGGAGGTGTCGAAGCCACCCGGGCCATCAAGCGGGCGAATCCGGAAATCGAGGTAATTGCGCTGTCCATGCACGAGGAGCATGAACTCGGCTCCGAGATGCGCGATGCCGGCGCCTCCGATTATGTCAACAAGAGCCAGGCGGCGTCACGCATCGGTGATGCTGTCAGGGCATGTTACGAGAAAAAGAGAAGAGGTTTTGTAATATATTGAGTGCTGCCTAACTGTTCACCTTGATGTATTGTTGAGTTGAAGTCTTCAGTTGATTTCTCCCAAACAAACAATACATCGTATATTGGAAAAATAGAGAGCTGAGCAACTATGTACAGAATATTATGCTATGGAGATTCCAACACATGGGGGTTCAGACCTGATCAACCCTTTACCCGATATTCTCATGAAACCAGATGGACCGGGGTATTGCGAGGGCTTCTCGGTAAAAAATTCGAGATAATAGAGATAAGCATGGAAGTAGGCTGATGAGAAATGAGGTCAACGGCAGCACAATAGTACTTGCTGCAGCACAGCGATTTTCAAGGTTCCCTTATGTTCGAGATCCTGAAGGAACTGGTATTGTGTTTTAGTCATGACCGAGGGGATCAATTTTCATCAAAGTAACTCCGATCATGGTTCTTTTGCAACCAGCCTGCGTAACCAGAATCCGGATGCCAGTGTGAAGAGAACCACAACACCGAGTATGACCGTCAGTCTCATCCAAGGCATATCATATTCCATGCGAACCTGAACAAGGTGCAATAGAGTACGCAGCCACTCAACCGCAAACAGTAAAAGCAGTGTCTGGACCAGTCGAATTGCCCATGTCCTGTTGAACAAAAGCAGTGCCAGTGTCAGGAGGCAAAGCACAGCGGCAACTGAATCTCCAGCCCTCATGAAATGGGCTGATATCAGTATGCTGCTGACAATGACAGGTGGAATGCAGAGAAAGTTCACTTATTTTCTTTGGATCATTAATATTCGTGCACTTATTCTAATCAGGAAGAGTGAAATCGATACCGGCAAACTGAACATTTCCAGAAACGGGATTCATCGGTGCGACAGCATGAACGCCTCCACACTCGGGGCATTTTCCCACATAGGTTTCCAAGTGCGACCCGACTCGGTCATACTTTTTGTGTCTCACTTGAAATGGAGAGCGCGACCGTTTTGGAACGGTCATGCGGATTTCATGCCTCTGCTGAGCGACTATATGAAGTGGCGATACGGAAAAGATTCGTAAATCAAAGTAAGGATATAGACAATGGCGGATTACCGGACGATGGCGCAGACCTACAGGAAGTCGAAGGAACAACCGAACCTGACACCGAAGGAACTGGATCAGATCCAGACGACATTCAGCCTGCAGGAGAGGGAGATAGTCGAGGAAATGACGAAGGACGAGCCGAAGCAGACAATGACGGCGATCCAGCAGAAGAACATGGCGAGAATGGTAGCCAGGGAGATGTCAGCGGCAGACCTGACCGAGTACCTGTCCAACCTGTAAACTATCGGATCACCGAGACTGACAAGCTCGGAGCAGGCGGAGCAGTCGGAAGGCTAAGGGGAACAATATCTTTTTTTGAATGTTCGAGTCGGTTGAACCTTGCCCCAGACACCTCTTTTGCTGTCATTTGACGGGTTGGCCATGTCATTAGGAAGAGTCTAAATCAGGGTAAAAGGGGGCGTGTTACAATTGGCAGGCGTTCTCTCTTTTAATTTCTAGAATTGCGCTCGTTTTTGTATTGCTCATTGATAAAGGTATTACCCCATCTTTCCTGTCACAGTGTAACTCATTATTGGTCAGAGAAACGATTCCACCGGCAGCAAACCGATAAACCAGACTGAAAGTTTGGACCAGAAGCCGACGTAGGGTTCATCTTCATAGATGATTTCCTGGCCGGCCCTGTTTATTTTCCAGCGCAGGGAGCCGTTGCCGTCAAGCTCGATGCGGAAGGCAACTTTATCGATATGTTCCATAAATGTTCTGGCGCTTTTACCTGCTACCTCCTCGTTGAAAAAAAGAATGCCGATCTCGTTGTTGATATTGAGTGAGCGCAGATCGAGGTTCATTGAGCCGACAAACATTGCCTTCCGGTCAAGAGCCATGGTTTTGGCGTGCAGACTTGATTTGCTCAGTCCTGGCAGCCAGGTAAAGCGCTTGATCACCTCCTTTTTAACATCCTCATCGAGCTCATAAAGAATTACACCGGCTTTGAGCAACTGTTTGCGGTATCGCGAATAGCCGGCGTGCACTGCGGAAACGTCATTTGAAGCCAGCGAGTTGGTAAGAATGATGACCTTGATCCCTTTTTCACTTAGTTTGCACAGGGCATCCGCGCCTTTTTTTCCGGGAACAAAATACGGCGAGATAATCAGCAACTCTTTGGTCGTACCCTCCATGTACGGCCAGAGCTGGGAGATAAGCAGTTCCTTCTGCCAGCCCTCGCCGCGTTCCTTCTTTTCTGAGGAGTCGTGAATGACCTGTGCCTGAGCCCAGGCCAGGCTCGTTGTCCCGGCACGCAGGCTGCGAGCCAGATGCGAGTCGGCCAGGGCGGCAATATAGCGTTTCGCCACGTCCTGCTGGCGGAAATTGTCAAGGTTCACTTTCAATGCAGGGAGAGCCTCAGGGGCGGCAGGTGCGGTGAGTATCGAGGCGGGATAGGCATGCGAGCTGTTCCAGTATTGATCAAAAGCAATGGAAACCTCCGGCACTACCGGTCCGACTGCCAACACATCGATGTCTGCAAAAGCGAGATTCTTATCGGCGTCGAAATATTCATCACCGATATTTCGGCCGCCGACGATGGTCGCCTGGTTGTCAACCGTGAACGATTTGGAGTGCATGCGATAATTGACATCGGACAATCGGGTTAAGAATTGCAGGCTCTTCGATCTTCCGCGAACAAAAGGATTGAATAGCCGGACCTCCATATGGGGGTGGGAGTCGAGCGCTGTCCAGACATCGTCGGCCTCTTCACCATACATATCGTCGATCAGCAGGCGCACCCGCACCCCGCGATCTGCCGCCTTAATCAGGCTGTGAATGAGCAGCTGACCAACCGTGTCCTGGTGAAACATGTAGTATTGCACATCGATGCTTCGCTCCGCCTTCTCCGCAAGTAGAGCTCTTCCAACAAAGGCGTCAAGCCCGTCACCGAGGAGCAAGACGCCGGACTGATCGGCACGATCCTTCAGTTGTGAACCGAATGTCTCACCGAGATAGGTGGATTCTGTATTGGACAAAGCAAAAGAAGTCTGCTTTTCAAAATTCTCCGGCAAGGCTGTGCAACCGGCCAGCAGACCGACAAGACAGCAGGCCATTATCAGGCAAGCTGTTTTTTTCTCAAGCATGGTTGATACTCCTGATCATCGCACGTAATGTAATCTCGGGGAAAGGCCGTCTGTCAAGAATAGCCAAAGCTTTACCAGGTAAGGATGTAAAATTGGTGCGAAGACCACTGTAAAAAGCTTCTACGTTTTTTATGAATTTCCTTCATCTGGTATCGCGCTTATAACTGCTTTATTGATATATGCCTGACAATATTGATCTTTAATTAAGTGCTCAAAGGTATAAATATGGTTAATATAACGGCGCGTTTTTTAAACAATGACTCAACTCAGCCATCAATTACACTACAAAGTCTCGGCAGATTCTTGGTTGATGCCTCTATCCCGAGCAGATCAGGGGGCTTTTCCAAGGCCTCTCCGTTTCTCTGCCGTCGATAGCGGCGTTGTTGCTGCAATTTTTCTCGCCGCTCGGCAACGATCGCTTCCCGCAACCCGGCATGTGCCTGCTGTGGGGTAACATAATCGATGCCCGAATGGTAATGCTCGCTGTTGTACCAATGAAAATAATCGGCAAAATATTCCCGCGCCTGCACATCGTCAAGAAACCGGCCGGGATAAGTATGGAATCGTTTCATCGTGCCGAATGCCGATTCAACGAACGGGTTGTCATTGGGGGTTCGTGGTCGGGCAAACAGCTGCGGCATGCCATGGTCCTCCAGCAGCTGGCGAACCGGTTTTGCCTTCATCTGCCGGCCTCGATCATTGACCAGTTCCGGTCTCTGCTCGTCCGGAAGATCGAGGATATTTTCAGTCACCAGTCCATCGTCAAGCAGCCGGCGTCCCGTTGCGCTGTCCTGCCGCCAGCTGACCAGCCAGGAAATGACCTTCCGGGAATATTCGTCAAGCAGCAGATACAGGTACAGAAACAAACCTTTCTCAAAGGTCGACAGATAGCTGATGTCCCAGCACCACCGCTGGTTCGGCCCGGTCAACTCCCGCCGGAACGGCGGCACCGACCGACCGTTGTGCGCCCGCTGGCAGCCTCGGCTAATCATCAAGCCCGCATTCCTGAGTACGCGGTAGACGGTGGTAAAAGAGACGAAGAACATCTGCTTATCCCAAGCGGTGACGGTCAATATCCGGTGCGACAAATCGGCGAAGTCCTCATGTCGCGCCATATCCAGAATCTGCTGTCGTTCTTCCGGCAACAACGCATGCAGCGGCTGGTTCGGACCGGGTTTCCCATTCGCCAGACCACCTCCCTGACGAAGCTTTTCCTGCCAACGCACCACCCGTCGACGGTTGATCATCAGGATCACGCAACTGCGGGCAACCGAGACGCCCTGCGCATTCGCCGAGCCGACAGCAGTCAGGATCTCCTGCTTGCGCTCCGCAGCTATCCAGGAGCCGCTTATCGCTCCCACGAACCCCCATTCGTTTTTTTTCTTAGCAGCGTCAACTCTACCGAAAGATCGGCAAGGGCCCGTTCCTTCTCTTCCAGTTCCCGTTTCAACGACTCATATACTTCTGCCGGCACCGCTTTCTTCTTTCTTCCCGGTTTGCTAGCCAACTGGGTGGTGGCGCCTTTTTTCACCTGTTCCCTGATCCGTACCAGATCGGAGGAGTACAGTCCTTCACGGCGCAAAATCTCGCCCACGGGCTTATCGCCGCGTTGTGTCTCCAGGAAGATCTGGAATTTTTTCTCCGGTGACAGGAATCGTCGTCTGGACTTTTCAGTCGGTTCTTTCTTGTCATTGGTTTTGCTGCACATGGCTCACTCCTGTGGTCGTTGTGCCGGGCTGATCAGGGGCCTGGTTCCGGTCGCCCTGCGGGCTCCCTCCTCCAGGCCCCTGATCATTTCATCTGTGGAGTGTAATTCATGTTGAATCTTGAGTCACGAATTCAGAAACGGCGGGATAATCCTTTTTAATCTTTATTGCATTTCTGATAATTGAATGAATTGACACCGCCAACGGACTATTTAGGTTAACTGTTCCGTCCCCATTAAACACGGGTGAAATCTGGAATGAAAGGATCTATCCTCTACACCAAATTACAACGGCCAGTCGTGGCGCCAGACATTTTGCCGCGGGCACGGTTGCTGGAACAGCTTAATAAAGGGCGACAGGGGGCGCTGACGTTGATCTCGGCCCCGGCCGGATACGGCAAGACGACCTTGGCCAGCGGCTGGGTGGCGGCATGCGAGTGTTCCTATGCATGGGTATCTCTGGAAGAGAGCGACAGTGACCTGCATATGTTTTTGAGCTATGTCCTGACCGCCATTCGATCACTGTTCCCCGAGGCCGAGCTGCGAACCGAGGTATTTTTGGAGGCAACCTCATTGCCTTCTGCTCGCGAACTGGCGCGCCATCTGCTCAACGATCTGCATCAAATACCCGTGCCTTTCATCCTCGTGCTGGATGATTATCACCACATTCAAAGAGAAGCTCCCATAAAAGACCTGCTGGATGAGTTTCTGGCGCATCCTCCCCGGGGCCTGCATCTGGTGCTGCTGACTCGGCAAGACCCTGCGCTGCAGATTGCCACCATGCGGGGCTGCGGGCTGCTGAGTGAGATCCGTGCGTCCGATTTGCGCTTCACGCCCGACGAATCGGCGGCATTTCTAAGCCGTTCACTCAATGTCGATGTTGACCAAACCACGGTAGCCCTCCTGGAAATCAAAATCGAAGGGTGGGCGGTAGGATTGCGGCTGGCCGGTCTCTACCTCCAAGGTCAAAAAGAGCTGAAACGGTCTTTACAGCAATTGAGCGGAAACGCACGGCATATTGCCGAGTATCTATTTGTCGAAGTTGTGTCCAAGCAGCATCCTGAAATGGTGTCCTATCTGCTTGAGACCTCAATCCTGGATCGCTTCTGTGCCCCCTTGTGCTGCCATTTGCACCGAACAGGAAACCATGGACACGATGAAAAACCGGAATTAGATGCAGAACAGTTTATCCAGTCGCTGACAGACACGAACCTGTTTGTGGTCGCCCTTGATAGCGAGGGGTATTGGTTTCGGCATCACCATCTTTTCCATGATTTCCTCAAAGCGGAGTTGTACAAACAGTATTCCAAAGATCAGATCGCCAGCTTGCATCGGCGTGCAAGCCGCTGGTTTAACGAAAACGACTTCATCGAAGAGGCAATTGCACACTTGCTGGCCATCGATGATACATCGGCTGCAATGCAGTTGCTCCTCGACCATCGCTATGCGCTGATGAACACTTCTCAGTATTTTCGCCTGCGCCGCCTGCTGGCCCGGCTGCCTGAGAACGCCATAGCGGAGGCCCCCCTATTGATGAGCACCCGGGCTTTTATCGGCATCGACCTGGGAAATGATGTGGAAGCTTATGCGTTCACACAAAAAGCGATAGAGATGTTTGCAGAGATTTCACCGGAATCTGAGGCTTATTCTTTGCTCAGAGGTGAAGTGCTAATGCTGCAAGGCATTGTCGACGTGTTGACCGGCGCTGCGGAGACGGCTCTGGCTCACATACAAGAAGCCTCTGAGTATGTCCCAGACAATGCTCTGATGATCAGGTCTTTGGGGATTATTTCCATCGCCCTCTGTCACCAGATGATGGGGAACAGACAACAGGCTGTTGCTGTGATCAAAGATGCCTTGTCGGATACTACCTGGCCAACCAATCTGAGGGCAAGACTGCATGTATATCTTACCATCGTCCTCTACCTGGACGCCGACCTGTCTGGAGCGATGACGGCCGCACGGGAATGCCTGCGAACTATCGGGAATCTTTCCCTTGTCCACACCCGGACCTTTGCCGATTACTTTATCGGTACCATTCACTACCTGCAAAATCAAACTGAAACAGCCAAACCCCGCTTGCTGAAGGTGGTGGATGATCGACAGGCGGCCAATCCATCATATCCGGTCTACGCCAGTTGTATCCTGGCGTATATTTACCTCGAGCATGAACATGAGGCCGCCGCCGATCGCTTGCTTGACCAAATCAAAACGTATTGCCGGAAAAACAACAATACAACGGTACTGTCCATTATCCAAGCATTTGAAGCGGAAATTGCGTTGCGCCGAGGAGATACCCAAAAGGCGTGGGATATCGCTCAGCACGTTGATTTCGGTGCCCGAGAGCCACTATGGTTTTTCTATATCCCGCAACTCACCCCCATCAAATACCTGCTCGCCAAAGGTTCGCACGATGGCCTTCAAGAAGCCCACAGCCGGCTCATTCAATTGGAGGAGCGGATGGGCCGAATCAATCGCAAAAGCGTTCTTATCGAGATTTTGGCCTTGCGTGCCCTGGTCTGCCACAAACAAGGAGATGAAGCCACTGCCCTGCAAAACCTCCAGAACGCCCTGAACCTTGCCGAATATGGTAATTGGATCCGAACGTTCGTGGATCTGGGAGCGGAGATGATAGACCTGCTGGATTGCCTCGTTCAACAACAAACCGGTCAGACCTATGCCCAACAAGTTTTAAAAGCCTGTCAGGCGGAACACAGCGAAAAAGCATCCGTGGCATTGGACGTGACAAGCAAAGCACCTATTCCTGAGTCCCACCCACATACTGTTCTCACCCGACGGGAAATCGACATTCTTCCACTCCTGGCGGACGGACTGAGCAACCAGGAAATCGCCGCAAGGCTCCACATCGCTCCTGTAACGGTTAAGACCCACCTGCAAAACATCTACAAAAAACTTAAAACCAGAAACCGCATCGAAGCCTTAAAAAGATCCCGCGAGCTCGGTATTACCATCGATACATAAGCCCACCTGCAAACGGCCAACAGATGATTGGTCTCAGGAGATCGCCAACTGTCCAAGAGGCCGCTTTTGTTATTTGTGATTTCCATTCCATCCTCGACGGTGCCCATCGCACCCACACCACCACTTCGCCAGCATTATATGCTCCGAAAGGAGTAGGCGTTTTCCGACAAAATACTCTTTTGGGATAATTTACAATACGGATCGGTGGTATCAATGTTGACGTATTAGAATAGAGTCTTTATGAGAATGGCTGTCGTCAGGATAGTGAATTGTGAAAATAATGAAAGGCTGCCGTTCTGATCTTTCCCTATCGTTTGCTCTTTTCTGAAAGATTCACCCAACCTTTTCAATCACATGGAGGAGCACGTTTTGGACAGGGCTGCAACGTACCGAATTACCGTGCAAGGCATCGTGCCCGAGAATTGGGTCAACCGCTTGGGGGGCCTTCAGATTGCCGAAGTCTCTTCGACTCAAACAACCCTGGAAGGCCGGTTACCCGATCAAGCAGCGCTGAAAGGAGTGCTGGATACACTCTATGAGCTGCGCCTCTGTTTAGAAAAAGTCGACGTATGTAACATGCGACCACCATGCGTTGAACGTGTATTTCATGCTGGTAG
Source organism: uncultured delta proteobacterium (assembly GCA_963845115.1). Taxonomy (GTDB): domain Bacteria; phylum Desulfobacterota; class Desulfobulbia; order Desulfobulbales; family Desulfocapsaceae; genus JABDQA01. Next base: position 1,118 of record CAWJQN010000007.1, on the reverse strand, counting down.
GAAAGGGGAATTAAAATGAAGACTGTCTACTGGCTGGTAAATAATGAATGATCACAGTCTGTGCTGCGCTCGATGGTACACCGGGGACCTTCCAGGCTGCCGATGACCAGAACAACTTCACCATGGTATTCCAGCCCATTTTTCCTCTTTCAATGCCTGAGGATGACAACGGCAACGCCAGGACTGCAGGGACTTCGCCCATTGGCAATTACAACTGGGAAAGCTCCGAGTGGACCATCCCGATCAACCTGGTTGTTTCCAAGACAGTCCTCCTCGGCAAGACGCCCTGGAAGTTCGAACTGGAAACCAACTACTACGTCGAGCAACCGGACGCCTTTGGTCCACAATGGATGATTGGTTTTAACATCTCCCCCGTCGTCAAGAACCCCTTTCAGAAGGGATTTAGTCGGTTGATTGGGGCCAATTAATTGAGATATGGCGTAACCATTTTTGGCATTCTAATCAATTTAATAAGGCACAAGACAAATAGCCTTTGTCATCATCATGAAGGACGGAAAGATTTACAAAAACATCATAAACTAAGGAGACGATTATGAATACTGGAAAACTAATAACCCGTGGGCTGGGATTACTCATTTGCATGACAGCCTTAGCCGTTCCGGCGCTAGCACAAGACTATGATCTCGTCATTAATAATGGGCGTGTCATGGATCCCGAAACGATGTTTGATGATATTGCCAATGTTGGCATAACCAAAGGTCGCATCGTTGCCATCAGTAAGCAGCCACTCTCAGGCACGGAAACCATCGACGCCACCGGGCATGTGGTTGCTCCTGGTTTTATTGACACACACTACCATGCAATGGATGTTTTCGGTAGTAAAATGGCACTTCGAGACGGTGTAACTACTGGGATGGACCTTGAAGCCGGATCATTCAATGTTAAAGAATGGTATGATGAAAAAGCAAAAACGGGGTGGCAAGTGAACTATGGTACTTCTGCAAGTTTATTGTGGACAAGAATGGCTATTCATGACCCTGAAACGAACATGGTTGGCCAAATGGATTATGCTGCTGCAAGACCATACATTGCTAAAGCTGCAGAAGATGGAGTTCAAGGATGGTCCGTAACAAGATCAAGCTTGGATGAAATGAATA
>CAWJQN010000006.1:0-91923 GCA_963845115.1 uncultured delta proteobacterium | reverse complement strand
ACTCCCGCCGCCTCCACCATTATTATCAAGCAATTACGACAAGTTATATTTTTTAGCTTGTCGTTTTTTGTTTGCCACTGGTTTGCCACTTCTGGTCGCTTCATAGATCGACAAAGCATCGTCGGTTTGAATCTGTAGATACCTATCAAAAGCCTTGTTTGTACTATGCATGGTCCCGGCCTTGATCTGTTCCGGACTAAATTGTTTTCGAAGGGCCGTAACTGTACTATGGCGTGTACCACCGTACAGGTCCACCCCTTCGATTCCAAGATTACTGCATGCTTTTTTCCACCATTTGTAAAGGTACCTGTTCCCGAAACGTTGTCCTGCCTTCACTCCACCTTTACCGCTCGTATGCCGGAAGAATGGAATCGCTGGAAGGCCAGCTGGAAGACTATTTATAAATTCGATATCTTCTGGAAGGATAGGGACTAATTTTTCTTTGCCCTCTTTTGTGTGCAGAACTATAAAATAGCCAAGACGAGTATCAATATCACCTTCATTCATCTGCAACAATTCACCAGGACGAATTGCAACGTACGTTGCCAACCATTTGATACCTAACCAGATTCGTGGATTTTTTTGGTAGGAGATCCGTTTGACTTCCTCAATAATGGCCTCTTGAGTTTCATTATCAATTATTTTGCGAAAACTGAGATTGTATTTTATTTCTGGAAATTCAGGGAACTGTGCCAGAGTAATGACTTTACGTTTTCTAAGCCAGGACCAGAAAGAGTGTAAACATGATTTGATATTGCTTTTTGTTTTATCAGACACCTTTTGCGAGAACAGAAAATCCTCAATTTCACCATACCCGATCTGTTTTATGTTGGTTTCTCCCCAGGCATCAATTGCTGCTTTCATATACCTGTTTAGATTAGCAAATGAACGGGGCTTTACCTCCTCTCCCTTGATAGCAAGCCATTTCTCAGCTAGGGTACAGAAACCAAGTGGATTATCTCGTTTATAATCCCTTGAGTCAAAAGTGCCCTTATCGGATTCATACCTGACACCCGTAAGAAACCGCTCAGCTTCTTCAAAAGATCTAAAACGCTTCTGGGTACTACGCCCAAAATGAACCCTGAACCGAGCATTAGCTCTATGTTCTGGGTGATCTTGACAGAATAATCCACCTTTTTTAGGTCTATAAACGAACCTTGCGCCGCATTTGGGACATTTCTGGTCAGAATAGATTGATCCACGCATACACATACCTCCCTGATTGTTCGTATCAGAGTAATATGTGGACACAGAGGAGTTCAAGACCTTTATTCCATATCAATTATAGATCGGATACTCCAATTTGACTAAAGGCAGTGTTTCAATAGGGACCAAGGGAGGAGCATGCTTTCCTGTCACAAATTCAAATAATCTTCTCATTTCACGACCAGAAGCCAAAAGATGAAAAGATGGTATTGACCTCAATCTTGCAGAGTACTGCCTTGATGAAGGGGATAGCCTTTTAAGCCATTTGCGGATCAGACGTTTGATTTTTACATAATCTGAGAGTGAGACATCCATCACATAGGCTAAACGGGGTGGCATGTTTTTTTCTCCAATCTTGCCCCAAAATCTTCCTGGCGTTGCCCATATATCCAGAATGACATTTTCATCTACCTTGGCGACGTATTTGCACACATACGATTTCATTCTCCCGAGTGAATCGTTCACATAATCAGCTTGAACGCCAGCCCTTAATTGCTTCGAATCATATGCACCGCAGACTCTAAACCAGACTTCACTGAGGTACTGCCTGAGAAGAATAATTGGTACTTGCTTTCCCAGATCACCTATGAGGTGATAATGCGGAGCACCTCGTTTCTGTGGTTCTAGTTTCCAAAAGAACCAGGCATCAGGGAACTTCCTCCGGATTTCACGACTAAAATTATCAAGATGCCTTTTCCACTCTTCCGAATCTGCTGGAAAAAATCGAGGATATGTCAATGTAACGAAAAGTGATGGATACTGAGACAGACAGAATAGCTGCTTTAGGAGGTTCTTGCGTGATCGATGCGAGAAGGTGGTTATTTGCTTTCTATTACCCCGACTGCCTGGTGATGAGAATCCATTACAATGATGCTGTTTTATTTCTGTGTAGCCATTAAATATGGCCACTTGATTGATAGGCGCTGCCCCAGTTCGATAATTGACAGGAGCTCCACCAACATTGTAGTATGCCGACATGCCGACACCTCCTGTAGGTGTTTGGTCTCGGCCTACTGGAAGGATGAACTTTGGCGAGCGACTCCAACCAGTAGGCTTTTTATTGTCTATTTCTTAAATGTCTCGTTCCATCTCTTAGTGATGGCTTCTTTCTTTTTTTCGTATTCTTTTGCCACTTTCGACGATTCCTCAATCATTCTTCGATGTTCTTCTTCCCTTTGTTTTATCAAATTCGATCTTAGTTTGGCCCTAGGATGATCTGGATTCTTTCGACAGAACTCTTCCTCTTCATGATCTTTTAAATACTCCTCGTAGCCAGCCAGTTGCTCTCGGTGGTGTTCATCAGACCTCCAGTAAGCTAGTATTTCCTCTTCCTCAGATTCCTTTAAATATTGCTCTGCATCCAAGGATGAAACCCTATAGGACTCATGCCTTAGCTTTTCCTCAAGAATTTGAGATAAAGAAGTCCCTAGAACATGAGCCAAATTTTTACCAAACTCTAAAAGTTCCTTTTCAACGTATAGGTTTACGCGTGCTTTCTTTTCCTTTTTGCTCACAATGCCCCTCCATGCGCATATTTTATACGTATACTTTGTGCGCATATTAATTGTTCACCATCGCGCATGTCAACCTTTTTTTGGTGAGGATGAGTATTTGCCGAGATTTGAGCCTTTAACAAGCCCAGTGAGTCAACTAATCAAACAGAGCTGTCCGATCTGGTAACGGAAGAGCGCTCTTGAGAGAGCGCTCTCCTCATGGTGGGTAATAATCGGTAGTTTGGGGAAAATGGGATATTTTTCTGTGAGGATGCGAGTTGCTCTGGACTTCTTTCGAGATACTACGGCGCATCAACTATTTCGCTTTTTGCGATGAGTTGCAACAGCTGTCTACGCTCCTAAGGTCGCTATCTGGGGTTTGCAACCCCAGCCCCCGCACCTGGCCGTTGGCCAGAAAAACCAGACAACAGATTTGAGGATACAGGAATAGTGTTAACCAGCGGGAAAAGTACGAAATTGATACCTTGGATTTGGCAATGTTAAGTCCAAGGCTCAGTTACTGAAATCACTTGGTCAGGAAACAAGGTTAAACCGGTACCGTTCCCTTCATGGTGAGACTATCTTTGGTAAGCTCTTCTTTGCAGTTGCTCCATTTTTGTGCAATTAATTGTAAATAGTCAGGTCTGCCCTCTCAGGAAGGATGTAAAATTTTTATGATAACACTACCGTTATGATTGCCAATTATTATCTTGTGCTGAATTTTTTGTACCAAATTTAAAAGGAAAGTTGTTTAAAGAGGTCTGCAGTCTAAATTAAAGAGCTTCACGAAAAGGAGGAAAAAGATGAGAATATCATCAACAAGAACTTTTTTGCTATGGGTTGTGGCCTGTTGCACAGCGCTGGCTTGGACGGTCTCGCCAATAGAGGCCGCCGACAGCAAACCCAATATCATTCTCATTGTGTCTGACGATACCGGCTACGGTGATCTCGGCCCCTATGGTGGTGGTGAAGGGCGCGGCATGCCTACGCCGAATATCGACCGCATGGCGAGTGAGGGGACGACGCTGTTTACATTCTACGCTCAGCCGAGCTGCACACCCGGCCGGGCGGCGATGCAGACTGGGCGTATTCCAAACCGCAGCGGCATGACCACCGTAGCATTTCAAGGGCAAGGCGGCGGACTGCCAGCGGCGGAGTGGACGCTGGCCTCGGTGCTGAAGACCGCAGGCTACAACACATTCTTCACCGGCAAGTGGCACCTCGGCGAGGACGACTATGCGCTGCCTAACGCGCAGGGCTACGACGAAATGAAATACGCCGGCCTCTATCACCTCAACGCTTACACCTATGCGGATCCGACGTGGTTCCCCGACATGAGTCCGGAGCTGCGCGCTATGTTCAAGAAGGTGACCAAGGGTGCTTTGTCAGGTAATGCAGGCGAGAAGCCGGTTGAGGAATTCGCGATCAACGGCCAGTATGTCGATACACCTGATGCAAGCACGGCTGATTACCCGAATGGCGTAGTCGGGATCCCGTTCTTCGACGGCTACGTGGAAAAAGCATCCATCGAGTATCTCGACAAGGCGTCGAAGTCAAAGACCCCGTTCTTCATGAGCATCAACTTCATGAAGGTACACCAACCGAACATGCCTCACCCTGACTACGAACACAAATCCCTTTCAAAAAGCAAGTATGCGGATTCGGTCGTGGAGCTGGATTCCAGAATCGGGCGGATCATGGACAAGGTCCGCGAGCTCGGTCTCGACAAGAACACGATGGTCTTCTACACCACCGACAATGGGGCGTGGCAGGATGTCTACCCGGACGCTGGGTACACGCCGTTCCGCGGCACCAAGGGCACCGTGCGTGAGGGTGGCAACCGGGTTCCCGCAATCGCCTGGATGCCTGGTAAGATCAAGGCCGGCACGAAGAACCATGACATCCTTGGCGGCCTAGATCTGATGGCCACGTTCGCCGCCATTGCCGGTGTGGAGCTGCCGACAAAGGACCGCGAGGGGCAGCCTATCATCTTTGATAGCTACGACATGTCGCCAGTCTTGTTCGGCACCGGCAAGAGTGATCGAAACGAGTGGTTCTACTTCACCGAGAATGAGCTGACGCCCGGCGCCGCACGTGTCGGAAACTATAAGGCTGCATTCAACCTGCGCGGCGACAACGGGCAGTCAACTGGCGGCCTCGCCGTGGATACCAATCTTGGCTGGAAAGGTCCGGAGTCGTATGTTGCCACAGTGCCACAGGTCTTCGACCTATGGCAGGATCCGCAGGAGCGCTACGATATTTTCATGAACAACTACACAGAGCGAACCTGGACACTGGTGACGATCAGCGAGGCGATCAAGAAGAAGATGGAAACCTACGTGAAGTACCCGCCCCGGCCGTTGCAGAGTGCAGCTTACGCGGGCCCGATCACGCTCAGTTCCTATTTCCGCTTCCAGCACATCCGCGAGCAGCTCAAAAAAGATGGTGTTAACATCCCGATGCCCACTGGAAATTAGGATTTAGTAATCCACCCCCGGCCGCTCCCGGGGGCTGTCATCTAACCACAGGGTCCACCGGACTGGTGAAACGCTTGATTGTCTCGCTTCGATCGATGAAGTCTGGTGGCACCAGCCGGTGACTCTGAACGTTAAAATTGCCACTTCGAAGTTATGAATATCTTACCAGTACCTCTACTTGACCTACTTCCTGTATCTCGATGATTCAGCTGCCTCAAATTCCTAACAATAAAACCGAAATCAGAAACCTGATATTATCCATGAGAGGTTACGCGGAACCTATCCGATGCGATTGAAGAGACTTGATTTGGCAATGTTAACCATTTAAGAAAAGCTGCAAATTTACACTATTCCTGTGAAGTTGATCTCAGCGATTGGCCTATGAACCAAACATTGCCATAGCGAGGGTTATCGACAGTGTCTTGAACACCGCCGATAGTTTTCCTGTATAAAATACCCCTCAGATAAAATCGTGCGGCTGACCCACCACAGCCGATCCGCCATTTATAGGGGAAGACCAAATCCTCGCCAGTTGTTTCATAAAAGGCCATATAGAGACCGTATTGATGACGAACATTGAGCATCGAATAGGTAGTCATCCATAAAACAGCAGCACTGGGAAATAGCCCCCTATATAGTCAGTTTGAGCCAAGACCCCAGTAACCTTGTCAGCTTCTGCTTTTCATAGCCTACTTCGGGGCTGTAATATTTCTGTCAACTCCCGCCGTTATCCTGTACTCAAAACAAAGCGCAGGAGGACAAAATGCTCGTAAAACCAACTCAGGCAGAGCTTGCCTCGATGATCAGAAGGGCAGTAGGCAGGCATGGACTATGGGGCGTCAGCAGTCAACGACATCGAAACGACAGCAGTGCGCGGGTGTGGTGGTTCAGGCGCCTCGGTTAAAAGCAGTTTGCACAGAAGGGTCTGACGGATGAGGAAGCAGTTGTATGGTTGCAACATGAAGACCTGGAAAGCCTGGGAAAGTTGAGATGGTAGGATTACTAATTCGTGCTGTCATAATAATTTTGAGATAGTTGATCGGAGCGTCTGAGTAGATCGGGCCGCACCAGGAATCCGTACTTCCAGGAGCAGGTGCCCATGTGGAGAGTATCGTCAGGCTTCATACGGACGAAAATAATCAGAAAGTTTCAGGGGACAACCAGATGGGGAAATAAACAGGAAGATAGTAAATCAAAATTTTCCGGATCTGCTTACTATTTGCTTACTACAGTCAGGTTGGAACAAAAAAGCACTTACGGCAGAAAGCCATAAGTGCTTGATTTCATTTGGTAGCGGGGGAGGGATTTGAACCCCCGACCTTCGGGTTATGAGCCCGACGAGCTACCGAACTGCTCCACCCCGCGTTGCGGATTGTCACTATAGCACGGTGTGTCTGAATGTCAAACGGTTTTAACGGCTGATCAGTTTTTTGGCGGCTGGACGAGCGCCTGGAGTTTGGACTGGATATCTTCCGGCAGCCGGGTCAGTTTACCATCCCGGGTAATCGCGGCGTGGATGGTGTAGCCTTTGACCAAAAGGGTCGGCCGGGACCGGCCCTGATCCTGCCGGGTGACCCGGTAATTGAATTTGCAGGTATAGCGGTTTAGTTCGCTGATCCAGGTTTCTATCGTAACCAGATCGTCGTAGAAGGCCGGGGCCTTGTAACGGGTGAAGCATTCGGTGACCGGCAGGACCAGGCCCCGGTCTTCGATTTCCCGGTAGGAGCAGACGTGGGCCCGCATGAAATCGCTTCGGCCCAGTTCGAAAAACCGCAGATAGTTGGCGTTGTAGACCACGCCGCCGGCATCGGTATCCCCGTAGAGAACCCGATACTTGCTCTTGGATGTCTGACGGTCCGGGTCAGCCATGGCGGACCTTGTTTTTATCTGGTGCCAGCAGGTGTTCGATCAGGGTGTGGCCGGCAATCGGTATCAACCCGGAGTCCTTTTCGAGGAGCCGCTCGTCGAAAGGCCGGCTCGAGCTGGAATCGTCCTGGGTGGAGTCATAGAGCAGGGCGGGCACCGGTTCAGAGGTGTGCGTCTGCAGGGCCAGCGGGGTGAAGTGATCCATGGTCACCACCACCCGGAATGGCTCACCGCTGCGGTGCAGTGTGCTGGTGATCGGCTCGACGATTCGTTTGTCGAAATCTTCGATGGCCTGGATTTTATGGTCCAGCCGCCCCTGGTGGCCGGCTTCGTCCGGAGCTTCCAGGTGGACGAAGACAAAATCCTGAGACTTCAGCGCCTCGAGTGCCGCCGCCGCTTTGCCCTCGTAATTGGTGTCGATATAGCCGGTGGCGCCCTCGACCCGCACGACATCGAGCCCGACGCAGACCCCGAGCCCGTTGAGCAGATCGACGGCGGAAATCATCGTGCCGCTGATACCGAAACGGGCCTGCAGGCTCGGCATTGTCGGCATCTTGCCGGACCCCCAGGGCCAGATACCGGTGGCCGGCAGCTTCCCCCGGGCGATCCGTTCTCTGTTGACCGGGTGATCGGCGAGGATATCCCGGGATCGCGCAAAGAGCGGTCCCCAGGCGGGGGTGTCGAGATAGCGCCTGACGTGTTCGCTCACGTCTTTGCCGATATAGTCGTGGGGCGGCACCGTGTCCACAGCGGGGTGCGGGTCTTTGACCACCAGCAGGTGCCGGTAGCTGATTCCGGGGTGAAAGGTAAACTGTTCGTTTCCGCATTCGGACTGGACTGCACCGATCAGTTCGGCCGCCTCGTCGCTGGTGATATGGCCGGCGGAAAAATCGACCATGGTGGTTCGTCCACCGGCCTGCTCCAGCGTCACCAGGTTGCAGCGAAAAGCGGTCTCGTCGCCGGCCAGCTCGATTGCCATGCTGGCCGCTTCCAGCGGGGCCCGGCCGGTATAGTAGCGGGCCGGATCATAGCCCAGAAGGGACATGTTGGCCACGTCGCTGCCGGGTTGAAAGCCTTCCGGCACGGTGGCCACCCTGAACAGCTTCGACCGGCCGCAGAGCCGGTCCATGGCCGGCGTGGCCGCAGCCTGGAGCGGTGTCCGGTGGCCGATTTCTGCAACCGGGTGGTCGCCCATGCCGTCGCCGACGAGAATGAGATATTTCATGATGGCTCAGGTCGGTTCAGTCGGCGGCTCAGTCGTCGTCGATCAGGACGCGGATTTTAACGGTCGGCTCGGTGCAGAAATCCAGTGCGTCGATCTCCTCTACCGCCCGCTGCACTGACGATTCCAGGACCGAATGGGCGCGCAGCACGACGTGCACCGGTTTACCCGGTTTTTCCCCTTTCTGGATCACCGATTTGATCGAGATCCCATGCTTGCCCAGGATCCCTGAAATTGCCGACAGGACACCCGGCTCGTCCAGGACGTTGACCCTGAAATAGTAGGGGCAGGTGAGTTCTCCCATCGGGGTGATGGACGGTGCCGTGAAGCGTTCCGGCTGATAGGAGAGCGGCGGAACGCGGTTGATCGATGCGGACAGGATATTTCTGGCAATGTCGACAACGTCGGCGGCGACGGCGCTGCCGGTGGGCATCATCCCGGCCCCGTGGCCGTAGAACAGCGTGTCGCCGACGGTGTCGCCGGTGATCTGGATGGCGTTGAAGGAGCCGTTGATGTTGGCCAGCATCGAGTTCTCGGGGACCATGGTCGGGTGGACCCGGGCCTCCACGTGCTGGCCGTGGTTCCTGCTGATGGCCAGGAGCTTTATCCGGTAGCCGAATTCCCGGGCGAAATCGATATCGATCGGCTTGATGCTGCTGATCCCCTCCACCGAAATATCGTCCAGGTGGACATGCTGGCCGTAGGCGATGGTCATCAGGATCGCCAGCTTGTGGGCCGTGTCGATACCCTCCACATCGTAGGTCGGGTCAGCCTCGGCGAAGCCTTTTTCCTGGGCGTCTTTGAGCACCTCGTCGAACGGGGTGCCGTGTTCGGTCATCATGGTCAGGATATAGTTGGCGGTGCCGTTCATGATCCCGCGGATCACTTCGATCCGGTTGGCAACGAGTCCTTCCTTGAGGGCCTTTATCACCGGTATGCCGCCACCGACACTGGCCTCGAACCCGACTTCCACATGGTTGGCTGCGGCCGCCTCGAAGATCTCCCGGCCATGGATCGAGAGCAGCGCCTTGTTGGCGGTGATCACATGTTTGCCGCGCCTGATCGCTTCGAGCATGAAAGATCTGGCCGGTTCGATGCCGCCGATCAACTCGACCACGATATCGATATCCGGGTCATTGAAAATATCGTTCGCGTCTGCGCTCAGGGCCACATCTTCAAACCGGTCCGGCAGCCTGGTGAGACTGATGTCCGCCACCCGGCTGAGCTCGATCGGAACGCCGACTTTGTGCAGCAGCCGTTCCCGCTGGGTGAGAAGTGTTTGGGCCAGGCCGCTGCCAACGGTTCCGAACCCGATCAGTCCGACACGAATTGCTTTCATATGTTCAGTAAACGTTGAGATTTTAGGCCGGTATGCGTGAAACGAGCAGAAATGGTTGAACTCGAGCGGCCGGGTAATTGGGCAAAAGTACCCATTATCAGGGTGAAAGTCAAAATATTAGAGGAGATATTTTGCTGGCCCGGGCCGGCCATTTCGGCTATAATCACACTCCGTTTTTCAACGCAGGATCGACAGCCCGGTTTGCACGGTTAGACGACTGAAGCCGGATCACCACGATCTCGAGATTTTCACCAATTCGAGTTCAAACAAAAGGAGAGACTTCATGAGCATGAATATTCTGGCATTCGGACCCAACGGCAGCGGCAAGGGAACCCAGGGAGCAATCGTCAAGGACAAGTATCATATCCCCCACATCGAGTCCGGCGCCATTTTCAGAGAACATATCGGCGGCGGCACGGAACTTGGTAAAAAGGCCAAGGAATTTATCGAGCGCGGCGATCTGGTACCCGACGACATCACCATTCCGATGATGATCGAGCGCCTCAAGAAAGATGACTGCAAGGACGGCTGGGTGCTGGACGGGTTTCCGCGTTCCAAGGACCAGGCCATCACCCTGGATCAGAACCTCAAGGATGCCGGAATCGAGCTCGACTATGTGATCGAGATCGAACTGGATCGCCAGATCGCCAAAGAGCGTATTATGGGGCGCCGTCTCTGTGTCAATGACAACAACCACCCGAACCACATCGCCTTCGACGCCATCAAACCGGTGGAAAAGGACGGTCAGCTGGTTTGCCGGGTCTGCGGCGGAGAGCTCAAGACCAGGGCCGACGACCAGGATGAGGATGCCATCGACAAACGTCACAACATCTATTACGACGAAGATACCGGAACCATGGCCGCCGTCAACTATTTCAAGCAGGCCGGCGGACCCAAGGTGATTTCGGTGGACGGGTCGAAATCGATCCAGGAAGTGACCGCTTCGATCATGGCTGGTCTGGTTTAGCCATTCGTTTGACACCATTTTCGTATCTGGGGCATGTTCGGGCAGAGCATGCCCCTTTTGCATTTTCAGGTTGTTTTCGATACACTTGAGGCTGGCAATGGATCATGTTCACCGTCGATGCCGGATGGACCGGGCCGGGTGCGGCCTGCCCGGGCAGATATCATTTGCTGAGCTCAGCAGTTCGAGAAGGATCTGCGAAATCTAATAGTTTGAGGCCGCCCGTTACCGGGAGCGGCTCTTTTTAAATATGGAAGAACAACACAGCAGTTTACGCAAAGGCAAGGTCTACCTGGTCGGTGCCGGCCCCGGTGATCCGGGACTGATTACCATGCGCGGCCGCTACCTGCTCGAGAAGGCGGAAGTCGTGGTCTATGATTACCTGGCCAGCACCAGGCTGCTCAAGTACGTGCCTGCCGAGGCTCAATTGGTCTATGCCGGCAAACGGGGCGGGGTCAAACATACCCACACCCAGGAAGAAATCAACCAGATGCTGGTTGATTTTGCCCGGGAAGGCAAGGTCGTTGTCCGGCTCAAGGGCGGTGACCCGTTTATTTTCGGCAGAGGCGGTGAAGAAGTCGAGACGCTGGCTGAAAACGGCATCGAATTCGAGGTTGTCCCCGGCGTCACTTCGGCCACCGCTGCCGCCACCTACGCCGGTATCCCGATTACCCACCGCGGCTATACCGCAAGCGTTGCTTTTTTGACCGGTCATGAAGATCCGACCAAGGAGTCGACCAATATCGACTGGTCCAAGATTGCCACCGGCATCGGCACCATTGTCGTCTACATGGGCATCAAGAATCTGCCCAGCATTGTCAAAAACCTGATCGACCACGGCCGCTCACCAGACACCCCGGTTGCGGTGGTGCGCTGGGCCTCGACGCCGGAGCAGAAGTCGGTGGTCGGCACCCTGGCGACCATTGCCGAGATCGTCAGCCAAGCAGATATCAAACCCCCGGCCCTGATCGTCATCGGCGAGGTGGTTAAACTGCGCGATACCATCGACTGGTTCGAGAAGCGCAAGCTGTTCGGCAAAAGAATCATCGTCACCAGGACGCGGGACCAGGCCAGTGAGCTGGTTGCCGGGCTCGAGGAACAGGGGGCCAGTTGCTATGAATGTGCGACCATCAATATCGAGCCGGTGGAGGATTATCACATCCTCGACGAAGCCCTGGAGCGAATCGATGAATATCACTGGGTGCTCTTCACCTCGCTCAACGGCGTCACCTACTTCTTCAACCGGCTCTACGAAAAGGGCCTCGATGCCCGTGACCTGAAAGGTCCGGATATCGGCGTTGTCGGCAAGAGCACGGCCGATCTGCTGCTCAAATACGGCGTCAATGCCGATCTCATCCCGCCGGTTTTTACCGGCGAGGGGCTGGCCGAAAGCTTGCTGGACCAGGGTGTAGAGGGCAGAAACGTGTTGATTCCCCGGGCGGTGGAGGGCAGAGAGGTGCTGCCGGAAACGCTTCGCGGCGCCGGCGCCCAGGTGACCATCGCCCCGATTTATCGCAATGTCCCGCCCCAGGGCCGTCGTGATGAGCTGCGGGCGGAACTGGAGAGCGGCAGCGTCGATATGGTGACCTTTACCAGCTCCTCGACGGTGCGTAATTTCCTGACCATGGTTGATGCCGCCGATCAGGAAGAGCTGGAGCGTCTGCTGGCGGGGGTCCGGATTGCCGCTATCGGGCCGATTACCGCCAAGACCGTCACAGACAGCGGTCTGAAGGTCGATGTTCAACCGAGCCATTTTACCATCGAGGCGATGGTTGAAAAGATTGTCGAATTTTATCGCAGCAGCAAGGACTGAAACTGCCCGGCATGAATACGGGGGACGCATATCCTGGCTTTGGCCAGGCACCACTTTTGTCAGGGCTGTTTTTCTACAGGGGCGGTGACGAGGGTGGGCAGCGCCCGGGTAGGGATCAGCTGAGCTCGGATCAGGACGAGTCCGAAACCGGGCAGCGCAGAGCCCTGCTCTGCAGGAGCTGTCAGGCGCCCATTACCACTTCCGTCGAACGGTTCGAAAAGCAGGGCAAACACCTGCACACTTTCTTCAATCCCGCCGGGATCGTCTATGAGATCGGCTGTTTCAGAAGGGCACCCGGCTGTCAGGTTTACGGGGTGCCAAGCAGTGAATTTGCCTGGTTCGCCGGCTACAGCTGGCAGGTGGTCTACTGCCGGAGCTGCCAGCGGCACCTGGGCTGGAAATTCACCGCCGATGACGGGTTTTTCGGCCTCGTTGTCAATCAACTGATAGAAAACTGAGCAGTTTTCTGCCCTTATGAAATGCCCCAGGTCTAATCGGCCCTGATCAGATCGATCAACTCCTGGGTGCTGAGCCTGCCGCTGATGTCGGTGCCCTCCAGCAGGCTGTCGGCCAGCTCTCGTTTTTCCTGGTGAAGCTGTACGATTTTCTCCTCGATGGTGTTTTTACAGACCAGCCGGTAGATGGTAACCGGGCGGGTCTGGCCGATCCGGTGGGCACGGTCGGAGGCCTGATCCTCCACGGCCGGGTTCCACCAGGGGTCCATATGGATCACATAATCGGCAGCGGTCAGGTTGAGGCCGAGTCCCCCGGCCTTGAGGCTGATCAAAAACAGGTCGCCACTGCCCGACTGGAAGGCTTCCACCCGTTCCTTGCGATGCCTGCTGCTGGTGCTGCCGTCGAGGTACTGGTAGGTAATGCGTTCTTTGTCCAGATACTCCCGGATGATATCGAGGTGGCCGATAAACTGGCTGAAAACCAGCACCTTGTGGCCGCCGGCGATCAGTTCTTCGATAAGCGCTGAGAAGACCGAGAGCTTGGAGGACGGGATCGAGGTGTCGCGGGCGATGAGCCGCGGGTTGCAGCAGGCCTGGCGCAGCCGCATGATCTCGGTGAGCACCTGGAGATGTCTGCCGCGGTTGTCACCGCTCTGTTCAAGCTGGTCGAGCGCATTCTGCCGAAGCGCCTCGTAAAAATGGAGTTCCTCACGGCTCATGCTCACCTCGAGCGTGACGTCGGTACGCGGCGGCAACTCCTCGAGGACCTCGGACTTGATGCGCCTCAGGATAAAGGGGCGGATCAGTTTCTTGAGCCGCAGCCGGGCCTCGCGGTTGTTGAACCGTTCGATCGGCACGGCGTAGCGTTCGTTGAACTGCTTGTGGGTGCCGAGCAGGCCCGGGTTGATAAACTGAAAGAGGTTCCACAATTCACCCAGGTGGTTCTCAAGCGGGGTCCCGGTGGTGATCAGCTTGAATGAGCCGTGCAGCGCCATCGCTGCCTGGGACCGCTTGGTGGCGGCATTTTTGATCGCCTGGGCCTCGTCCAGGACAATGGTCTGCCAGCTGACCCGGGAGAGGGGTTCGATTTCCTGCTGCAGCAGGGTGTAAGTGGTGATCATCAGGTCGAACTTGCCCAGCCCGGCGATGGTTGTTTGCCTATCTTTTCCTGCCAGCTGAACGATCTTCAGGGTCGGGGTGAAGCGGTCGACCTCGGACAGCCAGTTGGTCGATACCGAGGTCGGAGCGACGACCAGGGACGGACCATTGGTGGCGTGCTGGAGAATAATGGCCAGCGACTGCAGGGTTTTGCCCAGTCCCATATCGTCGGCCAGGCAGCCGCCGACCCCCCATTGCGCCAGGCGGGCCAGCCAGTGGTAGCCTTCGAGCTGGTAATCCCTGAGTTCGGCCCGCAGCGTAGAGGGCAGGTCAGGTTTGAAGGCATGGGCCTGCTCGATTCTGGCCACCTGCTCTTTCCAGCCACGGCTGGTTTGGCTGTTAGCCTGGTCGATCAGCTTTTCAAGGGAGTGGGCGGCCAGCGGGTGAACGACGATTTCATCGCCCTGTTCGTCGCTGTCGCCAAAGGTGTTCAGCTCGTCGATCCGTTTTTTGAATTCCTTGGTCAGGGCGATGAACTGGCCGTCCTCTATTTCGATGAAACGGCCCGAGCCGGAACGCATGCGGTTGAGCACATCCTTGAGGTCGATCACCAGCTCCTGATCCAGGACCAGCTCGCCGCTCAGACCGAACCAGTTCTGCCGGTTGGTGCGTATTTTCAGGTTGAGGTTCCTCAGTGAGGCCTGATGGGAAATGGACAGCTTTTCCCCCTCGGGCCACTCGATCACCACCTGGTCACTGATTTCCTGCAGTTCGAGGAGGGCCTGCAGGCAATCTTCCGGGTCCTGCAGGTGCCACTCCCGGTCACGTTCCTGTTCGAGGTCGACCGCCAGGTCCAGGATCGGACAATGCTCCTCGATTTCCTGGGCCTTGCGCTCTTCTTCGGCCAGATCTCTTCTGGTCTGGATCCGTTTTCCGTTGATTTCGGCCATGATATTCTCGGTACCCTGGCCCGGTTTGACGTAGTGGTCTCCGTCCTTGAACGGTTTGACCAGCATTTCCAGCCTGAAACCGGTTCCAAACGGCAGAATATGGATGTAGATGGTCGAGTCCGCCTCGACGAACACGATATCTTCGGCCTGATGTGAGGAGCGGTCGACGCTGATGGCTGAATGCACCGTCATGAAGGAAGAGATATTGCCGATGGCGGTTAATACCTCCTCGCTTGCCTCGATCGGCACCGTTAAGCCGTTCCTCCCGGTAATGGCCCCGACCCGGCGATGACTGTCGTTGACCTTGACGACCTTGAAACGGGTCTGGGTTTCACGGACCAGGACGATATTCTCGCTGCCGATGGGCAGGGCGAAACTGATATGCAGCTCCTCACCCCTGTCTTCGACCAGCAGTTCCGGCTCTCCGGCGATGAAGTCCACCGGCACGGCCGGCGCTTCGTTCAAAAAGAGCAACGGATGCCCGACCAGGGCGGGGAGAAGCTTTTCGTTGTTGAAACTGAACTGGGACTGGCCTTCCTTCGTCTCGTATTTGCGGATGGCCAGGCAGATCTTGCGGTCCTGCAGGCTCAGAAACGGCAGCCGCGGTGAACCGTGCAGCCGGGCCAGGGAAATCGGCCGGCCCCGGCTCCAGGTTTCGTCAGGTGAGCGTTTCTGCTCGCGGGGGCGGACCGAGATCGATTCGTTTCTATAGTCGATCAGCCAGATCAGCCGACGGTCCTTGTCAATCCCGGCCTGAACGGCCGTGGAGGAGACGCTGAGCAGGGCCTGGAGGCTCCGCTTCCACGGTTCCTCCGGCTCTATCAGGTCGACAAAGGGGCGCACGGTTCCGGCCCGGGCTTCAGCGGTGAGCGGTGCATCGGTTTTTGAGGTGGACGGGGAGCGCTGCAGCAGTTGTTCAAAAGCACCACCAAAGAGACGGTAATCGTGGGCGGCCGCCTGCTGACTAAAGTGGTTGACTGCCTGCTCGGTCTGCGGCTCCAGGGCACCGGTGAGCCAATACTGGACCAGGGCCCCGAAGAGCACGGTGACCGCCGACGGCCGGGGACTGTCCGGCAGGGTGATTTCCTGCTCCCGGGCAGGGTGATTGATTCTGCTGTCGATCAGCCCATGCAGGAACAGATAGGCCTGGCGCTCGGCGCTTTGCTCGAAAAGGCTCAAGGCGACACTGATCTGATGGGCTGCCCGCTCCAGTGATTCCTCGTTGTTTCCAGCGATGCTGCTGAGTACATGAAAAAGCCCCTGGATACCGACGAAGGCCGCGGTATCACTGAGACCGATCGTTTTGAGCTGGGCCAGGTCCTCATCGAAGCGCTGTTCCGCCAGCTGGTAATCCCCCTTGAGAAAAGCTATGGTTCCGGCAGAACCGGTGGCCCGGCCGATATTTTCATGTTTGTCGAGCAGGCCTTCAGCCCGGTCACAGGCACCCTGGAAGAGATATTGATCGAGCAGAAGGCGTTGAAAAGGCAGCAGTTCGTCTTCGCCGAGCTGCTTGTTGTTCGCTGCATTTTCAAGGTAGGTGAAGAGTTCTGGGAATAGTTCCAGCCGGCGCTGGGCGTGGCGGACGATGTGGTTGAGCAGAAAGAACTGAAAGGAGAGCGGCAGGCTTTCGAACCACTGTTCATCGAATGGCCGGGTTACGACCAGCACCACCGGCGGCACCGGAAAGGACAGTTCGTCACACTGGCTGTCGAGAAACTCCAGGGTCTGGTCGATCAGGTCAAAATCGCGGGTGTAGATGCCGATGCGCAGTTCCCGGGCGGCCCGCCAGCAGCGGGTGGTCCATTTTCCGTAATAGTAGGAAGCCGGCGCCTCCTTCTGCACGGCGGCGGCAAAGGGCCCGAAGGTTCCGGCACGAACGGCTTCCCTGGTTATCGGTTCGACAACGTCGGGATGGCATTGCCGCTCGGCGGTCAGCAGGCCGGTTTCCTGCAGTTTGGAGATGTAGTGGTTGACCAGCGGGGGGGTCGGACGGTTTGAGCGAGGTCCTCGTAATTCCAGCCGTTTCAGACAGTTGAGTACAAGCGTCGTGTGGGCGGGTTCATAGATAATTGACAGGATCTGGAGCAGAGCCTGTTCAAAGGGACCTAAGCGTTCATATTCCAGAAACCAATCGTTAACAACGGGCATACATACGTTCCATCGACCTTGGTGATATATTCAGGGTGGTGTGGCAATAAATAAAGCGGGCCAACCAGCTAACATATCATTGTTCCTGCTCGATATAAACGAAAAAATAGCCGGTTCGGGGATTAAGAATGGAGCAGGAAACGGCGTCACTGCCGCCTGAACCTGATTGAGGCCGGCCCGCGCACTGCTGCGGGCCGGAATGACTGGCAGGAATCGACTTAGAAGTTGTCGAGACTTTTGTGAATACGGATATCGGCCGTGGCTTGCCGATTTTTGAGCCAGGCATCGAGTATCCGCTGCTGCTTGAACTGCACAAGCAGCTCCTCGTAGCGGGCCCGATCTTCGTCGCTCAGTGGTGTTTCAGGGGGCGTGCGTTGATCGAAACGGTAGACATAGTAGCTGTTGTCGACCAGCCCCGGCTGGGCAGAAACAGGAGCCGATTGCGAGAGTCTGAAGGCCTCTGGAACGAGTGACTGGGGAAACGAGGATTGGGGGTCGGGATCGTTTTTCAGCAGTTTTTCCGAAGACTCGAGCGTAAGGCCCCTGGCTGCTAACGCTTCCTCGAACCCGGAGCCGTCCAGCTGTGCCTCGCTGATAACCTTTGTGGCGACTTCTTCAGCCATCTCGGCGGCCTTCTGTGCCCGGAAGTCCTGTTCGACCTCATCGCGTATCGCTTCGAGGCTGGGAACTTCGGGGTCCTTTGTGGCCACGGCCGAAATGATCACGTAGCCGTCACCGGTCTCCAGGATCGAGCTGAGTTCTTTTTCCTGCAGGGAGAAAGCCGTGTCGAGGAATGTTGGGTCGGCGGTGACACCTGAAGGCGGATCACTGCGCTTGAAAAAGCCGGTTTCAACCAGCTGCGCTTCAGGCTGCTGCTGGAGATAGGCGGCGAGGCTGCCGGCGCCGATAATCTTCTCGTAGGCCTCGTTGGCCATCTGAAAGGCCAGCGGACGGGCCTGTTCGAGCTGGAGCTGAGCGACGATCTCAGCCCTGGCATCGTCGAGGGACTTGACGCCGCCAAGCTGAATCTCTTCGAGCTTGATAATGTGATAGCCGAAGTCGGTTTTAACCACCTCGCTGACCTGGCCGGGCTCCATGGAGAAAACGGCATCATCGAACGGCTTTACCATCTGCCCCCGGGTAAAAAATCCAAGATCGCCGCCGGCTACCGAGGTGGGGCCTTCCGAGTACTGCTGGGCCAGGCCAGCAAAATCCTCGCCGCTCTGTGCCTTGGCCAGCACTTCCTCTGCTCTGGCCAGCTGCTTCTGGTGGGTCTCTTCAGACTCTTCCGGCGTGGCTCTGAGAAGGATGTGCCGGGCGTGGCGCTTTTCCGGGATCTGGTACTCGGTGATATTAGCGTCGTAATAAGCGCTGACCTGCTCATCCTCTATGGTGATTCTGGCACCGATGTCGCTGTACAGGAAGGGAAGGTAGCTGAGCTGCACCTCTTTTCCGGTTTTGTAAGCGTCTCCGTTGGCCTCGTACCAGGTGGCCAGCTCCTGATCATCAACCGTCACCTCATCGATAAAGGATTCGGGGTCGATAACCGCGAAGGAGACCGAGACCGTCTCTTTTTCAAGGTTGTAGAGATCCTCGATTTCAAAATCGGTAGTCGACTGGGCAAAGGCGGCGATGGCGGCGATGGTTTTGTTGCCGAGCAGATCATAGGTGAGTGACTGCTCGTATTTTTCCGGCGACAGCCGGTTGGAGGCAAGAATCGAGCGGTAGCGCTCGAGGTCGAATCGACCGTTATTCTGGAATTGAATCATGCTCTCGATTTCATTCTGGATCTCGCTGCTGGATACCGCCAGTCCCATCTCCTGGCCGCCCTGCCTGAGAAGGGCTTCCTGGGTAAGCTGACTGATGACCTGCTGCTTGATGTTCAGAGTCTCCGCCAGACCTTTCGGAAGGGTGCCGCCAAACTGCTGGGCCAGACCGGCATAAGCCTGATCGTAAGCCTGCTGGAACTGCTGGAAACTGATCTCTTCGTCATCGACGACAATGGCGGCCTCCTGCTGGTTCATCATATTGGTTCCGACACCCCAGAAAATAAAGACAAGGGCAATGATGACCACAATGGCCTGGATCAGAAATGACTGGGCTCGTTTTCTTAGAAATTCAAGCATAGATTCAATTTTTTCAGTATTTTATGATCGATCGTAAGGCGTTTGAAACGGGGGCCGACGGTGAAAAAATAAAGGCCCGTCCGTTGCTGCTGATCGGGGATGGATTTACTCCGGATCGGCTTATCCTGCAAGGAAAATCGCATCAATTCGTGGATCTGCGACCCCTGGCGGGCAACTGGTTTGCCAACCAGGAGGTCGGGGAGGCTTAAAAATGCTGAGCCGGAACCTGGAAACAATCTTAATTATATTGTAATATCAAAGCGTTAATCAGTTGTGTGTATTTTCAAATAATTGGGTGTTCAATCTCTTGACAAATGCTCCTTGCTATAGTATTAAGGCCAATTACTATTGAGGTGGAATTGCATTTTTGTTACTAGTAATTTTGCTAGTTCTTAACGAATCACAATATCAAGGAGGTATGAAATGCCCACAGTAGAACACAATGGAAAATCCTTCCAGGTTGATGAAGACGGCTTCCTGCTCAAAGGTATGGACGAGTGGAATGATGAATGGGTCGATTATGTAAAGAATTCCGAAGGAATCTCCGATCTGACCGACGAGCATAAGAAAGTTATCGATGCCCTCCAGGAGTACTACAAGAAGAACGGCATCGCTCCGATGGTACGTATTCTTTCCAAAACCACCGGTTTCCCGCTGAAGCGCATCTATGAGCTGTTCCCGTCTGGACCGGGTAAAGGAGCCTGTAAAATGGCCGGCCTCCCGAAACCGACCGGTTGTGTATAGTTTATAGCACAACGTTCCGCGTTTGTATCAGGGGAGGCCCGATCCGGGTCTCCCCTTTTTTTTCCTTTTTTCAGTTCCGCCCGGCAACCATCTTCTCACAGAGCTTCCGCTCGATAGCGGTGAGCCGCAGCCGATAGTCTTCGGAACTGATCGCAGCTCCCTGCAGGCCACCCCGTAAATTGATTTCACCGAGATAGGATGTACCACCCTCGGTTATCATCAGGTCCAGGTGGGCGTAAGGGAAATCGATCTGTTCCATGACCCTGGTGCAGAGGTTACGCTGCTCCCTGCTCAGTTCCCGTGGGCTGGGGCTGCCTCCGCAGTGCAGGTTGTTTCTGAAATTGTCGGGATTATAGCGCTCGTAAGCTTCCCAGTAGTCATCAAGACATATCACTCGCACATCCCGGCAGCCGCCGATGAAGGGCTGTATCACGAACGGATAGGATAGACGGCCGAGGACCGCCTGGGTATGGACATCCTCGATTGAGCCGAATTTGAGAATCCCGAGACCGCCATTCTTGCCCTCGAGCTTGACCACCACCTCGCCAATTTTTTTTCTGGCGTAACTGTTCAGGGTTTCAAGCATGTCATGGATGGTGTAGATCACCGTTGTTGACGGGATCATGGCCCACGGGCAGAGCCGGGCCTGGAGCGATTTGGACCTGCTGCACAGCTGGGAGATTAGCGATGGAACGGCGATGACCCCGCGTCGGGAAAGATCGAGCAGCAGATATTCTTCGCCCGGTCTGATCCGGATTCGGGAACAGATGATATCGCCGGCCTGCAGATCCTGGTATTGATTGAATAAGCTCTCGTTGTCGGTGATGACCCGGGGACCGTCTGTCAAAAGATCATCTCCTTGAAACGCTGGTAATACGGGGTAAGGTCTTCCTGGCAGGCTCCACAGAAAAGCAGCACATCACCGTTGATCTGGCTGGTGTCGCTGTCGTGGGTGAAGCTGCCGTCGCTGTTCTGGGTGTAGTGTGATGTCAGAAGCACATCATTGGCGAGTTCGAAAAACACTTCATCGTTGCCGCAGGTCGGGCAGGCAAGCCGATTGGCGATTCCCGTTGCTCGTATGGTCGGCATAGTGATCGTTCAGAGAGGCTACGTTTCAGTTGGTTCGTCCGGTTGCTGCCGGGCAGCAGGGGGGTCGGAAACGGTTTTGACTTCACCGTCGAGGGCGGCGCCGGGTTCGACGACCAGATTTGCCGTCTCCACCCTGCCGTGTATGGAACTGCCTTTCCGGGCCGTGACGATGTCTGCGGTTACATTGCCTTCGATGGTGCCGTGGCAGACGAAGGAAGCGACAGCAATGTCTCCGGTGATCACCCCGGTCTGGCTCAATATCAAATGTTCACCGGCAATGTTGCCGGTGACGCTGCCGTCGATCCTGGTCTTGCCCTTGAAGGTCAATTCACCGTTGATCGTCATATTTTGATCGACGATGGAGGAGATGGTTTCGCTTTCTACCTTCTGGATCTGTTTTTCGAGGTTGTCTTTATTTTTGAACATTACCGGGGCCTGGGGCTGATATGGTATGGGCCAGGTCCGCGACCTGCATGAACTTGTCCGGGCTCACCGGCTTTCTGTGCAGGTGGATTTCGTAGTGGAGATGGGGACCGGTGGAGCGCCCGGTACTGCCGACCAGGCCGACGACCTGCCCCCGCTTGATGGCCTGCCCTTTCTTGACCAGGAATTTCTGCATGTGCGCATACACGGTCCGGTAGCCGTTGCCGTGGTCGATTTCCACATAATTACCGTAGCCGCCGTTCTTGAATGCCTTGATTACTACCCCGTCTGCGGTCGAGTGGATTTTATCACCGCGCCTGCCGCGGATGTCGACCCCTTCGTGGATGCTTTTCTTCTTGTTCAGCGGGTCGTTTCTGGTGCCGAACTTGGATGTTATCGGCCCCTCGATCGGTTTGCCAAGGGGCATGTACTTAATGATGCGCAGGTAGTCGTCCACCTTCTTGGCCAGCTCGTCGTAGGAGGGCTCGTCGGCCGGAATGAAGGGGCCGCCGCTGTTCTCCGGACTTTCTTCGGCCGATTTGATGATCGTCACGCCAATATTGTCCATGACCGACTCGATCAACTCGCTCCGGGCATTGAGGTCGCTGATGGCGCTGTTTATCAGGTTGACATTCTCCAGCTGAAGATTGGTGTTTTCGACGTCGTACTGGGCTTTCTGGCTGTGGAGCCTGAATTCGTAATCGTTTTTCAGGGTTGCGAGCTGCTCTTCCTTGGCCTGTTCCAGTTTGGTTATCTGAGCCTGGTAGATGGCCGCTGCCTTTTCTTTTCGGGCCAGATCGGTTTTGAGTTTTTCCACTTTCTTGCCCAGCTGTCTGTTGCTGGACATCGATCCGCTCGCGGTCAGGCCCAGGATGCAGGCACCCACAAAGACCACGGTGCACAACGCCGCGCTGACAATGAATTTCTGACGTGAGAACTGGAAAGTAGATGAACGGCCATCTTCGCCAGTGATGATTATGTGGTAACGATCACCCATATTCAGGCTGGTTCTTGTTAATTATGGTTTTTATCTGTATAATCCAGACCTTGTGAAAAGTCTGTCTGCCCACTCTCAAGACAACACCTTATTGTTACATTTAAAGGCTCAAATTTTCAAGATAAAACTACCCCACTACCAACTTCCCGACAGGCCTTTTTAGCATGCCCTCACTACTATCCTGCAGGTCGATCAGCAAGGCCTACGGCGCCCAGCAGCTCTTTGCCGGTCTCGACATGGTGATCAACGACGGAGACCGCATCGGCCTGATCGGTCCGAACGGATCCGGCAAGTCGACCCTGCTAAAAATCATCTGCGGCCTCGAGGATCTTGATAGCGGTGCCATCGACCAGCGCAACAACACCATCGTCAGTTATCTGGCCCAGGAGGATCGTTTCAGCGAAGACCGCGGACCGCTGGACAACCTGCTTGCAGCGTTTGAGTCGTCGCCGCTGCCCGAGGCGCAGAAACTGAGCCGGGCCCAGTCGCTGTTGAGCAGAATCGAGCTCGATGATCTGGACAAACCGGTGTCCCAGCTCTCCGGGGGCTGGCGCAAGCGGCTCTCCATCTGCCGCTCGCTCATTGTCGAGCCTGACCTGCTGGTCATGGACGAGCCGACCAATCATCTGGACATCGAGGGAATTATCTGGCTGGAGCGGCTGATAGACAGCGGTTCGCCGCTGAGTCCGCCGACCTTCATCCTGGTCAGCCATGACCGCCGCTTTCTGGAAAATACCACCAACAGAACCATTGAACTTTCCGCCTCCTACCCGGCCGGCAGTTTTCAGGTTGAGGGGCGCTACTCCCAGTTCCTGGAGAAGAAGGTGCTGTTTCTGCAGCAGCAGCAGCGGCTCGAGGAAAAACTGGCCAACAAGCTGCGGCGGGAGACCGAATGGCTGAGAAGGGGGCCCAAGGCCAGATCCACCAAGGCCAAGTACCGCATTGATGAGGCCTACCGGCTGCACGACCAGTTCGATTCTGTCAGAAAGCACAACCGGGCGGAAAACAAAGTGGGCATCGATTTCGCCGCCACCGGCCGAAAAACCAAAAAGCTGATGGAAATTCAGGACCTGTCCCTGGGGCACCAGGACCAGCTGCTCTTCTCGGGCCTCAGCTTCACCGTTTCTCCGGGTACCAGGATCGGCCTGGTGGGCAGGAACGGCTGTGGAAAGTCGAGTCTGCTCAGTTTTCTCTATTCCTGTGCCCGGGGAGAAGGACATCCCCGGCAGGGACGGGTGGCGGCGGCCGACGGCCTGGCCGTTGTCAATTTCGTTCAGGACCGGCGAACGCTGGATCCGGACGCGACGCTGCGCCAGGCCCTGGCCCCGGAGGGCGATTCCATCGTCTTCCGGGAGCGGCTGGTGCATGTGGTCTCCTGGGCCAAACGCTTTCTGTTCAGGCCGGATCAGCTGGATTCGCCGGTCAGCACTCTGTCGGGAGGCGAACAGGCCCGGATTCTGATTGCCGAGCTGATGCGGCAGCCGGCCGACATCCTGCTGCTCGACGAACCGACCAACGACCTCGACATCGCCTCCCTGGACGTGCTGGAGGAGGGGCTGCTCGATTTCAAGGGGGCCGTTATCCTGGTCACCCACGACCGATACCTGCTCGACCGGGTCTGCGATGCTGTGCTCGGCTTTGTCGGGGATGGGGAGGTTACCCTGTTCGGCGACTACGAGCAGTGGCTGAAGAGCGCCCTGGCTGCGGGCAGAAAAAATGGTGAACCGCTAAAAGCTTCGGCCGCACAGAAAAAAGAGAAGAAAAATAGTCGGCAGGGCCGGCTGGGCTACCTGGATCAGCTCGAATATGACCAGATGGAGGAGAAGATCCTCAACGCTGAGCAGGCCTGTGAAGAGCTCGAGAAGCAGATCGCCGATCCGGATCTGGCTGCCGATCCGGAAAAACTCCAATCCGTCTGGAAGCAGCTGGACCGGGCCCGCACCGATGTTGAGCAGCTCTACGCCCGCTGGGAGGAGCTCGAGCAGAAGAAGAATCAATGAGACCGGTGGCTGCCTCGACGGTCTTTGCAGGAGAACAGACGATGGTACGGATAGTCAGCCTGGATCAGATCAAGGAGGTTTGCCGCGATATCGATTTCGCTCCCCTCATCGAGCAGGGATTCAGCGCCTACTCAGCCGGCAGGGTCGTGGTCCCGCCGGTGGGGGAACTATCGTTCAGTGAGCCTCCCGGCGATACTCACATCAAGTACGGATATATCAGAGGTGATGACTGTTTCGTCATAAAGATCGCTTCCGGGTTTTATCAGAACCCGGCCCGGGACCTGCCTTCCAACTCCGGATTGATGCTGGTCTTCTCCCAGCAGAGCGGCATCCTCCAGACCATCCTGCTTGACGAAGGCTACCTTACCGACGTCAGGACGGCGGTTGCCGGCTCCATCGCGGCCCGCTACCTGGGCCCCTCGGAAGTGACCTCGATCGGTGTTCTGGGGACCGGCATTCAGGCGCGCATGCAGGTGCTGGAACTGCGTTCGCTAACCCCCTGCCGCCGGCTGCTGGCCTGGGGGCGGACAAAGGAACATCTCGAGAGATACCGGGAGGACATGGAGGCGCTGGGTTTCAGCGTTACGACGACCCTGAATGCTGCTGAAGTGGCTGCCGGCTGCAACCTGATTGTCACGGCGACACCGGCGGCGGCACCGCTGCTGACGGCGGAGATGATCCGCCCGGGAACCCATATCACGGCCATGGGCTCCGATACCGAATCCAAGCAGGAGCTTGACCCGGCAATTCTGGCCCGGGCCGACGTCGTCGTCGCCGACAGCATTGCCCAGTGCCGCCGGCGGGGAGAGATCAGCAAGGCGCTGGGCGCAGGGCTTCTGCAGGAGGAGGAGATCATCGAACTGGGCTGGATCATCAATGGTGAGGCGCCGGGAAGAACGTCTGCCAGCCAGATTAGCGTTGCCGATCTGACCGGGGTGGCGGTTCAGGATATCCAGATTGCCAAAGCGGTGTGCCAAGGCCTTGAAAAGACGATGAACCAGAAGGGCTAGACGTCCATGATGAACTATCTTTCCATTACCGGGGGCACCAAGCCGGTTGCTTTTGACCAGGCCGTCCTGCAGGGATTTGCGGCCGACGGCGGCCTCTTCGTGCCGGAACGAATTGCGTCGATATCGAAGCAGCGGTTGCAGGGGTGGAGGGAGCTTGGCTACCTCGACCTGGCCGGTGAAATACTCGGCCGCTATATCGATCAGTCCATCGTCCCGAAGCAGGACCTGCTCCGGTTGCTCAGTCAAAGCTTCTCCTCTTTCGAGCATCCAGACCCGCCGCTCGTTTCACCGCTGGATGATCCGCGCCAGTGGGTCATGGAGCTGTTTCACGGACCGACCCTGTCCTTCAAGGACGTGGCCATGGGCTTTCTGATCAACCTGATGGACTATTTTCTGGAAAGAAAGGGGCAGCGCCTGTCGCTGCTTCTGGCCACCACCGGGGACACCGGCCCGGCGGCAGCCTATGCCGCAGCGGGCCGAAAGCGGATCTCCTGCTGGCCGCTCTACCCGGCTTCGATGATTTCCGCAGAGCAGGAACTGCAGATGACCAGCATCACCGCGGCCAATATCATGCCGGTCGAGGTCAGCGGCTGCCGAAACGGCGGGGATGATCTCGATGTTGTCGTTGCCCGGCTGTTCGGTGATGAAAAACAGCGGCAACGCCTCAACCTCTCCAGTGTCAACTCGATCAATATCGGCCGGGTTCTGATGCAGACCGTCCACTATTTTTACGCATATTTCAGAGTTGCGGAAACGGTGGGTGATCACCTTGTTTTTTCGGTGCCGGCCGGGGCCTTCGGCAATCTCTGCGCCGGGGAACTGGCCAGGGCCATGGGGCTGCCGGTCTCATTTATCTGTGCGACCAACAAAAACGCGACCCTGCACCGGATCTTCAGCGAGGGAACCCTGGCCCAGGCCCGGCTTCAGAACAGCCTTTCGTCGGCCATTGATATCGTCGTCCCGTACAACTTCTGGCGTTTTCTTTATCTGCGCTGCGGTGCTGACCAAGGCCTGGTAAGCCGGGCAATGAAAGAGTTCGGCACCAGCGGGGCGGTCAGTTTCGAGGCCGGGCTGCACCAGCTGCTGCGCCGGGGGATCGTGTCGACCCCGGTGTCGGATCAGCAGACCCTTGAAACCATCTCTCATTATTGGCAGAACGGTGATTACCTGGTTGACCCCCACGGAGCCGTCGCCCTGGCAGGTGTCGACAACTGCCGCCATCATTTTGCCGAGTCGACCCGTTTCATCAGTCTGGCCACCGCCCATCCGGCCAAGTTCCCAGCCGTGATGAAGAAAGCGCTGGCTCCGTCGGCCGAACTGCCTGGTGCTGCTTTTCATGATTCGCTGGAACGGGCCAGGCGGGCGAAAATCAGGAAACTGCGCTGTTCCTGCGCGGAGCTGGAAAACTTTCTGCTCGCTGAACTGGAAAAGGTGCTGGCGTGAATCTTCGCCATACCCAAAATGCCAAAGAGGCCGCACATACGATCAGAGGGACATGGCACGAATAACCGTTTTAACCAATCAGGAACTGGAAGCTCTTGTCGCTCGATACCCGATTGGCAGGCTGCTGCAGTCTGAGCCGCTGGCCGGAGGTCTGGCCAATTCAAGCGTTAAAGTCATTGCCGAAACAGGCACTTACGTACTCTGTGTCTGCGATGAAAAACAGCTGGACGAGATCAGGCACCTCTGCACGCTGCTGCGCTGTCTTGAGGAGCATGGCTTTCCGACCACCAGGGTCATCGACACCCGCCGGGGCGAGGCCTGCATCAGCTGGAGGGACAAGCCGGTCTACCTGAAGCGCTACATTGCCGGCCGGGTCATCGAGCGGCTCGATGACCAGCAGCTCGACCAGGTCGGGGCACTGCTGGCCCGGCTGCATGAAATCCCGGCCCATCCGGAGCTGCCGCACCATTTTTCCTACGGTATCGAATGCTTCGGAGAACTCAGGGACCGGCAATCTGCGGCTGCTTTCCACCGCTGGCTGAGCGGCCACCTCGACCGGATTGGTGAGGCCTGCAGCGATTCGCTGCCCCGGGGGTTCGTGCACGGCGACCTGTTTGCCGACAATATGCTTTTCGTCGATGGCAGTCTGGCTGCGTTTCTCGACTTCGAGGAGGCCTGCGCCTATTACCGGGTGTTCGACATCGGCATGAGCGCGATCGGCTGCTGCTGTCCCGGGGGTAATTTTTCACTGGCAAAGACGGCGGCCCTGGTCGGCGGATATCAGCGTGCGCGGGAACTGCAACCAGATGAGCGCCGGCTGCTCCAGGCACATACCGTCTACGGCGCTGCAGCCACCGCGTTCTGGCGCTACCGCCAGTACCACCTCAGAAACCCCGACCCGGCCATGGAAAGCCATTACCAGGCGATGGTAAAGCTGGCTGACCAGGTAGCGGCGATCGAGCCGGAATGCTTTGTCAGATCGGTTTTTGATTTACATCAGCGATGAAGAAAAGTAAAATTGTCAACTGTTTGTTAAAACAGGCCTGCGTATCTCTAATTCTTACCAAGACAACGTTTTCCGGGCGCCCGAATGCGGGTGACGGAGATGTGATTGAAAAACAGCTTATGAAAAGGAGAATGTCATGAGAAAATCTGTACTGTTGTCCGCCCTTGGCGGTGTGGTTGCCGGTTGTTTTCTGTTCGGTCAGGTGATGGCCGCAGATCTCAAGATCGGTATCATGGTTCCCACGACCGGATCCGAAGCCACCTCCGGCAAAGATATGGAAAATGCCATTAAACTGGCCGCCATGGAAGTGAACGAGGCCGGCGGGGTGCTCGGCATGCAGATCGAGACCATGACCGGGGATGACGCCTGTGACCCGCAGCAGGGCACGGCCGCCGCCACCAAGCTGGTCTCCGCCGATGTGACTGCAGTGGTTGGCGGCTACTGCTCGGGAGCCACCCTGCCGACCCTGAAAATCTATGGCGACGCCCAGGTGCCCTTCGTCATCTGTGCCGCCAACTCGACCAAACTTATCGATGCCAATATGGGCAACGCCTTCCAGATCAACTCCACCGGCTTCGACCAGGTCAATACCGCCGTCGAGCTGTTCGAGAAGAAAGGGGCCAAGAAAATTGCCCTGATACACCAGGGTGACGGTTATTCCGAGGACCTGGCCAAGCTGACCCGGGAAAAATGGACGGCCATGGGCAACGAGGTCGTGGCCTATGAGGTGGTCAACAAGGGTGAGCAGGATCAGTCGGCCCTGGTAACCAGGATCAAATCCAAGGCTCCCGACGCAGTTTTCTGGACCGCCTACTACGCCGACGGCGCGCTGGTTATCAAGCAGCTCCGCCAGGCCGGATACACGCAACCTGATCGCTGTTGGCGACGGTTCCAACTCGCCGAAGCTGCTTGAGATTGCCGGTAAAGCTGCCGAAGGCGTCTACTGTTTCTCCAACCCGACCGTCGACTATCTGCCGGCGGCCAAGGATTTCCACGCCAAATACAAGGAGACCTACAACCAGGAGCCCGATGCTTACGCCGCGCTGGCTTATGACGGTATGATGCTGATGGCGGACGCGATCGAGCGGGCCGGTTCCACCGACAAGGAAGCGATCATCAAGGCCCTGGCCGGGACCGATTCGTTCACCGGGATTGCCGGGCCCATCGCCTTTACCGACAAGAACACACTGGCCAGAAGCAACTTCGTGACGCTGATCGCCAAAGACGGTAAGTGGGTTCTGAGCGAATAATTTACGCCTTCGGCAGTTAATTGCTGCGAATCACCGTCAAGCCGACGGGGAGGAGAGGCTCGCCCTGCTTCCCCGTCGGTTCAGATTTTTCTTCTCTCACTGACCTTCGGCCCGGTCAGTGAGTGTTTTTATGTGTATCTCCTGATAGTCCATGTCGATCCAGGATATTTTACTGCAGCAGCTCGCCAACGGCTTGATTCTCGGTTCGTTCTACGCCCTGGTGGCGCTTGGCTACACGATGGTGTACGGCATCATCAAGCTGCTCAATTTCGCCCACGGCGATCTCTACATGATCGGCGCCTTTATCGGCTTTATCTGTCTGTCGTTTCTGAGCGCATTCCTCGGGGACAGCTGGACCGGGATTCTCTGCTCGATGGTCATTTCGCATGATCGCCGTCGGACTCCTCGGGGTGCTGATCCAGCGGATCGCTTATCAGCCGATGCTGACCGCCCCCCGGTTGTCGATCCTGATCACCGCCCTGGCGGTTTCGATGATTCTCTCCAACCTGGTCATGGCACTCACCGACGGCGAGTACCTGGCTTTCAGCACCGATCTGGGCTACGAGGGACTGGCGATGGGCAACGTCTTTATCACCTACACCCAGATGGTGCTGGTCGGGGCGGCCGCGCTTCTGATGATCGGCCTCTATCTTTTCGTCCATAAAACCATGTACGGCAAGGCCATGCGGGCCATTGCCATCGACCAGGACGCCTGCCGGCTGATGGGTATAAACGTCAACCGGATCATCGCGCTGACCTTTTTCATCGGCACCTCGCTGGCCGCCGGAGCCGGGATCATGGCCGGCACCTATTACGGATCCATTCATTTTTTTATGGGTTTCGTCATCGGTCTCAAGGCCTTTACCGCCGCGGTTATCGGCGGTATCGGGTCAATTCCCGGAGCCATGCTCGGGGGGCTGCTGCTCGGCCTGCTCGAATCGTTCGGCACCCAGATACCGTTCATCGGCACCGAGTGGAAAGACGTCTTCTCTTTCGGTATCCTGATTCTTCTGCTGGTCTTCAAGCCCACCGGCATTCTGGGCAGAACCGAGATCGAGAGGATGTAGGCATGGCCACACTCAATCCGCCAGCAGCCAGCGTCGATAACGATCCCGCCCCCGGCGGTCCGCTCAGGTGGCTCGACTCACAGAAGAACCGGATCGTCGTGCTGATGATCCTGGCAGCTTCAGCCATGCTGCTGCCGCTTATCTCCAGCAACTACGTTCTCGAGGTGATGACCACCGCCTGGTTTTACGTAATGCTCTGCCTCGGGCTCAATATCGTCGTCGGCTACGCCGGCCTGCTCGACCTCGGCTACGCCGCTTTTTTTGCCGTCGGAGCTTACACGACCGGGATCCTGACCTCCCAGTTCGGGGTTAATTTCTGGCTGACGATCCCGGCAGCCGTGTTCTTTTCTATCTGTGCCGGCGTCATCATCGGCGGCCCGACCCTGCGGCTGCGCAGCGATTATCTGGCCATCGTCACCCTCGGCTTCGGTGAGATCGTCAGGATCATTGCCAGGAACCTGGAGATCACCGGCGGAGCCAGCGGCCTGATCGGCATCGAAAAACCGTCGATTTTCGGTTTCGAACTGAATCAGATTTTTCATTTCTATTATGTATTTCTGCTTCTGGCGATCATTGCCTGTTTCGTCAGCTACCGGCTGCAGCACTCCCGTCTGGGCCGGGCCTGGCAGTACGTCAGAGAGGATGAGGATGCCGCCGAAGCGATGGGCATCAACCGGGTGGCCGTAAAACTTTATGCCTATGTGATCGGGGCCGTTTTCGGCGGGGTGGCCGGCTGTTTCTTCGCTGCCAAGATGACAGCGATCTCCCCGGAAACGTTCATGTTCCACCAGTCGGTCCTGATCCTGCTCGGCGTCGTTCTGGGCGGTATGGGCAAAATCCCCGGGGTGATCATCGGCGCCTTTGCCCTGGTCCTTTTCCCCGAGGTATTCCGGGGGCTGGGTTCGTCCAGAATCCTGGTTTTCGCCATCGTCATGCTGGTCATCATGCTCTATCGGCCAGAAGGCATCTGGCCCGGGAAAAAATCTTAGGAGTCTCAGACCGGCAGTAACCGGATCGATCTTATGGCACTTTTGGACGTCGAAAATTTGGGACTCAGCTTTGCCGGCCTGCAGGTCATCAAAGAGCTCAGTTTCTCGGTGGAGGAGGGCTCCATTGCCAGCCTCATCGGTCCCAATGGCGCCGGCAAGACCTCGGTTTTCAACTGCCTCACCGGTTTTTACAAGCCCGGTGAAGGCAGGATCACCTTCAACGGTCGTCAGGTCACCCGCAAGCGGCCCTATAAAATCACCCGGCGGGGCATGGCCCGCACCTTTCAGAATCTCCGGCTGTTTAAAAACATGACTGTTCTGGAAAACGTCATGTCGGGCATGCACTGCCGTACCCGCGCCGGTGCAATCGGTGCGGTTCTGCGCACCGGTTCCCAGCAGCGGGAGGAGCGTGAAATTAATGAATTTTGTGAATTCTGCCTCGATTTCGTCGGTATCCTCGACGAAAAAGACCGGACCGCCTCCAATCTCTCGTACGGTCACCAGCGCCGGGTCGAATGGGCCCGGGCCCTGGCCACCAAGCCAAAACTGCTGTTCTGGATGAGCCGGCGGCCGGTCTGAATTTCGATGAAAAACAGCAGCTCATCGAGTTGATCAAGCGGATCCGCGATGAACTCTTTATTACCATCCTGCTGATCGAGCACGACATGGGGCTGGTCATGAAGGTCTCGGAAATGATCACGGTCATCGATTACGGCCAGAAGATTGCCCAGGGAAATGCTGAACAGGTACAGAACGATCCCCGTGTTATCGAAGCCTATCTTGGCAGAGAAGAGGATGAATTCTGATGAGCGGCCCGGTTCTTGAAATTGAAAATCTCGAAACCCACTACGGCAAGATCCATGCACTGCGGGGTATATCCTTTTCGGTCAAGGCCGGCGAAATCGTCACCTTGCTGGGTGCCAACGGGGCCGGCAAAAGTACCACGCTCAGGGCCATTTCCGGCCTGATTCGATCCACTTCAGGAAGCATCCGGTTCATGGGCGCGGACATCACCAGGAAACCGGCCCACGATATCGTCAAGATGGGGTTGATCCATGTCCCGGAGGGTCGCAAGATTTTCAAGGGCATGACCATTCTGGAAAATCTCGAACTCGGCTCCTTTACCCTCGACGACGAGGATGAGAGAAAGAAGCGGCTCGACCATGTGTTCGAGATATTCCCGGTGCTCGAACAGAGAAAGCACCGGGATTCGGCCTTTCTTTCCGGCGGCGAACAGCAGATGCTGGCAATCGGCCGCTCAATGATGACCAACCCCAAGCTGCTCCTGCTCGACGAACCGTCGATGGGGCTTGCCCCGTTCCTGGTTCAGGAGATCATGAAGATCATCGTCCGGCTGAACCGCGAAGGCGTCACCATTCTGCTCGTCGAGCAGAATGCCAAGGTCGCCCTCAGGCTGGCCGACAACGGCTATGTTCTGGAAACCGGCCGGATCGTCATCGAGGGTGACGCCGAAACCCTGCGCCAGGACGAGTCCATCGTCAAGGCCTACCTCGGCGAGTAGGCTGTATCTGCAGTTAACTTCTTAGCAATAGATCATGGATTCCCAATACTGATTGTGCTCGCCATGACTTGTGGCTGGAAAGGCCGGGCAGGAAACTGACTACGTGTGCTACGCTTCGGCCTGATCTTCCGGCCGCTTCGCGGCCTGTGGCAGCCGGTTGCTGCGCAACCCTGCTCGGCCTCCAGGGCCTTTCGCTGAAAAAGCCGGAGCGCAGCAGCACCGATCAGTTCACCCTGCTGATTTCCGGGGAATAGTGCTCAGGAAAATGGCGAAAAATCAATCCACCACTTCCTGGATCCAGGCCAGGGCGGCGGCGACTTTCGGGAAACCGATGGTGGATACCAGCACCAGCAGGGCATGCTCGACTTCCCGGCGATCTGCCCCGGCGGCCAGCGCTCTTCTGGCGTGGGAGTGGACCGCCCCGGTTGAACCGGTGGCGGCGGCGACGCCAAGCTGGATCAGCTCGGTGGTCTTCTTGTCCAGCGGGCCGGCACTGCGGGCGGTTGCCCCCAGGTTTTCAACGGCATCGAGAACGTCGGGGAAATTGGATTTCAGGTATTGGTAGTGTCCGCTGATCTTTTTCTTTTCGCTCATTGCTCCGCTCATTTTTTGATTGTTCTTGACTATCACCCTAATCACGACCGGGACTAAAAGCACAAACCGGCAGACAGCGGCTGAAACCGATTCAAAGGCTTTCTCCTGCCCGGCTCTTTTCAAAGCCGATGAAGAAGACGAGCAGGGCCGGAATGACAAACAGGGTGAAAACCGTCGATAAAGCCAGGCCGCCAAGCAGGATAGAGCCAAGGCCGCGATACAGCTCGGAGCCGGATCCGGTGGAGACAACCAGCGGCATCATGGCCAGGATCGACGTGGTGGCGCTCATGAAGATCGGCCTGATCCTGGTACGCACCGCGTCTGAAACAGCCTCGACCCCAACCAGACCGTTGTAGCGCACGTTGTTCAGCGACTGATGGACAATCAGGATGGCGTTGTTGACCACCGTACCGATTAAAATGATGAAGCCGAGCATGGCCAGTATGTCGAACCCCTGGGGCGCCACGAAAGTGTTCACCGCCAGCAGGCCGATGAAACCGCCGGCGGCGGCCAGCGGCACCGTAAAGAGGATGATGAACGGGTAAATGAAATTTTCGAACAGGGCGGCCATCAGCAGGTAGGTGATGAGCAGGGCGAGCAGCAGATTCCACTGCAGGGATCTGCCGGTTTCCACCAGTTTATCGGCATTGCCGCCGATGGATATCTGCACGTTGCCGAGCTGACCGGCCTCCTGCAGCGAGCCGATGATATCATTTTCGATGATCGCGATCGCCTCCTGCAGCGGCAGATCCGCCGGCGGCGTCACCTGCAGGGTGATGGTCCGCTTGCGCTCCAGGTGCTGTATCTGGGGCATACCCGCGCTGTATTTCAGTTCGGCCACGTCTCCCACCTTGATCAGGTCGCCGAAGCGGTTGACGATGGTGGCGTTCATCAACTCTTCAGGGGAGTCGAATCGCTCGTCGCTGCCCTTCAGGATCAGATCGACCTGTTTGATCCCTGCCGGCCGGTATTCGTCGATTTTTCTGCCGTCCATCAGGATATCCACGTAGACGCCGAGGTCCCGTTCACTAAGGCCGCTGGCCGCCAGCCGCTCCTTGTTGGGGATGACCAGGATTTCCGGGTAGCTGGTTTCCAGCGATGGGATCGGCCGGGTCTGTGAACCCGGTATCTTCTGTGCCACGGTCCCGAATATGGCCCGGGAACTGTCGACGATCGAATCGATGTCCTCCCCGGAGACATTGATGTCGACGGTGCGCCCACCACCCAGCTCCGACTGGAATATGCCGACCTGGATGGAAACCCCGAAATAGCCGGGTATCGAATTCATGATCCTCATGAACAGCGGCATCAGCTCACGGCCCTTGGTTTCTTCGACCGACTGGGCCCCGAACAGGGTTATCCGGTCGGCGCCGACATAGAACATGTTCTTGATCGGAGCGATGCCCATGGGGTTGTCTTCCTGGTAGTAAGGCTTGCTCTGCTCATAGATAAAGGCGCCGATCTCCTTGTATTTGTCGATCGAGTAGCCGGGCGGCGGGATAAGGATATTGAGTATCAGGTTGCGGTTGCCCTGGGGCAGGTACTCGGCGCTGGGGCGGAGCCAGAAAACGATGGCGATGGACATGGTGGTGAACAGCACGATGGTCACCAGCCGGGTGAAAACGTTGGCCAGGCAGATGTTCGAAAAAGCCATGATGATCTTGACGAAGAACGGGCCGATTTTAGACTTCTGCAGCCAGTTTTCACTCTTCTTCTCGCTTTTCCTGTAGAGCAGGTTGATCAGGGTTGGAATGACGGTGATGGAGACCAGAAAACTGATCATGATCGAGAAGGTGATGGCAATGGCGATATCCCTGAACAGCTGCCCGGATTCCTCCTGCATGAAGATGACCGGGAGAAATACGGCCACCGTGGTTGCGGTCGAGGCGAAGACCGCTCCCCATATTTCCTTGGTGCCCTCCAGGGCGGCCTGGTAGGCGCTTTTCCCCATCTTGCGATGCCGGTCGATATTCTCCAGCACGACGATGGAGTTGTCGACCAGCATGCCGACGGCGAACGAGATGCCGGCCAGGCTCACCACGTTGAGGCTGCGGTTGCTGACCCACAGGAAGATGAAACAGCCGATCACCGAGATCGGAATGGCCAGCGCTGTGGTCAGGGTCGACCTGACACTGCGCAGGAAGATCATCAGCACGGCTATGGCGAGCAGGCCCCCGATCAGTACATTCTGCTTGACCAGGTTGATCGCCGTGTTGATGTAGGGCCGTTCATCGTAGAGTATTTCCAGTTTCAGTCCCCGGTCTTTGAGGATGGTCTGGTTGAGGCGGTTGACCTCTTTTTCGACGTTGTCGGTCATGGTCAGCACATTAGAGCCCTGCTCTTTCTGCACCGCCACCACAATGATCTGTTCGCCGTTGTGCTGGACCGCGCCCAGCTCCTTGGCGTAGCCCGGTTTGACCGTGACGATATCTCTGAGGTAGACCCGGGACAGGCCGTCCTCGTAGACGACCACATCGAGCGCTTCTTCAGGCGTCTGGAACTGGCCGATGGTCCGTATCCGGTAGTTCTTGCGGCCCACCCCCATGACTCCGGCCGAAATGGTGGAGTTGGCCAGGGTGATAGCCCCGGTAATCTGGTCGAAGGTGATGTTGTAGCGGGCCATCTTCTTGATATCGAGTTCGACGTGGAGCTCGTTTTCGGTACCGCCGAAGATGAGAAGGGAGCCGACACCCTCGACCCGCTCCAGATTCTGCCTGACCTCGTCCTCGAAAAAGGTGCGGAAGTGGTTGATCGGTTCATCGTTGTCGGGCAGCGGTTTCATCGCCATCCAGATGACCGGTGAACTGTTGGCGCCGGAGGCGTCGATGCGGGGGCGATTGACGTTGTCCGGGTAGTCGGAAACCTCACTGAGCTTGTTGGACACCCGCAGCAGGGCGTCGTCCAGGTCGGTGCCCAGGGCAAAGGTCAGGGTGATCTCACCAAGGTTGTTGTAGCTGGTGCTCTCAAGCTTGGTGAGACCCTTGAGTCCCTTGAGGGCCTCTTCCTGCTTCTCGATAATGTCTTTTTCCACCTCATAGGGCGTGGCACCGCCCCAGGTGGTCTGCACCGAGATCTGCGGCTTCTCGACGTCGGGGGTGAGCTGAACCGGCAGCGAGTTGAGGCCGATGATACCAAAGGTGATGAGGAGGATCACCGCGACGATGACGGTGACCGGCTTGTTGAGTCCGTACCTGACGATATCCATTGCTACTCCGCGACCGTAACCGGCTGATCGGGCCGCAGCCGCTCATTTCCTTCAGTGACCAGCATCATGCCGGGTGCAATATAGGGGTTGTCCACCCCGACTTTGTCACCCAGGTAGGCAACGATATTGACCGGCAGGATGGAGGCCTTTCCCTCTTTTACCGTGTAGACGAAATCCTTGCCCTGGAACTTTACCAGCGATGCCCGGTCGATGATGGACAGCTGCCGGCGCTCGCTGGCCGGAACCGATATGGTGGCCGACATGTTCTGAGCCACCACCTCGAGCGGTTCGATGGAAATTTTCAGATAGATATTCTTGGTTTTCATGTCGGCAACGGGGTCGATATCCTCGAGGATGCCGGTCAATTCCCTGCCGAAGGCATTGATGGTAACCGGGAGCTGCTGGCCGGGTTCGACAAACCGCAGCAGGCTCTCGGAAATCGGTGCCCTGATGTAGAGATCCTCACTGGAACCGATTGAGAGCAGCTGTTTTCCCGGCTGGACCCAGCTGCCCGAGTCGACGTCCTTGGTCAGGATGATACCGCTGAACGGGGCCGGGATAACCGAACGTCTCATCTGAATCTGCAGCTTCTCCAGATTGGCCTCGGTGGCCTGTTTCTCCAGCTGGGCATTCTCATACTCGAACAGGGCATTGTCCCGCTCCCTTTCAGAAACACCCTGTTTGCCAAAAAGCAGTTCGAGCCGCTGGTAATTTTTCTTGGCATTGGCGATACGCAGTTTGATCTGCTTGAGCCTGGATTGCTGAAAATCGATTTCCTTGTCGAGAATCTCGGTGTTCAGTATGACCAGAGGGTCACCCTGTTTGACCGTGTCGCCCTGGCTGACCTTGACGGTTTCGACCAGACCGGCCAGTTCGGTTGAGATCTGACTGATGCGCTCGTAGTAGAGCACCCCGATCACCGTCTGGGTCTGGGCAACCTCCTCCTGGGTCACCGGTCCCACCTTGACGTTGGCCGGCGGCGGGCCGTCGGCTGAGAGTGCGGGCCGGCCGATGAGAATCAGTATGAGCAGTGATACTGCCGGAATCATATGCTTGTGGGTCATGTTGTGCTCCGATAACCTCTGAAGGCTGGAAAAGATCATGGCCGCCCGGCCAGTGAACGTGGACCGATAGGCCAAAACTTCGCCGCCGCCGTGATGATCTATTTATGGGTGACGTTGCGATTATTGATCGATTGACCATGGTTGTCAACGGAAATAGTATGGGGGTCTGTTTTGAGAATTGCTTGAAATTGATGGTAAAGCGCTTAACGGTTGTGATAGATAGTACCAGGAAGCTTACACTGATCTATTTCACATGCAGTAAACGTAGCGACTGGAGAAAACCATGGGAATATACTATGTCGACGGGCATTATGTTGATCAGGCCGCGGCCGTACTGCCGGTCACCGACCTGGTCATTTTGCGGGGCTATGGAGTTTTCGACTTCCTGCGGACCTACAACGGCCACCCCTTTCATCTCACGGCCCATGTCGAGCGGCTGCGCAACTCAGCCGCTTTAATTGGCCTTGACTGTCCGTGGAGTATGGAAGCCCTGTCGGCGGTGGTCCTCCAGACCCTGGAGAAAAACGGCTATCCGGACGCCAATATCCGGCTGCTGGTCACCGGCGGCGACAGCGACGACAATATATCGCCCGGGCAGAATCCCCGGCTGCTGGTCATGGTCGATCCGGTCAAAAATTTCCCTGAAAACTGGTACCGTGACGGCGTGAAGATTATCACGACACGGCTGAACCGCTTTATTCCCGGAGCCAAAAGCATCGACTATATCAGGGCCATCATCACCCTCAGGGATGCCCGGGAGGCCGGCGCGATCGAATCGATCTATGTGAGCCAGAACGATCAGGTGCTGGAGGGGACCACCTCGAATCTGTTCAGCGTCCGGGGCGGGTCGGTTATCACCCCCTCAGACGATATTCTGCCCGGCATCACCAGGGAGGTGCTCCTCGATATCCTGAAAACCGATTTTCCAATGGAAGTGAGGCCGTTATCCCGGCAGGAACTGCAGGACTCCGACGAGGTGTTCCTGGCCTCCTCGACCAAGGAGCTGGTGCCCGTCGTGCAGGTCGACGACCAGATCGTCGGTGACCATCGGCCGGGGCCGGTAACCCTCCGCATCATGGAGATTTTCAGGAACTACACCAAGGGTTACGGTATCAGCTGAAAATCGGCCGGCCCAGAGGCAATCGTGGATTTCAAGCCGGTAATTCTATACGAGGACAATCATCTGCTGGTCGTCGACAAGCCTGGAGGTATGCTGACCCAGGGAGACGCCAGCGGCCGGACATCGCTGCTCAAGCATTGCAAAGCCTATCTGAAAAAGCGGGACGGCAAGCCGGGAAACGTCTTTCTGGGAATGGTCCAGCGGCTTGACAAACCGGTATCCGGCGTCCTGGTCCTGGCCAAGACCTCGAAGGCGGCCAGCCGGATCAGTGAGCAGATACGGGAGCGTCGGCTGAGTAAATATTACCTGGCGGTAACGGCTAACTTGCCAGCTGCCCGGCAGGCGGCATCCGGCCTGGAGCATGGCTGGACCGAGGTCGCCCACCGCTTACAGCGTTTCGGGGACCTGAGCGTCGCCGGCGATCGGGCCGGAGACGGCCAAAGGGCGCTGATGAAAATGAAAACGCTGTTTGTCGGGGAGCGTTGCCGCCTGCACGCAATCAGCCTGGTTACCGGGAGAAAGCACCAGATCCGGGCCCAGCTCTCAGCGCTTGGCATGCCGATCTGCGGAGACGTCAAATATGGGGCGGCTTGCCGTGGTGACCGTGCTGACGGTGCGCGCATCATGCTTCATTCCTACTGCCTGCAACTGACTCACCCGGTTCGCAGGACAGCGCTTACGGTGATCAGCGATCCGCCTGAAGAAGTGCTTTCCCGGTTCAGCGATCGGGAGCGGCTGACCATCGACCCCCTGCTGGCAGAGAATCCGCTCTAATCCGAGGATATGTCCGTCAGCGAATCGGTCAGCACGGCCTCGAGCCGGGTTCGTGCCGACTGGTGCTTTTCCGATTCGAGCTGCTCGACACTGTTGAAAAAATCGCTACAGGTCTTCAGGGCCGAAGCCGGCCAGGTGCGGGTGTAGTTGAAATCCTCGCGCTCTTGCTCTGAGGGGCTCTGCGGCCGGTAATCACGGCGGCCGTGGGACCAGTTGGCCATATGCTTGTAGAAATGCAGTGAGCGGTTGATCAATACGAAGAGCAGGGAAATGGAGCCGGCCGGCCCGATGGTCAGCTTCGGCCCGCTGATGGTAATGCCCAGAATCGAGGCCTGGTAATCGAGATGTTTTCTGCCGCTCAGGGCCCCGAGCGCACCGCCTATTGTCCCGAGGGCGGTAAAAAGTCCAAGGCCGTGGCCCAGGGCGGCCACATCGACGCCGGCTCCGACGGCTCCGCCCCCCAGCCCGCCGAGCAGGATAAACTGGTGCTTGGAGAGGCCCATGAACTGCCAGGTTTTTTCGCTGAAAATATCTTCGTGTAAAATCGACTGCGGCGGCAGGTGATAATTGTAGAGGTTGTGGTTGAACAGTGCTCTGATCTTGGCGTGCGACTGTTTCTCGAAGGTTTCTATCTGAGCTGTGTAGCGGCTGACCAATGCATCTTTGAGCCGCTCGCTGTCCGCTCCCTGCTTTATGTCACTGTCAAGTTTCAGGGATAGCCCCTCGTCGAGGAGCGAGGTGATGATGTGGGCGGTGGTCCGGGTCCGGTTGTCCCAGTCCTGCCTGATTGTCTCGATCACCTCGGACATCACCGGCTGCCAGTCCTGGTCGATCGATTTCAGGGCTTCGAGAAGCCCCAGGCGCTCGCTGTAAGTGGCTCGGTGGGCATCGAACAGCCTGATCGAGTTGAAATGCCGGGCCAGTTC
This sequence comes from uncultured delta proteobacterium, assembly GCA_963845115.1. Classification (GTDB taxonomy): domain Bacteria; phylum Desulfobacterota; class Desulfobulbia; order Desulfobulbales; family Desulfocapsaceae; genus JABDQA01. Next base: position 51,543 of record CAWJQN010000006.1, on the reverse strand, counting down.
GTCCTTCCACTGTTCGAGGTGGGTGTCGGTTGCTTTTTTGCTGTTGATTACGGCCATCCGGGGCTTGCCGATCAGCCGGATGATCTCCATTTCGTCCCGGTCGACGGTGCGGACGGGGCGGGCGCCGTTGACCACATAGATGATCGCCGCCCCGGCCTCGATCGGTTTGAGCAGTTCGTGGTCCTCTTTCAGTTCGGATTTTGAAGAACAGTAGCGCAGCAGCTCCCTGAGGCGCTCATCGCTGCCGCCTCCGAGCGTTTTCAACCGGGCCAGAACCTGTCCGGGATTCTGAAAACCTGGAGTGTCGGTGAAGCGCAGGATTTCTCGGTTGTCGATGATCACCGGAAAGGATCGGCAGACGGTGGTCTCTCCGGGGTAGGGGCTGATCTTGACGGAGTCGTCTTCGGCCAGGGTCGACAGGACCGAAGACTTGCCCTCGTTGGGGTGACCGATGATGGCGATTTCAGGGATCATTTTTTTCAGGGATGGGGAGGTCGAGTACGGACAGGTAGGGGTCACCCTGTCCGTTGAGCTTATGATGCCAGACCTGCCGGTCTGTCGGGTCGGGCTGCTCCCGGCGGCCGTCGGCGGTTTCCGGGCCGATCAGTGCGACAAATATGGGAACCTGCGCACCCGCCGCCGCTCGCAACTCCTTGATGAAGGACAGGGTCTGCTGAATCGGCGGCATCCAGGACTCCATGATCACGACCACCCCTTTGTCACCCTCCCACGAAGAGTCGCGAAGCTCTTCGAGCAGCCGCCGGTCCGGATCATAATCGTGCTGAATGACCCGCTCAGCGGAAACCAGAATTCCGAGACTGCTGAGGGAGCCCTTCACCGCTGCCGGTGCGCAGCCCTCCGAGATATCCGCCGGGATCAGCAGCAGTGCGCTCAGTGGGGCCGCAGGAGCGGGACCAGCGGCCCTGGGGGCGGATCCGGCAGGCCATGGGGGTACCGCGTTCCCGGCTTCTGCCGCCGCCTGGCTGTGCACCAGCGGCGTGGTGAGACGCTGGACCAGTTGGAGAAGAACGGGGCGGTTGAGCTTCAGATTGTTTCGCGCCCGCCACTCGCCGGCCCTGCTGAGAAGCAGCAGAACCAGCCGGACAATGACGCCGTAGAAGAGGACGCACAACACCAGAAACGGCCACCAGGAGACCAGGTCCTGGGTCTGCAGGTGGTAGATGCCATCCTTGAGAATAATCCTGCTTCCCTCGATCTGCTCGACGGATGGGAAGGCATAGCTTGGGGGCACCAGCCAGGACCAGGGCAGGGCCAGGGTGGTGGTCACCCGGGCCATGAATTCGGTGGAGAACTGGATGGTCGATTGCCAGCCAAAGGCGATATCGCTGGTCACGATCCTGAAACAGGTGGCCGTCAACAGCCCCAGGTTGAAACCGGCCATGGCCTGCTGGGACAGGCGGAAGAACGGCCAGTAGAAGAGCTGGCCATAGACCGAGCGCTGTTTTCTGAACATTCCCTCAACCAGCCTGAAGGTGCCGGCCTGTTCGGCGGACAGTCTCCTGGTGCGGTTGAGCAGCCAACCGGTCAAGATGCCGTAGAGGGAGACGACCGGTGCCGGGACGACCTCCAGGCCGGCCAGCCTGAGTCCCCCGGCAAGCGCCAGAAAAACAAACATCAGCAGCTGGCTGAATACGAAGATAAAGAGAAAATTCAAGACGTTGACCGGGGTCGTGCCGGAATAGGTAAAGAACCCCAGACCGGAAACCAGGCCGATGATGGTGGTACCGGCGATGATGATCAAGCTGAGGCTGCGAAAGGACTGGCCGACAATCTGGCCGGGGCTGTGGCTGCTGTCGAAGAGCTGCTGCCTGCGGTGGAGCAGCCATTGGCGGATCAGCGAATCCCGGCTGTTGTCCGGGTCCTGATCAGCGAATTGCAGATAGATCTCCCGGTCCCGTTCGTGCAGTGCCGTCGGCGACGAATCCCGGTCCGCGCTCAGGCAGTATTCAAGGTCGATCAGCTCAGTGTATGTCCAGTTTCCCTTCATAACCTCCTTTTATAAGAGAAGATCAGCGCTTTGCAAAAGAATTTCTCGAATTACCGCGGCCGGGAGCCGATCCGCCAACAAAAAAGGCCGGGGTCTGATGACCCCGGCCGGCTGCGAAAAAGTGGAGATCGATCCCGCAGGTTAGCGCACTTTGCCCTCCATCATCAGGTCGGGCGGTCCCAGCCACGCCCCTTTGAGGAGCAGGTTGAAATAGGCCCACTTGAACATCAGTTTGGCCATGTGGTTGATTTCCGTATCCTTGAGCAGACTCATCGGTCCGATGGCAGGAAAGGGATATTTTCCGGTCAGTGGTTCCTGATCGTAGTTGAAGTCAATTATATAGGCTTTCCCGAAGCCTGATTCGATGAATCAGACCGCGTGCCCGTCCGACCGGGCGTGCTGTTCACCTCCCGAGATATAGGCCAGAATGTTTTCGTGTAGAACGTCACCCTGGAAATGGGCCACCGCACCCGCTTTCGAGGTCGGAACGTCGGTTCCGTCGCCCAGCACCCATACATTGTCTCTGCCTTCCGGCTGCAGGGTGTACTTGTCGACCGGTATGTAGCCCATCGGGTCGGCGATGCCCGAGTCGATCATGACCTGGGCGCCGAAGTTGGGCGGGATGGAGACCAGCATGTCGTATTCAACTTCGGAGCCGTCGAAGGCCTGAATGACTTTGGCCTTGTGGTCAACCGAGCCGAGGGCGAAGTTGGGTGTTATCTTGATGTTCTTGTCTTCACAGGCATCGGTCAGCACCTTGGTGGCGACCGGCTTGGTGAAGGCGCCCGAGAGCGGAGTGACGAATTCGATCTCGACATCGTCGCGGATGCCGCGCTCGTGGAAATGCCAGTCGGCCAGAAAGGCGAATTCGAGCGGCGCCACCGGACACTTGATCGGCATCTCGGCGATATTGACCACCATTTTGCCGCCTTTGAAGCGCTTCAACGCCTTGCCCAACTCCTGGCAGTCGCCGAAACGATAGTAGCCGTAGATGTCATGCCCCCAGCCTTCCTCGAGGCCTTCGACCTCTTCCGGCCTGATGTCGCAGCCGGTGGCCATGATCAGGATGTCGTAATTGAACTTGCCTTCCGTGGCGGTGCTGATTTCCTGCTTATCCCAGTCTACGTTGGTCAGTTCACTGATGACGAAGTCGATGCCGGGATTGATAAACTCTCGCTTGCTCCTGCGGATTTCCTGCGGTTTATTGATGTCGAACGGAACAAAGAGATAACCGGGCTGGTAATAGTGGATATTGTCTTTATCGATGAGGGTGATCGACCACTCATCGTCCAGATCCTTTCTCATTTTGTTCGCCATCATGGTACCGCCGGAGCCGGCGCCGAGAATGACTAGCTTTTTCATGTTGTCTGATGCCTCCTATGCAGTCAGGGTTAGAGGTAGCTGATCGATTCAGTCGATGCAGTCATATGTTTGTTGAATTCAGGCCTGGTCCTGTTGCTTTTGGTTGTTCTCCTGTTCTCTCTTTTCATCCTGGTAGGCGAGTACCACCGTGCCCATTGTCTGCAGCATCATGAACATGAAGCCCAGTGCTGACTGCACCCGGGGATCCCTCATCTTTTTCATCATCATGAACGGTCCGACCGGTTCGGCCTTGGTGAAATCGAGGGTGGAGATCGCGTTGCAGATCTCCTCCACCTGTTTCTCGTTGTAATCGAGCCGTTTCAACTGGGCCCATGAAGTGCCGGCCACCTTGACCAGACCGCTGCTCTGCTGGAGACTGTCGAGCCAGAGGTTGACCGAGTTCATGATATCGGAACCTTTTATCACGGTGGTGAATTCCTTGACGAATTCGGTCATCGGCTGGATCATGTTGAGCAGATCGCTCAGGGTGTGGATATTGATCAGGACGGTGTGCAGCAGGTCGCCAACTTTTTCGGCCTGGAATTCGCCCTCATGCAGAGATTTCATGAAACGGATGATGCGCGGGTACATGAGCTTGACGATCGGTACCATTTCGTCCCTGAGTTCCACTCCGGCTTTGAGCATGTCCATCGTCTCGCCGAGGCTGTCCAGGTTGGTCACCACTTTCCTCAGCAGAATAGTGAGTTCATCGATGTGGAACTCGCCGCTGAGGTCATTGAAGAAGTTGATGGTGGACGGATAGACCTGCTTGACCACCGGCATCATGTCGCTTTTCAGTTCCATGCCGGCCTTGAAGGTGTCGACGACGTCGTTGAGCTCGTCGAGGCTGGTCAGGACATTCTGGGCGAGATGGATGGCTTTTTCCTTGGTGTAGCGGTCATCAATATCTTCCAGGACGCTTGAAAGGCTGGGCACCGCTTCCTTCAAAACCGGTTCGAGGTCTTTTCTGATATCCTGCATGACATCGGACTTGAGGGACTGCACTTCGGCCGAAAGCTGATCCAGCTTCTCCAGAATCAATGCTTCATTCATTATCTGTACCTGCTTGAGTTATTCGTGGTCATCTGTTCCTTGTCTGCAGAAGAACGTTTGCACATCAACTGCACGAATCGCACAAATTTAAAATTATACTACAAATGGCTATCCTACTTTGTGCTGTGTTGCGCGATTTTTGTCAAGGATAATCATGAAGGCGGTATTCAATAAACCTGTTATCACAGGGTTTTTATTTGATAGGGCAGGGTGTTGAGGCCCCGGCCGGCCAGAGGCCGGCCGGGGCCTGGTTACGAAGGGCCTCAGAGCAATACAGGCTTCCTCTGTGTCCGCATCGGGCGGATCGCTGGTGAATATCGCCCACATCTGTGGTATGGTCTGAGCTGCTTAAACGATCAATGCAACCGCACAACAGAGGCAGCAGAAGAACCGATATGGACAGGCGACGATTTCTCAAACAGGTGGCACTTTACAGCGGGGGGCTGAGCCTTTCGATACCGCTGTTTCGAATTCCTCAAAGCTTGGGGGCGCCGCCGGCAGCGCCCGACATCGTCAGGTGCGTCGGCACCGATTACCCTGCCCTGGTGCGCGAAACGATCAGGCTGCTCGGTACGATGACCCGGTTCGTCAAACCGGGGCAACAGGTGGTGGTAAAACCGAACATCGGCTGGGACCGCCGGCCGGAGCAGGCCGCCAACACGCACCCCGAAGTGGTCCGGACGCTGGTTGAACTGGCGCTTGAAGCCGGGGCTGCCGAGGTCAGGGTGTTTGACTATACCTGCAACGAGAAACGCCGCTGCTACAACAACAGCGGCATGACCGAGGCCATCGACTCGATCGGCAGCAGGAAGGCGAAACTGGTTCATATCGATGAGCGCAAATTCGTACCCGTCAAGATCGCCAGGGGCCTCTCCCTGAAGGAGTGGTCCATCTACGCCGATGCCTTGAGCGCCGACTGCTATATCAATGTTCCGGTGGCCAAGCATCACGGGCTCAGCAGGCTGACCCTGGGACTGAAGAACTCGATGGGGGTTATCGGCGGCCGGCGTGGCTCTCTGCACCACGATCTTGGCCAGAATCTGGCGGATTTGGCCACTGTGGTCCGGCCGACCCTGACGGTGGTCGATGCCACCCGCATTTTACTCGACAATGGGCCCCAGGGCGGCTCCCTCGATGACGTCAGAAAGCTCGATACGCTGATCGGCTCGTCCGATCCGGTGGCCGCCGATGCTCTGGCCACGACCCTGTTCGGGCTGCAGCCCGAGGCTATCTCCTCGACCGTGGCAGCCTATAAGATGGGGCTGGGCCAGATGGACCCGGACAGGATGAATATCATCGAGGCCGTCGTCTGAGCAGGTGAAACCGGTTTCTCCCAAAAGCACCTACCGTCTGCTGAAGAAGGGTCAGGTCGTCTCGCAGTTTCTGTTCCTGCTGCTCTTTTTCTTCCTGTTTCTCAAAACCGACTATACCGGTTCGGATTCGCTCGAGTATGCGGTCAATATTCTGTTCCGGATCGATCCGCTGCTGGCTCTGAGTGTCATGCTTGCCGTGAAAACACTGGTGGCCCTGATGCTGCCCGCGCTGGTCGTGGTTGTTCTCAGCCTGCTGTTCGGCCGGGCTTTCTGCGGCTGGGCCTGCCCGATGGGAGGGCTGCTCGACGGCTGGCGCTTCATCTTCAGGGTGAAACGGGAGCGGCGGCCGACAATACTTCCGGGCCTGCCGTCGCTGCTGCTGGTCTTTGTCCTGGTGTCGGCCCTGTTCGGATTTCCCCTGGCCGGTTATGTCGACCCGTTTTCGATTCTGGTTCGGGGGCTTTCCCAGGCGGTCTATCCCGGGCTCAATGATGTCTCCGTCTCATTTTTCACTTTCACCTACCAGTACGCACCAGACGCCGTCAACCGGGTAACTGAACCGGTGTATGGGTTTCTGCGCGACACGGTCCTGCCGATCGAACAGAAGTATTTTCAGTTCGGGCTGGTCAGTCTGGTTATGCTGGCAGCACTGTTTGCTGCCGAGCATGGCCAGCGCCGTTTCTTCTGCCGTACGATCTGCCCGCTGGGAGCGTTGCTGGGCTGGGTTACCCGGCTCGGATTGCTGAGCGTCGACGGCGGCAATGACGAATGTGCCTCCTGTCGTCATTGCGCACAGACCTGCCGGATGGGAGCCATCGATGCTGAGCGCAGGATCGATTTAGGGCGGTGCGTTCTGTGCATGGACTGTTTTACGCAATGCCCTCGGCAGATTATCTCCTTCGGGGCCCGTCTGCCGCTTTCCAGGAATGTTGATACATCCCTGTCCAGGCGACGTTTCCTGAGCACGGCCTCCGCCGCTGTCATCCTGCCCTCGGTGCTGGGTACGCGGTCCATCAGCGTTCGGGCTGATCCGCTGCTGATCAGGCCGCCGGGAGCCCGGCCGGAAAAGGAATTTCTCCAGCTCTGCGTGCGCTGCGGCCAATGCATGCAGGTCTGCATCACCAATGCCCTGCAGCCGGTCATGCTGCGGGCCGGGATCGAGGGGGTCTTTTCACCATACCTGGTGGCCCGAACCGGCTATTGCGAGTTCAACTGCACCCTGTGCGGGCAGGTCTGTCCGACCGGTGCCATTGCAGCCTTGAGCGTTGAAGACAAGCACCGGTTCAAGATCGGTTCGGCCTGGTTCGATAAAAACTTCTGTCTGCCGTATGCCAGGGGGGTTCCCTGCATCGTCTGCGAAGAGCATTGCCCGACGCCGGACAAAGCGATCAAGTTCAGGGTCGAGACGGTCCGTGACGGGTCAGGCGTCCAGCGGCGGATCAAGCAGCCGTATGTGATCGACGAGCTGTGCATTGGCTGCGGAATCTGTGAGACCAGATGCCCCCTGCCGGGTCGCAGCGGCATCATCGTGACCAGCGACGGTGAGGTGCGGCATCCAGACAATTCCCTCTCCTTTCCATCGACCGGCGGGGGGCTCTACGGCTGAGCGGCCGGCCCTCAGCGCATCAGCAGGTAGATCCCGAAAATAGCGATTACGGTGCCCAGAATCGCTCTGAGCGAGACATGTTCCTTGTGAATGAAAACGGCAAAGGGAATCATGAAGATCGGGACCAGTGACAGAAAGGTCGCCGCTACGCCGGCGCTGAGGTAATGCAGGATGAGCAGCGATAATGAAACACCGAGGAAGGGGCCGACCACGGCCCCCAGCGAGGTGTAGGTCAGGGCTTTGACATCGGCTGCCGCTTTTCTGACCTGGCCCCATTTACCGGTGAGGCTGAAAAACAGGAAGAAACAGATAAAGGCGGCAATGGCGCGGATCTGGGTAGAGGAAAAGGCATCGAGATAGCCGGATTCGGTCGTCATGCCGACCTTGCTGAGCAGATAGCCGACCGCCTGGCCAAGCATGGCCAGGATGCCGTAGGTGATTCCCCTGACGGAAACATTGCGGACCTGCAGGCGCCCCGCGGCGGCACGGTCCGGGGTGCGCTCCATGATAACCAGACAGACCCCGGAGATGGTAATGGCGATACCGAGCCACTGGGTGGGCAGGTAGTTCTCAGAAAGAACCAGCCAGCCGATGACGGCTGCGGTCGGCGCGGCCAGGCTGTGAAGCAGCATGGCCAGGCGGGGCCCCAGGTCCACCAGGGCCTTGAACAGGAAGATGTCGCCGATGAAAAAGCCGACGACCCCGGAAAGACTCAGATATATCCAGCCATGCAGTGGAAAGTCGACCGGTATCGGGCTGCCGTCGCGGATGGATAGAACGATGCCGAAGAGCAGCAGGGCGACGCCGATGCGGATAATATTGACCGGCACCGAGCCGACCCGTCGCGAGGCCGCCTCGAAAAATTGAACGCTGATACTCCAGCACAGCACGGTGGTCAGTGCAAGCAGTTCTCCGGCAAAGGGCACAATCGCTCCTCCTGAACAGTTGGCAGATGGTGAAGCTTGGTAATTAGATGGTCGGGCTTGAAAAAACAAGATAAATTTAGGATAGTGAGGAGCAATGACCGTGGGGGGGTATTTTTCGGCCGCAATCGAATGACCGGATGATCGTTGTTTTCCCGGACCGTCGGGGAGGGCGGTGCGTCTCGATAATGAGAATTATTATTGACAGTTTTCGGGCCCTTCGATATAGTTCGTCCCGTTATTATATACTGAAAAAGCAGTGGTAAACCAGACGGTGAAAACGGACTGCAGGGGATGAACAGTTCCCAAAATGCAACACCCGCAGTTTAATGATTAACAGACATTTCAGTTCGAGGAAACAATGGCATCACTTCCGGCTCGGGTTTATAGATTCTACCGGGATGGTTTCGCCTCGATGACGGTCGGCAAGACCCTGTGGAAGATCATCTTCGTGAAACTCTTCATCATGTTTGGTATTCTCAAGCTCTTTTTCTTTCCCGATTTCCTAAATACGAATTTTTCAACAGATGAACAGCGGGCGGAGCACGTGCTGGAACAGATCACTGCTCCCGCCCAGAAACAGAATTAAGGAGGAATCATGGGTGAAATAGACCTGGCACTGGTCAACTGGTCCCGGGCTCAGTTTGCTCTGACCGCAATGTATCACTGGCTGTTCGTGCCTTTGACACTGGGCTTGTCGTTTTTATGCGCGTTCTATGAGACCATCTATGTAAAAACCGGCAACGAGGAGTGGAAACACCTGACACGCTTCTGGATGACCCTGTTCGGCATCAATTTCGCAATCGGCGTTGCCACCGGTATCATTCTCGAGTTCGAGTTCGGCACCAACTGGTCCAACTACTCCTGGATGGTCGGCGATATCTTCGGGGCGCCGCTGGCGATTGAAGGTATGGTCGCGTTTTTTCTGGAGGCAACCTTTTTCGCGGTGATGTTCTTCGGATGGGACCGGGTCTCCAAAGGCTTTCATCTGTTTTCCACCTGGATGGTGGCCGTCGGTTCGAACCTTTCTGCCCTGTGGATTCTGGTGGCCAACGGCTGGATGCAGAACCCGGTTGGCATGGTGTTCAACCCGGAAACGGTACGTTTCGAGATGCAGAATTTCTGGGAGGTGCTGTTCTCCCCGGTGGCGATTGCCAAGTTCACCCACACCACCAGCTCCAGCTTTCTGGTGGCGGTGATGTTCGTGATCGCCATTTCGTCCTATTACCTGATCAAGCGGCGTCATGTTCTGATGGCTAAACGCTCGATTCTGGTGGCCTCGGTTTTCGGCCTGATCTCATTTTTCTATGTCGGCCTGACCGGCGATGAGTCCGCCTTTACCAACGCTTCGACCCAGCCGATGAAACTGGCTGCCTATGAAGGGCTCTTCGAAGGCGAGGAAGGGGCGTCTCTGGTTGTGTTCGGTATTTTGAATCCGGACAAGAGACCGGGTGACGATAAGGACCCCTTTCTTTTTGAAGTCAAGATACCGTATCTGCTCTCGCTGCTGGCCAACCGCTCCCTTGAGTTCGTGCCGGGTATCAACGACCTGACCTTTGGCAATGAGGCCAGGAACATTGTCGGCGTCGACAAAAAAATCGAGCGCGGCACCATTGCGCTGGCCGATCTGAGCGCCTACAAGGATGCAAAGAAAGAGGGGAACGACGCTGCTGCTGAAATGTCCCTGGCTAAATTCAAAGAGAATCAGGACTATCTTGGTTATGCCTACCTGGACGAGGCGGTAGATGCAGTTCCCTCGGTGCCGATCACCTTCTACTCGTTTCATATCATGGTATTTCTGGCGGTCTACTTCGGTTTTATCTGCGTGGCCTTCCTGGTATACGGAATCAAGGATACCATCGAGCAGAAACGCTGGCTTCTGCCCTTTGGCGTGCTGTCGTTTTTCCTGGCCATGATCGCCAGCCAGGCCGGCTGGGTCGTCGCCGAGGTCGGCAGGCAGCCGTGGGCCATCCAGGATATGCTGCCCGTTGGAGCTGCGACCAGCAACCTGGCGGTCGGTAACGTAATGACAACTTTCTGGATGTTTGCCGGGCTTTTCACCCTGCTGCTGCTGGCTGAAATCAAGATCATGCTCAACCAGATCAAAAAAGGACCGGAGGGCGTATAGATGATAGGTAGCTTGGATATCGCAATACTGCAGCAGATCTGGTGGATAATCGTGGCGGTCGTCGGTTCGCTGTTCCTGTTCCTGACCTTCGTTCAGGGGGGGCAGACGCTGCTCTGGCAGGTCGCTAAAACCGATACTGAAAAAGCGCTGGTGATCAACTCGCTGGGCCGCAAGTGGGAGCTGACCTTTACCACGCTGGTCCTGTTTGGCGGCGCGCTGTTCGCCGCCTTTCCAAAGTTCTACGCGACCAGCTTCGGCGGTGCTTACTGGGTGTGGATGCTGATCCTGTTCACCTTCATCGTCCAGGCGGTGAGCTACGAGTTCCGGAAAAAGCCCAACAACCTGCTCGGTGCCAAGGTTTATGAACTGTTTCTGTTCATCAACGGTTCGGTTGGCATCCTGTTGATCGGGGCGGCCGTCGGCACCTTTTTCACCGGTTCCAACTTCACCCTGAACCAGTTCAACCAGGTCACCTGGGCCACCCCGCTGCACGGCCTCGAGGCCGCTTTTTCACTGTTCAATCTGTCGCTCGGCCTCTTTCTGGTCTTCAATGCCCGGGTGCTTGGCTCTATGTATCTCGTCAACAATATCGACTTCACCCTGGCCCCGGAAATGGAACCGCGGTTGCGCCGCTCCTGTCTGATCAGCCTGGTCTGTGCCCTGCCGTTCCTGCTTTACGTGCTGGCCAGCCTGCTGCTGATGCAGGGATTCGGATTTGACGACAGCGGTGTTGTCAGCATGGTTCCGGGCAAGTACCTGGCCAACCTGCTGGCCATGCCCGCCGTCCTGGTGCTGCTGCTGGTCGGTCTGGTGCTGGTCGTCTGGGGCGTTGTTCTGACCAGCCTGCTCGGCGGTTCGAGGGGGATCTGGTTCGGTGGGCTGGGAACGGTGCTGGTCGGGCTCGCCATCTTCTTCACCGCCGGTTTCAACAACACACCGTTCTACCCGTCCAAGGTCGATCTGCAGTCAAGCCTGTCGATTTTCAATGCATCGTCCAGCCACTACACCCTGACGGCGATGACCTACGTGGCCTTTGTCATACCCCTGGTCCTGGCGTATATCGCCTATGTCTGGTACCTGATGGACAGCAAGAAGATCGGGGCCGAAGATCTCAACGACACGAAAGCCTACTAACGGTTCCGGAGGATAGCTGATGATAGCGTTTTTGATTATTTCATGGTTTGCCTTGATATTTTTTTCCTATAAACTGTCGATACGGGCGCTGGAGAAAGCGGGCAAGCTCTAAAACCCGAATCGGTAAAGCGCTTTTAAACGGGAAGATCCCTCGGGGTCTTTCCGTTTACTTTTTTTGTGGTTATACTACTTCTTCCGCCTGCAGCATGGGCATGGCGGTGCCGATGGTCGTATTTTTCTTTCCGGGGCACCGCTTGAGACTGAAACCAAGACTGCCAATCAAGAACGACCCTGAGCAAGGAGTGGGAAATGGGAAAAAATCTTTTCAATAAAGTGTGGGACTTGCACAAGGTTGCATCGCTTTCGGAAACCCGCGATCAGCTGTTCATCGGCCTGCACCTGGTGCATGAGGTGACCTCGCCCCAGGCCTTTCAGGCCTTGAGGGAACGGGGGCTGCCGGTGAAATACCCCCAGCGCACCATATCCACCGTCGACCATATCGTACCGACCCAGCAGCAGTTGATCAGGCCCTACAAGGACGACCTTGCCGAGCAGATGCTGCAGGCCATCGAGCAGAACACCGAGGATTTCGGTGTACGTTTTTTCGGCCTGGATTCAGACTCCCAGGGCATCGTTCACATTATCGGCCCTGAGAACGGTTTTACCCAGCCCGGCATCACCATCGCCTGCGGTGACTCCCACACCTCCACCCACGGTGCTTTCGGGGCGCTGGCTTTTGGCATCGGCACCTCCCAGGTCCGTGATGTACTGGCCACCCAGACCCTGGCCTTCGAACGCCTCCGGGTTCGGAAAATCGATGTGGTCGGCAGCCGCGCAATGGGTATTTTCGCCAAGGACCTGATCCTCAAGATCATTGCCGACCTGGGTGTCATGGGCGGCATCGGCTTCGCCTATGAATTTGCGGGGCCGGTCATCCACGCCCTGTCGATGGAGGAGCGGATGACGATCTGCAATATGAGCATCGAGGGCGGTGCCCGGGCCGGCTATGTGAACCCGGACCAGGTCACCTTCGACTACCTGGAAGGCCGGCCGTACAGCCCTAAAGGCGACAAATTCAGTGCCGCCGTCGAGCACTGGAAGTCAATGGCGTCCGATGAAGACGCCGCTTATGACGACATCTACACCCTTGATGTCAGCAGTCTCAGCCCGATGGTTACCTGGGGTATTACCCCGGGCCAGGGAATCGGTGTCGATCAGGCCATGCCGAAGCTGAGCGAGGTGGACGAGGCGGAGGTGGAGATCACCCAGAAAGCCTATGACCACATGGGCTTCACCGAGGGGCAGAAGATCGAAGGGCAGAAAATCGACGTGGCCTTTATCGGTTCCTGCACCAACGGCCGGATATCGGACTTTCGGGCCGCAGCCGAAGTGGTCAGGGGCAGAAAAGTCGCCGACCATGTCAAGGCCCTTGCCGTTCCCGGTTCGAGGAAGGTAAAACAGCAGGCCGAAGAGGAAGGGCTCGACAGGATCTTCGCCGAAGCCGGGTTCGAGTGGCGGGAGGCCGGCTGCTCCATGTGCCTGGCCATGAACCCGGACAAGCTGAGCGGGCGGCAGCTCAGTGCCAGCTCGTCGAACCGTAATTTTATCGGCAGACAGGGATCATCGAAAGGCAGGACCCTGCTGATGAGCCCGGCCATGGTTGCCGCCGCCGCGGTCGAAGGCGCGGTCGCCGATGTCAGAAAATATATTTAAGGGACACGAGAAATGAGCATACATCCAGCAGCAGTCAAAGCGGTTCAGGGCACGGCCATCCCCCTTCCCGGCAACGACATCGACACCGATCGCATTATTCCGGCCCGGTATCTTCGCAGCGTCACCTTCGAAGGCCTGGGATCCGAAGTTTTCAAAGATGAGCGCTTCAATGACGACGGCTCGGAAAAAGAGCATCCGTTCAACGATCAGAAGTATGAGGGAGCGGCGATCCTGATCGTGGGCCGCAATTTCGGCTGCGGATCGAGCCGGGAGCATGCCCCCCAGGCGATCATGCGGTTTGGCATCAAAGCGATCGTCGGGGTGTCGTTTGCCGAGATTTTTGCCGGCAACTGCACGAGCCTGGGCGTTCCAACACTGAGCGCTGATGAGGGCACCATCGCTAACCTGCTGCGGATGGTTCAGGGCGACCCCCAGACCCGCTTCGAGATCGACGTCGAGGCTCAAACCATCTCCAGCGACAGCGGCACCATCTCGCTTGCCATCAACCAGGCCGCCAGAACGGCCCTGCTGTCAGGCACCTGGAATACCCTTGACGAGCTGCTCCAGAACGAGGAGGCCATCGAAGAGGTGCACCGGAGACTGCCGTCGTTTGTGTAGGGAATCGTTTTTCAGTGGAGCCCGGTTAGAAGAATGGCTCCGGGTGAAAGGATACAGGCTTTTAATTTGATAGCATGCGGCAGCTCGGTATCCTAGTGGAGGCGGGGTGAATTAACTGGAGCTGCTGCGCTCCGGCCTGATCAGCACCGTAGTGAAAAACCGACCGGATGACGGCCGCTGTGCGGCCTGTTGCGGTCGGTAAGCATTTTCACCACGGTGCTGGGCCTCCACGATGCCGCCCCAGTCAACTCCCCCCGCTTCCGTCACATTCTCAATTCTGTTATATCGACAAGAAGGGCAGGAAACTGCGGAACGTTATCAGAGGCTTAGGGTATTCCCTTTTTACAGGTAAAATCTCTTCTAGCTACAGGAACCTGCCCACCACCAGCCAGATAAGCTGCAGGCAGACCAGGGCATAGACGCCGGCCATCACATCGTCCATCATGATGCCGAGGCCGCCGTGCAGGTGGGTGTCGAGCCAGGACACCGGAAAGGGTTTCAGCACATCGAAAACTCTGAACAGGATAAATCCGAGGAGCCAGGCTGCCGGGTGATTCGGGGCCAGGGTCAGGGTGACGAACATGCCCATGACCTCGTCGATGACGATGCAGCCGGGGTCGGGCTTGTCGAAAATTTTTTCCGCCGAGCCGGCGGCCAGGAAGCCGACCACAAAAAGGGCGGCCAGAACCATGCTGTAGTGGGCCAGGCTCAGGCCGCGGCAGAAATACCAGGGGATAAGGGCAAAGGCGGACCCCCAGGTACCCGGTGCAAAGGGCATCCTGCCGCTGTACAGCCCGGTTGCCAGTGCGACGATCAGTCTATCCATCGATCAGCCATCGATTATTCACCGGCCTGCGCTGCAGAATCGAGCGGCTGGAGGCGCTGCGCTTCGCCATTGATCAGAACCGCCCGGTAGACCTGCTCCAGCGAAACGTCGTGGCGCGCGGCCGTTTTTCTGCAGGACTCATACTCCGGATGGATTCTGACGCCTGATGGAGACACCACTTTCTTGGCCTGAACCGGACCCCAGTCGGTTTCAACGGAAATGATTTCACGCGGCAGGGTCATCCGCTGCTCAATTCTGTAGCGCAGGCCGATGGCCGAGGTCTCGGCCAGGATCAGTTCCTTGAGCGGCTGGGCATCTGCTCTGCTGCAGATAACCGACAGCCTGAATCCGGGGCGGCCCTTTTTTACCTGGATCGGGGCAAGGCTGACATCGAGGGCGCGGCCATCGAGCAATCGAGCGCACAGGTATGGAAATCCTTCCGGGTTCCAGTCATCGAGATTGGTCTCGATAACCTCGACCTGCTGTGTTTCGGCCACGATCTCCATGGTACCGGTGATGATCCGCAGCAGATTAGGACGGTTTTCAGTGCCGGGGGCATCGCCGGCCCCGTAACCGGTTCTATTGACAACCATCGGCGGCAATGGTCCGAAATGATCCGCCAGCTCGGCAGCCAGGGCTGCGCCGGTGGGGGTTACCAGTTCCCGGTCGGCCTCGATGCCCAGAACCGGAATACCTTCGAGCAGCTCACAGACAGCAGGGGCCGGAAGCGGCAGGCTGCCGTGGGCGCAGTCGACGAAGCCCCGGCCCAGGGGAAGCGGGGCACAGTGGATCGATGCGATGCCGAGCAGCTGAAAGCCGGCCACGGTACCGACAATGTCGATGATGGTGTCGAGGGCGCCCACCTCGTGGAAATGAATCTCCTCTACCGGCCGGTTGTGGACTTTGGCCTCGGCTTCGGCCAGCCTGGTGAAAACCGCCAGCGACCGGCGGACGATCGTTTGATCGAGACTGCTTTTCTCGAGCAGGGAGCGGATATCCCGCAGGTTTCTGAAACGCTGGTCAGTGGAGGAGACGACCTGGATCGAAACGGCTGAGATCGACTGGCGGGCTACCCGCCTGATTTTCAGTTCAAAGGGATCGAGTTCGATTTTAGCCAGTTGGTCGCGCAGCTCCTGCTCGGTTAAACCACAATCGAGCAGCGCCCCGAGCAGCATATCGCCGCTGATCCCCGAGAAGCAGTCCAGGTAGGCGGTATTGGCGGCAGCTACCGGCATGGATCAGTGGTTCCCGGGGCCAAACACGGAGCCCGGTTCGAGTGCCCAGCCGTTGAGAAAATCGGCCACCTCCATCCGCCTTTTTCCCTCCATTTTCACTTCTTTTATCAGCAGGCAGGATCCGCCCGCAGCAACCAGCAGGCCTTCACGGTCGGCGCGCAGCAGGGTGCCCGGCTGCCGGGCACTGCTCTGGTGCACGACCTCGGGCCTGAACAGCTGAAACTTGCGGTTGTCGAGATAGGAGTAAGCGCTTGGCCAGGGGTCGAGCCCCCGGATCAGGCAATGGATCTTATGAGCCTCCCGTTTCCAGTCGATCAGGCCGTCCTCCTTCCTCAGCATCGGCGCACTGGTGGCCAGGCTGTCGTCCTGGCGAATGGTGGCCAGGCCGCCCTGGCTGACCATATCCAGGGTATCCATCAGGGTGTGGCTGCCGAGCCGTGCTGCCCTGGGGAACAGAGAGCCTGCCGTTTCGTCGGGGTCCGGGATGATGGCCGCCTTCATCAGGATGTCGCCGGTGTCCATCCCCTTGTCCATCTGCATGATGGTTACCCCCACTTCCAGGTCGCCCTTGATGATCGACCATTGGATCGGGGCGGCACCCCGGTGCCGGGGCAGCAGGGAGCCGTGCACGTTGATGCAGCCGTAGCGGGGCAGGTCGATGATTGTTTCAGGCAGGATTCTGCCGTAGGCGGCTACCACGATGATATCGGGGTCATAGCTTCTGAGTGTGGTGAAAAACTCGGCGGTTTTGATGCTGGTCGGCTGATAGAGATCGATACCGAACTTCTGAGCCAGCAGCTTAATCGGCGGGGCCACCAGTTTTCTGCCGCGCCCCTTGGGGCGATCCGGCTGGGTGACCACGGCGATGATCTGGTCGGGTCCCTGGATCAGGGACTCCAGCGTGGGAACGGCGAAATCGGGTGTGCCCATGAATATGATGCGAAATGGCTGGCGGTTCATCAGCCGGTCTGCTCCAGGGCCAGCATCTTTCTCCGCTTTTTCTTGTAGAGGTTGCGCTTCAGCGGGCTCAGGTGATCGATGAAGAGAATGCCGTTGAGGTGATCGATCTCGTGCTGAAGGACCACGGCGAAACGCTCATCGGCCAGCAGCTGGTTTTGACTGCCGTCCTCGGCCTGGTAGCTGACCGTCACTTTTTTGTAGCGCTCTACCTGGGCCGTCAGTTCCGGAACGCTCAGGCAGCCTTCTTCGTCGAGCTGCCTGCCCTCGTGTTCGACGATCTCCGGGTTGACCAGGGCCATGTATTTTTTTTCTTCGCCCGGTATCGCTGATATCGACGACGATCACCCGCACCGACTCAGCGACCTGCGGGGCCGCCAGGCCGATGCCGGGGGCGTCCCACATGGTTTCGGCCATATCTTCGATGAGGATTTTAAGCTCGTCGTCAAAACGTTCTACTTTCTGGGCTTTGACCCGCAACAGCGGCTCGGGATATTCGATTATTTTCCGTAGTGCCATCTTTGTTCTCTGTCGTGTAAACGAACGATTACCGTCCCGTCGGCCATTTTACCACAGCCTGGTGGGCTTGACCATGATTCAATGGGGCGGAGGCCGACAGTCCGTCTCGCCATTCTTGCTTTGCCGGCGGGAAACGGCTAAAATGAGATCTTTATGATGCCGATCCCCTTATATATCACAGCTACATAATGAACATCCTTTTTCCTATTGCAAGCTACCTGATCGGTGCGATTCCCTTTGGCTTGTTGATCGGCAGGCTGGCTGGCGTTGACGTCCAGGCGGCGGGCAGCGGTAATATCGGGGCCACCAATGTGGCCCGGCTGCTGGGCAAGAAACTCGGGGTAATCACCCTGATTCTGGATTGCCTCAAAGGCTTTCTGCCGATCTACCTGGCCTCGAGGCTGCTGCCCGAGGGTGAGGGCCGGCAGACCGCCCTGCTGCTCTGCGGAATTCTGGCTGTTGTCGGCCACATGTTTCCCATCTATCTTGGCTTCAGAGGCGGCAAAGGGGTGGCTACCGGTCTGGGGGTGTTCCTCTTTCTGTCCCCGCCGGCCATTGCGGTCAGCGTCGTTGTCTTTTTCATTACGGTGGCCCTGAGCGGCTTCGTCTCGGCCGGCTCCCTGCTGGCCTCAGGCCTTTTCCCTCTCTGGCTGTGGCTGATGGGGGAACCGGCCGACTCGATTGTGAGCGGAATAATCATCTCCGCGCTGATCTGGGTCAAGCATCACGAAAATATCGGCCGGCTGATCAGGGGGGAGGAGAAGAGCTGGAAGAAGAAAGCGCCCGGACCCGGATCCGGATCAGACGATGACCGATAGCCTGACAGAGATTCTTGGCGCGCGTGTCGCCGGGGCTGCGGAAGATCGACAGCGGCCCGACGCCACTTCCTACCGCTCCCTCTCTTATGACTCCCAGAAACGGATCGCGGAAACATCAGGGACCGGCCATAAACCTGTCCAGCTGGCCGCCCTGCAGCAGGGCATCACCCCTGAGGTGTATGTCCGCAACCAGAAGAGCCTGTCCTGCCTGGATCAGATTCGGCTGCTGAACAAACGGGTCGCCGTTATCGGTCTCGGCGGCCTGGGCGGTGCGGTCACCGAGATTCTTGCCCGGGTCGGCATCGGCGGTCTGATCCTGGTGGACGGTGACCGGTTCGATGACTCCAACCTGAACCGTCAGCTGCTCAGCAGCACCGCTGTTCTGGGAAAAGAAAAGGCGGTGATCGCTGAACAGCGGGTGGCACTGGTGAACCCGGCGGTGGAAACCCGGTGCCGTTGTCTCGTTCCTGGATGAAAATAACGCTGAGGCACTGCTGGAAGGAGCCGATATCGTTGTCGACTGCCTCGATTCGATTGGCGACCGCTTCGTCCTCGAGCAGGCCTGCCGCCGGTTGGCCGTGCCGCTGGTCTCTGCGGCGATCGGGGGAACCTCGGGCCAGGTTACGGTTATCTACCCGGAGGATCCGGGATTATCAAAAATCTACGGTGATCCTCAAAAAGCCGCTCGCCGGGGTGTTGAGAAAAGTCTGGGAACCCTGCCGTTTGCCGCTGTCGCGCTGGCAGCCATGGAGTGCGCCGAGGTCGTTGCCATCACCATCTGCAGGCCGGCCGGGCTGAGAAACCGGCTGCTTGTCACCGATCTTTTCGATCACCATCTCGAGGTGGTGGATCTGGTCTGAACTCGCTTCAGAGCGTCTTTTCCGCCAGTGCTTGGCAGACCATCTGCACCAGTGCCCAGATCCCGTCAGCGGGTAGAAGTTCGTCGATGGACTGATCGAACATGACGGTAAGAGCCGATTCCAGGTCGTCGTCACCGCACCAGAGAATCAGCTTGATCGGTATGGCGGGAAATACCCAGAACCTGAGAGCTGCATCGCCGCTGTCCTTCGTCCTGACTGCCCCGAACCGTTCGCCGGCCTCGATGAAGTCCTCCGGGGCATGGCCGTAACGGCTCAGCACCGGTTCGGTTCGAAGCTGGTGAATACCCCTGAAAAACTCGCTGCAGGAAAGATCTT
Source organism: uncultured delta proteobacterium (assembly GCA_963845115.1). GTDB lineage: Bacteria > Desulfobacterota > Desulfobulbia > Desulfobulbales > Desulfocapsaceae > JABDQA01. Next base: position 32,134 of record CAWJQN010000006.1, on the reverse strand, counting down.
TCTCACTGACCCAGCGTCCGGAGAGGGGAAGCGGCTTACACCTGGCCAGATAGACCGCAGTGACAAAGGCGGCCAGCGAAGGTGCCGGCTGCCAGCCATCCTGCCGCTGAATTTCGATACGCTGTGCTGATGGGTCGATCCTCAGCACCCGGCCCATAACGTCGAGCAGCAGCCTGCCCCCATCAACGAGCCTGCCTCCGGAGCAGCGAAGAATTTCGTCGATTCCCCGGTCATTGATTTCCTGCCAGTGCTGTTCGGGTATGGCGAGTTTATCGCCGGGCCGGCCTTCCTGGTCAATCATCTCTCTTCTTCTTTTCTGCATGGCAAGATATCCCCGGCTGTATGGGTAGCTGTCTGCGGTCTCGTTCCAATAATTTTCACAGGGGAACTGGTCGCAGTCGCGCAGGCAGTAATCGATTCGGTTCATCCGGGCGCAGGCGAGCAGCGGGCAGGGAGCCCCCAGAAGCTGCTGCTGGGCCTCGAGTTTACGCTGCGCCTGGCGGCTCGTTCCGCTGTCGCAACTGCTGCAGGCGCCATCGCGGTTGAGACGGCAGGTGTCGCAGTTTATTCCGCAGGCTCCGGTGGGCATGAATCAGCTGAGGGGTGGCTGTCTCAATGTTCAAAATAATCGGTCGATCCGGTGGTTATAAATGGATCTGTCGATTGATTTTCAGTCTGGCTTCTATTTTGCAAATAGTTCCTCCGAGCAGCACGTGCTGACGATATTTTGACCTTGCTGTCGGTTTTGTGGGTATTGCGGGCCCTGTTTTACAGGAAGATAACCGAATCAGCCGTAAAAGTGTCAAAATAATAACTACCAACTCTGCTTTTGGGAAAAGGGAACACAATGTCTGAGCACTTTCGAAAGATTTTCGGCCCCTACAGGGAAATGTCGGTTCGCTATGACCGCGATCAGGAAGCGTTGTGGTGCTATTTCAAACCGTCGCAGCGGCCCTGCTTTTCTCCGGTCATGCTCATGGAGTCCAAGCAGATCCAGCAGGCTGTCGTCGACTACTTCGAATCGGGCGAGGATCTGGAGCAGTTTCCCGTCAGCTATATGATCCTCGCCTCTCAGACGCCCGGCATCTTCAATCTCGGCGGCGACCTTAACCTGTTTATCGAGCTGATCAAGAACTGCAGCCGGGAGCAGCTGCTCGAATATGCGATCTATTGTATCGATATCTGCTATAACAACACGATAAACCTCAACCTTCCATTGACGACGATCTCCTTTGTCGAGGGCTCGGCCCTGGGAGGCGGCTTCGAGTCGGCCATGTCGAGCAACTATCTGATTGCCGAGAAACACTCTCAGATGGGGCTTCCCGAAATTCGTTTCAATCTGTTTCCCGGTATGGGGGCATACAGTTTTCTGGCCCGCAAGGTCGGCATGATGCAGGCCGAGGAAATGATAACCAGCGGCAAAGTTTACAGCGGCCCCGAACTGCACAAAATGGGAATCATCGATATCCTGGCCGAATCGGGCAAAGGATTTGAAGCCGTCGACTGTTTTATTGCCAAGCATCGCCGTGCTTCAAATGGCCTGCATGCGGTGCAGAAAGTCAGGCAACGCTACAATCCGGTCACCTATGAAGAGTTGATGGACATCACCACGGTCTGGGTCGACGCCGCCCTGCAGCTCAGGGAAAAAGATCTGAAAACCATGGCCCGTTTCGTGGTCGCCCAGAATCGCGGCCAGATGACAGCTGAGCACAAGCCCAAAAAACTGCACCTGGTCAGAACCAAGCAGGATCGGCGTATCAACGATGACGAAGCCTCGTTCCCGTTGACCGATGCCCGGGGCAACAAGGTCCTCAATGATCGGCGCTCCAATTATGACCGCCGGGCGATCGATCTGATGCAGATCAGCAACTGAGAGACGGCTGCTTCACCGGTCGTCTCTTTCTGAACATCGGTTTTTCTGATTTTCCCTTTCGCAGCTCTTTGCCCAGAACAGCTGCGGCCTCTTTTTTCTGATCAATCGACAAGTTTGTTTTATTTTTTGTCACCATTCTGATAGGCTGTTTGATAACGGTGGGGTAACGACACTACTTTCAGGAAATACAAATGATTTTTCAGGTTTAGCCGGATAACACACAAGCTCATATTGTAGATGGCAACGGAAAATTTTCCCAATAGTCGCTCTTCTTATGTTTTTACTAATAAGATACTGGCCGACAAGCTCGATACCCTCTATTCGAGCAATACGCTCAGTACCATCGCCCATCTGTTCGTGGGGCTGTTTTACATCGTCTTTCAATACCAATCCCATTCGGCTGTTCTGCTGATCGGCTGGTATGGGGCGCTCGTTTCGGTATTTATTTATCGCTTCTTTCTGGTTAAGAGATATTTCAGCGTAACGGTAGGGTTCAAGGAACGGCCTCAATGGCTGATCCGGTTCCGGATTGCCAGTATGGCTGTCGGCGTCGTTTTAGGATCGACCGTGCTTTTCTTCCATCCCCATGACACGGTGCCCAACCAGATGTTTACCGTTCTGGTTCTGGCCGGCCTGTCGGCAGGCGCCCTGACGGTTCTGGTCGCTGACACGGTATGTTTCACCGGCTACGCCTTATGTCTGACGGTGCCGATTGTCCTCTATCCCTTTTTCTCACCCCAGAAGATAAACGTCTTCGTTGCTTTTCTTGTCCTGGTTTACCTGCTCACCCTGGTCAGAGCCAATAAGCGCCTCAACGAAATTCTGGTCTCCTCCCTGCGCCTCCGCTACGAAAATCTTTCCCTGGTGGAAGATCTCGAGGAAGAAAAGAATCAGCTCAACAACCGTCTCGGCCGGATACTCAACGACAGTTCCAATGAGCTCTATATTGTAGAAGCGGAAAATCTGAGGTGTCTGCAGTTCAACAAGGGGGCATTGGAAAACCTCGGTTATAGCGAGGATGAGTTGTCCGATATGACCCTGGCCGATATCATCGTCGATTTGAGCAAGGACGAGATTCTACAGTTTGTCAAGCCGCTGCATCAAGGCATGAAAGACTCGCTGACTTACAAGACCCTGCAGAAAAGAAGAGATGGGACCACCTACCCGGTTGAATTGAGGATTCAGTTGTCGGCCCTGGAAGACCCTCCGGTTCTGGTGGTTACGGCCCTTGATATCACTGAGCGCGATGAGGCGGAAAAGAAGCTTATTCATCAGGCCAATTTCGACCAGCTGACCAGCCTGCCCAATCGCTACTACATGCTCTCCTATATCAGGAGTTCGTTCGCCCGGGCCAAACGGCAGAACTCCAAGGTTGCCCTGCTCTATCTCGATCTGAACAACTTCAAGGACATCAACGATACGCTCGGGCACGGGACCGGTGACGAATTATTGAAAATGGTATCACAGCGGCTTCTTCTGCTGCTCCGCGAGACCGATACAGCGGCCCGGATGGGCGGGGATGAATTCCTGGTGCTCCTCGAGGGGCTGCATCGCCAGGAGCAGGCCGAAGTGGTGGTCCACAAGATCATCAATTCTTTTGCAGACCCGTTTTTTGTCAATTCACATGAGATTTATACTTCGGCCAGTATCGGCATCAGCACCTTTCCCGATGACGGTAATTCGGTGGAATTGCTGCTGCAGTACGCTGATACGGCCATGTATTATGCCAAAAAAGACAGCAGCACCCATTACCGGTTCTTCTCCCATGAACTGCGGGCCTATATTGATGAGCAGCTGGCCATCGAAAACCGGTTGAGGCATGCCATCAAAAATGATGAGCTGTCGGTTTTCTATCAACCTAAAATCGATACCATGACCGAGCAGGTCATCGGGGCTGAGGCGCTGGTCCGCTGGCAGAATCCGGATCTCGGCAATGTCCCGCCGTCGATATTCATTCCGGTTGCCGAAAAGTACGGCCTCATTGAAGAGATCGGTTCGTGGGTCATCGAGACGGCCTGCAGGGAAGCAGTCTGCTGGCAGGAGCTTTCACAGTGCGAATTGCAGGTGGCCATCAATATCTCTCCACGGCAGTTCAGATCGGCCAATTTTCTGGCGGTTGTTGATGAGGCGCTGGAGAAGAGCGGCCTGGATTGCCAGCTGCTGGAAATCGAAATCACCGAGAACCTGCTGATGCAGGAGACCCATGGGCCTCTGGAGGTGCTCAATGAGCTGCTGAAGAGAAACATCACTCTGTCGCTCGATGATTTCGGTACCGGCTACTCGTCGCTGAGCTATCTGAAGCAGTTTCCTCTCCAGGTCCTGAAAATCGACCGTTCTTTCATCAACGATATGATGGAAAACAAGTACAACATGTCCCTGGTCGATGCGATTATTGCCATGGCCCAGATTCTCGATCTGAAGCTGGTTGCCGAAGGCGTGGAAACCAGAGAGCAGTTCGAATTCCTCAAAACGCGCAGAGTCGAAATCGTTCAGGGATATCTGTTCAGCCCGGCCATTCCGGCTGACAAGTTCAGGGAATACATACTGCTTTAGAAGGAAGCTGAAATCAGGCTTTTTTGTTGAAGCGACTGGAATGGACGACCTCGCCTTTCGGCGGCCGCGGCGTTGGCGAGGCTTTGTCGTCATCGGGGTCTTGGGTGAATTCCTCGATCAGGGATACCGACTGAAAGGGCAGCATCAACTGCCGAACTCCGGAGAAGTTTTTGCGTATTTCGTCATCGGCGGGATTGATCAGAATGGAGGACTCCTCGGGCAGAACGAGGTCCTTGATGGAAACGAAATAGGGGTGCGTCATGTCCAGGCTTCTGGCCTTGAGTTCGTACGCTTTTTCTTTCCAGGTGAAATGAACGCGAAAAATGTTCATGGCTGATCTCTATCGGTTTTGTCTGGCATCATCCTGGTCTCAACTGTACCTGCCTTTTACTCAATTCACAACAGCTTACCCGTCGCTGTGCCTGCCGGCTTTCTGCCGATACAATCGACAGCTTCATCGAAAGATCCGCACCTGCCGGGGCTTGGCACTTGCCAGATCGGGCTGAGTGAGTATTATCTGAAGGCCATGCTCAACAAAGGGAAAAGACATATTTCAGCGACGATACTGCCTCTCATGATTGCAGCTACGGCGGTGCTGTTCTATTTCTCCGGCTGCGTTGCCGTGCCTGACCAGTCTGTCGTGGTCAGCGGATTTAAGGACAGAGAAATTCAGCGCCAGGTGGCTTCCTGCGGGCCCCGCCTGGAGCGGAAAGGATCCCCTGACAAATCGGCGGGTATCGATCCGCAGGCCTTCAGTGTCCTCAGCTGGAATTCCCATCGCAGCAACCATGGAGAGTGGCGCAGCGACCTGCTTTCCTATGGCGCTAAGGCCGACATCGTTCTGCTTCAGGAAGCCGCTTTAGGACTGGTTCTCGATGCCCAGTCCGGCCTGTCCGCCAACCAGTGGCTGATGGGCTCAGCCTTTTACCTGGACGGTCAGGAAATAGGGGTCATGTCGGCGGCCACGGCGCCTTCCAGAGAATATTGTATGACCCGGGAACCCGAACCGCTGATCAGGGTGCCCAAAATCGGCCTGGCAGCGGTCTACCCGCTGATCGGTCTCGATGCGCAGCTGCTGGTGGTGAATATACATCTGGTCAATTTTACCCTCGATACCAGTGCCGTCAGGCACCAGATCGAGGCCCTGGAGAACATCGTCAAAAATCATCACGGACCGGTGATCGTGGCCGGAGACTTCAACACCTGGAGTGACCGGAGGAAGTCGCTGGTTGATGACAAGATGGTCAAGCTTGGCTTGAAGGCGGTGACCTTCACCCCGGACAACCGGGTGAGTATTTTGAACCACAAGGTCGACGGCGTCTTTTTCAGGGGATTGGAAGTTGTCAGATCCGTCTCCCATGAAGTTACGAGTTCGGATCACAACCCGCTCGAGGTCCACTTCAGAGTGGACCCTCAGCTGGCTGCGGCGGCCCGGCTGGCCCAACAGTGAAAGTCAGAACGCTGGCCCTGCTGCTGGCCCTGGCCTGCGCCGGCTCTGCCGGTGCTGAAGCTGGCTGGCAAGAAGAAGTGGAGTACCTCCTTGGTTTTATCGGGCAGTCGGGCTGCCTGTTCACCCGCAATGGAAAATCCTATTCGGCTGTCGAGGCGCGTCAGCACATCGGTAAAAAATACAACTCTGTGAAAAAGAGGATAAGCTCAGCGGAGCAGTTTATTTCTTATGCGGCGACTAAAAGCTCCATTACCGGTGAAGCATACACCGTCACCTGTGATGCTGATACCCTGCCGAGCAAGCAGTGGCTCGAGGCTGAGTTGAACCGGTTCCGGCGCAGCTCTGCCAATGGTGTTGAAACGGCTGATCAGACTGAATAATTTGCTGTTTGCGGGGAGTCGGCAGCGGAACTGCAGGCAGCAGGGGACGGCTTATTCGGCCGCTGATGCGGGTTTTTCTTCGGGCTCGGAATCTTCCTGCTCTTTCGGGGAACCGATCAGGGTGAATTCACCGTCTTCGCCTGAAAAAAGACCCGGGCCGGGCTTCAACTCGTGGTCGGGCTGGTAGGTGTAGGGTTCGCCGCCGCAGCCGGCAAGCAGCAGGCAAGCGCACAAGACGCCTGCCTGCCGGATAATGGACCGTTTTCTCACTAGAACTTCAGTCGTGCGCCGGTCATGAAGACATTGATGTCGTCATAATCTTCAACATTTCTGTCGAGATTGTAATTCCGCCAGGTGGCGTAGAACTCGGTGGCCCAGTCATCGATGTTGTGCACCGCTGCCACGGCCCAGGTCTTGGCTTTGTCATCATTGGCTGCCAGGTCGGACGTCTCTCCGTAATCAACCGAGAGAGCGGTTGACGAACCCTCATAGAAGACGGTTTTGTAGCCCAGCTTGCCCCACCAGTTGGTCGGGTTGTCGCGGTCGTCCACTATCAGGTCGCGGTAACCGTAAGCAAAGGTAGCATTCAGGCCCATGGGCAGCAGAACCGAGGCCGATGCGCTGTACTGCAGATCAGCGCTGGAAATGATATCTCCAGGATTGGCCACGGCGAAGGCGGCGGCAACCTTGGTGCCCTGGAAGGCGCGGTTATAAAGTAGCGCACCGTCGAAGGCATCGCCGGATGAGGCTGAAGTTGCCAGCGAAAATCCAGCAAAAGACGGGGTGTCGTAACGAATCCGGTCGCTACGGCTGAGACCGTCGAAATTGGAAAAGGCATTCTTGATCTTGGGATCGGATTCGGTGGTCGGGGTGACGCCGTCATACCAGATCATCGATCCGGCCATGTCGGTAACTGAGCTGTAAGCTGCAACCGAGGTTCCTGAAAGATCAACCTCTGCGCTGTTGTTAGAGGCGCTGTCACCTTTACCCAGAGAAATCTTACCGAAGGTGTCGCTCTTGAAATTCACTTCGGCCCAACGCAGCTTGAAACTGTCATCGGTGGCGTTGGTGGTGTTGAAATTGTTCACATCGGATGAGCCGTTGCTGACGATACCGTACTCGATCCGCCCACCGACTTTCCATCCAGAAGCTGTGTCGACCGAGGCGCGCAGGCCGAGCCTGGTCTGGGAATTGATGTTGTCGACCGAATACCATTTGCTGGTCTCGCCGTTGTTACCGTAGAGCAGGGCCCGGTTAACGTGTCCGTAGAGGCTCAGGTTGACTCTTTCGAAGCTGGAGGTGACAACCTTGTCGAGTCCCTTGATATCTTCCTTGTCGGCCTTGCCGGCCAGTTTCTCACTGTTGCCGCTCAGCTGTTCCTTGAGCCCGGCGATCTCCGCCGCCTGCTGATCGATCTGTTTCTGCTGCTGCTCGATCATCCGCTTCAGCTCCTGCAGCATGTTGTCGTCCATGCCCATGGAGCCGCTGCCGCCGGCCTGCACCTGAGTGGCCAGGCAGACAGCAAACGCTGCTCCGGCCGCGATGCGACCATAACGTTTTATTTTCATAATCTTCCTCCTGATTGGTTGAGTTAAGTCTTTCCGACTGCGCGGAATTGCTCAGCGAGCAGTAAGTACCCCAGTTATGGTATTTAATCTCAGGTGCGGATGATAGTCAAGTGTATACTACTAATGGCTCGTGCTCATAACCATATCTTAACCGTGGATGACCGGCAGAACGCTTGTCAGGCAGTGAATAGAATGGGCTATACCATTTCAACTGTTGATGTTTATACTCATTACACAACATGATGCCGCTGCGGGGCTGAGAGTTCAGTGTCCGACAGTACCAGTGCCGAGGTGATTGACACTCTGATAAATAATTGTTTTTTGGCCGTTTAAGAGAAGAGGGGAGTATCCACATGAAACTGCTGGCAAAAATAGTCGGCTACACGGTTGCCGCTGTTTTCGGACTGTTCGTCATCGTTTTCATTTCGCTGCAGTTTGTCAGCGGGGAGCAGTATAAAAAATGGATTGGCGCGGCGGCCGAGTCGGCCACCGGCCGCACTCTGTCGATTGACGGTGATCTTGATGTCGCCATCGGCACGAAGATCGGCTTGAGCGCTCACGATATCCGTTTTGCCAATGCCGCGTGGGGCTCAAGAGATGCAATGGTCACGCTCGATCGGCTGTTCGTGGAGATCAGACTGCTCCCCCTGTTCACCGGTGTGCTCGATTTTATCGTTGAAGTCGACGCGCCCGATATCCTGCTGGAGACCAGTGAGGACGGTACCGGAAACTGGGTATTCGAGGTGTCCTCTGCGGATCCGTCGCCGGCAGAAGCAGCTGGTCCCGGTGCTCCTGAGGAGAGCAGATCTTTCTCCCTGCCTGTCAAACCGTATGTCCGCAATGCGGAAATCACCGGTCTGGCCTTTGTCTATGCTGACAGGACACAGGCCCAGAGCATCGAAGCAGCGCTGGAGCATTTGAGAATGTTTGTCGAGGGTGGTGATATCCCGGTGATCATCAAAGGTTCCTACCGGGATGCCCCGATCGACTTGAGCGGATCGCTTGGTTCCATCGAAGATTGGCACGCCAACCGCCAGACGAAGGTTTCACTGAGCGGCAGTGTCAACCAGGCGGATGTTTCACTAGACGGCTATGCCGGCCCGATGCTGCCCGACCCCGATGCCCGGTTCAATGTCGAGGTTTCGGCGGCCACGGTCTCGACCTTCGACGCCTTTGCCGGAGTCGATCTCCCGCCCCTGGAGGATCTCGATGCTTCCTTCAGTCTGATCATCGAAAAAGGCGCTCTGATGCTGGAAGATGTGCGTGTGGATCTGAACGATCCACGGCTGAAGGCGGCAATTGGCGGCCGTGTTGCCGATCTGTTGGCGGTTTCGGGCCTCGACATTGGCGCTGAACTGAGTACCGAACAGGGAGATGACCTGGGCGTTGTCCTCAACCTGGGAGATGCCTACACACTGCCCCGATCGGTCCAGCTGCAAGGGACGATCGGAGGCAGTATCGATACCCTTTCGATTGACGGGCTCAAGCTGCATGCCAGGGATCAGGGACTCGATGTCAAACTGGCGGCGGACCTCCAGGACGTCATTGACTCGCTTGGCGGAACGGCCGACCTGTCCATCGATCTCGAGTCGACTTCGATCATCAGCCGCTTCGCCGGGGCGGACATCCCATCCTTTGGTCCACTCAAGGGTTCGGCCAGACTTATCTCAACAGAAACCGGTTTCGCGCTCGAAGCCCTGCAGCTTGCGCTCAGCGACCCCGTCCTGGCGGCCCGGATTGAAGGCTCCGTGAAGAGCATCGGCAGACCCGGTGATGAAACGTTTCAGGTTTCGGGCATCGAGCTCAGCGGCGCGGCCGAGTCTGATCAGATCGAAGCGGTCGTTCAACGCTTCGGTGTCGATGTGCCGGTCGGCCTGCCGGCATCGTTCACGCTCAATACAGCCGTAGCCGGCAGCCTGGAAAAACTGAGTGTTACCGATCTGCAGGCGCTGGTCACGGACAGCGGAGTCGAAGTCACCCTCAACGGTACGATGGACAACCTTGTCGATCTGTCCGGCATCGCAGCCGAAGTGAAGGCTTCGCTGCAGGATACGGCAATACTGTCCCGCTATGCAGGCGTCGATATACCGGCCCTCGGGTCTCTGGGGCTGCGCGCCGGGATCGCCTCGGTAAAGGACACCTATCGGGTCGATGAGCTCGAGCTGGTTCTGGACGGTGATACCGTGACCGCTCAGATAACAGGGAACATTAATGATGTGCTGGCCCTGGCAACCGTTGCCGGCAATCCAGCGGGTTACGGAAAAGCAGGGATCGATGCTGATCTCGCAGTCCAGACACGGTCTCTTTCGACCCTGATTGAAAAGGCCGCCGGGGTCGAACTGGAAGAACTTGGCGCTCTCGATGCCACGGCTCATCTGGGCTCCTCGGCTGACTCGATCGCGATCGATGTGCTGCAGGCAACACTCACCGGGGAGGGGGTTAAAACAACGGCTGATCTCGTCCTGGAGGATCTGCTGGCGCTGAGCGGCTTCAAAGCCGAAATAGCCAGCGATCTCGATTCGCTGTCACTGCTTTCGGGGCTTGCCGGGACCGATCTGCCGCAGACCGGTCCATGGTCAGTAAGGATCAATGCCGCCTCTGTTGCCGAATCAGCGGCCGGGCTGTGGCTTTCCACCCAGCTTACCGGAGAGGGAGTAGAAGCATCAATCGATGCCCAGGTGGCCGATGTGAAGTCGCCCCGGATCTTTCAGACCGATCTGCAGTTCGAGGCGGACTCGATAGCCCGGATCGCTGCGTTGTTCGATCGTCAGATTCCCGAAGATAAAGCCCTGAAAGTCAGTGGGACATTAAAAGGTGAGGAGGGTGCGTACCTGGTTGAAAATTTGTCAATAGCCGCCGCCGAGGGTACCCTGCAGGGAGATCTTGCCTATGGCTACCCGCCGGCAGATGGTGCTGGGCGGCCGAAACTGACTGGAATGGTAACAATCGACAGTTTCGATATCACGCCGTTCCTGATAGCCCCGGAGAAGAATGAGGAGGAGGCGGTTGCTGAGAGAAATGGCGAACAGGAGACGGTTCAATCGGCGGCAGCGGGTGTCGATTTGAACCAGGAGCAGCAGGAGCAGACCGACAGTGGACCAGTAACCGGCAAAAGGATATTTTCAGATGAGCCGCTGGCGGTCGGTTGGCTCAACCAGTACGATGTTGACCTGAAGCTTGAAGCGGTCGATATTTTAACACCGAGAAAAAATACGGTCGATGCGAAGATCGATGTTGTGCTCGACCAGGGACTGCTGAGTATAGAGCCAATTGAGCTCAGTGAAAGCAACGGTGGAACCGGCACGGGCTATCTGAAGCTTGACGCCCGCTCTGAATCGGCCGTATTGGATACGATCATTGAGCTGGATAAATTCTCTTCTCCCCGCTACGGCGGCATCATAGACCTGCATGTAGATCTCGACGGCAGCGGCCGGTCTGTGGCCGATCTCATGGGTAGCCTCAATGGTTACTTTGCGGTGTCACTGGAGGACCTGGAACTGGCCCGCTCCTATCTGAGCCAGTTCGGCGCCGGACTGCTGAGGCAGCTCAACCCGCTGGACAGCGACAAGACGATGCTGGAGTGCGCCGTCGTCCGTTTCGATATCGAAGACGGACTGGCCGATTTCAGAAGAAGGATTGCCGCTCAGACAACCGAGGTAACCTGGCTGGGCGGGGGTAAGATAAACTTGAAAACCGAGGAACTCGACGTCGGTATTTCGCCCAAAGCGCGCGGTGCGATCAACTCGCTGACCAATATCAATCTTGCCTCCCTGGTGCACATCGGCGGCACGCTGGCGGAACCGAAATTCGGGATCGACCTCGCTGATGTGGCGAAAAAATATGCCAGCTACACCGCCTTTTTCGCCACCGGCGGCCTTTCCTTTCTGGCCGAGAAGGTGGTGGATACCGCACGTGCCAACGTCGATCAGTGCGAACTGATCCTGGGTGAATTAGAAAACCAGGAAGAACCGTCGGACCCGGCCGCGGACCCCGCTGAAAAAACAGGAACAGAAACAGGAACAGGCGGCAAGTAAGCATGTTTCCCCATTGCCCCGCGAAAACGGCAGTGCTGCGCTGCCTGCAGCCGGCGCTTGCTTCCTGCCCCCGGAAGCTTCGCTCATTCGGCTTTGACCGGGGAGTCCCCCGGGTTTCACCGTTCCGCCTCTGCCAGGCGAGGAAAATCGTTTAAATCCACATGACATTGTAGTAGTCTTGTAGCTTATCATAACAGCTATAGTTCAGCATAAAAGACTATCAACAGAGGGGGCGGCCGTGGTTAAATTCACACAGATCATCAGGGCATTCATCAACGGAATTGCGCGGAGCAAGGTGTCGCTGATCGGGGCCACCATGACAACGGCCTCGTTTCCGATCCTGCTGGCCGGGATTCTTCTGGAGCTCTTCGGTTTCATCCACAACCAGTATTTCGGTTTCGTGCTCTACATGTTCGTTGCCCCGGCCTTCATTCTCGGGCTGACCCTGATCTTTCTCGGCCTCTTCTTCTTCAAGGGCAAGGAAGATGTCGGCTTATTCACCCACGAGTATCTCAGTGAAAAACTGTCGGTGCCGGAGAACTTCGTCAAGGTCAGGAAACTGATTTTCCTGGCCACCAGTCTGACCTTTGTCAATGTCTTCGTCATCGTTCTGCTTGCCTATACCGGTTACCACTACACCGAGTCAAACGAGTTCTGCGGGCAGCTCTGCCATTCCGTCATGGAACCGGAGTATTCGACCTACATGCGTTCCCCGCACTCCCGGGTCAAATGTGTCGAGTGTCATATCGGTTCGGGAGCCCAGTGGTTCGTGAAATCCAAACTGTCCGGCACCAGGCAGCTGGTCGCCGTGGTCGCCAAGACCTATGCCACGCCGATCGAGACACCGGTACACGGCCTGCGCCCGGCCCGTGACACCTGCGAGGAATGTCACCGGCCGGAGCTGTTTCATGGCGATAAGCTCTTAGTCAAGGACAAATTCCTGTCTGATGAGAATAACACCCATGTACAGACGGTCATGCTCCTGAAGGTGGGGTCGGGCGGCTACCAGGGGTCTGAAGCCCACGGCATCCACTGGCATGTGGCCGAGGAAAACAAGATTACCTATACCCATTCCGACTGGGAACGCGAGGAAATCACCCAGGTGACCCTTACCAAACCAGACGGCACCGCAGTCGTTTTCGACAAGCATGGGGGCGAGGTTCCGGCTGATGTGCAGACCTACACCAGGGAAATGGACTGCATCGACTGCCACAACCGGCCCACGCATATCTACAAATCACCCGAAGAGGCGATCGATGAGAAGCTGCTGCTGGGGGCCATCCCGACCGAGCTGCCCTATGTGAGAAAGATTGGATATGAACTGATCACCAGGGATTACGCCAGCCATGAGGAGGCCAAAAATCTGATTGCCACGGAACTGCGGGCCTGGTACCGGCTCAAGTACCCGGACCTGGTGAACAGCAATATGCCGATGCTGGAAAAAGCGGTCAGCGGGGTTCAGGCCGCCTATCTGGAAAACGTCTGGCCTTCAATGAAGATCGGCTGGAACACTTACCCGAGCCTGCGCGGCCACCAGGGCAATTCGGGCTGTTTCCGCTGCCATGACGATGAGCATGAGACCAGCGCCGGCGAGACCATCTCGATGGATTGCGAAGCCTGCCACATCATTCTGGCCGAGGAAGAGGCCAACCCGCAGATCCTGGAGACTATTAAAGGCATCTAGCCGCACAAAAAAAATCTAGCTGCACAAAAAAAACAGGGGCCGCCCGGAAAGATGTTCCGGGCGGCCCCTGTTGGCTATGCAGGCTGCGCTTCCGCCTGCCGATCAATCTTTCCAGCTTATCCACGATTCGTCATGCAGCCTGACATCGGGATAGCCCAGGTAGCGCAGCATGAACATGGCCGCCGCCGCCCAGTTTCCGGTATTGCAGGAAACCACGATGGTCTTGTTCGGCCTGATGTTTTGCTCTCTCAACACCCAGATCAACTCCTCCGCACTCTTCAGGTAGGAGTCATCCATGTAAAGACCGGGGAGCGGGAACATCACCGAGCCGGGAATTCTTCCTGAGCGATCGGCCAGACTGTGAGACATCAGCCCGGTTGACTGCTGCAGGACCCGCACATCGACGATGGTGACATTGGGGTTGTCGAGATTTTCCTTGACGTAGTCGGTATCAACCAGAAGATTCTTGCGCGATTTAATGTCGAAGACCTTGTCCTCCCAGTCGGGCTCCTCATCGGAGATCTCATGGTCAGCCAGTTCCCAGGCGATGATGCCGCCGTCGAGAATCGAGATGTTATCGGCTCCGGCATAGTCAAGGATGCCGAGCAGGAATCCGGCGTCCATCCCCCGTCTGGCATAGACCACGATATGATCATCGCGGGCGATGCCGTACTCCCCGAGGGTTTCGGCCAGGGTCTCATCGTCTTCGATGACCAGGGCCGGGTCGGAATAGGGGTCGGTCCGCAGCCCTTCGGTTGCATTCGGGTCCAGGTTGATGGCTCCGGGAATGTGACCATGCTCATATTCACTTTCGCTTCTGGCATCGATGATGACCAGCTTGTCATCCTTGAGGTGTTCGTTGAGCCACTCCACCGAGACTACCCGGGAATCGTCGACCCGCGAGGAGTCGATATTGAGCGGCATGACCCGGGCCCGCTTGGGCGGGATCTGCTCGTCGGCCACGGTTACCCCGATATTGGCCTTCTTTTCGTAATCGAGCAGATCGCTCTCGTCCAGGAACAGGTCGCGCTGGCCGTGGCAGTTGTTGCAGTTGGCGTTCTGCCAGGTACGGCGCTGTATGTTGTGGGGCGAAGCCCGCTTCCAGGTCGGGGAGACGTCGAAGCGGGGGAAGGCATCTTCGAGATAGTAATCGAACAGCTTGAGATCCACCGGAACGTGCCTGAGGATGACGTATTTATAGTTGTTGTCGGGGATACGGTCCGGGTTCAAACCAATTTTCATACCCTCGAACTCATGGTTGTTGATGAAGTAGGGGATACCGTCGTCGTCGGTACCGGTGTGGCAACTGTAGCAGTTGACGTAGGTCTGGGAGTGACAGACCTGGCACTGCACCTTGTTATTGTGGATGCGGTGGTCGCGCACCGAGCCGTATTGCAGATCCTGGTGGCAGTCCTTGCAACTGGCGGCTTCTTCGAGATGGTAACGGTTTTCCAGCCCTTCCGGGGCGGCGGCATGCATCTCTTCGCCCGAGTGGCAGTCCTCGCAACTCATGCCGAACTTCTGCAGGTGGACGTCGCCCTGGCCGCGGGCCCCGAAAAACTCGTTGCCGACCCGGCTGCCGTGACAGGCGGTGCACTGGTTGACCGGATCGGGTTTGGCGCTGAACATGTGGCCATCGACGAAGCCTTTGCCGGAATATTTGGGTCTGCTGACGTGACAGCCGCCGCAGCTGGTGTGGCATGATGCACAATGCCGGTCACGACCGTGGTCCACTTTGTCCCAGGTATCTTCGCTGGCCCGTTTTTCCAGAAATCCGGGGAAGGTCGACAGGGTCATATGCAGCGACTGAGGGACCGTCTCGGCCTCTTCGTGGCACTCTCCACAGGTCTCCTGCGGGTTGTTGATGGAAGGGTGGGGGTCGAAACCCTCATGGGCACCCTCTTTGTCGTCGGCGGTGTCATCACCGCCATGGCAGTCTACACAGGCCATTTCGCCATGGACCGAGTCCAGGAACTCCTCTGAGACCAGCACCTTTTCCTGCGGCTCCAACGGAGCCACGGCGCCGCCTCAGCCGCTTCCCGCCTGCATCGCCGATGTCTTGTTTATGGCCTCGGCCAGGTTTTCCTCGAGCAGATCCTCGTCGGTGTGGCAGGTTATGCAGGAATCCGCGCCGACGGCGCTGGCGCTCAGCAGCAGACTCAGCAGGGCGCCGCACAGGGCCGGTGCGATGGTTCTGCCAACACACAGTTTGCGGGGGCGTAATCTCATGGAATTTCCTCTGTCTGGTGATGTTATTACTACAAGGTGGCAATAAAAGAGCCGAATGTAGTACCACTGGAGCGCAAAAAGTTCAAGTGATTTTAGGCAGTAATGGGTACCACAAAGTGGTTGTCTGCGGCCGTTGAAGCGGCCGTCGCCCGGCTTGCAAAAAACCTCAAAGCAAGTATAGTCGAACAGCTTCAAGCCGGGAGCAGGCCGGTGATTTCAGACGACCGGGCCAAGCCGGAGGCGCAGTATTCACGACTAATCTGCCCATACAGGAAACTGATGAATAGATTGCAGGCCAATGCGCTGCTGCTGGTTGCCGCTGTCATCTGGGGGTCCACCTTTGTGGTTCAGCAGGTGGGTACCGGCGGGCTGGAAACCATGAGCTTTACCGGCATCAGAATGTTGGTCGGGGCCTGCTTCGTGTTCCCACTGGCCTATCGGCAGTACCGGCGGATCGTTGCCGGGAACCGCCGGTTCACCATCGGCAACTGGGCCGGTATCGTGGCCACCGGGTTGGTTCTGTTCACCGCTGCGGCGCTGCAGCAATATGGCATCTTCCACACGACGGTGACCAATGCCGGTTTTCTCACGGCGCTTTACGTCCCGCTGGTACCGATCATATCCCTGCTGGTATTGAGACGGAAAATCCACTGGTCCGCCTGGCCGGCGTCGATACTCTGTCTGGTCGGCACCTACGTGATGAGCGGAGCCCGATCCATCGATCTGAGCGTTGGTGACATCTGGGTTATCGGTTCGAGTTTTTTCTGGGCCTGCCACGTTATCCTGGTTGGAACCATGGCGGTCAGAACCAGGGCCGCGCTGGTCGTGGCCTGCGGGCAGTTCTTTATCTGCGGGATCTGCGGAACGGTTCTCGGCCTGATCGTCGAACAGCCAACACCCGGCGATGTTTACAGCGGCCTGTTCGGCATCCTCTACGCGGGTCTGCTGTCGACGGGCATCGGGTTCACCCTTCAGGCGGTTGCCCAGCGTTTCACCAATGAGGCCGATGCCGCCATCATCCTCAGTTCGGAAACGGTATTCGCCGCTGTGGCTGGATTCATCTTTTTGGGCGAGCGGCTCAGCGTGGTCGAACTGAGCGGCGCCGCGATGATTTTCATAGGAATTATTGCCGTGCAGATGCTGCCGCTGTTGAGGGGCAAAGCACGGGGTCTGTCACCGGATCCGGGAACGTAATTTACTTGCTTTTTCAACCTGTTTATTTCTATAAAGAGGGGCGCTTTCTCCATTCTTCCAAGATACTGCCAGACAACGATTTTCACTATGGAACGGTTACGTACGCCCGAATTTATGCTTAAATTCCAGCTACCTTCGGTGTCTGACGCAAATTCATTACCATCAGGTGAGACGGCTGCCGCTGTCGAGCCGGGAGCCTGCCATGACGGTACACGTCGCTGATCATCCCCTCATCAACCACAAGCTCGGCCTGCTGCGCGAAAAAGACATCCCCACCAAGGATTTTCGGGACCTGGCCTCGGAAGTTGCCCGGCTTCTGACCTACGAGGCCACCAAAGATCTGGAAACACAGCCCAAAATAATCGAGGGCTGGGCCGGGGACGTCGAGGTCGAGGAGATCAAAGGCAAAAAGATCACCATCGTACCGATCCTCAGGGCCGGTCTCGGCATGATGGACGGGGTGCTCGACATGATACCGACCGCCAAGGTCAGTGTGGTCGGTTTCTACCGCAACGAAGAGACCCTGCAGCCGGTTGAGTACTACGTCAAGACAACCAGCGAGATGGACAAGCGCATCGCCCTGATCCTCGATCCGATGCTGGCCACCGGCGGCACCCTGATTGCCACCATCGAGACGCTGAAGCGGGCCGGCTGTAAAACGATCAAGGGACTGTTCCTGGTGGCCGCCCCCGAGGGGATCCAGCGGGTCACCAAAGCCCACCCGGATGTGGAAATCTATGTGGCGTCGGTGGACGAGCGGCTCAATGAAGTGGGCTACATTCTGCCGGGCCTCGGCGATGCCGGGGATAAGATTTTCGGAACCAAGTAAGCGGACAACCAAGGAGTGGCAGGTGACAATATCGATGTCGATGCAATAGGTGAGAAGCAGTCAAAGATAGAGGGGATTGATAACTAACCATTTGGAGGGAGAAAAGAAGATGCCGGTTGATACACATGATACTAATTACCGCTTTAATTTAGCAGGCAGCCTGCTGGGAGCGCAGATGCTGTTCGTTGCTTTTGGCGCCCTGGTACTGGTGCCCATCCTGACGGGCCTCGATCCCAATGTGGCCCTCTTTACAGCAGGAGCCGGCACCCTGGTTTTCCAGGTGGTTACCAGGGGCAAAATTCCGGTTTTCCTGGCTTCGTCCTTTGCCTTCATCGCGCCGATTATCTATGGCGTGCAGACCTGGGGCATACCGGCAACCCTGTGCGGTCTTTCCGCTGCCGGCGTACTCTACATCATCTTGAGTTTTCTGGTTCGGGCATTCGGCTCTGACATTCTGCACCGCATCCTTCCCCCTGTCGTCACCGGACCGGTGATCATGGTTATCGGACTGGTTCTGGCCCCGGTCGCGGTGCACATGGCCATGGGCCGGACCGGCGACGGCGCGGCCTGGCTGGTGCCTGAGACGACCGCAATCATCGTTGCGGGGGTCTCGCTGGCGACAACGGCTCTGGTTGCGCTGTTAGGGCGCGGCTGGCTGAGGTTGATTCCGATTCTCTGTGGTATCGGCGCCGGTTATCTCACTTCGTTTATCTTCGACCTGACCGGGCTGAGCGCCACCATGCAGGCAGGTTTCGATCCCGGCACCCTGCAGAACTGGACGGCGCCGGCACTTATTTCTCTGGCACCGGTGGCTGAACGCGCCTGGTTTGCGCTACCGAATTTCGTCTTTCCGGAATGGAGCTGGGCGGCGATATTTTTTATCGTCCCCGTGGCCATTGCCCCGGCGATTGAGCATTTTGGCGATGTACTGGCTGTCGGTTCAATAACCGGTAAAGATTATGTCAAAGATCCCGGCATCCAGAACACCATGCTCGGTGACGGTCTTGCCACCTCGCTGGCCTCATTCCTCGGTGGCCCCCCTAACACAACCTATTCGGAAGTCAGCGGCGCGGTTGCCCTGACCAAAGCATTCAATCCGGCCATCATGACATGGGCCGCAATCTGTGCTATTCTACTGTCTTTTATCGGCAAGATCGGGGCAATCCTGGCAACTATTCCTGTGCCTGTCATGGGAGGGATCATGATTCTGCTTTTCGGTATGATTACCGTTGTCGGTATCAACACCCTGGTAAGATCGGGGAAGGATCTCACCACACCGCGTAATCTGATCATCGTGGCCGTTATCCTGGTGAGCGGGATCGGCGGCATGAAATTCTCCGCCGGTGCGTTTGCCATCGAGAAAATTGGTCTGGCCGGCATTCTCGGCCTGCTGCTCAATCTGATTCTGCCGCCGGAAAAAAGTGAATAACGTAATCGTAGCCCCGGGTAAATGAGCCGCTGCGCGATTTCATACCGGAAACTGCTTGGTTATGGGTTGCCAATCGTTTGTTAAAGCTTATTTTTTTGTATTGATGTCTTATCCGTAAGCAGGTGAAAGAAACAGATTGAGAAGGCCAATAGGCGAGGCCGATTCCACCGTCGCAGACGAGGAAGGCGGGATGAGCCGCGCACCAACAAAAACTCGAAAACAGGAGACCTTGACATGACACCAATGAAAAGGAAGTTGCTCGCAGCGGTATGCGGCGCGTCCATGCTTTTGGCCGGTGCTGCTGTTGCCCAGGCAAAGACGCTCGTATTCTGTTCCGAAGGAAGCCCTGAGGGATTCAACCCGGCCTTTTATACTGCCGGCACCACCTTCGATGCCTCATCCCGGGCAATATTCAACCGCCTGGTGGAGTTCGAGCGGGGCACCACCAAGATCGGCCCGGCCCTGGCCGAGAAGTGGGAAGTATCCGATGACGGCCTGGAGTACACCTTCTATCTCAGAGAAGGCGTCAAGTTTCATACCACCGAGGAGTTCACCCCGACGCGCGATTTTAATGCCGATGACGTGGTCTTCTCCTTCAAGCGTCAGCTCGATAAGGACCATCCGTTTTCATAACGTCACCGAAGGTGCGGACTACGAGTATTTCGAAGGGCATGTCCATGCCCGACCTGCTGAAGGATGTGGTAAAAGTCGATGACTATACCGTCAAGTTCATTCTCAACCGTCCTGAGGCGCCGATGATTGCCAACCTCGGCATGGACTTTGCCTCGATCCATTCCAAGGAATATGCCGACAAGATGATGGCTGCCGGAATCCCCGCTGTCATCGACCAGAAGCCGGTCGGTACCGGCCCGTTCCAGCTTGTTGCCTACCAGAAAGACGCGGTCATCCGCTACAAGGCCCATCCCGATTACTGGGACGGCAAAGCGGCAATCGACGATCTGGTATTTGCCATTACCCCTGATCCCTCAGTTCGCTATCAGAAGCTCAAGGCAGGTGAGTGCCACGTTATGCCGTACCCGAATCCGGCCGATCTGGAAGCCATGGCCACAGATCCTGATGTCAACCTGCTCCAGCAGGAAGGGCTCAATGTCGGCTACCTGGCCTACAACACCATGGTTGCGCCGTTCGACAACCCCAAGGTCCGCAAAGCGCTGAACATGGCGATCAACAAGGAAGCCATTCTCGATGCGGTCTTCCAGGGCGCCGGTAAAGTCGCCAAAAACCCGATTCCGCCGACCATCTGGTCATATAACGATGCGGTGGTGGATGATCCCTATGATCCCGGAGCCGCCAAAGCCATGCTTGAGGCCGAAGGTGTCAGCGGTCTGAAGATGAAAGTCTGGGCAATGCCGGTACAGCGTCCCTACAATCCCAACGCCCGCCGCATGGCCGAGCTCATCCAGGCCGATTTTGCCGAGATCGGCGTCGATGCGGAAATCGTCTCCTACGAGTGGGGCGAGTACCTGAATCGCTCCAAGGATATAGAACCGTGACGGTGCCGTGCTGCTTGGCTGGACCGGTGACAATGGCGACCCGGACAACTTCCTGGCAGTGCTGCTGGGTTGTGACGGTGTCGGCGGTTCCAACCGGGCAAACTGGTGTTACGAGCCGTTCGAGGATCTGATCCATGAAGGCCAAGATCGTTTCAGACATGGATGAGCGCACCAAACTGTACGAGCAGGCTCAGGTGGTATTCAAGGAGCAGGCTCCATGGGCAACCATTGCCCATTCCGTCGTCTTCAAACCGCTTCGCAAGGAAGTGGTCGATTTCAAGATCGATCCCTTCGGCGGCCATATTTTCTATGGCGTTGATCTGAAGTAATCTGACAACGCCTGACAGCAAAAGGCCGGGCCCTCGTGCCCGGCCCTTTTCAATGCGCATATTGACAGCCAGGAATTCCATTCCTTCAGCCAGTTGTGCTTGACCTTTTTTACTGATGCTCGACCTTTCATTCTCAGAAAAGATTGGTGTGATCATCCCCACCTTCCTCGGGGTTACCCTGATCGGTTTCACCTTTATCAGACTGCTGCCGGGTGATCCTGTGCTGCTGATGGCGGGTGAGCGGGGAATGACCGAGGAACGGCATGCCCGGCTGATGGCGGAGTTCGGCTTCGACAAGCCGATAATCTGGTCCAGTACGGGCATTATCTGAATGATCTGCTGCATGGCGATTTTGGTATCTCGATCGTCACCAAAACAGCCGGTGTTGAGGAATTCATAACCCTGTTTCCGGCCACGGTTGAGTTGTCGGCTGTGTGCTATTATTTTTGCTGTTTTTATCGGTCTGCCGGCGGGCATGATTGCCGCGGTCAGGCGGGGTTCGTCGTTCGATCACACGGTGATGGCGGGTGCTCTGACCGGCTATTCGATGCCCATTTTCTGGTGGGGCCTGCTGCTGATCATCTTGTTTTCCGGGATTCTTGGCTGGACCCCGGTTTCAGGCCGGATTTCGCTGATGTATTATTTCGAGCCGGTAACCGGCTTCATGCTGATCGACAGCCGTTCTGTCGGGTCAGGAGGGGGCATTTTCTTCGGCGCTGAGCCATCTGATTCTGCCCACCGTTGTCCTTGGCACCATTCCGCTGGCGGTTATCGCCCGGCAGACCCGTTCAGCCATGCTCGAAGTGCTCGGCGAGGACTATATCAGAACCGCCCGGGCCAAGGGGTTGCCGCCGTCACGGGTTATCGGCCTGCATGCCCTGCGCAATGCGATGATTCCGGTAATCACCGTGATCGGCCTGCAGGTCGGGGTGCTGTTTGCCGGGGCAATCCTGACCGAAACCATTTTCTCCTGGCCGGGGATCGGCAAATGGATGGTCGATTCGATTTTCAGGCGCGATTATCCCTCGGTGCAGGGTGGCCTGCTGCTGATCGCAGTGATTATCATGATTGTCAATCCTGTTGGTTGATCTGCTCTACGGCCTGATCAACCCGCGTATTAGACACACGGAGTAGCGAATGGCGAAGCGGCATACGACCAGGAACTGGATACCAGAGAAATCGGGCAGGATTGCCCTGCTCAAGGAGTTCTGGGCCTATTTCAGTGAGAACCGAGGAGCGGTGATCGGCCTGTTCTTTTTCATCGCCATCATCATCGTTGCCGTTTTTGCCGATTTCTTTGCCCCGCATCTGCCCAACCAGCAGTATCGCGACGCCTTTCTGCAGCCGCCGTTCTGGCAGGAGGGCGGCTCGATGAACTTTCCGCTGGGCACCGATGCGGTGGGCCGGGATATCCTTTCCCGCCTGATCTACGGTGCCCGCTATTCGCTGTTTATCGGCTGCGTGGTGGTTTCAGTGGCACTGGTTGTCGGCGTGATCCCTCGGTCTGGTCGCCGGCTTTTTTCGGGGCTGGACTCGATACCATCATCATGCGGCTGATGGATATCATCCTCTCTTTTCCAAGCCTGCTGCTGGCTCTCGTGCTGGTGGCCATCCTCGGTCCCGAGCCTGATCAATGCGATGATCGCCATCGCCATTGTCCAGCAGCCTCACTACGTGCGCTTGACCCGGGCCGCGGTAATGGGTGAGATGAACAAGGATTATGTGACCGCCGCCCGGGTGATCGGCGTGCGCCGGCTGCGGCTTGATGTTCGTCACCATTCTGCCCAACTGCATGGCGCCGCTGATCGTCCAGGCGGCGCTCAGTTTTTCCACCGCCATCCTCGACGCCGCAGCACTTGGTTTCCTGGGCATGGGCGCCCAGCCGCCGACGCCCGAATGGGGCACCATGCTGGCCGAAGCCCGTGAATTTATCCTGCGGGCCTGGTGGGTGGTGACCCTGCCCGGCTGTGCAATTCTATTGACGGTGCTGGCCATTAACCTGATGGGCGACGGCCTGCGCGATGCCTTTGATCCCAAACTGAAACGGTCCTGAGATACAGACATGGCCCTGCTTGAAATACAAAATCTCTCCGTGGCCTTTCAGACCGCCGGCGGCCTGTTTACTGCGGTCGACCGGGTATCGATCGACTCTCGAATGCCGGCGAGGTCCTCTCCATTGTCGGCGAATCCGGCTCCGGCAAATCGGTATCGATGCTGGCCCTGATGGGGCTGCTGCCCTGGACCGCCCAGGTGACCGCGGACCGGATGGCTATTCGACGGCAGAGATCTGCTGAAGATGGAGAGCCGCGAGCGAGAAACGGATCATCGGCAAGGAGATCTCGATGATCTTCCAGGAACCGATGACCAGCCTCAACCCCTGTTTCACCGTCGGGTTTCAGATCGGAGAAGCGTTGAAAACCCATCTGAGATGGATCGCAAGGAGCGGCGGGAACGCTCCATTGAGCTGCTCAACCAGGTCGGTATCCCCGAGCCGCAGAAGCGATTGTCCGCCTTTCCGCATCAGCTGTCAGGCGGCATGTCGCAGCGGGTGATGATCGCCATGGCCATTGCCTGCAACCCGCGACTGCTGATCGCCGATGAGCCCACCACTGCGCTCGATGTGACCATCCAGGCCCAGATTCTCGATCTGCTGCTCAAGCTCCAGGAAGATACCAGTATGGCGCTGGTCCTGATCACCCATGATATGGGGGTGGTGGCCGAAACGGCCAAACGGGTGATTGTCAAGTATGCCGGTCAGCAGGTCGAGCAGCAGGATATCAGAGAACTGTTCTGCGACCCCCATCATCCGTATACCTCGGCCCTGCTGGCAGCTTTGCCGGAACGGGCCCGGAGCAGCCATCTGCCGTCCATCGCCGGTGTCGTGCCCGGCCAGTTCGACCGGCCCGGAGGGCTGCCTGTTCTCCCCCCGCTGCCGCTATGCAACCGAGCTCTGCCGCAGCCAGGAACCGGTGAAGGCCGAGGCGCGCTACGGCTATGCCCTGTGTCATTACCCGCTTGATCAGGGCAAACCGATGAATCACCCCGGCAGTGAGGAGAGTTGAGTATGGGCAGCGAAACAATCCTGCAGGCGGCCAATCTGAAGCGCTTCTACGAGGTCAGCCGGGGGGCCTTTAAGTCCAAGGCCGTACTCAAGGCCCTGAACGGGGCCACCTTCACGCTTGAAAAAGGCAAAACCCTTGCCGTGGTCGGCGAGTCGGGCTGCGGTAAATCGACGCTTGCCCGGCTGGTCACGATGATAGAGCCGCCGACCGAAGGTGCGTTGAGAATCAGGGGCGTCGATATCGTCGGCTCCGATCGGACGACCAGGAGAAAACTGAAATCAAAAGTTCAGATTGTCTTTCAGGATCCTTACGGGTCCTTGAACCCGCGTCAGAAAATCGGCCACGCCCTTGAGGAGCCGCTGCTGGTCAATACCTCGATGAGCAAGGAAGAGCGGAGCCGGGCGGCCCGGGAGATGATGGACCTGGTCGGTCTGCGGCCCGAGCAGTATGACCGCTACCCGCACATGTTTTCAGGCGGTCAGCGGCAGCGGATCGCCGTGGCCAGGGCCCTGATGCTCAATCCGGAAATCTTGGTGCTGGATGAGCCGGTATCGGCGCTTGATGTCTCCATACAGGCCCAGATTCTCAACCTGCTGGCCGATCTCCAGGACCGTTTGAACCTGGCGTATCTGTTTATCAGCCATGACCTCTCAGTGGTCAGGCATATCGCCGATGACATCATGGTGATGTACCTCGGCATGGTCATCGAGAAAGGCAGCCGCGAAACGATTTTCAACCATCCCCGTCACCCCTACACCCGGGCATTGTTGTCGGCCACACCGGTCGCCGATCCTTTTCATGAAAAGCAGCGGATCGTGCTGCATGGTGAACTGCCCTCGCCGATCGAGCCACCCCCGGGCTGTTATTTCAATCCCCGCTGCTCCGAGGCAACCGATGTCTGCCTCAGGCAGTTTCCGGAGATGCGTCGAGTCGGCAGCACCGACGTTGCCTGCCATAATCCGATCGGAAAATAGTTAGAATTTTTTTTAAAGCCTGTAACAATTACGCCAGGCCAGGGCCTGTTGTGCAAGGGTTGCGGGGGCGCATTCTCGTGCGGTTGGGGCTGGTGGTTGGCGACGGGGGAGGTGACCCGCCCAGCGAACTCAGCAAGACAGTCCCGACGTTCAGCTGTTTGAGCCCTGCCTCCTCCAGCGGGTTTCGAGTTGTCATTGAGCTTGCATAACCGACATGCACAACCTGAACAATTGACTGTTTTAGTGGCTGAAAATACACCACATTTCTTGTGGCCGGGGCGATTCTTTAAGGCTGTGCCTAACTCTTTGTTGAGACAAGGAAATCTTTGTTTTGTAGGTGAATATACCTACCGGCCTGTAAGTAGGCGGCCGATTGTAATTCCAGGCTGATTGATTATAAGTAATCTACCGATCTGAAATTGCTAGAAACATACTGCCATATCAACCGGTTTTTCTAGCGACGGGGGGAGAGGTAACTCCCTTGCCTCTCCCTGCTATTATATCGCTGATTGCCGATCTCACCGCCGCCGCCGTTCTGGTTCGAGCCTCCCTGCTGTCCCTGATCCCCCTCGATATTTCCAGTTGTACGCCCTGCTTACGGTAACCCCGGTTGCAGATGTTTTGTGGATGTGTGCCTGGGTAGCGCGGATCATCGCGATAGGCAGTAATCCGGTTCAACTGCATATGGTGGCTGATCAGATCGATCAGCCCTGTGTCGAGTCCCCCCAGGTAGACGAGCGGGGCTGGGGCTGCACAGCCGTGGACGGCGACGACCAGGGATGCCGGCAGAACCAGGCTGAGCGCCAGTTCATGATCGAAGAGGTGGCTGGTGATGTGCAGGTCTCGATTAGACTCATCCTTGTAACCGTTGAAGCAGAAGAGGTTGTAGTCTGAGCCGGCGATCGAAGCGGCTATCTCGGTGGTATGGGGTTCGATGTTTCCGCCGTGCGGGGCCAGGACGATGACATCGCTGCCCCGGTCACAGCAGTCGATGTCAAATGCTGTCTCGCCGGCGGCCAGAGCTTTGAAGTTTGGGTATCGATCCATCAGCAGAGCATTGCCGATTGAAAAGGGTTGATCGTTTTCTTGCTGACAAAGTCCACTATAACAGATTAATTGGATAGAGAAAGGGGCCGCATGCAGCGGCCGGTTTGCCCATTTCCGTGACAGCTTCATGACAACCAGGGAGGATATGATGAAACTGAGATACTTTTCCCACTCGTCGTTCCAGGTAACCACCGACGCCGGCCAGGTTCTGCTGATCGACCCATTTCTGGACGATAATCCCACGTCTCCAGTAAAATCCGACGAGGTAACCGCTGATTTTATCGTTCTCACCCATGCCCACGGTGACCATCTGGGTGATGCCTTCAAGATCGGGGAGCGCACCGATCCGCTGTTCATCTGCGTAAACGAGCTGGCCCTCTACTGCAGCGAGAAGGGGTTCAGGGCCCACAATATGCATATCGGCGGCTCCCACCGGTTCGATTTCGGTACCCTGAAATTCACCATCGCCCATCACGGCTCGATGACACCCGACAACAGGTATGGCGGGGAGCCGGCCGGGGTGGTGCTGACCATTGACGGCAAGACGCTCTACCACACCGGCGACACCGGCCTCTTTTATGATATGAAACTGATCGGTGAAATGACGCCGCTCGATTATATGCTGCTTCCCATTGGAGACAATTTCACCATGGGCATCACCGACGCGGTCAAGGCGGTGGAACTGGCCGATCCCGGCTGTGCCATCCCGATGCATTACAACACCTTCGAGGTGATCGAGGCCGATCCCGAAGAGTTCAGAGCCCGGGTCGAGGCTGCCGGCAAGCGGGCCCGGGTCATGGGGTTCGGAGAGGAGATCGGCCTCTGAGAAAACCATTTGTGCAGCGCAGCACGTACCGCCTGCTCTGCTGAATTGCTAATGTCCGGGCGGGCGACCGCAGGAAGGGCTGATTATTGAATAAAGGTAACCGGCGCGAGCCCCCCGCACCGACCTCCGGCGCCATGACCTTCGGTGCTGCGGGTTTCACGATGTTTCTCTGCATCCTGTTCGGTGCCAACGCCACGGCCATCAAGATCAGTCTGGCCGGCCTGGGTGTATTCACCACGGCCACCATCCGGTTTGGCTGCGCTGCGGCGGTGATCTATCTCTGGGCAACGCTGTCCGGCCGGCCGGTCCGCATCAGTTTTCACCAGTTGCGGCTGATGCTCATCCTGGGCCTGATTTTCTATGTCCAGCTCACCCTGTTCTATCTGGGGCTGAGCCGGACAACGGCTTCCCATGGGACGCTGATCTCCAATATCCTGCCATTCGTAGTGCTGGTGCTGGCCCATTTTTTTCTCAAAGAGGAGCAGATATCGACCAGGAAGGTGATCGGGCTGATCCTGGGATTTGCGGGAGTGTTGATCCTGCTGGGTGATGCCGGCCAGCTGGATCGGTCAGCCCTGCAGGGAGATCTGTTCGTCCTGGCCGCTGTGCTGGTCTGGGGCTGCAATGCCATCTATACCAAGCGGATCATCTCCACCTTTCATCCTTTCCAGATCACCCTCTACCCCCTGGCCATAGCGACCCCGCTGTTTCTGATCAGCGCCCTGCTGGTGGACCGCCCGATGATAGGCCATGTCGATGGTCAGATTCTGATTTCCCTGTTCTACCAGACCTTTGTGACCGCCTCCTTCGGCATGATCGGCTGGATGATGATGATCAAGAGGTACGGGGCGACGACGCTTCATTCTTTTATTTTCATTATGCCGATATCCGGTGTATTCTTTGGCGTGATGCTGCTCGGTGAGCCGCTGACCGCAAACCTGGCCGGTGCGATTGCGCTGGTCACGGTCGGGCTGGTCATCATCAACCGGTCACCGCGCCGATCAGGTCAACGAGGTCTTTTCCATTTTATTTTCCCCGGTAAACATTAGGCGGTACCAACCACATGATAGGACTGATTAAAAAGATACGCGGCACCAAAAATCGTTCGGAAGCCATTGAGCAAACGGAGACGGACGCCCATGTCGCCCTGTGCGTTCTGATGATCGAGGCGGCCCACGTCGACGGCGAATGTTCCGATGAAGAGATGGCCCACGTGATCGAGACGCTCACCGAGGTCTGCCAGGTTCCGCGCAAGGAAATTGACGAGCTCATCGAACAGGCCTACCAGAAGCGTAAAGACTCGATCGATCTGTTCACCTTTACCCGCTATCTGAACCAGAACTACAGCAAGGAGCAGAAGCTGGAGGTGATGGAGTCGGTCTGGCGGGTCATTCATATCGACGGACGGCTTCAGGGGCACGAAGATCACTTCGCCCACAAGCTGGCCAACCTGCTGCGCTTGACCCACAAAGAGCTGATCGATGCCAAGATCAGAGCCAGAGAACGGCTGACATAGAGCAGCGCGCCGAATCTAACTCCTCCCGGACTCCGGGTTGTCAGCTTTTTCGCCCATGGGTCAGTTCATAGAGCACGCCCTGTTGAGCCATCAGCGCCTTTGGCTCCCCTGACTCGATGATTTTTCCGGACTTCATCACTGCCACCTGGTCGAATGAGGGCAGCAGATCCAGCCGATGAATAACGGCGATGACGGTCGTGCTTCCCCTCCATTTTTCGATCAGGTTCTGGATCCGGCTCTGCGAGGCGTTGTCGAGGGCCGAGGTCGCCTCGTCCATGATCAGTACTTTGGGCTTCTTTATCAGGACGCGGGCGATGGACAGCTTCTGCTGCTGGCCGCCGGAAAGCTTGTCTCCACGGTTGCCGACGTCAAAATCCATACCGATGGCCGCCACCTGTTCGAGGAGGTCTTCTTCAATCAGCAGCTGGACGATGCACTGGTTGACCCGTTCCTCGGCTTTGGCTGAATTACCGGTCAGGTTGCCGTAGAAGATGTTGTTGAGGATGGATTGAGAGCGGATGTACTCGCTGTCGCTGTAGAACGACACCTCACCGTCCATATGCTTCCGGGACCAGGTGCGAAACTCATGCCTGCCGTCAAGAAGCAGCTTTTCCAGGCCGGGCCGCAGGTCGACGATCTTGTGGCGGGCCGGTACAAAGCTAAAGGCGACCCGCAGCAGATAGTGGCGCTCTTCCTGTTCCAGGTCCGCCGCCTCGCTGCTGCTCAGTTTTTCTGCCAGTTCGATGGCGCGGTCAAAATCATCCGGTACGACCGGGGTTTGCTCGAAAAATACCCGATCCCGCGGTATGTCGTGGCCGAGGATGTCTACGGTCTGCCTGAGCAGCTCAGCTCCTTTGTCAACAAGAGGCCGGCTCAGCCCGGTGCTCTGCAGAAAAGAGAGAAACCCCCGGTTTTCCTCCAGGCTGTCGAGGGCCGGATTGCTCCGCAGCGATCCGAAAACAAGGTTCTCGACGATGCTCGAGTGAAACAGATAGTGGTCCTGGCTGTAAAATTCCACGTCGACAGCCAGTTCGTCGCCGAAATTCTGCTGGAAATTGGCCCGGGTCTTGAGAATTCGCTTCTCCAGGTCAGGATAGCGCTTGAAGTCGAGTATGGTGTTGAGGCCGAAGCGCAGGGTGTCGACAAAGATTCCCGCCTGCTGCAGGGCGGCGATTTTATCATCGAGGCTCACCGGTTCCGGGGCGCGCTCTTTTCCCGGGTATGCGGCGATGGCGTCGCAGGCATAGGTCAGGTTGTCGCCGATGCTGCCGGAGAAGATGACCGGCTCCTGGGCAATAAAGCCGACGCTGCGGACCACCTCCTCCTTGGACATCGAGGCAACAGAGCGGCCGTCTATCAGCAGGCTGCCCCCGGTATACAGATAGAGCTGGCCGATGCACTTGGCCAGGGTGGACTTGCCCGATCCGCTGAAGCCGACCAGGGCCATATGTGTACCCGCCTCAATGGTGAGGTTGATCTGGTCGAGCAGCCGGATGCCGTTGCTGGTGACGAATTCCAGGTCCCTGATTTCAATCCGTCCCTCGGGCGGTATCGCCGGCAGCTGCTCCGCGTTGAGGGTGAATTCGGGGTCGCCGGTAAAAATCTGCATGACCCTGCTGTAACGTACCGAGGCATCCTGCTGGGTCTGGTAGAAGTCGATCAATTCCTTCCACGGGTCGTAGAGTTTTTCCTGGGCTGAAAGGAAGGCCACGATGGACCCCAGCTCGATTTCCCCCTGCATCAGCAGATAGCCGCCCAGGAGCATGACCACCACCGGCCCGAGACCGACAAAGAGGTTGTTGGTCACCTTCACCCCATAGCGGAACATGGTCCAGATGATGCGGATTTTCAGTAAACGATCGACGATCTCGTTGTAAGCACGTTCCTCGCTTTGAAATGCACCCTGGGCATGGATTTCACCGATGCTCGTCACCGACTCGGTGATGCGGCTTGACATTTTGTTGGAGACATCCACCCGCTTACGGTTCCAGTTATTGACACCGCGCTGAACCAGCGGAACCACCAGCAGGGCGATCGGATATATCGCCAGCGTAACCAGGCCAAGCAGCGAATTGAGCCAGATCAGATAGCCCCCGATGGCCACCAGCGTCAAAATATTGCTCAATGGTACGGCGATGGCCCCTCCGACGAAGTTGGCCGAGGCGGCGAGCTCGGTGACCAGTGAGGCGACAACCGTGCCGGTCGGTGTTTTTCTGAAGAAGGAGAGCGGCAGCCTGAGGAGATGCTGATAGAGGTCCTTGCGCATTTCGGCCAGGGCCTGCTGACCGATAATTGTCTGGACGCCGTTGACGGCAAGCTTCAGACCGCTGGAGAGTATAACCGCCAGCAGAAAAATCAAACAGTAGACGACCAGCTGGCTGGCGTCGCCGTAGGCCAGCACCTCGTTAACGATACGCTTTTGAATCTCCAGCGGCAGAACACGCAAAAAGACCACGCCGACAATCAGCAGCAGCAGCAGGAGCTGCAGCGACACCCTGGTTTTCAGCACCCAGGAGAAGAGCGGGCGCTGGTAAATCGGTCTGTTTTTGCTGCTGGTCATCTCGCTCAGGGGGCTTTTGCCCGACTAGGTGAAACTCTTCAGGGCTTCGAGGTTGTCGGGATAAATCGATACATAGGCATCGAAACCGGCGATTTCAAATACCTCCCTGACGTGATCATGCATACTGCTGACGGCAAAGGATCTGCCGGCGGCCTGGCGTTCCTTGACCGTTTTCAACACGACTCGCAGTCCGGCACTGGAGATATATTCGACATTGCTGAAATCAAGCAGCAGATGGAGGCCGTCTTCACCGGAACCGATGGAGCTGATCTCCTCTTCAAGCTCAGGGGCGCTGTTGGAGTCGAGCCGGCCCGAAGGAGTGAGTATGACCACCCCCTGTTCTTCTTTTTTGACAATATCCATCTGCAACCCTCCTCGGGTACATGGTTGTTATTCTTTAAATTTTCTTGGTCAGGGTCAGGATATTCTTGTCTTCAACTCTTCTGTAGGCGAAGGTGTCGGCATAGCGGCGGGCCAGAAATATCCCCAATCCTCCGGTCGGTTTTTGGTCAAGGGGTGCGCCCAGGTCCGGGGTATCGGCAGCGGTTGGGTCGAACGGCCTGCCGTGGTCGCAGATGACAACTTCAACAGAATCCCCACGGTGAATCAGGCTGAAATCGACGGTCTGGTCCGGTTCATTCCTGAACCCGTAGCTGACCACGTTGGTGAACAGTTCATCGAGGACCAGATTGAGCTGCAGGATGAAGGTCTCGGGCAGTTGCCAGTCATTTTTGAGCTGTTCCAGAATGGTGTGCAGCCGTTCCAGCTCGGAAAGCGAACTGTTCAGTATGAAACGGGTCTGCTGCCGGCGGCCGGACATGGTCACCGGGCCTGGAGTGGTTGAGTGTTTAACATGACGGTCAAGCGGATACCCTCACCTCTGGAAATGCAAGCAGCTGACAATACCGGTCACAATCTTTACTTTCGCACTATAATCCAATCTATCGTGAATGCACAGTGGCAGGCAGTCTACCTGATTAACCCCTGAACGGCAGCGGGGGGCAGCGGGTGTGTGCTGCTCGGGGTGCGGAATGCTCTTGCTCCCGCAAGGAATGGCGCCCGACGGGTGATCATGCTTTGTCG
>CAWJQN010000005.1:0-140605 GCA_963845115.1 uncultured delta proteobacterium | reverse complement strand
CTGAACCGGTGCTGCTGGTTTCTCGGGATCAGCAGCAGCTTGCCGGTCAGACCCATCTCCTTTGTCCCCTGGGCCAGACATTTTTTTCTGACTTCATTGATCACGGCGGCGGCGTAGGTATCGCCCCAGAACCAGTTGGACAGTGAGGCTGCGTCGGTGGGCTGACCGGGTTGGGAGGAGAGGGACTCGAAGTAGCAGCTTTTCAGATCCTCGGTGGCGAGCCGCAGGGTGTCGGCCAGATGAGCTTCAAACAGCTTAAGGCCGGCCGCGTTATCGGCCAGAAAATCGGTGTACAGGGTGATGATCTCATCGAAACTGAGCCCGCTCACACCGCTGGTCGTTCTGCCTTTTTTGGCGCTGGCGATGGTATACCAGGTGTGGATGTTGCTGAACTCAGCCTGGAACTGCTGCAGGAGCTTGTCGATTCCGACCGGCTTCGGATTGCGGGAACTGAAATCCACCGGGCAGGCCGGCAGCGCCGGTTCGGCCTGGTCATCGATGGCGTCACGGGGGTAGTCGGCCAGCACCGGGCCGCGCGGTTCGTTGAGCAGGTTCAGGGCCTGTTTGACCACATCGCGCTGAAACGGCGGGTCGTTGGGGTTGCCCAGCGGCCGGCCCAGCGGGAAACTGACCCACAGGGCACGGGGTGGTCTGATGGTCAGTGAATGCTCTTTGATCAGGCTGATCTGGGTGGTGGCTATGCCTTCGGCCTCGAGGTAATGGGAGAGCCCGCCCACGGCGCGCGTGCAGTTGGGTCAGACCGGCACCAGAAGAACGCAGCTGACCTGGTCCTGTTTGAGCAGGCCGGCCAGGTTTCGGGCCTCGTTTTCCATGGCGGCGGGGTCGGTGGCTCCCATGAAGGAATAGTGGTAGGCAGCCACTGAGTCTATGAACCCCTCGTCGGCCAGCTCCATCAGCCGCTCGAGCGGCAGCACCATGTTGAGATCGAGCTGGAAGCCGGTGCGGTCGAAATTGGTGGAAACGTGGCTCATGACCAGCTCTGCCGGGTCGACATCTGCGGGAATGACCCGGTAGCCGGCTTCACCGATAGCAAAAGGCCGATCGTCCCGGCGATGCAGCCCGGCGGTCGATACGATGGCCACCCGCGCCCGCGACGGGGTGACGCCGGTGACAAAAGGCGTCGACTCGAATGTCGGGCAGGGGAGGTCGAGCAGATGACGGCGCTCGTCTTCGCTGTACTGTTCCAGGCGGACCATAGACAGACGCTCCTGGTTGAGGTGAGAAAGCGGGAGGGATCAGCTCTTCTCGATGCTGTCAGCCAAATCGGAGATCTTTTCGATGGTCACCGTCGGTTCGAATTCCCAGGGATCGAAAACCGCGTGCGGTGAGCGCTTCACCCAGGCCGCCCGCATGCCGGCCGAAAGCGCCCCGATCACGTCAAAGGGGTTGCCGGAAATCAGCCAGGCCTCCTTGCCGGTGGAACCGGTGCGCCGCAAAAAGTGGGCGTAGACCGCCGGATTGGGTTTGAAGCTTTTTATCTCATCGGTGCTGACAACATCTACAAAGTAGGAACTGATGGAGCTGTTTTCAAGCAGTGATGCCACATCCTCAGGCTTGCCGTTGGAAAAGGCGAAAAGCCGAAAACCGCACCTTTTCAATACCGGCAGTGCCTCTTCGACGTCCGGAAAAGGCGGCAGCACTTTGTACCCGGCCAGCAGCGTAAGCTTGTCGGCTTCAGGGATTTCCACACCCATGGCGGCGCAGGCGTGGTCCAGCGCCTGGCGGGTGCACAGCCCGAAATGGACATAGTTCTGCATCAGGGCCCGGCGGAAAGAATATTCGAGCTGTTTCTCCCGCCAGCGATTGGAAAACTCGACGGCCCGCTCCCCGACGAACTGTTTGAGCGCTTCGGTGACGCCGGCGGTGTCGATCAGGGTGCCATAGACGTCGAAGCCGATGGTGATAGTCATTTTTCCCCTCCCGGTTTAATGATAAGCCCCTACATGTTTCGGCGGTACTGGCCGCCGACGTCATAAAGGGCCCCGGTGATCTGGCCGAGGCTGCAGCATTTCACCGTTTCCATCAGCTCCTCGAAGATATTGCCGCCGTCGAGCGCGGTCTGTTTCAAGCGCTCCAGGGCCGGGCCGGACTCGTCGCGGTGTCGCTGGTGAAAGTCGGCCAGCCGGGCCAGCTGCTCGTGCTTTTCCTCGTCGGAGGCTCTGACCAGCTCAAGGGTTGCGTTCTGGGAATCGAAATCGGCCTCGGGGTTTCTGAAGGTGTTGACGCCGATAATCGGGTATTCGCCGCTATGCTTGAGGTGCTCGTAGTACATCGACTCTTCCTGGATCCGGCTGCGCTGGTAGCCGGTTTCCATGGCGCCCAGAACGCCGCCGCGTTCGGTTATCCGGTCGAATTCGGTAAGTACCGCCTCTTCCACCAGGTCGGTCAGCTCTTCGATGATGAAACTGCCCTGGTTCATATTTTCGTTCTTGGCCAATCCCCACTCACGGTTGATGATGAGCTGAATGGCCAGGGCCCGCCTGACCGATTCCTGGCTCGGGGTGGTGATCGCCTCGTCGAAGGCGTTGGTGTGCAGGCTGTTGCAGTTGTCATAAATGGCGATCAGGGCCTGCAGGGTGGTGCGGATATCGTTGAACTGGATCTCCTGACTGTGCAGGGAACGGCCTGAGGTCTGGATATGGTACTTGAGCCGCTGCGATGAACTGTCTGCACCGTATTTCTGCCGCATGGCAACGGCCCAGATGCGCCTGGCCACCCGGCCGATCACGGTGTATTCCGGATCCATGCCGTTGGAAAAAAAGAAGGACAGGTTCGGGGCGATCTGGTTGATGTCCATACCGCGGGCCAGGTAGTATTCCACGTAGGTGAAGCCGTTGGACAGGGTCAGGGCCAGCTGGGTGATCGGGTTGGCGCCGGCTTCGGCAATGTGGTAGCCCGACACCGACACCGAATAGAAGTTGCGCACCCGGTTGGTGATGAAATACTGCTGGATGTCTCCCATCATTTTCAGGGCAAACTCAATGGAGAAGATACAGGTGTTCTGGCCCTGATCCTCTTTTAAAATATCGGCCTGGACGGTGCCGCGGACGTTGGCCAGGACCAGTTCCTTTATCTCCCGGACCTTTTCCTGATCTGGAGCCGCGCCGTTTTCAGCGGCGAATTTTTCGACCTGCTGGTCGATGGCGGCGTTCATGAACATGGCCAGGATAATCGGGGCCGGGCCGTTGATGGTCATGGAGACCGAGGTGGTGGGTGAGCAGAGATCAAACCCGTCATAGAGCAGTTTTATATCGTCGAGCGTGCAGATACTCACCCCGGAGGTGCCGATCTTACCGTAGATATCGGGCCGTTCGTCCGGGTCCCAGCCATACAGGGTGACCGAGTCGAAGGCGGTGGACAGCCGTTTGGCCTCGTAGTTGGCGGACAGCATCCTGAAGCGTCGGTTGGTCTGGGCCGGTCCGCCCTCGCCGGCGAACATGCGGGTCGGGTCCTCGGCCGTTCTCTTGAGCGGGAAGACGCCGCCGGTATAGGGGAAATAGCCGGGCAGATGCTCTTTTTTCAGCCAGCGGAATATGTCGCCCGGATCCTTGAAAACCGGCAGCGAAATTTTCGGAATCCGCGAATGACAGAGCGAGATCGTAAACAGCGGCACCCTGACCTCCCTGCCCCTGACCTGGTAGACCAGCTCGTCGCCGGCGTAGGCTGCTTTTATCTGTTCCCACTCCTGCAGCAGCGCATCAGACTCCCGAGCGATCAGGCTGGCGATCCTGCCGGCCTCCTCGCCCAGCAGTTCCACCGCCTGTTCGGTGCGCTCGTCGCCGGACTTTGTCAGCAGTTCCCCACTCTGCACCAGGTGGTTGCGGGCCGTGATCAGCTCACCCTGCTGGTCGGCGTCGCGGTGATACTGCCTGATCGTCTCGGAAATTTCGGCCAGGTACCTGATCCGCTCGGCCGGGATGACGATGGTTTTCGAGGTCGACACCTTGTCGCTGGGTCGCGCCAGGGACGGGCTGAAATCGAAGCCGATTTTGTCCCTGAGCAGATCGACGATGCCGTGGTACAGGGCGGTAACACCGTCATCATTGAACTTGGAAGCGATTGTGCCGTACACCGGAAACTCTTCTGGCTTGACCTCCCAGGCCTTGCGGTTGCGCTGGACCTGTTTGCGGATATCCCTGATGGCGTCGTCGCTGCCTTTCTTTTCGAATTTGTTGACCACGATGATATCGGCATAATCGAGCATGTCGATTTTCTCGAGCTGGGAGGGAGCGCCGTAGTCGCTGGTCATCACATAGATGGAGATATCGGCCAGATCGGTGATTCTCGAATCGCCCTGACCGATGCCGGCGGTCTCGGCAATGATCAGGTCGAACCCGGCCGCCCTGGCGACCATGATTGCCTCGGACAATGCCTCGGAGATTTCGTTGGCGGAATCCCTGGTGGCCAGGCTGCGCATGTAAACCCGGGCCGAGTTGCTGATCGAGTTCATCCGGATCCGATCGCCAAGCAGGGCGCCGCCGGTCTTGCGGCGGGAGGGGTCGCAGCAGATGATGCAGATGTCGATATCTTTGATGTCATGCAGGAATCGAACGATAATTTCATCGGTCAGCGAGGATTTCCCGGCGCCCCCGGTTCCGGTGATGCCGACCACCGGCGTGCTGCCCCGGGCGGCCAGCGGTGCGATGGCTGTCTTCAACTGCTCGAGCTTTTCAGGGTCGTCGGCTTTGGCCTGCTGGACGGCGGTGATGAAGCCGGCCAGTTCACGCCGGTCGCCGTTGCCCAGTGAGGCGGGATCGAGCTGGTGGTGGGCCAGAGTGGAGAAATCCATCTGCTCGATCATGTGGTTGGCCATTCCCTGGAGGCCCATGGTGGCCCCGTCTTCAGGCGAATAAATCTTGGTTACGCCGTAGGCCTCGAGCTCTTTGATCTCATCGGCCACGATGACCCCGCCGCCGCCGCCGAACACCTTGATGTGGGCGGCCCCTTTCTCCCTGAGCAGGTCGATCATATATTTGAACGACTCCATATGACCGCCCTGATAGCTTGACATGGCGATACCCTGGGCATCTTCTTCGATGGCGGTGTCGACCAGCTCCTGCACCGACCGGTTGTGGGCCAGGTGAATAACCTCGACCCCGCTGTCCTGCAGGATCCTGCGCATGATATTGGTGGAGGCGTCGTGCCCGTCGAACAATGAGGTGGCCGTAATGATTCTGATATTGTGCTGCGGCTTGTAGACGGCTATCGGTGCGTTCATAGGGGCTTCCTCGTTTGCAATCGGTTTCGTTCAAACAGGCTCATCGAGGGGGCAGGCGGGGCAGGTTCGAGGTCGGGGCCACAAGCAGAATCAACCGGCAGCATGGTTCCCGAGCGATATGAAGGCGGGGAAAATACCGGGTTACTCTTTCTTGTCAGCCAGAAACCTCATGATGAAGTCCGTCTGCTGTTCGATATACTGTTCAATCGTAAAGTGTTTACCAAAATACCATCTCCTGAAGGCCCAGGTATGGCCCAGCACCGAGATGTTGTGTCCCATCAGGTTGATGGTGTCGTTGTCGAGGCTGGGCAGCGGTCCCCGTCCTTTCAGTTCGCCGATGGCCTGGATGAAGATGTCGGTGATCCGCAGTTCGGCCTCCAGGACTTTCTGCTGCCATTTGGCAGGCAGGAAGTGGGTTACCTGGTACATCAGCAGCAGGTGGTCGCTCATCCGGTCGCAGACCAGAAAATATTCACGGATCACTTCGGCCAGGGCGGCCTGGGCCTGGAGGGGCCGGCCCAGGGCCTCCTTGACGCCGTGTTCGACTTCGGCATGGATCGCCATGCAGACCAGGTAGAGCACGTCGTCCTTGGTGGTGATGTACTCGTACATCGAGCCGATCGACAAGCCGGTGGCCTGGGCCAGGGCCCGGGTCGTCGTCTTGTGATAACCGCGCTCGATGAACAGCGGCACGGCGGCATCGACGATCTGGCGTCTGCGTTCTTTGACCAGTTCCTTGTTTTTGATCTGGGTTGCTACTTCCTTGGTATCTGTCGTGATCATCGAAAAACTCTCGTTTGACTGTTTGTTTTTCATAGGTCAGCAAAGCGCAATATCACAGATTAGCCAAAAAGTACGGGTTCCCAAAGCAAAATCGGCGCCCTGGTCATATTCAATGGCCGGCCGGCCCGGCGGCTTCTCAGCCGCCCTTTATCTTTGCCGTCAGCGCCGGTATGAACTGTTTCAGGTCGGCAACGACCAGCACATCGGCCGCTTCGCCGATCGGGGCATCCTTGTCGGTGTTGATCGCCACGATGAAATCGGACTTTTTCATGCCGGCCAGGTGCTGGATCGCCCCGGAGATGCCGCAGGCCACATAGAGTTTCGGTGACACGGTCTGGCCGGTGGTGCCGACCTGCCGGTTGTGCTCCACCCACTCCGCGTCGACTACCGGCCGGCTGGCGCCGTAATCGCCGCCAAGCGCGGTGGCCAGCTCTTCGATAATGGCCATGTTCTCGGGCTTGCCGATACCCCTTCCGGCACTGACGATTACCTCTGATTTGCTCAAATCGACACCGCCCGCTTCGGCTGCCTCATACCCCTGGAAGCTGATCGTGCTATCCGCCTCGGTCGAGATTTCCGTGACCTCGGGACTGCCGGTGGGCGGATCGCTCAACCCGAAGGCGCCGGCCTGCAGGGTGATCACGCTGACCGGCGTGTTGACGCTGACCTGCCGCCGCAGTTTGGCGTTGCAGACCGGAACCACCATGGTGCCGTCGACGATTTCCACCACCTCGGAAACCTGGGCGGCCTTGAGGCTGAAGGCGATCCGTGGAGCCATATCCCAGCCGTAGGATGAGTGGCTGAACACCACATAGTCCGGCTGTTCCTGCTCGATCACCTGGAGCAGCAGCTTTTTGTGCACCTCGGGGTTGAAGTCGCCGTACCGGGCTGCATCGGCCAGGTAGAGTTTGCCGCTCCAGGCGGGCAGCGCATCGCGGCTGCCGACCATAAACATGGAGCTGTCACCCCCGAGCTGTTCACCAAAAGCGATCAGCTCCTGATAGGAACCGAGGAGTTGCCCGTCTCTGTATTCTGCTACCAGTAATGCTTTCATAAATTACCTCGCGATCAGGAAAGAACAGCGGTTTTTTCTTTGAGAATCTTGACCAGCTGCTCGGCCAGATCCCCCACTTCCCCTTCCAGGACCAGTCCCCCGCCTTTCTTCTCGGGGAAGTATATCGAGGCCGTCTGCTGGCGCGGCTCCGCTTTCAACAGATCGGCGACCGGGACGGACAGCAGCTCCTTTTTCTTGGCTTTCATGATGTTCGGCAGGGTCGGATAGCGCGGCGTGTTGAGACCGAGCTGGCAGGTGAACAGGGCCGGTGTGCTGACGCTGACCAGTGCTTTGATGCCGCCTTCGAGCTCGCGTTTGACGGCGGCCGTTCCTTCCTGGTAGTGGAAATCGACAATGGTGGTGACACTGGGTATGCCCAGCGTCTCGGCCACCAGAACGCCGACCTGCCCGCTGGCCCGATCCTGGGACTGCATACCGGTAAAGATGAGGTCGAAGCCCTTGTCTTCGGCAAAGGTGGCGATGACCCCGGCAATCTGCAGCGGTTCCCGGCCGGCGACCGCATCATCGCTGACGTGCACGCCGCGGTCGCAGCCCATGGCCAGGGCCTTCTTCATGGTCTCCTTGACCTTGTCCGGACCGATGCTCAGGACGGTGATGTCGGCGTCGCCGAGCTGCTCCTTGAGCTGCACTGCCTGCTCAACCGCATACTCGTCATATTCGTTCATGCGCCAGGCCAGATCGGCGCTGTCGTACCAGGTGCCTGCCGCATCGATTTTGAACTTCGATTCCATATCCGGAACCTGCTTGATGCACACGAGAATCTTCATGCTCTTCCTCTTGCTCTCTGTTTATCCTTGTCTCAGCGGGTCAGGCCGCTGCTGATGACCAGTCGCTGAATTTCGCTCGTTCCCTCGTAAATCTCGGTTATTTTAGCATCCCGCATCATTCGTTCAACCGGAAATTCACGCGTGTAGCCATAACCGCCGAGAATCTGCACTGCCTGGGTGGTGACCTTCATGGCCGTTTCGCTGGCCATCAGCTTGGCCATCGCCGAGGCCTGGGAATAGGACAGTCCGGCGCTGGCCCGGTAGGCAGCGTTGTATAGCAGCAGCCGGGAGGCTTCGATCTGGGTGGCCATATCGGCCAGCTGGAAGGAAATTCCCTGGAAGGCCGCCAGCGGCCGGTCGAACTGTTTTCGCTCCTTGGCATAGTTTACCGCCTGCTCCATGGCCCCCTGGGCGATGCCGACAGCCTGGGCGGCGATACCGATACGCCCGCCGTCCAGTGTTTTCATCGCCACCTTGAACCCTTCGCCTTCCTGGCCGAGCAGGTTTTCTGCCGGCAGCCGGCAGTTGTCGAAGACGATTTCCATGGTCGGGGAGGACCTGATACCGAGCTTCTTTTCCTTCTTGCCGAAACTGAACCCTTCGGTTCCCTTTTCGACGATGAAGGCGGTGATGCCATGATGCTTTTCGGCATCTTTGTCGGTGCGGGCCAGGACGATATAGGTCTCTGCTTCGCCGCCGTTGGTGATGAAGATTTTGGTGCCGTTGACTATCCAGCCGTCGCCATCCCTGAAGGCCGTTGTCCTGGTGCTGCCGGCGTCGGACCCGGCAGATGGTTCGGTCAGCCCGAAGGCGCCCATCTTTTCGCCGGTGGCCAGCGGCACCA
The DNA here is from genome assembly GCA_963845115.1 of uncultured delta proteobacterium. GTDB lineage: Bacteria > Desulfobacterota > Desulfobulbia > Desulfobulbales > Desulfocapsaceae > JABDQA01. The sequence goes on along the minus strand of CAWJQN010000005.1, from coordinate 131,897 downwards.
GAAACTGCTGCTTCTGCTCCTCGGTCCCGAACAGATAAATCGGGTTGGCGCCCAGAGAAAGATGGGCCGACAGCGTCACGCCGGTGGAGGCGCAGACCCGGGAAAGCTCTTCGACGGCGATGGCGTAGCTGAGGTAGTCGGCTCCGGCACCGCCGTATGCCTCAGGAAAGACGATTCCGGTCAGGCCCAGTTCGGCCAGGCTGTCGAACATCAGGGCCCGGTCAAACCGTTCCTCCTCATCGCGCTGGGCGGCACTGGGACCGATTTCCGCTTCGGCGAATTCGCGGACGGTGTCGCGGATCAGGCTCTGTTCTTCAGTCAGCTCGAATTTCATAATCGACTCTCCGTCGCCTATCGATCATTCACGGGGTCAGCGGGTGGCGTGTTCCACCGGTCCCGGTTGGACTATTTTTTGGAACTGAGCTCAGGAAAATCCCAGTAGTAGAATTCCATGGCCGGGGAATCGCCTTTCTGCTCCTGCCGCTCGATCTCCCGTTCGCGCAACTCGACCCTGCGAATCTTGCCGCTCAGCGTCTTGGGTACCTCGGTGACGAATTCGAGGATTCTGGGAATCTTGAATTTGGCCAGAATGTCGATGGAGTGCTTGAACAGGTCGAGGGCCAGTTCCCGCGACGGCTGCTGACCCTGCTTGAGTATGATGAAGGCCTTGACCAGCTGGTGCCGTTTCTCGTCCGGCACACCCACCACCGCCGTTTCTGCCACCGCCTCATGCTCCATCAGCGCACTTTCGACCTCGAAGGGGCCGACCCGGTAGTCGGACGACTTGATCACATCGTCGCTTCTGCCGACGAACCACCAGTAGCCATCCTTGTCGATGGAGCCCCGATCACCGGTGTAGTAGTAATTGTCGATGAACACCCCGGCCATCTTCTCCGGGTTGCCGATGTATTCGGTGAACAGGCCGATGGCCCGCCAGCGGTCGAGGCGAACGACAATGTAGCCCGGTTCGTCGGCCTCAGTCACCTCCTTGCCGTCGTCGTCCACCAGGGTGACGTCGTACATGTAGGACGGTTCACCGAACGAACCTTTGCGCATATTCTTCATCCAGGGAGCGTTGCCGATCATGGCCGTCGATTCGGTCTGGCCGTAGAAATCCCGGATGTAGGTTCCGGTGAGCCGCTGCCACTGGGTGATGATTTCGGGGTTGAGCGGTTCGCCGGCGCCGATCGACTGGCGCAGGTTGGAAAAATCGAAACCCGAGGTGTCCAGGTTGATGAATACCCGCCAGGCGGTCGGGGGAGCGCAGAACACCGACACTTTATAGGTGGTCAGACATTCCATGTAGGCCATGCCGTCGAGTGCGGTGAAATTGAATCCGGTCGCGGTGGCGCCCACGTTGAGGGGGGCGAAGAATGAACTCCAGGCCCATTTGGCCCACCCCGGAGCACTGAGGTTGTGATGGATGTCGTCGGTTCTGACGCCGGCCATCACCGCGGTTGAAAGATGACCCACCGGATAGGAGAAGGCCGTGTGCCCGACCCGCTTAGGCAGTCCGGTCGTTCCCGAGGTGAAGAAACAGAAGAGCAGGTCATCGGTTTTCGTCACTGCCGGCTCTGCATCGGGGGATTCCTTTTCCAGGTCGCTGTAGCTGACCCAGCCCGGTTTGCTGCCCAGCACGATTTTTACCTTGGGGGTCGCCCCGGTCAGTTTCAGGGCTTCGTCGATCAGCTCGGTAAACTGTTCGGCTGCTATGATGCAGTTTGGCTCATAGGTCTGGAACCTGAACTCCATTTCCCTCAGCGTCATGGTCGTTGCCGTCGGCACGTTGACGATACCCCCCTTGATGCAGGCATAGGAGGAGAACCAGGTTTCCGGTACGATCGGCACCATCATGTAGAGGTTGTCGCCCTTGTCGACGCCGGCGGAACGAAGCTTGTTCAGACAGCGGTTGCCGTTTGCTGCAAATTCGCTGTAGGTGTAAGTCTTGTTTTCCTTGGTATGGATATCCACCCAGATCAGGGCATCTTTGTCGCCGCGTTCTTTGACATGCAGCCCGTCGAATATCTCCCCGGCCCAGTTGAAATGTTCGGGCAACTCCATGTGATTGAGTTTTTCGAAGAAAGCCTTGGCAACCGCCCCTTTTTCCTCGTTGTCCTCCATCATGTTCAAATCCATGACTTCTCTGTACAGATTTTCCATACCTTCAACTCCTCCTTGCAGGTTGTTTTTCTATGAGTTTCAAGGCTTTATTATGTACGTCCAGCCTGGCTTCAGCGAAATCTACCGAGCGCTCGCTCGGTTTCTTCGGTCACTAGATAACAATTAGTGATATTTGTCAAAGAATATTTTTATTAAGTGGCACATCTTCGGTCGAAAATAGCCGCTGCCCGGCGCCCGGCGCCTGCCGGTTTCTGACTATTTGTTGCAGTCTCCCGCCAGTTCTGCGATAACGGTTGCCCGATACAGGACTGTCGGGGCACCACAGGCCTGAACCTTCGCGGACGTCTGGAGCAACGCTGCGGGGCTGCCTGAGCCTTTGAATATCGTTCCCACCCGGAAAAGGCCCTTTTTTCAAAATCTTCGTTGTACTCGGAATTTAATCTGTGGAATATCGGTTACATATCTACAGTAAAATGTCTCACACGCCTGGATCCTGAAGAAAAATTGCTCCTTTGCGGATGGGAACGAATCAACAAATTTTCCTCAAAAATAAGCGACGCTTTATAAAAATGCTGGTATAGTGCGGCGATCTGACGACTGAGCGCTCGGTAGCGGTCAATGGGGGAGCTGTGTCCGATCATATCATAGAAGGAGAATACTGATGACAATGTCCAGCGTAAACAAATCGATCCTGTCACCGGTAGAGTTTCTGACCCGCAGTATCATGGTCTATCCCGACAAGACCGCGGTGGTCTACCGGGACCGGAGGTACAGCTATAAAGAGTTCGGCGAGCGCGTCTACCGGCTGGCCTCGGCCCTGAAGCAGCGGGGAGTGACTAAAGGCGACAAGGTCGCCTTCATCTGCCCCAACATTCCGCCGATGCTCGAGGCCCATTATGCGGTGCCGCTGCTCGGGGCGGCCCTGGTCAGTGTCAATATCCGTCTGTCGGCTTCGGAGGTTTCCTATATTATCGACCATTCCGATGCCAAAGTCGTGGTGGTCGACAGTGAGTTCGCCGCCCTGGTCGAGCCCGGCAAACTGGCCAAGGTGGAAACCTATATCACGGTCTGCGATGTGAGCGCTGAGGTGATGTTGGGCGATCTGGAATACGAGGCCTTTCTGCAGAGCGGCTCGCCGGAGCCGCTGGCGGCCGATATCGATTCCGAGGATCAGCTGATGACCATCAATTATACCAGCGGCACCACCGGTCGGCCCAAGGGGGTCATGTACCATCATCGGGGAGCCTATCTCAACGCCATCGGCGAAGTGCTCGAATCGGGGCTGAATGTGCGTTCGGTCTATCTCTGGACCCTGCCGATGTTTCACTGCAACGGCTGGTGTTTCACCTGGGGGGTGACCGCCGTCGGCGCAACCCATGTCTGTCTCAGGGCGGTGGTTGCCGATGATATCTTTCGACTGATCGATGAGGAAGATGTCTCTCACCTCTGTGCAGCGCCGACGGTGCTGATCATGATGAACGGCTTCTCCGACGCCCACGATGTGAAGATGAAGCGGACCCTCAATATCATGACCGCCGGGGCCCCGCCGCCACCGACCATCATCCGCAAAATGGAGTCGATCGGGGCGGTCATAACCCACACCTACGGGCTGACCGAAGTTTATGGACCGCACAGTGTTTGCGCCTGGCAGCCGTCCTGGGAGGAGCTTGGTGAGGACGAACTGGCGACGGTCAAGTCGAGGCAGGGTGTACCCTTTGTCGTCACCCACTTCATGGATGTGGTCGATTCCGAAACCATGGAGCCGGTCCCCCGGGACGGCCTCACCATGGGCGAGGTGGTCATGCGCGGCAACAACGTCATGCTCGGTTACTACAAGGACCCCGAGGCCAGCGAGGCCGCTTTTGCCGGCGGCTGGTTCCACAGCGGTGACCTGGCGGTGATGCACCCGGACAACTACATCCAGATCATGGACCGAAAAAAGGATATCATCATCAGCGGCGGTGAAAATATTTCCACGGTTGAAGTCGAAAGCGTCATCTATCGGCACCCCGACGTCCAGGAGGTCGCTGTTATTCCGGTTCCCGATGAAAAGTGGGGCGAGGTCCCCAAGGCTTTTATCGTGGCCAAGCCAGGCAGCAGCCCCACGGCCGAGGAGATCATCGACTTCACCAAAAGCCATCTGGCCCGGTTCAAGGCGCCCAAATACATCGAATTCGGGGAGCTGCCCAAAACGGCCACCGGCAAGATCCAGAAATTCAAACTCAGGGACCGGGAGTGGCAGGGCCGAAAGAGGATCAGCTGAAACCGGCACGGCAGGGGCGGGCAGGAAAAGATTGCACCGAACCGGTTTAACGGATAATCTGGAAACGGTTCGGTGTATCCCCTTCAACCCAACTTTTCCGTGGTGCCATGAGACATAAAGACCGTTTCCTGCTCATCTGCCTGATTCTTTTTTGCATGAGCTTTGCCGGACTGCCGGTACTGGCCGAGAAGCTCTATGTCAAACCCAGCTCCGAAATCACCATGCGGCGCGGGCAGGGTACCGACTTCAAAATTATTGCCGTGATCAAAGACGGCACTCCCGTCGAGCTGCTGAACAGTGTTGAGGACTGGGCTGAGGTGAGACTGGAGAGCGGCAGGGAAGGCTGGGTCCTGCGGCGCTTTCTCAGTGAAGACCCTCCCCTCGGCGATCAGGTCGAGCAGCTGGAGAGAGAGAAGCAGGTCCTGAGCCAGACCACTCAGTCCCTGAAGCAGAACCTTGATTCGCTCACCGCTGAAAAGGATGAGACCGAGGCGCGTTTGAGCGCTGAGAAGGAGCAGACCGAGGCGGAACTGAATGCGTGCCTGGCGGAGAAAACCGCGATCAGTGACAATTTCGCGCAGCTTCAGGACGATACCGCCGACGTGGTCAAGACCAAGAATGACCTCAAGAGCGCCGAGACCCGGATCCTTGAATTTGAGAACCAGCTGAGCATATTGGAAGAACAGAACCGGCGGCTCAGCAAGACCGAGACCCTCAAGTGGTTTCTGGCCGGCGGCGGTGTTTTCCTGGGCGGGTGGATTATCGGGATGATCAGCAGGCGTTCGCGCAAGAAGCGGTCCAGTCTGCTCTAACCGGTTGCCCTGGAAGCGCTCGACGGTGGACCAGCAGGTCAAGCTGTTCCAGTAGTACCAAAAGGGCGGGCAGCCGCCAGGCCGCCTGATCTGATAGGACATTCCGGCTAAGCAGACGTAATACGGTGATAAAAAGATTGACAAATTACCGCAGGATTGTAATCTGTTGATTGTGACCGAGCGCTTGGTCGGCGATGGTTAGTGACACAATTTCAATAAGATGAGAAATCAGCCCTGGGATCATGGGTTGACAGGCGAATTCTGGAGGCGGCCATGAAAAAAGCGGTGATAGTCAGCGCGGTTCGTACCCCCCTGGGCAGTTTTGGAGGATCCCTGGTAAAAGTCGGCGGAACCGATCTGGGGGCGCACGTTATCAGGGAGTCGATCAGAAGAGCGGGGATCGCCGACAGCGATGTCGATGAGTGTATCATGGGTATGGTGCTGCCCTGCGGCTATGGCCAGAATCCGGGCAAACAGGCCGCCATCAAGGCGGGACTGCCGGACGAGACCGAGGCGATTACGGTCAACAAGGTGTGCGGGTCGTCGCTGAAAAGCGTGATGCTCGGGGCCCAGGCGATCCAGTGCGGCGATGCCGAAGTGGTGGTGGCCGGCGGTATGGAGAACATGAGCATGGCGCCCTACTACCTGGAGAAGGCCCGGTGGGGACACCGCATGGGGCCGGGGACCCTGCAGGACCACATGGTTCATGACGGGCTCTGGGACATTGTCAACGATTTTCACATGGGCATGTCCAATGAGCTGATCTGCCGCAAGTGGGGGGTCTCCCGGGAAGAACAGGACCGTTTTGCCGAACGCTCTTACGCCCGGGCCCTCGCCGCCATCGAGAACGGGCTCTTCGAGTCTCAGATAGCACCGATTTCAATCCCCCGACGCAGGGGTGAAACCGCAGTCTTCGACACCGACGAATGCCCGGCCGAGACCGACTTCGAGACCCTGTCGCGGATGCGGCCCGCCTTCACCGAAGACGGCGTCGGCACCGCCGGCAATGCCTCGATCATCAGCGACGGCGCTGCTGCCCTGGTGCTGATGAGCGAGGAAAAAGCCCGGGAACTTGGCTGCCCGGTCATCGCCACCATCGGCGCCCAGGCCTCCCACGGGATTGAGCTGAAGTACGTACTGATGGCGCCGATCCATGCCATTCCGAAGGTTTTGAAAAAAGAGGGGATTGCCATCGAAGACATTGACCTCTTCGAAATAAACGAGGCCTTCAGCGGTACTTCCTGCGCCATCAACACGGTGCTGAAACTGGACCCGGAAAAAGTCAATGTCAACGGCGGCAGTGTGGCACTCGGTCATCCGATCGGCGCTTCCGGGGCCCGGGTGCTGACCACCCTGCTCTATGAAATGGAGCGCCGCGATCTCAAACGGGGCCTGGCGTCGCTTTGCCTCGGGGGCGGAGAGGCGGTGGCCCTGGTGGTCAACCGCTAGAGACGGGAAACATCAGGATGGGGGAATGGTAATGGAAATCAAGACTTTCGGCGTTATCGGAGCCGGCCAGATGGGCGGCGGAATTGCCCAGGTTGCAGCGGCCAGCGGGCTCGATGTCATCATGAGCGATATCAGCGAGGAGTGCACTGCAAAAGGGTTTGGCGTCATCGAAAAAAACCTGCACCGCAGCGTTGACAAAGGCAGGCTCGAGGCTGACCAGGCCAAAGCGATTCTTGGCCGGCTGCGCACCACCACCGACATCGGCGATATGGCGGCGGCCGACTTCGTGGTCGAGGCGGCGGTTGAAATGGAGGAGCTGAAGTTCAATCTCTTCCGGCAGCTCGATGAGGCCTGCCCGGCGCAGGTCATCCTGGCAACCAACACCTCGTCCATACCGATCGGCCGCATCGGCGCCCAGACGAGCCGGCCTGACAAGGTTATCGGCATGCACTTCATGAACCCGGTACCGGTCATGAAGCTGGTCGAGGTCATCAGGGGGCTGGCCACCTCCCGGGAGACCTTCGACATTACCTGGGAACTGTGTGAAAAATTCGGAAAAACACCGGCCGAAGCCAATGATTACCCCGGTTTCATTGCCAACCGGATCCTGCTGCCGATGATCAACGAGGCGATCTTCTGCCTCGACCAGGGAGTGGGCCGGGCCGAGGATATCGACACGGTCATGAAGCTCGGCATGAACCACCCGATGGGTCCCCTGGCGCTGGCCGACCTGATCGGACTCGACACCTGCCTGGCGATCATGGAAACCCTCTATGACGGATTCAAGGATTCCAAATACCGGCCCTGCCCGCTGCTCAGAAAGTATGTCGAGGCGGGCTGGCTGGGGAGAAAGAGCGGCAGGGGTTTCTACACCTATTAGACGGCCGCGGCCAGGCGCAGGCGGGAGGACTGAATATGTCGGCAGATGAGCGGCAGGAGATTTCGGCGGCGGAGATCGGTGCCCGTATCGAGTGCCTGCAGCGGCGGCTGCAGGCCAGTGGGACCGATGCCGCACTGATCGTCCAGAAGACCGACCTGTTCTATTTTTCAGCTACCGCCCAGCAGGGCTATCTGCATGTCCCCGACCATGGCGAGCCGTTGCTGATGGTCTTCAAGGATTTTGAGCGGGCCCGGCATGAATCGCCCCTGGGCCGGGTCGAGCCCATCACCAGCCCGCGCAAAATTCCCGGGATGCTGGCCCAATACGGCTACCGGCCGCCGGCAAAAATCGGGCTGGAGCTGGACGTGCTGCCGGCCAATCTCTACTTTCAGTACCAAGACATTTTCGACCAGGCCGAACTGGTCGACGTTTCCACCGATATCAGGCTGATCCGATCGGTCAAGTCACCATTTGAGATCGACTGCATCAGGCAGGCCGCCCGAGGCTCCGATCTTGTCTGCAGCCGCATCCCGGAACTGCTGGAAGCCGGAAAAACCGAACTGGAGCTGGCCGGTGAGATCGAGGGCTACGCCCGCAGCCTCGGTCATCAGGGCATCGTCAGGATGCGGCTCTGGGGCAGCGAGCTGTTCTACGGCCACCTGCTCTCAGGCCCCGATGGTGCCGTGCCCAGCTATCTGGCCTCGCCGACCGGCGGCACCGGACCCAGCAGGCTCACCGCCCAGGGAGCCGGGTTCAACAGGATAAAACGAGATGAACCGGTACTCGTCGATTACGTTTTTGCACTCGACGGATACCTCTCAGACCACACCCGTATTTTCTGCATCGGCGCCTTGCCCGATGAACTGGTGAGAGGCCATGAGGCCATGCTCGAAATCCAGGAGCAGGTCCGGAAAGAGGCTCGGCCCGGGGCCGTCAGCGGGGAGATTTACGAGTTCATGGTCGGCCTGGCCGAGGAAAAGGGGTTTGGCGAGTGGTTCATGGGCGTCGGCGACCGGCGTATTCGTTTCACCGGCCACGGCATCGGCCTGGAGCTTGATGAATTTCCGTTTCTGGCCAAAGGTCAGAAACTGAAGCTTGAGAAAAACATGGTTATTGCCCTGGAGCCAAAATTGATTGTGCCCGGCACAGGGGTCGTCGGTATCGAGAATACCCATTTGGTGACCGAGGAAGGCCTCGAGCCGCTGACCCTCAGTCCCGATTCGATCAGTTACCTCTAAAACAGTGTGGAGAACGGCATGACCGATTACAGTGCAGAAAGCTCCTCGCAGCTTGATAAAAAAGAAACCGCCCGTTTTATCGTCGATCTGTTCCACCGGATCGTCGTTCACCACGGTTTATGGTACACCGAGGTCAGGCATCAGATGGGCACCGAAAAGGCGCTGCAGATGCTGGAGCAGGCCTTCAGCACGAGCTTTGCCATCCAGATGAAACATCTGGGTTCGATCTTCGGGTTCGAGATGATCGATGGGGTCCCGTCGCCCCTGCTGGAGATGGAAGAGCAGGAATTGATCGAACTCAAAGAGCGGCTGGCTAAGAACTGGCTGGTCAATGACGGCGTCTGGTTCCAGACCATCGAGCAGCATGGCGGACTGAACGAGGCCAAACGCTGCAACGACAGCTGCTGGGCCCATTTCTCCCCGTTTGAGGCGCAGACCATCAAAGAACGTCTCGGGTTATCAGGAGCGCCGGGGCTGGAAGGCTTGAAAAAAGCCCTTGGTTTTCGGGTCTACGCCTCGATCAACGAGCAGTCCATCGTCGACGAGAGCGACAGCGGGTTCGTCTTTCAGATGAACAAATGCCGGGTGCAGGCCGCCAGGAAAAGACGGGGTCTGCCGGATTATCCCTGCAAGTCTGCCGGGCTGGTCGAATACGCCTACTTTGCCCGGAGCATCGATGCGCGGATCAAAACCGAATGCATCGGCTGCCCGCCCGACGAGCACCCCGAAGAGTGGTTCTGCGCCTGGAAGTTTTACATCGATTGAGCCGTTTTAAACAGTGGACCCTAACAAACAGGAACTGAAGATGAACAACCTGCTCTGTGAAATTGACAAGAATATTGCCGTGGTCACTATCAACCGGCCCCAATCCATGAATGCGCTCAATCCCGCCACCCTCGAGGAGATTCTTGAACTGTTTGGTGAACTGGCGCTAAAAGATGAGCTGGTCGGGGTCATCATTACCGGTGCCGGCGATAAGGCCTTTGTCGCCGGAGCCGATATCAGCGCCATGCAGGGCTACGACGCTCTGGCCGGGCGCCGGCTGGGCAGGCTCGGGCACCGGGTGATGGATGCGGTTTCCTCCTTTGCCAAGCCGGTCATAGCTGCGGTCAACGGCTTCGCCCTGGGCGGCGGTTGCGAGCTGGCGCTGGCCTGCGACATCCGTATCTGCAGCGAAAATGCCAGATTCGGCCAGCCCGAGGTCAACCTCGGGGTCATACCCGGTTTCGGCGGCACCCAGCGGCTGCCGCGGCTGGTCGGCACCGGCTATGCCCTGGAACTGCTGCTGACCGGCGACATGATCGATGCCCGGGAAGCCCATCGCATCGGCCTGGTAAACCGGGTAGTGGTGCAGGACCAGCTGATGGAGGTGTGCCTGGGGATCATGGAGAAAATCAGCAGCAAAGGGCCGCTGGCCGTCGCCTTGTGCAAAGAGGCGGTGAAGTCGGGTATGGAGATGGATATCGCCCGCGCCTGCCGTTATGAAGCCGATCTGTTCGGGGTCTGTTTCGCCAGTGAGGATCAGACGGAGGGCATGAAGGCCTTTCTGGAAAAACGAAGCGCCGCTTTCAAGGGGCGTTGATGCCGCGAGACAGCCATAACGGCGAATACGTGGCGGTAATCAGGGGCTTCCCTCTACAAAGGGTATCGATATGAATTTGGATCTTACCGAAGAGCAGAAACTTATCCAGGAGACGGCCAGGGATTTCGCCCAGGCTGAGCTCGAGCCGGTGGCCGCAGCGCTGGACCAGGGCGGCGACCCCGAAATCTTCCATGACAACCTCAGAAAGCTGGCCGAACTCGGCTTCATGGGGCTCAACATTGGCGATGCGTATGGCGGTTCCGAGGCGGGAGTCGTCGCCTTCAGTCTGGCTATGACCGAAATAGCCCGGGCCTGCGCTTCGACCGCAGTGACCGTGTCGGTCAACAATATGGTCTGCGAGGTTATCCAGGCCCTGGGAAGCGACCAGCAGAAAGAGAGATATATCCCCCGGATCTGCAGCGGTGAATACCTGGCCGGTGCCTTCGGGCTGACCGAGACGGGGGCCGGTTCAGATCCGGCCTCGATGACCACCAGCGCCGTGCGCGACCAGGACGGCTGGCTGCTGAATGGCTCCAAAATCTTCATTACCAGCGGATCCTGTGCCGGCGTCTTTGTGGTATGGGCGGTTACCGACCCCGATGCAGCCAAGGGAAAAGGGATCTCCGTTTTCCTGGTGGAGCCGGGTGTCGACGGGTTCGAGATCGGTAAAACCGAGAAAAAGATGGGACAGCACGCCTCGTCGACCAACGAGCTGCTGTTTCAGAACTGCAGGATACCGGCCGAGGCGCTGATGGGCACCCTCAACGACGGTTTCAGGGTGGCGGTCGCCGAACTGGCCGGGGGCAGGATCGGCATCGGATCGCTGGCGCTCGGCCTCGGCCTGGCGGCGATGGACGCGGCCACCCGCTATTCGCTGGAGCGGGTTCAGTTCTCTAAACCGGTCAGTGAGTTCCAGGCCATCCAGTGGAAGATCGCCGACCGCTACACCGAGCTGGAAGCGGCCCGACTGCTTCTGATGAACGCAGCCTTCCGCAAGGAACAGGGACGCTCGTTTGCAAAAGAGGCGTCGATGGCCAAGCTGTTCGCCACCGAGTCCGCCAACCGGGCCTGCTATGACGCGCTGCAGATCTTAGGCGGCTACGGCTACACCCGGGACTATCCGGTCGAGCGCTATACCAGGGACGCCCGGATAACCACCATCTACGAAGGAACCAGCGAGATCCAGCGACTGATCATCGCCCGCTCGATCCTCAACGAGTTTTCCTGATGATCTGAAAATTCAGGCGGCGAAGGTGAACAAGAGGTGTTTTTTCTCGAACGAACCGATAGATATTTCCATTGACCTTTGAAATCGCCTAATCATCCATGAGGTCAAGCGGACTCGTTACCGGATTTCGCATATCCTTTATCACATGAGTATAGATCATGGTTGTTTCTACGCTGGCATGTCCGAGATATTCTTGAATTTGTCGGAGGTCAGTACCGTTTAACAGCAGGTGGGTTGCAAATGAATGTCGAAGGGTATGCACTGAGGCATGCTTGTTCACTTGCGCCTTTTTCAAGGCTCTCTTCAGACCCCTTTGGACCGAGTCAGGAGAAAGATGGTGGCGTCTCACCACCCCACTTCGAGGATCGACGGATAGCTTTACTGCTGGAAACAGCCACTGCCAGGCCCGTTCTGTTTCTGCATTCGGGTATTTTTTTGCCAGCGCGTCAGGAAGCGCTACAGTCCCAGAACCATCGGCCAGATGCCGATCGTGAAGATCCAGAACCTGGCCGAGATGTATGCGCAATTCGGGGATCAATGCTTTGGCAAGAACCGTCGTGCGGTCCTTTCCCCCTTTTCCTCTGCGCACATGGATCAGCTGCTGATCAAAATCAATATCCTTGATACGCAGTCGACAACATTCCGAAATTCTCAGGCCACCGCCGTATATCAATCGTAACATAAGGCCGGAGGTGCCGGAGACATGCTGGAAAATTGATTTGACTTCCGCTACAGAAAACACAACAGGGAGCCGTTGACCAGTTTTGGCCCGAACCGATTGCCTCAAGTCGCCGAGGTCCTGATTCAGTGTGAGCCGGAAAAACGTTAATAGTGAGTTGAAAGCTTGATTTTGAGTAGAAGCGGAAACATTACGCTTCACTACAAGGTGGGCCAGAAAATCCTTTACCGTTTCCGATGTAACTTCAGCGCTGCTGCCGATATTGATAGACCTGGCATGTGCGTAACGAAGAAATTGTTTCGACCAATAGACATACGTTTTCTCTGTCCTTCGAGCATAGTTTCTAAGCCGCAGATTCTCAGAGAAGTTTTCAAGAATACAAGCATATTTACCGTCGTTGATTTCTGAAAAAGCAACAGCGGCAGGACTGGTTGTCTCTTGACTAACCGACATCAGATAATTGGCAAAATAGAGACGTACCGCCTGTTCTGCCTGGAGGGTCTGCCATTGCTGAACGCCTTCCTTATTGAGATTTTCAAGGTAAAGGGGTAATTGCTCGAACCATGGGAGCTGCGGCCACTGCTGTCGACTCTTAAAAAATTTGCGGGCCCATAGTACCATGAAACGCTCAATTCCAGGGCGAACAATACTGGTTTTGAGCAGATATTGGCCAAAAGCCGCCTCGTTGAAAACGTTGGTGTCAACCATTTTTGATTTTGATTGGTTTTCTATTGAGCCAAACCATAATTCGATTTTCATAAATGCTGTAGCCGTTAACCATGCCATTTCCAGTCGTAAGAGCCGCATGTGATCGTGCGCCCCTCAACTCCACGTTATGTGTAAACACCAAATAAACTTGACAACACGAACGCAAATACGTACGTTGAGTCTAGGAGGTGACAAAATGATTATTTTAAATGCAACAGAAGCACGTTCCAAATTATATACCTTAATTGATGAAGCAGCTGCATCTCATCAACCAGTTGTTATCACAGGTAAACGGGCAAATGCGGTCTTGGTTTCGGAAGAAGACTGGAATGCAATTTCAGAAACTCTTTATCTACTTTCTATACCTGGCATGAGGGAATCTATCAAAGAAGGGATGGCTCAAGATATAAACGAGTGTGACAATGTACTGACTGGTGGCTGGGAATTAGTTTTTACAGAACCAGCCAAATAGGATTGGAAAAAAACTAGTCAGCGCAGATTAAACCAAAAGCAGAACAATTATTAGATATATTAAAAGAAAACCCCTTCCAAAACGCTCCACCCTACGAAATATTGAGTCGGAGACCTACAGGTTTATATTCAAAAAAATTAACATATCAACATACATGTCTATAAATCTATGGACTGAAAAAGTTGTCAAAATTGTTCGTATCAGGACACGTTATGTATATCTGAAACACATAACCAAACGTTCGAGCTGACAAATACCACTGGCGGTAATCCTTACCATTGAAAGTTTACCGGAATCTTCAAGTGGTACTTTGCCGGCAAACTCTCATCGTGGTATTTGCTGCTCAACTTAACGTTGGCTATAATAAAATCATATCGAGGATGAAATGAGTGAATGGAACTCACCCTTCATAAAAGGTTTCTCAACATGTTTTACAATCTGTAGTGTTATTGCAGCAGTCGCAATTTATTTCAATAACACGATAATTAGTTTAAAAGACGAAGAAATATCTAAACTGGAAAAGGAAATTTCAAATCAAGTTGATTTTTCTGAAAAGTTTCATCAAGAACAGGCAATTAGGAGACAAACAGAATTGAGAGAGGCTGAGTTGAAAGAACAGTTGGGCATTCTAACTACCAAAAAATGGGAAGAAAAGTATTTATCAGAACATCTTGCTAAACAATCGCTTGAAGAAAGAATCGTTCTGTTAGAAGTAAAAAATAAAGAATTGCTTGACGCTATCAACAATAATAAACCTGACCCCAAAAAGGACATTGAGATAGAATCATTAAAGAAAGAACTAACTTTAGCAAAAAATGAACTAGCTAAACTTAGAAAATTATATACCCAGGATAAAGCTAAATCCTATGCCGAGATACCTGTTGATAAAACAGCAAGCAACTCGAATAGTCAGATATTTGAAATGATTAAAACCACTATTCCTAGATTAGGATCATCAGATTCAAGAGACCTGATTGTATCGACATACAAAGGAACAAACTACAAAATAACAATTACACAATTATCCCAAGTTGTTTATAGAATGGGAAGTTTAAACATTTTAGAAACAATTTCTGCTATATCAGACAATATCGTTAACGACAACAACCAAGAGAGCCTTACGAAATTTTGAGTCGGATGGGATCATCTAACTCAAAAGATGCGTTAAAATTCCTTATTAAATAGAAATAATTAGCCAACCAACCATTCCACCGGACGCGGTGATCCGCGCCGGTGAATTTAACGTTGTACATTAAAAGAATGAACCAATGAACCCCAATTTACTCAAAGAGTATTGCTAGAAAATACTATATCGAAGATTTACGAGATTCATTAACGCCTGGCACTGCTCTTTCGAATGTGATTAGCCGTTTAGAACAAGCCCCTGACTATATACCAGAACCCACCAAAGATTTTCTGAGAAAATCAAATCTCAATGCCCTTCTAAAATATGCTTGCAAACAGGTTACTTTACACGAGTTTACGAGTATTGCTAAAGCAGAACAGGAAAAACGTAAATTATAAGCAGAAAAGCATAGAAAAGAACGAGCAAAACAAGCAGAGATAAAAGCTCGGAGGCAAGCTGAACAACAAAAAATCCGAAAGTTGCTCCAAAACTACGATCTTCACCCATCCGATGTGAAGACTGGCGACGGTTCAAAATTGCTAGATATCCTCGGAAAATTAGACCGCAAAATAAGGCTAAGCCAAGACGAACTTGCTTGGTTAATGGTTTCTCGCGTTGGTCTATATTCCGGATACTACACTCAAAGACTGCGAGAGAAGTTACCATAAAATTGAAGCTGAATACTATTTGGCCAAATATAAAAGGACCAAAAACCCTTGGGATATTATCAACTCTAGTAGTCATTTTCGTAAGTGTGATTGTGCAAATAGAGCAAATTCAATTTTGGTAAATATTTCTACATCTAAATTTAAAACAAAAAAGATTGAGTCTGCTTTTAATACAACATACGGTGGAGTTAAAAGAGATATAGGTGTCCACCATGAAGCTATTGCACTAGGTAAAAAGGCACATACACTCACACCTGATGATTTTCGGCCTTGCACTCTATTGGGCGCCGTTAATATAGAACTGGGTAATTATGATTAAGGACAAGATTGGTATCAAAAGGCTATAAAACGAGGTGCTTCAGAAAAATCAGTAGATGATGACCTCAGAAACATTTTCAAGCGATCTGAAAAATCAAAACGTAAAGACTTGGCGATATTTCTTTTTAAAAGAGACCCTGAGACGATACGGATGGGTAAAAAAATATTTAAAATAATATATTTGTACAACAAGTCATTGCAGCGGACCCCGCAAACAGCGCGGCTTCCGCTGAATCTCCACGTTAACCCCCAAGACCACCCCTCTGACCAGCCCTCTTGATATAATGGTACCAATGTAGTACTATTTATACATGCCTAAGAAAATTCGACAACTAATAAAAGACCTTGAAAATGCAGGATTTATTATTCGTGGTGGGAAGGGAAGCCACCGTAATTTTTTGCACGACAAAGGTGTTGTCGTCACTATTTCTGGAAAACTCGGCGATGATGCGAAACCATACCAAGAAAAAATAGTCAGGCAAAAAATAGAGGATTCACAAAAATGAAAGAACGAGATCGTTATCTAAAAATTGTTGAATGGTCTGAGGAAGACCAGTGCTATGTTGGTTCTGTTCCTGGATGGATTGGCGCATGCTGCCATGGCGAAGAAGAAGAAAAAGTCTACAAAGAATTGTGCAAAATCGTCGATGAGTGGATAGAAATCTATCAAAAAGACGGTATGCCATTGCCCGCCTCAACCATTGGTAAAAAATATTCAGGCAAATTTCAACTTCGTACCGGGAGTGAACTTCATCATGCTCTTACTATAAAGGCACTTCAAGAAGGAGAAAGTCTGAATAATTTTTGTGTAAAGGTCCTTAAAAAATCAATAACAACAAGAGCAAAATTTGGTTAACAAGGCGTTTGAGCCGACAAATACCACTGGCGGCAATCCTTACCATTGAATGTTCACCGGAATCCTCAAGGGGTACTTTGCTGGGTGACTCTTATTGTGGTATTTGCCGCTCAACTTCACGTTATGCAGAAATAGATTGATCACTCATTACCAGATAATTATATTGTAATTATGAAAAAGTTGGTATTTGAGTGGGACGACGATAAAGCCAAAGAAAACAAACGTAAGCACGGTGTGAGCTTTGAAGAAGCCCAGTCTGTTTTCTTCGATGACCAAGCCTTACAGTTCTGGGATGAACCCCATTCGACCAAGGAAGATCGTTTCTTGATGCTTGGTCTCAGTAACAAGCTAAGAATTTTGTTAGTAGTCCATTGTTTCCGTGAGACTGATTCGACTATTAGAATTATCTCTGCTCGGAAAGCTACAAAGAACGAGATGAAGTATTACCCAGGTGGCTAAAATGAAAAAAGAATATGATCTTGGTAAATTAAAGAGTCGGAAGAATCCGTTTTCTAAGCAACTGAAAAAGCAAGTCACTCTGAGAATGGGAGTTGATGTTATAGAATATTTCAAAGCCATGTCCGACGAAACCGGTATCCCTTATCAAAATCTTATTAATCTCTACCTTCGAGAATGTGTGAGCGCCAAAAGGAAAATTTCATTTCAACAATAATGCATGCATAACAAAACGTTGCAGCGGACGCAGCGATCTGCGCCGCTGATCTTAACGTTATGTAGAAACACAAGATGTGTTGACAAAAGGCAGACATTGACTTATTTTTAGAGCATGAAATACCTGAACTGGGATAAAGATAAAAACGAAAAACTAAAAAATGAAAGAGGACTTTCTTTTGAGGAGATAGCCTACTTGATTGAATCTGGCAACATTTTGGCTATTGAGGAAAACTTAAGCAGGCCAGATCAAAAACTCTATGTAATCGAAATAGATGAATACATCGTAATTGTACCTTTTGTAGAAGACGAGAATGAAATATTCTTAAAAACAGCATTCCCTAGCAGGAAATACACGAAAATCTATGGTTCAAAGGAGGAAAAATGAGCAGATTTACAAAAAAGGCTTTTGAACCACTTGATAATGAGGAGAGAAAAATACTCGAATCATTAGAAAAAGGAGACTGGAAGCCTGTCAAAAACTTTGAGAAAGAAAAAGAAAAAGCAGTTACCGCTGCGCGCAATACTTTGAAAAAAGACAAGCGTATAAATTTGCGCCTTTCTCAAAAAGACTATCACCAAATTCAAATCAAAGCCATTGAAGAAGGAATACCCTACCAAACTCTCATCTCAAGTCTTATCCACAAATATCTCAATGGCTCTTTATCCGTAAAACAATAAATATCTACATAACCAAACGTTTCAGCGGACGCAATGACCTGCGCCGCTGAACTTAACGTTAGTAATTAAATATTGCGCGTTGCGCAATATGCACTATAGTTGAATCATGATCAAATCGTTCAAACATAAAGGGCTCAGGGTATTCTTTGAAACTGGTAACACAAAAGGAATAAGACAAGATCATAAACAAAAACTAAGGATTAGGCTTGCTGCTCTAGATACCGCTACATGCATTGAAGACATGGATTTACCGGGATATCGATTACATTCCTTGAAAGGAAACAAAAAAGGGCTTTGGGCAATTGATGTAAGCAAGAATTGGCGTGTTGTATTCAGGTTCGAAGCTGGCAATGCTTATGTCGTAGATTATGAGGACTATCACTAATGAATATGTATAATCCACCCCACCCAGGAGAATTTATTCGCGAAGTATACCTTGATCCATATAATTTAAGTTACAGAAGCGTGGCACTTAAATTGAAGGTTGCTCCATCGACCTTCCTCCGCCTCATAAAAGGACAAAGTAATATTAGTCCCGAAATGGCACTGCGTCTTTCAAAGGGTCTCGGACGTTCTCCCGAAAGTTGGTTAGCACTACAAGATAATTACAACCTGTGGCACGCAAAACAATCGGTAGATCTTGACGATATTGAACCTATCGCCATTCCATTATAAATAAAATGCTGCTAACAAAACGCTTCACCTGACGCGCGTGATCGCGCGCCGGTGAACTCTAACGTTATGTAGAAACACAAGATGTGTTGACAAAAGGCAGACATTGACTTATTTTTAGAGCATGAAATACCTGAACTGGGATAAAGATAAAAACGAAAAACTAAAAAATGAAAGAGGACTTTCTTTTGAGGAGATAGCCTACTTGATTGAATCTGGCAACATTTTGGCTATTGAGGAAAACTTAAGCAGGCCAGATCAAAAACTCTATGTAATCGAAATAGATGAATACATTGTAATTGTACCTTTTGTAGAAGACGAGAATGAAATATTCTTAAAAACAGCATCCCCTAGCAGGAAATACACGAAAATCTATGGTTCAAAGGAGGAAAAATGAGCAGATTTACAAAAAAGGCTTTTGAACCACTTGATAATGAGGAGAGAAAAATACTCGAATCATTAGAAAAAGGAGACTGGAAGCCTGTCAAAAACTTTGAGAAAGAAAAAGAAAAAGCAGTTACCGCTGCGCGCAATACTTTGAAAAAAGACAAGCGTATAAATTTGCGCCTTTCTCAAAAAGACTATCACCAAATTCAAATCAAAGCCATTGAAGAAGGAATACCCTACCAAACTCTCATCTCAAGTCTTATCCACAAATATCTCAATGGCTCTTTATCCGTAAAACAATAAATATCTACATAACCCATTGCTGTCCAAAATAGGACAGAGTTGAAAATTGATGTTCGATATTCAGGGGATTTAGAGCTTGAATAATCATTTTTCCAGTACCAGGTTCCCCATTTTTTGTTTAACCCGCAACCGGCTGTCCAAAACCTGGCAATCTCTGTTGAATCAAGGGTGGCGCCGGCGGTTGACCAAACGGATCGTGGAGCCATTTCACTAAATCCCGATATGTAAAGAGGTTCAGACGGAGCATGGTCGCCAGATTTGACATCGACCAGCCGAATTTCGAGAGATGATGCAAGTATTTCAGCAGCAACAAGGCAATCAAGGCTGTCCAAATCTGAATCCGCAAGGCATTCTCGCTGGTACCGATAAAGGTCTTGACCTTGAGATGCTGCTTGAGGGTTTTGAAAAAGATCTCGATCTCCCATCTGTCCTTATAAATAGCGGAGATCGTGGTTGCCCCGAATTTAAGATGATTCGTCAATAGAGAGATCATGCGGTTGTTTTGTTCGTCCCAGACAACCACACGACGGAGCAGATGCGGGCATTTTTCTTCAGCTTTGTGACCAGTGAGTTGAATGATCTGGTCGGCCAGGATGTTACGGTTTTGTGGAACAGTGCGGTTTTCAATGATACGGTAGACCGCATTATCCTTGAGCCTGGTAACAAAGTAGACCCCGCTCTCTGTCCACTGGGAGAATAACGTGTAATCGTTGTAGGCCCGATCAAAAGCAACGATTGACCCTGGTTTGAGATTGAACCTTCGTGCAACCGTCCGGTCATGGCGCTTTGCTTCGGTGATCAAAGCAAAAGACGGCATATAGTCGTCATGATCGAGCAGGACATGCACCTTGACACCTCCTTTGGCTCTTCGAAATTGTGCCCACGGGAACAGGTTGAGACAAAGGGAAATGGTCGTGGAGTCCAGAGATAGCAGTTTGTTCTTGAAACGAAATTTGCGTTTTCGACTTCCAAGGCCGCCAGACGTACGGAAGCGATGCATCATGGTCCAGAAAAGCTCTTCGAACAAGGCTGCCGGCCGGTGTTGGTTGGCATATGAAAGTGTTGATTTATTCGGTGCTTTGCCGATACCAAGATGACGGAGTTTGCCTTGGCAGCAGGCGAGTCCCCCACAGATTTCCCGCAAGGAATCGGCGTGGGCCATATGACAGAAGAGCATCGCCACCATCTGGGTCCAGCAGGTGAAGCCCTTGGCTCGTCGTTCTGCCTGGTGCTTGGCGACCAGGTGAGCAAATTCAGTACGGGGAAAATGATGAAGAAGTTGACTAAACAAGCTTGCTGCCTTTATCATGTGTCTGCCCTCTTTGGTGATTGTGATGAGAAATTTGTTGGCACAAAAATCTTACAACACAATCCACTTGGAGGGCATTCTATTTAAATCCTATTTTGGACAAGACTGATTTTTGACAATCCTCTTCGCGTGCTGACCAATTCGCCCCCTTTTGACTGGCACATGACAAACGTTCGAAATTACATCAATCTGTCCGCTGTTGCATAGCCTGCAAAGAAACTGGAAAACATCGATTTTACACCAATAGGGGCCGGGACCGGTTTTCTCGGACTTCCAGGCGACTTCACGCCACCTTCACGCTTTATTCGAGCGGTGGCCTTTACCCAGACTGCCAGAAAATTAGCTGATGGAGATGAGGCAACCTACGAAGTTTTGCGCATTATGGATAATTTTAATCTGCCTCTCGGCGCTGCTGAAGGTTCAGATCATGAAGCTGATCCCAAACTTCTGGAGGGAATGAGAAGCTCTACGATTTGGACTAGTGCAGCCGATACCAGGAATCTCAAGTTTTATTATCATACACAACATAATCGTAAACTCAGAATGGTTGATCTGAAGAAAATTGATTTTTCCGCAAAAAATATCGTTCGTCTCCCGCTGGATTATAAAAAAGAGCAGGAGATTGAAGATGTGACTCCAAAATAACAATAACCTACAATTGCCTAACAAGACTAATGCAGCCGACGCAAAAAACCGCGCGGCTGATTACGGCGTTCGGATAATGAATCGAGGGATAGAATGCGTAAACATAGTAAAACGAGATTATTCATGAAGAAGCACAACACCCATGTCCTGCTTATACGAATCGCCATGTTGTTTTGCCTGGCCACCGCTCCGCATCTGGTACTGGCTCAAGCATACGCACCCATGGGCCAGCCATCCGAAGAACCGGCTGGCGGCCAGCCCCCAACCGGTGCGAAGCGCTCGATAGAGGACTTCGACTA
This sequence comes from uncultured delta proteobacterium, assembly GCA_963845115.1. Lineage (GTDB taxonomy): Bacteria > Desulfobacterota > Desulfobulbia > Desulfobulbales > Desulfocapsaceae > JABDQA01. The sequence continues at coordinate 110,529 of CAWJQN010000005.1, read as the reverse complement.
TCAGCTCAAATACCAACGTGCCTTCGAAACGGCACTTTGGTCGATGCCTGCCGTGGTCATCTACCGCATGCGGGATTGGGCGTTCGAGGAACTTGGCGCGGTGAACAACACGATCTTTTCCTATTCCGAAACCGCCGGCCCCAACCTTGAGGTTGCCACGAGCAACAGCAGCACACCCTATATCGGCGGCTACACCGATCTAAAAAACGGGCCGGTCGTGCTGGAAGTCCCGGCGTCAGGGGCGGATGGTACCCTGTATGGTCAGGTCGTTGATGCCTGGCAGTTCACCATTGCTGACATCGGCCCCTCCGGCATGGATAAGGGCCAAGCCTCCAAATACCTGTTCACCCCGCCGGGCTACACCGGCGAAGTTCCCGAGGGTTACCTCCATGTGGCCTCGCCCAATTACCGCATTGCCTTCGCATTCCGCTCGGTGGTGTTGCCCGGAAAGACCCAGAAGGATGCTTTCGACTACGCGCACCGGCTGAAAATGTATTACCTATCAGACGCCGCCAACCCACCTGAACAGAAATTCATCGACCCGTCGCACGACCGCTACGCTGGACTGCCGCGCTATGACGAGCGCTATTTCGATGACGTCTATCAAATATTCAGCGTCGAGCCGGTGCGGGAAGAGGATAAGGCCATGATGGGCATGCTCGCATCGCTCGGAATCCAACAGGGCAAACCCTATGCCCCGGACGCGACCGCGAAACGCGCGATGCGGCAGGCGGCGATCGACGCCTGGTATTACATTCAGGACTACTTTGACAACCTGCCCGTCGATCGCCTCTATTGGACCGATCGCCACTACACGTCGCTGCTCATGAGCGACGAAAGGCGCCGTTTCGAATACAACTACCAGGACAGGATCGACACCATCCCGCGTGCCGCGCAGTTCGCCTGGTGCACCTATGTCCCCGTCGAGATGAGCGACTCGCCCGCTACTCAATACCTTGTTTCCATGGCCGACAAGGACGGCAATCGGCTCGATGCGGGCAGGTCCTATAAGGTGGACGTGCCCAAAGACGTCCCGGTGAAGCAGTTTTGGGCGCTGACCGTCTATGACCGGGCGACCTTCAGCTTTATCTACACCCCGGACCGCAGAACGACGCTATCCTCGTATGACTTGTCAAAGATGAAGTTGAACTCCGATGGATCCGTCTCCATCTTCGTGGGACCCAAGGCACCTGCAGGAATGGAGTCGAATTGGATCAATACTGCCGGAAAGCGGCCCATGCCCATGTTCCGTTTCTATGGCCCGGAAAGAACCTTTAACGACAAGACGTTCAAAATGCCGGACTTTGAAGTGATTGACTGATCCCTACTGTCACCGGCGAACCTCCGAACGCTCCGCGGAAACCGAATCTGGCGGGTATTCAGAGGATGGCAAGAATCGCATTGAGATCGAAAGTTCCGGCTTAATCCGACATGGGATCGTTAATGTGAATTTGTCGCTTTCGATAGCTTCACTCGTACAAAGTACAACCGTGGGTCGGGCCTGAAACGTGACGTTCGGATTGAAAATGTAATTATCCTCCTGACCGCTATCACAGCCTGATTCGACGGAGGAAAAAGACGATTGGGAACTATAAATGAAACAACCGGGCAGCCGAAATAAAATTCCGGACAAGGCGCTGCAGACGACGCGGACAAGCCGCGCATCTGAGCGAAACGTTAACTAATGAAATTGACACAATAACGTTATGACGCTATTATGTCACCATTGGGAGGTGATATTATGGCTACACAAGCAAAAAGAGCAACGATCTATTTTGACCCCGATCTCCATAAGGCACTTAAATTGAAGGCTGTGGAGACCTCACGGTCAATCACCGATTTGGTCAATGAGGCGGTTAGGGAAGCTCTCGCAGAAGATGCAGAAGATCTCGAAGCGTTCGATCAAAGACTGAATGAGCCACTAGTGAGCTATGAGCAAATGATTAAAAAGCTAAAGAAAAATGGCTCAATATAGAGTTTTCTTTAAGAAATCGGTCGAAAAAGATCTCAAAATAATCCCCAAACGAGACCTATCTAATATTCTGGAAAAGATAGAATCTCTTCACGCAGACCCTCGTCCTTTCGGAAGCGAGAAGCTGACAGGCCAAGAAAGGTACCGTATACGACAAGGTAATTATCGCATAGTCTACTCTATCCAAGACTATGAGTTAACCGTATGGATCGTTAAAGTTGGCCACAGACGAGAGATATATAAAAAAATCAGTTAACAAGCAGAGGTTCACCGGACGCGCGTGATCGCGCTTCAGGTGAACTCCACGTTATGCGTCAACCCGGAAGCCATATGAAGAAAATATTAGTAGTTGGTGCAAGTGGCTCAACTGGTAAGCTTCTTGTTAAGGATTTGATTCAACGAGATACGGAGGTAGTCGCTATAGTAAGAGCCTCTAGCTCACCAATAAGCACATTCGCAAGCTACCCAAACTATCGCGAAGTTTCAGCCAGTATCACAGAAATGTCTGATAAAGAATTATCACTGATTCTTAAAGACTGTGACGTTGTAATCTCATGCTTGGGCCATAATCTAAACTTTCGAGGTATTTTTGGAGAACCCAGGCGACTGGTGACAAATACGATTGAGAAAGTATCTCGAGTAATTGAATCATTGAAACCAGATCAAAAGGTAAAGGTAATTCTGATGAACACCACAGGAAACGCTAATCGTGATATTCCTGAAAATCCTCCGCTATCTCAGCGAATTGTAATTTCAATTCTGAGGCTGCTTCTCCCACCACATGCAGATAACGAACAAGCGGCTAATTATCTTCGGACTTATGTTAGTCAAAGCCACCCATTTATTGAATGGGTGGCGGTCAGGCCGGATGGCCTTACAGATGAAACGAAAGTATCAGGATATACCATCCACCAATCCCCAACTAGAAACGCAATTTTTGACGCAGGGTCTACCAGCCGTATAAACGTAGCGAATTTTATGTCGAATTTAGCTATAGACCCTGAACTGTGGGATGTGTGGAAAGGCAAAATGCCAGTAATATACAATGACGAATAACAATCGCATGCAGTCGGACGCGGCAGAGCCGCGCCCCTGAGCTATAACGTTCGGCAGGAGGATCAGAACTGATTTGAGGTAACAGCACAACAACCAGGAAGTCGGCAACGCAAATGTCACCAATACTCAAGACACACCAACGGAGGGACACAGAATGAGCGCGTTCTCGTTTGGCAAAGACACAAAGAGAGTTCGGTGGGGTAGTCGCACACTGGGTCTGAAAATAATGCGTATATTTTCCGCTGGCATTGTCTGGGGGATCCTCATGCTGGCGATCAGCCTTGGCTCTGGGTACGGGAAAGGCGGCGATGGCGGCAACGGTGCTGATAACAATGTGGTGGGCGGCCCGGGCGGCGAAAACGGAGTCGTTGCTGGGCGCATCAGTTTCGTGTTTGATGGCAAGCAGTATGACGGCACGACCTGCATCGCGAACTCCTTTCCAGGTGAAAACAGCACCAGTATTACGAGCGGCGGGGACGAAAGCGAGTGGACCCTGATGCTGGAAATTCCCGGCACGGCCACCGGACAGTTCGATGAGGACGCTGGCGCGACCTGTTCATTCATCAAGCCCCCTTTCAGCAACTACGACTCCGAAACCGTTACCATCGCCGTGTCCGCTTATGGGAAGGCCGGAGGCGTTGTGGAAGGAACGTTCTCCGGGATGCTGATCAATCAGTTGGATTCGACCCGCAAGCCAATCACAGAGGGAATCTTTACGGCCCAACGGCATCTGAACGTCGAGTGACTGGGTTCTTGTGCCGCATGCCCCAAATTCCTGTCGTGCTCGGTGTTGACACAGAGGCGTTTGAACCGGCGCTCGGGGAGCAAAAAAGGAATCAAGACTGACCACGCGATTCGACCAGCAAGAGTCCTTGAGCGTTTGAATGCTGCAACTGAAATCAAAGATATGAATTTCCCAGGATCTAACCTTTATAAGTTGAAAGGTTATAAAGCAGGACTATACTCAGTAAAAGTATCTGGGAACTGGAGGGTCTTTTTTGAATTCGTAGATGGCGACGCATACATCGTCGATTATGGCGATTATCACTGAGAGGCTGAGATGCAGAAAATGAAAAGAAAGCCAACCCCCCCAGGTTCAGTTATCAAGCAAGATTATCTAATCCCTCTTTCAATATCAATAAAAGATATGGCAAATAATCTCGGTGTCTCCAGGAAAACTCTTTCAAAGATTATAAATGAAAGAGGTTCAATCACCCCGGAAATGGCTCTGAGATTATCTAGAGCATTTGATACAACTCCTGACTTGTGGATGAATTTGCAAAAGAATTATGATTTATGGAGTGCAGAACAAGAATCAAATTCTTGGCAAATGGTAAAACCTCTTTCCCCCAAATTTCTTCATTCACATTAAAATTTTAGATGACCTGGTATTTATCCCGGACGTGGGCCACTTCGCGGCCCAAGCCGGTTCACTTACCGTTATCCGATAACACTGCTGTCTCATGGTTGATTCCACAACAATAATTGTGGAGAAACCTATGCTTGAAAGCGATCCGGCGGCTTGAGCAGATCAATGAGATGCCGCCGTTCAAAATGAAAAGATAGAATCTCTTCGTAGAGATCCTCGTCCTGTCGGAAGTGAGAAGTTGACAGGCCACGAAAGATATTGGATGCGACAAGGTGATTATCGAATGGTCTATTCTACTCAAGATTATGAATTAACCGTATGGATCGTTAATGTTGGCCATAGACGAGATATATAAAAAAATCAGTTAATTAAGCAGTTTTACAGGACGCAGTATTTTTAACCTTGCTGGCGCACCGACAATATAACGAAACAGAGAACAATGGATAACAATGCTGCCCGACTTCAGGCTTGAAACCCACTTCTCGAAGTGGGAATTCAAAGCCAAATATCACCTGACGGCCTCGGATGCTGAGAGCATGTCAATGCGTGATTTACTGTCAATGGCAACGCCTGAGGAACGTGAAGCCTTTGAAAACATGTGGCTTGGATACACCGAAACGTTTGGTGCACCGGATCTGCGTGAGACCATCGCCGGGTTGTACGAAAACCGCAGTGCTGATGAAATACTTTGTTTCGCCGGCGCGAGTGAAGGGATTTTTGCGGCTCACTCGGTGCTGCTCGATAAAGACAGTCACGCAATCGTGGTTACGCCCAATTATCAATCACATGAAACCTTACCGGTGGCCCTGTGTGAAGCGACCGGCGTGCCATTGGATGGCGATGATGGCTGGTCGCTGGATATGGACCGGGTCGCTGAAGCGATCCGCCCGAACACCAGGCTGGTGACGATTAATTTCCCGCATAACCCAACCGGTACAATCCTGCCTGCCGATCGCTATGAGGCTTTAATTGAGTTATGCCGCAGACATGGTGTGTATATTCTTCACGATGAAATTTTCCATGGTCTTGGCCCTACCGGAACGCAGCATTTACCCTATATCGCCGATCTGTATGAACGTGGGTTATCCTTGAATGTGATGTCTAAATCCTACGGACTGCCAGGGCTTCGGATAGGCTGGATTGCCTGTGCTGACAAGGACGTGATATCGAAGATGGAGCGGATGAAACACTATCTTTCTATTTGCAATTCCGGGCCAAGCGAGCGCCTGGCCCAGATTGCCTTGCGCAATCGCGAGAGTTTGCTGGCGCGCAATTGTGGGATCGTCGATGAAAATCTGCTGCAATGGGATGCATTTTTTGCGCGGTATCCGCAGCTGTTCGATTGGCAGCGTCCTGATGGCTCATGCATGGCCTTTCCAAGATACAAAGGATCTGATGGGGTTGAGAGGTTTTGCCGTTCTTTGATTGAAGAGAGTGGTATTTTGTTTTTGCCAAGTACCATTTACAGCTCGGAATTGAGTGCCACACCTGCAGACCGCTTTCGACTTGGTTTCGGTCGCAAAGGTCTTGATAAAGGCCTTACCGCCCTTGACGCTCACATGAAAAGATACCTTTAAAGAGAACCGGGTTATTTTTAACTAAAAAAATGATGATTATTGCTTAACAACAAGACACCGGCCTTGATGAGAGGTGCAGGTTGTGAAGCGGTGCCAATGGCTGGACCATCATCACCCGCCTTCGATTCTGATTGAGGATCAGCTGAAATCGGCTTATAAAGAACGGATAACTGAAAAATGCGTGCGCTCAGTACCGGTGTCTGCTCCTTGATTAAAAGGGGGCGGCCTGTGTTGCGGACGTGCAACCTCCATCGGAACAGGAGACCACTCCCATGCCTGCATCGCAATATTGGGCGGACAGCTACCTGCAGAAAAAGATCACCGCGGCCCAGGCGGTCAGTCTGATCAAATCCGGGCATCGGGTCTTTATCGGATCGGGGTGCGGCGAACCGCAGCACCTGGTTCAGGCCCTGACCGAGCAGGCCAACACCTTCAGCGGCCTGGAGATCGTCCGCCTGCTGGGTCGTGAAACCGCCTCCCTGACGGCCATCGCCGACAAGACCAAAGATACCAGCTTGAACATCCGCTCGATCTACCTGGGGTCGGCAATATCGCGGTCGATTGCCCCTCAGAAGCGGTTCATCACGCCGATGAACATGTCCGATGTGCCGAGCCTGTTCACCACCCGGAAGATGCCGCTCAACGTTGCCCTGATCCAGGTTTCTCCGCCGGACGATTTCGGCTGGATGAGCCTGGGAATCTCCGTCGATGTCACCATGGCGGCGGCCCGCTCCGCCGACCTGGTCATTGCCCAGGTCAACCCGAGAATGCCGCGGGTCATGGGCCAGAGCTTCATCCATGTCAACTACGTCGATTACGTGGTCGAACATGAAGAGGACCTGCTTTCGGTGCCCCCGACCAGGGAGGTTTCCGAAGCGGCCAACGAAATCGGCACCCACATCACTCATTTGATCGAGGACGGCTCGACCCTGCAGATCGGACTCGATGCCGCTTCCCAGGCCACGGTTCGGGGTTTGAGCAACAAGAACGACCTGGGCATCCACTCCCAGTTCATCACCGACGATATCATGCATCTGTACGCCCAGGGAATCATCACCAACCAGAAAAAGGGGATAAACGAAGGCAAAATGGTCGGCTCGATGGCGGTCGGCAGCCACGACCTCTATGAGTTCTTAAACGACAACCCGGCGGTCGACTTCCATCCCTCCGACTATGTCAACGATCCGTCCATCATTTCCCAGCATCACCGGATGATCTCGCTCAATGTGGCCTACAGCATGGACCTGACCGGCCAGGTGTCGGCCGAGGCTTCTGCGGCAACCAGGTTTGCCGGGGTCTCCGGCATTCCTGACTTTGTCCGGGGGGCCCGCCGTTCCCCCGGCGGCAAGTCGATCCTGATGCTGATGTCGACCCGGCCCGACGAAGACGGGCAGCCGATCTCAAATGTCGTGCCCAGCTTCAACAACGTTCCCGTCGTCGTTCCCCGGGGGGACGTTCACTATGTGGTTACCGAATACGGGGCCGTCAACCTGTTCGGCAAAAGCCTGCAGGAGCGGGTGATCGCGATGATCACCATCGCCCACCCCGATTTCCGTGAAGCCCTGTTCGAGGCGGCCAAGGAGCAGGGGCTGATCGGGCTGGAGCGAACCCTGGGGGAGGCGGTCAAAGCGGTCTACCCGGTCAGGCTGGAGGAGACCATCGAGGTCAACGGCGAAGAGATATTTATCCGGCCCGCCAAACCGGTGGACGAGCGCCGGATCCAGGAGCACTACTATACCCTGCCCAAAGAGGACGTGGTGTCCCGGTTCTTCGGGCAGAAGACGATTTTCGGACGCAAGGATGTGGAGCTGCGCTCGCAGATCGACTATGTCAACAGCCTCACCCTGGTGGCCGTTGTCGGGGAGTTCGGCTTCGGCCGGATCGTGGCCGTGGCGGAAAGTATGCGGCTGAACACCATCAATATGGCCGAAGTCGCCTTCTCGGTCAGCCCCGGTTATCAGGGCAAGGGGCTGGGCAAGCTGTTCCTGCACAAACTGGCCAGCGCCGCCCGGGAGAGCGGAATCGCCGGGCTGATCGCCTACACCTTTCCCACCAACCAGGCGATGATCAACCTGTTCAGGACACTGCCCTACAAGGTCAAGAAACAGTTCGAAGACGGCGAACTGGTACTGTCCTGCCGCTTCGACGAGGTGGCCTGATCCGGGAACCGCTGGCTGGTGAGCGGCTCAGTTGCGCTTGCGCTTCCTGGCTTTGCCTGACTTCTTGAGTTTCTTGAGTTTCGCCGATGCTGAGGCGGCCAGCCGCTTTTCGGCGAGTTCGATCAGAATTTCCTGCACGGTCCGGTCATCGTCGCCTTTTGCCGGGGTCCGTTTGACGTAGCTGCCGTCGGCCTGCATATCCCAGACACTGCGTTTGTTGGTGAGCTGGATATCGAGAATTTCCCTGAGCCGTTCCTGGCAGCTTTTATCCTCGATCGGGGTGACTACCTCGACGCGTGATTCCAGGTTCCTTTTCATCAGGTCGGCGGAGCCGATAAAATATTCCTCAGCGCCGCTGTTTCTGAAATAAAAGATCCGGGCGTGTTCGAGAAAGCGCCCGACAATGGAGATGACCCTGATATTATCCGACAGCCCTTCAATGCCGGGTCGCAGCCGGCAGGTGTCGCGGATGATCAGATCGATATGCACGCCGGCCTGTGAGGCACGGTAGAGGGCCCTGGTGATATCCTTGTCTTCCAGGGCGTTGCTCTTGAACTGGATGAGGCCGGGATTGTCGGGACTGTGCAGGTCGATTTCCCGGCCGATCTTTTTGAGCAGCGCCTGTTTTAAATTATTGGGTGAGGGCAGAATCTTCTGATATTTCCTGACCGGCGCATAGCCGGTGGTCAGATAGTTGAACAGTTCGGTAAGATCCTCGCAGATCACCGGGTCATCGGTCAGCAGACCGATATCGCTGTATTGCCGGGCGGTGCCGGCATGATAGTTGCCGGTGCCGATATGGGCGTAGCGTTTGAGGCCGTTATAGTCACGCCTGACCACGAAAATGACCTTGGAGTGGGTCTTCAGGCCAACGACGCCGTAGGTCACGTGAATGCCGGCCTCCTCCATGGCTTCGGCCCATTTAATATTGGCCGATTCGTCGAAACGGGCCATCAGCTCGACCACCACGGCAACCTGCTTGCCGTTGTGGGCGGCATCGACCAGATACTGGATAATGCGCGAGTCGGAGCTGGTCCGATAGAGCGTCATCTTGATGACCAGGACTTTGGGGTCGGTGCTGGCCTCCTTGAGAAATCGTTCCACCGAGGTGTCGAACGATTCGTACGGGTGCTGGAGCAGGACGTTCTGCTGCTTCCTGAGAATGTGAAAAAAATTGGGCTCGTCTATGATCAGCTTGCGGATGGTCGCAGGGCTGATGGACCGGGTAATGCAGCTCGGGACGGTCGATTTTCCAGATTTCCATCAGATCCTGTTTGGCCAGGATACCGGGGGCCTCGAAGACATCCTGCTGCTCGTCGATGCCCAGCTCGGCGGCCAGCATGCCCCGATGCTGGGGGGTCATGTCGGCGGCGGTCTGGAGCCGGACGATGTCGGCGAACTTGCGGTCGCGCAGGGCCGACTCGATCATCGACAGCAGGTCGTTGGCCTGCTCCTCCCGTCGATCGGTGTTGGCGTTGCGGGTAACCCGGAAAAATTCATGACTGTGAATCACCAGCCCGGGAAAGATCTCCTGAAGGTTGTTGGCGATCAGGTCCTCGAAGGTGATGAACAGCTGCTTGCGGCCGACCGGGATAAAGCGGGGCACCCCGACACCCAGCGGCACCTTGATCCGGTTCAGGAACTGGTGCTGCGAACCCGGCTCACTGGTGGTCACCAGAAGATTCAGCGACAGGTTCGAGATGAACGGAAAGGGGTGGGCCGGATCGATACCCTGGGGGGTCAGAAGCGGGTAGATCTCTTTCTTGAAATAGATGTCCATCTCCTTTTTCTGGGCGGCGCTCAGCTCTTCGTATGCCCGGAAGCAGATATGCTCTTTTTCGAGAAGATCGCGCAATATGCTTTCGATGCGGCGCTGCTCGACCAGGATATCCTGGGCCACCCGGTAGCAGGCGTCGATCTGCTCCTGGGGGAGCATACCGTCAACGGTCTGCTTTTTGACCCCGGCGCCGACCTGCTGCTTGAGACCGCCGATCCGCTTCATGAAGAATTCATCCAGGTTGGAGCCGACCACGGCCACGAAGAAGACCCGCTCCAGCAGCGGCACCCGCTCATCGGTCGCTTCGCTGAGCACCCGCTGGTTGAAGGCCAGCCAGGTCAGCTCCCTGTTCAGGTAGCACTCGTGGCTTTCCAGATTGAAAGAGGGTGGTGGTGGTGTTTTTGCTCGAGTTGCCATGATGTATGAACCCGCTGAGGTAGAGAAATGAGCTGACTGATACCTGCCTGTCCGATAATTGTATTAACAAGCGGGCAGATAATCAAGCCCGGTGAGTCCGCGGCTGCCCCGCAGGACCCGGTCCGCCCTGAATACCCGCTGAATTAGTGATCAGGGGGTTCGGCCCTGCTCGATCAGCTCCAGGAGCTGACGGCCGTCGGGGTGATCAGGAACTTTGTCGAGGATGGTGCGGGCCAGCTGTTCGGCCCGGTCGATCATCCTGAAATTGAGATACAGATTGGCCAGTGTCGAAAAGTACTCACGGTTCTCGGGTTCGACCTCCAGGGCCAGGAGCAGGGCCTGCTCACCTTCCTCATAGCGCTGCAGCTTGAGCAGGGCCAGGGCCTGATTGTAGCGCGGCCGGGTATAGCCCGGCATGGCTTCGGCGGCCTGGCCCAGCTGTTCGGCTGCGTCCTCGAACCTTTCCAGTTCGGCAAGCAGCAGGCCAAGCGAATAGCGCACTTCGTGGAGCTGGGGATTGGCCTCGACCACATCGCGCAGCAGCCGTTCAGCATCCTGGTTGTCGCCGGAACGGTTCAGGGCCATGGCCAGGTTGACTTTGGCAGGATAGAACTGATCGTCGATTTCGATCGCCTGCCGGTAGTAGTCCGCCGCCTCGTCATCGCTGCCCAGAGCTGCGGCGAGATTGCCCAGATTGTAGCGCTGGGGGGCGAAATCGCTGTTGTAGAGCATGGCTTGCCGATAGGCTTCCAGGGCGGACCTGAAGGCCTCGATATCGTCTTTTCTGATCCGGTTTTCCGGTATGGCGGCCAGTGCGGCGGCGGCCTCGATCCTGACCGCCAGGACCGGGTCGTAAAGCTTCGGGGCAAGATGGGTCAGTCTGGCCGGAATGTCGAGATTCCCGAGTCCGCGTATTGCCGTATAGCGTATCAGGCTGTCCGTGTCACCAAGGGCGTTGACCAGGGTCTGGGTGGTGGCCGGCCCGGGATAGCTCCTCAACAGGGACAGCGCCGTTGCCCGGACGATTACCGGCATCAGACCGTCTTCCGACAGCCGGCGCAGTCCGTCTCGCCGCTGCCGGGTCACCAGAGCGGGCGGCAGCAAATATTTCACCGTAGTGCGGTTTTCTGGTCTTTCCGTACCAGCTCTGGTAGTGGTCATTGACCCAGGAGAGGGGCTTGTCAGCGTGACAGTCTGCGGTGGAACAGCTGTTTGGTGTACCGATGGACAGACTCAGATCCGGACGGGGAACCCTGAGGCTGTGGTCAGGGCGGTAGTCGATGCCCATATAGGTTCGACCGGGCATGTGGCACTTTACGCAGAGGTGCCCCTGGCTCGGTTTGCCTTCGAACTCGCGCTGGTGAAAGTGGTGTTCATAGCGGTCGTAGTCCTCGGCCCGGTGACACTGCAGACAGAGATCGTTGCCTTCCTGGTGGGTTGACAGGCTGTGCATGTCATGGCAGTCGCTGCAGCGGACCCCGTGGCGATACATCTTGGACTGTGCAAAAGAGCCGTAGACATAGACCTCTTCGAGGATCTGGCCATCGGCGTAATAGAGTCCCTCTTCGAGCAGGGACGGCACCATGACGTCCAGTACATCACCCTGCCGATGACGGTTGTCGCCAAGCTGAAAACGCCTGGAGTGGCAGGGGGCGCAGAGGGAGATCTGCTCTTTGCTGGTAATGTCTGAGGTGTCGACCGCCAGGCCGACATTGTCGATCGTTGGGCGGGCCAGCGGCGGCTTGGCCGCCCATCTGGCATGGCGGGAACCGGGGCCGTGACAGGTTTCACAGCCGACATCGATTTCGTACCAGCTGGTCTGATATTCACCGGTGGCGATGTCGAAATTTTTCTTTAGCCGGGTCGAGTGGCATTCGGCGCACATACCGTTCCAGGTCTGGCCGCCCCGGGTCCAGTGCAGCCAGTCGCCGGTGCCCTCGACTTCGTAGGGCGGCAGCCGGTACCAGCGCTTCTGCCGGTCATCCCAGGCAATGTTGAGGGCCTGCAGGCGGCCGCCCGGAAAGGGGATCAGGTACTGCTGCAGGGGATACACACCGAAGGTGTGCGTTATTTCAAATGTTTCAAGCTCCCCATCGAGCCCTTCGGTCTCGACCATGAATTTATTGTCCTGCCGGAAGAATCGGCTGGTGACCTGGTTGTAAGGGTCGTGGTAGGTGGCATCGTTAAAATCGCCCAGTACCGTCTGTTCGGTGGCCGTATCCATGGCCAGGTCGTGATGGGAACCCTGCCATTTTTCGTAGAAGGGCTGGTGGCACTCGGCGCAGCGCTTGCTGCCGACGAAATGCAGCTCGGGCTCGGCTGCCGGGACCAGCGTGTGGTGGCTGCGCTGCAGGTAGATGAACGGCGACACAAGCATCAGTACCAGACCGGCCAGGGCAGCCGTTTCCCAGGCCCCGAGCCTGCTCCTCACCGCCCGTTTGGTTGGTGCCGTCCGGGCGGCCTGACTCTTTATTTCTGATTTCTGCATCAGGCGGCTGTCGTCTGATTCGGATCGAAGCTTTCCCGCCGCTTCGGTGCCGAAATGTCGATTCTGATCCGGCCGTCTTCGATGCGGACCGGGTAGAAATCGAGCGGACGGATGGCCGGCGGGGTCAGCACCGCGCCGGTGCGGTCGAAGGTGGAACCGTGGCAGGGGCAGATGAATTTTTTCTCCTGATCGTCCCACGAGAGGGCGCAGCCGAGATGGGTGCAGGTCCTGGACAGGGCGATGAAGCGGTTGTCCTCGAGGCGGGAGAGATAGAACATACCCTCGGGAATCGCTTTGACATTGCCGGCACGGAAGGACTCCACCAGGCCGCCGTCGACCAGGACGTCGCTTTGCCCTGCCGTGTTGGAAACTTTTCGGGATTTGAAGATAGCGGTGGTGAGCCAGCCCAGTTCGATGAAGGCCAGCAGCCCGAGAAAGGCCCAGAGCCGGTTGAGCAGCGTCCGCCGCCGGGGTTTTTCAAGATGGTCCGAGGGTAGTGTCTGGTCCGTTGCCATGAATCAATCCTGTTACAGTGAAAAACCAAGTGCCATGCCCGGCCCGCGGAACCAGATGCCGATGATGGTCAGCCCGCAGACCATGCCGAAACTGATCATTACCAGGGCCATCACGGCGGCGGACCGCGGGAAATTTCTGCGGCGCAGCAGCAGGTAGATGACGAAGCCGGTAAGGATCGCCGCAGCCAGCGGCATGACGCCGCGGCTGAACCAGGGGGTGAGAGCCTGGCTGTCAGGGCCGCTTTTGAGCAGCAGATCGTCGAGGAAGATCAGCAGGAAAACTGCCAGCAGGCCGGCGCCGAAGGAGCCGGCGGCCAGGAGCCTGCCGCGACCATTGCCGCACCAGATGCCCGGCGGCAGGACCCCGTTGCTGATGAACGGCAGCAGGGCCAGCAGGCCGACCATCAGCAGAGGAATGACACAGATGACGAAGACCGGGTGAAAATGCAGCAGCAGCTCCTGCAGACCCATGAAATACCAGGCCGCCTTGGCCGGATTGGGGCTCTCTCCCGGGTTGGCGATGGCGGCCAGCGGCGCGTCGATCAGGGCCGAGAAGACAAACAGCAGCCCGCACAAACCGAGCCCCACCGCCGCCTCTCTGGCAACCAGGGTCGGGACGGTGTCGATCATCACAACCGGCTTTTCTGCATCACTGTCTCGAACCAGCCCCCCTGCCTTGCGAATCAGCCAGAAATGATAGATCAGCAGAACGACGATCAGCGGGGGTATCAGGCCGACATGGATGGCGAAGAAATTGGCCAGGGTGGCCGGGCCGACTTCGGTCGCACCCCGCAGTAAGCCGCTGAACCGTTCCCCGATCAGCGGCAGATAGCCGACCATGTTGGTGAAGATGGTCACTGCCCAGAAGGCCAGCTGATCCCAGGGCAGCAGGTAACCGGTAAAATTGGCGAAAAGAGCCAGCAGGAACAGGGTCATGCCGATCAGCCAGTTGAGCCGCCGCCCTTTGCCCAAGGCGCCGGTCAGGAATACCCGGAGCAGGTGCAGAAAGACGACGATTACCAGAAGGTTGCCGGACCAGTAGTGCACATTTCTGATAAAACCTGCCGGTGATGCCGCGCCGTACATAGCGGTAATCGACTGGTAGGCCGCCGCGCTGTCGGCCGAGTAGCTCAGCAGCTGAAGCACACCGGTTATGAGCAGGACCAGAAACAGGGTCGCAGCCATGCCACCGAGGCCGAAACTGAGGGTAAAGCGGATCGTTTCGGCGGCAACCTTTCTGGGGTGCAGATGAAAGATAAAACCCGAAATGGGCGCTCGGCTCCGGTTCGATTGGCTGGCCATGACCTGTCTGGTTCGATAAAAGTAAATAAATCGGTGGACTGCACCATTTCGTTACCACCATATCCGACTCGGGCGGCCGATACAAGCGGTAAGCGCCCGGTATCGGCAGATGGCAGTCCAGGGAGAATATGGAAAAGAGATGACAATTCATGAGTCGCTTTTTATAGTCTCATCCATGCAGAGCACGTGGCTGAATCTTATTAAAAATGGCCGGATGGGTTTGGACGAAGGGCTCGATGAAAGACTATTATGACATACTCGGGGTGACCACCGAAACGGGGGAGGATCAGATCCGCAGGCAGTATCGCAGGCTGGCCATGCAGTATCACCCGGACCGCAACCCCGATGATCCGCAGGCCGAGGAAAAGTTCAAGGATATAGCCGAGGCCTATGGGGTACTGAGCGACCCGGTCAAGCGTCCGCAGTATGACCGGGCCCGGGCGGTCGGAGCAGAATGGCAGCAGAACGGCGGCCCCGGCGGTTTCTCATACACCCAGGAAGACATCCTCAAGGACCTCTTCCAGGACCCCCGGTTCCAGGCGATGTTTCAGGGGCTGCTGCGGGAATTTCAGCAGAACGGCTTCAGGCATTCCAGCCGCTTTGTCAGAAATAGTTTCTTTGGCGGTAAAGGTTTGTTCATCGGCGGCCTGTTCATGCTCGGTTCGCTGGCGGGTCCGGCTCTACTGCGTTCAATCACCAAGGGCCCCGGTGACAAGAAATCGGTACTCGAAGGGGTCAGAGACCGGCTCGGCTCACTGTTGAGCGGTACCAGTCAAAAAGAGACCGTGCCGGCTGCCGCGGAGCCTCGGCCAGCAGCGCTGGACATCACCTACTCGATGCGTTTGAGCGCGGCCGAACTGCTGGAGGGAAAGACGGTTCAGGTGGTCAGCGAAGGCCCCGAAGGTCAGGAGATGCTCAGGGTGAAGATTCCCGCCGGGAGCCGATCCGGTTCGAGGCTGAGGCTGCGCGGCAAGGGAAGGTCCGGTGAAGCTGGCCGCGGCGATCTTTTTCTGAAACTCGAAGAGACCGGGACCGACGACCGGCTGGAGCCGCCTCAATAAAATTCTTTCAGCGATTCCCGCTGCTCACGAAAGATCACGATCCGCTCCAGGAGTTCCTCTGTTCTGCGCTTGAGTTTGCGGCGCCCGAGAAAGGTGATGCGGCTGGAGAGTTGCAGAAACTCCTTGTTGTCATAGGGACCTTTCAGGTCGATTGCCCAGGCCTGCCAGCCGGCGTCCTTCCTTACCTGCAGGGCGACATTTTTCAGATTGATATCGAACAAAAAGATATCATGTTCGATAAGGTAGGCACAGAATCGGTCAACCGTTTCGAGCAGAACCTCCATGTCGCAGGAGCTGTGGTGAACGACGATATCCCAGACTGTTTTCGACACCGTTCCGTCATAGTCTCGGATACAGTCGCACAGCAGGCCGTTTCCCGCATCGGTCTCGACAAAGCCGTGGCAGCGGCTGAGATGGCGGACCTCAGGGTGCAGCCGGCTGATCCGGCGATAGCTCCTCATCTCTTTCTGGTTGGCATCATTGCCGTCGGGGGTATCGGGCAGCGGTACCTTGACGACCAGATCGTCGCGGTCCGGGTGGATATAGCAGGCCCGCAGCGTGCCGCGGCCGATCAGGAGGGTGTCATCGAGATGAATCATCGAAGCAGTTTATGCTCAGGTGGGCCAAGCGGGCCAGTGGTCGCCCCGGCACCTGTCTGAAAAGGGTTTTGGTGTTCTTCCAACCACTGGTGATGATTATAGCAGGAAAATCCCATAATGGATGCAAAATCGATGCTGGCGGTGAGCACGGTGGACCACCGGCGAAAGATCGGGTCCAGATCCGGGTTCGATGAGTTTTCGCCGGGCCCTGGAGAGCCGATTATCTGGCGCCGGATTGGGAGTTGTCGCAAAAGCTGGTTGTTCTGGGCAGGGCGCTGTGTTATATAAAACAATTCGCTCAACTATTGTCGAAGAAGAAGAGATGTAACGGTTTCCGGGTCCGGGAAACCTCGCCATGCCGGGCGGCACATACCATTATGCAGCCCGCGGTCAGCGAAGCCTGCCGGATCGAAATTCTTACTGTGACAGAGGGGATTGAAGCGGTCTTCGCGGCTGTGAGGGCTGCCTGTTTTTGAGAATCAACACCAAACAAAGGAGAAGATGATGAAAAGAACTGTAATGTTGTGTGTCGTTCTGGCCGCTTTCATGCTGAGTACCACCAGCCTGTTTGCCGGTGCTCTGGACGAGATCCAGAAAAGAGGGAAGCTCCGTGTCGGTATGGAGCCCGGCTATATGCCATTCGAGCTGACCAACAAGAAAGGCGAGATTATCGGCTTTGACGTCGATATGGCCAAGCGCATGGCCATGGCCATGGACGTCGAGCTCGAGCTCGTTTCCACCGCCTGGGACGGCATCATTCCCGCCCTGATCACCGACAAATTCGATATCATCATGTCCGGTATGACCCTGACCCAGCAGCGCAACATGTCCATCAATTTCGCCCAGCCCTATATCATCATCGGCCAGTCGGCGCTGGTTGCCAACAAGCACGAGGGCACGGTAACCTATTACAAGGACCTGAACGATCCCAAGTACACCGTCGGCTCCAAGCTCGGAACCACCGGGGAGCAGGCCACCAAGCGGTTGCTCGGCAACGCCACCTACATCTCCTATGAGACCGAGCAGGAAGGTGTCATGGAGCTGATCAACGGCAAGATCGATGCCTTCATCTACGACCTGCCGTTCAACGCCATCGCCCACGCCGAGAAGGGCGGCGGCAAGATTTTTCATCTCGCCGAGCCGTTCACCTACGAGCCGCTGGCCTGGGCCGTCAAAAAAGGTGATCACGACTTCCTGAACTGGCTCAACAACTTCATGTTCCAGATCAAGAGCGACGGCACCTATGAAAAAATTTACAACAAATGGTTCGGCAGCGACGACTGGCTGAAGGAAATCCAGTAGGAGCTGAGCGAACGTGATCGCCGCCGAAAGAGTGTGGCCCTGGAAAATCCTGCTGGCCGTCATTTTGATCCTGTCGGCCGCAGGAATCTATGGGTCGGTTCAGCGCATCGACTATGAGTGGCGCTGGTACCGGGTCCCGCAATATTTCCTCTACCAGGCAGAAGACCCGGTCAAGGTTTCCTTTGACGGTATTGTCAAGGACATTGTGGTCAAGGGCTCCGACGCCACGATCACCGTTGCCTCGTTTGACGGTGTGCTTGAGCAGCTCACCGTCGACAGTGAAACGGTCAAGATAGATACAGGAGACGACCTGTTTGCAGGCGACACCGTCGGTTACGTCTTCAGCTGGGCCATGGGGCCGTTGCTCACCGGGTTGTGGACGACGCTCTGGCTGTCGGCGATCTCCAGTGTCTTCGGCCTGATGCTCGGCCTGATTGCCGGGCTGATGAAGATATCGAAGAACTACACGGTGTCTACCCTGGCGGCGATTTATGTCGAGGTAATCCGGGGCACGCCGCTGCTGGTTCAGATCTTCATCGCCTATTTTTTCTTCGGCACGGTTTTCAATCTCGATCGCAATGTCGCCGGAATCGGGGCGTTGGCTCTGTTTGCCGGCGCCTACGTGGCGGAGATAATCCGGGCCGGCATCCAGTCTATCCCCAAAGGACAGATGGAGGCTGCCCGTTCGCTGGGCATGAGTATGCCCCAGGCGATGATGGACATTATCCTGCCCCAGGCCTTCAAACGCATCCTGCCGCCGCTGTCCGGCCAGTTCATCAGTCTGATCAAGGATTCGTCGCTGGTCTCGGTCATTGCCATCACCGATCTGACCAAGTCGGGTCGGGAAATCATCACCTCGACCTTTGCCACCTTCGAGATATGGCTGGTGGTGGCGGCCATGTATCTGATGGTCACCTCGGTATTGTCTCAATTTGTCTTCTATATGGAGCGGAGGCTCAGGGTCAGTGATTAGAGCTGAAAATGTGGTAAAGGTGTTCAGCGGCCGCGGCGTCACGGTCCGTGCCGTTGACGGGGTTTCGACCACGGTGGCCAAGGGAGAGGTGGTGGTCGTCATCGGCCCGTCCGGATCAGGTAAATCGACCTTTATCCGCTGCATCAACGGCCTGGAGATGTTCAACGAGGGTCACGTCTATATCGACGGCGTCGATATAGCCGACAAAAAGACCAATATCAACAAGATCAGGGCCGAAGTGGGCATGGTTTTCCAGCAGTTCAACCTGTTTCCGCACAAGACCGTGCTGGAGAACCTGACCCTGGCCCAGCAGCGGGTGCGCAAGCGAAGCAGGAAAGAGGCCCGGGAGAAGGCCCGGGCGCTGTTGGTCAAGGTCGGTATTGGTGAGAAGGAAAGTGAATACCCGTCGAGGCTTTCCGGCGGTCAGCAGCAGCGGGTAGCGATTGCCCGCGCCCTGGCCATGGATCCCAAGGTGATGCTGTTCGACGAACCGACTTCGGCGCTGGATCCGGAAATGGTCGGCGAGGTGCTCGATGTTATGAAAACGCTGGCCAAAGAGGGCATGACCATGATGGTGGTGACCCACGAAATGGGCTTTGCCCGGGAAGTTGCCGACCGGGTGCTGTTCATGGACGAGGGCAAGATGGTCGAGGAGGGAACACCGGAGCATTTTTTCACCGCCCCCCGGGAAGACAGGACAAAGCTGTTCTTGAAGCAGGTTTTATAAATAGTTTCCGGATGGAAACTGATAAATCATAACGAAAGGTTTAGCAGGAGGATCAGTATGCGTTTGGGTAAAATTTTTGCAACTGCGGTGCTCGCCGCCGGACTCTCTTTCTCACAGGCGTCCGCCGAAGAGATGAACGTCGGCTTTGTCTATGTATCGCCGATCGGCGATGCCGGCTGGTCGTATGCCCATGATCTGGGCCGTCAGCAAGTCGAGAAGATGGACGGGGTGACAACCTCCTACGTCGAGGCAGTCCCCGAAGGACCCGATTCGGAACGGGTCATGCTCAATATGGCCCGCAAGGGATATGATGTCATTTTTGCCACCAGTTTCGGTTACATGGACCCGATGCTCAAGGTTGCCAAGCAGTTCCCCGAGGTCACCTTCATGCATTGCTCCGGTTTCAAGATGGCCGACAACATGGGCAACTATTTCGGCCGCATGTACCAGGCCCGTTTTCTCTCCGGCATGGTTGCCGGGGCGATGACTAAAAGCAATATTCTCGGCTATGCCGCCGCTTTTCCGATTCCTGAGGTTATCAGGGGTATCAACGCCTTTACCCTGGGCGCCCAGTCGGTCAACCCCGACGTATCGGTTCGGGTGGTCTGGACCAAGACCTGGTACGACCCGGCAACCGAGAAAGAGGCAGCCAAGTCGCTGCTTGATGTCGGCGCCGATGTGATTGCCCAGCATCAGGATTCTCCCGGTCCGCAGGAAGCGGCTCAGGAAAAGGGTGTCTATTCGATCGGCTACAACTCCGACATGAGTCAGTTTGCCCCGAAGTCGCATCTGACTGCTCCGGTATGGAACTGGGGTCCCTTTTACGTGGAGACCATCAAACAGGTTCAGGATGGCACCTGGAAGGCCGCTTCGACCTGGCCGGGACTGGCTGAAGGTATCGTCGACCTGGCGCCGATGAGCGACATGGTTCCCCAGGACGTGCAGGACAAGGTCATGGCCAAGAAAGAGGCTATCAAAGGTGGAGAGCACGTTTTCGTCGGTCCGATCAGGGACCAGAAAGGTGTTGAAAGAGTTGCCGCCGGTGCTTTCATGAGCGACGAAGAATTGCTGGGTATGACCTGGTTCGTCGAGGGGGTTGTCGGTACCACCGAGTAATGAGGCAGGGTTATTTCTGATACGGCGGCTCAACGGCTGCCGTCATTCTATGTCTTTGATACGGGTCGTAAAAAGACAGGAGCCCCTCGGCTGGGGCTCCTGTCTTGTTTTGTTTGGGGCAATTGGCCTTTCGCTATTGCTCAGCGGGATTCTTCTGTCCATCGGCGGGACTGACCCGGTCGACGGCATCGTAACGCTGTTCAAGGGGGCGTTCGGCAACCGCTACGCCCTTGAAGATGCGATCCTCAAGGCCACCCCGATCTTTCTCTGTTCGCTCGGCGTGGCTCTGGCGTTTAAACTGCAGGTGTGGAATATCGGGGCAGAGGGGCAGTTCGCCCTCGGCGCTGTCGGTGCTACCTGGATGGCCCTGTCATTTCCCGAGGCGCCGTCTTTTATCGTACTCCCCCTGATGATCATCATGGCGGTCATCGGCGGCGGGCTGTGGGGCCTGATTCCGGCGGTGCTGAGGCAGAAGCTGCAGACCAACGAGATCATCGTCACCCTGATGATGAACTATATCGCCATTCTGATCCTCGATTATCTGGTATACGGGGCCTGGAAGGATCCAGCCAGTTTCGGCTTTCCGATGACCCCCGAATTCTCCGAGGCGGCCGTGGTCGGCAAAATCGGCGCCACCAGCTACAGTTGGGGGCTGGTCCACTGCCTGGTTCTCGGTGTGGCTTTCTGGGTGTTCATGCGCTACAGCCGCATCGGCTTCGAAATCAAGGCCGGCGGCGACAACGTGCGGGCGGCGAAATACGCCGGTATTCCCTACGATCGCCTGGTCATGCTGGTCATGGCCCTGAGCGGGGCGCTGGCCGCCTGGGCCGGATTTCTCGAAGCCTCGTCCACCATCAACCGGCTGCAGCCCAGTATCATGGCCGGCTACGGTTATACTGCCATTGTCGTTGCCTGGCTGGCCCGGCTGAACCCGTTCTACATTGCGGTGGCCTCGTTTCTGCTGGCCGGCCTCCGGGTCGGGGTCGAAGGCATGCAGCTCGATCTGCAGGTTCCGGCCGCCTTCGGCGGCATCATCGAGGGGCTGATTCTGCTGACCGTGCTGGCTGGCGGACTGTTCAGCTACTATAGAATCGTGTTCACCGGTAAAGCCCATGAGCATTGATCTTCTGATCCCGCTTCTGGCGGCCGCTGTCCAGTCCGGAACTCCGATCCTCTATGCCACGCTGGGAGAGATTTTCACCGAGCGGTCGGGCATTCTGAACCTGGGGGTTGAAGGCATCATGATCATTGGAGCCCTGACCGGCTTCCTGGTCGCCAAAGCAACGGGTAACCCCTACCTGGCCTTTACTGCAGCCGGGCTGGCCGGCGCCTGCTGTGCTTCGATTCACGGCATTGTCTGTCTGGGCTTCCAGGGCAACCAGGTGGTCTCCGGCCTGGCCCTGACCATCCTCGGTCTGGGCGTCGCCAATTATCTGGGCACCCCTTACGTGGGCATGACCGCACCCGGCTTCGACCCGCTGCCGATCCCGTTTCTGGCTGATATTCCGGCCCTGGGGCCGATCTTCTTCAGGCAGGACCTGCTGGTCTATCTCACCTATCTTATACCGCTGCTGATGTGGATCTTTCTCTACCGCACCCGCTTCGGGCTCAGCCTCCGGGCGGCCGGTGAATACCCCGCCGCGGCCACGGCGGCCGGACTGAACGTGGTCGGCTACCGCTGGCTCGGCATACTGGGGGGCGGTTTTTTCATGGGGCTCGGCGGCGCTTATCTGTCACTGGCCTATACCCACTTGTGGACCAACAACCTCACCGCCGGCCGGGGCTGGATCGCCGTGGCCCTGGTCATTTTCGCCTTCTGGCGGCCGGGGCGGGCGGTATTCGGGGCCTATCTCTTCGGCGGCATCATGGCCCTGCAGCTCCGGTTGCAGGCCTCGGGGACGCCGATCCCCTCATCGCTGCTGCTGATGCTGCCCTACGGGCTGACCGTGGCTGTGCTGGTCTTTTCCTCCTGGCTCCGGGGGAAATCCGAGGCTCCGGCGGCTCTGGGCGTAAACATTGCGCCGGCCGAATAAGGCGTGGGAAACACAATCTAATTGATGAGGACATGCAATGAGCAGTAAAGATTATCGCCGTACCTACCCGATATCCTGGGAACAGCTGCACCGGGACTCCAAGGCCCTGTCCTGGCGCCTGCTCGATATGAGCTATTTCAAGGGTATTATTGCCATTACCCGGGGCGGGCTGGTTCCCGCCGCGGTTATCGCCCGTGAACTCGACATTCGGCTGGTGGAGACCGTCTGTGTGTCCAGCTACGACTGGCAGGACAAGCAGGGCGAGGTGGAGGTGCTGAAGAAATTCGAAGGTGACGGCGAGGGCTGGCTGCTGATCGACGACCTGGTCGATACCGGCCGCACCGCTACCGTGGTCAAGGAGATGGCACCCAAGGCCCATTTCGCCACCATCTATGCCAAGCCGGCCGGCCGCCCGCTGGTCGACACCTTTGTCACCGAAGTCAGTCAGGACACCTGGATTCTCTTCCCCTGGGACGCCGAGTCGCAGTTTGTCCAGCCGATTGCCGGACAGCAGACCTGATTCAGCGACTGTAGATGGAAGATGCACCCGTCATAAGGCTGGAGAATATCAGCAAATCGTTCGGCGAGGTCAGGGCCAACCACGAGATCAGCCTCGATATCCGCCAGGGCCGCATCCTGGCGCTGCTGGGTGAGAACGGGGCCGGCAAGTCGACACTGATGTCGATTCTGGCCGGCCAGTCGCAGCCGGACAGCGGGACGATCTACCTGCAGGGCAGACCGGTCTCTTTTTCCACCACGGAACAGGCCATTGAAGCCGGCATCGGTATGGTCTATCAGCATTTCAAGCTGGTCGAGGCGATGAGTGTGGCCGAAAATGTCATCCTGGGCAGCTCTGACAGGACCTGGCTGAGCCGCACTGCCCTGAACCGGCTCGTTACCGGGATCGGTGAGCAGTATACCATGCGGGTCGAAGCCGGCAGGACGGTGGCCGATCTGTCCATGGGTGAGAAGCAGCAGGTGGAGATCCTCAAGCTGCTGTTCAGACAGTCCTCTATTCTCATCTTCGATGAGCCCACCGCAGTATTGACGCCCCATGAGGCCGCCAATCTTTTCAAGACGATGAAACAGATGCGGGAGGACGGCAAGGCGATTGTCTTCATCAGCCACAAACTCGAAGAGGTCATGTCCATCGCCGACGATATTGCCATTCTCAAGCGGGGCGAAGTCACCGGCCGCATGAAGGCCTCCGAGGTCTCGTCCACCAGTGAACTGGCCGAGAAAATGGTGGGCCGCCAGGTTCTGCTCCAGGTCGATCATCAGCCCATGGAAACCCGGCAGCAGGTGCTGAAGGTCAGCGGTCTCAGTGAGGGCGGCCTGCAGGATGTCAATCTCGAGGTGCGCCAGGGTGAAATCGTCGGCATCGTGGGGGTTGCCGGCAACGGACAGAAGCCGCTGGTCGAATCGGTCTGCGGCCTGAGGAAAACGGGCAGCGGGGTGATCACGCTGCTGGGTAAGGACAGCAGGAATTTCTTTGCCCGTCGCTCATGGGACAAGGCACTCAGCTATATACCCGAAGACCGGCAGGGGCTGGCGACCTGCCAGGGGCTCGACCTGGTGGACAATTTTTTGCTGACCACCCGGCAGGGGTTCCAGGCCGGACCCTGGCTGCCGAAAAACGAAGCCCGGGCCAAGCTCGAATACCTGATCGAGGAGTTCGATATCAGACCGACCAATCCGGATCTGCTTGCCTGGCAGCTTTCCGGCGGCAACCTGCAGAAGATGGTGCTGTCCCGTGAATTTTACCGGAAACCGCGGCTGATCGTGGCCGAGCAGCCGACCCAGGGGCTCGATATCGCCGCCGCCGAAGACGTCTGGAATCTGCTGCTCAAAGCCCGGGAGCAGGCCGGTATACTGCTGATCACCGGTGACCTCTCCGAGGCGCTGGAACTCTCGGACAGGATCGGTGTCATGTATGGCGGGTGTCTGGTGGAGCTGTTTGGCCGGGACAATGAAGAGATGGTCGCGGGTATTCCGCAGATGATGGCCGGATTGGCCCGAATATAACCGGTTGGGTAATTATATGAACGAATCGACAAACAGCCGCAGGAGCATGGAGCATGGCGGCCGGCCCGACCCCCTGAGTACTATTCTGCTGCCGGTCAGTGACGAGGAGGCCTTCAAGCGGGCGGCAGCGCTGACTGGATCGCTTCTGCGGGCCACCAGGCTGCGCCCGCAGAAAACCGATCTCCTGCATGTGGTCACCGGCACCTTTCTGGGCGAATTGATGAAGGGGCTCGATCTGGCCTCGGGGGAGACCCCGGCCCCTGCAGAGATGCATGAACTGCACCGCCGGCATCTGGAAAGCAGCGTGCAGCCGCTGGTTCTTAAATGCCGGGAAATGATCGATGAGGAGATCGGTGCCGGGATCGCCCGGACCATCGTCAGAGACGGCGACCCGGTCAAAATTATCAGCTCCGCCTCCGAATATTATACCAGTCTGATTCTCTGCAGACGCAACCTGGCGGTCTCCTCGGAAAAACTGATCGGCAGCGTGGTCGCCGGGGTTCTTCATCGCTATAGCCGGGCCACCACCTACCTGGTCGGCGACCGGGT
The DNA here is from genome assembly GCA_963845115.1 of uncultured delta proteobacterium. Lineage (GTDB taxonomy): Bacteria > Desulfobacterota > Desulfobulbia > Desulfobulbales > Desulfocapsaceae > JABDQA01. The sequence continues at coordinate 85,512 of CAWJQN010000005.1, read as the reverse complement.
CCCTGAAGACGGCGAATCGCTCTTTTCCCGCTGCCTGATCGCCGTGGATGATTCGCCGGCCAGCATGAACAGCGTCGCCGAGGCCGGCGTTATATTAGCCAGGGCAGACGACCAGGTAGGGCAGATTTACCTGGTCCATGTCCTCGATCAGTCCTGCTATTACGATGAAGACGGTGAAAACTGCATGGATGCAAGCCTGACCGGGCAGAAAGCCCTGGAACAGTCGGGTAACCTGCTGGTGGACCTCGGTGTCGACCGCCAGAAAATAAAAACGGTTATTCATTTCGGTAAACCGGGCACCATCCTGGCCGAGGAGGTCGAGAGCTGTAATGCGACCCTGGTTTTTCTCGGCCGCCGGGACCGCTCACGGATGGCCCAGGTGTTCCTCGGTTCGGTTTGCACCGATATTATCCAGAACTGTCGGGATCGGACCCTGGTGCTGAGCAGTTAACAAATAGACCAAAACCTGCTATTATTTTTCCGGATGACTGGGTTTTATTCACCGATTCCCTTTAGTCTGGTGCAGTATGGCAAAACAGTTGACCCCTGTCAAAGAGTCGACCCGCCGCTTTTTCGATGAATCGAAGAAGCTGGGAAGATACGGTTTCTTCGATTGGCTGCACGGCTATATCTATGGCCGCTGGGCCTATTTCTACATCGGCGTGGGGACCGGTGAACATAAACTGGTCAAGCGCTTCAAGCCGGCCGGGGAGTTGATCTGCCGGCTGTTCAGACTGCTTTTCGGCAGCCGCCGCAGCGACGGCGGCAGCGATGGCATCAGCTTTGCCGACACCTACCACGGCAAGGTTGTCCCGCTGGAAAATGCCAGAAAGCTGGTGACGCTTGATCAGCCGATCAGACTGCCGGACCTGGAAAAGGTCATTCCCTACAAACGGGCCCGGGACCTTATCCTGGAAAATCCTCAGCGTATCGTCGCCCTGGATTGCCCCTGCCGCTCGGTCAGGGAGAACCCGTGCCTGCCGCTGGATGTCTGCCTTATCATCGGCGAACCGTTTGCTTCCTTTATCCTGGACCATCACGATCATCGCGCCCGCGCCATCAGCCAGGATGAGGCGCTGGCAATTCTGGAGGCGGAAAATCGGCGCGGCCATGTGGCCCACGCCTTTTTCAAGGATGTCATGCTGGATCGGTTCTACGCCATCTGCAACTGCTGCAGCTGCTGCTGCGGGGCCATGCAGGCCCAGAGAAACGGGACCCCGATGCTGGCCTCATCGGGCTACGTCTGCCGCCTCGATGAGCAGAAATGCATACAATGCGGCGACTGTGTATCGATGTGCCAGTTCTGGGCCATCGATATGCAAAAAGAGGGGCTGATAGACGAAAATCTGTGCATGGGCTGCGGTGTCTGTGTTAACGTCTGCACCCAGGACGCCTTGTCTCTGGTTCGCGATCCGGCCAGGGGGGAGCCTTTGGAAATACACAATCTGATCAAGGAACACGAGGCGGAAATCGATGCCCGGCCATCCGGCCGTGAGCGTTGATGAACTGCGGTGATGCGATGTTTAGAATATGGAAACTGGTGCTGGCCGCACTGATCGTTCTGGGCGGAACGGCTGGGGTTAAAAACGTTTGTGCGGCCGATGTGAGCTTTCGCTGGGCCATCCTGGCCGCCTCGACGGAAGGGATGAGGGCCCTTGATTTCAGAGGTTCACCCATCGTCTTTTCCGGCACCGCTCTGCAGCTCTATATCGAACATCTGAATAACTGCCATGTCTATCTCTTTCTGCTCGACTCGAGCAACCGGCTGACGCCGATCTATCCTCCCCAGAAGGGCTTTTACGATTACGGCTTCCCGCGGGGCCCGAAACTGGTTCCTCCCGGGGACCAGAGCTTTACCTTTGTGCCTCCGCCGGGCAACGAGACGCTGCTGCTGGTCGCATCGGTCGACCGCCTTTTTCAGCTCGAGGAACTGACTGATATTTTCAACAACAACCCGGACCAGCTGGGTCAGCAGGAACTGCTGGTCGACCGGGTGGAGCAGCTGCTTGCCGGCCGGGAAAGCGCGTCGCGGGCTGCCGAGGACATCAAAAAAGTGACCATCAAGTACCAAGGTGCCGGCGGAATTGAAGAGCGCACTTTCGAGGCGGTCGAGGTCAATGCCCGGGGGATTTACGGCCGCAGGCTGGTAATAGATCATCGCTGAGGACTCCGGTGGGGGCTCGCTGATATCATGAAATTTCTGACCACCCCCCGGATGGCCCGCTGCATCGGCTGTCATTCCTGTTCCCTGGCCTGCGCCCGACTGGTGCACCAGCAGCTCTCCTGGTCCAGTTCAGGGATTCGCATCCACTCGTCCGGCGGGCTCTCGACCGGCTTCGTTTCGCTGGTCTGTCTGGCCTGCGACCCCGCACCCTGCGCCGCCGCCTGCCCAACCGGCGCCTTCAGCCAGCGGTCCGGTGGCGGGGTGATCGTCCGTAAAAAGCAGTGCATCAGGTGCGGCGAGTGCGTCAGCGCCTGCCCGGTGGACGCGGTCAGCCGCGATGAGTCCGGCAACGTCTATGTCTGCCTGCACTGCGGGCGCTGTGTTGAGTTCTGCCCGCATAATTGTCTGGAGTTCGGCGAGGTGGAGCCGCTGCTCAGGAGCCTGCACGATGACTGATGGTTTTACCGTTTTAATCGTCGACCTCGAATCGGGAAAAAGCAGGACGGAGCGGATCGACGAGCGATCCAGGGTGGCCGGCGGCAGCGGCCTGGCGGCGCTTCTTTTCGAGCGCCATGGCCGGCAGGACCTGGACTGGGACCACCCGTCCCAGCCATTCATCCTGGCGGTGGGTCCGTTGACCGCCCATTTCCCGCTGATGAGCAAAACCGTCTGCTCCTTTCGCTCTCCCTATCACAACCAGTATACCGAAAGCCACGGCGGCGGCCGTTCGGCCCTGGCGTTGTTCTTCGCCGGATATGACGCCCTGGTTGTCTGCGGCCGGGCAGAAGAGCTGAGCTGCCTGTCGGTCGGCAGCCACCATGTGACAATCCGGCAGGCCGGATTCATGCGGGGCATGAGCGTTTCCATGAGCGGCAAGCTGATCAGGCGGATGTTCCCCAGAAGCTCGGGCCACCGGTCGATCCTGCGCATCGGTCCCGCCGGCGAAATCGGTTCTGCCATGGCCTGCGTCAATGTTGACTCGTATCGCCATTTCGGGCGGCTCGGCGGCGGTGCGGCTCTGGGCGTGAAAAACCTCAAGGGCATCGTCATCGACGGCGACTCCGGGCGCACAATCCCCGGCGATCGCCAGTATCGTTCCCTGTTCAAGGATGTCTACCGCCAGGTCACCTCTACCGACATGATGCGCAAGTATTTTCATCTCGGCACCGCCGCCAACCTGCAGGGACTCAATGACATCCAGGCGCTTCCCTGGCGCAACCTGCAGCAGACCAGTGACCCCGGGGTGGCGTCGATAACCGGCGAGATCTTCGCCGACCGGACCCTGCTGCGCAACGGCGCCTGTTCCGGCTGTCCGGTGGGCTGCATCCACCTGGGGTTTTTCCGCGACAAGTTCAGAGAGGAGGCCCGCTACCTCTACCACCAGGTTCCCTACGACTATGAACCAATCTTCGCTGCCGGGACGATGCTCGGTATAACCGATCCCTTCGAGGTGCTGAGGATTCTCGAGGAATTCGAACGGGTCGGCCTCGATGCCATGTCGGCCGGGGTGGCCCTTGCCTGGGCCAGCGAGGCAACCGAACAGGGATTGATTTCAGAACGGCAGACCGTGGTCCGTCTGCGGTTCGGGGATGGTCACGCCTACCAGCAAGCCGCCGGCTATCTTGGTACCGGCTACAACGACTTTTACCGGCTGCTGGCCGACGGAACCTTGAAGGCGGCCGCTGTTTACGGTGGCGCTGAGTTTGGCTGCGTGCTCGGTCAGGAGATGGCCGGCTATGCCACCGGGGAGTTGTTTTTTGCCGCCCAGGCCGTTGGCTTCAGGCATTCGCACCTCGACACCGGAGCCTACAGCTACGAGCAGAAAGCGAGCGGCAGGAACCTCGAGGAGGCGGTGGATTACCTGATCGACGACGAACCGGGCCGGGTCTTTCTCACCTCGATGGTTGCCTGTCTCTTTGCCCGCTCGGTCTATACCCCGGATACCCTGGCCCAGTGCCTGGCCGTATCCGGCTTTGAGAAACTGGCCGGTTCGATGGAGGAAACCGCAGAACGGATCAGGCGGCTGCGCTGGCGGGTGCGGGTGGCCACCGGCTTCAGGCCCGGAGACATAGAAATACCGAAGCGATTTTACCAGGTTGCAACGGTTCGCGGACCGGTCGAAGGTGATTATCTCGATCGTTTAAAAGATGCCTATGGCCGGCGCATCATCGAGCTGGCACGGCCCGAATCGGATTGAAGCTGCGCTGAACAACCGTAGTTTTGCCGTTCGTCTGCGCCTTCTCAGGGGATCGGCAGGAACGGCGATGAGAGCAGGAAATAGAGCCAGGGGAGCACCACGATCAAGGCCAGGGTGGTGACCAGCCAGCAGGAGTTGGCCATGTCGAGGTCCAGGTCGTAGATCGAGGCGGCCACCAGGGCGTTGAAGGCCACCGGCATGGAGGTCAGGACCAGGACGACCTTGAATATGAGGCCGTCGCTGAGCAGGTGCAGGTTGAAAAGGTAGGCCAGGGTGCAGCCGAACAGCGGGACGGCGATAAATTTGATGGCTGAGATCAGGGTCGATTCCGGGATATAGCGTGATACGCTGGAAAACCGCATGCCCAGGCCGATCGAGACCAGCAGGATGAAGGTGCCGACCGGAACGAAAATCGCGGTTATCGTCTCGAACGCCGGCGGCCGGGGCATACCGCTGAGGTTGAGGAACAGGCCGAGGAAAAAGGCGGTGAAGGCGGCGGCCACGAATGGGTCGGAGACCACCCCGATCAGGCGCTTTACGGTTGACTGCTTCTTTTCTGAGGAGCCGCTGTAGAACCTGACCAGCGGAAAACCGATGGTGTAATAGCTGATATCCTCGAGCATCTTGTAGAGGGCGGCCAGGGCAAAACCGGCTTCCCCGAAAAAAAAGAAGCAGACCAGTGAGCCGACCGAGCCGATATTGGTGAACGAGCCGCAGCAATAGAGAACTGCCTTGTCCCGGTTCTTCCGGTTCAGCATGGTGGCGACGAGCAGGGCCAGGATGCCGCCGAAAAGCAGGGAGCAGAGGCCGACAACCGGGAGCAGCACGACCCGGATGTTTTCGAACGAGACGATCCAGACGGCTCCGAGAAACGAGATCGGCATGAAGAAAAGCAGTCCCATCTTCTGCAGCGCCTTGCGAAGATCGACTATCGGGATCGGCAGCAAGAGCGTCTTTTTGCGCTCCAGGATCTGGATCAGATACCCGAGGGTGAGTCCGCTGATAATAAGGGCAAGCGACAGGAATACCTTATCCATGGCGGTAACCGTTCAGGAGATTCTTCGCGCAAGTAGACATGGTCGCCGTCTCTGTCATGTGGTGGCGTCATGCTCCTCTTTCATCAGCTTGTAGTTGACGCTGTCGATCAAGGCCTGCCAGCTCGCCTCGATGATGTTGATCGATACTCCAACCGTGCGCCACTGGCATTTGCCATCGGTGCTCTCGATGAGAACCCGTACCTTGGCCTCGGTCCCATACTCCCCGGAAAGCACCCGCACCTTGTAGTCGGTCAGCTCCATCTCCTCGAGAACCGGATAGAATCTGGTCAGCGCCTTGCGCAGGGCCCGGTCCAGGGCGTTTACCGGCCCGTCCCCCATGGAGGCGGTGTGCACCTCGCTGCCGCCCACGTAGAGGCGGATCGTCGCTTCGGTAAGTGGCGGCTGGTCCATCCGGTATTTGTTGTTCATTACCCTGAAGCCTTCGATTCTGAAGAACCGGCGCTGGATTCCAAGGGCCTCGCGCATCAGCAGCTCGAAACTGGCTTCGGCCGCCTCGTACTGATAGCCCTGGTTCTCCTTTTCCTTTAACTCTCCCATGATCGAGGCCAGCAGCGGGTCATCGGCCCGCAGCCTGATCCCCCACTTGTCCGCCTTGTGGAGGATATTGGAGCGGCCGGACTGGTCCGAGATCAGGATGCGCCGGTGGTTGCCGACCTTTTCCGGTTCGATGTGCTCGTAGGTCAGCGGGTTGCGCTTGACCGCACTGACGTGAATCCCTCCCTTGTGGGCGAAGGCGGAATCCCCGACGTAAGGCTGGTAGCGGTTGTGGCGCAGATTGGCCATTTCGTTGACCAGCCGGGAGGTCGGGTAGAGGTTCTCGATATGATCTTTGGCCTGGCAGTCCAGCCCCATCTTGAAAATCAGGGCCGGCAGGATTGATGTCAGGTTGGCATTGCCGCAGCGTTCGCCGAAACCGTTGATGGTTCCCTGGACGTGGTCGATTCCGTGCTGGATGGCAATCAGGGCGTTGGCAACACCGGTTTCAGAATCGTTGTGCGAATGGATGCCGAGTTTGATCACTGCTTCGGAGCCGGTGTAGCGTTGTTTAACATCCTCGATGATCGGTGCCAGCTCGTGCGGCAGGGTTCCACCATTGGTATCGCAGAGCACGAGCGTTTCGGCCCCGCCTTTTACCGCCTGATCCAGGGTCTTCAGGGCATATTCCCGATTGTTCTTGTAGCCGTCGAAAAAATGCTCGGCATCGTAAATGACTTCGTCGACCCGGCTCTTCAGATAGGACAGGGTGTCTTCGATGATTTCCAGATTCTGGTCCAGGCTGATCTTCAGGGCGTCGGTGACATGAACATCCCAGCTCTTGCCAAAAATCGTGATAACCGGTGTCTCCGACTCGAGCATCGCCTGGAGATTGGCGTCCTTGTCGGCAGCGTTGTTGGCCCGCCGGGTGGAGCCGAAGGAGCTGATGCGGGAGTGGTTGAGGCTGATCTTCCTGACCTTTTTGAAATAATCGACCGACATCGGGTTCGATCCGGGCCAGCCGCCTTCGATGTAGTCGATACCCAGTTCGTCGAGGGCATGGGTAATGCGTACCTTGTCATCGACGGAAAGGTTGAAGTTCTCAGCCTGGGTACCGTCCCGCAGCGTAGTGTCGTAAATTTCTATGGCTCGTGCCATGACCCTTGTCATACCTCCGGATAAGCAATTGATCCCGCCGGCTGCTCAGCGTAGTGCTGAAATCGGCATGGAACATGATAACATACGAAATTTACGTAAAATTGCAATGGCAGCCGTTAAATCGACACCCAACCGGACGGTTGTCCGCCCGAGGCAGAAAGTCCCCGGCCAGGCCCGGGCAACCATCGGAGAGGCGGGAACCTGAGGTTGCCGGACGCTGGTGCTAGAACTGCAGAGATACGTCGCGATGTTCGGAATGGCAGTTGGCCACGGCTCCAATCTGGTCAGGGAACAGCCGCCGCTGCTGCCTCAGACCGATGGACCCCCTGATAGCCTGCTCGTAGGCGGCCAGGGCTTGGCCCATCTCGGCCGCGGCCCTCGTGCGCCAGTCGACTTCGGCAAAATAGAGCTCCAGGCCGTTATTCAGATGTTCGAGTGCTTCTTCAGGACTGGATCCATCACCCTTCAGAGCGCGGCGCGCTCTGGACAGCTCGGCCTTGATGGCGGAGGCGCCGCCGATACTGCCCAGGCTGTTTTCCGCTTCCTTGATCAGCATCATCGCCTCTTCCGCCGGGACAGTGGCGATGGTCGCTCTGAGAGCAGCCAGTTGGGTCTCGAGTCCGGCCAGGTCCGCAGCACTGCCGATCACTTCGGTCAACCCGGCGATCGCTTCGTAAGCCTGGTCCACGTTGGTCCGGTAGGCGCGACGGGCCTGTTCTTCTGCCTTGTCCAGGGCGACATAGCGTTTATTTGCCTGGTCCCAGTCTTCAGGAATCTGCTGCTGCAGATCAGTGATCGCCGATCGCAGCTGTTCGATTTCCGCTTCAATCCGGTCAAGAGCATTGCGATTGGGGTCGTTGCTCTGAGAAACTCTCATCATATTCTGCTCAAGCTCACCGATCTGCAGCTCGAGCAGCCTCATCTTCGACTGCAGGGCGCGGACCTGCCGATGCAGCGGGCGGTATTCGGGTTCGAAATCAAGCCGCGCCGCCTCAGCCTCCTGGACCCGGGCGACCAGCTCGAAGGTTTTGGCGGTTCGATCCAGACTCTCGTTGAGGGCCTTCCGACGGTCTTCCGGCAGCGCCGAGAGGTCGGCAGCGCGCAGGGTGTTGACCTGGCCGAGCAGTTCTTCCTGATGGACGCTGTAGAAATCGAACAGATACTCCTCGATACAATGTTGCAGGCGCGGATTGATCGGCGGCGGTGCAGTCTCGGCGGACAGAGAGACGCGGGTCGGCAGGTAGTTGACCAGGCTCGGGGTCTGGGCGACGATCAGCAGGGCAACCAGTTGCAGCGCGATGAACGGAATGGCCCCGCGATAGATCTCCAGCGTCTTGACGACGGCCGGGGCGACGCCGCGCAGGTAGAACAGCGAAAAGCCGAACGGCGGGGTCAGAAAAGAGGTCTGCAGGTTGAGGCCGACCATCACGCCGAACCAGACAGCGGTGACGTTGGCACCCGGGTCGGCCAGCAGTATCGGGGCGACGATGGGAACGACGACCACGGCTATTTCGAGAAAATCGATGAAGAAGCCGAGGACGAACATGACCAGCATGACGACGATGAACTGAACCCAGAAGCCGCCCTGCAGGTTGGTCAGAAAATGTCTCACCAGCTCTTCGCCGCCAAAGGCCCTGAAAGCGGCGGTCAGCATGGCTGCACCGAGCAGAATGATGAACACCATGGAGGTGGTCTTGGCTGTCTCGACCATGACCTCGTTGAGGGTATTCTCGGTTTTGTAGATTCGCCAGATGCTCCAGGCGACACCAATCACCAGGCAGCCGGCGGCAATCGCAGCCAGGATCAGCCCGACGCCGTCACCCGGCTTGATGCTTTTGACATTGAGGTCGTAATTGGCCAGGATGACCGCCAGGGCGATGGTTGAGACAAGTGCCAGAATTGCCGGATAATAGGCATTGCGCTGACCTTCGGCCAGCCGGTAGCCGCCCATGATCATGGCGCCGACCGCCCCGACGGCGCCGGCCTGGTTGACCGTGGCCACGCCGAGAATAATGGAGCCGAGCACCAGGATAATCAGGGTGAGGGGCGGGGTCAGGGCAAGGGCAACCCGTTTGGCGAAGACCAGATCAAAGGAGCCTTCATAGTGAACGGGGGGAGCCGAGCCCTTGCGGAACAGGGCGACGAACAGGATATAGGCGATATAGAGTCCCACCAGAACCAGTCCCGGAATCAGGGCGCCCATGAACATCTCCCCGGCGCTGGTCGAGGTCACATCCAGCACCGAAGGCATGGTGAATTCGCCGGTTACGTCCTTGTAGGCGGCTTTGCGCAGCGTACTGGCCTGATCGGTGGCGCCGGTCAACTGGTCGGCCAGGATGATCAGAACAACGGAAGGGGGAATGATCTGTCCCAGTGTGCCCGAGGCGCAGATCGTGCCGGTGGCCAGGGATTTGTTGTAATTGTTGCGCAGCATGGCCGGCAGGGAAATCAGCCCCATGGCGATGACCGTCGCCCCGACGATGCCGGTGGTGGCCGCCAGCAGCGCGCCGACCAGGACCACCGAGATGCCCAGCCCACCCGGTACCGGCCCGAACAGCTGGGCCATGGTGATGAGCAGGTCTTCAGCGATCTTGGAGCGCTGGAGCATGATACCCATGAAGATGAACAGCGGCACGGCAATCAGGGTATCCCGTTCGACATTCCAGTAGGTGCTCCGGAAATTGGTCACGCCGGCGCTGATCCACTGGAACGGGCCTCCCTCGCTGAAGTAGGCACTGGAGTCGCCTCCGAACAGGAAGCCGCAGAGCGCCGCTGCCCCGATGGTCAGAATGGCGGCGCCCGGCAGCGAGAATGCCACCGGATATCCCGACGAGAGTGCAATGACCATCATCAGGATGAGAATTGCGAGAAAGAGAAGTTCCATGCCGTGGTCCCGTTGGTAGTCGTCTAAGATTCTGGGGCTGACTGGTCGCCGGGCTCTTCATGCAGGTGGGCGACATGGAAGAGCAGGTAGCTGGCGAATTGAACGATCATGGACACGGCGTAGACAGCCAGAAAGCCGACCATCAGGTATTTCACATAGAGCCCGTAACCGGACTGCGAGACCTCGAAACTGTAGAGCGGGCTGTTGATGCTGCTGGTCTTGTCCCACATGCCGGTGACCAGGATAATCCAGGCCAGCGGCAGACCCAGCAGCAGGGTTCCGACGATGTTGACCCGGGCCTTGGCCGGTTTCCTGAAGCGCGAGTAAAGCACATCGACGCGGACGTGGCCGTCAGTGACCAGGGTATAGGCGCTGGCGAAAAGGAACAGTGCCGCATACCAGAAACGCACGAGATCGCCCATGAAGGGCTGCTCATAGGAGAAGACGAAGCGGGAGATGACGATCATGAACTCAGCCAGCACAACCAGAAGGGTCAGCCAGATAAATCCAAGCGTTCTGCTGAACAGGGCAATGATGAAGGACAGCAGGAGCAATGGGTAGTGCACGTAAAGGCCCCGAAAGTGCGCTCGTCCCAGGGCCTGGGTCAATTCTTCGCCGATCATCGGGGCAAGCAGCTCTTCAACCCTGAGAAAGGAGATGGTGATATCGGCCAGGCCGATGATCAGCACACCCCAGAATGAGGCCCGTATAATGTAGGCGGCCAGCCCGGAGAGTCGCTCGGAATCATCCTGCAGGGAGCGGTGCGAGGTCAGCCAGACGTAGACGGTGCTGGCCCCCACCGCTGCCAGGTAGCTGAAAAGCTGCAGCCACCCCTGGGTGACTTGGGCCGGACTCAGCTGCTGGCGCAGGGCCTCCAGACCGAACCAGCCATAATGGGCGAAAAGCGCCGGCAGCCCGGGCCACTGGTGGGCGACATTGAGGAAGTTGCTGACCAGAAAGACGAACATCACCGCGACAATCGACACGGCGAACGCCCGTACTGCCGGAACCACGGTCCGGCGGCCGAACGGTTCCCGGCCCGGGGCTTTGACCGGAACGGTATCCGGGTCGGTGGCGGCAGATGAACTCATTAATGGTGGACTGTCTTTGTGATCAGTGATGCAGATGTACCATGATTATCCGGCTGCCCGGCACCCGGCTCTCGAGCTGAAAGAGGTGATGCTCCGGCGGCAGACACAGGATACGGCACCCCGAAGGGTGCCGTATTGAATACCGTCTGCTGCAATCAATTACAGACCAAGTACCTGGTTGCGCTTATTCAGGTAAGCCTGATCGGCAATCTTCATCCAGCTGCCTATCTCATCTCGTGCCTTGGCGAAACTGTCATGGATACGGGCCGTTAATTCGCTGTGTTCCCTTGTCTCTTCGAACACCTCCGCTGAAGCTTCACCAAAAGCCTGATAGACGTCTTCGTTGAATTCACGGAGCTGTACACCTTGTTCGGTAATCAGCTTGTTGAGGGCCTCTCCGTTCCTGGCATTGAATTCGGACATCATGATGTTGTTTTCGACGGCCGCAGCGGCCTCGATAATCAATTGATCCGTTTTCGACAGGCCGTCCCACCACTGTTTGTTGATTCCCAGACTCAATGCGGTTCCCGGCTCGTGCATGCCGGGGAAATAGTAATATTTGGCTGCTTCATAAAACTTCATGAAGCCGTCATTCCAGGGACCGACCCATTCGGTGGCATCGATCGATCCGGAGATCAGGTTCTCATAGATCTGGCCGCCCGGCAGGGAAACCGGAGACGCACCCAGCTTGGCCATGACATCGCCGCCGATGCCGGGGATACGCATCTTCAGCCCCTTCAGATCATCCGGGGAATTGATTTCATTGCGGAACCAGCCGCCCATCTGCGAACCGGTGTTGCCGCACATGAATGCCTTGATTCCGAACTCGGCACTCAGTTCGTCCCACAATTCCTGGCCGCCGCCAAAATAGATCCAGGCGTTCAGTTCGTTGAAGGTCAGGCCGAAAGGCACCGCGGCGAAATACGGAAAACCGGCGTGCTTGCCTTTCCAGTAGTATTCGGCGCCATGATACATCTGGGCATTGCCCGAGGCGACCTCATCGAAGGAGTCAAACGCCTTTACCCGCTCACCGGCGGCAAAATAATTCACCTTCATCCGGCCGTTGGTCATGTCGGTCAATCGCTTTGCAAAACGCTGTGCACCAGTGCCGAGGCCGGGGAAATCACGGGGCCAGGTGGTCACCATCGTGATTTCAATCGTCTTTTCGGCTCGCACGGCGGGTGCTCCTGCAATCATTGCTCCAGCAGCGATAGCGCCAACACCAGCGGTTTTGATAAATTCACGTCTCTCCATAGCGTTCCTCCTTGTTTTGGTTTGGTGGATCTACAGGGTCGCTGATTATAACCTGATTCAGGATATTTCCATACGCTTTCCCTGCCGCCGGCCATTTATTAAAAGCCCAGCCGGTGACGGGGAGATGACACAATGGACTGTGATCAGATCGAGAAAGGCAGCCGTCTTCCAGATATGTTTCTTTAAAACGGCTATCCTGCCGAAATTTTTCCTGAAGCAGCAGATTCAAGCTACCTTTCAGCCATGATTTTTGCAACTTCTTTTGCGGTGCCCAACGCTCCTGGACTGCTGTTTTTGCGTATTTTTATGGGATTGGTGGTTTCAGCCTAGAGGATACTTTTGCCGAACAGCGACGCGGCCAGGGAGACGGCGGTGCGGGCGGTACTGTTGGCGACGTCCAGAATGGGGTTGGTTTCCATGATGTCCAGCGAGTGCAGCCGGCCGGTGTCACTGATGATCTCCATCAGAAGCTGGGCCTCGCGGTAGGTGAGCCCGCCGGAAACCGGGGTGCCGACCCCGGGGGCCTCGTTGGGGTCGATGCTGTCCATGTCCAGGCTCACGTGGATATGGTCGCAGCAGCTCAGTTTTTCCAGTCCCCGGGAAATGATGCGGCTCATGCCTTGTTCGTCGATGTCGCGCATGGTGAAAATCGTGCAGCCTGAGGAGCGTAGGTTCTCTTTTTCGATTTCGTCGAGGTCGCGCGGCCCGATAAGCACGACCTGGTCGGCTTTCAGCTTGGCCCCTGGTCTGCCCACATCGACCAGTTCCTGCGGCCCCCGGCCGCAGAGGATGGCCAGGGTCATGCCGTGGATATTGCCCGTTTCAGACGTTTCCGGCGTGTTGAAATCGCCGTGGGCGTCGATCCAGATCAGTCCGCAGTCGTGCTTGTGGGTGACGCCGCCGATGGAGCCGATCGAGGCCGAGTGGTCGCCACCCAGGAAAATCGGCACGGTTTCGTCTCTGATCGCCCGCCGCGCCAGTTCATAGGTCTGCTCGCAGGCGGCCCGTATCAGCGGCAGCCGGTCTTCGAATTCCCGGTCGGTCAGCGTGTAGTGACCGGGGACATCGACATTGCCGACGTCCTGGGTGTGGTAGCCCAGTCTCTTCAGGGTCGCGCTGAGCCCGGCGTAACGGATGGCCACCGGCCCCATGTCGACGCCGCGGTGCTGCTGGCCGAGGTCGATCGGGATGCCGATGATGCGGGCGGTTCTGGGAGAAGGAGTCATGTTCAGCGGCGCAGGTTGTTCCAAAGGTTGACGATAAAATCCTGGGCGTTGGTCAGTATGGCCTGGGCCTGGGCGGAGCCGCGGTTGGCCAGCTTGTCGGCGCTGAACTCGGACATGTCGACGATGAAGAAGAACACCGGCCGTACCGATCCATCCGCCAGTATCTTGTAGCTCGGTGTCATGTTGCCGAAGGCGATGGAGTGCAGCTGGGTGGCCATGGCGATTACCGTGGTGGCCCGGCGGGCATGGACCCGCATGTCGTTCTGGGCCTGGTAGGCATTGCCGACTACGCCGGGCAGTGGTCCGTCGTCGCGGATCGAACCGGCGAGGACGTACGGCACCCCTGCTTTTTCACAGGCGGCAATGATGCCGCTTTCCACCTGCTCATCCCTGAGGTAGGCGTTGATCGAGCCGCTGCGGCGCACCGCGTTGATCACGTCGAGATGGTTGTAGTGCCCCAGCGGCACGAGCTGCTGGTTGTAGATATCCTGGCCGAGACCGGTACCGAACCGGGCCGCTTCCAGGTCGTGGGTCGCCAGCGCGTTGCCGGCCATCAGCGCATGACAGTATCCCGATTCGATCAGCCCCTGCATTGATTCCCGGCTGTCCTTGTCGAACGATACCGCCGGTCCGAGCACCCAGACGATGTGGCCGTGGTCCCGGTCGTGCCTGAGAATGGTGTAGAGGTCGTCGTAGGACCGCGAAAAGGGCGTTTCCCGGGTGCCGCGGGAGCGGAACATGAACTTGTCCTCGGATTCCTCGGGCCGGACGAAGCCGTCGGCATGGACATAGATTCCCTGTTCACCGTTTTCGGTCCTGCCGGATACCACCAGCTCACCTTTGCGCAGGTTTCTCGGTTCGACCACCCGCAGTGCTCCCCGGTCGACAACGATGACTGCATCCATCCTGCTTTCCGGGGCGAGCATCCAGCCCTGGCCCTCGAGTCTGATATACTCCGGAAAATTGGAAGTGGCGTGGAACTGGTCCGGGGCGATACCGTCGGCCGGTGCCGGCGAGAGCAAAGCGGCGGGACTGTCGGCCAGCGGGGCGCTGTCGAAATCGGGCGGAACGTAACGGGCAGCAGGGTCCATGGCGACCTCCGGTCGAGTGTGGTTTGTTTCTCCCTGGGCGGATATCGTTGGTCTAACCATCCAATTATACTACAGCAGCTGGTTAACTATCAATTATCACATGACAAAAATGTTGATTTTAATACCAGTGACCGAGCGGAAAATTGATCGGCTCAATATCTGGTCGCGATAAGCACCAAAGTGTAGTAAGGGGAGCGTATCATGGAAATCTCGCCAATACGAAAGGGTACCGGCTGCGGCCATGCAGCCATGGCCTGCCGGCGGGGTTCATCTGGAGCGGGAAAGCAAAGTAAAACAGCCCTGCCTGGTCCGCCGGCCAGGACTCAGATCCCTGTGAGAAAGATTCATGCTTGAAATATTTTTGATCGTTCTGCCGGTCTTTCTGGTGATCGGGCTGGGCTTTTCACTGAGGGGGACCGGCCTGGTGGGTGGTGATTTCCTGGCTCAGCTGAACCGGCTGCTCTACTTCGTTGCCCTGCCGATCATGTTTTTTCACAAGATTTCCCAGGCCGATTTTTCGGTCAGTTTCAACCCGCAGCTGCTGCTCGGGGTTTACGCGATTATCGTGCTGGTCTGCGGCGCCGCCTATCTCTACACCGGCCTGAGAAGTTACCCGGCGCCGGTGCGGGGCGCCTTCTCCCAGGCCTCTTTCAGGGGCAATCTGGTCTATGTTGCGCTGCCGATTATCTACAATGCCTACGGTGAGGCCGGATTCGCGGTAGCCGGGATTCTGATCGGTTTCATGACCCCGCTGGTCAATTTTCTGTGCATCATCGTGCTGCTGCTGCCGCAGCGGCGCAGCAGCCACGACCTGAAAGGTTCGTTATGGGTTCAGCAGATCCTTTTGAATCCGCTGATCATCGCTTCGTTTCTGGGTATCCTCTGGAGCTTTTTCAATCTTCCGATCCCAGCGGTGCTGAGCAGCACCTTCGAAATTATTTCGGGCATGGCCATGCCGCTGGCCCTGATCGTCATCGGTGCCTCCTTTTCCTTCCAGGAACTTAAGGGTGAGGCGGGCATCAGCGTCACCGTCACGGCGCTCAAGCTGGCGGTGATGCCGGCTCTTGCCGGGGGGCTGCTGCTGCTCCTGGGGGTGCGCGGTATGGAGCTCGGCGTCGGCGTTCTGCTGACCGGCGCCCCGACAGCTTCCGCGGCCTATATCCTGGCCCAGCAGCTTCGTTCGGACGGGGATCTGACCAGTTCGATCATCATGCTGTCCACCCTGCTCTCGGTGGTCAGCTACACCTTCTACCTCTACCTGCTCAAGGTTCTGGGCATCTGAGCGGTTACGGGCCGATCAGCAGGCCGGGCAGCCAGGTGGTCAGCGGCGCGTAGAAGGTGATAATCAGCAGGTCGATCAGCAGAATCAGCAGAAACGGCAGGATTTTTCGACTGATGGCGCCGATCGACGAACCCGATATCGACGCGGAAACGATCAGGCAGATACCCATCGGCGGGGTCAGCATGCCGATGGCCAGGTTGGTGACGACGATCACTCCCAGCTGCACCAGGTCGATGCCGATGGCTGGAACCAGCGAGACGATCATCGGCACCAGCAGAATCAGGGCGGCGGTGGTCTCGACGAAGGTTCCGGCAATCAGCAGTACCAGGTTGATGAGCAGGAGCAGGATCACCGGGTTGTCGGAAATCATCAGCAAGGCGGCGGCCAGCCGGCCGGGGATGTCGTCGATGGCGGCCACCCAGCTGAAAATCGAGGCGGTGCTGATGATGAACATGACAATCGCCGCAATGACCGAACCCTCGATGAACACTGCGGCCAGGTCCCGGACTTTGATTTCCCGATAGACGAACATACCGACCACCAGGGAGTAGAAGACGGCCGCGGCGGCTGATTCGGTGGCCGTGAAAATCCCGCCCAGGATGCCGCCGAGGATGATAGCCGGCGCCCCGAGGGCCAGCAGCGACCGGCTCAGGCTTTTCAGCAGCCGCTGCCAGCTGAACGGTGCAGCCGCCCGGTACCCGTATTTGCGGGACATCAGGGTGGAGACCACGATCAGCGACAGGCCGATCATGATGCCCGGCATGATACCGGCGGCGAACAGCCTGCCGATCGAGGCGCCGGTCAGGTAGCCGAAAATGATCATCGGTATGGACGGCGGAATGATCACCCCGATCGACCCCCCCGAGGCCTGAACCGCGGCGGCGAAGTCGCTGTCGTAGCCGGATTTTTTCATGGCCGGGATCAGCAGGGCGCCGACGGCCGCGGTATCGGCTGCGGCCGAGCCGGAAATGCCGGCGAAGAACATGGCCGATACAACGGTAACGGCGGCCAGACCTCCGGGCAGCCAGCCGACCAGCGCGTTGGCCAGGTCGATCAGCCGCCGGCTGATGCCGCCTTTTTCCATGATCAGGCCGGCGTACATGAACAGCGGGACGGCCATCAGATGAAACGAGTCGGCCCCGCCGAACATCTTCTGGATCACCACCATCAGCGAATAATCGGTTGTGATGACAATAGCCCCGACCGAGGCCAGACCGATGGCGATGCCGATCGGGGTGTTGATGATAAACAGCCCGAAGAGCAGGCCCAGCAGAATAAATCCGCTCATGGCGCCCCCCTTCGGTCAGCCGGCAGAAGCGGGGATTTCAGCAGAAAGGCCAGGCTGTGCAGGGACAGGAGCAGGCCGCTGAGGGGGATGATGGAAAAGACCAGCCACTTGGGCAGCCCCAGCGCCGGGGTGGTCTGGGCCCTGATGAAATAGGCGAAGCTGCTGCCGTACCAGATCAGAACGACAAAGAAAAGCAGGGAAATCAGGTCGATGACCCGCCTGAGCTGCAGCCGCCTGGTCACGGTCAAGCCGCTTGAACAGAAAATCGACGCCGGGATGCATGTTGCGGCGGTAGGCCACGCTGGCCCCGACGAAGGTGAGCCAGACGAGCAGAAAGCGGGCCAGCTCTTCGGACCAGAACAGGGAGTGGTTGAGTACATAGCGGCTGAAGACCTGGAGGATAACCGTCGAGGTCATCGACAGCCCCAAAAACAGCAGCAGGTACTCGGCCCAGCGATTACAGAGGCTGCTGAGCCGTTCGATAGTGCCCGATCCGTTCCGCCCCATTTGGCTGCCCCGGCTCCCTGGCTTTTTCCCTACCTGGTCTGGTCGATCACGTTGAGAAGGAGATTGCGCACTTTGGGGTCGCTGAACAGATCGATATCCTTCAGGCCGGCGACCTGGTTCCTGAAGGCCCCGACATCGGGCTGCTCGATGATCTGCATGCCTTTTTCCTTCAGCATGACCAGCCGGGCGGCGTTTTTAGCCCGGTTGTCGGCCCGCTGGTAGCGGGCCGCTTCGCACATCGCCTCCCTGATCAGGCGCTGCCTGTCGGTCTCCAGCGTCTGCCACCACTTCAGCGAAGCCACGTCGATATGGGCGGAGTAGACGTGGCGGGTCAGGGTCATATACTCCTGGATCTCGTAGAACTTGTAGACCTCGATAACCCAGAGCGGGTTTTCCTGGCCGTCGATGACCTTCTGTTCCAGTTCGGTGTAGATGGGCCACGGCATCGGGGTCGGGTTGGCGCCGAGTTCCTGCCAGATGGCTTTATGCAGGGCCGAGGCCATGACCCTGATCTTCAGGCCGTCGATGTCCTCCGGTCGGCTGACCGCATGCCGGGAATTGGTCAGGTTGCGAAACCCGTTTTCGGAGAAGCACAGCCCCTTGAAGCCGGAACCTTCCAGGCTTGTCAGTATCTCCATCCCGAGCGGGCCGTCGAGGACCTGATCAGCCTGCTGGTGGTCCTTGAAGAGAAACGGATAGTCGATGACCCTGACGATCGGGTCGAAGCTGTCGAAGGGGCCCGAGGTGATCACCCCCATCTCGACCGTTCCCATCTGGATCTGCTGCAGGATTTCGGTCTCGTTGCCGAGGGAACCGGAGTGGAAAACCTTGACCAGCAGTTCGCCATCGCTGCGCTGCTCGACCAGTTCCTTGAACTTTTCAGCGACGATGTTCTGGGCCGACCCCGGTTTGGTAACGACACCAAGTTTTATCGTCTCCGCCGCATCAGCTCCGGCGGAAGCGGCGGTACACAGTATGAGCAGGCAGCAGCAGCATATGAACCTCTTCATCCGGGCATCTCTCCTCCGTTGGTTTTCAGGCGGCTATAACGGCCATATCCAGGCTGAAACACTGCAACGAAAAGAGATCAAAGTCAACAGCAAAGTTGGGTGACGGCGGCCCGGCTCTGCACCGGGCTTCAGGGCGTATTTCCAGGCTGTTCCTTATCCGCTGTCTTCTTGTCGATGCCGGCCGGCGCTCCGTAGATGCGCCCTTCGCGGCGGCCGTGCTGAAGGTAATGCTGCCGGGCGCCGTCGAGGCCAAGGGGGCCATGTTCGCCGAAATAGTAATGCTCTCTGATATCGGGATAGCGGTCCCAGTATGCTTCGGCTGCGCTCCTGAGCTGCCCGTTGTCAAAAGATGCCGTCGGCTGCTGCGTCGATCGCTGGGAAGGTGCGCCGCCGCGCTCGGCAGCCGGTGTCGACGGGTTCAACAGCCCGCTGAGCCAACCGGCAATGCCCAGCAAAAGAACAGCGATGGTGATCACGGCCCTGAGCCATCCTCCAGTCCTTCTGTCTAGGGTGCTATCGGTCATAGGGCGTGCAGTCGATCTTTCAGTAAAAGACGATTCCCGGCAGCGCCGTCAGCAGCGGATAGGCTGCCAGGGCGACGCAGGAAATGGTCAGGGCGAACATTCCATGGGAAGACCGGTCCTGGAACGTGGGCCGGTACAGAATGTAAAACACCAGCGCGGCCAGCAGCGGCAGAACGGTCCAGAGCGCCACCGGATAGCCCTTGAAGCGGTATGCCGGCCCGGCAAGCATCAGGGTGGCCGCCGCCAGCCAGCCCAGGTAGAGACGGTCGATGAGGCCGCCGGCAACCGGTTCAGCCACCGGCTCAGCCGCCGGGTCAATGTCAATGGTCGTGGAACCGGGTGAGAACAGGTTCAGGCCGTGCCAGATGAGACCGCCTCCCAGGCTGCCCAGAGCGTTTACCGCCATATCCCGGAGGCCATAGGTGCGGGCCGGGTGAAGTCCCTGCAGGAATTCGTCGTGGATGCCCAGAACCGCGGCCAGGCATACCGAGTAGAAAAGCAGCGGTCTGCCGCTGAGCCAGGGCGACATGGCGTAGCGGGCGACCAGGCTGAGCGCGGCGTACTCGGCCACATGGATGCGCTTGACCGGGAAACCGGGGTCCGGGACGAGCAGGCTCAGCAGGCAGATGACCAGCCCTGCAGCCAGCGGTAGCGCAGCGACCGGCGTCGACCTCTGTGCGGACGGCAGTCGGATGGCGGCGGCTGAGACCAGAAAGAGTATGAGCAGGACCAGGGGCAGATAGGTGAAAATCTGGTCTGCCCGGCCGCCCAGCAGGGTGGACAGATATTTCCACAGCGGGAACAGGCTCACATAGAAGGGAACCAGCGCGCAGCAGAGCATATAGCCGACCAGTGACCTGCGGGTTGTCGATCTGTTCCGGGGTCTCATATGAATCCGATTGCACTCACGTTGCCAACTTCCGCTGTCCGTGGTAAACGGATCAGCCCAGGAGTACAGATTATCCTGTACCTGCCTGGTTGACAAGTGGTTCCCGGCAGGAGAGGGTGGTGCCGAGGTGGTGCCGAACTCGGCTGGTGGTCAAAGGAGCGCTTCGGCTTGCCAGAGCGGCAACCCTGTTTTACGGTTCGAAAGGAACAGCTTGATCTGATGCCACCATCGATAACGGCCATTATCTGATTTCGGGGAGGAAGGGTATGACACACCGCATCACCGTTTTTCTAAACTGTTTATGCATTGCAGCCGCAGCAGTTCTTCTGGCCGGCTGCGGCAACCCCTATTACAGCGCCATGGAAAAAGTAGGTATTCACAAGCGCGATATCATGGTTGACCGGGTTGAAGGAGCCAGAAATGCCCAGGCCGAGGCTCAGGAGCAGTTCAAGTCGGCGCTCGAACAGTTCGATTCGGTCGTCTCGCTGAAAGAGACCGATCTGAAAAAGGCCTACGACAGGCTCAATGACGAATACCAGGATTGTGTCGACATCGCCGACACAGTATCCGACCGGATCGACAAGGTGGAGTCGGTCTCCGAGGCGCTTTTCGACGAGTGGGAAGACGAAATCAAGCTTTATGAGAACAGGGACCTGGCCCGGACCAGCAAAAAACAGCTCAGCGATACCAGGGTCCGCTACCGGGAGATGATGGGTCACATGGAAGAGGCCGAGAAAAGCATGGAACCGGTGCTGCTCCTGTTCAGAGACAATGTGCTCTTTCTCAAGCATAACCTCAACGCCCAGGCAATCGGGTCGCTTCAGCAGGAGTTCGCCGGCCTCGAGACCGAAATCGCCAAACTCATCGAGCGCATGAATCAGGCGATCGACTCATCCGACCAGTTCATCGCCACCATGCAGGTTCACTAGGAGACCTGCGGGCGGCGATGCGCCGCCGGGAGCGGGTTCGTATCCCCCGGCCTGCCCCCCGGACGGAGGCCTGCATGTTTCAGCAGCGGGTTATCGCTTGTCCTCCCGGACAAAAATCTTTATGATACGGGCAGCATAAACCGTTTGCGGATCCCCTATGAATCGTGCTGCCTACCTGACGACCGAACTGGCAATAAAAACACTTGCCGCCCTGGTGAAGGCCTCGAGCCGGTTTCACAACCAGGCCTCAATCCCTTCCGGCCCGCTGATCTTCGTGATCAACCATTTCACCCGGTTGGAAACACTGCTTCTACCATATTACCTCGACCACCTGACCAACAAGACGATCTGCTCCCTGGCCGACGACGGGCTGTTTCAGGGTGCCCTCAAGGCCTATTTCAATCGGGTCGGGGTGGTCTCCACGCGGGATCCGCAGCGCGATGAGCTGATCACCAGGTCACTTATCACCGCCCAGTCCAACTGGATCATTTTCCCGGAGGGGCGGATGGTCAAGAACAAGAAGCTGGTGCAGGGCAAGCGCTTCGTAATCGGTGACGGGGACGAGGCCCGATCTCCGCATACCGGGGCGGCCTGGCTCGGTCTTCGGGCGGAAATCTTCCGGCGCATCCTGACCGGTCTTCTCGGCGGCGATGAAGAGCGGATCGATCGCCTGAGGCAGCGGGTCGGCTGCAGGGAGCGCGATGTAATCGATCCCGAGAGCGTCAAGATCGTGCCGGTGAACCTCACCTACTACCCGATCCGGGCCGGTGAAAATTTTCTCTCCGAAATCGTTCTTCGCTACATGAAAGAGCCGTCGGAGCGGATGATCGAGGAATTGATGGCCGAGGGAACGATGTTTCTCGAGGGCGTCGACATCGACGTGCGCTTTGGCCAGCCGCTCGACACGGCCGATCATATGGAGCATCCCAGTGTCGCGGCGCTGGCCGGCAACGGGGACGAGGACGGCTTTGACCGGGATACCCTGCTTTCTGCGTACCTGAGGGATTGTTCGACGAAAATGATGCGGGTCTACATGGAGAGGATCTACAATGCCACCACGGTCAATCACGATCACCTGCTGGCCTCTCTGCTCAGGCGCCGCTCCTTTGCCCCCTTCCAGCGCCTGGAAATGGCACGCAAGGTCTATCTTGCCGCCGGAGAACTGCAGGAAGCCGGAGGGGGCGACACCCATCTTCACCATTCACTCGAGGAAGATCAGCTCCATCTGCTGAGCGATGATCGCCACCACAAGCTGGGCCGTTTCCTTGATTACGGTCTGGCTTCAGGATGCCTTGTCGAAGAGGATGGGGAATTGAAAAAGCACCAGCCCGGCTGGCTGCAGCCGGCGTCTTTTCACCAGGCGCGGGTCAGCAATCCGTTCGAGGTGATGGCCAACGAGATCGAGCCGCTTGCCGGACTCCAGAAGATTCTCAGCCGGGTCGGCAGAACGCCCGACTGGCTCGACCGGGTCGTCATTGCCCGGCGGCTCTACAAAGAGGACCAGCAGCGGTATCAGCAGGAACTGGAGGTGAGCGCTGCCGAGGCCGAGATTGACCCCGCCTTCGGTCGACCGTTCCTGCTGCCGTCTCGCTCGCGCCGGGCGGGGGTTGTCCTGGTGCACAGCTACCTGTCCGTTCCCGAGGAGATCAGGGAACTGGCAACGGTTCTGCAGAAAAACGGCTGCTGGGTCTATGGGGTCAGACTGCCGGGCCACGGCACCACTGCCGAGCAGCTGGCCGGCTGCAGCAATCAGCAGTGGCGATCGGCTGCGGAGCGGGGCTATGCGATTGTCAGCGCCCTCTGCCGGCAGGTCGTTCTGGTGGGCTTTTCGGCGAGCGGCATGCTGATGCTGGAACTTGCCTCCCACCTCCGCCAGCTTTCCGGGGTGGCAGCGATCTGCCCGCCCTACCGGCTGCAGGATTACTCGAAGCGGTTCATGCCACCCACCGATATCTGGAACCGGCTGGTGTCGCGGCTCAAAGGCAGCCAGAACGGGCAGGATTTCGTCGAATTCGTGCCGGAGAACGTCGAACTCAATTACCGGCGAAACCCGGTTGCCGGGGTAAACCAGGTCGGTGAACTGCTCGAACTCGCCCGCGGCCGGCTCAAGCATCTGGTTCATCCGGCCCTGGTGGTCAGCGCCGATCAAGATCAGGTGATCGGGGCCACCAGCAGTATCGCCGTCTATGATGCAATCGGATCGGAAAACAAGGAGCTGATGCGCTTTTCCGGCGAGCGGCACAACCTGATCACCGGGGATCATTCGGGCACCGAGGCGCGGGTCCGACAGGCGATCTGCTCCTTTATCACCAGCAATATACGCTGATCAGACAGGCAGGCTCGAAGTGCGTCGAGCCAATTGTTGCCGGCGGTTAAAATTCAGGCGGCAATTGTCTAACGGTAAATTTGTTTTACAGTTGATAGGTAGCCCGATAGGGCGGCCTATGCCTAAAATCCACTTCTGCGTTGGAGGATCATATGAGCAGGACAGTTTTGATAACCGGAGCAACCTCGGGTTTTGGCCAGGCCTGCGCCGAGCTGTTTGTCGCCAAAGGCTGGCAGGCGGTGGTTACCGGCCGGAGAAAGGATCGCCTGGATCAGCTGGCGGAGCGGTTGGGAACAGACCAGGTTTATCCGGCCTGCTTCGATGTCAGAAGCCGGGACGAGGTTGACCGGGCCATCGACGCGCTGCCGGAACAGTTCAGCCGGATCGACGTGCTGATCAACAACGCCGGGCTGGCGCTCGGCCTGGAGATGGCCCATGAGGCCAACCTCGACGACTGGGACACGATGGTAGACACCAACATCAAGGGGCTGCTCTACATGACCAGAAAGCTGCTGCCCGCAATGGTTGCGCGCGATCACGGGCATATCGTCAGCGTCGGCTCGATCGCCGGGGATTACCCGTACCCCGGCGGCAACACCTATGGGAGCAGCAAAGCCTTCGTGTCGATGTTCACCAGCAACCTGATCGCCGATCTTCAGGGGACCAGGGTTCGGGCGACCAATATCGAGCCGGGCCTGGCTGAGACGGAATTTTCCAAGGTCCGCTTCAAAGGGGACGAAGAAAGAGCCGGCTCGGTCTACAGCGGGGCGGAACCGCTGTCGGCGGCCGATATAGCCGAAGCGATTTACTGGGCAGTCGATCGCCCGGCCCACGTTAATATCAACCGGATCGAGATCATGCCGGTCTGTCAGAGCTTTGGCCCGATGGTGATCGTTCGGGACTGATCTCAGCGGTTTCAGGGACCTCTGGTAAGGCCGTACCATTGCATTCCACAACCAGGAGATGGTCGTCATGAACGTGCACCGGCTGTATGCCCTCATAATTGTGCTGCTGGCTCCTTCATTGACAGCAGCGGAGCCGAATCCCTGGCTGCGCAGGCTGCCGTTCGAGCAGGCGGTAATCACCTACGAGATCAGCGGCATGGAGACGGGGCAGGAGATACTCTATATAAGGGATTTCGGTGAACGGACCGCCCGTCACCGGGAGACCAGCGCGACGATTCTCGGCATAGCCCAGAAGAGCAGTTCGGTGGAGATTGCGACACCTGAATGGATCTACGTTTTTGACCTGCGGCAGGGGACCGGGACCAAGTCGGTCAACCCGGTGCAGCTGATGATCGACGAGTACGATAAGCTGACTGACGAGGAGAAGAAAAAAGTCGCCGGCCAGGCAGAAAAAAAAGCGGGTATCCTCTCCACCGGGCTGCCGGGAAGCGTCGAGGAAAATGCCAGGGAAATCCTCGGATTCAGCTGTGACCGTTTAGAGGCGCTGGGTTCCACCATCTACGCGATTCACGGCACCGGCATCACCCTGCTGAGCGAGATCGATGTCATGGGTATCTCGGTGAGAAGTACGGCCACTGCGATAGAGAAGAGCG
Organism: uncultured delta proteobacterium; assembly: GCA_963845115.1. GTDB lineage: Bacteria > Desulfobacterota > Desulfobulbia > Desulfobulbales > Desulfocapsaceae > JABDQA01. The sequence continues at coordinate 60,602 of CAWJQN010000005.1, read as the reverse complement.
GGGCCGATATGGAATATTTCGCCTTTCCGCAGGGGATCGAACCGCAGCCCAGCCCGGAGGCCGACCAGATGGCCCGGCTCGTGGCCCGGCAGGCCATGGCGGTGCTCAAGGAGCCCGATCGCGCCGCTGGCCCTGCCCAGGGTCTCATGGGCCTGCCGCCCGGCCGGGACCAGGAGATACCGCCGGAGGACCGGATAGAGATGGAAGAGGTGATGAACTCCATCAGGGAAATGCTTGGCAATTAATCGGCTGGTTTGCAAAAAAAATAGGGTTATGGGCAAAAGCAATTTTCAAGGCAGCAAAAATATGAGGAGAACGATTATCATGATGTTACGTATCCTGGCCGCTTTGCTGCTGGTGAGTCTCGCCGGCTGTTCGCGGGTGCAGACCGGCAGCGAAATTGATTCCGGGGCCGATTTTGCCTCGCTGAAAACTTTTGGGTGGATGAGCGGGGCCGAGCAGCAGGCAGAAGATGTCAGGCTCAATGATCCCCGTATTCAGGAAACCATTCGGGCGGCAGTCGAGAAGTCTCTGTCGGACAAGGGTTACGAGCTGGTCGACCGGGAGCGGGCCGATTTTCTGGTGACCTGGTTCGGGGCCATAGAAAAGAAGATCAGGCAGGAGAGCCTCGATCATTTCTATGCCCCTTACGGCTATGGGACCCTTTATCGGGACCCGGCCCTGAACACCGCGCCGGCCGGAACGGTCCTCGAGTATGAAGAGGGGACGGTGATTGTCGATATTCTCGATCCCCGGACCGGCAAGATCCTCTGGCGCGGATCAGGCAGCGGCCGGTTGCTGGAAAACCAGTCCGAGGAAATCATGCTGCACAACCTGAGACGTTCGGTGGCAAAAATAGTAGGGCCGTTTCCCGCCCGTTAGCCTCCGGTATCGAACCCATTCATTATGGATTTATTTTCGATTCTGGTCATCGCCGTCGGCCTGGCCATGGACGCTTTCGCCGTCTCGGTGGCCAGCGGGGTGAGTATCAAGCAGATGAGTCTGCGCCAGACCCTGACCATCGCCGCCTCCTTTGCCGTGTTCCAGGCCATGATGCCGGTCATCGGCTGGTCCGCCGGCCTCAGCTTCCGCACCTACATTGCCGGCTACGCCCACTGGGTCGCTTTCGGGCTGCTGGCCGGCATCGGTGTCAAGATGATCTACGAGGCCTTTCGACTTGAAGACGACGAGGCCCTCGAGACGACCATGCCGATCAGCCGCCTGCTGCTGCTCTCCATCGCCACCAGCATCGATGCGCTGGCTGTCGGTCTCAGCTTTTCGGTTCTCAACGTCACTATCCTGGCCCCGGCCCTGATCATCGGCTTTGTCACCGGCGGCATTTCCCATGCCGGCATCATCATCGGCCGCAAGGTTGGCCACCTGTTCGAGGGGAAAATTGAGATTATCGGCGGGGTCATACTGATTCTGATCGGCCTGAAAATCCTCCTGGAACACCTGCTCAGTGCGCCGCTATGAGATGCACCGCAGGCGGAAAAAGAAGTTGACAGCCCCGGTCCCACAAGCTATATTCCCCACCTACTTTACGCTAACCGATCGACGGAAAAACAACTACTTAGAGACTCGGTCGGCGCGGTAAAGTTCTTGTTATCTGCATACATATCAGCAGGTTGCAGGTAATTTGTGATCCTCGGTAGCTCAGTTGGTAGAGCAGGTGGCTGTTAACCACCTTGTCGGCGGTTCGAGTCCGTCCCGGGGAGCCAGCATGGAGCAGGGGCGATTTTCTTCGGAGAACCGCCCCTTTTTTTATTGGCAGTTATTGGCAGACGATGATGTTTCTGTCAGAACGCACTTTGCAACTGGAAGCCGGACCGGCCCCCTGAATTACCCTTGTCGACAGACAGACTTTCAGGTAACATCCCTGAACTCCGCGCTTTCTGGTAAAAACACGGGGGGAGACCAGTTATGGCCGGGCCTGTTTCCCGTCAGCCCGGTGTGTGAAGGCAATCAGTTCGCCTTATTTCGGCAACCCGCTAGCAGCCGGTCAGTCATTGATTTACTCAAATCCCTCACGATCACGATATAGACCAGATGTCGATGGTTTACGGGCATTGGCGGTTTTATCTGTCTTTCTTTTCCATCTCCAGCCCGATTTACTGCCCGGGGGGTTTCTCGGCGTCGATGTGTTCTTCGTGATCTCCGGCTACCTGATTACCGGGATCATCGTGCGGGAAAGTCATCTCCGCACCTTTTCGTTTTCTCATTTCTATGCCCGCCGGGTCAAGCGCATCTTTCCGGCCCTGTTTGTTGTTCTGCTCCTGGCATCTGTCGTCGCGACGTTTCTGCTCAAGCCCGAAACCTACGTGAATTACATGAAGTCGGCGCGCTATGCTTCGGCACAGCTGTCAAACTTGTTTTTCATGCAGAACGTCGATTATTTCGAAGAAGGATTCTCCGGACAGCCGCTCCTGCATACCTGGTCCCTCGGGGTTGAGGAACAGTTTTATCTTTTCTGGCCGCTACTGATCTATCTCTGCTTCCGGTTTATTTCTCCTCTGTTTGCCGGACGTGTCACTGCCAACCATCAGCCGTCGCAGGAACCGCAGGACAGCGCTCATGGTCTCTTTGATGTGGAAAACGGTACTGGCCGGGTTCATCAAGGCAACATCGCAATGGGCTTTGCCCTGGTTCTTCTTTTTCTCGTTTCCTATGGCCTCTGCTTCGTTCTTGCCGGGATGGACGTCAACGTTGCTTTTTACATGTTCTTTACCAGGGCGTTCGAGTTCTGTGTAGGGGGGTGGCTGGCCCTTGGAATCAGCCGTCAACCGCTCAGCGGCATTTCCCAGAACCTGGCCGGTTTTTCCGGTCTTGCACTGATCGTGCTGAGCTTTCTGGTTGTTCAACAGGAGTTCGTAGCGGGTTCGTTCCTGCGGTACGGGACCATCATTGTCTGCCTTGGAACCGCGCTGATCATTTATTCCAGCCCCGGTAAAAGTATCGTCAATAAACTGCTGGCCGCATGGCTGCCCGTATCAATCGGGAAGATTTCTTATTCGCTCTATCTCTACCACTGGCCGGTCATCATATTCTGGAAGCAGTACAACGATGTGGACACTCTCGATCTGAGCGCTTCCCTGATCATCATGGCGGTATCGTTCGGCCTCTCGATTCTGAGCTATCGTTTCGTCGAGCAACCAGCCCGAAAAACTTCATTGCCGGACCGAACCGTTCTGCTTTCAGCTCTGGCAGCCATTATAGTATTTGTCGTTATATTCAGGATACTTGAAGACCAGGAAGTGGCTTCCTGGAGAATTACTCAGTACAGCAATGTCGAGACCAGTGAATTCATCTTTTCACCGGAGTGTCCCCGACAATTTGAAAATGGTGCCGGAGTGTTCGACTGTTTTACCGAAAAGGTCGATTCCCGCCCGGTCATTGCCCTGGTAGGCGACAGCCATTCCGGCCACTACTTCTGCTCCGTCTATCAGTGGGCCGAGCGCCACGGATATGTCTTCAAATATATCGGGGTTCCCGGCTGTCCGATGCTTTCAGGTGATGTTTCCATCAAAAGCTCGATCAACGAAGAGAATGCCAGGCAGTGTGAAAGCGGACTTCAGGCGTTTCAGAAGGGGATCGTTGAGGACCCGAACGTGGAACTGGTCCTCATTGCCCAGCGTTTCGATCTTCTCTACGACGGTAAAGGCTACCAGAGTTTGAGCCGCCAGATCCTGTTCAAAGATGATGATGGAGAAATCATAGAAGATCACCCGCACTATTTTCGAGAGCAATTGCGTGAGACAGTCGAGACCTTGAGAAATAGCGGCAAGGAGGTCGTGCTGCTTGGCCAGGTGCCGCTTTTTAAAAGCGTAGATGCCTGCAACTGGCAGCCGCGGATAATGGAGCTCTTCTCAAAAGACCGGGTCTGCTCATACGACAGAGATTTCATCGACCGGTGGCAGGGACCGAGCCTGGCGTTTATCAGGCAATTTTCCGAAGAAAATCAGGTGAGCTACTTCGACCCGTTCCCGCATCTCGACCAGCCACTCCAGAACAACGTTAATATCTACAAGAACGTTGATCACCTCAACGATGCCGGCTGCCGCTATCTTGCCCCATCTGTGTTCGAGGCGTTGGACCGGTTCATGGCCGATCGACACGGGAATGAAAATCAGACTGAACCGCTTACGCCGTTAAAATAGCGGAGATCGTCAGTAGGGAGCAGACGTTCAGGCAGCTGCGGTTAGGGGGTTGGCAGGTCGCTCGGCTCGGTTTTCTTCCAGAACACTCCCGAGAAATCTTCATACATGTCCTCTTGGATACCCATTCGCACCCTGAAGTCCAGCAACGCCTGCCGGGCACCGCTTATCAGCCAGTCGTCCAGGATCAGGTAGCCACCGATTTCCAGCTTGTGGTAGAGCTGTTCCAGCACGGTCATGGTCGATCCATACATGTCCCCGTCGAGCCGCAGCACAGCCAGTCTGTCTATGCCGGCGGACTGCAGGGACTGCTCGAAGAAGCCCTTGACGAAAACGACGTTTTCGGAAAGGAGGTGAAAGTCCCTGAAATTTTGCTTTACCTCTTCGAGGCTGATTGCCAGTTCGGTCCGCTGATAACTGGTGTCACCCTTGTCATGGGGCCATTTACCGTCATCCGGGGGAGGCAGACCCTCGAAAGAATCGGCGACAAATACCTTTTTGTCGGTAACTCCGTGAGCTTTCAATATGCCGGCGCAATAGATGGTGGCGCCCCCCTTCCATACGCCGGTCTCGATAATGTCGCCCCGGATGGAGTTTTTCAGGCAATCTTCGATGCAGTGGCGCAGGGTGTCGAGTTTATGCCCGGGAAGCATGGACACCTGCTCTGCCAGGATGCTCTTTTTCAGTAGATCTAAATACAGGTCAGGCAGGCTGCTGCTGCCGAACCGGTATTCAGCCCCCGGTTTGACCCCATGCTTTTGGGCGAATTTACCGATCTTGGCCAGCTTGTTCTGCTCGTATCGCTGCCGTTTTTTGAGTTTTTTCCGTTCGCTGAGTTTCTGAAAATATCCCATGGATTTTCTGCCTTCTTGTTATAACGATTACGTGTCAGCGGAACTCCGGTCAACGATTTACCGGCGCCCTCTCAGAGCTGCTCCGCTCTGTTCCGGCGGCTGATCTCGTCCACTATTTTAGTGGCTATAAAACGGTATCCATACTCGTTCGGGTGGCCGGTATCCAGATAAAACTGGGGCATCTTGTGCAGGAAATCGTCGTACAGCCTGATCAGCATACAGTCGCCGCAGGACCCGGCAATTTCTTCCAGAACCCGGTTGTAGCGCTGGATAAACGGGTTTCTGAAGGTCTCCTGGTGGGGAATGATCTCGGGCAGGATCACCTGTTTTTTCCCGCAGTACCCGACCATCTGCAGCACATTGGTGCGATATTCCGGCTCTGGTACGACGTTCACTTCTCCCAAAAGAGCATTCAAACCGATCTTCCGGCACGTCTTCTTATATTTTTTAACGATGCTTCGTAACTGTTTACGCAGGAAATTGTCCGGGTAGTAGAGGATGTTCGGTGAATATCTGAAGGTCGTGTAGGCGTCTTTGAGGCCAAATTGAATGAAGACGCAATCGAACTCATCGCTGTCGTTATCCCGTAAAATGGCAAGCCCTTCACGGGTGCTGAGCATTGCCCCTCCGCAATTTTTTACCGGAACATTGAAGGCCTGACCCACCTGCTCGGGATAGCTGTTTCCCAGGCAATGCTGTACACCAGATGTTATGCAATCGCCAACTGCCAGGATACCTTTCACTTTTATCCTATCTCAATCGATGCTCATACGAAAGATCGGAAACAGTTTGACACACCAGCCTGACCGGCTTCCCGGAGGAGCACGGTCCCGTTACCTTTGGATGCCTACTGCGACAGATTTTCCCGGTGATCAAATTTCTTGAAATATCTTCGTAATACATAATAAGGAATATAGTTCACGGTGACTTCCGGGTAGCGGGAGCGGGCGTAGTTGAAGGCTACCTGATCACGTTTCGACCACTTTATCAACTGTTCAAACCACATCTCCATCAAGCTGGCCACCTGCGGGTCTCCTGCCTGACGAACAATAAGCCCTCCAGCCACGTGGGGATGATCGTCGATATATCCCTTTTGATTAATGTAATGCTCATACTGGCTTCGCAGAATATCCTCATGGTCCTTACCAAGGGTAATACAGGCCTGAAATTCCTGCAAAAGGGAATGATGAAATGGGTGCAGCAGCATGGACAGAACATTGTCCTGAACCATGGCATGGACCAGAAAACAGTCAAGATTGCCGCGAATCCTGAAACTGGCATCAATATAGACGCTGAGGTCGTATGCGCTATCGACTAAGTGATTATTAATCTTATATCGGCGGGACAGTCTTGCGGGGTCAAGATTGAGCGGATTGTGGAGCAGTTCTATCTCCCACGTATCGCTCGTTGTTTCCGGGTTGTCTGTAAAACAGATGTAATCCCAGCCTGGGAGTTTTTCCGGCACCTCGTTGAGCTGGTCATAGTCTCCAACCAGCACGGTGTAGAGGAGCTTTTTTTGGGATAAGATTTTTTCTGGCAGGAACAGCTTTACCAGCGCAGGTCGCCAGAAAACGTATTTCAGATTATATTTGATGACTGACCACCATAAATCGAGCCGGCTGCCGTTTCTCAGCTCATTGAGCTTAACGAGGTGGTGTAGATAATTCCGAGCCACGAGTTCGCCTGGTATTGATTTGCGCTGTGAAATGAAGCCCGATCACATTGCTGGATCGACCCGGATCCCCCATCTGGAGAATCAGGTTGGAGTCTTTTTAAAAACAGATGTCTGATGATCGGTGCATAATACTCCAAAAGAGTGTGTCAGCCTACCATCGCCCGACTATCAGCAGAACTCAGGCAAGATAAACGAAATCGATGGTATACTCAATGAAACCCTTGCTATCGACGATGCGGTCTCGATGAGAGTCGGCGGCATCTACTGCAAACTCGACGAGACGGCAGTCACCAGCCAACTCGATCTGAGCCGCACCGGCAATCCCGTCCTTTCCCCCAGCCTCACCATCAATTGGGACGGGGACCAGTTCGGGATAAGATTTTCTGCTGTGGCGATGCGCTTATCTTTCACTTGATTCTGAGTAATGAGAATGGTATTAATGACCTCCCTTGAGGCTTAACTCGGCTGGCTTCGCAGTGCGCCCATTGCGAAGAGCCAGATTTTCCAAGCCCGGTTTTTATAATCGGGTTTTTCATTTTCTGTACGAGTCACCACGACGGGGCGTAGCGCAGCCTGGTTAGCGCGCCTGCCTTGGGAGCAGGAGGTCGCTGGTTCGAATCCAGCCGCCCCGACCAGTAAAATTAAGGGTTTTCGGTTTCGGCCGGAAGCCCTTTTTTGCTTGCGGGTGCGTTTTGGGTGCGCGGAGTGCGAATGCTGGAAATTATAGTTCAGCAGTATCTGGCACGTCATGTAAGATGTTTTTTTTCTTTATTATCAATTTTATAGCTCGCGATTATGTGAGTTGCGATTTAAGTGATAGGTGTTGACAGCTACCCCAACCTCCCTGACCAGCTCAAATATGTACGCTCCAACCAGACAATAGCCTCTTTGTCGGTCAATCCCCGCTGAAAGATCCGTTCTTCCCCGTGACAACCGAACCACCGGGCTCGATCTTCCATTACGATGAAAACTTTACTGAGTAGCTTCGTCACGGCAATGTTAAATTGGATCACCGGTTGTCGCGATCAACTTCACAGGAATAATGTTAACCCGTGAGAAAGATACGAGATTGATATCTTGGATTTGGCAATGTTAACATTATTATTTCTTGAGCGGATTTTAACGGCATCCGCAAGCTTCATTTTATTGTAGAAAAAGTAGATTTATCCACAACCCAATTATGCTGAAAAATGCGACCCAAAAAGATAGCATTCGATGGATTAGATGGTTGTAGGTTAAATGTACATAAGCCTGAATATATCTCATTAAGACAAAAATCCACGCAAATACCAGGCCGACCTGACTATCAATGCCTAAGCTAATGTAAAGTGTGCAGCCTGCATAAAAAAGTACAGGCACTTCAAACATATTATTAAAGCAGCGAGTAGTTTTGGTTATTATTTCAGGAACCTCTTCACCTTGCATAAGCTTGAAGTACTTGAAACTTACGGCCCCGCTCTTTACACTAGCAATCCTGTAATTCATTGTGATAAGGCCGACAATTAAAGTCAATAAAACCATTAAAATCATAGGATAAAGCATACTAATTCTCCATCGTTTAGGTTGAGGTACAATGAGTCTATGTTATGGATAGAGTGTTGGTGCCGCTGCTCCTTCGCTTTGATCACCCGATGCAGCCCGTCTACCCCATGAATGTTGTCTTGACCAGTGGTGGCGACTTGAGCGTTTGCTGGACGACACAACACTTTTGGGCAGCAATCTGCAGTCGCTCTACCTGCTTAGACTGTGTTCCTTCTTCCACTTTCATCCTTACATCACATGCCATAGCCTGAAAACCAATCGGCACCTTACTATCAATCGCCATGGTGCCGCGCACGTCTACAGAGGCTGTTACTCGAACCTCAAGTTCGACAAGTTCGATACCCATCAAGTTTGCAACCATTCGTATCGCCGAGTCCTGGCAGGCCGCTAAGGCTGCACACAGCATATCTCCAGGCGTTGGTGCATCGTGCGGTCCTCCGAGGGCTGCATGGACGCCAATCGGCACAGAAACGCCACAGCCATCCATTGGCTCGACCTTTGAATGAAAGGGGTCCGAGGCAATTTCTCCAGATGTTTTGGCATGGTCAACAACCATGGCAAATTCTGGCTGATCCTTATATTGAGCCTTAAGAGGCTTCTGGGCTTGAAAGACACTGGATTGCATGGTGATACCTCATTTGTTTTGACACTAAGATAATTGACTACAAGAGATGAGACATACGCTTTTGCCGAACAGGAAACAAAAGGAGGTTCGAGTGCTAAATCCTCATAATCAACAAACTTCCAAAAGGAGCAAAATCAAAATTCAGCCTGTATCTTGCCTAAGGGAGCCTGTTGATTTTTATTCTTCTAGAAAGTTTTGTCGACTTAGCTTCTACCTGCGGCAAAAGCTTTAACCGCCTCAGTAGTGAAGACATTTCCACCGATTCCCCAGTTACCACTTATCACTTCATCAATTACGACCCATGTGACTTTGCGCATGTTTTCACCTTCGATAGAAACCATTGTGTCGGTGAGCTTTTGAATCATTTCTTTTTTCTGGGCTTCTGAAAATACACCTTCTATTACCTTTACGTTGATTAATGGCATTGGATTTCTCCTTTTATTAAGTTTGGCTTGTTTGCAGCAAAGATTAAATTTGCTGCTCTCTGAAGAGCACTATATTCATGTTGTACATTGAAATAGAGTTTCAAATGTATAGTATCTAACTACACATAGTGGAGTACCTAACTACACATTCAAAACTTGCTATAAAGAGATGATGCTCATGGAATATGGTCAGTTTTGCCCAATCGCTAAAGCAACTGAAATAATAGGAGAAAAGTGGTCCTTATTGGTAATTCGTGAGCTACTCATGGGAGGCCGACGCTTTAATGAATTACAACGAGGGTTAAGCCTCATTTCACCTACTATGCTATCAAGACGTCTCAATTCACTGGCGGAAAATGGATTAGTGGAAAAGAAGAAAATTCCCGGCCAAAAAGGTTTTGAATACTTCCCGACGAAATCCTGTCAGGAATTACTCCCGATTATCCGGAGAATTGGTTACTGGGGATTGCGCTGGGCTAAGGAAAATTTGACCGAGAAGGACTATGACGTAGAACTATTGATGTTGTATTTAAAGCGTAGTTTTGTTCAGAATCAACTTATCGGTACAGAAACCGTTATTCGATTCAAGTTTACGGATATTGAACAGTATCCTGATTGGTGGTTGGTAGTAACAGTTGATGACACGGATCTTTGCATCAAAGATCCAGGAAAAGATGTTGATGTCTATTTCACCACAAATGTTAAAACCATGACCGATATTTGGATGGGAGATATTACCTATAGAAAAGCAAGGAAAGAAGGCAACCTGATAATTATCGGAGACAGAAATGTCATGCGTCATATTTCCACGTGGACGGCAAATAACATGTTCGCAGACCTCCCCTCAGCAAAGGAAATCTAATGTTTGTTCTATTCTGAGTGGCGATTGGATCTGATTAGTGTCGATAGATTCTTTCTGGCTTGGCAAGATCAATCTGTCAACCAATACACTCTTACCAGTTCAGGCCTCCCCCTTCACTGTGCTCCGTATGAGACCTGCCGGGCCATTGCGAACACCGGTGAGCCATCCCCAGCCATAAGTCTAATTCCAGTGCACATGACGATGTTCTCCTTTATTATCCCCGCTTGGGAGGTAAGGTGATAAGTAGCTCCTTATTACGCCGGCCCTAAAAAAATTGCTCTCTTAGCGGAATCGCTCTAATTTCGATTTGCATCGTAGCTGTTTCATTCCAACCTTGCCATATTGGCCATATTTGCCCTGGCAGCCTCAACTGTTTAGTCAAACCTGCAACTTAGGATTCCTGAGAGAGTAGTACTGGCTAATCACAGAGAATTGTTCAGAAATGGAGCAACTTGAAACTGAAGATAACCTAAGATCAGGTAATTTCTGCACCTGATCCTTGAACTTAACATTGCCAAATCCAAGATATCAATCTCGTACCTTTCTGACGGGTTAACGTTGTTCCTGTTTTAGTTTTTTGCAATAAATGGCTTTGCCGTCGCCAGGGGCATAGAAATCAACCAGCAGACTTTCCAGAAGATATCCGCTGCGCTCATAAAAGGCTCTGGTACTGGCGTACTGGATGCGCTGCGAGGTGTCCGCATAGATACGCTCTCCGCCTGCCTCCTTGATTTTGCGTTCCGTTACCTGGAGGAGCTGCCGTCCCACGCCCCTGCCCTGATAATCGGGGTGCACGGCAATCCAGTAGAGGTCAAAACCGGAACGGGTACAGGGAATCGGGCCGTAGCAGGTATAGCCCACCAGCCTGCCATAGTGCTCGGCGAACAGGAAAAAGTAGCCGCTGGCATCGCCCTTGAGCAACCGTTCCTGGACCAGTTCTTTGGCCACCGCTATTTCATCGGTGTGGAAAAATCCGGTGATTTCAACCAGTTTTTCTACTCGATCCACATCTTTTGGAACGGGGTCCTGCCGTAACTGCAAGCCATGGACCTGGTTCTTGGGTTCATGCCTGCTGTAGGACCATTGCTGGAGCGCTTCTGCCAGACCGTTGAAAAAGGCAAGGGCGTTTTTGCCCAGGGTACGGGTACGGTAGCCCCCTTCCTGGACAACAATGGTCGGCAAGCCGAGCGAACCGATCACCTCACCGTTTACCCTGAAATCTTTTGCTGCCAGATTCCAGGTGCCGGTCGGGTCGCCTTTGGCCGGATCGAGGCCGAGAGCTACGACCAGAAAAGCGGGATTGAAAGTTTCGATCCTGGTCAGGGCTTTGGCCAGTGCTTTGTGATACCCTTCACCGTCAAGCTCCTGGGGAAGCGGCAGATTCAGGTTGAACCCTTCGCCTTCGCCCTCACCCAGCTCGTTTGCAAATCCGGAAAAGTAGGGGTAAGCGAAGCTGGGGTGACCATGCAGGGAAACGGTAAGCACATCGGAACGCTGATAAAAAATATCCTGCTGGCCGTTGCCATGGTGGTAATCGATATCCAGTATGGCAACCTTGCCGTATTGACTCAGGTACTGTGCGGCAACAGCATTGTTGTTGAAATAGCAGAATCCCCCGAAGGAACGGTGTTCGGCATGATGGCCCGGAGGCCGGACCAGGGCATAGGCAAGCCGTCTGCCGTTCAATACCTCCCGGGCAGCAGTAAGGGCACAGTCTACCGCCCGTCGGGCCGCCGGATAGGCATTGTTGTTGATGGGGGTGAAGGTGTCAATGCAGTAATACCCGCTCAGGACCGAAGGCTCCCGGGGAGGTCTCGTCTTGTTCCGGATCGGGAAAACATAAGGATACAGAGATTTTCCTGCCGGCACATCGTTGCAGGCCCGTTTCAGGTAGCGGACAAAATCTCTGGCATGCACCTCAAGCACATGATGCTCGGGGAACGGCTGCGGTTTGATCTCGGTAAAAAGGCCGCTTTTATTGAGTTCTTCCAGAATGGTGCGGACTCGAACAGGGGATTCCACATAACCGCGGTCACGAACGTGGTGGATATCGTGACGGTCATTGACAACCAGAGCAATCTGCTCGAAATTCCGGCCGTCCACAGACCTGATCGCCGCTTCCGGTTTGACATAACGGAATTCCCGCAGCTGGACCGGATCATCCTGAAAAGATTTTACTACCCTGGCTACATACTCGGTGGGGCAGAGCTCGGCATATTTTCTCTCCAGAACCGCCTGCACCACCTTTCTGGCAAATGCCCGTCTGAGCGGCCTCTGTTCGGCGAGGCCGTCATAGACAAGATGCGGCATGCAGGTGTCACCCGGTTTTACCGTGAGTTCATAGCCGGTATTGAGGATGGGCCTGGCCCCGTACTGTTCATAAAACCGAAGTCTGGCCCTGTTCTCCCTGAGGATGGACTTGTCGGAGCAGTTCTTCTCTTCGTCGGGTAGACACTCGAAAAAAAGGCCTTTGGCTTTCAGGGCAACAGCCTCCTGGCGCACCCGCTCATAAAGGGCGCTGCCAAGGCCGCCGCCGCCACGTCCGGTGGCCGTGGCTATCCAGTCAAGATAGGCGAAGCCGATATCCGGTTCATGGAGCAGCATGGCAAAACCGAGAACCTTGCCTTTCATGCTTTCCGCCGTGAACATGATACTGAGAAATCTGTGCTTGAAAGGATTGCGCAGTTTTTCACCGATGGCTTCGATCTCTTTGTCGGCCACATCACTGAAGCGTGAGCGAAGAATTGCCTTGACCTGGCTCAGGGCCTCCCTGTTCAGGGGCAGGACGTCATCGTATACTCGGCGAATACGCAACATCGATCAGTTCTCCGATTGCCAGAGATTTCCCCTGGCATCATCGACAATGCGCGCCACGGCCCGATCAAAACCTATACCCGCCCTGGCGACAGCTGCGGCGAAACCCGCGTCCGGTGCCAGGCAGGGATTGGCATTGATCTCGAGAATATATGGCTGACCGGCACGGTCCACCCGAAAATCGACCCGGGCATATCCGGTGAGGCCGAACACCTCCCAACAGCGTTGGGCAAGAGCCCGCAGTTGTTCCAGTAATGCCTGGTCCTCTGCCTCAAAATCAAAGGATCGCCGAGTGTGACGGTAGCGGTAGGAGTCTTCCTCCCACTTGGCCTGGTAATCGACGATGCGCACCATGTCCTGATCAAACCCTTCAAAAACGATCTCCGCCGGCGGCAATACCTCCGGACCGTTTTTCCCGGCAAGCACCGATAGATTGAATTCACGGCCTTCGATATATTCTTCGGCAAAGCAGCTCCCGCCCAGCCGTTTATGCCGCTTTCGCATCTCTGACTTCAGGGTTTCTGAGGACGATGTTTTCACAACTGATCCGCCGTCGAGCCCGATGGAGGCATGTTCCCAGATGGATTTGATTATCCACCTGGCGGCTTCTGCTTTTATTGTCGAAGGGTAACCTTCAGGAAGACAGGAGCCGAACCAGGCAGGGGTTGGCAGTCCGGCTGAGTGCATGCGCTCCTTGGCCATGGTTTTGTTGGAGGTCATGAACACCGCCTCGGCCGCTGCACCGGTATAGGGAATCCCGATGGAATCAAGCAGATAAGGGAAAAAATGAATGAGCCGGCCATGACCCGCCAATTCTTCCACCAGGTTGAAAACCAGGTCAGGCTCGCTGCTGATCAGAGTCGTCTGCATCTCCTCGAGGTTCAGACTGCATGAAACGGTGCTCGCCTGATGGCCCAGGCTGGTGAGCGCCCCGGAAACAGCCTCAGCCTGGATCAATACATCCCTCGCATCCGGGCCGCTCCGGTCCGTCACCCGGTTATGCACCACCGCCACCTTCACCGGGCGATCCTTGCTGCAGCAGAGTCGAGGATATAACTGAGCAGCTGCTGATAGGAAATGGCCATCTTGGTGCAGATGATCGGCAGGTCAGAATGTTCCGGATGGATTCCAGCCAGGGGATTGACCTCCATGAACTGCGGTCTGTTTTGTCCGTCACAGCGAATATCTACCCGGCCTCCATCCCGGCAGCCGAGGACCCTCCAGGCATCAACGGAAATCCTTTCCACTTCTGCCACCAGCGCTTCTTCAGCAGCGTGCACCAGGCGGTATTCCACCAGTTCTTCGCAGTGTTCCTTGTTGACGTAGGAATAGACCCCCTGCTCGGCGTTGCCGAGAAGGATGACTTCCATTGAACCGATGGCCCGTGCCTCAGAACCGGTCCCGATGATGCCCACCGTGAATTCCCGGCCTGAAAGATAGGGTTCGATCAGAACCGGCTGCCGGTATGTCTGCAGCAGGCCGGCGACTCCTTCGGCAAGCTTCTTGCCATCATGGACAATCGACGCCGGTGTGATGCCTTTGCCGGTGCCTTCGGCGACGGGCTTGATGAAATAGGGCGGTGGAAAATGTACCCGACCGGCATCATCCCCGGATACGGCCACCATGAAATCACTGGTGGGAACTCCGGAATCACGAATCACCCTCTTGGTCATTCCCTTGTCCAGGGTAAGACTCATCACCAGCGGATCAGAAAAGGTATAGGGAACAGCGTAGGCGTCCAGCAGGGCCGGCACCTGGGCTTCGCGGCCGATACCGTGCATTCCCTCCGCTATGTTGAACACCAAATCCCAGCGTTTGCCAGCCACAAGCGCTGCGGCAAGCTGTTTGACATGACCGATGCGCTCGGTACCGTGGCCCAACCCCTGAAGGGTTTTATCAATAGCGTCTATGGTATCGTCACGGTCAAATTCAGCGGTTTCATCCTCGCTGAACCCCATGGCCAGATATTCAGAACGCAGGTCGTAGGTTATGCCGATCTTCATGAGATTCTCTTAAAATTACTCGATCTTTAGATATCAGGACTTCGCCGGTATCAATGCCAGTGCCGATAGCGCTTCGGCTCAGTTGACATCGGGGTAGCGGAAGCATCGATCTTCATAGTTGCGCAGGAGCAGCTCGTCTCCCTGCTGTCCGATCACCGAATCCGGCATCAGCGGAATTTTTCCGCCGCCTCCGGGGGCGTCTATGACATAGGTGGGAACGGCATACCCGGTGGTGTGCCCGCGCAGACCCTTTATCAGCTCAAGACCCTTGGCAACCGGGGTACGAAAGTGGGAGGATCCGGTTATGGGATCACACTGGTAGAGATAATAGGGTCGAACCCGCATCTTCATAAGCCCGTGCATCAGCCGTTTCATGGTATCGACATCATCGTTGATGCCGTCCAGCAGCACGGTCTGGGAACCCAGGGGGATGCCGCCATCAGCGAGCATAGTGCAGGCGCGGTGTGTTTCCGGGGTGCACTCGTCCGGGTGCATGAAATGCAGACTCATCCACAGGGGATGATAGCGCTTGAGCATCCGTACCAGGTTCGGTGTTACCCGCTGGGGTAGAACAGCCGGTATCTTGGTACCGATGCGGATAATTTCGACGTGAGGTATAAGGCGCAGCCGGGCAAGCAGCCATTCAAGCTTGTTGTCGCTCAGCAGAAGCGGATCTCCTCCGGAAAGCAGCACGTCATGAATAGCCGGTGTTGCCTTGATGTACTGGATAGCTTTCTCCAGACGGGCCTCATTTGCATTTATCGACCCATGTCCAACCATTCGGGACCGGGTGCAGTATCGGCAGTAAGTGGAACAGAAATCATGGACCAGGAGCAGGGCCCTGTCTGGATACCGGTGAACCAGGCCATGAACGGGACTTTGCGAATCCTCACCAAGAGGATCATCCTCTTCACCGGGTCCTTTACGGAGTTCATTGATGGTTGGTATCACCGCACGCCGTATTGGATGCAGTGGGTCATCGGTCGCCACCAGGCTCATGTAATAAGGAGTCACAGAAAAAGGCAGCTTGATTTCGGACTGGTGCAGAGCCGTCTCTTCTGCCTCACTCATGACAAGCATTGCCTGCAGACGGTCGACCGTACGAATACGGTTGGCCACCTGCCATTGCCAGCTGTTCCATTCCTTGGTGCTGACGTGGGGATAGAACTTTTTACGGAACTCTTGAGTCCGTACATTTTTACGGACTATATTTCTTCTATGCAGTGGAAAGGGTAATACGGACGGGTGAGTGCGGGGTATATGGGGGTAAGGCAGATGGTGATCTGCCCGGCCAGATGGAGGCTCCTCGCCAGCCTCGAGAAATTCACAAGAATTAGATGGAGGTTCCTCGTTTTCACAAATCTCGATTTCCTGCTGCATTGTTGTCACCTTGTATAATTAATAAATGAATTCATTGTCATCTTTGACCATATCCCTGATTTCCTCGATGGTTCTTTGCGTCGTTCTATCGAGTCTTTCCAGCTTAATCAGGAATGGGTCCTCCTGTTCGAAAGTGATCTTGGCCTCGTCCAGTATTTCCTTTGAAAACCTTCGATATTCCTCAATTCTTCCGATCAATGATCTTCGCTTTTCATGTTTTTCAGACAAATCATCGATGTAGGAAGCAAGTCTGGCAATAGACAGCTCGACGAGAGAATCGCGCACAACATCATGACGATCAGATACTGCATCGAGCAGATCAAGAGCGTTTCTGCTCAGGACAAATGTCTTGGGCCTGACGCTGTTATTTTTGCGAGCGTGAGTTTGAGCCTCATCCGCCAACAAATCGAGGATATTTTCGTCCTCGATTAATTGGTCAAGCAATGTTTTCTGTTTAATACCGAGGTGCTTTGCAGATATTTTGAGCAAATTTATGGTTTTCTCCGGCAGCCTGAAGGTTGTCCTCACCGATTGCCTTCTTTTCAGTTCATCGGCATCAAGTTGAAGCGTTATGTCCTTTTTAAGCTTTGCCTTCGCCACCTACATGCTCTCCCACGGTCGTCTCTAAGGCGATATTTAGTTACTTTTCTGTATTTGTCAAAAAAGTAATATTTAAACTTAATTAATAAATAAAATTATATTGACATATGATACAATATAAACATAATGGAAAATTATATAAAGTAAATATTTTTCGTTAAGAACTTAGATAATATTGTCAAAGGGGCTGGGCCGTCGGCAAAGCCAGGTCAAGGGTGGCGTACGATATTCCGCCACTAGATAGTGTTCGGAGTACTATCATATGCGCAAAGGGAATCTGGATCAGTTTGGAAAATGTGATATCTGTCGGGAGATCATCCTTGTCGAGTACTATTTCGGTAAAGGAGAGGAGATCTCATGTTGTGAGTGCGGCACAACCTACAAAATTGTCTCTAAGGAGCCGATAAAACTGACCATGCTTGAAGCAAGACACGATCCGGACGATTATCTCCAGGAACTGGAGTTTGACTAAAGGAAGCTGATGTCAGAACATAGTCAAAGCAGAATATTTTGTTTTCACCATTTAATTTTTTGTTCGGCTGGCTTTCAAATGATCTGGCGATAGATCTTGGCACGGCGAACACCGTGCTCTAATCGACAGCGCAAATGTCAGGAAGGTGGAGACGCCAGGGCTGCCAGCGCAGATGTCAGGCGGTTCGGCTCAGCGTCTTCCAACTCTATTAACAGGACCACCCCTGTTTCTGACCCTATTCACCCCCACGGGAGACCTTCGTGCCAATCCGTTATATCTAACAGGCGTGGCAGGTCGTACCACGACAGCTTCTGCCGTAGAAAATAAATTTTTCTGATTACCCCATTCCTCAGCAAGCTTCAATCTGTGATGAGGAAGAAATTTTTTTTGGGTTGTTGAAAAGAAAACTGAACTCAGCCAGATACCGCGGCAAATGTATTGAACTCACTGAATGATATGTCCGGTAAACGCAGTTTGCCAAGATCTGAATATCTGAATCGCCCCTAGTTTTGCAGACACTTCTGAGTTATAAAAAATGGTCAGGCAAGCTCAAGGTGAAGACCTTGTTTATTGAACCGGGCAGCCCCTGGGAGAATGGTTATAACGAATCATTCACCGGCAAATTCAGAGATGAGCTGCTAAACGGAGAAATTTTCTATACACTGAAGGAAGTACAGATATTGATAGAGCAATGGCGGAACCGGTATAATACCATCCGTCCGCACAGTTCATTATAGTACCAACCACCAGTACCACGAAAATGTCTCCATTAAACGAAAACAAGGGGTGAGCGATGCGACCTAATTCTGTGTCAAGACAAAGCACGATCATCTTCGCGGTTGTCGGCGCGCTTCTGGCAGGGACCTTCTTCGCCGGCTGCAGCAACTTCGGAGCGCTGTCGTCGGGTTCGGACAGTATCGCCCAGATCGCGATAACCGACCATCCCAGCGGCACGGTTTCTCCCGGAAGATTCGTCTGGCACGACCTTTTGACACCGGATGTCAGATCCGCCGGAAATTTCTACCAGGACCTGTTCGATTGGCAGGTCGATTACCAGGACCACGTCGCTCAGGTTCGCAATGACGGGAAACTGATAGCAACCATTGTGGCCATGGAATCATCGGCAGAAAAGGCGCAAGGAACCTGGATTCCTTCGGTCTCTGTCAAGGATGTGGACGAAGCTGCCAGGCAGGCAACGACGCAGGGCGGCACCGTTTTGAAGGGCCCAGCGGATATGGGAAAACGGGGCCGGGCCGCGCTGATCAAGGACTCTCAGGGGGCCGACCTTCTACTGCTGCGGGCCCCGGGTGGCGATCCTCCGCTGGAGGAAGTGACCATTGGCGATTGGCTGTGGGACGAGATCTGGTCGTCGAACCCTGATAAGACGGCACGTTTTTATACTGCAGTGTTCGAGTACGACGACGTTCTGGCGGCAATGGAGGACTATGGCATCTTCATGTCCGAAGGGGAGCCGCTGGCGGGAATTCGTCACCTCGGAGTTGATGCGCGGAACCTGCGCTGGGTGCCGGTAGTCAGGGTCGCAGACCCGGAAGCGATCGGTAGAAAGGCGGCAGATCTTGGCGGCGTCGTCCTGGTCAGTCCGCAGGATGCTCCGAACATCGGCAACACCGCCCTGATCAGCGACCCGACAGGGGCGCTGATATTGATACAACGCTGGCCTTCGGAACCAGCCGACGGGGGTACATGATCATGAAAAGACTATTGCAGCCATCCATCCTGCTGATGCTGGTTATTCTGTTGTGCACCATGCTCTTCATGACCGGCTGCAGCGGCTCTTCGTCTGGGGTGTCGGCGGGCTATGGTGTGTATCGCGATTATGGTTACTACGACCGTTATGATGACGATGATGACATTGATGTCCATGTGGACCGCGATGATGTTGAGCAGAGAAGGGACCAGCGCCAGGCAACCAGGCCGTTGCGCCAGGCAAATATCGAATCTGCCAGGAGCCATGGGGCAAGCATGGGCCGGCCGGCAGGAGCAGGAAGGGGCGGAGGCGGCAGACGATAGGTTCTAGATCTTTGTCCGCGCCTAGAGCTCCGGCGCTGTCGGCTCCCCTGTCATAAGCCGCACGCGGGAAGGGGAGTGTAAATAATCTATGGATTTGGCGATCAACACATCGGGGCAGCACCAACTATTTTTTTACGGTGTAAGCTGTTAGAAATAATGATCTATTCAGTCTATGAAAAATAAAATAACTCGTGCGGCTCTGAGGGTTTTTGCCACAATGTATATACCGATCCTTCTGGCGATGGTCGGTCCCTCGACGGTATATTGTCTTGAGCCATTAAGCATCGGGGAAGCTGAGTTAATCCTGGAAGAATTGAAAAATGACCCCAGGCCATTCAAGCAGCAGAATTATAATAAGTTCTTCACCATATTTATGGAATCATCAATTCTAACTGAGTACCCACCTGCTGCACTTCAAATTTTAGCGATTTGTTCAACCGAAAGACTTACTCACTTATTATTGACGATGACACCGGATCAATTGATTATATACAGTCGGGGGGGCGATAAATCTCGCGCCGATGATGATAGAATTTTTAATGAATGTTGGGAGGAATTACAGAAAATAATTGGAAATAATTGATCCTGTTTTTCATATCAGAACGGCTCTTTAATTTTACGATTATTTATCCTGTGTGCGTTGTCCTTTCGGTAAGTCGACCTGATCCCTTAAAACTGGACCGATTTATCGGGAGAA
This sequence comes from uncultured delta proteobacterium, assembly GCA_963845115.1. Classification (GTDB taxonomy): domain Bacteria; phylum Desulfobacterota; class Desulfobulbia; order Desulfobulbales; family Desulfocapsaceae; genus JABDQA01. Next base: position 40,468 of record CAWJQN010000005.1, on the reverse strand, counting down.
GGTCAGATTCATCACCTAAATTCTGGTAACACACCGTTTCATGCTTATTATTCACCATAGGTTGAAGAAACCAAAATATGGTCTATAAATCAGGAAATCGCTTTCAAAGTAATAGTCGAAGAACAGCAGTCCCAAGAAATAGCACTCCATAACCCCAGACCGCCTCTTTTGGCACTCGAATCGGGTGCTGGCCACCGAGGTTGTTTTTCGCATCTTGATTGTCGTTGTAACTGCTGTGGTTTGACTGCTCAGGTCTAAGCCAGAATCTCACGAACACAGGATGTACTATATTTGAGATGTTCACGACTGCAATAACCCGCGGATCCATGAAGCCATCGCCTAACATTTTTTTGGCATTAATTCTGGTATCAATTATCATAATTTCAGCAGCAGGGTCGTTGGGCGCCACCGAAAATCGGACCCTGGACGGTAACGACTGCGCTATAATTCTGAATAGTAAGAATGATGATACACTGACTTTCAGAGACGGGGCGTTCCAATCCACTTTATACGCCGAACGTGGATATGATAAGGGTGAGCCTACCACGGTGAACAAAGACAACAGCATTTGGTTTGAGGCCAAGGACCGCTAGCCCTGATCGTGGGGAACTGTTCTGGACAGGTACGATTAAAGGGAATGTGATAAAAGGAAGCTATCTCGACACAAAAAGGGATGGTTTTTGTTCGGTGATATCACGAAACAGAAGAGCTTTAAGGGAAGTTTGAAAGCAAAATGATGTGGTTGATTTCCAGGAACCACTGTGGCAATCTTTGCATTGCTGGTGAGAAGTATATAGATCTTCCAAGGAGATAAATTATGAAAGTGTTGAGAACAAATTTACGCACTGGTGAAAGCGTACGCCACAAGGCGAGACCCGAATGGGGTGTCGGTAAGATTATTTCGGTAGAATCATGCGGAACTATCAAGCTGATTTTTGGGGGGAATAAAGAATTGTGGATAGCTCAAGGAGCCAAATATCTTGAAAAAGTGCTTTAAGGCAGGAACCATGACCACCCCAGGATGAAGGGCTGATTGCTTGTGGTGTCAATTATTTCTGCTCAATGATACATACCAATAAGACTGTCGGCTGTTAGCAGGCCCCTTAGAACGATAAAAAACCGATTGAAAAGATTTTTGACGCTACAAAGAGAAATGATTATTCAGCAAAATCAAAAAAAATAAGGAGAATGATTTATGCAGGCAATAGTAAAAAACTGGATTCAGGACAAGAATTACGGATTTCTCGATAACGGTTCCGGCCCTGACATATTGGTACTCAAGAGCGAGTTAATCGGTTGCCACTATTTGAAGGGTGGTGCGCACGTCGAATTTGAGTGTCACATGGATAAGAACAATCTAATCGCAAGAAAGGTGAGGCTGGTACGGAAGAATGCTGAAAACCGGCAAAAAAATGACACAAAGCGCAATGTAAAGCGATCTCCTTTTGGTGTAATGACTTAAGGTACCCTTTAAAAGTGAGCTATACGGGTGATACTCGTTGTAACCCTGTCGCCACTCCTCTGTCTTATCCCGAGCATCTTAGAGCGATAAAAAACAGTCAAGATTTAAACACTCATTTCGAAAGCTGCGGCTGAGAGATTCTATGTGCTGGTATCATACGGTTTTTATGGCCGGAAAAAACCAGCGTAACACTGTTTTCATAGGTCTACAAATCCAAGGTCTTGCAACCAGCTTGCATACCCTGATGCTCAGCGTGCGCCAATGGAATTCTTCCTAGAACAGGAATACTTCGGTTAGATCGCAGGGATCGAGTGTTTCGCCCGGTTTCAAGATGATATAGCCGTCCGCATGCACAATCGAGCTCAGCATATGGGATCCCTGTTGTGCTACCTCGGTTATGCGGGCAATTTCATTGGGCTGATTGTCAACGACCACTCGAATGAAATTGGTCCTTGAGCCGGTATTGCTGATTTTACCGCTTGCCTTGGCGGTAACAGAGTGGTTCAGCGACTGTGTTCCCTGAAGCGCCGCCAGGACAGGTCTGACGTAATTCCTAAAACACATGTAGGCCGAAACCGGATTACCGGGCAGGCCAAAAAGCAGCTTGTTCTCCCTGCGCCCTACAAACAATGGTTTTCCCGGCTTCTGGCGTATCTTCCAGAATATCTCGGTAAACCCCACTTCCCTGGCAGCGTCCTTGACATGATCATGCCGCCCGACCGAAACTCCTCCAGAGCAGAGGATAACAGCGCTATCTGATTCCGCTGCCGCTGCAACTGCCTTGATCGTTTCGGGCAGACTGTCTTCAACGCGGTGGGAGTCTCTCAATGTTGCCCCGGAGTCCTTGATGGCGCTCTCCAGCATGATTGTGTTTGAGTCCCTGATCTGGTGGGGTTTTATATCCCGGTCATCGAAATGAGCCAGTTCGGTGCCGGTGACTAACAGTGATACCCGGGGAGGCATAAATACTTTGACGCGATGAAGTCCCACGGCTGCCATCAAGGCCAGTTCCCTGGCCCGCAGGCAGGTACTTTGGGGAAACAGCAGCTCACCCTGGTGAAATTCCTCGCCCTGATGTCTGACATCCTGCCCATACGCACGTATCGATAAAATCTCCACTGAGCCGTCAAGCTCTCTGGTGTCCTCCACCCGGACGATACTGTCTGCGCCGTCGGGCAGCATCGCTCCGGTACTGATACGGATTGCCGCGGCGCTCGTGAGTTGTCCTGCAAATGGTTCACCGGCCTGGCTTTCCCCAATGATCTTCAATCGGGTCGGGGCCGCCGGTGAACAATTTCGACAATCCTCCCACCTTACCGCAAAGCCATCCATCGCCGAATTCGTATAGCGCGGTGACGCTTCTGGAGCGAGGATATCCTCGCAGACCCTGCAGTTATAGGCCTGCTCCAGGGGGATGTACTCCTTTGATGGTGCCGGGATATTTTCGTGCAGTAAGGTTAACGCCTGCTCAACCGATATCATAATCGCCTCCAGTCATGTGACCAGCTGCTTCTTGACAAAGAGCACATCTCTTCGATCATTTTCGGCTGCGGTGCAGACTGGCAGTGAGGCCTAGCTGATTCTGGTGCTGCCATATTCTTGTTCGATAATCAGCGCGGCCCGGATCAACCAGGTCACGATGGTGATGCCGAGGGCGAATATGCCAAGGGTCACGCTCAATTCCACCCAGGTCGGCAGATAGTCCACCACCTCGCCAAGCGGGCTGGGAATGAGGCCCGGTACGATGAGGCCGATACCTTTTTCCATCCAGATTGCCACGAACAGAAACAGGCAGGCGGGCAGCAGGACTTTGGGATTGTTTCTGCCGGGATTGAAGGCCAGCACCAGGGTGGCCAGCAGGTTCACACAGACCGATGTCCAGATCCACGGAACCAGCGAGTTATGGCCGTCCATGCCGAAAAAAAGATAGATGGCGGAACTGGAGTGATGGGTTGGGAAATAGAACTCCTTGAATATCTCTGAAAACAGCATGATCAGATTGATGATCGCCGAGATAACGATGATCAGCCTGAGTTTGTTGAAGACGCTTCTTTCGATTTTATACGTTGTTGAACTGTGGATCACCGCGAGTATCAGCGCGATCAGTGCCGGTCCCGCGGCAAAGGCGGAGGCGAGAAAGCGCGGGCCCATCAGCGGATTGTTCCAGAACGGTCTGGCCGGCAGGCCCTGATACAGAAAAGCGGTTACCATGTGGATCGAAAAGGCCCAGAAAATAGACAGAAAGACAAACGGCCGGTATTTACGTTCATCGGCCGGCCGGCCCCTGTAATGGCTGTAAAGAATATAGGCCGGCACCAGCGCGTTGAGCAGCAGATAGCCGTTGAGCACCAGTACATCCCAGGCCAGGATCGAGGACGGGAAATTGAAAATACCGATGCCCGGAATCAGATGCCAGGCCTGCAGCGGACCGCCGAGGTCGACCATGATGAAGGTCAGACACATGACCAGTGCACCGACGGCAACCCCTTCGCCGATGATGACCACCCGGTGAAAATCCGGATCGTGAAAGACGTAAGCCGGCAGAATGAGCATGACCGCCGCCGCCGCAACACCGACCAGGAAGGTGAAGTTGGAGATGTAAAAACCCCAGCTGACGATATCGTTCATGCCGGTCACGGAGAGGCCGTAGCGGGCCTGAAACGAGTAAGCGTAGATACCCAGGCCCATGACCCCGAGCAGGATGACCCTGAAGAGCTGAAACCCGAGGCTGCCCTCAAGGTTCCAGCGGATGACGTCGGCTACAAAGGTTCGCACGTTTCTTTCTTGAAGGGTACGCATCGATACCACCTGTCAGTCTATGAAATACCAGAATTTGGGGTCGGTCCCGAGTTCTTCCTTCATCCGAAAAACCTTTTTGTGCTTCAGGACATAGCGTATCTCGCTTTCGGGATCGAGCAGGTTGCCAAACACCCGCGCCCCGGTCGGGCAGGCTTCCACGCAGGCAGGCAGCCTGCCCTTGCGGGTTCTCTGGATGCAGAAGGTGCATTTCTCCATCTTGCCTTTGGGACGGATCCGGTTGCCGAGGTAATGCTGGCGGACGGTGAGCTCGTCTTGCGGGATCTCCGGCTTTCCCCAGTTGAAGCGGCGGCCGTAATAAGGACAGGCGGCCTGGCAGTAGCGGCAGCCGATACACCAGTCGTAGTCGACCACCACGATGCCGTCGGGTTCCTTCCAGGTCGCCCTGGTGGGACAGGCTTTCGTGCAGGGGGCCTTTTCACAGTGAAAGCACTGGGTGCCCATGTAGAATTTGTTGTCCACCGGCACTTCGTGATAGTACTGGCCGTCTCCGCTGCTCGGGTCGAGTTGGCCCGGCTCCATTTCAAAAATCCGGATGTACTGGGTATTGGTTTTGCGGTCCAGGTTGTTTTCCTTGACACAGGCGGTGACGCATTCCATGAATCCTTCACAGCGGGTGATATTGAAGGCGTAGCCATAGAGCACACCGTCCAGCGGCGGATAACTGCCGATCTGCAGATTGTCGTCTTCGCGCAACTTGGCCAGGCGCTCGAGACGGGCCACGGTCTGGTCCTTTTCTGCCTGGGTCATCAACTGGTAGTTCTTTTTAAAGAATTCCTGCCAGCGCAGCTTCATTTCCTCAGAGCTGGCAGCCTCCGCCGAGCCGATGCAGCCTGTGGCAAGGGCGGCGCTGCCGGCCGCTGCGGCAAGGGATAACCCTTTCAGAAAGGTTCTGCGGCTGCTCTTTGTTTCGAGCAGCGCTGCGGCACGGAATTTCTTACGGTTGTCATTGTTTGCACTCATGCATTCCTCAATCAGTCCAGATCCACCGAATAGGTTGCCGGAAATCGTTTTTTAAACCGTGGTGCGTGCGGGTCGTGGCAGGTAGTGCAGTTGTAGATTGTCCGCTCCCCCGCCCAGTTGGCCACCCGTTTTCCATGGGCACCGCCGAGCCAGTCCCGTTTCTGCCGAAAATGGCATTGGCCGCAGAGCTGGTAGCTGTGATCGAAATCAATTTTACTGCCCTTCTTGTCCTCCAGGAAATCGCGCTCCCGGGGATGGTGGCAGTCGATGCAGATCAGCCCCTGGTCCTGCTCGCCATGTTTGATTACCACGCTTCCATGGGTGAGTTCGAGGCCCTGTTGGGCGATGACAGCTTTGGTGGTATGACAGCTTGAGCACTTGTATCGCTCGATCTGGGATTTTCTGCTCAGCACCTTGAACGAGCCGCCCTGATAGGTTTCCCGGGCAAGCACCGTCTCCTCGGTCACCTGCCTGGTCAACGGCACCGCACGGTTGTCGAAGCGCTCGTTGGCGCCGCTGATTTCATCGAGAACCGACTGTTCGCTGGCCGCTGCTGCGGAGCTGAGTGTAAAAGCGAAGGTGAGCAGCAGAAACAGCGTGCAATAACGTGATGTTGGCATGATCAACCTGGGTCTCAGTTTCTCTTGAACTCGCTCAGCGGAGCCGATTGCACCACCGTTGCATGGCACTGGCGGCAGTCGCCCCTGGAGGCGTGCGATATCCTGATTTCCTCAACGGCGCCCGGTCCGGTATGGCAGGCGATACAGTTTTCCCGCAACTGAAGACTGTGGGGTACCGGTGGCGGCGAATTGCTTAAAAACGATTGTCCGAGCCGCGGGGGAGCAATCGATTTCCACTCGGTTTCAACGAACAGCTCTTCTGTTTCTATCGTTACATGACACTGGTAACACAGGCTGTTTTCCGGATGCGGCGTTACCGGGGCAAAAGCACCGAATTGAGCGCTGTACCCCCCTTTGCCGTGACAGGACAGGCAATCGGTCTCGTTGCCGCTGAAGCTCAGATCGACCTCATGCGGGATCATCGGGGGCGAGCCGGGATATTGCCGCAAGCGGTAGAACTGTACCAGCGTGCGCCCACCGGAACCGGCTTCCAGGTTCAATGGCGGGGTAGTGAGTTGGGCCTCGAATATCTTCCTGCCCTGGTTGTCAAAATCATTTACTACATTCGGTTCAGCTATAGCGATGTTGGGCAGCAGGAAAAGGCTCGCCAGCAGGAGAATGACGACCCGGATCACTATCCCACTCCCACCGCTGCTTGGTCGATGTTTCATCACGCTTTCTCCAGCCTGACGGCGCATTTTTTATAATCGGGCTGCTTGGAAATGGGACAGAACGCGTCCAGGGTAACTTCGTTTATCAGATAGCTTTCATCGAAAAAGGGAACGAACACCATACCCCTGACCGGTACGCCGCGGCCGTTTATCTGCGCCGGCATGGTAATTTCACCGCGCCGGGAGATGATTTTCACTTTTTCGCCCTCGACCACGCCCAGTTCGGCCGCATCCTCGGGATGAATTTCCACGTATGCGGACGGCACCGCATTGTGCAGCACCGGCACCCGGCGGGTCATTGAGCCGGTATGCCAGTGCTCAATTACCCTGCCGGTGTTGAGCCAGAAGTTATACTCGTCATCGGGTGATTCGGCGGCAGGCTCATAGGGCCGTGCCCAGATCCAGGCCCGGTTGTCCTTCTTGCCGTAGAAATCGAAATCCTTACCGTTGGTGCAGGCCGGATCATATTCGGGGTTGAAGCGCCAGCGCGTTTCCTTACCGTTGACGAACGGCCACTGCACCCCGGAGCGTTGGGTGAGCACCGAATAGGGGGCCATCTCATGCTTCGGACCGGCATGAAAGCGGCGGTACTCCTCCCAGATGGGTTCGATATAGTTGTTCTGGTCCCATGGGAACTGTTTCTCGAAACCGAGTCTGCGTGCCACTTCGATGATCTGCCAGGTGTCGGACATCGCTTCGCCCGGAGGATCGACGATCTGATCAAAATGCTGGGTGCGGCGCTCGGAGTTGCCGTACAAACCTTCCTGCTCGATCCACATCGCGGCGGGCAGGATCACATCGGCAATGTCCGTGGTCGGTGTCGGGTAAACATCGGAGACCACCACGAAACGGTCTTCCTTGAGTGCGCCGTCCCGGTACCTTTTGAGATTGGGCATGGTGACCATCGGGTTGGTCACCTGGATCCACATGAATTTGATATCGCCCCGGTCCAGCGCCCGGAACATCTCAACGGTGTGATAGGACGGTTTCGGGTCGATGTTTGCGACCGGCACTTCCCAGATTTCGGCAGCCATCTCCCGGTCGTGCTCGTTCATGACCACGCCGTGCGGCAGTTTATGGGTCAGTGTTCCCACTTCGCGCACCGTGCCGCAGGCGCTTGGCTGCCCGGTCAGAGAGAATGGGCTGTTGCCCGGCGTGGAGATTTTGCCTGTCAGCAGATGGATATTGTAGACCAGATTGTTGATCCAGGTTCCCCTGGTGTGCTGGTTCATGCCCATGCACCAGAAAGAGGTCACCTTGATTGAAGGGTCGCCATAGAGTGCTGCCAGGTATTTAATGTCTTTGGCGGGGACACCTGAGATTTTTTCGACCTTTTCCGGTGTATAGTCGTCGAGAAACGTCTTGAAATCCTCAAGACTGATTGACTCGGCCTTGTCCTGAAAGGCGAAATGGTCCTCGGTTCCATAACCGATGTCGGTCTTGCCTTTATGGAACGAGACATGATCGTTGACGAAATTCCAGTTGACCCAGTTGTTGTGGATTATTTCGTAGCAGATCGCATTGGCCACAGCCAGGTCCGTCTGGGGCTTGAAGATTATCGATTTGTCCGCCGCCTGGCTGGTACGGGTGTAACGGGTGGCGAAATCGATGATCTTAACGTCCGTTCTGCGTTTTCTCTGGGCCAGCATGCGTGAGAAGAGCACCGGGTGCATCTCCGCCATATTGTTGCCCCAGGTGATAAACACATTGGCGTGATCGATATCTTCATAGCAGCCCATTGGTTCGTCGAGGCCGAAACTGGTCATGAAACCGGTGACCGCGCTGGCCATGCACAACCTGGCGTTGGCCTCCACGTTGTTGGTGCCGAGGCAGCCCTTGAAGAGCTTCGAGGCCACGTATCCGTCAGGAATGGTCCACTGACCTGAGCCGTACATTGCCACCGAATCTTTACCGTAGGTATCGTGTGTCTCCTGTAGTTTCCGGGCGATCAGGTCCAGCGCTTCCTGGATGGGAACATCGACCAGCACTCCATTTTTCCGGACCTGGGCTTTGGTCAGCCGGTCCTTGCCGTAGAGGGCCTGGACCGAGTGGTATCCCTTCATACAGCATAACCCCTTGTTGACGCTGCAGTTCGGGTCGCCCTTCACCGCCACGGCCCTGCCGTCACTGACGCCGACCAACACCCCGCACCCTGTGCCGCAGAAGCGGCAGGGGGATTTCTGCCAGGAGATGACCCCGCTGTTCTGAGCCAGCCTGTTCCAATTGCCGAAGCTGATTCCCGGGAAAAGGGCTCCGGCGGTTGCAAAAGCGCTGCTGATTGCGGCCTGTTTGATGAACTGTCTTCTGTCTAGTTGCATGGTTTGTGTTCCCCCTGATCAGTCTTGATCATCGTAGCCGAAGGCTAGACTCAAAGATTGGAGTGAGTCGATGTTTTTTAGTTTCTTCTGTAAAGAACGTTCTATGTCTTCATCAGGCGTGTCGGTCACCAGAACAACGATATCCTTGTTCTCGGCCGGAATGATTTGACAGTAATCGAGGTTGGAGAGCTCGGTGCACAGGGCTTTACGGGAGCCTTCCCGGGGCAGGGCAAGATAACTGAATATCGGCATGATCGCTCCATGTGGAGGGAAGTGAAATATATGACTATGTAGTATTTATTGTATCATGCTGATAAAAAAAATATTTGACTTAGATCAAATATTCTTATTTGTGGGCCGTTTTGAAATGGTATCTTGGGTATTTTGGCTGAATCACACGTTGCTTATAACTTACAGAGCAGCGTATTGGGGGGAGGCTGGAAAGACATGCAAAGGATATCCGCTGCTGGCAACGGCCTTTGGCTGCTGATTGACCAATTACCTGAGCTTGAACGATGGTCAGCTGAGGCTCAGATTCTTGCTGAACCCCGGAAATCTGTCGACAATATATCGGCTCAACTATGACCCTGATTATTCCTGCCCGTAGAACCAGGCCATGGTCAGCTCAGATGTGTTTGGAAAGAACCTGGAAGAGCCGGTCGATTTCCTCTCTGTTGTTGTAGACATGGGGCGCAAGGCGAATCCGATCACCCCGAACTGCAATATATACCTTCTCTTTGTTCAGAACATCCGCCAGGTTTGGCGATACGCTCGGCGGAAGCGTTACACCAAGCATGTTATCTGAGCAATGCTTGACTGAAGTATGACTGAAGCCGTATTGGTCAGCTTTATTAAGGATATAGTCTATGAGGTTTCTATTGTACGCTGCAATACGCTCCATGCCCCACTCAAGCAATTGTTCAAATGCTGCGATTGCCATTCCGAGGTGGATGGGATTTGCTCTCTCACCCATGTCGTACCTGCGGGCACCATGCCAATATTCAGCCTGATAATTGGTCAGGCTGGCGAAATTATCACTGTTGAGTCGATTGAGCCACCCCTGTTCAAGCGGTATTCCAGAACGGTACTCCCTGGCAATATGAGCAAAACAGAGGCCGTAGGGACCAAGTAAACCTTTGTATCCTGTATTTATTAAAAAATCTGGCTTAATTCTGGCTATGTCGAAAGACGATGGGCCCAGGGATTGCGATGCATCGACGACAAGCGCTGACCCGACCCTGGCTGTTTTCTGGCGAACTCTGGAGAGGTTAATCTTTGCACCGGTGATCCAGTGAATTTGGGGTATGGCAACGACAGCAGTAGAATCATTTATACATTCAAGTACTGCTTCGGTCAGGTTATCATCACTTGGGTACGGCACCCGCCTTAATTGAGCTTGTTTTTCTCTGCAGAGTACCTCCCAGGGATATACATTCGAGGGAAACTGCTCTTTAAGAATGACAACCGACTGATCTTTTTTGACGGGAAGGTTTGCAGTCGCCAGTCCGACGCCATAGCTGACAGAGGGGATGAGGGCAACTCCGTCGGCGTCACCGTTTACCAGTTCTGCAAAAAGAGTCCGCGCCCTCTCAGCAGGTTCAAAAAAATCTGTCGGGGTTATTGCCCACGGTTCCCGCCGCCGATAGACCCCTGACACTGCCGCCTCCTCGACGCTTTTAAGCAATGGGGAAATATAGGAGCAGTTGATGTAACAGACATCATCTGGAAGAACAAAAGCACTTCTCTGACAGGTCAACGAAGGTACCATCAAAAAACCTCTATGGTGACAATTAAATTCGGAAGGTCAAACGAGTTGGAATCTAGCGGCTGGGTGAAGCTCAGTCAAGCTGAAACTCCAGTCAATAAAGCGCCTGGAGTGCTTTATTCAACTCTGTCCAGGAACCTTGCCGGTTTTATGACCAGGGCATCCTGCCCATAACCGGAAATCCATGTTGTTAGTGATCGGGGGGCACCGGCCCCTCTGTTGGTTATTGTTTGATTATGGGTGATGTTCACGATTATAATGGGGCTATGGAAAAGCTCGAAGATTTAGGTTTCGACGACTGGTTTATCAGACAGAGCGACGCCGGTGAACTGTCATTTCACGAGGTTGCACGCGTCGTTGCCGTTCACAAAAACAGCTATCTGATATCAAAGGGTGAAGGGGGCGTTTTTGCAGAGTGTTCGGGACATCTGCTCTATGTGTCAGATTCCCGGCTCGATCTGCCGACCACCGGAGATTGGGTATATGCAGATTTTTATGATGAAGATGCTCTTGCCATCATCCATGGGCTGCTGCCGAGAAAAACGCTGTTGAAGCGGAAAACCGCCGGTAAGCGGGTGGATTTTCAACTTATTGCAGTAAATATCGATACCGCGCTCATCATGCAGTCCGCGGACGACAATTTCAACCTCAGGAGGTTGGAGCGATATCTGGCCATGGTAAACGAAGCCGGCATCGTTCCGAATGTCCTGCTGAGCAAATGCGATCTTGCCTCTGCAGACCGTCTCGATCAGATGAAAGGAGAGATTGCCCGGGTCGCTCCCGGTGTCTCGATTTCAGCTTTCAGCAGTGTGACCGGGGAAAATATCGCTGCACTCAACAGCCTTCTATTGCCCCGCAGGACCTATTGCCTGCTCGGCTCATCAGGGGTCGGCAAGACGACCTTAATCAACACCATAATTGGCAACGAAACGTTCCAGACCCGTCCTGTCAGCGCAAAGCAGAATAAGGGAAGGCACACGACAACAAGCCGCGAACTCGTTCAGCTCACCAATGGTGCGCTACTGATAGATACCCCGGGAATGAGGGAACTCGGGAACATGTCCATCGAGGCCGGCATTGAAGAGACCTTTGCCGAGATAGCGGAACTGGCAGAACAGTGTGAATTTCGTGACTGCACCCATACCGGTGAAAAGGGATGCGCGGTTCTTGCCGCGGTAGAGGGTGGTGAACTGGATGAACAGCGGTACAGAAATTTTGAAAAAATGAAAAAAGAGTCAGCTTTTCATGATATGTCCTCCATCGAAAAGAGAAGGAAGGATAAGGATTTTGGAAAAATGGTTAAATCATTTATGAAGAACAAAAATAATCGATGATGGACATATCATTTTGTTCATTTTTAAGACTCACAAATCAGGCTGAATTATTAAATGAATCTAGATGATTATCGTTGATTTTTGATGAGCTTGTTGGAGTACTCCGAGACTCTGATCTGTTTTTAACCGTGGCAAGCATCCTGGATCAATAAAGCATCACTCCATCTAATCAACCTCCACCCTGAAACCAGCCGCTGCCGAACAGGGGCTCGTACTTTTCCCCTGCCATCTCCCGGTACGGGAATGTTTAACCCGCTACCACCAACCAGGCTTCAGCTTCTTCTCTCTGGTCCCGGTCAAAGGCTTTGATTTCCAGGCCGGGAATCAGCATTCCCTCGAATTCACTGGCTTTCTTGATCCAGTTCTTGTCGCTGAGAACGGCGATGCGCTGGTATTTTTTTATCAGGCCGAACAGGGACGGAAGCCTTGAAAACTCAATGGCTAAAGCACCCATGGACGGGATGTGGAAGTCGATGATATCATAGAGCATCAAGCCGTTTTCAAGATCCTTGGACAGTTCTTCGAGCTCATCCAGTGCCCGTTTCATCTCCTCAGAATCGAGCTTGTCGCTTAACTCGATATCAACACGATTGGTTCCGATTTTCTTTACCGTGAACATGCTGCCTCCCACCGTTAAATTTTTATGCCACTGCCGGTTGCCGGGCAACTCGGCAACCTGAAAAGGCTGCTCCGGGCGTCCGGTTGTCACTTAAACGATAAGATCGGTCCGAGGATTTACCATGACACCGAACAGCGCTTCCCGGTGTTGCTGGTCTGCCGTGTGGACAATCTTCAATTGTCAGGCACCGGGGAGTTCTCAATCGGGTGAGCGTACTTATAAGTATTGGGTAAACTGGTTCTTCTGAACAACTCATTGTGCGTGCAAGGAGGCAGATATGGAGTCTGAAGCCAAACAGTTTCATGCAGAATCGATCGATACGGTGTGGCGCAGTCTTGGCTGTTCAGCCGATGGACTTAGTTCGTCCGAGGTCGAAAAAAGACGCGCTGTCCACGGCCTCAACCGCATTCCGGCCCCGCCCGGTCGCAGCCCGCTCATGCGGTTTCTGGCGCAGTTCAACAATGTGCTGATCTATGTGCTGCTCTGTGCTGCGGTGGGAACCGCCCTGCTGGCCGACTGGGTCGATGCCGGGGTTATCCTGGGCGTCGTCGTGATCAATGCAATTATCGGCTTTGTCCAGGAGGGTAAGGCGGAGAAAGCGGTTGACGCGATACGGGAGACCCTGACCCATGAGGCGGTTGTGCAGCGTGATGGCAAAAAGCATTCGGTCGGGGTCGAGGAACTCGTCCCCGGTGACGTTGTTTTCCTGCATTCCGGCGACAAAGTGCCCGCCGACCTGCGTATATTCCACAGCAAGGATTTACGTGTCGAAGAGGCTCCGCTGACCGGTGAGTCGGTTCCCGTGGATAAGAGCGTTGAACCGGTCGATGTCGTTTCCTCCATTGGCGACCGGACGTCCATGGCCTTTTCCGGAACCCTGGTCAGTTTCGGCCAGGGCAAAGGCGTGGTAGTCGCCACCGGCGAGCACACCGAAATCGGCAAGGTCAGCGCTCTGCTGGCCGGGGTCGAGACTCTGAAAACCAGGCTGACCCAGCGCATGGATGAGTTCAGCAAATGGCTCACCGGGGCCATTCTCATTCTGGCCGGCGGTACCCTGATTTTTGGTCTGGCCCTGCGCGACTACACCTTCACCGAGCTGTTTTTTGCCTGCGTGGCCCTGGCGGTGGCGGCCATTCCCGAGGGGCTCCCCGCCATCATAACCATCACGCTGGCACTGGGTGTACAGCGCATGGCCGGCCACAAGGCGATCATCAGGCGGCTGCCGGCGGTCGAGACGCTTGGTTCGGTTTCGATCATCTGTTCTGACAAAACGGGGACGCTGACCCGCAACGAAATGACCGTGACGACCGTCGTCAAAGCCGGCGATGAGTACCGGGTCGACGGTGCCGGATACGAGCCCCGGGGAAATTTTTACCGGCTTGATGAACGGATTGACGCTGCGGCTGACGGTGACCTGCAGGAGCTGGCCCGGGCGGCCCTGCTCTGTAACGACGCCGGCCTCGCCGAGGAGGGTGGACGCTGGCTGGTCCAGGGCGACCCGACCGACGGGGCCCTGATCGCTTTTGCAGTCAAGGCCGGAGTACAGGAGAAACAGTGCCTGGAGCAGTATCCGCGCATCGACGTGATACCGTTCGAGTCCGAGTATAAATTCATGGCCACCCTGCACAGCCAGAGCGGCGGTGACAATATTGTTTACCTGAAGGGAGCGCCGGAGCGGGTTCTGGCTATGTGCTCCCGCGAGCGGCACGCCGACGGCGACCGGGAAATCGACCAGCAGTTCTGGAATGAGCAGGTGGAGCGCATCGCCCAGCTCGGGCAGCGGACGCTGGCGGTGGCCGCTGTTGTGACCCCGGACAAAGAGAGCGTCGGCCGCGCGGAGGTGAGCAGCGGGCTCACCCTGCTCGGTCTGCTGGGGCTGATCGACCCGCCGCGCGACGAAGCGGTTGCCGCGGTCGAGAACTGCAAGACGGCCGGCATCAAGGTGAAGATGATCACCGGTGATCATGCCCTGACCGCCGCCGCCATCGGCAAACAGATCGGCCTGGATGTGAGCAGCCAGCCGATTTCCGGCCAGGAACTGGAGACCATGGACGACGAGACCCTGCAGTTCTATGCCCAGCGCTCCAATATTTTCGCCCGGGTCAGCCCCGAGCACAAGCTGCGCCTGGTGACCGCCCTGCAGGCCAGCGATCACATCACCGCGATGACCGGGGACGGCATCAACGATGCCCCCGCCCTGAAGCGGGCCGACGTCGGCGTAGCCATGGGGCTCAAGGGCACGGAAGCGGCCAAGGAGGCCGCCGAGATGGTGCTGGCCGATGACAACTTCGCCTCAATCGTGCATGCCGTGGAGGAGGGACGCACCGTTTACGACAACATCCGCAAGACCCTCGGGTTCATCTTGCCGACCAATGGCGCCCAGGCGGGAATAATCATCGCTTCGGTGATGATGGGCATCGCTCTGCCGATAACGCCGCTGCAGATTCTCTGGATCAATATGGTCACCGCGGTGACCCTGGGCCTCTCGCTGGCCTTCGAGCCGCCCGAGGGCAACGTCATGCAGCGGCCGCCGCGTTCACCCGGTGAACCGCTGCTGAATCAGTTTCTCTCCTGGCGGATCGTCTTCGTCTCGGCGATTCTGGTGATGGGCACCCTCGGCCTCTTTCTCTGGGACCGCTATCATGGCGAAACGCTGGAGATGGCCCGGACCACGGCTGTGAACACCCTGATTTTCTTTCAGATATTCTACCTGTTCAACGCCCGCTATCTGAAGGCACCGGTGCTGAACAGAGAAGGGCTTCTCGGCAGCCGAGCGGTGCTGATTGCGGTGGGGACCATCATCGGCCTGCAGCTTCTCTTTACCTACCTGCCGCTTTTCCAGAGCGTCTTCGGGACGGCGGCGATACCGATCGGGGACTGGCTGCGGATCATCTCCTTCACCTTCGTGGTATTCGTCCTGGTCGAGATCGAAAAGCTCATTCTCCGCCGGCTGGAGCGAAAAGGAGAGCCGGCCCTTGGGTGAGAGCACGGTGGTTGCATCGCCCATTGAAAGACGCCGCTACGTCTTGCCGATCATTTTAGGGAGGTACCGGTTCAGCCCGTAAACAACCGGAACGCAGAGCAGCAGGCTGGCGGCCGTGGTGACGACTCCTGAGACCGTTATCAGTGCCGGGGAGCCGCCGAATTTGGCCAGCAGCCATTGTGCCAGAGGCGGGTTGATGTAGTGGTAAAAAACACCGTTCAAGCACATCAGTACCAGGGTGTTCTGACCCAGGTAGCCGATCAGCCGCTGGCTAGGGATGGTGGAGGCAAAAAAGAGAATCATCAGGGAACCGGCAAGCGCCGTCAGTGGGAAAAGAAGGATGTGACCGTGGGAGGCGAATATAATCACCACGGCATCATAAACGTTAAAGTTAAACGGACCGTTGTTGCGCTGATAGGTGAGATATACGACGCCCAACAGGGTGAGTGCCGCAGTGAAAGATATTTTCCAGGGCAGGCGTTCTGTAAAACAGCCCCTGCGCCGCAGAAAGACACCAACCAGGTAGAATCCGTAGAGCGTGATCGCTTCATGAATAAAAAAATAGTTCCAGCCCACGGTTCTGCCCTTGAGCGGGTTGAAGATATCGAGTTTCAGGTTGATCAGGTATCCGGCAACATAGAACAGCAAGGCAGCGGCTAAGATCTTCGCGCTCGAGTTTCGCAGAAAGCGGAAGAAGGCGAAATGAACCAGTTCGAGCCCGATAATGAGCAGCAGGAACCAGGAGGGTACACAGAACAGGGGGAGACCAAAAGCCGTTGCGATGAGGCCGCTGGTGTAGCCCTTGATACTGGGCAGGTCCAGGTTGAAAAGTTTGCCCTCGAAAAAAACAGGCGGCACCATCATGACCACGGTGAAAAAGATGAAGGGCACCAGGCGGCTTTTGAACCGGTTTCTGAGGAAATTCGGAAAGCTCATCCGGCCGGCCAGGTCTTTTGCCACATAGCCGGCAAGGACAACGAATAAAATCATGTGGAACGAATAGATGAACTTATACTGGCTGGCGGCTGCGGGGTTTTTAAGCAGCATGAATTCTTCGATAAAATGCCCGTAAAAGACCAGGGCGATTCCGTAAAATCGTGCAGCATCTATGATTTCAATTCGTTTGCCAGGCTCTGATGTTTCCATGACGCACGACTCCCGGGTCCGGTTTAACTGCCTGAAACAGGCAGTGATGGGAATTGCTGATATGGTTCATCATATATGATACCGTTTTTCTTTCACACGTTATAAGGTATTAATTAACCTGGTCCGCGAAGTATGTGACCGGGCTTGGGTATTGAACAGAGAAAACCTGCAGGATTGATTCGATGAAGTTCTGTCCCGACTGCGGAGCGCCGGTAGCCAGAAAAATCCCGGAAGCGGATGATCGACTCCGCTTCGTCTGTGACTCGTGTACGGCGATTCACTACCAGAACCCCCAGATGGTGGTCGGCGCCATCGTCGAAGCCGCTGGCCGGGTGCTGCTCTGCCGGCGGGCCATCGAGCCGGCGCGAAACAAGTGGACGCTGCCGGCGGGATACCTCGAAAACGGCGAAACACTGGAGCAAGGAGCCGCCCGCGAGACCTTCGAGGAGACCGGCTATCACATCAGCGGTCTGACGCCGTATGCCGTGACCAGCATACCCAGGATCAATCAGGTCTATTTCATGTTCCGCTGCTCGGTGTCCGACCGGGCTGAAGCACCCGGTAGCGAAAGCTTCGAGATCCGCTTCTTCGACCCCGCCGACATTCCCTGGCAGGAGATCGCCTTCCGCTCGATCCATGAAGTGCTCCTCCAGTTCTCTAATGACCTCAGTGACGGTGCTTTTCCGTTTCGGGCGTTCACCATCGACTGACTGGTGCCCCAGAGAGTTTTGTCTTTCACCTTTGCAAAACGTGCATAATATTTGTCAGGAGCATCGGCAACAACCTGAAGGAACGGATTCCGCATGACAATCAGGGTGAAGGCCCAGACGTCGATACTTGAACGAGAACAATGCATACCAGAGAGGTGAGCACGATGAGCATTTCAGACTGGCTTGATCAACAGGAAGCTGAAAAGGCCGATCTGTCAACGATAGAGCTGCCCAGGAATATGGCTTTCGATGAGGATCCCGATGAGACCATTTTTTACAAGGAGATTCGGCCGTGCGGTCTGTTCTGCACTGAAAACCACCCTTTCGCTACGGTGGAGCGCTTCGGGCACTGGTATTACTGCCGGGGCCAGGATAAAAGAGCGGGCATCCACTCGGCGGATATGAAGTGGCGGATGTTCACCAGAGATAAAGAGCTCGCTATCAGCACCGCTCGAGAACGCATCGAATAGCGAACAGAAAACTGAACAGGAGGAGACGATCATGGCCGGATTTATGGATATTCTGGGATCGATGGTACAGCAGGGTATGTCGCAGTCATCGGGTAGCCGCATGTCAAATGCCCTCGGAACGGGCAGCGGCGGGGGGTCGCTGAACGACCTTGTCGGCGGCCTGGGGCAGATGCTCGGCGGCACCAAGACCGGTTCGTCAGGACAGGCTGGGACGGGCGATCTGGGGGGAGTTCTCGGCGATGTCCTCGGCAGCCTGGCCGGCAACAAGGCTGCCGCTGGCGGCCTCGGGGCCCTGGCCGGGGCCCTTCTGGGTGGAGGAAGGCGTTCAGCCCGTGGTGCGGTCGGCGGCGGGGGGCTTGCCGTGCTGGCCTCCCTTGCTTTTTCGGCGTTGCAGAAGGCGGGGCAGAAGCCGCAGCCTCCCCGTGCTCTTTTCGAACCGGAAACGGCAGTGGAGCAGGAGGCCCTGGAAAAAGATGCCGAGGTCATTGTCAAGGCGATGATAAATAGTGCCAAGGCGGACAACCGAATCGATGAAAGGGAAATTGAAAAAATCGTCGGGAAACTCGAAGAAGACGGCCTGACCCGGGAAGAGAAGGAGTTCTTCATGCAGGAAGCCAGAAAACCGATGGACACCGATGCGGTCATTCGGTCTGCGGGGCAAAACCCTGAAATGGCGGCACAGATTTACGCTGCCTCGCTGCTGGCCATTGAAGTGGACACCCCGGCAGAACGTCGCTACATGCAGGACCTGGCCGACGGCTTGGGTTTGAACTCCCAGGTCACGGGGACCATAGAGGGCTACCTCGGCATGGTTTGAAAAAGGCGTGATGGGCAGACGCGCAAAATACCTATAACAACTGGCTTCAGCGGATTGATCATCCTCGCGATCGGGGCTGGTGAAAAAAAGAAGTGCTATGAATTCGATCTCATCAGGATGATCACGAGACCGGCGGCAAGGGCTCCGAAAACGAAGACTGCGTAGAAAATAAAACCTGAGCCGCCTGGTTTCTTCTTTTCTTTTTGGGCTTTCGGGGAGGGTTTGTCTTCCATGGGGAAACCGACCTATCGCTTATGATGATGCGGATTATCCGGCGCTGGGAGAATTGATGCGGCTCAAGAGCTGCAGTAGAGCGGCTGCTTCTGTTGGGCGCCGGTGCATCACGAAACGGCTAAAAACTCTGCCGCCAGTTTGAAAAGGTGGGTGTGTGGGTGGACACTTTGTATCGTTTCTTCAGAAAATTGACAAAGTCGCCAGGAGTGTAGTTTTCCCCGTATTCTTTTAAAAACATCCTGAATACACGCTCTTTCTCTGCCTGGCTGGTGATGTCCCAGACGCTCTTGTAATTAGTACCCTTACTGACTTTTTTCATGCTCATACATCCTGCTGATGATTATCTGAGATACAGCTGAGAACTACAACTCAGGGTGATTCCCGGAGGGGGAATTGCGGTAATGAGACCACATAGTACCAGCTTTTGGGATAATGAGCAAATCGGGGTGAGGCAGGATATGTTCCTGCCTCGATTTCCTGTCTCGATGGCGCCGGCCTAGATGCCGAAATCAAAAGCGGCCTTGCGGTTTCGCTGGGATGACCTTTTACCCCGTGCTCTGTGCTGTTTCGTCGGTCTGGCCGAGGTTCCCAGGCTGTTCCGCTCCGGGTGGGCCGCACGGGAAAACCGTGTCCGGTTATCCGTTTCCGGCGCCCGGACTGGCTCCGGCGAGACGCTGAGGGCGGTGCGACCCCGGGCGGCTTCTTTATAGACAAGCCGTTCCCTGAGGGCCTGCTCCAGGCTTTTAACCATCTTGTAATCTTCACTGGTGGCGAACGTAACCGCTTCTCCGAGCAGCTGGGCCCGTCCGGTCCTGCCGGTTCGGTGGGTATAGGCCTCGGTGGTGGACGGCATGTCGTAGTTGATCACATGGGAGATGCCGGCGACGTCGATCCCCCGGGCGGCAATATCGGTCGCCACCAGAATAGTGTAGGTGCCGTTCTTGAAGCCGTCGAGGGCCTTCTGCCGCTTCTGCTGGGACAGGTTGCCCTGGATCGAGGTGGCTCTGAAACCGCGTTTTTCGAGCTGGGCGGCCAGGCTTCGGGCCTTATGCTTGGTCTTGGTGAAGACGATGGCCGTATCGATCTTGTCCTCTGTGAGGATGGCATTCAGCAGCGTCGATTTCTGGCTGCGTTCGGTACGGTAGAAGGTATGGGAGACGTTCGCTGTCAGCCTGGTGTGGTCAGCTGTTACTTCGACCGGATTGGTCAGTATTTCGTCGAGCAGCAGGCGAACTTCCCGGGGCATGGTCGCCGAGAATACCAGGTTCTGGCGCCTGGTCGGGAGCTGCTTGATGATGCGCCTGATGTCGGGCAAAAACCCGCGGTCAAGCATCTGGTCGGCTTCGTCCAGAACCAGGGTTTCAACCCGGGACAGCTGGATGGCGCCGTCGTTGGCAATATCTAAAAGCCGGCCAGGGCAGGCAACAACCACATCAACACCCTGCCTGAGCCGGGCGATCTGGGCTTCCTTGCTGACCCCGCCATAGATTACGCAGTGGCGCAGCTTCAGGTTGCCGGAAAATTTCCTGATATAGTCGCTGGTCTGCTCCGCCAGCTCCCGGGTGGGGGCCACGATCAGGGCTCGAATCGACTTCGAGGGGCCCTGGTCGCTCAGTTTCTGCAGAATCGGCAGCACGAAGGCCGCCGTCTTTCCGGTGCCGGTCTGGGCCAGGCCGATCAGGTCGCGCCCTTCAAGAGCCGGTTTGATTGCCCGTTCCTGGATCGGTGTCGGTTTCAGATAACCGCTGTTTTTCAGACTGCTGGCAATGTTCTGGTTAAAATTGAAAATCGTAAAACTCATGTGTTCTCCTGTCGTGCGTATGTACACACATAATCCCCGCATCTATCGGCAGGGAAATTGGGTTCTGATCAGCAAGAATCTCTAATGGCAACTGTATGTGTGTGAAACAAGCGACAAGACAGGCGTCAGTGATGCAGGACGTGATCGGATTCGTGGGATATCCACGCAATGGTTGGGACTATATACGCTTTTGAGCTAATTACAAGTGGCAATTTGAAAAACAGCACCGCCTGGTGTTCATGGAAAAACAGATATTTTGTTAAATAATTAAACAATAACAATCATATAACTAGTTTTTAATGGGGTGAGGGGTTTAGGTTGCAAAGCTGGTCAGAGAGGATTTATTTGTTGGGTCCCTGGGAAAATGGTTTGTATCCTCATACGGTTACCATTGCCCACCTGCCTGAAAACCCTGACCGCTGAACATCGCCGAAAAAGCGTTGGCAATACCGTGTTATTGCAATTATGATACGATGTAGTATTCGAACCGATCACTATTGAACCTCTATTGAACTATCGTCAAACCCACGGGA
The DNA here is from genome assembly GCA_963845115.1 of uncultured delta proteobacterium. Classification (GTDB taxonomy): domain Bacteria; phylum Desulfobacterota; class Desulfobulbia; order Desulfobulbales; family Desulfocapsaceae; genus JABDQA01. Next base: position 19,205 of record CAWJQN010000005.1, on the reverse strand, counting down.
TACTCCATGAAAGAATTATTACCACATCGCCGGGGAAGCGGCGGCTGAAAGCCGCCGGAAAATGGCGGCAGTTGCCGTGAAAATAAGACACAGAGCCTGGTGTCCCGGGACCAGCTGCAGGGCGAGGTATTCAGCACCGAGGAGTTGGGCCAGATTCGTGAAGCGGTGAAGATGAAATTCCGCCAGGTTTCTCAAACGGCCGCCGGTAAATTCTCTTACCTCACCGGCAGGGAGGGCGCCCTGCATCTGGGCTATGACGAAGCTGTTCTGGACCAGATGGAGGCTGAGCTGCTCGACTCCTTCTGCGGGGTGGGCAATCCCTTTCTGATCGAGCCGATTGAAACAGACAGCGCGGTGCTCGATGTCGGCTGCGGTGCTGGTATCGACCTGCTCGTGGCTGCCGGGATTGTCGGGCCGGCAGGAAGGGTCTGCGGCATCGACCTTACCGAAGAAATGGTCAATAAAGCGGTGGCAAGCGTGCACCGGGCCGGTTACAGCAATATAGAGATAATGCAGGTTGACGGGGAAGACATACCATACGGGGATGGAACCTTCGATATTGCACTGTCCAATGGCGTCATCAACCTTTCTCCCCGCAAGCTGCAGCTGTTCAGAGAAATCAGGCGGGTGCTCAAGCCTGGCGGCAGACTGCAGTTCGCAGATATTGTTCTTGATCGGCAGCTGCCGCAGGAAATGTCGGGGACCCTTGAAGCCTGGTCCCAGTGAATAGGCGGTGCGGTCTCCGTGCGAGACCAGCTGGCACTCCTGGCCAGAGCCGGTTTTTCCCAATCGGTCTGGGTCGGTAAAACCGATACGAAGACGTCGAACTATACCGTCGGCGCCCTGTTCATGGCGATAAACGGCAACAGCGATTGAAATATCCGTTTCTTTACGCCATGTCTTAGTTTACCAGCCGAAATGCTCAGTGCCCGACTCACCACTGACTGCAGGATAATCTGCTCAGCAGGCCAAGGCTAACAATAGGTGTCCCGCAAGGCCCGGGACGCTTCGACAATCGAGCACAGCTTTCTGTAGGCGATTTCTTCTACATTCACCGATCTGCTGGCAAAGCAGCCGAATCCGCAGTCAGTATTGAGAAACAATTGCTCAGGTTTGTAGTATTCCAGGGCTTTCCGGGCTTTTGCCATGATAAAGTCAACAGGTTCAACCTCGTCGGTACGGGGGTTTACAACCCCCAGACCCAGCTCATAGTGAGATAGCGACCTGCCCACCACATCGATATCGCCGGCCCGTGGTGTTGCATATTCCAGCACGAACTGATCAATCTTCATTCTTTCAAGGGCAGGCAGCAGCTGGGCGTAGTCGCCTGTCAGGAGAACCTCTTCCTTCTTGCTCCAGTTCCCTCGGCAGATATGAACACCGACCCGTATCCCGTCAACTCCTTTGACAACCCGGTTGATCAGATCGGCGGCGAACTTCAGCTCCTTACCCGCGTCCCGGCGGGTAGCAAGGGTGGCTCACATGAAGGTTCGCCGATCGCACTCCTCCGACATAATGATCTCGGTCAGGACCGGTTCGTCGAACTGAACAAAGTCGCAACCGTTGTCCCGCAGTTCGATAAGCTCCTCTCTGAGGATCGCCACGACATCGTTGGCCATCCTCTTGTGGTTCCAGTAAGCCTTGCGAGACAGCGCCGTAACCCACATCGAACGGGTCAGCAGATAGGGACCCGGCAGGGTGATTTTGACCGCTTTGTCGGTCAACTGTTTGAGGAATTTCAGGTCCTCAAGGGCAAGGGGCTCTTTACGGGACAATTTGCCGGTGCAGGTAGGATTCTTTACGGCCGACGCCGGCATATCCATGGTGCGCAGCATCTCCTCGAATTCAGCCTTGTCCTCGACATACTCGAGCATGTCCGCCAGCGACATGAGGCTCGTTCCGGCCACCTTGTCGGTTATGAATGCATAAAAACTCTCCCGGCGGTGCTCCCCGTCAACCAGGATATCGAGCCCGGCTTTCTCCTGCAGTTCGACGGTCCGGCGAATCTCATCCTCGGCCACCGCTACGTAGTCACTCTTCGCAACAGTGCCTTTCTGGTAGCCTCGCAATGCTTTCAGCATCTTTTTCGAGCGGGGCCAGGAACCCACCTGAGTGGTTAAAAAAGCCTGATCACGACTCATTTTCTTATACCAATGCCAGTTTCATATTGAGATCCAGGGCTTTTGCCAGGGTTGCGGCCACCGGCGAGCGGGAGACGGTCCGGCTCCAGGCCTCCCGGACCTTTTCTTCGTCATCAAAGGTTGACGCAAAACATTTCAAGTCGATGCGCGAGATGGAAGGATCGCCTTCTTCAAGCCCCAGGTGGGCAACAATGTTGTGCAGTGAACCGCTCAGTGAAATTTCGATATCATCAACTTCCAGATTGTCTTTTGAGCATTCGGTCGCAAAAGCCGTGCTCAAAGAACCTGCCAGAGCCGCAAACAGGTATTCAATGGCGCATGGATGGCTGTCTTTTTCCTCAAAGCTTGCAGGTTGACCGATTTCAAAAGAGAAGTTTCGGCTATAAACCACTGATTTCAGGTGTCCCTGAGAACGGGAGCGAAGCCGCCATTCATAGTTTCGGGCCTTATCGAGGTCCTCCTTGAGCGATTCCTGTTCCTTTTGTTCACTACTGCCCCGTTTTACAAAGTAGCGGCTGAAACCATCGCCCGCTTCTTTGCCGAGATACTCGTGGCCCGACATTCGGCACCAGGGGGGCAGATCGTCAGCGACCGTCGGTTCCCTGCTGCGCATTTCAAGAATTCCGCCCACCGGGGTTTTGAGCATGTGTTCACGTATCAGAAGGATCAGCCCGGAACCACAATCCAGATCCCCCCCGTCGAATACCATGTCCGGGGTAAGCTTACTCAGATCCACACTCATTGTCCGGTCCTCCTGATAGGTGACATCAATAGCCTACGCTGGGGGAGCCTGCGGCCAGCCACTCAACCAGGGCAGCCCCGCCGGCGGGCGTCGCACCCTCGATGAGATGCTCTTCAGTAATTCCGCGTTTTTTCATACACGGCGTGCAGACATAGATCTTGCCTCCGGCCTTGATAAATTTGTCGACCAGATCCTTGAGCGGCGCAAAGGGTGAGCCTTCATCAACCTTGGCCATTTCTTCGGGTACGGCGCACCAGACGCCATCCGAACTGAGAAAAACCATGGTCTCTTTTTCACTGCCCTGGGCAGCATTGGCAACGACAAAACCAAGTGTGGCCTTGTCATGGTCGGTTTTGCAATGGGTAATGGTTACGCAAAATGTGTTCGACATGTTCATCTCCTGACTAAATGAGGTTTAAGGGTAATCAGGTAATAGGGATGCTTGGTCATGCTCAGTTCGTTTCTGGTCATGCGGCACCAGGCGGGCAGTTCGACCGGTGCACCCGGATCGCGGGAGATCACCAGAATCCGGAGCCCCGGCTCCTGGTCCCTGATATACAGGTGCAGGTTTACAATAACTCTGCCGCAGGTTTCATCTCCGCCATCGAATTCGTCATCGAAGTTCCAGTCTGGCAGACCGGTTTCTGTTTTTGGTTCTCGCGTATCGCCCTTCGGTGCCGATGGTGTCGCACCGGCGGGCGCCTTCTCTTCGTTATGTACCAAACTCATTGATGGTGTTCTTTAGCTCCATAATCTATGAGAATCGCAAGCGCAAAAAAGGGGTCCACCATGTGCCTCGAAAATGAGCTCATCCCCTTATAAAACTTCTGTGCAAGTTCTCTAACGTCCTCCATGGTCCTCTCTGCTTCTGATGCAAAAAATTGAGAATTTTGACCCACAGTCTATTCTTTGAATGAACCGGAAACCGAAACGCTACCAGGAATTAATCTATGTGTAAAATAGGTTTTTTCTATCCATCGGGCATGGACCGATCGGCGTTTCTTGCCCTTGGTCAAGTCTTTACGGCAGGAGAGGATGAACAGCGTGTGCTCAGCGTATGCGTCGGACAAAGGAGGGGGCCATCGTGGTTTGCCGTTCTCAAATAAAAGTTTTTACAAAATAATTTAAAGAAGATACGATTCTGATGAACGAACAGTAAACGTCAAGACCCAGGATGAAGCGTGTTGCGAATTGTGCCTAAATGGCTGTATGTGGTGCTGGCGGCGGTATCCTATCTCGGCCTCCACCTGCTCAACAAGATGCTGTCCTCGGCCGAGGGCGCGGTTCGGCTGGCCGCCGAGGCCGCCTTCTGGGGTCAATATGTTCTCCCGGCACTGTTGTTGATCTGCGCGCTGTTCCTGGGCCGGGGCGATCAGCGGCGGCCCCCCGCCGGCGGCAGCAGAAGGCGTGCTGCGGCCCGCAATGAATCAAACAGCAGCCGCCATTCGCTGGTCAAGGTAAACCCGTTCAGGAAAATGCCCGTCGAGGAGTTTGAGCGGCTGCTCGTCGGTTTTTTCACCGGCAACGGCTTCACGGTGGAACCGCAGCCGCCGGGTCTGGGCGACGGTGTCGACCTCATGCTCAGCAAGGATGATAAAATCTTTGTCGCTCAATACCGGCACTGGCGGGAACTCCGGGTCGGCGTACCGATGGTGCGGGAGCAGTATACGGTCATGCAGGCGGCACGGGCCGACGGGGTGTATGTAATTACCGCCGGCGAGTTCAGTTACAAGGCTATACAGTTCGCTGAGGACAAGAATATCTCGCTGATAGACGGTATCAAGCTGCGGCGCCTGGTCAGCAGGAGCGGCGGCAGCAGCGAATCCTCTGAAGCCGAGAAGCAGGCTCCGAACTGCCCGTTGTGCGCGGCTGAGATGCGGGTGCGGACCGTTATCGACCCGGAGGGAAACAATGTCGGGTTCTGGAGATGTTCAAACTACCCCAAATGCAGCGGTGCGCTGGACCGGGTTCGGACCTGAGAAGGGCGTGGAAAGAGGGGTGCGGAGCAGGGCAGTCCGCCGTGCTACCAGGCGGCGATATTCCTGACGTATTGCGCGCCGATCCGGTTTTTTTCGATGTTTCTGATGCGGATTTTACGCTGCATGGACGAACTGCCGCCGGCCCGGAATTTAATGCCGAGTTCCTGTCCGCGCCGCATGGACATGGCGAATTCAGAGGCGATGAAAAAGCTGACCCCATCGATTGAAGTGTCGTTCAGCCTGATTTTCTGCTCCTGGGCATCGCGCATGACCAGCTTGGCTGGACCGTAGGTGGTTTCCCGTCTTGACTTGCGATAATTGATGTTGTAGCTGGCCGATTTACCGCAGGTACAGCGGTGGATCCGGCGTCTTGAACTGGGAGCGACTTCGAGATAGGCGATTTTCGCGCAGCGGGGACAGACGGCCTTTATTCTGCCTCCGGCAACGTCGCTTGTCCGTGCATAATTTCCCATATCTTCCCCCAAGAACTAGGGATGGTCGGTGGACGTGCGTTTTGTCACCAAACGTATAGAGCAAAGATAACAACTGGTGATGGTTTCTGCAAAAAAAAAGAGGTTCCAGTCCAGCTTTTTTTTGTCAGGCACGCCGCCTGGTGAATTAACGGTCGACAATCTTTACAATGTCGTTTTATCTGCACAGGCTACCTGGAGACTCTGAACAAATAGTGACCTCATGAGCGCAGCAGAAAAAAAGATGGCACCGGCCACCGGACCGGTTGCTCCCCGGCCCTACGGGGTTGTCCTGGCCTCGGTGCTGATCCGGGCACTGCATCAGGTCGGGGCGGCGGTCTATCTGAGTTCCTATCTGCTCGACAACATCGCCGGGCCGCCGGCCTTTTATCTGTGGCTGTCGGTCATCTCCGGGCTGGCCCTGCTGTTTACCGAAGGGCTGCGGCACCGTGCCCTGTACCGTGAGGTCGCCGGGCTGGGGACCTTTTTCAAGGTGCTGCTGCTCGGCCTGGCCTACCATGGGTTTCTGCCCGAAGCAGCTACGGTGACTGCTGCCTTTATCGTTGCTGCCGTGGCCGCGCATCTGCCCAAGAATATCAGACATCGGCTCCTCTTTTGAGGCCGGCCCCGAACAACCTGGCCATGCACGATTTCTCGCACATCAGCTGTTTTTTCGATTTCGACGGTGTCCTGACCGACTCGGTCGGCGTCAAGACGGATGCTTTCCGCACGCTGTTCCAACCCTACGGCGAGGCGGTGCTGGCCGAGGTGCTCGAACATCACCGGCTCAATGGCGGGATAAGCCGGATCGATAAGATTCAGTACGCCCATACCCATTTCGTCGGCACCCCGCTGTCCGAGGCGGAACTCAGGGATTGGGGCAGACGGTACTCGAGCCTGGTGGTCGAGCGGGTGGTCAATGCCCCCTGGATCGGCGGGGCACAAGAATTCCTGGTCAGCATGCAGGGGCAGTGCCCGATTTTCGTCATCTCCGGAACGCCCGAAGACGAACTGCTGCAGGTTATGGCGGCCCGTAACATGTCGAGCTATTTTACCGAAATTCTCGGCTCGCCGACCAGAAAACCGGCCCATATCAGACGTCTTCTGGAAGCCTACAAACTCGACCCCGCTGGCTGTGTATTCATCGGCGATGCCCTGACCGACTACCACGCCGCCCAGGAGACTGGGCTGCATTTCATAGGTATTCAGGGCGATGTGGAACTGCCTGGTGACGCGGTCGTGCTGCCTGACTGCACCGATCTGCGGGAGACGATCATCGGCTTGATCTCAGAGTGAATAGTCTGATCTGATCCTGTCGGAGAGGGTGCGGGTCATGAACAGCACCTTCTCCGCCTGCTCCCGGCTCAGGGAGCCGGTTCCGCATGCCGGAGCAATGAGCGTCTGCTGAAGAATCCGGCTCCGGTCAAAGCCGAGCGAACAGAGTCTGTCGAGCTGTTCGCTCCACTTCGGCAGCAGTGTTTCGACCTGTTCGGCTGAAACGATGCCTGGGTCGGCTGTCGGTACGATTCCCCAGGCGAGGATCCCGCCTTTTTCAAGAAAGGAGGTGAGCTGCTCCCTGTAGAGGATGAAATTGTCGAAATAGCTATAGGCGTCGAAACTGATGATGTCAGCCGTTGAGCTCAGTGCCGGCCCCCAGTCGCCGTTGGCGCAGATGTGGATGCCGCCCAGTCCGCCGGCGCGGTGGATCGACTCGATCAGGGCCGAGACCGCTGCCGCCGCCAGTTCGCCGGAAATCCCTGAAAATGCGGTCGAACCGAAATTGACCATGCCCGGTTCGTCGATAAAAATGACCGGCGCCGCCCCCCCGCACCAGGGCTTGAGCCGCTCCACCTGCCAGCGTGCTTTGCCGGCCAGCAGCTTGATCAGCATATCGCGGAGATTGTCGTCATGAATGAGCGGCAGGCCGTTCTGATCCCTGATCCCGATCCCGGTGGTAACCGGACCGGTAACCTGCCCCTTGAGGGAGAGCGGTAAGACGCTCAGGGAGGCAATCCTCTGCATGAAGGTGAAAAATCCGCGGGCTGTGTCGCTGCCGAGGCCAAAGAGGGAATCGTCGGGCAGGGTGTCTACTTCCCGGCAGACAAGGAAATGTTCATAGAACTCGGTCATCCGCGTCGGAAAATCGTCTTTTGAGGTGTCGACGAAGCAGCCTGAGTTCCGGTCGACAAGGCCGGGAAAACCGCTGACGAACTGCCGCACCATGCCCTCCCGCTGAAGCTTTGGAAGCTGGGGCCAGAGCGGAATACGGGGAGTGTACTCGAGGATCAGGTCGATCGCTTCAGCATGGTTCTGGTGGGGGAGGCTGCCGATTAAAATCGGCAGGCAGTCCGGTGAGAACGGGTCGGTGGCGGGCTTCATGCAACCTCTCGTTGAGCAGATGTTATTGAGGCTGGATCGACTGGTGCTCAGGCCATTTTAGGCATCTGTGTTATACTATCAGGTATTGTCGGCTGCTGCATCCGTTTTGGCCGGCGCAGATGCTGACAGCGCTCAGCCGGCCCAGAGGAGAACGGGATTGTATGAGAGAAAAATTGACGGTTCTGGAAGATACGATTGTCGCTCTGCTCCATCGGGGTATCCCCCTCTCCGCCGATACACTCTTTTTTGCCGAGTCAACCTACGGTTTGAGCCCACCCCTGCTGGAGGAAGCTCTCAACGATGTGCAGTTCGATGACCGGGACATTCTGCTCGCTCTGATCCTCACCCCGGACCATACCATGCGGGTTGCCCTCGAGCCGCTTCTGGTGGACTTCTTCCTCCCCGCCGACGCCGTGGAGCCGCTGGCCGCCGCGGTCCACCGCCAGGTCGAGTCGATCCGGGTCCTGCTGCCGGACGGCGCCGTTTTCCTGCTCGAGGTTGATGGCGATGACATCTGTTACCTGATTGACAAGCTCTATATCGGACGCTCCATAGACCCGTCGGTGAGCAGGGCCCTGGAGCACCACTTCCCTGATACGACGGTTATCGAGTCCCGGCTGATACTTCGCTGCCGCGGGGATTATCTGGGCCCGGTAAAAAACGCTTTTCTGGCCGGCTTTATCAGCAAATGCGGACCATGCAGGGACATCTTTGTCGAACTGTTCAGCTTCCTGGTGAGGCTGCTTGGCGAAGTGGCTGAGCACGATTCCATCGACCGCCATCTCCTGGAGCGGCAGCGCCAGGTTATCAAGACCATTAGAAATATCGAGCTGTTCAAGGAAAAGCAGCAGCACTACTCGATGGAATATCTGATGATGCAGCGCTACCCGGTGCCCCACGAGAGCGAAGATGAAATGATCGGGCAGCTCTGTCTTCTGAGGACCATTACCGAAACCGTTCTCGGCCACCCTCCCGACCATGCCATGGGCCTCGATGCCATCGACCTGGGACGGTATCGATCCGGCACCGATGATATGGGGCGGCTGATCAGGGTGCTCTCGGAGAAGTGACCGGGGTGGGCATCCGCGGCCAGCACCTCCTACAATGTAGTATTATGGCCCAAAATTGGTTACTTAGGTGCCAGTTTGTGGTATGATTATTTCACAGGAACATGACGCGGCCGCCGCTCTGTTTCGGTTCGCCGTCGAGCGTGGCTGCATCTCATTGAGCCGCAGGTACGGGCTTGATGGAACAGTCCGGGAAAACGTGGGAGGTGTCGCTATGGCTTATCATGTAAAACTCAAAGAAAAAAAGTATCTGTTGACCGAGCAGGATTATCTGGCGAACGGAGATGCCTGGGACAGCGTCATCAGGGACTGGCTGGCCGACAAAGAGGGCTTGAAACTCGACCAGGAACACCTGGATGCAATCGAGTTCATCCGGAAAACCTACCAGAGGCGTCAGATGCATCCGAACCCGCGGGTCATTGCCGCCAGCCTGGCTCAAAAATACGGCCCCGACAAGGGGAACCTGAGATATTTCTACCGTCTCTTTCCCCGTGGCGTACAGCAGGCCTTCATAATCTCCGGCGTGCCGATGCAGGGCTACTGTTTTTAAACGGACAGGATTAACCGTCACACTGCAGCGCTGCATATAAAATGCAGAAAGGGGGATACCGGTATGCACCGGTATCCCCCTTTGTCTTTTGGGCCTTCTGTGGTTAGTCGCTAGTTGCCGACCATATTCTGAATCTCTTCGACGATTTCGGGGTTGGCCAGGGTCATGACGTTGCCGACATCGCCCTTGTTGGAAATGGCCCCGAGAACTCTTCTCATGATCTTGCCTGAGCGGGTCTTCGGCATATCCGGAACGATCCAGACATTCTTGCACTTGGCAATCTTGCCGATCTGGAAGACGATCGCATCGGCAACTTTCTGCTGCAGTTCCGGCGTTGCTTCGATGCCGGGCTTGAGCGAGACATAAAGCTCCGGCTCCTTGCCCTTTATATCGTGGGCAACCGGTACGACTGCCGCTTCGGCGACCTCCGGAACGGTCAGGGCGGCGGACTCGATCTCCTTGGTGCCGAGGCGGTGGCCCGAGACATTGATGACGTCATCGATCCTGCCCAGGATCCTGACATAGCCGTCAGCGGAGACGACGGCGGCATCACCGGTGAGGTAGGGCCAGTCACGCCAGTCCTTGCTGTTCGGGTCCTGGTTGTACATGCTGAAATAGGTTTTGACGAAGCGGTCGCGGTCGCCCCAGATGGTCATGAAGCAGCCCGGCCAGGGGTTCTGAATGCAGATGTTGCCGGCTTTACCGGTTCCCGCCGGCAGTTCCTTGCCTTCCTCGTCGAAAACGATCGGGTGGATGCCCGGTACGCCGCGGCCGGCGCTGCCCGGCTTCATCGGTTCGAGTCCGGGTACGGTCGAACAGAGGAACCCGCCGGTTTCCGTCTGCCAGTAAGTATCGACGATTACCGCCTCGCCGCGGCCGACGACGCTGTGATACCAGCGCCAGACCTCGGGCTCGATCGGCTCGCCGACGGTGGTCATATGCTTGAATTTGTAATCGTATTTGGCCGGTTCGTCGGGGCCCACTTTTCTCAGGGCCCGGATCGCGGTCGGTGCCGTGTGGAAGATATTGACGTCAAGTTCCTGGGCAATTCTCCAGGAGCGGCCGGCGTCCGGGTAGGTCGGCACGCCTTCGTAAATCACTGTCGAGGCGCCGAGCGCCAGCGGCCCGTAGACGATGAACGAATGACCGGTAATCCAGCCGATGTCGGCCATGCACCAGTACACGTCTTCGGGGTGGATGTCCTGGATATACTTGGACATCGCGGTCACGTAGGAGAGGTAGCCCCCGGTGCCGTGCTGGCAGCCCTTGGGCTTGCCGGTGGTGCCGCTGGTATACATCAGGAAGAGCGGGTCCTCGGAGAGCATCTTCTCCGGCTCCACCCGGACCCCGTAATATTTTTTCAATTCTTCGTTGACCACCACGTCGCGTCCTTCGACCAGCGGCGCTTCGGAGGAATATTTCCCGGGATAGCGTTGCCAGACCAGCAGCATGTCGACCTTCTGGCCGCCGTCTTCAGCCAGTTGACAGGCTTCGTCGTCGACGGTTTTGTGGTTGAGCAGTTTACCGGCCCGATAGTAGGCGTCCATGGTGATCAGCACCCGGCTGTTGGAGTCGATGACGCGATCGGCGCAGGCGCTGGACGAGAAACCGCCGAATACCACCGAGTGAATAACGCCGAGACGGGCACAGGCCAGCATGGTGATCGGCAGTTCCGCCGACATCGGCATGTGGATGGTCACCCGGTCGCCGCGCTTGAGGCCGGCGGTATCCCTGAGCAGGGCAGCCATTTCATTTACCCGGATGTAGAGCTCCTGGTAGGTTACGTGGTGGACCGGTTCTTCTTCGAGTTCGGGGACGAAATGGATGGCGGTCTTGTTCTTGTACTGGGCCAGATGGCGGTCGATGCAGTTGTAACTGGCATTGAGTTTGCCACCTTTGAACCATTTCCAGCACGGGGCATCGCTGGTGTCGAGGACCTCGTCCCAATAGTTGTACCAGGTGAGAAGTTCGGCGAATTCGGTGTAGTAATCAGGGAAGTTGTCGAGGCTGAAACGCTCGAAAATCGAGGGGTCTGTAAGGTTTGCCTGGCCCACGAAAGAGGGCGGAGGATAATAATACTCTTCCTCCTGCCAGTGTACCGCAATTTCAGCTTCAGAAGTTTCGATAACCTTCTTTTCGTCACTCATAGGTCAGCCTCCTGTTCGGTGATTTGATGGTCTTCTTGCCCTGTGGACGAACTGCACTCTGGTACTGCCGGAACAGCAATCAACACAATAAAATCGATGCCGAAAATTGGACATTGAGCGGCACATGCATATAGAAACCTGAAGAGCCTGGGAATAGTGAACTTAATGATGATGGCTAACATAAAACAAAAAATAATGCAATTAATCTTATTACTGGATTCAAAAATATTGATGTGTTGTGGGCCGGTCTGTTTCTGCACCTTTTTTCGGCCCTGAAAATCATACGGGGATTGAAGCATGGCCCAACAGGATGGACATCATTTCAGGGTTGGCTGGCTGTTTGACGGCAGCGGCGGCCCGGCCAGGAAAAATCAGGTTATTTCCACCGAATCGGGGCTCATAACCGCAATCGAGGATGACCGGGGTCCGGATCATGTCGTCCCGGAAAGGCTGACCGATCTCTCCCACTGCGTGGTTTTGCCGGTTCTGATCGACAGCCACGTGCATCTGTGCATGTCCGGCAGCATCGACCAGGAGTTCAGGAGGCAGCAGCTCCAGGCTGACTATGAACGGCTGATCCCGCTCATCGAGGAGCACCTGAGGCACCATTTCTCCCACGGCATCCTGGCCGTCAGGGACGGCGGCGATCGGTCAGGCAGTGTGCTTCGCTACCTCGAAGAGCACCAGGATAAAGAGCTACATCCGCTCACTGTCGTCAGTCCGGGCGCCGCCTATCACCGCCGGGGGCGCTACGGTTCCCTGATCGGCATGGGCCTCGATCAGGGCGAGTCGCCGGCCGCACGGTTCAGACGGCAGAAGCAGCAGCAGCCGCTGGTCAAGCTGGTCAATTCCGGGCTCAACAGCCTGACCGAGTTCGGCCGTCAGACCGAGCCCCAGTTCTCCGCCCGGGAGCTTACCGAACTGGTAGACGAGGCGAAAGGCCGCGGCTGCAGGGTGATGGTGCATGCCAACGGCAGGGTACCGGTGAGAATGGCGATTGAGGCGGGTTGTGACTCGATCGAGCACGGTTTTTTCATGGGCCGGGAAAATCTCGAGCTGATGGCTGAAAAGGGGGTTTTCTGGGTGCCGACGATCTACACGATGAAAGCCTGCGCCCTGCATGCGGATCACTACCGGACACTCATTGACCCGAAGGTGGCGGAGAAGAATCTGGCCGGCCAGCTGGAGCAGCTTGCCCAGGCCCGCGAGCTGGGCGTGAGCGTGGCGCTAGGATCCGACAGCGGCAGTATCGGGGTTCTGCACGGTGAGTCCCTGATCGAGGAGATGAAGCTGTTTCGGCAGGCCGGCTTTTCACTGGGTGAGACGATCAGAAGCGCCAGTGAAAACGGTGCCCGGCTGCTCGGTATCGGGGAGCTGGGCAGTATTGCACCGGGGAAGCCGGCCCATTTCCTGGTGACCCGGGGTACCCCGGCGCAGCTGCCCCGCAAGATCGGCTACCTCGAAGCCATCTACCTTCACGGCCGGCCCAGTCCCATCTATCGAAGAACTCCGGATTACACCAATCTGCGAAAATTCGAAGGAGTTGCGTTCGGCGGTAAAGTCAGGTATTAAGCCAGGTTATAACTGCGAACCATATAACCGTTGAGGAGAACAGGCTTATGAGCCATGCATTTACCCTGGCCGACCGGATTGGCAGCCTCGGCGTCGAAACAGCCTTCGTCGTTGCCGGCCAGGCGGCCGCCCATGGTGCTGCCGGGAACCGGGTTTTTCCGTTTCACCTGGGTGATCTTAATCTAGCCACCCCGGCCCACATCACCGAGGCGGCTTACCGGGCGGTCAAATCGGGTAAAACCGGATACACTGCCAATGTCGGTATCGTCGAGCTGCGCCAGGCGCTGGCCGAAGAATTCAACCGCACCAGGCAGACTGCCTATTCCGCCGCCAATGTGGCCGTCCAGCCGGGGGGCAAGCCGGTCATTTCCAAGTTTCTGCTGAGCGTGATGAACCCTGGAGATGAGGTGCTCTACCCGAATCCGGGGTTTCCTATCTACGAGTCGCAGATCGAATTTCATGGCGGCGTTGCGGTCCCTTACGGAACGGTGCCGGGCGAAACCAACTTCACTTTCGACATCGAGGCGCTGGAAAAGGCCATCACCGACAGGACCAGAATCCTCATCGTCAATGACCTGCACAACCCGACCAGCGCCGAGTGCAGCCCCGATGACCGGCGCCGGATAGCTAAACTGGCCGTTGAACATGACCTGATGGTACTGCTCGATGAGGCCTATTTCGACATCCACTACGACGGTGCATCGACCTCGATCATCACGGAACCGGGCATGGTCGAGCGTTCCGTCGTCCTCTACACCTTCTCCAAGCGCTTCGCCATGACCGGCTGGCGGCTCGGGGCGGCACTGGGGCCGGAAGAGATCATCGAGGTGATCGGCAAGCTCAACGTCAATGATGAATCCTGCACCAACCACTTCGTTCAGTGGGCCGCGCTCGAGGCGCTCAGCGGCGACCAGCAGCCGGTCCTCGATATTCTCACGACGCTGAAAAAACGCCGCGACCGCTGTGTCGACCTGCTCAACAATATCGAGGGGGTTTCCTGCTTCAGGCCCAACGCCACCTTCTACCTCTGGCCGGACGTCACCGGGGCGATGGCCAACCGGGGGTTTTCGGGCTATGCCGAATTTCTCCAGGCCGTCCTGAAAAACACCGGGGTGTCGATGTGCGCCCGGTCCCATTTCGGGACGGAGCTGCCGGGTGAGTCGAGAAAGTATCTGCGCCTGGCCTATTCGGGCATCGGGCTCGATGACATCGAGGAGGGGCTGGCGGCGCTGAAGGGCTATCTGGAACGCTAGAGCGGGCGGCTTGAATAATCAGGGAACTGCCTGGTTTTGGGGCCCTTATTTCAGAAATTCTGAACGTAGTGGTCGTATTTCTTCAGGTAGATCTCCGACAGGGTCACAAAGGCGGTGACGATCAGCGGACCATAGATGATCCCCAGGATACCGTAAACGCTCAGTCCGCCGATGATGGAGAGGAATACGAGCAGGGTGTGCATCCGGACCTGGTCACCGACCAGCTTGGGCTTGAGCAGGTATTCCACCGAGAACGACAGAACCAGGTAGAAGCAGAACAGAAAAATCCCGGCGGTTATTCTGTCGTTGAAAGCCAGGATCAGGGCGGCGGGGATCATCACCAGGCCGATGCCTAAAATGGGCAGAAAAGCCAGGATCGCCATGATGCAGCCCCAGAGAATCGGCGAGTTGAGCCCCATGATCTGAAAAACGGCGCCGCCGAGAATTCCCTGGATGACCCCGCAGATTCCGTTTCCTTTCAGTACCGCCGCGGCGATTTCCTGAAATTTTTCTATCAGCAGCCGATCCTCGTCATCGGGCAGCGGGGAGAGGTGGATCAGATAATTCAGCAGCCTCGGCAGATCGATCAGCAGGAAGAAAATCACCAGGATCATCATCAGGAACAGGAAGAAGAACTGGGCGATATTGGCCGCCCAGGAACTGGCCTGATTGTAGAGCATCAGCCCGCCCATCTTGACCACGTAAGACAGCGAGTCGGAAATCTGGGTCGGTTCCAGGTCGAAACCCACTTCCTGCAGATATTCCAGGGCCTGGGCGACAATCGGGCTCTCCTGGGTGAACACCTGAACCTTGAGCCATATCCTGCTGTCACGTCCCCACTGGTATACGGTCAGCGCTTCGTTGGACAGGGCGCTGATGAAGAATATGAGCGGTACGAAGACGATTGCGGTGATCAACAGACAGGTGATGAATGATGACGGGGTGCTGGGCAGTTTTTTGTTAAAGAACAGATAGGCCGGCCTGAACAGCGTCGTGAGGATGAAGGACAGGACCAGAATCGACAGGAACGGGTAGAGGACCCGGCCGAGAAATAAGATGGAGATCAGAAAGATGATCAGAAAATACCGGACCCTCATCGGGCTGGCGCCGTCGGCGGGAGTCTGCTGTCTGGAATTCTGGGGGGAAGGCATCGTTTGAGATCAGTAAAGAGGCACGAAAAGTCGCAATTATGTTTGCATTTAACAACCGGGCTGAGGTATGGTGGTATCCTTCTGAATCGGGCAAAGCCGACATTAGCTAACTATATAATGATCTGCTGGGATTGAAAAGCAAAATACGTGAGGGTGGAGATTGTATCATGTGGAAAGATCTGGATATTTCACTTGAGAAGGCAACATCGCTGAAGAATCGGCCTTCTGATGAAAATCTGGGATTCGGTAAACATTTTACCGATCACATGTTCCTGATGGAGTATAACCGCGACCAGGGCTGGCACAACGCCAGGATTGCCCCCTACGGCTCCTTCTCGATGGATCCGGCCTCCACCGTTCTGCATTACGGCCAGGCGATCTTCGAGGGGCTCAAGGCATACCGGGGCAAGGAAGACCAGCTCTATCTTTTCCGGCCCGCCGACAATTTCGAGCGCATGAACCGGGCGGCGACCAGGATGAGTATGCCCCGCCTTCCGGTAGACCAGGTGCTCAAGGCGCTCAAGGCGCTCGTCTATCTGGACCGCCAGTGGATTCCGGCTGCCAGGGGGGCGTCGCTTTACCTGCGGCCGACCATGATCGGCGTCGATCCCTTTCTGGGCCTGAAGCCGGCCGACAGCTATCTGTTCTACATCATCATGTGCCCGGTGGGCGCCTATTACGCAGAGGGATTCAGCCCGACCAGGATCTATGTCTGCACCGACTATGTCCGCGCGGTCAAAGGCGGGGTCGGCGATGTCAAGACGGCGGGCAACTATGCCGCCTCGATGCTGGCTTCTGAGCTGGCCAAGGAGAACGGCTGTACGCAAGTGCTCTGGCTCGACGCCTGTGAACGCAGATATGTCGAGGAGGTGGGCACCTCCAATATTTTCTTCCAGATCGAAGACACCCTTGTTACCCCGCCGCTTTCAGGTTCGATTCTGGGCGGAATCACCAGGAATTCGGTGATCAGGCTGGCTGAAAGCTGGGATATCCAGGTGGAGGAGCGGCCGATTTCCATTGACGAGGTGATTGCAGCATCGCAGGATGGCCGCCTGAAGGAGAGTTTCGCCACCGGAACCGCAGCGGTGATATCGCCGGTGGGCGAACTGGTTTACAACGATGTGTCTTATCCGCTGAACAACGCTGAGACAGGTCCGCTGTCAATACGATTATTCGAGGAATTACAGCTCATTCAATACGGCAGGACCGAGGATCCGTTCGGCTGGACGGAGCGGGTTGGCTGAAGGGCTGTCTGAACCACCTATTATGTAGTAATTAAACGCGAAAACAAAGACCTAGGTGCATCAGGGGGGCGGCTGCAAAAAAAGTGCGGCCGCCCCTTGATTTTTGAGCAGGTACGCCTATATTTTGCCCTGTTCTAAATCAGGCCCGTTGAGGGGCCCTATAAATAGGGGATGCGGCCAGTGGGGCGCGTCCAAAACATAACTTAATATGTACATGTAGTTTAGGAGGAAACAATGAAAATTCGTCCGTTAAATGATCGCCTTCTTGTTCAGAGACTTGAGGAGGAAGCAAAAACTGCCGGTGGCATCATCATACCTGACAGTGCAAAGGAAAAACCGGCTCAGGGAAAAGTCGTCGCCGTTGGCCCCGGCAAAACCAACGATGCAGGCGAGCGTGTCGCCCTGCAGGTCAAGGCTGGCGATGTAATCCTTTTTTCCAAGTACGGCGGAACCGACGTGAAGCTTGACGGAGAGGACTACCTCATCATGCGCGAAGATGACGTGCTCGGCATTGTCGAGTAAGTGCTCATCAGAGATAATTGTTTCAACCGTATAACTTGTAATAATTGAATTAAAGGAGAAATTCCAATGGCTGGTAAAGATATTAAATTCGGTGTCAAGGGTCGCGAGAAGATCCTCACCGGCGTCAATACCCTCGCAAATGCAGTAAAGGTCACCCTCGGTCCGAAAGGCCGCAACGTACTGATCGAGAAGTCTTTCGGCGCCCCGACCATCACCAAGGACGGCGTAACCGTGGCCAAAGAGATCGAGCTGAGGGACAAGTTCGAGAACATGGGCGCCCAGATGGTCAAGGAAGTCGCTTCCAAGACCTCCGACGTTGCCGGTGACGGCACCACCACCGCAACCGTTCTGGCCCAGGCGGTTTACACCGAGGGCGCCAAACTGGTAGCCGCCGGCAACAACCCGATGGAGCTCAAGCGCGGTATCGACAAGTCCGTTGAGGCCGTTGTCGAGGCGCTGAAGAAGATTTCCACCCCGACCAAAGAGCAGAAAGAGATCGCCCAGGTCGGAACCATTTCCGCCAACAGCGACGAGACCATCGGCAACATCATCGCCGAGGCCATGGACAAGGTCGGCAAGGAAGGCGTCATCACCGTCGAGGAAGCAAAGTCGATGGAGACCACCCTGGACGTCGTCGAAGGTATGCAGTTCGACCGCGGCTACCTGTCCCCCTATTTCGTCACCGACCCGGATCGCATGGAAGTTGCCATGGACGATCCCTACCTGCTGCTGGTGGAGAAAAAAGTCTCCAACATGAAGGACCTGCTGCCGGTACTCGAGTCCGTTGCCAAGATGGGTAAAGGGTTGTTCATCATCGCCGAAGATGTGGACGGCGAAGCCCTGGCCACCCTGGTTGTCAACAAGCTGCGCGGCACCCTCAATGTTGCTGCCGTTAAAGCTCCGGGCTTCGGCGATCGCAGAAAAGCCATGCTCGAGGACATCGCCATTCTCACCGGCGGCCAGGTTGTCACCGAGGATCTGGGCATCAAGCTCGAGAACATCACGGTCAACGATCTCGGCAACGCCAAACGCATCGTGGTTGACAAGGACAATACCACCATCATCGACGGTGCCGGCGAGAAAGAGAAGATCGCAGGCCGCGTCAAGCAGATCCGCACTCAGATCGAGGACACCACCTCCGATTACGATCGCGAGAAACTGCAGGAACGGCTGGCCAAACTGATCGGCGGTGTTGCGGTAATCAATGTCGGTGCTGCCACCGAGATCGAGATGAAAGAGAAGAAGGCCCGCGTTGAAGATGCACTGAACGCCACCCGCGCTGCCGTTGAGGAAGGCGTGGTTCCCGGCGGCGGTGTTGCCTACCTGCGCTGCATCGATGCTCTGAAGGCCATCGAACTCGATGCCGAGCAGTCGCTGGGCCGCAACATCCTGCTTCGTGCCCTCGAAGAGCCGATTCGCCAGATCGCTGAGAATGCCGGCCACGAAGGCTCTGTTGTTGTCGATTACGTCAAGAAACTCAAAGGTGCCAATGGTTTCAACGCCGCCACCGAAGAGTATGGCGACCTGATCGAGGCCGGTGTTATCGATCCTGCCAAAGTAACCCGCACCGCACTGCAGAATGCGGCTTCCGTAGCCGGAATGCTGCTGACCACCGAGTGTGTGATCGCCGATATGCCTGAGGATAAAGATGCCGGCGGTATGGGCGGCATGCCTCCGGGCGGCATGGGCGGCATGGGCGGCATGGGCGGCATGGGCGGCATGATGTAAAAAGCTGTCCGACCGACCAGCGGTCCTGTACCAGGTTATACCCGAAGGGGGCTCAGCGATGGGCCCCCTTTTTTTATGTCCGCGGCCCTGCCAAAAGACCTGGATCCTTTTACTGGCGGGCTGATGGCGGACATTTTCTGTTGACACTGATAGACGAATACGGTATCTATTGTGTCCTTCACGACCTGGCGATGTAGCTCAGATGGTTAGAGCATGCGGCTCATATCCGCAGTGTCCGGGGTTCAATTCCCTGCATCGCC
>CAWJQN010000004.1:90000-760984 GCA_963845115.1 uncultured delta proteobacterium | reverse complement strand
CGATGAGCGTTTAGAACACTGTACCAGGCTGCAGGCGTTAAACCACGGTCATATATCGGTGGATAGCAGCCGGTTAACAACATTACATCGATGTCGATCGGTACCATGTTGGCAGCGGCAAGTTCTTGTATAGAAAAAGGGAGGAGTTCAACAAAAGCGGTTCGTCCGGCAAGGGATTGTGTTATTCCGGTCATAAGACCGAACTGCTGTGATCCCGTCAAGATAAACAGACCCATCCAGCCATCTTTATCTACCAGTGTCTGAAGGTAGGATAGAATCTCCGGATACCGCTGTACCTCATCCAGGACAGCACCATTGGGGAACCTCGCGAGAAAGGAGCGAGGATCTTCATTGGCAGCTTGTCTCAGATCAGGTTCTTCCAGTGAAGCATATGGTTGATTGTAAAAAGCAGCTCTTTTTTAGAAAAAACAAAACGTTAATGACCTAAGTATAGCGTTTATACGGTCGTCATTTTGTTACGTGGAGTCAGGAAACATCTCAAGCTAAAGGGAAACTCTAGTTTGCTGACCTTTGATGTGCCAATATTACTATTGAGCTGAGCTATGCGCCTGTTGTGCCGTATCCGGCTCCAACAAATGGTTCTATTTCTTATCCTGCTGTTATGTTGCAAGAAAAACGTAAGATTGGCCAATTATCTTTGTGCGCAGATACGATTGCTGGTGCACAAAGATGGCATCCACCTCTCAGGCGCAGGTATATAAACGCAGATATCCAAAGTCCACACCACTGTGGCAACTCCTGAATCAACATTTCAACGAGTTCCTTGAGCGCTATGATGATCTTTACCAGAGCAGGTACGGGTTTTACCGTCCTGTTATAAATCATGTTGTCCAAAAATATCTCGAATGTGGTGATCTTCATCAGGGTTTTGCCAGAATAAAATGTCCTGATTGTCAACACGAATACCTGCTCGCCTTCAGTTGCCGGGGACGCTGGTTTTGTCCCAGCTGCCACAACAAAAAAGTAGTTCAGTTCGGCCATCACCTGAAAGAGACGGTACTATATCCGGTACCACATCGGCAGTATGTTTTTTCTATTCCGAAGATCCTGCGAAAGTTCTTTTTATATGATCGCAAACTGCTGGGTAAACTCAGCCAGTGCGCCGCCAAAAGCCTGACCAGGTTCTTCAGTATATCTCTTGGAAAGGAATACGGCATCCCTGGAATTGTCGTAGCGATTCAAACGTTTGGAGACTATGTCCGGTGGCACCCCCATCTTCACGCACTGGTTGCCGACGGCCTTTTCCTCGAAAGCGGGTATTTCTTTGTAATGCCGAAGGTGGATCTGCGTCCGTTGCGCGAACTCTTCCGTGCTCATGTACTGAAGATGTTGAAGAAAGAAGGGTTGATTGACGACACTTTCATCAAAATGCTCATGTCCTGGCGTCATGTTTCCGGGTTTAACGTTCATAACGAGGTACGAATAAGTCCGGGTGAAGGAAAGGGCATGGAAAACGTGGCTCAATACATAATTCGCAACACATTTTCTCTTGAAAAACTTACATTCAATCAAAAGAGCAACAGCGTCCTATATCGCTCAAAGATGACGCACGGGAAGAACAGGAAAAACTTTGAGGTCTTTTCTCCGCTGGAATTTATCGCCGCCATTACGCAGCATATCCCAGAGCAGTCGTTTCAGCTGGTTCGCTACTACGGCTGGTACAGTAATCGGATGCGTGGTGACAGAAAGAGGCAGCGGGAACCGACCGAACAAGATTCTACCATACAGCTTACTGGCAGCAGAGTAATTGAGATCAAGAGCTATAAGCCCAAACGCATCCCCTCGCTGGTGTGGCGGGCATGTATCAAGAAGGTATGGGAGGTGGATCCGTTGACCTGTCCGAAATGTGCGGGCGAGATGAGGATCATCAGTTTCATCTATGAGCACCAAATGATAAGAAAGATTCTTGAGCATCTTGAAGATCTATGAAGAAAAACGGCAACGGGCCCCACCGACGAAAAAGAGAGCACGAAAAGAAGTTGGATGGTACCGTGTGATGATGGCTGGCCGGGTTATGAAGATGCTGTTTTTGAGGCATGAAAGACCCGTGGATGGAAACGTGTGTCAAAAATCGGCGGTTTTATCGCAGCAATGAGATGAGGTGTCACCTGACAAGGGCTACGCCCTTGTAGGTGACACGATGTACGTCAGAAATTAAGTGATCCGGGTCGATTTTAACCGATCAGGCACTGGAAGGAAGAGGAAAAGAGCGCAAAGTTAGATCTCGCTAAAAAAGCAATTTCTTATCACTTAACGCAAAAGAACAACCCGGTCGCCGATCTCAGGTATTGGAAGCCACTTTATGCGACTCCATCAACGACAGGGCAAGAAAAGGCATCAAGCAGGGTCCTGCCATACCAATAAGCAGCAGACCGATAAATCACCGGCCAGTCGAGGATAACCACCCAAAACACTGTAAATTCGGCATTCAGTGCCTCTGGATGCCGGTAAACAGATAACGAAGACCTGTGGACACTAATCGGGACAGGATAAGCACTGAGGGTATACTGATAATAAACGGTAGCGCAAAGAGGTAGTCGCAAAATTGAATAAATAGGCGTTATCGATTTTGGTGCGAAATTTTCGCCTCATCATTCAATGATTGGCCTTAGAGCTTAATATTGGCATATCAAAGGTAGGCTTCTCGGCTTTGCCCTCCAACACAAGATGTAATAACAAATCAAAAATTAGAGCCATTGGACACCTCCTGATATAGTATTTCTTATCTCTTTAAGTGAATATATCACAATGGGGGTATCAAATAGTGATCACCTGGACGATTTTCTACTTGTTCCTCGTATAGAGTCCTTCAATGGCCAGAACAGCTACATTATTCCACTCAAGTTCGGTTCCCAAACAGGAACCTGAATTGGGTTCTGGTGGCGATGCAAAGTACAAAATCAGAAGAATCAGTACACGATTATATGCTGTATCTATTTGGAATTATGAACTATACTGGTACAACGAATGGCCAATAACTGGTACAATCGAAGCCAGTAAGAAATTATCAGATGTAATGATTTCAAACAGTTAGAGAGTTACAAACACAGGTCATCTATTCCCTGCATCGCCACCAAAAATTTCCAAGTGCCTGTTTTTATACAGATGCTTGTTATATAGGATCACAACTAGTACAGCGGCCTCAGTTCAGGCTGACTTGTACATAGAAGTGATCCTTTTTTTTTGGATTTTTCTGGTGGCGGTTGCGCCCATTGGGAAAAGACAACAAGTCCATGAGTCAATTCCAGCGACTTTGCTTGATCACAGGGCAGGAGGAATCACCTGTACACGATAGAAAAGGTATGAGATCGATAAACTTTCAGAGGTGATTCAGTTGATCGCTTACCTCGGTCTTGGTCTTCAGCCTTGGGGCGCGACAACTTGAAACACAGGAAGCTATATGTCAAAAAGAGTCTTAATTTGACATATAGCTTTTTTTGTGTCAAGTTGGCTACAGACGAATAACTGCAATAATTGGTAAGTGATATGAAGATATCTGAATACCTTTCAGGAAAATATGAACAGCAGTACGAGTATAAGAGCTTTTTACCAGAACTAATCAACCATGCTTGGCATGTCGATGAACCTGAGCTGGTAACTCTGCTTGATGAGGCGAACAGGCTTCTGGGTGAATTAAATGCCTTTTCGCAGCTCGTACCCGATGTCGATTTCTTCATCAAGATGCACATTACCAAGGAGGCGACGACTTCCAGTCGAATAGAAGGTACACGCACGAATATGGAAGAGGCTCTTGTTGATGTGCAGGATGTTGATCCAGAACGAAGAGACGATTGGGAGGAAGTACAGAATTATATAAAAGCTGTAAACTTTTCAATCGATCGTTTACAGACTCTACCACTCTCGACTCGTCTATTGCGAGAAACACATAAGGTACTGATGCAGGGAGTGCGAGGTGCAGATAAGTTGCCGGGTGAGTTTCGTAGAAGCCAGAATTGGCTGGGCCCCAGCCTGAAAAATGCGATTTTTGTGCCACCGCATCATGGACATGTTGCTGATTTGATGACTGACCTGGAGAACTTCATTTACAATGATAAAATCCATGTACCGCATCTTATTCGGGTTGGCATTCTTCATTACCAGTTCGAAACCATACATCCGTTTCTGGATGGAAATGGACGACTCGGGCGGCTGCTGATTGCCCTTTATTTAGCAAACTTCAATCTGCTCCACAAACCAGCCCTGTATCTCTCAGATTTCTTCGAGAGGAATAGGTTGGACTACTACGATCACTTGATGGGGGCTAGAATTAAAAATGACATCTCAGCCTGGATTCGATTTTTCCTGATCGGAGTTCAAGAAACAGCCGAGCGATCGATTGGAGTGTTCAAAGCGATTCTGGAACTGAAGGAGCGGATTGAGCGTGAGGTTATGCCTCAGTTTCACACTAGACGGCAGGCCAATGCTCAAGCTTTAATGAGATCATTGTATCAAAACCCTGTGGTGAACATCAAAAGCTTGAAAGAATTGCTAAATGTACAAGCTAACACAGCAAGTTCACTGATTGGTGACTTTGAGAAATTCAGAATTTTGGAAGAAAAAACTGGTTATAAACGAAATCGAATATTTATGTTTTCTGAGTATGTACAGTTGTTCAAATAGTTCGATAAACTGATGTTGCCACCGTGTTCCCGACACAAGAGGTCAAGCACTACACCATCAATGACTGCCCATATAGTGGTAACCCTCATTTTTACAAGGAGGTGGGGGTGTCAGATACTGTGCGGCATTGACGTACAGGATCAATGTGAATTGTAAGTTTTGGGTTAAGTATATTGTGCAACAGCTTGAGTGTGCTATTTTGGTTTATGAACAGGTAACGGCGATTCAGGTATCAGCTGGAACGGGTTGTTTTACTCGAGATTTCCTTTAAGCTCCCTTTCTCTTTCCAGCATGATCTGCTCGGCGGCCAGCATATGCTCCCGCATGAGTTCTCTTACTTTATCCTTATTATCCATCTCGAGCGCATCATAGAGAGCCATCTGATAGTAACGGCCGGTGTCAAAGAGGTCCTGGTTCGGCTTCTGGTATATCTCGTGGCAGAAATCAAGATTCTTGAGAAGATTCAGCAGGAAACGGCAGACAAATGACAAGAGTGGGTTTGGGCATAGTTCTGCAAGCACTTCATGAAATACCAGCTCGTTTAATCTCTGCTGGTATTCTTCTTCCTGGGTGGCAATGGGTGAAGAGTAGATGGTGATTGCGGTTTTCAGGCGTTGGAAGTCTTCGGCATCCAGATTACCGCAGAGGCAGGCCGCCATCTCAGGTTCAAGTTGTATGCGGAGCTGATATATATCTTTTATCTCAAGATCCTTGAAATAGAAATAATTAGACAACAGAGACAGCGCTTTGTCCTGCGGTATCTCCGTGACGAATGCCCCGCCCCCCGGGCCTGTTCTCGTTGCAATCAGCCCCTGCGCTTCAAGGACTTTTGTGGCCTCTCTGACGGTGCTTTTTGCTGAGCTGAAATATTCTATAAGATCCTTTTCCTGGGGCAGGTGATGCCCTGGTTCCAGGTTCTGCTCGACAATCCAGCGTTTGATTTCATTGGCAATTGCGTCCGACCGTTTTCCCATTTCCCTTCCTTGATGTTTCAGCTCAATTTATCGGATTGAAGCACGCGAAATCAGACCCACTTTCTTGAGACCGTAACTCTGGCCGTTCTTTGAAGCATTTTGGCAAGGGTGAATCGCAGCGCTCGGCAAATGCACATCCGTCCGGCGGATTGAGCGGGTCAGGCAGGACAGAGGCGTCACCGGCCCTGCCGTCCAGTTTTTTTCCTATCTCCGGTACGCTGTTGAGAAGCAGCCATGTGTAGCGATGACGGGGGGTTGTAAACAGAATCTCAGTTTTGCCCTGTTCTATGATCGTTCCTAAATACATGACAGCCACTATGTCGGAGATGTTTTCAACAACAGCAAGATCATGACTGATAAAAACAAAGGTAAGATCGAATTTGGCTTTCAACTCGATCAGCAGGTTGAGAACCTGTGCCTGTATCGAGACATCCAGGGCCGATACGGGTTCATCGAGAACCAGGATTTCCGGTTGGGCCGCAAGAGCCCTGGCAATCCCGATTCGTTGTGCCTGCCCGCCTGAAAATTCATGCGGATATCTCTCCAGGAATTCGGGACGCAGGTTTACCACCTCCATCAAATAAAGGAGCTGTTCTTTTTGCTCGGTATCTGACAGGCTTCGGAGGTATCTCAGCGGTGCCCTGAGTATTTCTTCTACCGTATGTCTTGGGTTAAGGGAACTGATGGGGTCCTGAAACACAAATTGGATTTTCCGGGATAAAAAATGGCGGTTCTTCTTTTTCAACTGCAGAAGATTCTGCCCCTCAATCAAAATCTCGCCTGATGTCGGTCTATCCAGACCGACAAGCATTCTGGCGAGGGTTGATTTTCCACACCCTGACTCACCCACAATCCCTATGGTCTGACCGCGAATAATGCGAAGATCAACCCCCCTTACCGCCTGCACAACAGGTTTCTGCTTCCCGGTAAGGGTTTTACCCGATCCGAAATATTTGTATATGGATTTAAACTCAACAAAGGGTGTATGTGCCATCAGCCAACCGCCTCCATAACCCTTGAGCACCGTACTTTACGACCCGATCCGACCGTCTCCAGAATGATTTCGCCGTGCCGGCAAAAATCCTGCACCAGTTCGCACCTCGGAGCAAACGAACAGCCATCCGGAAGTTCGTCGATGGCCGGCGGCAGACCAGGTATCTCGACCAGTTCTTTGTGCGGATCGCCGAGTTTGGGTACACATTCGATGAGTTTTCGTGTGTAGGGGTGGCGCGGATCATTGAGAACATTCTCCACACTGCCCTGTTCAACAACTTTGCCGGCATACATTACGGTAACTCGGTCGCACAACTGACCGATAACTCCGAAATCATGGGTGATAAAGATAAGGGAAGCATCTTTTTCCCTGATGAGTTCCTTGAGCAATCGAAGGACTTCAGCCTGTACGGTCACATCGAGAGCAGTGGTTGGTTCGTCGGCAATAATTATCTCGGGATCGTTAGCCAGGGCCATGGCGATACTGACTCTCTGACGCATGCCTCCGGAGAGCTGAAAAGGATATGCTTTCGCCCGTGCAGGCGCATTTGGGATATGCACCATTTCAAGGAGACCGATGGCTTCATCCCAGGCGCTGCGCTGCGATGTGAAACGGTGACAGCGAATTGCCTCTACCAGTTGGTCACCGACACGGTATAACGGGTGCAGTGTGGCAAGCGGGTCCTGGAAAATATAGGAGATTCTCCCGCCACGCAGAGTCTGGAGTTCCCTGTCGCTTATTCTGAGCAGGTCCTTGTCGTCAAAAGTGACGCTGCCGCTGACTATTTTTCCTGGCGGGGAGGCGACCAGGCCAAGCAAAGAAAGAGCCGTAACGGATTTCCCAGATCCGCTCTCCCCCACAATTCCTAGGCATTCCCCGGGGAATAGCTGAAGATCGACCGAGTTGACGGCTTTGAGAATTCTGGGACCGGTGTGAAATTCGGTTCTCAGCGAGCGGACATCAAGGAGTCTTGCGCCACTTTCTGATGATGGATCCGTGTCAGGTAATTCGGTCTGGGTTCTGGATGCGGGCCGCAACAGGGCCCCTGCCTTCAAGCGTGGGTCAAGTGTATCCCTGATGCCGTCGCCGAGCAGATTGATACTCATAACAATCAGAAATATCATGCAGCCCGGTATCGTGGAGACATGAGGGGCGGTAATTATCAGCTTTCGGCCTTCCCCGAGCATCGAGCCGAGATCCGCCTGCGGCGGCTGCGCGCCAAGCCCCAGAAATGATAATCCAGCCGTTTCAAGAATCATCCAGCCGATCGTAGTCGAGAGGGTGATGACGATGACCGGAAGCACATTGGGCAATACTTCCGTCAACAGGATCTGTAGGTTGCTTTTCCCGGATAGCTGAGCCGCATCGATAAACTCTCTTCTTGTAAAGGTGACGGCAACCCCGCGGACATTACGGGCGAAAAAAGGGATATTCACGATTGCTATGGCGTAAAGCGCGTTCATCAGTCCCGGACCCAGAACCGCAACAATTGCCAGGGCAAGCAGGATATATGGAAACGCCATGAGCATGTCGATTCCCCGCATCATCAGGTTATCCGTACGTCCTCCGAAATATCCGGCGAGAATACCGATCAGAGAGCCGATAACAGCAGCAAAGAGACTGGCCGTAATACCGACGGCCAGGCTGACTCGTGTCCCCCAGAGAATGCGGGACCAGATATCACGCCCCAAATGGTCCGTGCCCAGCCAGTGGCCGTCCGTGAATGGTTTCTGCAGTCGAATTGCAAGATCAGTTTTGTCGGGGGGAGGCAGGGGAAGCAGTGGTGCCAGGAGGCAGAGAAGCACGATAAATGAGAGGATAAGCAGCCCGAAGATAGCCAGTCGATTGCGGGTGAGCAGCGCAAAAGAGGAAACCCTCCGGCTCTGCTTCCCACTACCGGCAATGCCTCCGGTCATGAGGCTATTCTCGGGTCGATCAGGTTCTGCAGGACATCTGCGATCAGGTTGAAAAGGACATAGCTTGTTGCCACAACCAGGACGCCCCCCTGGACCAGCAGGATATCCCTTGTCGCAATAGCAGTGACAAGCATTCTCCCGATACCCGGCCACTGGAAAACCGTCTCCACATAAACGGCGCCGCCAATAACAAAGCCCGCCTGTATACCAATAACGGGGATAACGCTGACCAGTGCTGCCTTGAACGCATGTTTGAGTATTACGCTTCTTTCCGGGACCCCTTTTGCCCTGGCAGTCCTGATGTAATCCTGTCGAAGCACTTCCAGCATTGAGCCCCTTGTCAATCTGGCAATTACCCCTGTTGCCACCAGTGCCAGGGTTGCCGCAGGCAGGATGAGGTGGCGAAGGAGGTCGGAAAGGCCGCCGCCGCCATAAATCTCGTACATGCCGCTGACGGGAAGCCAGCGCAGCTCAACGCCGAAAAGCAGGATAAGCAGGAGCCCGAGCCAGAAAGAGGGGGTTGAAATTCCGATGAGGACGATCAGGGTGACCCCTTTGTCTATTGCGCCGTATTGGTAAACAGCCGAAAGTATTCCTGCGAGCAGGCCCATAATGGAGCAGACAAGAAGGGCTGTGCCGGCCAGCACAAGGGTGGCGGAAAAGCGTTCGATCACCTCATCGATAACCGGCCGGTTCAGGCTGTACGACCTGCCGAAGTCACCCTGCAGCAGGTTGATTACCCAGGTGAAGTATTGTTGCCAGAGGGGCTTGTCCAGACCGAGCTGGGCATTGAGCGTGGCGACATTTTCAGGGGTGGCATAACTGCCGAGGATTGCCGTCGCCGGATCTCCGGGTATCAGTGCCATGATGAAGAAAACTATGACGGTCAGTCCGAAAATCACGGGGACTGCAGCGACCAGTCGCTTTCCCGTATACCGCCATATGCTTTGATTTCTATGGCCCATGGAGAATCCGGCGGGAGGTGCCTGGGCACCTCCCGCTGGTATGTGTTTATTTGTTTACACCTTTTAAAAGCAGCAGGAATGATGGCTCCAGCTTGAAATTTTTGACGTTGCTCGATGTTACAGCATTCTGTTTCCAGTTTGCAATAAAGGCCCACGGGGCATCATCGTATACGATGGTCTGCATTTTCTTGTAAAGCTCGGCTCTTTCATTCTGATCCGTCGAGGTGCGCGCCTTCTCTAAAAGGTCATCAACCTCGGGATTGCTGTAGTATCCAGAATTGAAACCGCCTTTGTCAGGCCATGCAGCCGTGCGTAGTGCCAGAAACGGGAGGGTGTCAGGATCGTTTGTCATCCAGGCCATCTGCGCCATATCGGCTTTTCCTTCGAGGCCGGGGTTAACCTTGCCCAGAAACGTATTCCATTCATAGGTCTCGATTTTCACCTGTAACCCTACTTTTGCCAGATCAGCCTGGATTGACGTGCCCATGGCCACCGGATCCAGCATACCAGAACCACCTTCCGTTACATAAAAGGTCAATTCGGCATTTTCAAAACCGGCTTCTTTAATGAGTGCTTTCGCCTTTTCCGGGTCATACGGATAGGGGGTCAGATCGTTGTTGTAGGCCCAGGCGAATGCCGGCGGTGTCGGACCGGCTGCGACAATAGCGGTGCCTTGCAGAATATTGTCGACAATAGCCTCTTTGTTGATCGCGTAATTTATCGCCTGCCGGACCCTTTTGTCTTTAAACGGTCCTTCCTTGGCATTTAAAATAAGGAACCAGAGGTGCGGCCCCGCCTGTTCATGAATTTGAAAGGAAGCGTCCGCAGCCATTTCCTGCAGGTTGTCCGGTGGAACCTCGACCATCATGTCGATTCCTCCGGACAACATCTCGGCCACCCTGGTGTTTGCATCGGTTATAGGCCTGAAAACGACAGCTTCCAGGGCCGGTGCTCCACCCCAGTATCCTTCGTTCCTCTCCACAGTCACATGTGAGTTGCTTTCCCACTTGGCGAACTTGAACGGTCCGCTGCCGACCGGGTTACGGCCAAAATCGCTGCCGTGCTTCATGACGGCTTCGGGGGAGACGATAAGGCCGGTTGGGTAGGCGAGGTTCGACAGAAATGGGGCAAAGGGTGCATCCAGGGTGAATTGCACAGTCAGCGTGTCAACCGCTTTGACCTCTTTTACCGCGCTGAAAAAAAATGACAGCGGAAACGGTCCCGTATTGTGGTACGGGTGTGATTCATCCAGCATTCTATCGAAGTTGAATTTCACCGCCTCGGCATCGAAGTTGCTGCCGTCGTGAAACGTAACCCCGGAACGAAGTGTAAATGTATATACCAGCCCATCATCGCTTATTTCCCAGGACTCGGCCAGAGCGGGCTGAACCTGCAGTGTCCCGCTTTTATATTGAACCAGCCCGTCATACACGTTCATCAGAATGCGAAAATCGTTCACTGCGGTGACTGCCTGCGGGTCAAGTGATTTCGGTTCGGCGATCTGACCGACGACAAGAACATTCGGAGGGGTTGCTGCGCTTGCGATACCGGCCAGCAGCAACAGCCCGATCACACTGATTAATGTAAAGATACGCTTTTTGGCACGTTTCATTTTTCTCCTCCTTCTTCACATGGTAGTTTGATCTGTGGTGGTGTTCTTCACTCGGGAATACACTGGTTACCTTTAATTGTGCTGGATAATTATGTCCTGCATGGTAGATTAAACATTATTAATATTGGATCATCAAGATATTTATAGCTATAAATTTCTTGCCCTTTAATTTTGACCAGTTGTCTCACTAATGACCTTTTCAATAGCTTTTTTTGACAGGAATACCGGTACTGCCGGGGTTGCAGCTACAACCGGCAGTGTGTCTGTCGGAGCCTTTGTTCCGCATGTCGAAGCAGGTGTCGGGGCTTTGACAACTCAGGGAGCATACACAAACTGGCTCTATGGCAAGATAGGCCTTGAGTATTTGCGAAAAGGCCAGAGCGCCGAATGTGTACTTCAGTACCTCACCCGGAAAGATGAAGGGCGGGACTTTCGCCAGTGTCTGATAATCGACAGCAATGGATCCGGCAGCGGATGGACAGGCGCTGAAAACAGGCAATTCAAGGAAATCGAAAAATCCGATGGGGTTATAGCCGGCGGCAATCTTTTATCAAGAAAAGGAGTCGCCTCGGCACTGATAGATTCTTTCCTGTCGAATCCGGAAAAACCTGCTGCTTTGCGCCTTATCGAAGCACTCCGACAGGGAGAAAGGGTTGGAGGTGACTCAAGAGGCCTGGTGTCGGCTGCCGTAAAAGTCGATTTTCTTGATAAACCGCCGATTGACATCAGGGTCGATTATGCGCCGGGGGACACCCTGGAAAGGCTGCGTGAGGTATATCTGCATTACAGTAACTCGCCGTTTAAAGAGTTTTATGAAGGGATCCCTACCAGAAACAATTTTTCAAAATGCGGGCCTGAATCATGACCCGAGAATACCTGGCAGAATGGCTGGAGAAGGCTGCGCGCTGTTCTCTACCCGGTCCGGGCGTCAGCAGAATGTTTCTCACCAGAGAGCATAGGAATCTGCTCAATTACCTGGAACCACTCATGAACAGGTGTGGTCTTGATACTCAGATAGATGATGCCGGAAATCTGGTGGGACGAAAACCCTCCAGACTTTCATCGAAAACCCTCTATCTTGGGTCCCACCAGGACACCGTTCCGTCAGGAGGACGATACGACGGCATGCTGGGGATCCTCATCGCTCTTCTGGCAGTGTACGAACTCAAAGATGAGGAGTTGCCATTTTCCATTGAGGTACTGGCGTTTGGGGATGAAGAAGGGACACGTTTCAACTCGACGCTTCTGGGCTCGACGGCAGTGGCCGGCTGTTTTGATGAGCAGATATTATCCTGCACTGACAAAACCGGCATCACCCTGAGGGACGCTCTCCAGCAATTCGGCTTGAACCCGGACCATATCCCCTCGATCGCCAGGAAAAAAGAGGATGCCATCGGCTATGTGGAAGTGCATATCGAACAGGGGCCTGTCCTTGAAAATCAACAATTGCCGGTCGGGCTGGTTAGTGCCGTTACCGGTATAGAAAGACATAGCCTCAAAATTGCGGGTAAATCTGGCCACGCAGGAACGGTTCCGATGCATCTGAGAAAAGATGCCCTGGTTGCTGCCGGGAAATATGTCTCCTGGCTGGATAACTATTGTAAAAGCGTAGAAAACATCGTCGGCGTCGTCGGCAAGCTCGATATCCACCCCAATAGCGTCAATGTCATCCCGGGGACAGCGGAACTGACCCTTGAACTGCGCTCGCCTGATAAACAGACCAGGCTCGAGGCCAGAGAGCAGTTTCAGACGGTGACCGCGAAATTGGTCGATAATGGATTTACGGTTGAATCAGACCTGATTTACAGTTTGGAAGAGGTTCGTTGCGATCAAGGGCTGACCGCCAGGCTGCAGTCGGCAATGGAGAAGGAAGGCGTAACCCCTCTGACGATCTTCAGCGGAGCGGGGCACGACGGTCTGGCGATGGCGCACCTTTGCCCCATAGCAATGCTTTTTGTTCGTTGCCGCGACGGACTGAGTCATCACCCTGATGAAGCAATAGAAATTGAGGATGCCTTGAAATCGAAGGATATTCTCAAGCGCTTTATCAAAGAGCTCGCTGCAGATTTTCCTGATCGGCTTTAATATTCATCACCCTGAACCTGAAGAATAAAAGACATAACCAGCGCGGTATATGCTGGACCTCTACCATCTTGTTCAATTGAAATGAGCAGTGAAGCTCTTTGCGATACCTATCCCTTGCTTCATCAGTAACAGCAATGCTTCCAGTACTCATCGATCATGGCCATGTAATTATCATAATTTGATCCGACCGCTATGCTGTGAGTCGTTCCCAGTATAAAGCGACCGTTCTCCTTGCCGATATTCATGGCCAGTCGAACAGCCTCCCGAACCTCGTCCATCGTTCCTGCAAGAATCAACTCGACCGGTACGCCGCCCCACAGGACCATTTTGTCGCCGACTTTCTTCTTGACCTCGGCCAGATCCATCCCGGCAGATTGCTGAATTGACTGATAGCAGTCGTAATCAAGCTCTACAAACAGATCCAGGAATTTGTTCACATCCCCGCAACAGTGTTTAACCACGAATTTGCCGTGTTTTGTCTTGATGTTCTCCACCCGCTGCCTGTTGGCGGAAAAGAACATCTGCCGAAACATCGTGGGGCTTATGAAGCCGCCCCGACTATAGGCGAAATCAGCGCCCCAGATCACCGCATCGCTTTTCGGGTGAACCATTTTTTCATCAAGTGCGTTCTGTTTTTTTACCAGGAACCTGGTCGCCTTATCGATAAAGTCCCTTTCGGTGATCAGGGACATCATTCCCTGCTCCATGCCGCCTTTGAGCACAATGCCAACCTCACCACCTGAAGGCCCGACGATGAACTTACGCCCGGCAAAATGGTCAATGACCTGATCCAGAATCAGCCATGATCGCTCGTCAAGGCCAGCCGGCAGGGCGGCTATCGTCTTGTTATCAACATCTTCCACCTGGGCGAGTATTTCATGATCCATGGTATACAGCGTATTCTGGGCTAACGGGTCCTTCACGCAGACGACGTCATGGGTGATGTCTGAGGATTTGAAGATCCTGCCGTGCTCATCTTCCCAGGTGTTTTCATCAATTTTAACCGGGGGAGGGGCCTCACTGGGCTGGGGAATGGCCCAGGTTGCCATGGGAAAATTGATGATGTCGATTTCGAGCTTTTCGTGCAGATCGATATGATCATTGATGTAGCTTTCGACCACCTCGTCATGCCTGTTTTCCCAGAATGCTATCTTCGATCTGGCTTTTGCCCTCAAATATGTCGGCCGCCCAATGATCTTTTCTACCGTATCAAAATCGATGGCAAACTCCCCGATCGGCACGCGGTCAGGTATTTCTCCCTGAAACACCTTTGTGACCCTCTCGTTGGAATTCATGCTTCCTCCTGTTCTGAAATAATTACTGAAACCAGTTTACCACGTTTCCTGAAACTGATGCTCTGATAACGGTTTTACATCACTCTCCCTGTGTACCAGTAATAACAGCCGGCAGGGCGGCCGCAACCAAGCCGCCGTGAGTGGCTCAGAACGCGGTGATGGATCTGACCATATACTCGTTCCTGATGCATGATACCATGGTTACAATCTGGTGGAGAACGAATAGGGTGATGGAACAGCCAGCGGCGGGCGAGCCCCAAAAGAGCGGGCCTCGATGGAATAGACGGTTAAACAGGTACTTCAAGCTGCTGCAGGGCGCGGTGGAGTGAAGCTCTTGTTTCGTTCAGCTCCTGGTAAAATTGGACCATAGCAGGATCTGGTTCAAACACGGTTTCAGAGCCGGGGGGCTGAATTGTCTTCAAAGCTTGTTCATAAGAGTCGTAAATCCTGCAGGTCACCGCCGCGGAAATCCAGGCACCCAGAGCGGTGGACTCGCGATTTTTATGCAGAACCACATCCGTTCCAAATATGTCAGCCTGCAGCTGATTATAGGCCGAAAAGCTGGTCATTCCTCCAGAGACACTCACGCTGGAGAAAGAGCCGAGTTTCTGCTTAAAGGCAGCGATGTTTTCACCCATAGCCATGACGATTCCTTCCAGAACCGCCCGTGCCATATCAGCCCTGGTCGTTGAAAGCTTCAGTCGATAGAATACACCGCAATCCTCGGGGTTCCAGTGGGGAGCTCCGCTTCCCTCAAAATAAGGAAGCAGCAACACGCCGCTGGCGCCCGGGGGACTGGTGAGGATTTCCCGGTTAATCCTCTCTATGGCCGAGTCAGAACTGCCCCCATAAAATTGCTCGAGGAACCATCGATACACGGTTCCGGTGGTCAGCATTCCTGCTTCCAGATTGTAACTTCCCGGCAGTGCACCGATCTTGCACAAAAAACGTTTCTGCTCATCAAGAATCGGCGCCTCCGTATGAGCGATGAGATAGGATCCCGTGCCGGTCGTGCACTTGAGCTTGCCTTCACTTATGATGCCCAGTCCCAGAGCGGCACACTGCTGATCACCCCCGGCGGATATAATTTTCGTGTGTTCCGGAATTCCGGTGATCCGTTCCAGCTCCCTGGTAGTGTAGGCGCACACAGAACCGGCTGGCACCAGATCACAGAGATGTTTTTTGTCGACCGAAAAGATGTCGAGCAATTCCTCATCCCACTCTCTTGAATAGATATTGAGAAGATTGGTATTGCTGGCCAACGATTCATCGGTCACAAATTCACCGCACAGGGTGTGAAGGGCGATATCATGAATGCCAAGCATCTTGGCGGTCCTGCCATAGATATCGCTCATTTCACGTCGCAGCCAGGTCATTTTGACGGCCGAAAACACCGGTGAAATTCTCAAGCCAGTGAGCTGGTACACCCGGTCCTCGTAGGGGGCCAATTCTCTGCATATCGGCACGGTTCTCTTGTCATGCCACATGATAAAAGGGGCCAGCGGCTCGCCGCGTGCGTCCACGGGCACCACTGACGAGCGCTGGGAAGTGACGCTGAGGGCCAGCACACCCACGCGGTTTGATCTGGCAAAATCGTAGGACTCCTTGAGCAGGGCGAGAAGTTCCCTGACGAACTTGCGTCCGTCCAGCTCTACCCGTTTGTCCTCATAATACTCGGGAATTGTATATCTCCGGCACTTGTGCAGTACCTTCCCTGTGGCGTCATGATGGACAGCACGCATCGAAGTTGAACCGATATCAACAGTGACGATGGAATCCATGTTTACTCCAGGAGGTATGAGCCGTCGTTTGCTTTTGCCCTGAAAAAGGTGCTGATCAGTCCGGCCTTATTTCTGTCCGTAATAGGCATCTTTGCCGTGTTTTCTTAAATAGTGCTTGTCAAGCAATTCCTGCGAGATAGCATGTGCATCGGGATTGATGGCCAGCGAGGCAAAGGCCATCTGGGCAATCTCTTCCAGTACGACCGTGTTATGCACTGCACCCAGCGGGTCACTGCCCCAGGAAAACGGGCCGTGGCCGCTGACCAGAACACCCGGGACCGACTGTGGATCGATTTTTCTCTGCTGAAAGGTCTCGACGATAACCTTGCCGGTTTCCCGTTCGTAGGCTCCATTGATCTCTTTCGAGGAGAGCGATCGGGTACAGGGAATCGGACCATAAAAATAGTCGGCATGGGTGGTGCCAAGCGCCGGCAGATCACGGCCCGCCTGGGCCCAGGCGGTTGCCATTCTCGAATGGGTGTGCACAACCCCGCCGCAGTCGGTAAAGGAACGATATATCTCCAGGTGGGTGGCAAGATCCGAGCTCGGATTGTAACGTCCCTCCAGCACCTTTCCATCCAAATCAACGGTCACCAGATCTTCCATCCTCATCTGTTCGTAGGGGACGCCGCTTGGCTTTATCGTCACTTCACCTTTCCCCCTGTCAATGCCGCTCACGTTGCCCCAGGTGAATATCACCAGCCCCATCCTCTGCAGCAGCAGGTTCGCTTCGAGAATTTCTTCTTTCCTGGCCTTATCCATCGATAAATCCCCCTTCGATCATTCTCTGAAAAATCCACTCCCGGGCTTCTTTTATCTCTTTCTCCGGGTCCTCGGCCTTTTCAGTCCACATCTCTATCAGAAACGGCCCCTGATAATTGAGTTTTTTAAGCGTCTTGAATACGGCAGGAAAATCAACGCAGCCGGTGCCGAATGGAACCTCTTTGAATGTCCCCTGGTGGGTATCGGTGACGCCAATGGTTTCCTTGAGGTGCAGGGCCACGATGTGTTGAAATCCCAGATCCAGCTCAGCGGGCACATCGTTGCCCCAGGCACTCAGGTTGCCTATATCGGGATAGACGGTGAACCACGGCGAGGGAAGCAGCTTCCTTACGTTCATGAACTTGACGATCGAATTCATGAAGGGGTGGTCCATGATCTCCATGGCCAGCATGACCTGCTCCCGGGCGGCTATCTCCAGGCTTTTCTGCATGCCTTCCAGGTACCAGTTCCTGGTATCCTCGTCCCCCTGCTCGTAGTAGACGTCATAACCTGCCAGCTGGATGGTGCGGATACCGGTGTCAACACAGAACAGGATAGCCTTTTCCATGAGCTCGAGCGCCTGGCGCCGCACTTCCGGATTATGGCTTCCCAGGGGGTAGCGGCGATGTCCGCTCAGGCACATGGTGGGAATCGTCAGGGGGCTGTCGAGTATGGATCGGCAGAAATCCGCACGCTCTGCCGTGGTCCATTCAAGTCTGGCTAAGCGCTCATCGGTTTCGTCAATGGAGATTTCCACATAGTGAAAGCCGAGTTTTTCGGCCATGGACAACCGGGTTGACCAGTCAATGTTTCCGGGCAGAGCTTTTTCATAGATACCGAGCTTGATATCTTCTCGCTTCATGGTGTCTACCAGTATTTGTTGATGGCTTCCTTGAAGTCTCTTGCGGCCCGGGCCGGATCATCAGCCCCGTAAAGCCCCCTGCCGGCAATGAAACATTTGACCGGTATGCCTTTAAAGATTCCCAGATCGTCAGCAAAGAGGCCGCCGGTAACAGAGACCTCAAAGCCCATGTCCGCCAGTCTGCGGATCTTACCGAGGTCCTCTTCGCCCCATTGCTGGCCGGCCAAACCGGCATCGCGGCCCCGGTGATAGATGGCTTGAGTCAGACCGATTTCACGCCACTTCTGGGCATGTTCGAAAGTCCAATCGCCATAGAGTTCGATCTGCAGATCTCCATTGTATTTCCTGGCAACCTCCAGGGCCGCCTCCATCGTCGCATAAGGAGCGTTGCAGATTACCGTCATCCAGTTGGCCCCCTGGGAAAAGACAATCTCGGCGACGGTGCCGCCGGCATCAGCCGCTTTCAGATCTGCCACAATCATCTTTTCCGGGTAGAGAGCCCTGAGCATACCAACCGTTTTGGATCCTTCTGCATAGCAGAGGATTGTTCCCATTTCAAGTACGTCAACTTCATCAACAAGTGACCTGGTGGCCGCCAAAGCCGACGGTATATCAAGATGATCGAGTGCTACTTGAAGCAATGGTTTCGACATGTGATCCTCCACTATGGTATTACAGCAACGATTTAAACGGCAGATCAGGCTCGATCGCGAAAGCGTCTTCGAAGCCGCGGGGATAGTGGTACTCTAACTCGTCCTTATCGGTCGGATAGGTGAATTTTCCTCCCACCTGCCAGAGGTATGGTTTGAATTTATACTTCAGCCGATCCTTTTTCATTTGCCAGAGCACTTTAATTTCCATCGGATCGGCCTGAAAATTGGTCCAGATGTCATGGTGGATTGGTATTACCACCTCGCAGTTGAGACATTCGGCCATCCGGAGTATGTCAACTGAGGTCATCTTGTCGGTCATCCCGCGCGGGTTCTCACCATAGGAGCCGAAGGCGACATCGATCCGGTGATCGTTGCCATGCTTGGCGTAGTAGTTGGAATAGTGGGAGTCGCCGCTGTGATAGACATTGCCACCAGGGGTTTTGATTAGGTAGTTGACCGCCAGCAGATCCATTTCCTGGACCGGGTTGCCTTTCAGGACAACACCTTGAGGGGCAGTCACCAGCTCGGTTCTGTCAAAGGCGTCAAGAGCTACTATCTCTGTGTCGCCGACCGTAACCGTATCGCCAGGCTTAACAGTGACGCAGCGCTCCGCTGGAACCCCCCAGCCGGTCCACAGTTCGACACAGGCCTGAGGGCCGATGAATTTGACTTCCGGTCCGCAGTTCTGCAAGACCGCAGCAGCGACATTCTCGTCGATATGATCGCCATGATGGTGGGTGGAAAGGATCGCATCCACTTCTTTGATTGCAAACGGATCCAGCACACAGGGGACATTTCTCAGATTGGGCTGCAGTTTGAGACAGCCGATCATCCGCTGATGCTGATGCTGCTCCTTCATCAGTTTGTTCTGCTGGGTCTTCTTGCCGTGTTTGGTCCAGTAATCAATACAGAGATTCGTCCCTCCCTGGCTTTTCAGCCAGATTCCCGTACATCCGAGCCACCACATGGCGACGGTACCCTGTTTGACCTTTTCTTCCTCGATTTCTTCGTTAAGCCATGTTCCCCACTCGGGAAAATTCTTCAGTATCCATGATTCTCTTGTAATTTCATCTACTTTACTCATTGTGTAATCCTCTCTTCAAACTTGATTTTTTTACGCAAAAGAGCTGTTGACTCAAAATCTTGTTGCCAGCGCACCCTTCGTACCGCGCCAGCCCACTATTTCGAAATCCGCCCTGAAGCAATTCTGTATTGATATTGACCAAATCAACGCGCTGGGTTTATACATGTTCTGCTGGGGTTTGATCGCCACCTTTGCACGTGATATGGTATCACATATAACATTTAATGACAAGGAGGAAGCCGTCGCCGAGGAACTGGCCAGGACAGGCACCTGGATCGGGCATTTCACGGGGTACTGAGCTGCCGCAGTTGCCTGACTGATCGAGCCGGTAAAAAGATCAGACTTTTCAGTCGAAGCTCCACTGCTGCTGGCAGATCACTTCCGACTCGGGTTTTCTGCTCCGCTCGCTTTTTTCTGACGCGACATGCTTGTCGCTGAGCCCTTCCAGAGAACCCGGATATCCTATCGCAATCAGCGTAATGACAATGTAATCCTCTGACATCCCAAACGCTTCTTTAACCACCAGGGGATCAAAACCGGCCATCGGGTGAGCATAGAGGCCCTCTTTGGTGGCCTGCAGCATCAGGTTCGCGGCGGCAAGACCACAGCCGAAAAGGGCATAGTTTCTGCTATCGCTGAGTTTGGCGTCAAACTCGGTCTTGGTAGCCAAAACAATCATCAGCGGCGCTTTCTTCGCCCAGTAATTCCCTCCTGATAATGACTCATGCAGTCGGGCCAGCTTTTCTTCCTCAGATACCACCATAAATCGCCATGGCTGGCTGTTGAAACAACTTGGCGCATAAGTGGCCGCGGTCATAATGCGCTGCACTACCGCAGCATCGATTTTTTCGGTTTTCAAGGCCCGCCTGGCCCTGCGCTCATCAATTTCCTTCAGCAGCCCGTTCATTTTAATCCCCTTGTGTTGTGAGGTTTGGTGGCAAAGAATATAAAAATGGTGTTGCAGCCAATTTTCGGTAAACTTTGGTCACAAGATAATCTTCCATGCCGAATTCGCAATTAAACCAGGGCGCATGCTTCTCGATTTAAAGCTCTTGAGGCCGCCCCTCAATCAATCTTTGATCAGCAATCAACATAACAAGCTGTTGAACAATCACCAGGGGTGTGATATTTTATCACACATAACACGATGAGTTGAGGAAAGAGCTATGGCGTTGGAAAAGATAAGCAGTGTTACGCTGCGCCAGAAAGTTTATGATCAATTGAGGGCATCCATCACCGCTGCGGAATTGTTGCCCGGCGAGGTGATCAGCCTGCGGGGCCTGGCAGATGAGTTCGGAGTCAGTCTCCTGCCGGTTAGAGAAGCGGTGTGGCAGCTGGAGTCGGAAAAAATCCTTGTGGTCGAAAGCAATAAACGGATCCAGGTCAATCAGCTGACCCAGGCAGAATTCGAAGAAGTTCTCAATCTCAGGTTGCTGCTTGAGTCTGAAGCGATTGACAAGGCCTGTCAAAGGCGCACGAAAAGCTCAGTAACCAGGGCGGAACGGGCCTATCTGGCAATGGAAAAGCATGCCGGCAATAATCACAGAAATTACATAAAGAAGAACGACGAATTTCACCATTCCATATATTCCTGTGCCAAATCCCCCCTGCTCATGGACCTCATCCAAAGGCTGCTTGCTCGGGTTAATCCTTACATTTACCTCTATGCCATAGAGGGGAGAGATCTGACAAATGCGCTTCAATGCCACAAAGATATGCTCTCCGGTTTTGCCGAAGGGGATGGTGATAAAACCATTTCAGCTCTGCATCGAGACCTGACTGATGCTGCCCGTGTGATAGTTAGGAACTTGCAGTGAGTGGCTAACGGAAAAAACATCGCGAGTCCCAGTCCATCATCTAGCCAAGCCTTACTCGCGCTAGATTTGAATTATCCCTGGAGTTGACCCCGAGCTGCCCTCAGGATGAGACTCAATAAACCTGTCATTACTGTCGCATCTTTCATTGCTCTGGGTTGCAACGGATTAGTTATCACCTTTATGGGGGTCAGCCTGCCGTCCCTGCAGAAGCATTTTGACATCGGTCTGGGTCAAGCCGGAACACTGATGGCATTTTTCCAGGCAGGCTTTACCATTTTCACACTGTACGGTGGGATTTTAGCAGATCGTCGGTCGCGCGAAAGGATTATCAGCGCCGGTAGTTTTGCCCTTGGTGCCGGAGCGCTGTTATTGTGTTTCGGGTCGACGTATTATCTCAGCCTTGCAGCTGTTTTTTCGATGGGAACCGGCCTCGGCCTCATTCTCAGCGGGTCAAATACCTTGCTTGTCAGTTTGTATCCTTCCCATAAGGGGGCAATATTAAATTTTCATCACGTATTCTTTGGAATCGGTGCTATTGTTGGACCGTCTCTTATGGGTCTGTTGATTGTTCGGGGCAACCACTGGCAGGCCGGATATATGGGCGCGGCTATCCTTCTCTTCTTCCTGGCAGGTATTTTTTCTTTGTCCAAAGATAATGCTCCTGTGCAAACCGAAGGGCAGCATCAGGGCCTTGGTAATTTCCTGAAGCTACTCAATCATCAGAAGTTCAAGGTAATCTTAACAGTAAACTTTCTGACCATGGGCAGCCAGATTGTGGTGATGCTGTTTGGCACTATCTTTCTGGTCGGGGCGAAACATAGTTCAGTGGCAGAGGCAAGCACTGCACTTTCGATATTTTCGATAGGCATCGTCTTCGGCCGAATGACATGCAGCAAGCTTTCCCTCATCACAACCAGCACAACAATTGTCCTGTCGCTGCTCTGGCTGCAGAGCATCATACTGCTTGTCGCCTGGCAGGGGAGCGGAGTTTTGGCTCTGGCAGCACTTGCGCTGAGTGGTTTTACGTTTTCCGGTACGTACCCAACTTTGCTTGCCTTGACCAGTAGCCTGTTTCCAAAACGTGACGGCATATCCTTGGGGTTATTGTCGACCTTGGGCGGTCTTGGGTCGATAGTCTTGTGCTGGCTCACCGGTTTTGTGGCAAGCCTGAGCGGCATTGGTACCGGTTTTTCGGTGACTGTTATTGCCTGCTTTCTGGGGTTGGTCATTTTTCAGATCAACTATCGGGTCCTATCGAAGTGGGAAAAGCAAAGCAAGAAAGAACAGAGCTGAGAGCCAACCGCTCGGGTATGCACAGAACCCTTTCTTGGAATGAGAAAAATAGATAACTGGCACAGCCAAAGAGACGGGTATCAAACTGACAACGCGCCCCTGGAACTGGAGCGGCATAAAAAGTCCAGGCGCGTTCCTGTGTGTTCAACCCGTGCTTTTTGCCGCACCAGCAAGAGCAAAATATCCGGGCAGATAAATTGCCCGGACACTTCCCCCTAAAATCGATGAAGAGCCCTGTTCTAAAGAGGTATATCTTGTATTTTCAGTTAGTAACAGCGCCTTGATCACGGGAAATATTTTTTCCTGAAAAACCTTCATAGTACTTGAACCGTAGCCGCTTAAATGTTATATGTAATCACATATAATCCCGTTGCGCGGCAACAACCTAACTAATACATGGTGGTAATTCTCATGTCGGGTGGCCTTCCTTTTCCTATTCTTTGTTGCGTTTTTCTGGAAATCCCAAAGTTTTTTCCGGGTAAAACCACACGGGAGAGCAATCGTGTCTGAAATAATCTTGGAGAATGTGGTCAAGCGTTATG
Organism: uncultured delta proteobacterium; assembly: GCA_963845115.1. Lineage (GTDB taxonomy): Bacteria > Desulfobacterota > Desulfobulbia > Desulfobulbales > Desulfocapsaceae > JABDQA01. The sequence goes on along the minus strand of CAWJQN010000004.1, from coordinate 737,708 downwards.
GCAATGTCACCGTAATAGATGGTTTGGACCTGACCATGGAAGACAATGAGTTTACGGTGCTGGTCGGTCCTTCCGGGTGTGGTAAATCGACCACTTTGCGAATGATTGCCGGACTGGAGACCGTTACCTCCGGTGAGATCTATATCGGCGGCAAACCTGTTTCTCATCTGGAACCCAAAGACAGGGATATCGCCATGGTGTTTCAGGATTACGCTCTTTATCCCCACATGAATGTGGCTAAAAATATGTCATTTGCGCTGCGTCTGGCGCGACAGCCAAAAGCTGAGATTGACAAACGGGTCAAAAATGTGGCCGAGATGCTGGGCATCGAACCGCTGTTGGCCAGAAAACCCGCCCAGCTCTCAGGCGGTCAGCGTCAGCGTGTCGCGATGGGTCGGGCATTGGTGAGAGATTCGGGGACCTTTTTGTTCGATGAACCATTATCCAATCTCGATGCGAAACTTCGTGCCCAGATGAGGGCGGAGCTGGCCCTGATGAGACAGCGGCTTGAAAAAAACATGGTGTACGTCACCCATGATCAGGTCGAGGCCATGACGCTCGGCGACCGAATCGTGGTCATGCATCAGGGGATTATTCAACAGCAAGGAACAGCAGAAGAGCTTTACAAAAAGCCGGTCAACAAGTTTGTGGCCGGCTTTCTGGGTTCACCACCGATGAACTTTTTTGATGGGATTTTCAGTGAGTCAGAGGGGCAACTCCTGGTGAGCGGTGACGGTTTTACCTTGCCGTTGCCCGATGAGGTTAAAAAACGAATTCAGGAACGAGCTGGAAAGGCTGTAACAGTCGGAATTCGGCCTTCTGCCTTCCTGCTGTCACCTGCGGGTGATGGCCAGGTGCAGCTCGATCTTCCGATAATTCTTTCAGAATATATTGGCAGCCAGTCGGTCATTGTTTCCAATATTGGCGGCCAGCAGATTCTCATCGAAGTGGGGTCAGACACCCCCCTGACAGCGAATGAAGTGCTCAGTTTTGCGATCGATCCAGAGAGTATTTACCTCTTTGATTCAGAGTCAGAGGCAGCGCTGTAATTCGAAAATTGAACAACCCAAACCATTACTTGAGGAGGAAGCTATGTTTGATCATCTGAAAAAGGCATTGATAACAGCGGCGCTCGCAGGGGTGAGTGCCGGCATCATGTCAACAACCGTACATGCGGCAGATCCATACGCACCGTATAAAGGGACGACCCTGGTGGTAAACTTCCCGGCCCATCCTCATTACGATGCGGTTATGAAGGTGCTTCCTAAGTTCACTGAAGAGACCGGTATCAAGGTAGAGGTCGATCAACTGCAATATCTGGCCATGCGGCAGAAACAGTCTCTGGAACTAACCAAACCCAAAGGAGACTATGATCTTCTGGCCTACGTGGTTTTTTCCAAGGCTGACTATGTGCCGGCTGGCCAGCTTGAACCGTTGGCTCCGTTCTTCATGAATCCGAAACTTGCCGACCCTAACTACGACCCTGAGGATCTTATTAGCGGCTACGTGCAGAATATCGGCGTGGCCGGCGGAAAGAAGGGGTACCTGCCGGGACCCACAGGAGCCCTTTATGGCGTGCCTTTCGGCTCTGAAACGTCCGTACTCGGTTATCGCAAGGACATTTTTGAAAAGCACAACCTGAAGGTTCCTGAAACCTATGAAGAACTCTTGGAACTGGTCTGTAGAATTCCGGAACTCGAGCCCGGAATGGGCGGTCTGACCTCACGCGGAGCGTCCGGGCATCAGGTATCTCACGCCTTTTTGCTCCACCTGGCGCCACTTGGAGGCAGCGTATATGATGATCAGTGGAACCCGATCGTCAACAACGAGGCCGGGGTTAAAGCCGGCGAGGCTTTGAAAAAGATTCTGGAGTGCGGACCGGAGGGGGGAACCTCATTTGGTTTTGCCGAAATGAAAAACGCCTTTCTGCAGGGCAATGCTGCCATGTTCCTGGACTCAACCGTTGTTGCCGGAGAGGTTGATGATCCCGAAAAATCGAAAATCGTCGGCAAGGTCGGCTGGGCCATGCACCCCGAGGGCGTACGCCGCGGCTCCCAGACAGGCGGGTTCGGTATCGGCATCCCGAGTAATGCCCAGAACAAAGAGGCCGCTTTTTTGCTGCTGCAATGGCTGACTTCGAAACGGGTTGACAAAATGATCGCACTGGAGGGCGGCAACCCCAGTCGTTTTTCGACCCATGAAGACCCTGACGTAAATGCAAAATATCCACACATGAAGACTTTTGCCGAAGCGCTGAAGTATGCCGATCCGGACTGGCGACCTATCATCCCGACCTGGGGCGAACTCAACAATGAGCTCGGCACGACGCTTTCCAAGGCTCTGACGGGTGAGATGAGCGTCAAAGAGGCATTGGATATCGTTGCCGAACGGGCTCAGGCAATCCAGGAGAAGGCCGGCTACTATACCTGGCAGCAGTAGTTCCGGCCAACGTGGCTGTTCGCATGACTGCCGGGAGTCGGAGCTGCGGCGCCCGGCAGCAGTCTGAGAGCGATGATGTTGGCGTAAAGGAGTGGTGCAGATGAAACCGACAAGAATCTTGAACAGAGCCACACCGTACCTCTTTCTGGCCCCTGCCGGTATCATTCTGCTTTTTGCGCTTCTTTATCCGATCGGCTATCTTACGATGGCCAGTTTTTTCGACTGGCGCATGGGGACACCTTTTGCCGATGCGGTATTCTATGGTTTCAAGAACTATACCTGGATCCTGAATGATCCCAATTTCCATGAATCCTTCATGGTGACCATCACCTTTGCCTTTACTGTGGTGGTTATGGAAATGGTCATCGGGGTGGGGCTGGCTCTGATGCTTGAGCGGCCCATTCGCGGGATGTCAGTGTTTCGGACTATTTTTATTCTGCCGATGATGATCGCTCCGATCGTCGTCGGCCTGGTCTGGCGCTACATGTATAACCCGCAGTTCGGCATTTTCAACAAGACCTTGAAGAAATGGGGGTTTGAACCAATACCCTGGCTTTCCTCGCCAGACTGGGCCTTGCCCTCTGTTATCATTGCCGATATATGGCAGTGGACGCCTTTTATTTTTATCCTTTCCCTGGCCGCACTTCAGTCCCTGCCCAGATCTGCCCTGGAAGCAGCCCGCATTGATGGGGCAACTGAGTGGCAGCAGATCATCTATATCAAGATACCGTTGATGATGCCGGTTCTGGTAGTTGCTGCGCTGCTCCGGATGATTGATGCTTTCAAGGTGCTGGAAGTCATTTTCATCATGACCAATGGCGGGCCGGGACTGTCCACTGAGATCATGTCCCTGCAGATATACAAAACGGCATTCGTCAGCTGGGAGCTCGGCAGGGCCGCTGCGCTTTCCAATATACTGCTGGCCATCGTCCTGGTGATTACCCTGGCCATGTTCATCTATACCAAGGCCAGAGACGCCCGGATGGCCCGTATTCAAGCAGCTGCTGAACAGTATTGAAGTATTGAGGAGATCCCAATGAAAGAATACTCGAGAACCAATACTGCTATCTTCTACCTCATTCTCATCTGTCTGAGCCTGATGTCGCTGGGACCAATAGTTCTCATGCTGCTTACCTCGTTAAAATTGAAAGTGGACATCTTTAACGACGTTTCGACCTTTATTTTCATGCCGACCCTTAAGAATTACAATTCGGTTTTGCATGATCCCTCTTTGATGCGTTATCTGGGCAACTCTCTTTACGTTGGTCTCATTTCCACATTACTTACCCTGGTGATGGGATGTATGGCCGCCTATGCCATCGTTCGCTTCCGGTTCATGGGCAGGGATGCGGTTTCCCTGACCACCCTGCTGATGAGAATGATTCCGCCGGCGGTGTTGACCGTACCGGTGTTTGCCATCTGGACTTTCCAGTATCAGTTGGGTAATAACCTGCATGGCCTGATTCTGGTTTATGTGGCCATTAATCTTCCTTTTGTCATCTGGATCCTGCAGAGCTTCATTGAGCAGGTCCCAATTCAGCTGGAGGAGGCTGCCAGGGTCGACGGGGCCAATCCATTTCAGGTCTTCTTTCTGGTCGTTTTACCCGTAATCAAACCGGGGCTTGCGGCGGCTGCAATTTTCACCTTTCGCATCGCCTGGAATGAATTCATCCTGGCACTGGTACTGACTAATCGGGCAACGAGGACCACACCGGTCCATATCTCTCTGTTTCTAACCGAACATAATATCGACTGGGGACAGATTATGGCCATGGGCATGCTGATCGCCATACCGCCGATAATCTTCACTTTCGTTGCCTCCAAGCAGATCATAACCGGGATGACGGCGGGAGCGGTGAAAGGCTAGGCGGCGCAGACTTTTTTTCGTGGCCTCCGCTTGAAGCAGAGTGAATCGCATCCAAATTAAGGGTTTTCGGCTAATGCCGTTAACCCTTTTTTGTATTTCCAGGGAGGAGAAGAATAAGGAGCTGAGGTTCAGGAAGAAATCTGCAGAACAGCCATGAACCAGAAAATCAGAACACCAAAGCCAAGCAGCAGCAGGCCGCCGGAGATAAAACTGCCGGAGATATCTACCAGGTAGCCTAAGCAGAAGGGCCCCAGGAAGCCGCCGATCTCAGCCACGCAGAAGAAAACGCCGGTGGCCGAACCCAGGTATTTGGAGGCCACTTCGGGTGTCTCCATCAGGGTCAGTACCAGCAGGGGCATCAGGCACGGTCCGGAGATACCGAACAGCAGGAGGCCGGGAACGGCCGGCCAGTCCAGAACGACGACCCAACCAATGGACAAACCAGCCAGCAGCGCCAGAAGGCCGATCAGCCAGCCCCGATAGCCGGCCCGGGCATACCGGGGAATGGTGAGTACTGCGGGAATACTGGTCAAAAAGGGAAGGGCGGAGGCGACCCCCGCCCTGGCTGGTGACATGCCCGTTTGTTCCAGAATCGTCGGCAGCCAGGCAAAATAGCCATGCATGATGCCGAAGGACAGAAGCCCGGACAGCAGGATCAGCCGCACCCGGCGCACCCTGATAAGCTCGGTCAGAACGCGTGGGACATTGAAGCGCCCGGTGCCTGCCTCGGCATCGACCCCCCGGGCCCCCAGCCACCAGAGACCTGCAAAAACGAGGCTCATCAGCCCATACCAGACAAAGGTCATTCTCCAGCTGTGACCGGTCAGCGGCATGACGACCCCGTTGGTTGCCGCCAGGGCGACCATTCCGCCAATCCAGGGGCCGGTTGTGTAGATGCCGATGGCCGTGCCCCGCTCCTGCCCTTTGAACCAGGTGGCAATGACCTTGGGGCAGCCGATGGAAATCATCGGGCCGCCGACCCCGAACAGGGCGACAAAGAACAGAAAGGAATAAAATCCGCCCGAGGATGCACGCAGCAGCGCCGATAAGGAGATGAACAGCGCCCCGAACAGGATGGATCGCCGTATGCCCCAGCGGTCCATGATGATGCCCGCAGCAATCGCAAAGACGATATAGGTCATCTGCCACGACCCCAGGACAAAGCCCATCTGCGAATAGGTCATCTTGAGGTCGGCAATGATGGGTGTCACCAGCGGCGAAGGGGACCGGGTGACGACCCCGAAGGAAAAATAGAGGAGCCAGAGGAGCAGGAGCAGTACCCAGCGGTATGGCTGCTGATCAGGAGGAATAGCTGCCGATTCAACGGGTGCAGCGCTATCAGTATGATTATCAGGCAGCGTGTCCATCTTGGCCGATAAGATCAGCGCCAGTCAGCGTTACCCCTGCAGATAGAATGGGTGGCGGCTGAAGTCAGGGTCAGCGTTTTCTGGAATAGGGCAGGTCCTCGAGAATGCGTCTGACCTGCTCAGCCGTTTTCGCCGAACTGAGCCGGGCCATGCGCTCCTCTTCTTCCTGCTGCAGTTTCTGTGAATTTACCCACACATCATGTAACCGTGAAGCAGGAAATTTACAGGCTCCGTTTTCATCCATGTGAATAATGTCGCCGGGGTCAACATCCATTCCGGCGACGGATACCCCCACATTTACCGCATGTACTGCCATATCGCCATGACCCGGTGAAATCCCGCTCAACATATACTGGAAATTCATTGCGCGGATTTCATCAATGTCCCTGGAGGGTCCATTTGAGATGGCTCCCACACAGCCGAGGGCTTTCATCGCAGCAGTCATGTTTCCACCTGAGAGGCCGGCTTTATTGGCTGATTCGGGAGGGAAATCCTGTTGGAAAACGAGAATGGACGGCTTTAATGAGGCCTCAAGAGCGTCGGCGACGTCGGCGAATGTAAGCGTTTGAGGCGCTGCATCCGGCAGGCCATAGACGCAGGTGACAGCGTATCCGACCGTTCTCCCGAGTTCCGGGTACATGCACCTGATGGACTGATCGGTGTACCAGTTGTCGTTCCACGGGTCAAACAGCCCTAAGCAGAGAGGGTGATTGGGATAGGTGGCGACAACGTTGGTAATTGCGGGTGTATCGAATTTTTTCAACCCGGCAAGAGCTTCCTGGTCGTTCAATTTTTCCATGGGCAGGGCACCGGTCTTTTCTTTTACCAAAAAAAAAGAGATACTCAGCAGGGACCATGAAGCGCCGCGAGGTACCCAGAAGAGCTCAGCAAAATGGCGAGCCGGAAGCCTACTTTACTGCCCCCATCGTGAGTCCCTCGATAAAGTACTCCCGGATGGTAAGTGACAGGATAAATATCGGTACCATGATCAGCATACCGGCGGCGGCCATGTGTTCCCAGAGGATACCTTTTTCGGTGTGCAGGCCCATCAACCCGACGGTCAGGGTTACCGCGTTGCGGTTGGTCAGAATCAGCGCAAAGAGGAACTCATTCCAGCTTTGAATGAAACCGAAGACCGCGCTGGTAACGATGCCGGGCATGATCAGCGGCAGGGTGATATGGCGCAGCACCTGGAAACGGCTGCAGCCATCAACGACCGCAGCGGATTCGATATCTTCCGGCAGGGCGTCCACGAACCCCTTTATCATCCATACCGCAAAGGGCAATACAAAAGATAGATTGAGGATAATCAGGGCGACCTTGGTGTCCAGTAGGTGGAGCGTCCTGAACAGGATGAAGAAAGGCAGAACGACGACCACCGGCGGGACGAACTGGGAACTCAGAACGGCCACCATCAGTGCATTTTTGGATCGGAACTGATAACGGCTAAATGCGTACCCGGCACAGGTGGCTGCAGGAATTGCTATGGCAACGGTGCAGGTACTGACCACCATGCTGTTGAGCAGCAGCGGGCCGAAATTGTAGGGCTCCTGGAATATGGAGATGAAGTTGTTCAGGGTTGGGGTGAAGATCATGGTGGTTGAGTAAGCGTCGCGGGCGAACTTGAACGAGGTGATGACCATCCAGAAAATCGGAAAGACCATGAACAGAAAAGTAGCCCCGAACCCTATCCAGCGGACGCCGGTCCAGAATTGTTCGTCTCGCGTATAAGCCATCAGCTCTGTTCCCCCTTCATCAGAAAGCGTACATATAAAAAGGCAAAAAAGAACATGGTGGTGACCAGAATATAGGCCAGGGCTGAGGCATACCCCATGTCGTAGAAATTAAAGCCTTGAGTGTAAACATAAAAGTTCAATGTTTCGGTCGCCCTGCCGGGACCGCCGCCGGTCAGGGTGACAACCTGATCGAACATCTTGACGCTGAAAATGGTTTTCAGGAGCCCGACCATGATAATGATTGGTTTGAGCTGCGGCAGGGTGATGTACCAGAATATCTGAAACGTATTAGCACCGTCGACCTTGGCCGCATTGAGGGTCTCCCTGGGTAAGGCGCCCAGGGCGCCGATAAAGACCAGCGCAATGTAGGGAGCCCAGCCCCAGATTTCTGTCATGGCCAGCCAGAATACCGCCCAATAGGGTTCTCCGAGCCACACCACGTCTGCCATGAACGGAAATATCGCGTCAATCATCGCATCGACAATTCCGTAGTCGGGGTTCAGCATGAAGCGCCACGAATAGCCTTTAAGTGCCGGCGCCATGGCGAAGGGGAAGATAAGCAGCGACTTCATGAAGGTGTTCAGACCGGTGGCCCGTTCCAGGATAAGGGCGATGGCCAGTCCGATCACCATGGAAAGCACCACCGAGATAACCGTGAAGACGACGGTCACCCAGACGCTGTTCCAGAAACCAGCGTCACTGAAGGCTCTGATGTAATTGTCGAAGCCGATGAACCCACCGGGAGCCGGGGAGCGGGTCAGTTTCCACACCCTGAAACTGGTGATGAACGAGTAGATAAAAGGATAGAGCGTCGTGCCGATGAGAATAATCAGGGTGGGGCCCAACAGAACCCACTTGACATGCTTTTCCCGACTGTGCGAAATCATGACGGATTACCTGTGGTCATATGAAAAGCCGCTCGGCACATGGTGGCCTGGAGAGGTGTCCCCGGTTTTGAGAAGAGGCATCTACTCCAGGTTATCAAAACGCGCTGTTTGATGGGCGCATATGGTGCAGCAGACAGCAGAGACCCGGGTGTGCCCCGGGTCTCCCACGAGTTACAACACTTCGTAACGGCTAGTAGCCGGATCGCTTCATGATCGCCGTGACCTCTTCGGCAGCCTTGTCCATTTCCGCTTTGGTGTCAGCGCCGCCGGCAATGTTGCTGATGGCGATTTCCAGTGCGGCTGAAACCTCAGGCCACTCAGGAATCATCGGCAGCGTATCGCTCACCGCCAGGCTCTCTGCTGCGGCTGCATGCATACCGTTGGAGACCTTGTTGATCTCAGGATCGACAAGATTGGCCTTCTGAACCACGACGATGGTAGAGGTCTTCGGATCGCTCTTATCCAGGAAGTTGGCTTTTTCCAGATCCGGGTTGGTGATCCACTTCAGAAACTCCCAGGCCGCCTCTTTCTTTTTCGAAGCGGCAGCAATGCCGATGGGCATTGACAATGCCAGGGTCGCCTTGCCCTTTCCTTCCCATTCCGGTACCGGGGCAAAGCCCATGTTATTGGCCACGACCTCCTGGGCTTTTTCCGGGTTGGTGAGTGTGCCATAATGCCACCACCATACGATTACCATGGCGGCGTTGTCCTGGGCCACTGCCTGGGAGGCTTCATACTCTTTGAAAGCCACCGAACCGGGAGACGCAACCTTGTGCTTGAGCAGCAGGTCTACATAGTACTGGGTCGCTTCCAGACCTTCAGGACTGTTGAAGGCGGGCATCATGTTGTCGTCGAAAATGGCTGCTCCGCCACTTCTCAGGAAGGTGTACCAGACAAACAGGTTCTGGGCGCTGTTGCCCTTGCCGTAGTACATGGCAATGCCGTCTTTGCCGGTCTTCTCCTTGATTTTCTTGGAGACCTCGATCAGTTCTTTCCAGGTTTTCGGCGGAGTTACGCCGGCCTGTTCGAACAGATCCGTGCGGTAGAGCAGCAGCTGGGGATGGCCGCGCACTGGGATCCCGTAGGTTGTGCCGTCGTATGTTCCGCCTTTGATATAGGCGGGCGGCAGTATTTCACCGAGGTCAATGTTGTCGCTTTTCAGATGGTCATTCAACGGGGTGAGAAATCCGGTCATGGAAGGTCCCCATCCATCCAGAAAACAGTAAAGATCGATGTCACCGCTGCCGGCCACGGCGTCGGCGGTGATCTTCTCCCGGAGACTGGGGAAGGGAACCATCAGGAATTCGACTTCGATACCGGTCAGATCGGTAAACTCACCAACCCGCTTGGCACTGGCCTGGCTCTGGGCCGCGTTGTGCACAAGGAAAGTGACTTTGGTGCCTTTGTAGGGCATTCCCGATTTTAGGCCATAGGGCATCTTGTCGGCGGCATGAACTGTCGCACCGAAGACGAGACCCGCAATAAGCACAAGCAGTGCTGCCGAGTAAAACAGATTTTTGCCTCTCACTTTGCTCCTCCTTTCTAGTGTTGGTTTGCTGGTTGCGCAGTCACCGTGAAGGTGATGAATGCTCTCAGTAAAATAAAACCACGCCCCAAGGGGCTCAGAAAACATGTTGTGTAGAAAAGGAACAAAAAGTTGAATACGTATTCAACGTTTGGTATAATATTCCATTGTTGATCATTGGTGTCAAGATTTTTTTACTCGAGCTCGGGATAAAAAGGGCCAGCCAAATGATACTCACGATAACGGAATTACGGCTGTTGACCGAAGCTTTGGTGCACGCCGTCTGGGCTCTTACGGCAGGCCAGTAATGAAGCTGCTGGTTATCTCGGACGCCGTTTCGCCAGTGGTCTATGGGCAGTTGGAGGAAGCCGCCTTCGCCGGGATCGATCTGGTGATTTCATGCGGCGACTTGCCGCTGGACTACCTCGAATACATCGTCTCCATGCTCAATGTACCCTGTTTTTTTGTCCCGGGCAATCATGATGAGCGCTATGTCGAGAGCCCGCCACCAGGCTGGAATTCGCTGGATGGCCGGATCCTCAGCCATGCGGGAATAAGGCTGCTGGGGATGGGCGGCTCCCTGCGCTGCAAACCCGATGCGGGCCCCTTCTACTACTCGGAACAGCAGATGAGGCTGCGGCTGCTCAAACTTCTGCCGCACCTCTGGCTGCACAGGAAAATCGATATTCTGGTCACCCATGCGCCGCCCTACCAGCTGGGCGATCTCGAAGGGCCCCATCAGGGTTTCAGGGTGTTCAGAAAACTGTTGGAGCGACATCAACCCCGATATCACCTGCACGGTCATGTGCATTTAAACTACAGCCGCAACCCGCGGGTCATGGATTTTGGCGGGACCCGCATAATCAACGCCTACCAGCACTATCTGTTCGACTACTGACCGATGGCCGCTGCTACTCGATAACGATAACATCATGGATACAAAAAGTTCCTCGGTACACAATTTCAACAACGCGCTGTTCAGGTCTTTTTTCAAGTCGGTCTACAAAAGACTGAAAAAAGAAGAGTCCTATCTGCCCAGCCTCGAGCAGATCGTAAAGCTCACCAAGGCCCATGACGAGCACTTTGTCGGTCTCAGAGAAATCCCGGTGGACAACATCATCGGCAGCGAGGCGCGCTATGAGGATTTTGACAAGGATTTCCTGCCCCGAAAGGCCGAACTCCAGGATCGGTGGTCGGCCATCGACTCGATCATGGAGCAGGACAGCAGCCTGCCGCCCATATCGGTGTTCAAGATCGGAGACTATTATTTTGTCCGGGACGGGCATCACCGCGTGTCGGTTGCCAAGAACCGCAAGCAGGTCTACATCGATGCGGAAGTCACCGAGCTGCATGTCGACGTTCCCCTGACCAAGGAACTGACCATCAAGGATCGTTATAAAATCCAGGAGCATGTGCACTTTCTCGAAGTCACTAAACTGAACAGGCTGGGCAAAGGCTTCGACATCAAGCTCACCCGGCCGCAGTCCTATCGTCACCTGCTCAGCATCATCAGCCATTACACCAGTTACCTGGAGGAGATTGTCGGGCGGCCGCTGGAAAAGCATGAGGTTGCCGAAGAATGGTACAACCGTATTTTCCTCCCCTTTGCCGAAGGCGCCTACCTCGATGATATCCTGGAGAGATTCCCGAACCGGACCACCGGGGACCTGTATGTCTGGATTCAGATGAACTGGGAGGAGGTTAAGGACAGCCTCGGGGACCGGATCAGTTTCCTGGCCAAGCCAGTGCCCGTTGTCGAACAGGAGATCCAGGGAGTGGGGCTGTCGTATGCCCCGGGCATCGTGCGCAGCATCAAGCGCCACTATATCAGGGCAAATATCGGCCTGGTGGTAACCTGCGTGGTGCTCAATATCGCCAAAACGGGCGAGCTGTCGATTGCCATCGTTAAACGCAAATATCATCCGTTCGAAGACTACTGGTCGCTGCCGATCGCCATGCTCAATGAAAATGAAACGAGATATGATGCCGCACGGCGCTGTGTCAGGCATGCGCTGGGAATCAGGAAAGGCTTGAATTTCGTGCAGTACAAGACCTTTGACAATGTCGACCGAACCCCGTACGGAAGGATGATCGCTTTTGGCATGCTGGGCATCCATTATGGCGACAGCATGCGTATGTCGGCGGGCGGCATCGCCAGTGAAGTCAAGCTGGTCGACCTGGAGCATGACATCACCCTGGTTTACGACCATAACCAGATCCTCGCCGAGGCCTTTGAGTTCATTCACCGGACAAGCTCCAGTTTCTCGTTTATAACCGAGGTATTTCCCGACAATGTGCCGCTGAAGTATGTGAAAAACCTGTACGAGAGGATCGATCGGCTTAAGTCGCGTCACTCATAAGCGACGGCACGGCTTCGGCCAGCCGGGTGAAGCAATGATCATTTCGGCTGAGCGGAGATCGAGTAAACTGATGATAATTTTTGATAATACTATATACTGAGCATACGTATTCAGTCGATTTATAGGATTACCAACGCCATGGCGCCCAGAGCAAAAATCCAGCAAGCTTCCTCGATCGATGTCGCCCGCCTCGCCGGCGTATCCCAGTCGGCGGTCTCCCGCGCGTTTACCAAGGGGGCATCGATATCTGCCAAGAAGAAGAGGGCCATTCTGGAAGCCGCCGACAAACTGAACTATCGGCCCAATGTCATCGCCAGGAGCCTGGTGCAGAATTCGACCAAGATCATCGGCCTGGTCATGACCCGCTTCCTGAGCCCGTTTTACACCACGGTGCTGGCCGATTTCACCAGGCACATCCAGGAAAGCGGCTACTCCACGCTGCTGCTCAATATCGACAATGACAAGGAAGTTGAGGATGTTCTTTCCACCGCCCTGCAGTACCAGGTGGACGGGCTGATAATCACCTCGGCAAAGCTGTCTTCCGTCATGGTTGACGGCTGTGTGCGCTCGAAAACGCCGATCATGCTCTTCAACCGCTACTCGGAAAACAATGAGCTGAGCGCCGTCTATTGTGACGGGTATGATGGCGGCAGAAGGATCGCCGACCTGCTGCTGCCCCACCACCGCCGGTTCGGGTGCATCATGGGCGAAATCACCAGTTCGACCAGCAGGGATCGTTCAGAGGGCTACATCGCCCGGCTGAAGGAACACGGCATCGACAACTGTATCTTCGAACACGCCGACTTTTCTTATGACTCCGGCTTCGAGGCCGCCCGAAAAATCCTGGATCTAAAGGACCGGCCGGATGCGATCTTCTGCGTCAGCGACCTGATGGCGCTTGGCGCCATAGATGCGGCTCGAACCTTGTTCGGGCTGGAAATTCCCAGGGATCTCTCCATCGTCGGATTCGACAATATCATGATGGCGGGCTGGCCGGCTTACGACCTCACCACCGCCGCTCAGCCGGGCCCAAAGATGGCGGAGGCAGCGGTGGACACCCTGCTCAAGGCCATTGAGAACGGTAGCCAGGATACGGTCACCCTGAAAATGAAAACGGAACTGGTCATCCGTTCAAGCACCCGGGGCTGAAACGGGTCTGGGCTAAAGCGGAGCACTACTTCCGGCTGGGCTCAATGAGGGACGGGGGATCCGCACTGAAGGTTTTGTGCGGATGTAAAAACTGATTGACAAGGGCCGCCTGTACCGATTATTTTGACTACGTATTCAACGGCAGTGCGTCCTTATCACATAGGGGGTCACAGACCGGAGGAAGCAACTATATCAAAAGGATTCAGTGAGTGCTGTGCCGGCAAGGGTTTGTGAACTCAGGGCGAGCGCTTACCCCGGTCTTTCTTCCCTGGCGCATGCGGCTGAGGACTTCCCGTTTTACCAGGAAACAATACGGCAACGACAAGTTAACCTTTTTTCAGAGGAGAAGAGTTCATGGCTGGTATCGTGATCAAGGATATGAAAAAGGCATACCCGAACGGGTTCGTTGCCATTGAAGGAATGAACCTGGAAATTCCTGACAAGGAATTTGTCGTCCTGGTCGGTCCTTCCGGATGCGCCAAGTCCACCACGCTGAAAATGATTGCCGGGCTCGAGGAAATATCTGCCGGCGAGATGTACATCGGCGACCGGCTCGTCAACGACGTGGCCCCCAAAGATCGTGAAATCGCAATGGTGTTCCAGAGTTACGCGCTCTATCCGCACATGACCATCTACGACAATATCGCCTTCGGCCTGAAAATGAGGAAGATGCCGAAGGACGAGATCGACGTGATGGTCAAGGATGCGGCGGAACTGCTCGGCATCACCGATCTGCTGGACAGGAAGCCAAAACAGCTCTCCGGCGGTCAGCGCCAGCGCGTTGCCCTGGGCCGGGCAATTGTCCGGCAGCCGGAGGTGTTTCTGTTCGATGAACCGCTGTCGAATCTCGACGCCAAACTGCGGGTGAAAATGCGCATGGAGCTGAAGCGGCTGCATCAGCGCTTGAAAACCACGGTCGTCTACGTCACCCACGACCAGGTCGAGGCCATGACCATGGGCTCCACCATCGTGGTTCTAAAACTGGGCATCATCCAGCAGGTCGGTTCACCGCTCGAGCTCTACAACAGGCCGAGCAACAAGTTCGTCGCCGGGTTCATCGGCAGTCCTTCGATGAATTTCGTCGACTGTTCGATAGTCGAGGAAAGCGGTACCATGTTAGTTCAAACCGATTCGTTCAGACTGCAGATGCCCGAGGACAAGGCCGCCGCAGTAAAGGCCCACGGCGGGCGGGACTTCGTTTTTGGGATACGGCCCGAGGATATTCGCAAGCGAAGGGAGAAGAAGGAGGACTATTTCACCGATTTTCTGACGGCCGACATCACCGTGGTCGAACCGCTGGGAAAAGAAAACTATGTCGATCTCTCCGTCGGCTCCACTGAACTGATGGCGATCATTGGAGGCACGCCCCCGCTCAAGCCCGGCACCTCCATCGACCTTAGTTTCAACATGGACAAGATGCATCTTTTTGAAAATGACGCCGAGGGGCGGTCGATTACCAACCCCGTCAGTTAGCCTGGAAACAGCTTTCAAGACTCTCTTTTCAGGTATAATAATAAATAAACAGGGAGAACGAAGATGAGACTTTTTGCGGGTTTGTTTCTGTCGACAATGCTTCTGGTGAAGCCGGTTATGGGAGTTGCTGCATGCAATATCACGGGGGCGGGGGAGGTGGACATCATTTCAAACAGCTTTCCGTCATTGGAAATTATCAACCGAGAAATGGAGAAATGCAGCTCAGCAGATGTCAAGGTGAGCGCCAAAATGACAACTGAACACAAGGAGGAGACCGCGCAGGCGCTGGCAGCGTCAACCTCACCATATGAACTGGCCCAGGGAGCAAACAGTTCCATCGCACCGCTGCAGGCAGCAGGGCAGCTCCAGCCGCTGAACGACCTGGTGGCCAAGTATAAGGAAAAATATAATCTCGAAGACTCGATGCTGATTAAGTTTGGTGACGATATCATGGCAATTGCCTTTCAGGTCAACTGTCAACACCTCTTTTATCGAACAGATCTTCTGGAAAAACACAATATTGCTGTGCCGAAGACATACGGGGAAGTTATTGAAGCAGCCAAAATACTGCAAAATGAGGAGTCGATCGAGTTCCCCCTCGGAGGAACCTTCAAGTCCGGCTGGAATATCGCCCAGGAATTCGTCAATATCTACCTGGCCATGGGAGGTGAGTTTTTTCAACCGGGTACCGCGCTGCCTGCCTTTAATTCTGAAAAGGGTATCAGGACACTTGAGTTGCTGAAGGAGCTGATGACCTACATGTCTCCCAATGCACTTGCGCTTGACACCACGGCAGTTATGCAGCAGTTCCAGCAGGGGCAGATTGCCATTGCCAACCTGTGGGCGTCCCGGGCGTCCAAGATGGATGAGGCCTCCGAGTCAACTGTTGTCGGTCTGATCGATTTCGCCCCGGCACCGTCCATCGAAGCTGGCGGCCCTCCGGCTACAACGCTCTGGTGGGATGGCTATTTCATGCCTAAAAACATGGACGGCGATCGGGACCTGGCCTTTCAGGTGATGATGGAAGGTTTAAAGGAGGAGGTTGTTAAAGAAAATAACGGGGCGACCATCTGGTTGCGCTCCGTTTACGAGCCATCGCGTTTTTCCAAAGGTGCTTACGCATCTGCCCGGGCCGGCGCACCCGCGTATCCGATGAAACCTCAAAATACCCTGGTACACAGTGCTATTGGGGCAAACATTGGCGATTTCATGTCCGGAAAGGAATCTGCTCAGGACTCGCTGGCCGATGCAGAAGCTGCATATCTGGCCTCGGCAAAAGAGAAGGGATACGTACAGTAGCAGCGGACTGTACACTTCCCTGACCAGCCCCTTCCGTAAGGTCAGGGGCCGGTCAGCCTGGGATCGGGAACTGTCTGCGTGTGGTTCCGGAGCAGACACGCGCTGGGATTGCGCGGGGGGAATGTTCAACTGGTCGAGGATTGCATTTCCCCGGGGCAGGTAATGGTGATTTTAAGGTAAGGTCTGCCTAATCTTCACAGCAGCGGGGGTGTCATGAGGTTGAAAACCTTTCTTGCGTTTGTCTCGCCGTCGGTTCTGGCGATGATCCTGTTGATCGCCGTGCCGCTGGTCGGCGTCATGTACCTGTCTGTTCACAATTCCTATATCAAGACCGAGATTGTAGAAATTACCTCAACCGTTCCGGCCTTTGCCGGGATGAAACAGACGGTGGTTGAAAAGGTACCGCAGCCGGTTCTTGATGAGGATGGCAATCCGATCAAAATTTCAGAATTTGTCGGTACTCAGAATTTTGAGTCGGTTGCCGATCCAAAGGGTCTGGCAGAGGCATTCAGAAAGGATCGTTCAACGGGTGCGGATGGGCAGCCTTCCACAATAGGAGAACGGCTGGGCGGCACTTACAAGGATCTGATCGATATCGATTTCTGGGGTGCGTTGGAGTTTACCCTTCTCTATGCATTTATCACCACGCCCCTGGTCCTGATCCTTGGCTTTTTTGTCGCCCTGGCAGTCAACAGCATTGCCCGCTGGATGCGGGGACCGGTCATCTTCGCGTCGCTCCTGCCGTTTATTATCACTCCGGTTGTCGGGTCACTGTCGATCTACTGGCTGTTTCTGGACAACGCTGTCGTTTCGGCGATGCTGCAGCAGCTGTTTCATACCAAGGTGTACTTTCTCAAAGACGCCATAACCATTAGAGCCCTGATCATCCTCTATGGGGTATGGCATGTCACCCCGTTCGCGTTCGTTATCCTCTATGCAGGCCTGCAGACCGTACCCGCAGACGCGCTGCAGGCGGCTATGGTCGACGGAGCTAACTTCCGGCAGCGTATCTGGTATGTGATTGTACCTCACCTGGCACCGCTCTTCGTGTTTATTGCGATGATTCATATCATGGATGCGTATCGGATTTTTGAGCCGATTCTCGTCTTTGGCTCCAATCTTTTTGCCAATTCGCTGCAATATCTCACTTATTACATCTTGAATTTTGAGGACAACTATCACAAGGCTGCCGCTTCGGCAATTTTGACGGTCATTGGCATCGTTATCCTGCTCATACCGTTTCTGCGCCGCACCTACCGCGAACAAAAGGGAGTTTAGCTACCATGCATGTTCCCAAACCATTCAAGGCATTCAGTACTGGATTCATGTTGTTCTGGGTATTCCTCGCGGCATTTCCATTCCTGTGGATGTTTCTGATTTCATTCAGGGCGCCGATCGATGCCTTCAGTCTGCCGCCAAAACTTTTTGCACCGGTCACCTTCGATCACTTCTACACAGTGTGGATCATCGATGGTTTCTGGAAGCAGGCGCTGAACACGACCATCATAACCTTGGGCACCATGACCGTGTCTCTGACCATCGGCTGCCTTGCCGGTTATGCGTTGTCGCGCTACCGCGGCAGCCTGGGCTTCTGGCTGCTGATCGGGGCCCTGGTGTTCAGGGCCATGCCCCATGTGGTCATGCTGGTTGCTTACAAGCCGGCGTTCTGGTCGCTGGGTATATGGAATAGGTACGAGACCCTGATTATCGTCCTGGTTGCCATCAACCAGCCGTTCACCATCTGGATGCTCAGATCATTTTTCGTCAATATCCCCGAAGAACTGGATCAGGCCGCGCTGGTTGACGGCTGCAACCGTATTCAGACCTTTATCAAGGTGATCATGCCGGTCATGTGGCCGGGGGTGATAACCACCGGTCTGTTCTCGTTTCTGCTTGCCTACAACGACTTTCTGATCTCCAGTCAGCTGATGAGCGGTGATCACATGACCATGACCGCGGCATTGTCCAACTACATTTTTGCCGACGATGATCTGACCAAGCTCATGCACGGTATTGCCGGTGCGGTTTCCATCACCATCCCGCTGATATTTTTGGTGCTTTTCTTTCAGCGTTACATTGTGGCCGGACTCACCCATGGTGCGGTAAAGGGATAGAAAAACGGAAACCACCGAAACAGGCAGGGGGACATCATCACCGGATCGCAGTATGATCCGGTGATTCTTTAAGGCCGTAGACCAATGCAGACCGATTTTGTCAGAAAAGGCAGATGTACCGTCAGCGGCGTCGAGCAGCAAGGAGATTCTCCACCGGTCGCCGCAGCCCTGATGGAACATGGGTATAGCGATGAGGAGGGCTGGCTGATTCCGGGGAAAATTTTCTGCGGGTCTGCCGTTCGGCGCTCAAATAGCCAAGATCCAACGGGGTAGCAATTGGTAGAGTTTTCATAATCTATTAAGACAGAAGAGAATCAGAATGACCGACTTTCAGGCAAATAAAGCACTTGTGCTGGCCTTCTATGACGAACTGGAACAGTGCGATGCGGCGACGGTGGAGCGTGTTTTAAACCGCTATGTGAGCAGTGATTATCAGTGGTACGGGATGCACCCGTTCAATGAACAGCGCGGTGCCGCTGCGGTGGCTCAGCTTTTCTGGCAGCCCCTGCTGAATTCCTGGAAGTTTCTGCAGCGCCGTCAGGATGTATTCATAGCCGGTATCAATCAGATCAGCGGGGAACAGTGGGTGGCGTCCATGGGGCATTTCATGGGCCTGCTCGATGCAGACTGGCTGGGAATACCCGCCACCAGAAAGATGACCTTTCTGCGCTATGCCGAGTTCCACTGCATCGAGGATAATCGGATCAGCAGGAGCGCTCTTTTTTTCGATATCATCTCGGTAATGAACCAGGCTGGGTATCATCCGCTGCCGCCCCAGACCGGGGCTGCCGTTATTCAGCCGGGACCCAGAACCCATGACGGTCTGCTGTTTGAGCCCCAGGATGCAGGTGAGTCGGAGCGAACGCTCGCTCTTATCAACCGGATGATCAGTGATCTGTCCGAACTGAATCAATCGGGTGACGACCGCTGCCCGCCTGAATACCTGGCCCGGACCTGGCATGAAGACATGATCTGGTATGGTCCCGCCGGCATCGGCTCAACCTACACCATCCCTCGCTATCAGGAGCAGCATCAATACCCGTTTAGGGCCAGCCTCAAGGATAAAAAGTTCAATGGTCACGTCTGCCGTCTGGCCGAAGGCACCTATGGCGGTTTCTTCGGCTGGCCCAATCTGACCAACACGGCTGTGGGCGGTTTTATGGGTCTGCCCGGATCGAACGTCCCGGCGGACATGCGGGTGGTCGACATCTACCGGCGTGACGGGGGAAAACTTGCAGAAAACTGGGTATTCATCGATCTACCCTACTGGCTCAAGCAGCAGGGGCTGGATATCATCAAACGCACCGCCGACCTGATGGCAACCGGCCCGTCTTGACGCTGACGTCAGCATTGTTACTGACCGGTAAGTCCCCAGCCAATCCGGCCCCCCACCCACCATCTGGAAAAACAGGAAAACGAGGGCGGAAATCGCTTGACAAAGGGTACAACCGGGTTTAAAAATGAATACGTATTCAAAACACTCATCCTTCCTTGCCGGTAACTTCAATTTTGGACTCTGGTTGAGATGACGTGTTTTTCTCGGTCGCAATCGATTGTAATGATGAATACGCAGTGTGGGCCATCGGGAGGACGATATGAATTTTTCAATAGAGATTCATGATAAAAGGATGGGGGAGATCGTCGATTCAGCCACCTTCCTTGAGCAGGTTGCGACAGGTTTCCGGTTCCTGGAAGGGCCGGTCTGGGACCCCTATGAGAAGACACTGATCTTCAGTGATATCATGGGCAACGGCCTGTTTTGCAAAAATAAGCACGATTCGATTTCTATTTTCCGGGAAAACAGTTACCTGGCCAACGGCAACACCTACGATCGGTCCGGCCGACTGTTGACCTGCGAGCACGGCACCAGCAGGGTGACCCGGCTGGAGAAGGATGGGACGACGACGATTCTTGCCTCGCACTACCAAGATAGGGAACTGAACAGTCCAAACGATATCATCGTCTCTCGCGACGGCTCGGTTTTTTTTACCGATCCGACGCCGGGCAGAATGGCACGGGTCGGCATACCGCGCGAGCAGGACCTGGACTTCCAGGGAGTTTACCGGATCGACCCGCAGGGACAGTTGCACCTGCTGGTAGATGATTTCTCCAAACCGAATGGCCTGTGTTTATCGCTCGATGAACAGTTTTTATATGTGAACGATACCGATCTCCAGCATATCAGGCGTTTCAGGCTGACGCCCGAGGGCTCGCTTGCGGAGGGTCTTCTATGGGTGGAACTGCACGGGGATGAACCCGGGGTTGCCGATGGCATGAAGTTTGACTCGCAGGGATATCTCTACTGTTCAGGACCGGGAGGGGTGCAGGTCTACGACACCAAGGCCAATCTGGTCGGCAGGCTGCTGACGCCGGAGGTCGCCGCAAATTTCACCTGGGGAGACGAGGACCTCTGTTCCCTCTACCTGGCGGCAACCACCTCGCTTTATCGCTTAAGGGTCAAGACTCCTGGTCTTGCCCTTTTTTAGGGCAGGATAAAGGGGGAGTCGGGACACTGCTGAATTTTCGCTGACAAATCGAATCAAGAACATAAAACAAAAGGAGATGAGCATGAAAAAGGTGTTGAAAGAGGGCATCAGTGCTGAAGCATCGAAATCGGACGAGGCCAAGGTCAAGGGGATCGTCGAGGGTATCCTCGCCGATATCGACAACCGTGGCGATGCCGCCGTGCGTGAGCTGTCCGAGAAGTTCGACAAGTGGAGCCCTGAAAGCTTTCGTCTGAGTGAGGGTGAGATCAGGGCCTGTATCGAATCCTTGCCCGAGTCGACCATCGAGGATATCAAATTTGCCCAGACCCAGATCAGAAATTTCGCCCAGGCGCAGCTCGACTCGATGAATGATATCGAGGTCGAGACCCTGCCGGGTGTCATCCTCGGCCACAAGAATATTCCGGTAGCCAGCGTCGGCTGTTATATCCCGGGCGGCAAGTTTCCGATGGTGGCCTCCGCCCATATGTCGATATTGACCGCCAAGGTTGCCGGTGTGAAGCGGGTTATTGCCTGCACACCGCCGGACAAAGGTGCTCACCCGGCGGCCACGGTCGCTGCCATGTCGATGGCCGGCGCCGACGAGATTTACGTGCTCGGCGGAATCCAGGCTGTTGCAGCGATGGCGATGGGGACCGAGACCATCGACCCGGTCGATTTTCTGGTTGGTCCCGGCAACGCCTTTGTGGCAGAGGCAAAACGGCAGCTTTACGGCCGCGTAGGCATCGACCTTTTTGCTGGCCCCACGGAGACGCTGATCGTTGCCGATGAAACCGCAGATGCCGAAATGGTGGCCACCGATCTGCTCGGCCAGGCCGAACACGGCTACAATTCACCGGCGGTCCTGTTGACCACCAATGAAAAACTGGCGGGCGAAATCGAAGCGGAAATCCAGAGACAGCTGAAGACGCTGCCGACGGCGGAAACTGCTTCTGCTTCCTGGAGAGATTATGGCCAGATCATCCTGGTTGACAGCGATGAGGAGCTGGTGGAAGAGGCGGACCGCATCGCCTCCGAGCATGTCCAGATTCTGACCCGTGACCCCCAGTATTTCCTCGACCGGATGACCAACTACGGGGCGCTGTTTCTCGGTGCCGAGACCAATGTTTCTTATGGAGACAAGGTGATCGGTACCAATCACACCCTGCCGACCATGGGCGCTGCCCGCTACACCGGCGGCTTGTGGGTCGGCAAGTTCATTAAAACCGTGACCTATCAGCGCTGTACCGAAGAGGCGTCGCTGCTGGTCGGAGAATATTGTTCCAGGCTCTGTGAGCTGGAAGGCTTCAAGGGCCACAAGGCCCAGGCGGATCTCAGGGTCGAGCGTTACAAACATCTGCGCAAGTAAGGGGACGGTTATGACAAGTCTTGAAAAGAAAGTCGCCGTCATCACCGGCGGCGGGGGCGGCATCGGCTCTGAAATCGGCCGCCACCTTTCGGCCCTCGGCGCCACTGTCGTGGTTACCTATCTCGGAGACAGTGATCGGGAGTATGCGGAAAAGGCGGTCGCTTCATTCAGTGGTGAAGGGCACATGATGGTGCAGGCCTCGGTCGACAGTTATGATGACGGGAAAAAGCTGGAATCAGTGCTGGACGAAAAATTCGGCAGAGTTGATCTCCTGGTTAACAATGCCGGTGTGACCCGCTTTGTCGATGCCGACGACCTCGAAGGTCTCGACGATGAACTGATCGACATGGTGTTCCGGGTCAACTGGCGTGGATCTTTTGCGACAATCAGGGCCTTGAAGGAACTGTTGAAGAAAAGTGACGACGGCCTGGTGGTGAATATCTCGTCGATTGCCGGAACCACCGGAATCGGCTCAAATGTGGCCTACTGCGCTTCGAAAACCGCGATCAATACGATGACGATTTCGCTGGCCCGATCGCTGGCACCGGATGTGCGGATGCTTGCCATTGCACCCGGCCTGGTCGAGGGAGAATACACCAAAAAACTCGATCCGGCCTGGACCAGGGAACAGGAAGAACTGACACCTTTGAAGCGACTTACCCAGGCCTCTGACGTGGCCCGTGCGGTCGTGGCCTGCGCAACCCTGCTGACTTTTTCGACGGGATGCGTGATTCCTGTGGACGGCGGCAGGCCGCTCACCTGATTGAGGCCCGATATGAAAAAAACAACCAAACCCATCGATAGTGAACTTCTGCGGGACTTCACGTTCATGCTCTTTGTCAAGGCCGGTATGGCTGAAAAAGATGCCGGGACCTGCGCCGACTACCTGGTGCAGACCAACCTCTGGGGGATCGACTCCCATGGCGTACTGCGCGTGCCGATTTACATAAAGCGGCTGCTTTCAGGGGCCATGAACAAGGCTCCTGAGATGAAATGCGTCAATGATATCGGCGCCCTCGAGGTCTGGCACGGAGATGACGGCTGCGGCTACGTGGTCGGGCGTCAGGCCATGGACCGGGCCATCGACAAAGCGAAAGAATACGGAATCGGCGCCGTCGGCGTCACCCGCTCCAACCATTTCGGGGCGGCGGCTCTGTATACCACGAAAGCAGTGGAGCAGGGAATGGTCGGCATCGCCATGACCAATGTGGTCCCCAACGTGGTGGCCCCGGGCGGGTCCCGGCCGATCGTCGGCAACAACCCGTTTGCGGTCAGTGTGCCGACGTTTGGCGATTTTCCCTTTACGCTTGATATCTCACTGTCCAATGTGGCCGGAGGCAAGCTGCTGCTGGCCATGAAAAATGGTGAGAAGATCCCCCTGGACTGGGCCACCGATAAAGACGGCAAGCCCACCGATGATCCGCAGGAAGGTTTTAACGGTTTTCTTCTGCCGGTGGGCGGGCACAAGGGCTACGGACTCGCCCTGGTGATCGACCTGCTCTGCGGGGTTCTGACCGGCGGCGCCTTTCTGCACGGCCTCAAGGGGATGTACAAATACCCGGACGACCCCAGCCTGACCGGGCATTTCTTTATCGCCATCAATCCTCTGGCGCTGATGGATAAAGAAGTCTTTCAGGAGCGGATGAACGATTTCTACCGGCAAATCAAAGCCTCTCCGATGTGGGACAGCTCGCGGGAGATGCTGATGCCCGGCGAAATCGAATATCGCACCGAGCAGAAACGTAAACAGGAAGGAATTGTTCTTTCTGAGGAATTGATTGAAGAACTCAATAATCTTGCACAAGAAATGGGAATAGATTCCCAGCTATGACAGCCTGCCCGTAAGAGGCGGCTGTGAAGGAGATGATCATGGTTGAAAGAAAATCAGTATGGTGGCATGAGAACCCGGCCCCCGTCGTCGTTGAGTATGCAAAAGAAGTCTGTGATGTCGCGATACTGCCCATTGGCGCCATCGAGCAGCACGGCCCCCATTGCCCGCTCTCGTCCGATGCCGCCAATGCGATGGGAATCGCCGAGCTGGTCGGTAAGAAAAGCGGGGCGATGGTTCTGCCCTGCCCGATGTACGGGTCCCACCCCTATCACCACTGGGGCGTTCCCGGCACCATCCCGCTCACCTTCGAGACCCACATCGGCATGCTCTGTGACATCGTTCGCGGTGCCAGTGTCGCCGGCTACAACAAATTCATCATTATCTCCGCCCACGGACAGGTCTCATCGACCATCGTTTCCGTCCATAAACTCGGCATCGAAGGCTATTTTGTCCTCTCCCTGCACTGGTACGATTTTCTCAGGGACGACAAGACCATTCTCGAAGACCACATGTGGCATGCTGATGAAGCCGAAACCTCGGTGGCACTCTACCTCTATCCGGAACTGGTCGACATGAGCCTGGCCGCACCCGGGCACGGGGAACCGCTGATCGATCCCAAGTGGAAAATCGCCCCGGGCGCCGCTGCCAAGCCCGGGCAGATGTATCATTTCGAGGGCACCTTCGCCCGACCGGAAAAGTTTGAAATCGCCGAAGGCGGCAACGGTGTGGTCGGTGACCCGACCAAAGCCACCCGTGAGAAAGGCGAGAAACTGGTGACCACGACCGTTGACCACATCAGTGAATTGATCGCTGAAATCAGGGAGAAATACCCGCTCGGCGTTAAACCGCAAACCGCCTGATAAAGCTGATTCAACCTGAAGAAACTGCCGGGGCCGCTGCGGCCTTGGGCACAAAGAAGGGACGGTTCGGTTCCGATCCATATCAGATCACCGAACCCGTCCCGGTTCATAAAAAAGCTCAGAGGACACGGAGATGGATAAACCACGGGTTGGCCTGATCACCTTTGGTGACGAACGAGATGATATGTGGGAGAAGGTTTTCAAAAACCTTGCCGAGCCACGGCATGCACAGCTCAGAGACTATCTCGGTTCGCTGCCGGTCGAGCTGGTTTCTTTTGACGAGGTGGCCCGTTCGCGAGACGATATCAACGCTCAGGCGGACCAGCTGCGTACCAGCCAGGTCGATATGGTTATCGCCCACACGCCCTGCTGGACCTCGCCCAACCTGGTTCTCCAGGGCGTTCAGCGCCTTGGCATGCCGGTGGCCCTGCTGACCAGCAAAAGTGCGGCGACCCATGGTATGGTCGGATTTTTCGGAGCCGGGGGCGCCATGCATCAGGTCGGCATCGACCATATCAGAATACGCGATGAAGTTGGCTCCGAGTCGATGACCGCAAAGCTGATGCCCTTTGTCAGGGCAGCCGCAGCAGTCAACGCGCTGAGAGGTTCAGTCTACGGTCTGTTCGGCGGCCGATCGCTGGGAATCGACACCGGCTCGATCGATCCGCTGCAGTGGCGCCGCCTCTTCGGTATCGATGTCGAGCATATCGATCAGCTCGAAATCATCAGGCGGGCCGAGCTCATCCTGGAGAACGAACCGGAGCGCACGGACAAGATGATCTCCTGGCTCGAAGGCAACATGAAAGTCGTTGCTTACAACGATCTGGTCCTGACCAGGGAGAAACTCGCCTATCAGTGCGCCTGCTACCTTGCGACCAAGGACATCATCGCGGATAAAGGACTCGATTTTGTCGCGGTGAAATGTATGCCGGATCTGTCCAACAACTATGTACCCCAGTGTCTCACTGCTGCCCTGCTCCCGGGCCCCTACGATGCCGATGGGGAGAAGCCCACTGTTTCAATGGGCTGTGAAGCTGACGGGGACAACGCCCTGACCATGGAGATCATGAAGTTGATCACCGGCGGGAAACCGACGCTGTTTGGTGATCTGAGCCACATAGACGAGGAAGACAACGTCCTCTATCTGCCCAATTGCGGGGCCCAGTCGACCTGGTTCGCATCGCGTTCCGATGATTTCAAAGAGAACCTCAAGAACGTTGAACTGCGGCCCTCGGTGCGCCCGGGCGGCGCGGCCACCGTCTATTTCAGGTCGGCCCCGGGGCCCATCACCCTGGCCCGGCTCTATCGCTGGAGCGGAGAATATCGGATGGCAATCATCCCCGGCCAGGCGATTGAACTTTCCCAGGATAAGCTCGATGCCTTTATCGAGGCCCGGGGGGCGCACCAATTGCCCACCGCATTCGTCAAGGTCAGCACCGATATCGAGGCCATTATCGATGAATTCGGCTCCAACCATATCGCAGGAGTGGCCGGCGACATCGAAAATGAACTCGTGCAGTTCTGCAAGCTCAAGGGCATTACCCCCGTGGTCCTGAAATAATGGAGACACAGAGATGAATTCGCGTGAACGTTTCACCAGGGCCATGGGCCACGAGGCCACAGACCGGGTCCTCGTCGATATGGGCAAGCAGGTCGGCTCTCTGCACAAGTTCGAATATCAGAAACTCTACGAACATCTGGGCGAACCCGAATGGATGCAGAACCATTCGGTAATCCTCGATAAAATGGCCCAGACGGTGGTGCCGGATGAAGCGCTGCTGCAGAAATTCGGGGTCGATTTCCGATGGCTCATACCGCACTGGGTCGGGGTGACGCCGTTTGAGAAAGACGGGCGCAGCGGCTATTACGACATGTGGGGTACGACCTTTACTGAAATGGAGGACTATTTCGCCATTACCGATACGCCGCTCAAAAAGGGCACCATCGAGGAACTGCAAAATCACCCCTGGCCGGACCCGGATGATCCGGGGATGTTTGCCGGGCTGCGGGAGCAGGCCAAAAATCTGCATGAACAGACCGGTTTCGTGATCGGTGCCGACGGCATCAAAGGCGGCATTCTGCAGACCTGCCTGTGGCTCAGGGGGTACGACAAGTTCTTCCTGGACCTGGCCATGAATAAGGATTATGCCGAGGCCCTCCTGGACAAGGTGCTTGATCTGTATTGCCGGATGTACACCAACTATTTCGAACAGGTCGGCGAGTATGCGCAGCTCGTTTACATCACCGATGACCTGGGCACCCAGGTATCGCTGTTGATGTCGCCGAAGATGTTCAGGGAACAAGTGAAGCCGAAGTTCAAGGCTTTTAACGACCATCTGAAGGCCCACAGTACCGCCAGGATCATGTTTCATTCAGATGGGGCCATCGATCCCCTGCTGGAGGATCTGATCGAAATCGGCGTCGATATCATCAATCCGGTGCAGACATCGACCAAAGGGCTTGAAGATACATTGAGCCTGAAAGAAAAATACGGCGACCGGCTCTGTTTTCACGGCGCCATCGATGTCCAGCAGATCATGCCGAATGCGACGGTCGATCAGATCAAGATGGAAGTGGCGCGCAGAATCCACGACCTGGGCAGCAACGGCGGATTTATTCTGGCACCCTGCCACAATATCGGCTACGACATACCGGTTGAAAATGTTGTCGCTTTGTACGAGGCTGCCCAGGAATACGGCGGTCTGGGCCAGGCTGAACTGAAAAAATTTATCGAGCGCGGGTAAGCTATGGAAAATAGAGTTAAAGGACTGCTGCAGAACGGTTCGGCAACAGCCGGGGCCTGGCTGCAGCTGACATCCCCGATGTCGGCTGAACTGATGGCCAGGGCCGGATTCGACTGGCTGATCATCGATATGGAACATGCCCCCGGAGACTATATGAATCTGGCGGCCCAGATTCAGGCCATGGGCGCCACGGACTGTGTTCCGCTGGTCAGGGCCCCCTGGAACGATCCGGTGGCCATCAAGCGGATCCTCGATACCGGCGCCATGGGGGTTCTGGTGCCCTATGTCAACAGCGGTGAAGAGGCGAGAAATGCGGTTGCTGCCTGCAAATATCCCCCCGAGGGGATCAGGGGGGTGGCGGGCAGTCCCCGGGCGGCCTATTTCGGTCAGAACTCGATGGCCTACCTGCAGGCCGCCAACAGAGAAATTCTGGTGATCGTCGCGGTTGAAACCGGGGAGGCGATAGACAATCTCGACGCTATTCTGGCCACCGATGGGCTGGACGGTATCTTCATCGGCCCGATGGATCTGGCGACCTCGATGGGCTATTTCGGTAACCCGTCCCACCCGGAAGTTCAGAAAGCGATTGGACTGATAGAGGAAAAAACTCTGAAAGCAGAAAAATTCCTGGGAACCGTGGGGGGGAACTGGGAGCAGGCCCGCAAGAAATACGAAAGAGGCTACCAGCTGCTCATGCTGATGAGCGACTCCGTTGATCTGGCCAGATTGGCCGGGCAAACGGTACAAACCTTTGCGGATGAATACCGTACGGGAAAAAAATAGCTCAACGGGCTGAATCGTCCGTCGATTAGAGATTTGAGGAGCAAAGCTATGGCTGAGATGAGCAAGATTACCGAAACGCTGATGGAGGGAGACGGCGAGACATTGGTGCAGCTGGTTTCCGAGGCTCTGGAGCAGGGCAGGGCCGCTGTTGATATTCTTAACGATGACCTGATTGGCGGTATGGATCTGATCGGCGAGAAAATGGGTTCCGGTGAAATGTTTATACCCGAGGTGCTGATGACGGCGCATGCCATGGGAATGGCGGTCGAAATTCTCAAGCCACTTCTGGGTGAAGGTGAAGCAAGCAGTGCCGGCAAGATCGTTATCGGCACGGTGAAAGGCGATCTGCACGATATCGGCAAGAATCTGGTGGTCATGATGCTGGAAAGCGCCGGTTTCGAGGTGATCGACCTCGGTGTCGATGTTGAACCGGAGATCTTCGTTGACGCGATCAAGGAGAATCAGCCCGATATTCTGGGGCTTTCGGCGCTGCTGACCACCACCATGCCGATGCTGAAGAAAACGGTCGAGACGGTTATGAATGCGGGCCTCAGAAACAGTATCAAGATCATTATCGGGGGGGCCCCGGTGAGCCAGAAATATGCCGATGAGATCGGCGTCGACGGTTATGCCCCCGATGCCGGTTCAGCCAGCAGGCTGGCCAAGGCGATGCTGGCATAGCGGCCTCAAAAGGGCAATTTTATCTAAAACGTGGTGAATTATGTTTACTGTTATCGGTGAGCGTATCAACACGACCTTGAAAAAGGTCCAGGCTGCCGTTACCGAACGTGACGCCGACTTCATTGCCGAGGATGTAAAAAAGCAGACCGAAGCCGGGGCAACCTATATCGATGTCAATGCGGGAGCCAGGATCGGCCACGAAGAAGAGGACATGAAATGGCTTCTCGAGGTGGTGCAGGGGGCAACCGAGTTGCCGCTCTGCCTGGACAGTCCGGATCCGTACATCCTCGAGATGGCCTATGGGCTGGTGGATAAAAAACCGCTGATCAATTCCATCAGTCTCGAGAAGGATCGCTTGGCGCCGATGATCGACTACCTCAACGGCAAGGATTGCAGAATCGTCGCTCTCTGCATGGATGATACGGGTATGCCGAAGAGTGCCGACGACATCATCTCAAGGGCCCGGACACTGGTATCGGAACTGGAAAACATCGGCTTCAAACGTGACGACATTTTCATTGACCCGCTCATCCAGCCGATCAGCGTCGATATTGCCAACGGCCGCATGGTGATGAGCGCCGTGCAGGCGATAATGACCGAACTCGAAGGTGTCCACACCACCGGCGGACTGTCCAACATCTCTTATGGGCTGCCGCAGAGAAGGATCATCAACCGCAGCTTTCTGGCCATGATGGCGGCCCACGGGTTCGACTCGGCAATCATGGACCCTCTGGACCGGGCAGCCATGGAAGTGGTTGTCACTGCTGACATGCTTGCCGGCAACGATGATTACTGTATGCGCTTCATCAAGGCCACCAGAGCTGGCACGGTCGGAGCCTGACGTTTTAAGGCACTCCCGCTGAGCGGTACTTTGAGGAACAAGGCTATGAGAATTAACAAACTGGATCACTTCAACATTATTGCCAATAGCGGCGACATCGAACGGGTTATAAAATTCTACACAGAACTGCTGGGTTTTACAGAAGGCCCACGACCCGATTTCGGTTTCAGCGGCGCCTGGCTTTACCAGGGAGAATTCCCGCTTATACACCTGTCGGTGGCGCAGGGCCCTGATCTGCAGCAACCCGGTCTTGATGATACAACCACCGGCTGTGTGCATCACATTGCCTTCGACTGCGAAGGGCTTGAGGAATTTAAGGTGCTGCTCGATGAAAATAAAATCGAATACCACCACACGGGCGTGCCGCAGTGGAATATCGAGCAGCTTTTCCTGCACGATCCTTCCGGCACCCGTATCGAACTGAATTTTAAAAACGGTTGAAGATCGAGTAGTAGAAAGGTCATCCTTAACCCGACCGGTCCGGCCCCTGAGACGGCGATAGAGACGATATGAAAGGCTTTGATAAACGGTGGAAGGATTTTCCCGACTATATCCTCGGCATCACCAGGGAGATCTGGGAGGACCGCGGTATCGCCACGCTGCATCACTACTATGCCCCCGACATCATTGTTCGCTCGCCGGCCTCGGTGACGGTGGGCAATCAGCAGGTAATCGCCGCCACACTGGCTACGCTGGCTGAGTTCCCGGACAGAACCCTGCTGGGAGAAGACGTGATCTGGTCCGGTACCCCCGAGAGCGGCATGCTTTCCTCACACCGTCTGCTCTCGACGGCGACCCATCTCGGCGACGGTGCATATGGAAAGGCGACCGGCACAAAATTGGTCTATCGAATCATCGCCGACTGCCACGCCGTCAACAACCAGATAAACGACGAATGGCTGATCCGGGACCAGGGTGCGGTTGTCCGGCAGCTGGGTCTCGATCCGAAGGAATATGCAGCGGCTATGATCGAGCGCGAGGGCGGGCCCGAGTCCTGCGCCAAGCCGCTGAATCCGGCAAATGATATCCCCGGCCCCTATACCGGCCACGGCAATGACAACGACTGGGGCCAGCTGTACGGGGATATTCTCACCAGGATCATGGATGGTGATCTGGCAGTCATTCCCGAAAAATACGATCGCGCCTGTCAGCTGGGTTACCCGGGGGGCGTTTCGGCGCATTCTTATGGTGATGCCGATCGCTTCTGGATCGGTCTGCGGGCAAGCTTTCCTTCGGCCCGGTTCAGCATCGATCATCAGATCGGCAGAGACGATGAGCTGATGCCGCCCCGTGCGGCGCTGCGCTGGAGCCTGTCCGGCACCCATGACGGATGGGGAGCCTTTGGCCCGCCCACCGGCGCCGAAGTCTATATCTTAGGTGCCTGCCATGCGGAGTTCGGTCCCTGGGGATTGAGACGTGAATACGTTCTTTACGACGAGACGGCCATCTGGAAACAGATTGTGCTGCATACCGGTTGAAGCCAATGGCAACGCCGGAGCCACGCATCGTCCGCTATGGGGACCTGAAGCCCTGCCGGGTCGCCTTTCTCGATGCCCACACACCCGGGTCAGACCGCAAAGAGAATTTTTCAATTATCGGTCGCGGCGTTTCTGAGAACCCTGCCCAGCACGTGCATATCGACCAGACGCCTGGATTCAATATCGGTGCCGCCGGTCAGCCGCCCGGCTGTACCAATTCTCTCCACTATCATCACACCGCGGAGGTTTTCTTCGTACTGTCGGGGCGCTGGCGCTTTTTCTGGGGGCGCTGGGGGACGGCAGGCGAGGTGGTGCTGGAGGAAGGCGATATCTTCAACATACCCACCGGCGTGTTCCGGGGTTTTGAAAATGTCGGCACCGACTACGGCATGATCATGTCCATCCTGGGCGGTGACGATGCCGGCGGCGGTGTGATATGGGCCCCCCAGGTTATAGAAGCAGCGCGGGATCATGGGCTGGTTCTCGGTGACAACGGTGTCCTGGTGGACACCAGCGCCGGCCAACGGCTGCCGGACGGGGTCGGCCCGATGAAGCCGCTTTCAGAAGATGAGCTGGGCCGCTGCCCAGAGACACCGGTGGAGGGAATCGTGCGCAACTATGTCGCCCGCTACCAGGACCTGCTGGCGCTGTCTAAAACGCAACCCTGCAGGGTGATCGGTGAGCACGGACTGCTCCGGGACAGGCCCGGGTTCGAGGTTGAGTTTCTCAGTCGTGACTCCATCGCTGACGCATCGTATCAGAGCAAGCGGCATGAGATTCTGATGATCATGCGCGGCTACTGGCGGCTCTCATGGGATCAGGAGTCCACGGTGCTCGGCCCCGGCGATACCTGCTGGGTCTCCCCCACCTTTTCGCATTCGCTGGCTGCGGCGATGACCGGGGAGGCGAGCCTGTATCGGATAATCGACACCGATGATCCGGCGGGTCCAACACTCAGGTCGTAAGCACATCTCTCCGGCCGTTCTTTGCTGGCGCCCCATTATGTGCACCGCTTTTGTCAGCACGACAGCCGGTAAGATCAGACACGTCACATCAACTCATCTGAATTTACACAGGATAGCAACCGATGACCTCGATCAAAACTACCCACGTCGGCTCGCTGCCCCGTTCACAGGAAGTGGTCGACTTCATTTTCACACGTGAACAGGGGCAACCTTACGACCAGAAGACATTTGATGAGTGTATGGCGATTGCAGTGACGGAAACGGTCGGCCGCCAGGTCGAGTCCGGTATAGATATTGTCAGTGACGGCGAGACCTCCAAGATATCCTACGCTACCTACGTGAAAGACCGGTACTCTGGTTTTTCCGGGGACAGTCCCCGGAACGTGCCGAAAGATCTGAAACTCTTTCCCGGGCTGCTCAAAAAGCTGGCCGACAGCGGCGGCACCCCGACCTATTCGAGACCGCAATGTACGGGGCCGGTCGCCTCCCTGGGCCAGGATGAGCTGCTCCGTGATATTGCCCATCTGCAGGAGGCTATGAAGATTCATGGCGCTTCGCGCGGCTTCATGAACGCCGCCTCGCCGGGAGTTATTTCACTGTTTCTGCCAAATGGGTTCTACCCGGACCGGACGGCGTATCTGAGTGCTCTGGCGGAGGCGCTCCAGGATGAATACCGGACCATTGCGGCTGCCGGCCTGGATCTGCAGATAGACTGTCCCGATCTGGCGCTGTCCCGGCATATGCTTTTTGGCGACTTGTCGGATCGGGAGTTTGTGGAAATTGCCGAGTCGCATGTGGAGATCCTCAATGCTGCGCTCGACGGCGTCGATCCGTCGCGCGTTCGGCTGCACATCTGCTGGGGAAATTACGAAGGCCCCCACGTCTGCGACATCTCGATGGATGCCATTTTTTCAACCCTGATGAAGACCCGGGCCCGCTACTTGCTCTTTGAAGCATCGAACCCCCGGCATGCCCATGAATGGAAGGTGTTCGAAGCGCGCAAACGCGAGATTCCCGAAGACAAGGTACTGGTTCCCGGCGTGGTTGATTCGACCACCAATTTTGTTGAACATCCTGAGCTGGTCGCCCAGAGATTGTCCACCTTCGTCGATATCGTCGGCGCCGAGCGGGTCATCGCCGGCACCGATTGCGGGTTCGGTACGTTTGCCGGCTACGGTGCGGTGGATCCGGACATTGCCTATGCCAAGCTCAAATCGCTCTCGGAAGGTGCCGCGCTCTGCTCGCAGCGCTGAGATCTTTCCGCTCTGCCACACTCATTACTCCAGCATTCAGCGGCCAAGCCTATCTGCTTTCTTCCAGCAGTCGAAGATAGCGCTGATATTCCTCGTCGCTGAGTGTTTTGTAACCGGGCGTGGGGAATGCCTGAAAGCCTCTGCCGCCGTCGTTGTAGATAGATTGTCCGAAAATGAAATCGGAGTCGGAGGAGGCGAGGAATACGGCCAGTCGGCCGCACTCGTTCGGGGTGCCGATGCGGCCCATCGGGGTGCGCGACAAGATGGTGTTCATCAGCTGTTTGTCCGATCCGACCCGGCGCATCAGCTCGGTGTCGATCGGGCCGGGAGCGATGGCATTCACCTTGATGTTGTGCTGCGCCAGGGCGACGGCCTGCACTTTGGTCAGCTGCTGGATCGCCCCCTTGCTGGTGGTGTAGACCATCTGTGAATCGAGCGCCAGGTGGGCATTGACCGACGACATATTGATCAGAACCCCCCCCTCACCCTGAGTTACCATCTGCCGCGCGGCCCGCTGGCCGCCGAAGAACATGCCGCGTAGATTGATATCCATGATCCGGTCATACTGCTCGGGAGTGATATCGAGAAAATGGGTTTTATCAGGATCGTTGATACCGGCGTTGGCAACATATATATCGAGTCTGCCGAAATGCTCGACAGTCTTTTCGATCGACTTGTCGAGGCTGGCGATATCCCCGACATCGCAGGGGACGAACAGGACCTCTGCGCCAAGCTTTTCAAGCTCAGCCGCCGCGGCAGTTCCGGTCTGTTCGTTTCGGCCGCAGATCATCACCCTGGCGCCCTCTTTGATGAATTCCTCCGCAATACCGTAGCCTATCCCCTTGGTACCGCCGGTAACGATCGCAACTTTATCTTCCAATCTGCCCATGACCCTTCTCCTTGCTGACAAATAATCTTGACGATAAATAATTATAACGATAGATTGAATACGTATTCAATAATAGTATCTTTTTTGCTCACGCTTGTAAAGAACTGAGTTGATCACCAACAGTGAATTCATGACGACACCTCTTATTCTGCTGCCGGGCATGATGTGCGACGGCCGACTCTTCAAAGAACAGCTCGGTCCGCTGTCGGCCCGTGTACCGCTCCACCTGGCCCCGGTGAACTCTCAGGACTCGATCCCGATGCTGGCCCGGGAGATTCTCGAGCATGCCCCGCCGCGCTTCTCCCTCGCCGGGCTGTCCATGGGGGGAATCGTGGCAATGGAGATGTATAAGCAGGCTCCCGGTCGAATCGAGCGGCTGGCATTTATGGACACCAATCCGCTGGCGGAGCAGGAAGAGATAAAGTCCAGGCGCGCGGCGCAGATCGCCAAAGTAAGAGAAGGCGGACTGTCACAGGTGATGAGGGAGGAAATGAAGCCTCTGTATCTGATAGCCGGACCGCGGCGGGAGCAGATCCTGGATCTGTGCATGGACATGGCCCTGGAACAGGGAGCGGATGTCTTTATCCGCCAGTCGGTTGCCCTGAAAAATCGGGCTGATCAGCAGGATACACTGCGCCGTGTCACGGTACCGACGCTCATTCTCTATGGTGAAGGCGATCAGCTCTGTCCGGCAGATCGCCACGATTTGATGCACGACCTGGTACCGGGAAGTGAACTTGTCGTCGTGGAGGGGGCCGGGCACCTGCCGAGCCTGGAGCAGCCCGAAGCCACTACACGGGCTCTGCTTGACTGGCTGCAGTGGTAAAGAAAAGAAGAAACAGAAATCATGTTAATGGCAAGGAGTTGCTCGATGAAAGACACCGTATATCAGCACAATAAAGAGACCGTCGGAGAATTCAGGGAAGCGCTCTACGATTGCGATGAATCCCGGCTCGAGGCGGTTATGCAGAAGCTGTTCTCACCTGAATGCGATATTCACCTCGCTTATCCGTTCGAAGATCTGCACGGACCGTCGGAGCTTTTCCAGCGGGCCTATCAGCCGTTAATCCGTTCCTTCCCGGATCTCGAAAGACGGGATTATATTGTTATTTCAGGAGAAGCGGAAACCGGCGACTGGGTCGGCTGCGCCGGTTATTACCTTGGCGTCTTCGAGCATGCCTGGCTGGATATCCCCCCGACGCTTCATCCGACTTTCATGCGGTTTTGTGAATTTTTCCGACTCGATCAGGGCCGTATCGTGGAGATGCAGGCCTTGTGGGATATACCCCAGGTGATGATGCAGGCGCGTGCCTGGCCGATGGCCCCGGGGCTTGGCGTCGAGTGGCTGGTGCCGGCCCCGGCTCCGCAAAACGGGATTGTCACGGGGCCGCGGGACGAGGCATGCTCCACTGCCAGCTATAAGCTCGTTCGTGAGATGCTCGACTCGTTGTCCAGATATGCGGAAGGCGGTCACCGGGCCATGAATCTGGAGAAGTACTGGCACCCGAAGATGACCTGGTACGGACCTGCCGGTATCGGAACCAACCGGCGCCTATCCGGCTTCAGAAACTGGCATCAGATCCCGTTTTTAAACGGCATGCCCAACCGCGAGGGAGGCAAGGACAACGACGGGACCCTTTTCGGCGACGGCCACTTCGTCGGTTTTACGGCCTGGCCGGGCATGCGGGCCACGATCAGCGGTGACGGCTGGATGGGTATCGCTCCGTCGAACCAGAACATCACCATGCGAAGCCTTGACTTCTGGCGTTGCGAAAAAGGTCTGATCAGAGAGAACTGGGTACTGGTGGACCTGCTGCACGTCTATCACCAGATTGGCGTTGACGTTTTTGCAAGAATGCGTGAGCTCACCGCGGACAGGCAGAAAAACAGGCTTGCTGTCTAAAGCACACACGGGGGAGATGTCAATGCATCGAGCTGACGATCTGATAAGAATAAAGCCTGAGTGGATCGATCATAACGGGCACCTGAATGTGGCTTATTTTGTCCTGGCCTTTGACATAGCCACAGATGGTGTCTACGAAGACTGGGGGATTGGTCTTGAATATCAGCAGCAGTCAGGGTGCTCGGTGTACACCCTTGGTATGAATATTGATTATCTGAAAGAATTGTTTGTCGACGAAGAGGTCAGGGTGACGACACAGCTGCTGGGCATGGATCACCGAAAAATCCACTATTTTCACACCATGCTGCACGCCGGCACGGGGGAGGTCGCCGCGGTCAATGAATGTCTGGCGATAAATGTCAGGTTGAAGAGCAAAAGGAGCGCGGCCTTTCCCGGCCCGGTCCAGCACAAGCTGGCAGAAATATATAAGCAGCACCGGAAAATGAAAATACCTGCCCGGTGCGGGCGGCGTCTTGATATTGGGGTTCTTGAGCATGGAAAATAATCTGACCGCCGCCGCTCTCATCCCGCCTGATCAGCCGCCTATCAAGGCGGCACTCATTGCCTGCCAGATCATGGAAGCCGAGATCGAGGCGGTGATCCGCAACCCGCAGCAGATCCAGACAATATATCTCGACCAGGGCCTCCACCTGAGACCGGCCTGGATGGCCGATAAGATCCAGGAGGTCGTTGACAATGTAGACGAGACGATTGACAGAGTTATCCTCGGGTACGGCCTCTGTGCAAACGGCATCGTCGGTGTAAAGGCGGGTGCGCAGGAATTAATCGTGCCGCTCTGTCATGACTGCATCGGATTTTTTCTCGGCTCGCCGCAAGCCTATCTCGAAGACTTCAACTCCCGGCCCGGCTCGTACTA
This sequence comes from uncultured delta proteobacterium, assembly GCA_963845115.1. Classification (GTDB taxonomy): domain Bacteria; phylum Desulfobacterota; class Desulfobulbia; order Desulfobulbales; family Desulfocapsaceae; genus JABDQA01. The sequence continues at coordinate 700,535 of CAWJQN010000004.1, read as the reverse complement.
CCTTACACCAGGCTGGATTGCGCAGAGAAAAGACCCACTGAGCATCATCGAAGATGATTATTTACCCCGCTATGGAAGAGCGACCGCCGAGTGGGCAAAAAAAGAAGAGCTCAAACACTATACCCATCTGGTGCTGATCAACACCGGTACGGCTGATCTGCAGCCGATGCGCAAGATCGCCCTGGAAAATGCCGAGTATTTCGGGATGCACTACCTGGAGATCGAAGGCAGAAGCCGCGAATTCTTCGAAAAGCTCATCTATGGACCCTACCCGAAAGAAGAATTTATCAGGATTTCCCCCGGAAAAGAGATAACCCAGGACATGTTCTTTGGTGAAACTGAAATCTGACATCGAGTACCGGTTTTCAGGGCATAAAGTGACCTTCCAGCCGATGGGGCTGTCAGCCACGGTTGCCGACGGTGAGACGCTGATGGCTGCTTCTGAAGCAGCGGGGTTGGAGCTGCGTTCCGAGTGCGGCGGCAGAGGGCTCTGCGGTAAGTGCCTGGTGGAAGTCGCTCCGCCGCATCATGCGTCGCCGTTGACTGAAAATGAATCCAGCCGGTTGCCGGCTGAGTTCATCGGAAAAGGAGGAAGGCTGGCCTGTGAGACCCAAGTCAGAGGTCCGCTTTCCGTTTCAGTAGCCGAATCTGTTCTCGACAGCCGGGAAGCTGTCGGAAAGTCTCTGGTCGGCACCATCCGAAAAGGTGATCAGCAGCCCTCCAAATACTCTCCCCTCAGTGACAAATCATTCGGTATCGCCATCGATATCGGCACGACGACCCTGGTGCTGTACCTGTGTGATTTGCACACGGGTGAAGTTCTGGATGCTGCTGCCGAGGCAAATCCCCAGCGTCGTTTTGGAGAGGATGTGATCAGCCGAATTGCCTATTGCAATAACCATAATGACGGGCTCGAACAGCTGCGCATCACAATAATCGATGGCATCAACCGGCTTATAGATACGCTTCTCGGCAATAGTGGTGTCCGAAGAGGTTCTATTTCAAAGGTAACGGTGGTCGGCAATACAACGATGCAGCACCTGTTTGCGGGACAGCATCCCGGTATTCTCGGGTGCGCACCATATATGCCCCGATCGTGCAAGGCGCAGACCTTTACTGGTGCAGATCTGGGGCTGGCTTTACCAGGTTCGGTCCGAGTATTTCTGTTTCCGGTGATCTCCGGATTTATCGGCGGAGATACCGTCGGGGTGCTTCTCTCTGAAAAACCGTACTCGATGGGTGAGATTTCACTGATCATCGATCTTGGCACCAATGGTGAGATCGCCCTGGGCAACCGGGATTCAATCTGGGTGACAAGCTGTGCGACAGGCCCGGCGCTGGAGGGGGCGCATATCACCTGCGGTATGCGGGCCTCTGCGGGTGCCATTGAAAAAATAGCAATCGATCCCGACAGCTACCGGGTGAGGTACACGATGATCGATGATAATGAGACCATCCCGCCCCGGGGCCTCTGCGGCTCGGCTATCATCGATGCGGTTGCGGAGATGCTGAAAGCCGGATTGATCGTGCCCAGCGGCCGCCTGCGTGAAGGCGTGCCGGGAGTGGTGGAAGACGGGAACGGTATCGGCCGCGAATTTGTCATCATCGAGGGCAATGACTCCTCACACCAGAAACCTGTCGTCCTGACCCTGTCAGACGTTCGTCAGGTACAACTGGCCAAAGCTGCCGTATCGACCGGTATCAAGCTGCTGATGGAAAAAGCCGGTATCGATCAGGTCGACCGGCTGGTGTTGACGGGAGCATTCGGAGCCCGTTTCAACTGGAGAAATGCGGTCGCCATCGGCATGCTGCCTGAAATAGCCTGCCAGGCAGATATCTCGATCGTTGAAAACGCGGCCGGCAGGGGAGCCCTGCTGGCGCTCTTGGATCAGGGTGAAGAGGCGGAGGCCCGGAGCATCGCTCCCCGGGTCCGACGGATCGATCTCGCAGAGGACCCCGGGTTCGCTATGGAATTTGCTCTGCAGACGTCCTTTCCCGAGTCTGCGAAACGGTGAAGAGAGTTACGTGAAGGATTGATTCGGACGTGTCTTTTCAGCGCAGAGCATTGCAAAGAACTGCGTTGCTCAGATGAAATACACTGCTGTGCCGGATCAGGAAGCCGGAGCGATAAGCGCTCCGGCTTCTGTGCTAACGAGTGGTGAGAGAAAAATGCAGCCAGTTGATCAGACGGTGCAGTATTTGTCGATCAGCGGCTCCATGACCATCTTGAGCCTCGATTTGACCGTGTTGATCTGGTAGATGTCCGCGGCCGAAGGCGGTATCAGCGGCGGTCCCATCTTGATGCCGCGGATCTCCAGGGCCAGCTTGAAGCCGATCGGAAAGGGCGCGGCGAACATGGTCCTGATCACCACCAGGATGGCCCGCTGAAGCTCGAGCGCTTTGTCCAGCTCGCCGGCCTGGTAAGCCTTGTAGATTCCCACCATGATCTCGGGGAAGATCCCTGCGGTGGCCGTCATGCAGCCCTTGGCCCCCATCAGCAGGCAGGAGAGCAGGGTCTCCTCCCGTCCGGTGAGCATGGAGATGTCCTCGCCGGCAATGGCGATCTTGTCCATGAAGTGCATGAAATCGACCATCGAGCCGCTCGAATCCTTCATGGCCACAACATTGGGGTACCTGACCAGCCGCTTGACCATGTCGTAATCAAGCGGTGAGGTGAACAGCGGGATATTGTAGAGAACGATCGGCAGCCCGCTCTCCTCGATAATGGTTTCGAAGAAGCGCTCAACCATGGCGCCGCCGGGCTTGTAGAAGTAGGGCGGAGTGACGACCACCGCTTCGCAGCCGATCTCGGCGGCATATCTGGCCAGCCGGACACACTCTTTCGGAGCCGAGGCGACAACGCCGGGAGTTACCGGAACCCGGCCTCCCACCTGGTCGACCACCATTTTCATGCAGCGGCATTTCTCCTCGAAATCCATGTGGATCCCCTCACCGACCGAACTGACCGGAAAGATGCCGTCGAGCCCCCGGGCAATGCCGAAATCGAGCAGCTTCTGCATTTCGGCTTCATTGACCCGCTGCTGATCATCAAAGGGCGTTAACAATGCTGGGTAAATTCCTTCTGGACGAAACATGGGCGAAATCTCCTTGGCTGTAGCTTAGCTTGAACTATGGGTGTTTTTCTGTGCGCGATAATCGCTCATAAAATGTCAGCCGACCGAAATACCTAATCTCTCCAGCAGTTCCGCTGTCGGCTTTCCGTCCGCTGTCCAGTCCCTCAGTGTGTAGTAGGCCTTGAGCATCCCGGTGATGTCCACCGTTTCACCCTGACACGGCCCGTCGGGCAGCGGTTCGGTGCTGAACCGCTCAGGCAGCCGGTCGTCTTCGACGCTCAACCCTTCGCGCAGATTGAAAAGCCGGACCAGGTTGTTGATCCGCTCGCCGGCGAGCAGCAGATTTTCCGCCTCGGCAAATGATTCGATGCCGGTGATCGAGGCGAACAGCGGGGCGATCTGTTCGAGTGACAGGGTAAATGCTGCAAACAGACAGAGCCCGCTGCTGTTGACCAGGCAGAACAGGTCCTGCTGGCTCTTGACGATTTCGGGTTTGAACTCGGTGGTGTGCAGTCCGAGCGGGTTGGCCATATTCATGATCTCCTCGCCGATCGGCCAGGACCGTAGATGGCATCCGCCGCGGTCACTGGTTGCATAGGCCAGCGCCATACCCTTCGAGGCCCGCGGGTCGTAGGCAGGCAATTCCAGGCCCTTGACCTGGGCTCCGAGCCCCCGGGCGCCTTCGATGGTCTCTTCAAGGTGTTTCACCCCCCTGGACCATTCGCGGCCCACGCCTTCGCGCTTGCCGATCAGGTGCACGGCAGCGATCATCGCCTCACTGTTGCCCCAGGTTAAATCGAGCCCCGCCGCGTCCTCGGTGGTGATCAGGCCCCGCTCGTAGCAGTCCATCAGAAAGCCGATCACGTTGCCGACCGAGATGCCGTCCATCCCGTAGGCGTCACAGAGATGCTCGGCCTCGATAATGGTCGGTACGTCGGTATTGCCGCAATGAGCCCCGAATGACCAGGTCATTTCGTATTCTGGTCCTTCGGTAAACGATCCCTTGTAGGGCCCTTCTTCCACCCGGGCGATTTTGCTGCAGCGGATGGTGCAGGAGAAACAGGCCCGATTACGTTTGTAAAACTTACGCACATCGTGCTCGTCGATGGGTTTTTCGTCAAGGGTCGAGCGGTGAAAGTTTTTGTTTGGATGGATGCCGGTGTAATCCATCAGGGAGAGGATGACATTGGTACCGAATTCGGGCTTGGCAGCTCCGGTGTCGGGAGCATTTCCCAGTTCGTTGGTCGATTCGCGGACCATCCGGGAAAACTCGGCGGGATCGGCGGTGGTGATCGTACCGGTTCCATGGACGACCACCGCCTTGAGCTTCTTCGAACCCATAACCGCGCCGGCGCCGCCCCGGCCAAAGGAGCGATACTCGGTCTGGACATTGGCCAGCGGTGCCAGCTGCTCACCGTTCTGGCCGATACAGGCGATGCGATGCTCATTGGAGTAGCCCTCCTTGAGCTTCTTGTGGGTCTCGATGGTGCCGAGGCCCCAGTATTCATCGGCTGGAACGAGAGACACCTGGTCATCCTCTATCAGCAGCAGAACCGGTTTGTCGGCAGCGCCGGTGATGATCAGCGCATCGTAACCGGCATACTTGAGCTCCGGACCGAGGCTGCCGCCGGCGTTGGAGTCGAGCCAGAAACCGGTTGCCGGGCTCTTGGTGCAGAGCTCCAGGCGGCCGGAGGCCGGGGCCTGGGAGCCGGTCAGCGGGCCGGTGGCAAAGACCAGGATATTGTCGGCGGACAGCGGGTCGCAGTTGGCCGGCAGCCGATGGTACAGGGTGTGGATGCCAAAACCTTTGCCGCCGATGTATTTCTCCGCCATGTCCCTGTCTAAATCGACCGTTTTGACCGCTCCTGAACTCAGATCAATGTCAAGTATCTTTCCTGCGTATCCATTCCACATGGTGGATTATCTCCTTGATATTGCCCCGGTGGGGCAGACTTTGACACATGAGAACTCGCCGCTGCAGGTATCGCAGATAAGCGGATAGCCACTTTCAGGATGGATCCTGACGCCGCCAAACGGGCAGGCTTCGACACATTCATAACCCTGGGTGCACTTGTCCTGATCAAGTATCACCCTTCCTCCCCAGGACAGGGCCTCTTCCGGACAGGCTTTGATGCAGAACTGCTCTTTGCAGGCGACACAGACGTGAATTGCCCCGACTTCCGGCCAGTCGTCCTCTACATGGATCCGGGCCCGCTTGACGCTCTGCAGGCCGGGCTCGTGGGCCGACGTGCAGGCCAGCATGCAGAGCCTGCAATAGGTGCAGCTTTTCTTTTTGATTTTGAACATCGTCATGTCTCTTTGGAAGAATTATCTGATAGTGATCAGCCTCCAGTGCCAATCAGATCTTTACACTTCGGTTGACGGCCCATCGGGCTCGGTTTCTATGTTCTCCGCAAGCAGTTTCTCGATGGTGGTCCCGACCCTGTTCAGATGCTTTTCGATTGCCGCTGCAGCGCCGTCCCCGTCCCGGCTGGCAATGGCGTCGACAATGGCCCGGTGTTCGGTACAGGTGGTTGTCCGAAAGGCCATATAGTCCGATTTATTGATATAGATCGAATAGAGCAATTCGGTGATCGGCCGGCTGACCAGAATGAAAAACGGGTTGTGGGTGGCCTCGGCGAGCAGGTCGTGGAACTCGAGGTCGATTTTCAGTACGCCGCGCCGGTCGGTGTCCGCCGTCTCGATTCTGTGCAGATTTTCACGGAGCCTGGCAATATCGTCCTCGGTGCGCTGGCTGGCGGCGAGTCTGGCCATGGCAGTCTCGAGTACGGAGCGCACCTGCAGCAGCTGCGAGAGTGAAACATTGCTCATCTGCAGCTGGGCGATCAGGGATTCCGACAGCCCCTTGCCGTCCGGGGCCCGAACCGTCATCCCCCGACGCGGCCGGACATCGACCACCCCACGGCTGACCAGGCAGGCCGCCGCTTCTCGTATCACGGTCCGGCTGACGCCATACTCTTCCATCAGCTTCGGCTCGGTGGGGAGCTGGTCACCAACCGTGAGTTCGCTGTTGATGATCTTCCGCTGGATGTCGTCGGCGACGGTCTTGGAAAGACGTTCGTTTTCGATAATAGGCATGGTTTTTTTTATGAACTGGAGCAGAACTCCAGCTATGATACTATCATCGTATGATTAGATCAACAGAGAAAATCCCGACACCAGTGAGGCCCCTGTCGCCGGAGGGGGATCAGGAATCAGATCGGCCGGACGGGTGGGGTGCGGGCGGGGAGGTTGGCCGGGAGCTCAGGTCCGGGTCCTGTTGGCTGACATTTGACAGCCGGTAGAACAGGGGGGCGGCCGGAGCACCGTATCTGGTGGTTTCGAGTATTTCGATCTCACCGACATGGTCGATATCTCTGGTGATCCACCTGCCATCGAGGTCCGAGCGCGACGGCGACACCAGGATCATCGGCCGGCCCTGGTAGTCCGATGGCGAAAACCAGTACTCATACATGACGGCGCTACGTTTCCCGGCGATGGTGCGGCCAGCTGTTTCATCCAGGGGACGGCTTGACCCGGAACCGGGCCGGCGGTTGCGGTTAATCGTCCGGTAAAAGGCCAGGCCGCTTGCCGTTTTGTACTGATCCATGCCGACGATCAGCGGCCGGATGGCGGTATTTTCTTCCAGTGAGTCTGCCAGCTTATCGAGCTCCTGCGCATAGGCGGCCCAGCCCCACAGCGGGCCGCCGCCTCGATAGGCAACCCCTGGAACGCCGACAGCAAAGAAATGAAAGAGAGCGCCGTAAGCGAGAAGAAGCACCAGTATGGTTACCTCCCAGGACCTGACGAACCAGCTCCGCATTCGCTCCGACACCACGGTCGAGGAGCGGGACAGGGTCATGGCCATGAAGGGCAGGGCCGCCAGCCATACGGGGGCAGTCCAGTTGAACTTGACCTCCTTGGCGAGGCTTACATAGAAAAAAATCAGCAGGGGGACCAGGGTCAGCGTGAAACCGAACAGATAGTTGCGGCGGGAGACCTCACCGGAGCCGATATATTTTCTGCGCCCGAAAAGAAAATAAAGTGCGGCCGCAAAGCCCGCCGGGCTGAGCAGGATCAGGACAAAGAGCACCATCTCAGGGGTCGAAAACTCGGGCGATGCATCCAGCCGATTCTGGGTTTGGAACAGAAACGATGCCCATTCATGCTGCATGTTCCAGAGGATGACCGGGGAAAAGACAAGCAGGGCCAGCAGGGCCGCTGCGTATGGGTAGGGCCTGATCAGCAGGTGCCGCGATTGCCTGTCGATGAGCATGAATATGACAATGGCCGGACCGAGCAGGGCGATGGTGTATTTTGAGAAAAGCCCCATCCCCAGAAAGAGGCCGACCCCGATCCAGCTCTTGTTATCGAGGTCGACCAGTGCCCGGCGCAGGAAGAAGATGGTTGCGGCCCAGCAGGCTATCAGCGGTGCGTCGGGGGTCATGAACAGGCCAAACGTGAAGAAGCCCGGGATCACCGACATGATCGCCGCCGCCTGGAGCCCGACATCCTGGTTCTGGCCGCCCACCTCCGCACCATAGCGCCAGGCGAAATAAACAGCCAGGAGCCAGCAGAAAATCGCCCCGATCCTGACCGCAAGTTCCGAGTCTCCCAGCAGCAGGGTAGCAAGCTTTATCAGAACGGCCACCATCGGCGGGTGGTCGAGGTAGCCGATGTCGAGGTGCTGGGCGTAGGCCCAGTAGTAGGCTTCCTCTTTGAGCAGTTCGAAGGAGCCTGCAAACAGAAAGCGCAGCGCCAGAGAGATCAGGATCACCCCGGCGAGCCTGAGGCGGAAGCGGGCTTCTGGGCTGAGCGGAGCAGGTTGCCCGGGCAGCAGCTGTGAGCAGAGAAGCCAGGACCCGGCGGCTGCCGAGACCAGGCCGGCGGCGATTGTTGGCAGGATCGGCAGGAGTGGTGCCGCCAATGCTTCAATCGAAACGAAAAAACCGATGCGAAACAGCCATATCAGAAAAAGTGATGGAATGACTGCGGGGTTGAGCACTGCCTTCCATCGAGCCGTTTTTGTTCCAGCCAGCAATCCTATTGCTGCAAACAGAGCTGCCAGTCCGGCGGCAAAGGCCAGGAAATGGGCCGCAAGCCGGCTTGCCCCAAGTCCGGAGCAGAGCTGGTAGACCAGCGTGTCGCCCAGAAACCCGGCAGCCAGGCCGACAAAAAAGGGGCGCCGGAATCCATCCGGCAGCCGCTGCCGGAGGTCGAAGGAAATATTTTTCAGGTATGAAGCGGTGATCGTATACGCCTCTGATTTCGTTTATTTCTGCCCGAAAGCGACGGTCGGCCGCACCGCTTGCCGATGGTAATGCGCGGGCCGCCGCGGCTCAAATCTGTTCCGCTGAAATGTATAGCCCGGATCGATAACGGCTGCCTGGAAAAATTGTCTTTTTGCCCAAACTCTGCGTTGCCTGTGAAAATTTTATCCTGCAAATATCGGCTATATGCCTGCGGTAAAAGTTCCACAGGCGCCTTGATCTTCAACCGAAATCCTAATTTTGCAAGGTACCCTTAAGGTTTACCGTCTTTAATCGAACCGCTACCCAGAGCTATCGCGGGTAGGCCGGGTAGTCGGTATACCCGTCCGGTCCGGGGGTGTACCAGAGGGACATGTCGTCCCAGGCGGCCAGCGGCCAGCCGTTCTTGAACCGCTCCACCAGGTCGGGGTTGCTGATAAACGGCCTTCCGAAGGCGGCGATATCGGCGTCGCCAGCTTCCAGCCGCTGTTCAGCTTCACTCAATGTATAACCGCAGTTGCCGATGATGACGCCCGGATCGTGTTCCCTGAACTCCGCCAGGGTCATCGGCTCGCCTTTATCGTGAAAACCGAAAGCCAGTCCGTCCATGATGTGGACATAGCCCAGCTTCAGCGGACTCAGCTGCTTGATCAGGTAGAGGTAGGTTTCGCGAAAATCGTCGCTGCCCATATCGTTGAACACGCCGTTGGGCGAGAGCCTGACCCCGACTCTGTTCGACGGCCAGATCTCAAAAACGGCAGCCAGTACCTCGAGCAGAAAGCGGCATTTGTTTTCCAGGCTGCCGCCGTAGGCATCGGTTCGCTGATTGGTTTTCGAATCGAGGAACTGATTGAGCAGGTAGCCGTTGGCGCTGTGCACCTCGATCCCTGAAAACCCGGCCTCGAGAGCATATTGGGCGGCTCTTCGGTAATCGTCGACGGTACTGCCGATGTCCTCGATGGTCAGGGGCCGCGGCGTTTCATAATCTTTTTTCCCCAGCGGTGTGTGGATCTGATCGCCCTCGATCTTGACCGCCGAGGCTGAAACCGGCAGGGCGCCGTCATGGAAATCGCTGTGCGAGGCCCTTCCGCAGTGCCACAGCTGCAGGAATACATGACTGCCGGTGGGCTTGAGCCGCTCGGTTACCCTGCGCCATCCGTCTCGCATCTCCTCGGTGTAGATACCCGGGGACCCGATCCAGCCGATGCCCTCGGTGGAGATGACCGTCGCCTCGGTGATGATCAGCCCGGCCGACGAGCGCTGGTAGTAGTGTTCGGCCATCAGTTCGTTGGGCACCCTGCTGTCTCCGGCCCTGCCCCTGGTCATCGGGGCCATGGCTATCCGGTTTTTCAGTTTCAGATCCCCGATATGCAGCGGTTCAAAAAGTGATGGGTTGCTCATATTCATACCTCGCTGGTTTTTCGTTGATTTTTTAAAAACGTATTCATGTCGACCGGCTCGGGCCGGGATCGTATTGTGGGGTCGCTGCAATGCTGAGCTGATCGCCGCGACAGACTGCAACCTCTATCTAATAATCATTAACGAGCATCTTTGCAGCGAGGAGCAGACCGGATGCACCCTTCATCTTTGTCTGGTTGGCCTGGGTGCAGATCACTGCGTTGGCGGGCCTGCGGGAATTGGTTGTCTCGGGGGAGTGTAACCGTTGGAACCCCAAAGCCGGTTTTTTCTAAATTATCGACCGAGGCGATGGCGGCGGCAAGAAAACACAGAGCCCGATCGAGGTACCCAGGCTCGATCGGGCTCTGCCCATGGAGAGCTCTGTTCATGCAGGAACAAGGACATATCTCTCCACCTTCTTTTTCGGCGGTCATACCCGCCGGACTCTTCTCAGGAAATGGTGGTTTTCTCAGGTTTCTGCGCCAGCCTTTGCAGAAACTGTGCCGAAGTCCTGAAAGCGCCGATGACCGAATCGGCAATTGCTGTGTCGTGAGATTTGCGGCAGTGGTTTTCGATGGCCCGAATCTTTTTTTCGGACAGGTCGGGGAAGTCGGTGTAAATCTCTTTCATATCGCACTCCTCCTGTATTTAATGGGGGGAACCTGAAAGCAACCTGACATATAAATGCATTTACTGTGCCGCCTTGATCGGGAGCGAAAAACAGGGCGGGATCGACCAGCAGCTGGTGCTTTTAAGGTGGTCAGAGAATAGCGGAATGTAATAATTTTACGGAAAATACCGATTTTAGATATTTTGTTATGTCAAAATACCATATTCTGATATAGTGAGTTAGGGCTGTAGCGGATGCCCACCCCCAACCATCGGCGGATACAGTGATGCGCACTGAGCTTCTCCATGTTCTGGTCGACTCCCGTGAACCCTCCGTCACCTTTGCCCGGGCCTTTTATCAGGAGATCGGCCGGCCGGGGCTCGGCCTGGTTGAGCACATCCGTCCCCGGGACTTTGGTGACAGTCTCTGCCGCCTTGTCTCGACAACCGGAAACAGCGAAGCCGTGCTGGTTGCCGCCCGCTACCTGAATGACGACCAGCTCGAAATGGCCGCCGGCTTGTTGGAATCGAGCGGTGCCGGGAACAGGGTTACCATTGCCTCCTATGACTGCTTCGGAAATATCATTAGCTGGTGTCGAGACAACGGACTCGACTTCAGAGCGATCGAATATAAGCAACGGCTGCTTTCCAGCTCTTCCGAAACGTTGATATCGAAGTATCTCGACAGCCAGGACAAAGTGTTGCCGCAAGCTGAGAGGTTGGCCCTGGAACGTATCTGGGTCCAGTACCGGCTGATTCTCTCGATTATTTCCCGGCAGAAAGATCTCGGCCAGGTCATCCGTGAGCTGATCAGCGACCCCGGTTTCGACAGGCAGTGTTCCAACAGAGAAATCGAGCGGGTCTTTCGCTATTACAAGCTGGGTGAGCCCGATATGGCCGGCGGCTCATACGCAGCCGAGAAGGTCGACAAGAACCTGATCGATCAGCTGCGCGAACGAATCAACTACATCGCCGCCACCGATTACCATGTACTTATCCAGGGCGAATCGGGCAGCGGCAAGGAGACCACGGCATGGGCCATCCATGAACTGAGCTCTCGCCGGGACCGTCCCTTCATGGCGGTCAACTGTGCCGGTTTTTCGGATGAACTGCTGGAGAGTGAAATGTTCGGTTACGTCAAGGGTTCGCACAGCCAGGCGGAAACCGATTATGCTGGAATTCTGGAGCAGGTCGACGGCGGCACCCTTTTTCTCGACGAGCTGCCGGATATGGGCCAGCGGATCCAGGCCAAACTGCTGCGCTGTATGGAATCCGGCGAGTTCCGGCCGGTTGGCGGAAAAGAAAACCACTATGCCGATGTCCGGGTCATCGGGGCGGGCCAGACGGCTCTGATCAACGATTCGCAGAAGCTGCGCCCGGACCTGAAAAGCCGTATCGGACAGCTCGGGGTGACGGTTCACCCGCTGCGGGACAACGAGGCGCATAGTCCAGGAACCATCTACAAGATTGCCTACATTCTGCTGGAGCGCTACACCTGGACAACGGTGTTTCGGGATGGTGCCACCGGCGAACTGACCCCGGCAGATATCAGGTCCTACCAGCACCGGCTCGAAGACGAGTGGATAATCGGGCAGCTCTCCGAGGCCCAGTGGAACGAGTCGAACATCCGAGAGCTGAATACCCTGCTCAGGCAGTGGATTGTCTTCGGCGACCGCGAATTGGCCCGGCTCAGCGCGGTCCGGACGGCGGCCTCGCCGGTGCTGAACACGCTGCCGCCGATCCTGCAGCAGGAGCAGATCGGCGACTACCTGATGCTGCCGGGCTCACCCTCCGAACTCAAGGCCTTCTTCGAACGCAACCCGTTCAATGATCTGAAGCGGGCCTACATCAGCTATGTCTCCAGGGTCTACAGCTCGATGATCGAGGAGGAAAACCTGAAGAGCGGATTGCGCCAAAAGCCGACCCAGAAGGCCCTGGCCAAATTGATCGGGATCACCGAAAACACCCTGAGCCGGTATAGAAATTGATTCAGGCGATCTCACTTTCCCCACTGGATTACTCCGTTATCGCACTCTACCTTCTGGTTGTCGCCGGACTCTCCTACCGCTATCGGGCCGCCACCTTCAGACAGATGTTCGGTGAGGACAAGAAGCCGGGCTGGCTCCTGCTTTCCGCCTCGCTGATGATGATCTCCTGGAGTCCGATGACCGACATGATGAGCATGGGCATCATCCTGGAAAACGGCTACTCGAGTCTCTGGGTGCTCAAGGATCGGTTCTGGCTGGCCGGGGTGCCGGCCATCCTGTTTGCCTCGATGTGGGCGAAACTGAAGTTCAGGACCGACAACGAGCTGCTGAGGCTGCGCTACTCAGGCAGGAGCGCGGTGGTGATGCATGTCTTCAGGGCACTGTTCCTGGCACTGTTCGTCATTCCGCTGTTCGGCTCTTTTCTGATTCTGGCCCTGAAAAAATTCATCGATGTGCTGGCTGTCGGCGGCCCCTTTGCGTCCAGCACTATCGTCACTGTCGCTGTTCTGCTTCTGGTGCTGAAAAACTCCTTTCACCAGAAAATACGGACCGATGCCCTGAGCGCACTGCTCTGTCTCATCGCCCCGATTTTTGTCTGCTGGTTTATTTTCAATGAATACGGCGGAGTAAGTGAGATGTACCAGACGCTCCGGGTGGATTTTCCCGACAAAACCAATCTCCTGCCCTCCTTCCAGCCGGTGGAGGGCAAAAGTTCGTTGTCCAATTTCCTGGTGTTCCTCACCATCCAGTGGTGGTCGGTCTATATTATCGACGATTCCGACCCGAACGCCCAGCGGCATTTTCAGGCCAAAAACAGTTTTTTTGCCTTTCGGGCCCTGTTTGTGCCAATACTTGTCACGAGCCTGATGTTTGTCCTGGTCAGTGTGATCTGGGACGCCGGGATTATCGAGTACGCCCGGCATGACCCTGCAACCGTCGACACCGAGGCCTTTTATCTCGATGTGGCGCTCAAATACCTGCCCGGCGGGGTCCGGGCACTGGTGGTCATCGCCTTCGTGTTCAGTTTCGTCACCACGCTGGAGAGCATTATCAACTGGGGAGCCGGCCTTCTGACCGTCGATATTTTCAAGACCTACCTGTACCGGAGCGGCAGTGATAGGAGCTACCGGGCCCTTTCGTTCACCATGATGACGCTGGTTTCGGTGCTGTCTCTCGCCTTTGCCTTCAACAACGACAAACTGTTTACTCTCCAGAAGTTCATATTTTCGATCAGCGCCGGCGTCGCCCCGGTTTTCCTGCTTCGCTGGTTCTGGTGGCGGATCAATGCCTGGACCCAGATCAGCGCCATGGCCAGTTCGCTGATCTACACGCTTGTTTTTGATCATCTCTACGCGGTCGGCGGGCCTTTCCAGGCCGGTATCGATTCGCTCTGCCAGAGGACCATGCTCGACTATTACCCGCTGAAGCTGATCATTCTCACCACGCTGGTGGTTCTTACCTGGGTGACGGTCATGTATGCAACCCGCCCCGATACCCGCGAGCAGCTGGAAAAGTTCTACAGAGCGACCGGCACCGGCGGAATCTGGCCGCGGAATTTCGGTGACAACAACTACCAGCTCGGTAAAAGAGTAGGCGTCTGTCTGCTGTTCGGGCTGACCTATATTCTGCCCTATCTTTTCGTCTGGCAGTTGAAGTTCGGCAGTACCGTATATGCAGTTATCCTGGTCGCCCTGTTTATTGCCGGTTCGACCAGTGTGTATATAATGATGTCAAGGCTTCTTGCAGTCGGCGGGGCTGCCGGGCCGCTGCGGGAAGATCTCTGAGAACCCGGGGAATCAGCATTGTGGAGGACGGCGATGGCGCCATTTGCCAATGTCATGGAAGTGTTCAAGCTGCTCGACAAGAGCAACTGCCGCCGGTGCGGGGAGAAGACCTGCCTGGCCTTTGCCGCCGGGGTGTTCGAGGGAAGGCGCCGGCTGCATGAATGCCCGACGGTGGCCGCCGAACATATCGCCCGCCATGGCGAGCAGCCCCGGAAGAGAAACCGGATCGAGGAAGAAAACCAAAAGGTCATCACCGGCCTCAAGGAAGCGCTTTCGACCATCGATTTTGAGCAGCGGGCGGAACAGATCGGCGCTACTCACCGCGACGGCCGGTTGACGCTGAAAATTATGGGCAAGGATTTCTCCGTCGATCGGGACGGCAAGGCCTACACCGATATCCACGTCAACAACTGGATACTGGTCGCGGCGCTCAACTACATCATTTCTTCCCAGGGCGTTCCGCCCACCGGTAACTGGCTGCCGTTAAGGGAGCTGCCAAGCGGGCAGGACTGGTACCGATTGTTCAACCAGCAGTGTGAGAAGGTGCTGAAGCAGACCGCCGACGCCCATGACGACCTGTTCGGCGACCTGGTGTCGATGTTCAGCGGCAGGCGCATCGAGGATCAGTTCAAGTCGGACGTGGCGGTGGTGCTCTCGCCGCTGCCGCTGGTGCCGATGCTGATCTGCTACTGGAAAGCCGAGGAGGAAATGGAGTCCGCCCTGGGGCTGTTTTTCGACGACACCGGCGAGGCCAACCTGGGTATCGGCGGGCTCTACTCGCTGGGCGTCGGGTTTGCGGTAATGCTGGAAAAGCTGGCCCGGCAGCACGGATTCGTCAGCCGGTCAGCCGTCCCCAAATAAGCCGGCCGATTGGAAAGGGAGAATATGCGCAATCTGATCATCGTTGCCGGAAGCGGCAGAAATGTCGGCAAAACCGAGTTAGCCTGCCGGCTGATCGAAAAATTTTCCCGGATCAGCGATGTGTACGGGCTGAAGGTCTCGGCCGTGTACCCCGATGAACAGATCTATCATGGTGGTCACGGCCCGGCCGGTGAGGCGCAACACCTGATAGAGGAGCGCCGCCTCGATCTGGGCAAGGACACCTCCCGGATGCTGCGGGCTGGAGCCCGCCGGGTGTTTTACCTGCAGGGTGATGACGGCCGGCTCAAAGGCGGATTCGAGCAGTTTCGATCGCTCATCCCCCCTGGCGCAGCGGTGGTCTGCGAGTCCGGCAGCCTGTGGAAATTCGTGCAGCCCGGCCTGCTGGTCCTGGTCACTGACGGGAGAAAGCCCAAGCCCCGCTCGGTCGGGATGTCCGGCCGCGCTTCGCTGGTCATTGAATCAGACGGGGCATCGGGATTTCCCGGCCTGGAGAAGATCGACTTCTCTCCCGGTCCCGGCTGGTTTCTGGCCCCTGGACAAACCGCCTGAATATCGGTATGTATCGTTTCAGCCGCGGGTATCAGTAACCCGGGCGTGTTGGCTGGCTACCTGAACAACTTCAATTCAAGAGGTGCACATTGAACGTGGTCGATGAGGGACACGGGGCCCTGCTTACCAATCCGGACCCCGATGAGGCCCGGCGCTTTTTCAGAACCAAATCCAGGCGCCTGGTGCCCAAGGATATGTCGCTTGCAGACGCAGTCGCCCGATACGTGAAGGATGGTGATTACCTGGCCATTGGCGGCTTCGGTGCGGACCGGACGCCGCTGGCGGCCTGTCACGAAATCGTCCGCCAGGGCAGAAAGAACCTCGGTCTGGCCGGGCACACGGCAACCCACGATATGCAGGTCCTGACGGTTGGGGAAGTCTACGACCGGGTGGATGTCGCCTACGTAGTCGGTCTCGAGGCTCGCGGACTGTCCAGAAATGTCAGGAAGTACATCGAGAGCGGCAGAGTGCAGATGACCGAGTGGACCAATTACCTGCTTACCGTCAGGCTGCAGGCGGCGGCTGCCAATGTACCGTTCATGCCCGCCCGGGTGGCCATGGGCACCGACACCTTCCGCTACGGCGCCGGCAAGATCGTCGAGTGCCCCTACACCTCGAAGAAGACCCTGCTGGTCCCGGCGCTCTACCCCGATGTCTCGGTCATCCACGTACACGAAGCCGATATATTCGGTAATGCCCGGTTTTCAGGGATTGCCATTGCCGACCTGGAGCTTGCCAGCGCCTCGAAGCGGCTGATCATCACCACCGAGCGGCTCATCTCCAACAAGGAAATACGGCGGGCGCCGCATCTTACCAGAATTCCCTTCTACCTGGTCGACGCAGTCTGCCATGTTCCGTTTGGTGCCTATCCGGGCAATATGGCCGGAGAATATTTTTCCGATGAAGACCATCTGCGCGAGTGGCAGGAGGCGGAAAAGGATCCGGCCGCGTTTGCCGAATTCGTCCAGAAGAATATCTACGGGTGCCGCGGCCATGAAGATTATATCAATTGCAACGGCGGGCTTGAGAAAATGAGCGCGCTGCGCCGCAAAGAGCTGCTGCTCGACCGGGAGGCCCAGTCATGAGTGATTACAACAAGATGGAATTGATGATTGCGGTGGCGTCCCGTGAACTCGAGGACGGCGCCAGCGTCGCCGTCGGCACCGGGGCCCCGTGCGCCGCGGCGATGCTGGCCCAGAAGATCCACGCCCCGGACCTGCTGATCCTGTTCGAGGCCGGCGGCGTCGATCCGCGGCTGCCGGAGATGCCCATTTCAGTCGGCGATTCGCGCTCTTTTTACGAGGCCTGCATGGCCGGCTCGATGGCCGAGATCATGAGCAGCTGTGGCCGGGGTTTTGTCGACTACACCTTTCTGGGCGGAGCCCAGATCGACCGGTACGGCAACCTCAATTCGACCATGATCGGAGATGATCATCAAAAACCAGCGGTCCGCCTGCCGGGCAGCGGCGGGGCCAACGACTTCGGTTCGCTGTGCTGGCGGATGATGGTGATGACCAGTCAGGACCGCCGCCGCTTTGTCGAAAAACTCGACTACATGACCACCCCGGGCTGGCTGGACGGCGGTGATTCGCGGCAAAAATCAGGGTTGCCGCTGGACAGCGGCCCTTACAAAATCATCACCGACATGGGGGTGATGGATTTCGAGCCGGAGTCCAAGCGCATGCGGGTGATCTCCGTCAACCCCGGCTGCACCTTCGAGGACATCCAGCAGAACTGCGGGTTCGAGCTGCTGCGGGCTGCCGAGCTCATACAGACGCCGCCGCCGACCAGGGATGAGATGCACATCCTCAGAAAGGAAGTCGATCCCTACGGCTACATCATCGGCAGGAGCTGACCGCGGCCGCCAGCAGCGAGTACGACCAGCGCTGCGGGCCGGGGTGCGGTTCAATAGACCAGCTCGGGCAGAAACAAGACGATTTGAGGGAAGATCATCAGGATGATGATGCCGGCAACGACGGCCAGCAGAAACGGCACGATGCCCCTGAATATCGACTCGAGTGAAATCGTGGTCAGCATGTTCTGGGCAACGCCGTAGACCACATAAACGTTGATGCCCACCGGCGGGGTGATGACCCCCATCTCGGTGACCAGTACGATGATGATCCCGAACCAGATGGGATCGTAACCGAGGCTGGTGATGATCGGGAAGAAGATCGGGATGGTCAGCATGATCAGCCCGAGCGAATCCATGAAGCAGCCGCCCAGGAAGTAGATCAGAATGATGATCGACATGATCACGAAGGGCGGCAGGTCGAAGCCGCCTACCCAGGCGGCCAGGTCGAAGGGTATTCTGGTGACCGCCAGGAACTTGCCGAAAACGACCGCGCCGGCGACCAGAAAGAGGATCATGCAGGAGGTCTGCAGGGTTTCGTTCAGTGACTTGACAAAAGCCGCCCAGCTCAGCTGCCTGCGGACCACGGTGACCAGCAGAATGGCCAGCACCCCGACCGCGGCCGACTCGGTGGGGGTGAAGAAACCGAAAAACAGGCCGGCGGTGACAAAGGTGAAAATGAACACCGTGTCGGCCAGCCCGGCCAGCGACTTGAACTTCTGGAGCCAGCTGAACTGCTCCCCTTTGGGTCCCCGCTCCGGATGGATTCTGCAGCTGATGTAGATGGCGGCGATAAAGAGCAGGGTCATCATCAGGGCCGGCAGGATCCCGGAGACGAACAGTGCCCCGATGGACTGCTCGGTCAGTATTCCGTAGATAATCAGCACCACGCTGGGCGGCATGATCATGCCCAGCCCCCCTCCCGAGGCCACCGAACCGGCGGCCAGCTCATCGGAGTAGTCGAACCGTTTCATTTCCGGGATGCCCACCGTGGCCATGGTTGCCGCGGTGGCCGGGCTCGAGCCGCAGACCGCCCCGAAGGCCGTGCAGGCCGAGACGGTGGCCATGGCCAGCCCGCCCCGGGTGTTGCCTAAAAAGGTGTAAGCGGTGTTGTAGAGCCGCCTGCTGATGCCGCTGTTGAAGGCCAGCTGCCCCATCAGGACGAAGAGCGGAATGGTGGTCAGCTCGTAGGACGAGAAGGTGTCGAAGAAGATCCGGGGCAGCAGGTTGAGCCCGGCATCGACGGAGATCAGGTAGCTGAAACCGCCCAGCCCGACCAGGGTCATGACATAGGCGACCGGCATCCTGGTCATGAAAATGGCCAGCATCAGCAGGATGCCGACTATGCCGACGGTGGAGGGGCTCATCGCCGTGCTTCGCCTGTTGAGAGTGACCGGGCAATGTCCTGCAGCATGCACAGGGAGACGACCAGCAGGCAGAAGGACAGGGCATAGACGAACCAGTACATGGGCAGTTCGAGGTTCATCGACAGGGCGCCGGAGTTTCGGGTGACCTGGGCATAGACGAACATCTGCCAGGCCAGGATCACGAAGATCGAAAATGAGACGATATCGGTTATCAGTTTGATTTTCTTTTTGTTCTTCCGGCTCAGCAGCCGAAAGAAAATTTCCACGCCGACGTGGGAGCTTTTTTTGTGGGCGTACGGCAGGGCGAAACCGATGGCCAGGATGGCGAAGATCGAGACGATCTCCTCGGAGCCGAATATCGGTTTGTTGATGGTCGAGCGCAGAATCACGTCGACGCAGGTCACCAGGGCCATGCCGACCAGGCAGACCGAGGCGCAGCCCTTCATCAGGTGCAGTGATTTATCCAGAAGCAACCAGAAAGGTTTCATGTCGATTCGCAGAGGGCCTGAATGTGGGTGCACGCTACCGGAAGACTGCGGGCGGCGGCCGACTCTTAACTGCTCGTTTTCTCAGTCAGAGTCGGCCACCGGGCAGGAACGCACGGCCGGGGGGCAGGCTAGTTGAGCATGGAATTGATATAGTCGATGATTTCTTTACCGTTCAGTCCCTTCTGGTCGAGGTCGGCGCCATACTGTTCTATGGCCGGTTTGACGGCTTCCTGCCATCTCAGCGACTCCTCGGGGGTAAGGGTAAGGATGGTCCGCTCTTTCTCGATAAACAGTTCCCTGCCCTCCAGGTCACTGGAGTCCCAGGCCTCCCCATGCCTGACCGACCATTCCCGGTTGATTTCGTTGATCGTCTGCTGAATTTCCGGGGGCAGCGACTCCCACCGGGCCTTGTTCATGGTCACGAAAAAGGTGGTGGTATAGGCCACCGACGTTTCATCGACCACATAATCGAGCACTTCAGCCAGCTTCCAGCCCTTGTTGGATTCCATCGGATGGGCGCAGCCGTCGACCACGCCTTTCTGCAGGCTGGGGTAGGCATCGGGCATGCCCATGCTGACCGGGGTGCCGCCCAGGGCTTTGACCAGCACGGCGCTCATGCCGGTCGACCTGATTTTCAGACCCTGCAGGTCTTCCAGTGAATTGATCTGCTTGTCCCTGGTGTGGATAAGTCCGGGGCCGTGGGCATGCAGATACATGATCCGGGTGGTGTCGAACTCTTCGGGGCTGAATTTCTCCAGCACCTGGTTGGCAATTGCAGTGGCCGCCGCGCCGCTGGGGTAGCCCATCGGCAGGTCAACCGCGCCGAGTACCGGGAACCGGCCGCGGGAGTAAGCCAGTACCGACATGCCGATGTCGGCGATACCCTGCTCGACGCTGTCGTAGGTCTGGGGGGCTTTGGTCAGGGTGCCGCCGGGGTAGTAGTTGATTTTGACCCTGCCGCCGGTTCGCTCTTCGACCTCCCGGCACCAGTCTTCAGCGAGCTTGGACTGGATGTGAAAGGGCGGGAAAAAATTGGCGTAGGTCAGCTCGATGGTCTGGGCTGAGGACTGTGCTGCCAGCACCGGCAACAGTGACATTGCTCCAACCAAGAACGCGATGATCGATGATCTTTTTTTCATCTGACTCCCCTTGTTGATCTGTGCCTGTGCCGATTTCCTGAATCGACAGGTAAAACGGCTGTTTGACCTGAATGAGAGAAGTCAATGACATATCATTTGATGCTTGTCAAGTGTCCGGCACGATGATAATCCGCTAAAACAGATGAAAAATTTAAGGATCTCCGTCACCGGCCCGCCTCTTTTTTATTGAACCGCACCGGGGCGGCTGGTTATATGATGGGGTGCACGACAGAGGGTGAAAACCTAACAATGGACCAGCGGATGGCGGACGGCAGGCAGGAAGACAGCAGAGCCCTGGAGAGATCGGCCTTGATCGTGGCTACCTTGACCTCGTTTATGGGGCCGTTCATGATGTCCTCGGTCAATGTCGCCCTGCCCAGGATTCAGGCCGAACTGCAGCTGGATGCGGTGCAGCTCAGCTGGATTGCCACTTCTTATCTGCTGGCCATTGCCGTTGGGCTGGTTCCGGCCGGCAAGGTTGCCGATATTCACGGCCGCAAAAAAGTCTTCGCCATCGGCCTGGCGGTCTACACGCTCGGCTCCTTCCTGGCCGCCTTCGTCTCCTCGCCGGCGGCGCTGATCGGATTTCGCGTGATCCAGGGGTTCGGCGCCTCGATGTTCGTCACTACCGGCATGGCCATCCTGACCTCGATTTTCCCGCCGCACCGGCGCGGCAGGGCTATCGGTCTTTACGCCTCGGCGGTATATATCGGGCTTTCGGCCGGGCCGTTTTTCGGCGGACTGCTGACCCATTATCTGGGCTGGCGTTCAATCTTCGCCCTGATGCTGCCTTTTGGCCTCTTTTCCCTGTTTATCACCTTCCATTTCCTCAAGGGCGAGTGGCGCGGCGAGCCGAACCAGCGGTTCGATATCGGCGGCTGCCTGCTCTATGCTTGCTCGATACTGGCGCTGGTCTACGGCGCCTCGCGGCTGCCGGCGCCTGTCGGCCTCTCGCTGGTGGTCATCGGCGGGGTGCTGCTGGTGGTCTTCTTCCGATATCAGCTCAGGGCCCGGTTTCCGGTTTTCGATGTCACCCTGTTTACCGTCAACAAACCATTCACCTATTCGAGCATGGCGGCCCTGCTGAACTATTCGACGACCTTTTCAGTAACCTTTCTGATGAGTCTCTACCTTCAGTATATCAAGGGATTCGAGCCTCAGACCGCCGGCACGGTGCTGATGGTCCAGCCGGTGATGATGGCGCTGCTCTCGCCGATCACCGGCAAACTCTCAGACCATATCGAACCGCGCCTGCTGGCCACGACGGGTATGAGCTTCACGGTTATCGGCGTACTCATTTTCTCGCAGATCGGACCCGACACCCCCACTGTGCTGATCGTTGCCAACCTGTTTTTCATGGGAACCGGATTCGCCCTGTTCAGCTCACCCAACATGATCGCCATCATGGGAACCGTCGAGCCGCGCTACTACGGGCTGGCCTCGGGAACGGTCGCCACCATGCGGTTGCTCGGGCAGATGGCCAGCATGGCGATTGCCACGGTAGTCCTGGCCCTGATCGTCGGCCGCGAGGTCATTACACCTGAGCGGTACGATCTCTTTTTACGCAGCGTTCACACGGTATTTTACCTATCCGCGGTGATCTGCAGCGTGGGGATCTATTTTTCCTGGTTTCGAGGCTCGGTATTGAGCCGGGGCGGTAAAGACTGAAAAGGCTTGCCCCCGCATGCGGCGGCAAGCCTTCTTTTTCAGAAAACTACTCGACAGTGATGCATTCGGCGGGGCAGGAAGCGATGGCCTCCTCGACACAATCCTCAGAAGCGTCAGCGTTTTCGATGACTGAAGCCTTCTCCTCGTCATCATCAAACTCGAAAACTGACGGACACAGCTCCACGCAGGCCTCGCAGCCGATGCATTCCTCCTGATCGATAACTACTTGTCCAGCCATAACGGTCTCCTTGGGTTAATGGTTTTATGGTTTGATAAATCGCACGGTCTGAGCGATTCAGATCGGCGGTGCAATGGTCACGATGATCCTCATTCTCGACGACGCCCTTACCCCATGGGGTTCCCTGATCTGGGAGCGCAGGATGTCTCCGGCGCCGGCGGGGATCTCTGAGCCGCCTTCGCCGAGGAAGAAGCCCTGGCCCTCGAGCACCAGAATGGACAGTTCGCCGTCCAGGTCATGGGAGTGGACCGGGAACGTCACGCCCTCGTCAAGGTTGAAATTGATGATCTTGAAAAAAGGGGAATCCTCGACCAGGAAATAACGCTTCATCTGACCGGGGCTGAATTCGCTGGTATCATCAAGCTTTATTACGTTCATACGGCCTCCTTTACTGGTTTGTCCGAAGACATCAGGCTACCTTGAAAATTGTCTTTTAGCCTAAATCTTAGTTTTTCAAGGTGCCCGTCCGAGTGCGGCGGGTTCGTTATGAACTCGGCGCCGCCCGTGCCCCTCAAGTAAACGGCACCGGCAGCATTCGTTCCTTGATATAGATCAAAAACGAAAAATTTTCACAAAAAACTTTTTAGCGCCCCGGAAGAACCTCAGCGCCGGCCGCCGATCAGCTGGTTTTTACGGTAAACCATGCCGTTGAAACTAGCGATTTTTTGATCTTTTTCATCGGTGATGATCACGTTGTAGGTCCCCAGCCGTCCGGGTTCGTCCACTTCGGTTGCCGTGGCGGTGAGCGTGCCGCTTGAAACCGCGTGAAGAAAAGTGATATGGGCATTGATGGCCAGTGCCACCTGGCCGTGGCTGTTGGAGGCCACCGCAAAGGCCAGGTCGGCGAGGGTAAACAGGGCCCCGCCATGGACGATGTCAACCGAGTTCAGGTGCTTGTCCTCGACCGTCATGCGGGCGCGGCAGAAGCCTTTGCCGGCCTCGATGATTTCGATGGATGAGAGGGCGGCGTAACGGTCACGGGAAAAGATCTTTCGAGCGGTCGCGGTATCCATGCTCCACCTACTGCGGTTGGCTTATCTGCAGCTTGTGCCCAGGGTCTCGAAGGCCAGCCGGGCGGCCCCGGTCAGGGTCGTTTCCCCGAGCATCTGCAGGTTGAAATCAGCGAGTTTATCCTGCTTGAAGGCGGTATAACTGCTTCTTGCCCCGCCGCCGACGTGCTTGATGGTGTTATTGAGGGTGACCTGGCGCTGCCAGTGGTCCAGCTCCTCGAACTGAAAGGAGACGATGCCATCGAGCAGGGCGAGGAGCATTTCTTCCCGGGTGGAGTCAAGGGTCAGGTTGCTGAACGACCCGGTCGCCGGGCCGACCTGGTGCCGGTTGCCCGACAGGAAGGGCAGAAAGGTTGCCCGGGATGGCGTCCTGCAGCCCAGAACCTTGGGCAGGTAGTCATCGTAAAAGGCCTCTTTCGTGAGTTCCCTGCAGAAATTCTGGCGGAACCACTCGAGCGACCCGCCGCCGGCGCCGACGGTCCTCATGGCCAGCCATTTTCCCGGATAGGCGTGGGTGCGCAGCAGGTGACGCCGCGAGACCAGCGGCCTGTCCAAACAGAGAACGAGGATGTCCACGGTCCCTGAGGTGTTGAGCAGATCGCCCTCAGTCACCACCCCGGCACCCACGCAGGCGCTGGTCGTGTCGTTGGCCCCGGTGACCACCGGCAGCCCCTCCTCGATCCCCAGCTGGGTGGCGGCCTGCCTGGTGACCGTGCCGGCAACGCTGTTGGAGTTGCTTATCCGGGGCAGTTTGGCCGGGTCGATATCGAGCGCCCCGCAGATGGTTTCGTCCCAGTCGGTATAACCAACCGTATCGTAGAGGCCGGTAAAGGAGGCGTTGGACGGGTCGATGACAAAGCGACCCGTCAGCCGTTTCAGAACCAGGCTCGTCACATGACCGAAACAGACGTCTTTTCGCCGGTAGATACCGGGGAAGTGTTTTTTCAACCAGAGGATGCTGGTCAGGCTGATGCCGCCGGGTACCGGCAGGTTGCCGGTGCGGCTCAGAAAGTCATCCTCCCCGACGGTGTCAAGGGCCCACTGGGCCTCGGCCCCGCTTCTTCTGTCCAGGTGCAGGATAACCGGGTGCAGTGGTGAGCCCGAACCGTCGAGCGGCACCAGTGAGGGACAGAGGGTGGAAAAGACCACGGCCCGGGCCCGGCCCCGCTGTTTGAGCCCCCGGCAGGCGCTGACCAGGGCGGACCAGATCTGTTCACCGTCCATTTCAGCGAAAGTCGTATTGCTGATCCTGACCGCCAGCGGTACCTGGCACCGTTCGACCACGGTGAGCGATGCATCGACGATGCCGACTTTCAGTGACTGGGTACCGATGTCAACGGCCAGAAGACTGTCCATGAGCTGTTTCTCTGCCGGCAATAATCGTTTGGGTAATGCTATTGATACGGGCTCAGGTCGAACGACTCGATGGCCCGCCTGATCGACTCCTTGTCCGCCTGACTCAGCGGCAACAGCGGCAGGCGCGGGTCTCCGCCGTAAAAGCCGGCCACCTCCGAAGCGTATTTGACCCCGGCCACCCCGTAACTGCCCGAAACAGCCGAATTGAGCCGGCCCAGCACCAGGTGCAGCTCACGGGCCCCGGCCAGGTCCTCGGCCAGGCAGCGCTCGAAGAGTGTGGCGCAGACATTGGGGAAGATGTTGGCCAGCGAGACGATGCCCCCGGTGGCGCCCATGAGCATGGCCGGGAAAAGCGTGTTGGCCGTACCTGAAAATACGTCGAAATCGAGTTCACTGGTGGCTCTGAGGTAACTGGCGATCATCCCCGGCGAAGTGTCCTTGATACCGATGATGTTTTCATGTGCGGCGATGGCGGCCAGCGTCGAGGTGGAAATCGTCATGCCGGTGAAGCCGGGAGCGTTGTAGCCGACCACCGGAATCGGGGAGTTGTCGGCAACATCGAGGTAGTACCGGGTCATCGCCTCGTCGGTCAGCTTTTTCTTGAAATAGCTAGGGGTTAAGACCGAGGCATAGTCGGCGCCCAGGTCGGCGACGATGGTGCACTGCTCGATGGTCAGCCTGGTCGATTCGGCGTTGGCCCCGGCCAGGACCTTCTGGTGGGCCCCCTTGTGCCTGACGATGATTTCCAGCACGTCTCTTTTTTCCTTGTCGCTGAGGCTGACGCACTCGCCGTTGGAGCCGATGGCCAGGTAGCCCGACAGCTTCGAGGCGGCATATTTCTCCATGTTGGCAGCCAGCTGATCGTAAGCGACTTCTTCATTGACAAAGGGGGTTCCGATCGGGGCATAGACGCCGCTGAGGGTGGGTGACATGGGTTTCTCCGGTGTGGGTTTGGATAATCTGTGTTCGCCGGTTCAGCCGAGATGACGCCAGCGCGGGGCGGCCAGCACTTCGGGGTTGGCCACGTTGAGCGGCCGGCGGCCGCTGAGCACCTCGATGACCCGGTCGGCCGCATCGGTCGCCATTCTGATCACGCACTCCCCGGTCAGGGCGGCGGAGTGGGGGGTCAGGATCACCTGGTCGAGTTCCAGCAGCCTGTTGCCCGGCTCCGGCGGTTCGCGGTCCTGAACGTCGAGCCCGGCCCCGCCGATGATTTTGTTCTCGAGGGCTGTTATCAGGGCCAGCTCATCGATAACCGGTCCGCGCGACGTGTTGATCACGATGGCCTCCGGCTTCATCATGGCAAACTCCACGGTTGACAGCGCATGGCGGGTCTGGTCGGTCAGGGGGACATGTACGGAGATGACGTCGGAATCTCTGCACAGCCGGTCTTTGTCGACGAAGTCAACGAGGCCTGCCTGCTGGTCCCTGATCTGTTCGGGCACGAATGGGTCGCAGGCCAGCACCTGCATGTCGAAGATCGATCTGCAGGCCGCGGCCACCTGGGAGCCGATCCGGCCGAAGCCGAGCAGCCCGAGGGTCTTGCCGTGCAGGTCGCGGGACAGGTTCTGGTAGCGGATCTGGTAGTTGTCCGAGCGCACCGCCCGGTCGAGCTGCACCAGTTTTTTACTCAGGGCGAGCATCATGGCCAATACGTGCTCACAGACGCTGATGCTGTTTACCCCGAGGTTGGAAGTGACGATCACTTCCTTCTGCGTTGCCGCTGCGATGTCGACATTATCGAAGCCGCCGCCGGTTCGGGCGATGACCCTGAGATCGTCGGCCGCTTCGATCAGCTCGCGGGTCATGGTCAGCCCGGTTCTCAGGATGACAGCCTGAGCATTTCTGATCAGCGCCATGACCGTCTCGGGTTTCGGGTCCGGGGCGGTGACCACATTGTGGCCGGCCTCCTCGAGCCGCAGGACGGCTTCGGCTTCGATCGGCTGCGGGAGCAATATGTTCATACAGTCCGGGTTTGAATTTGAACGAAAATCCTGATTTTCACGGTACCCATTCTTATTAACGAATCTGAGACAAAACACACTAAATTTCACTATTTTTCAGCAGATGGAAAAAGAAAACCCCGCCGGCAAAAGTGAGCCGGCAGGGTCGGGGGAGAAGGGAGAGGGGGAAAAATCAGTTCCAGCGCGGACCGGGCCCACCCTGCATATTGTTCATGTGGCGTCCGCCCTGGTTCATGCCGCCGCGTTTCATGCCCGGGCCGTTGGCTGCAAAGCCGCGTCCGCCGCGCTGGCCGTTCATCGGTCCGAGATAGGCGCTTACCCCTGCTTCCACGGCTTTCTGGTGCATCGCGGTGCGCAGGTCGAAGAGCTCTCCGGCCAGTTTACCGGCGGCTTCCGGGTCGGGGTTGTCGCTTCTTACCAGGGCCATTCGCTCTGCCTGCTTGATGGCGATTTCCTTGCGGATGTCCTGAGTGTCGGTGAAGAACGTGTCCAGTTTTTCCTGGATAGCAGGGTCAACCTGGTTGTACTGCATCTGCATCTGCGGTCCCGGGGCCGGCATGTTGTTGTACCCGTAACCGTTGCCGCGCTGTCCCCAGCCGGCGTGGGTGGTTGCTGCTGCGCCGATTGCAATTGCTGCTGCCAGTGCACTGATCATTATTGTCTTTTTCATGATTCTGCTCCTTTGTTTGATGGTGGTCTGGTGGCTGCTGCCTTTGCCCTCAGGTAAAGCAATGGCCGTGCCTGAATGTGGTTGCCTAGCGTAACTTGTTGGATTTAATTATTTAAAAACAAAAAAGACGGAAATAGGGAGAGCGGATCGAGCTTCTGTGAGAATACTTTTTATACAGATGCGCTGCCGATCGGGTAAATTTTACCCGGTTTTTACCCGCATCCAGAAAAGCTTATCCGGCAGATAGGCAGCTGAACTGGTCAGATTCAGTAATACTCTGGTATGCGGGGGGTAAATAACTATTTAATTATTTACTTGTCATGGTGGCATGATTATTGGATGAACTGAGTCGGTAGATTCTCCCCACAATCCATATTCCAAGGAACTGTCATGAACATGAGAAAAATCACCTCGATGACCATGGTCTGGTCGCTTATTGTGCTGACCTTCAACTCCGTCGTTCTCTACGTGGTACCCGAAGGGCGGATCGCCAACTGGGCCGACTGGCGTTTCTGGGGGCTCGACAAGCACGACTGGTCGGCTCAGCACACCACTGTCGGCTTTCTTTTTATTTTCGCCGGCCTTTTGCACATCTACTACAACTGGAAAGCGCTGGTCGCCTACCTGAAGAACAAGGCCCATAAGTTCACCCTGTTCAGCGCAGCCTCGACTGTCGGCCTGGTGCTGACCGCTGTCTTCGTGATCGGGACCTATCTGAATGTACCGCCGATGAGCACCATCGTCGAATTCTCCGAGCAGATCAAGGAGGGGGCGGCCAAGACCTATGGGGATCCGCCATACGGCCAGGCCCAGTCGTCCTCGCTGAAAGGTTTTACCAGCCGCCTCGGGCTCGATCTCGAAAAGAGCAGGGAACTGCTTGACGAGGCGGGCATCCCGGTCACCGACGATAAGGAAATGATCGTCGATATTGCCAAACGAAGCGGCAAGACGCCCCAGCAGATCTACGAGATCATCGGCTCAGCAACTTTCAAGGGGACAGCCCCGGCCCAGACTGATGAACACACCCCTGCTGACCAGGTGGACGGTATGACGGCACCAAAGTCCGGCATGGGCAAAAAGACGATTACCGAACTCTGTGAGGAAATCGGCCAGGATTGTGATATGATCATAGAAGGTCTGAAACAGCGCGGCATGAGCGTCGATCCCCAGCAGAAACTCAAGGACCTGGCTGCCGAAAACGGCACCGGCCCGATGCAGATTTATGAAGCCATGGTTGAGATCGTCAACGAAAAGCAGGGGAACTGATCCTGTATAAACGGCGGAAGGCAGGCAGATAGAGAGTATGGCCCGAAAATCGTCTCTGTTCAATAATATCGCTGCCCAGGCTGCGCTGATCATTGTCGGCCTGTCGGCCGCATCGCTGGTCCTGAGCGTCTACTTCTATCGGGAGAGCATGAGGGAGATCGCTCTGAGTGAGGTGCAGAACAAGGCGATAATTTTCCTTTCGGCCATGGAGACCTCGGTGCGGCGCCTGGTCATGGAAAGAGACACCGCAAGTCTGGTCGACATGCTGCGGGAGCGGGCCGATGTCCTGCAGGACAATCTCAATTTCGCCGTTGTCGGCGTCATTGTAAGAGATGCCGACGGTATGGTGCTGGAACACAAGGTAAGGATGCCGGACGGCACCATCGTCGAGCCGGCACGGACAGAAAACCCTGAACATGGTTACATTCCCACGGATTTTCAGACGGTGCTGGACACCAAGCAGCCGCTGGTAAAGGATACGCTCAAGACCCTGAAAATGGTTGAGGGGCAGCCGGAGGTTCGGGTCATCGAGGTGTTCTATCCGGTTACCAAGCGAAAGCAGGGCGACGTGGTGGCGGTCATCAAGATTGTCATCAGCGTCGAGGCGACCTTCAGGCTGATCAGGGACCAATACCAGGAATTTACCGGCAGGGTATTGCTCGGCTTCGCACTTGCCGCCGCTATTCTGGGACTGGGCATTATGGTTTTCGTGCGTCGCCGCATCATTTCTCCGGTCCTGTCGATCAGCGCCGGGGCGCAAAGCGTCGCGGCCGGCGACCTGACCACCCGTCTGGCGCCCACGGGCAGCAATGAAATCAGCGATCTGATGCGCTCGTTCAACCAGATGGTCGATGGCCTGAACCATCGTGAAAAGATGCGAAAATCTCTGGCGGTCGCCAAGGATGTGCAGCAGAACCTGCTGCCCCGGGGAGCGCCCGTGGTCGACGGCCTCGATATTGCCGGCCGATCGATATATTGTGACGAGACGGGCGGTGATTATTTTGACTTTATTATCTCCGGCCGGGAGCCTGTCGAGAAAATCGGGGTCGTCATCGGCGATGTTTCCGGGCACGGCATTTCATCGGCCCTGCTGATGGCCACGACCCGCGCCTTTCTGCGCCAGCGGGCCGCGCTGCCGGGCAGCACCGCTGCGGTAATCTCGGACGTCAATGCACAGCTTGCCAGGGACGTAGCTGATTCAGGCAGTTTCATGTCGCTGTTCTATCTGCACATCGACACGCGTCTGCGCACCCTGAACTGGGTCCGGGCGGGGCATGATCCGGCGGTTCTCTATGACCCCGGGAGCGGCGTTCTCGAGGAACTCGGCGGACCGGGAGTGGCGCTGGGCGTGGATGAACAGTTCCAGTATACCGAAGTCAGCCGATCCGACTACAGAGACGGGCAGCTCATCCTGCTCGGCACCGATGGAATCTGGGAGGCCCGCAACCGGCGCGGCGAAGAGTTCGGCAGGGAGGCCATGTATCGGATTCTGAAGCAGAACAGCGAAGCCGATGCCTCCACCATTGTCGAAAAGATCACCGAGGCGCTCAGTGACTTTCAGCAGGGCGACCCCGCTGAAGACGACGTTACCCTGGTGGTGGTCAAAATTATTCCCAGCTCCTGAGTCCGCCGGCATCACCACTCCGGGCCCCGAGCCTGCTGTCTCATCTACCTGTTTGTCCGACCAATCCGCGGCGCTCATCATGGCCCGGTGAGGGGCCGGAAGGCGGCTCCGACCCGGGACGCATCGTTTCCCGTCTGTTTTTCTAAATTGACTATTATTTTAGTCAGTTGGTATATTTAACAAAAAAAGGAAGCTATCCTTTTCAAGCAATCGGGGAGAGAGCGGGCAATTGATGATACGATCACCCTTCAGACAGACCACCGAACTGGCGGTAATATTTTTGACCGCCTTCATTATCGTTGCTTTCATCTATGCCTTTCTGGCAGCCTTCACCTCGATCTTCTACCGCAAAGTGCCTGAGGCCGAATGCAGTTATGTGGAAAAGCTGATCAGGTCGGGGAAAGCCACCTTCGGCCAGCGGGTTACCCTTTTCTGGCACAGCGTGTTCGGCAGTCTCGTCGTCTTGCAGTGCTACCTGGCTGCCGCCGCCCTGACCGGGATATACTGGCTTGTCTGGATGTAACATCTGGAGTTGTGCCGACCCTGGCAACGGAGAGATCCTGTGCTGAAAGGCTATCTGCTGATCGTGGCTGCCGCATGCTTCTGGGCCTTTATCGGGATCTTCGGGGCCATCGCCTTTTCCCAGGGTTTGGAGCCGATGGAAGTGGCCTTCTGGAGGGCGCTGCTGGCCTGGTTTTTCTTTGCTGCCCACGCCCTGGTGCGCGGCGAGACACATCTGCACAGAAAAGACATACCGCTGATCGTATTTTTCGGTATTTTCGGTATTTTCATCTTTTATGTGGCCTATCAGTATGCAGTCAAGACCGGCGGGGCGGCGCTGGCCGCTGTTTTACTCTACACCGCACCGGCCTGGGTGGTGGTCTGCTCGTTTTTTATCTACCGGGAGCGCTTGAGTGCGGCGAAGATTGCGGCCGTGCTGATGGTCATTGGCGGTGTTTACCTGATCTCCAAAAGCGTCGGCGCGGGGGGTGGGGCCAACGTCTCCTCATTGAGTTTCATCGCCCTGGCCGCCGGGCTCATTTCCGGCTTCTGTTACTCGCTCTATTACATCGTGGGCAAATACTTCTCCGGCCGATATTCATCGGGCAACCTCTTTCTCTATGTGCTGCCGATCGGCTTTCTGTGCATCTTTCCGATGGTCGATTTCGCACCGAAGAACCTGACTGCCTGGACCGCACTCATCAGCCTGGCATTTGTTTCGACCTATCTGGCAAATTATTGCTACTACCGGGGTGTGCAATGTCTCGAGGCCGGCCGGGCCTCGATTACGGCGACTCTGGAGCCGGTTCTGGCAACCGTGGCCGCCTATTTCATCCTGGGAGAGTCCTTCACTGGTTTGGGCTACCTGGGTGCCGCCCTGATTATCGCGGCCGTGCTCATCACCATCCTGCGCAGCTGAGCAGTCGTCCCGGGTCGGGACGGCCGGGACCGCTAGCGGTCCTTGAGCAGCAGGTAGAGCAGCGCCATGCGGATGTAGAGGCCGTTCTGGGCCTGTTCGAAGTAGCGGGCCTGGGGGGCGCTGTCCACTTCCGGGGGGATCTCGTCCACCCGGGGCAGCGGGTGCATGATGATCGACTCGGGCTTCATATTCGCAACCAGCTCCGGGGTAAGAATGTATCTGCTGGCGGCAGCCTGGTAATCATCGATCGAGTGGAACCGTTCTTTCTGGACACGGGTCATATAGATGCAGTCGGCCTCCCTGACCACCACGGCCAGATCTTCCTCCTCGCGCCAGGGCACCTGGTATTTGTCCAGGTAATCCTTGATGTCCTGTTCCATCCTGCAGACCGGCGGGGCGACGAAGATAATCTCCATGTCCTCGTACTTGCTCAACAGGTAGGACAGGGAGCGCACCGTTCGGCCGTAGCGGAGATCACCGACCAGGGCAATGCTCAGCCCGCTCATTTCCGGGAAGGCATCGGCGATGGTGTAGATGTCCAGCAGGGCCTGGGTCGGGTGCTGACCGGCTCCGTCGCCGGCGTTGATGATCGGAATTCTCGATATCTCTGCGGCTCGAGCGGCGCTTCCCGCTTCGTTGTGGCGCATGACGATCACATCGGCGTAGCCGTTCATGATCCTGGTCGAGTCGGCCAGGCTTTCGCCCTTGGCCGCACTGGAGAATTCGCGGGCGTTTTCGGTGGTGATCACCGAACCTCCGAGCCTTCTCATGGCGCTCTCAAAGGAGAAGCGGGTACGGGTCGAGGGCTCGTAGAACAGCGATGCCATGATTTTGCCGCTCAGAAACCGCGACAGGGTCCGTCCTCCCTCGAGGTCGGCTTTCATCATATGGGCGGTCTGGATAACCAGTTCCAGCACATCTCGATCGAACTGCTGCGATTCAACCACATGGTCCAGATTGAACTCTGACATCTGATGCCCCCCCGAAATGTTGAGCGATTCTCTGCCTAGCTTTTGTCGAACAGTTTGAGCAGTATGGCGTTCTGGGCATGCATCCTGTTCTCCGCTTCGTCGAAAACGATGGAGGCCTTCGACTCCACCACCGAGTCGGTCGTCTCGCTGCCCCGTTCAACCGGCAGGCAGTGCATGAACAGACTGTCTTTGCCGGTCGCTTTCATCAGTGTCTCATCAACCTGGAAGCCGCGGAAATCGCTGCGGCGCTGTTCGGCCTCTTCTTTTTTGCCCATCGATGCCCAGACATCGGTATAGACGATGTCGGCGCCTTTTACCGCCGTTTTCGGATCGTGGCTGATCTCGATTTCAGAAAGTCCGGCAGAGCGCGTCTGCCGGATCGTCTCGGCGTCGGGCTGATATTTTTCCGGGCAGGCGCAGACGAAATTGATCGGCAGCCGCTGGGCCATCCTGAGCCAGGAATGAACGATATTGTTGCCGTCCCCGACGTAAGCGACTTTGAGATCCTCGAAGTGGCCGCGATGCTCCAGGATGGTGAACATGTCGGCCATGATCTGGCAGGGGTGGTTATAGTCGGTCAGCCCGTTTACCACCGGAACGGAGGCGTAGCGGGCCAGTTCCAGCACGTGGTCGTGGGCGAAGACCCGGGCCATGATCACGTCGTTGTAGCGGGAGACGACGCGGGCAATATCTTTGGTCGCCTCGCGCTTGCCCAGGGAAATATCAGCAGGGCCGAGGTAGAGGGCGTGGCCGCCCATCCGGTAGAATCCGGTTTCAAACGATATCCGGGTGCGGGCCGAGGGTTTGGCGAAGATCATCGCCATGGTGCAGCCGTCGAATGGTTTGAACTGCTCTCTTCTTCTGAATTTTTCTTTCACCTCCCTGGCCAGTGCAAACGTTTCGGCTATTTCGTCCGCACTGAAGTCGGTGATGTGCAGAAAATCGCGCTTCACGGAATCCCCCGTATGACAAATTGATCAGCAGGCTCTGTTGTTAACGGCAGAAACGGCATGCTGTCAGGGTCGATCTGCTGGCAGCCTCCAGCCGTTTCATCTGAAGCCGACATGCTAGTAAAATGTAATCGACAAGTCGATAGAAAAATATACCGTGAACGGTTCGTTTCAGCATCTGCACGGCCGGCACCGGAGCTGGCCCGGCTGCCCGCGCTCAGGTCCGTTCAGCTTTGAACATCTGCCTGACGAAGGCGACCCGGTCGTCGAGGTCGGCTCCCTCGAGCTCTTCGACCGCTTCGGCCAGAACGTCGGGGATCTGGATCGACTGCGGGCATTTTTCCAGACATTCTCCGCACTGTACGCAGACCGAAGCGAACCCCGGTGCGGTTCCGGATATGATGCCGCACATGCGGATGGCATAGGTGAACCGGGCTTCCTGCTCGTTGCCGAACAGGTGCATCTTGTTCAACACCTCGAAAACGGCCGGAATCATGACCCCTTCGGGACACGGCATGCAGTAGCCGCAGCCGGTGCAGTTGACCTTCATCAGCTCATGGTAGGTGCGGGCCGCCTGATCGACGAGTTCACATTCCCGGTCGCTCAGCGAGTCCGGCCGGCCGCTGTCGGCGATGGCCAGGTTTTCAGCGATGTGCCGCTCATCGTTCATTCCAGAGAGGACGAGGGTCACCTTGGGGTCGTTCCAGATCCAGCGCAGGGCCCACTCCACCGGGCTGCGCCTGGCTGCGGCCTGGTCCCAGAGAGCAGCGATGGGCGCGGGCGCCTCGGCCAGGCCGAGATTGCCGCCGCGCAGCGGCTCCATGACGATGACGCCGATATCCCGATCGGCCGCGTAGTTGAGCCCCTCGGCTGCCGGCCTGGTATTCCCGGTCGAGATAGTTGTACTGGATCTGGCAGAATATCCACGGGTAGGCGTCGATGATCCGCTTGAAATCCTCGATCAGGCCGTGGAAGGAAAACCCGGCGTTGCCGATCCGACCGTCCGCGCAGGCGGCGTCGAGAAAAGCGGCGACGCCGTGCTGTTCGAGCTTGTCCCAGGTATGGCCGTTGAGGGCGTGGAGCAGATAATAATCGATCGATTCGGCCTGCAGTTTCTGTAACTGGAGGTCGAGGTAGTAATCCATGTCCTCGCGGCTGTCGATCAGCCAGGTGGGCAGCTTGGTGGCAATCTTCACCCTGTCCCGGTAGCCGTCTTCCAGCGCTTTGCCCAGAATGGTCTCGCTGGCGCCTCCGTGATAGGGCCAGGCCGTGTCGAGGTAATTGACGCCATGGTCAATGGCATAGCGGATCTGTTCGATGGCTTTGTGTTCGTCAACCGCGCCGCCCTCGATCATCGGAAAACGCATGCAGCCAAATCCCAGAATGGACAGCTCGTCTCCATTTTTTTTCATTGTTCGATAGAGCATGTACGCACCTCGCGATTAAATGGCCCTTCGTTGCATGTGTCAGTCGCCTGACAGTTTAAAGGACAGTTTTACTGTTTACAACCATGGCCGACTCTTTTCAACCCAAAGCCCGTGCCGGCCCCTGTCATGGAGCAAATCGCGATATTGATCTGTTTATGAAAGGTGCGGCTGTAGTCGATGGCTCGTGGAGCAAGTGAATGGCTCTACCTTCATGTGGAGAAGCCGAAAAAAGAGACAAATAGCCGGAATAATGCTTGTAACTGCAGGCTTAATGAAGTAATTAATTTAAAATTAGATGAAATATATGACATACTCTATTGATATTATATGTAAAATCAATCTCTTTTTTATAATGGAGGAAGAGAATGAAAGAGTCAGTGAAATCGCCTAACGGTCAAACCAGCACAAGCAGGCGAAAGGCGGTAAAAAAGATCGTGGGCGGTGTCGCAGCGCTCGCCGCCTATGAGATGTTGCCGGTAAATTGGGAGAAGCCGATTATTGAACAGGTTTTTTCTTCCCGCCCACGCTCAGACCAGTGCCTGCCCTGATTGCGGTTTCGAAGATCCCTGTACCATCACTGTTCTCTCAGGTGATGAGACTACAGCTGAGGTTATCGTCCGGGTTGATGGGTTCGTGACACAACCGATAGCTGGGCTGGCCGTAACCATAAGAGTAACTCCGTTCGCCGCCAGTGGTCAGTCTCTCAGTGATACGGCCACCTATCAGACGGTCACCGATGCGCAGGGTATGTTCACCGGAACGTATACCGTTGCGGGTGGCCCGGGCATCGATGCCGTTTCAGCGATTACCACCGTCGCTCTGGCAAGCGGCAGCGCCGGTTGTGACGTAACCACCAAGGTCGGCCAACCAGGAGGTGGTGAACCGACACCAGAACCGGCTGTTGAATATTTTGATCCGGCACTGTCACTCTGGGGTGGTTTCACGGTTTCCTGGATTGCCATAAGGGTAACCGGCACCAGCGGCACGTTTGTGAGAATCAATGAATTAGTGTCAAGACGGTGGGCAGGAAGTTTCAATGCCGTTCCCGAAACAATAAACTTGACGAATACAGACTCGGGACCGGGATGCAATCCAAATGTGAGCAGTAGTGTAACCATCAACAGTGTAACGCCAGCCGAGGTTTCGATAACTCTTGTCGATCGGGTTGGAATTTCTACGACCGTAACAGTCCCCGCTGCTCCGATTCCAGCGGAACCGGCTATCAACCAGGCGTGTGGTAACAATCGGCCGCCGCCATAATTGATCTTTATCAGTTACGCTGAGATCTGACAGATACCGGTTTTGAACAGGTGTCTGTCAGATCATGCTCTCCTCTCATTTTGACCGTGCCTTACGTAACTGCCGGATTCAAGCGTTCCCGACCGAGTCCTTCCGTCTCCTAAGTTCCTCTGATTATTGCGTTCGATGCTTTAAGAGCGCCGTCATTCATCAGGATCAGTCTGGAGATCGAGAATTGCCTCATAGTTCTATTTCCTGAAGGTGATTGCACTTGACTGCACCCCCCTTCTTTAGTATCTAAAAGTTCCACGCCGGAGTGGTGAAACTGGTAGACGCACTGGACTCAAAATCCAGCGGGGGCAACCCCGTGTCGGTTCGATTCCGACCTCCGGCACCAATTGCATCTTACCGTAATCACTGTTTGAAATGGTGGTTGCGGTTTTCTTTCGCAAGGCCCTTCATTGGTCAGCATTTTAGACAAACGGGCAGACGGGTGTTGATAGCCTGCTGTTTTCCCTGTCCAGTTTCGTTTCAATAGAGTCCTTCCCGCTATTTTTGCTGTTCATATTCTGTGATTCGGTTTTCGCCCTTTGAGGCGAACGGTGAAAGGCTGAGATGTTCCCGACTGTTTCGGAAATCCCCGCAAGAATTAAACAGCAGAGTGATTTAATGAAAAGCCTATGATAATCGCTGCAACAGCTCGATTTGGAGAGCAACAGAACGAACCGAACCGACAATCAAATTGACTCAGGATCATCGTGTCTTAAATTTCCTGACACAGATGTGTCTTCTCTTGCAACAGGGTGAAATTCTTGCTTTCTGCCAGACGGTATCACTATCTGTATGCAAGGAGGCAGGACCAGAGAGAAACCGTACCTTGATTATTGTTTTATTGCATATACAGCAGCACTTGCACACAGCCGGGAAAAGCCAAATCTGAAGATTTTTTGATTTCCACTTGAAACAGAACAATTCATATCAGACAGGAGTTGATCAATGGACCCCGCGCTCATTATGGTTAAACGGGAGAACGAGTGGCTGCTGCAGCGCCTGAGAGAAATCTGGCTTGAGCAGCCTGGCGATGATCGCAAGGGTGCAGAGCAGACCAATTTGGGTGATGAACAGCTTCTGACGGGTGGCACGATTGGTCGTTATGTCACCTGCACGGAAGGATTCAAGAAAGAATTGAGCGCCCTGGAACGCACCGTCTCGACCTATGTTGGCCGTGACCGGCCGTCCCGGCCG
The DNA here is from genome assembly GCA_963845115.1 of uncultured delta proteobacterium. Lineage (GTDB taxonomy): Bacteria > Desulfobacterota > Desulfobulbia > Desulfobulbales > Desulfocapsaceae > JABDQA01. The sequence continues at coordinate 663,108 of CAWJQN010000004.1, read as the reverse complement.
CTCAACATGCTGCTGGCGGCAAATCCGGGAAGCGGCAAGTCATTTCTGGTGAAGGAGTTATCCAAACAGTTTCCCGGGGACACCGCATTTCTCGAGTACCATGTCGCCTCCTTTCGTAAGCTCGACGATCTTTTTTCCATATTTCAGCGGATACAGTCGCTTAATCTCGAAGGCAAACTGCCCTTCGTCCTGCTCGATGAGGTCGACTGCAAGGTTGCCGGAGAGTATATCTTTCCCAACCTTCTCGCACCGCTCTGGGATGGGATTTTCCATATCGGGCAGGAGCGTCACCATCTGGGCCGGGCGGTCCTGTTTTTCGCCGCCTCGGCTCTGCTATCGTCACCAAGTATCAAGAATGTGCTCGGTACGACAGATCAGTGCGTCACCTATTCCGAGTTTGCCGAAAAGTGGCGCCGAAAGGTAAAAGCGGAATTACGGGATTCCGAGATACCCAAAGCCAGAGATTTCATTGACCGGATCGATCTTCTGCTGTGCATACCTCCCATAGACTTCACCATCAGTGATGGAGATCCGGCCCTGGAGTACAAACTACTCGCCTGCATCCTGGTAAAAAAGCATTTCCCGATGGTGACGAGAATCGAGAAATCGGTTATCTGGATCCTTATCCTTGAACTCCTCAATTCTGGTTCGAGAAGAAGAGCCGAGAGTGTGGTTTTCTGCTCCGCAGATCCGTTGGGTGCGGTGTTCGACCTGACCCATCTGCCGCCTGACATTGTTGGGCTGTTCGAGGATGATGAGGTGGTTCGTGCGACCAGAAACAGCTATATCGCTCTGCAATAGCTGTGGCATCGTAAACGACAGCTACTCAATTCCAGTGAACTGCTCCGATTCTTGTGAGGAGGGCCGGACATGCTTCTTGACACGATAACCGACATCCTGCCCATGGCGGCAGGGATTGCCTTGAGCCCGATCCCCATTGCCGCGGCGGTGTCGGTCCTGCTCGCCAACGATGCCCTCAAGGCTTCGGCCTTTCTGCTGGGCTGGGTAAGCGGCATCCTGGCGATAGCTATACTGGTGCTGTCTCTCCCCGGGCTGCGAATGTTCAATGGAGATCCGACGCATTCGCCGGCTGGCTGAGAATCGTTTTCGGAGGTGTGCTGCTGGCAGTGGCCTGGCGCAAGTGGCAGCACAGGCCTTCGCCTGAAGCACCGGCGGAGCAGCCAAAATTCTTGGCAAAGATTGATTCCTACAACGGCTGGAAAGCTCTTGTGCTGGGCATCACCCTCTCCATGTTCAACCCCAAGAGTTTCGTTCTTGCATCCGCCGGCGCAATGACCATCTACGAAGCCAAAATTGCCGGCACAGATATGGCTGCGGCGCTCACTGTATTTTCAGCCATCTCCAGTATCAGCGTGGCTGTCCCTATCGCCCTGACCTGGCTGGGGCGGGAAAGGTCACAGGAAATACTGGAGGATGTCAGGGACTGGCTCATTGCCTACAACAGCGCCATAACAATAACCGTGCTGATTCTGCTGGCGTTGCTCGTTGCCGGCAGCGGCCTGAAAATCGTTTTTTGATGATTGCCATCACCAGCCAGCGGCAGGCAACAGATCAGGCTCCGGGCATTGCCGCCCTTCACGGGAATGCAGCGCCATCGGGTTACGGGTCAGACCAGCCTGTAAAGGGGAATGATCAGGGTGCCTGCATTTTCCGATACCCATCGGCCATCAGGGGAATGGCCGGCGAGCGCAGCTTTGACAAATAATTTTCAACGGTTCGAACGAAACAATTTCCCATGCCCCAGCTAGCTGACCCCACCATCCTGGCAGCAGGGTATTTCGTCATAGAAGTCATCGGCCTGCTGCTTGCCGCCGATGCGGTGATGCGGTCACGGTCATCGCAGGGAGCCATAGCCTGGCTCTTTTCACTTGCAGCTATGCCGATTATCGCCATCCCGCTCTATCTTGTCTTCGGCCGCAGCAGGTTCCACGGCTATGCCGAGGCGCTGCAGGCCAAAGAAGCTCTGCTCGAGGATCAGACAGCAGCCTGGCAGGCCGCCATGAGGCAGGAGGAAACAGCATTGCCGCCAGACCAAGCGCACCTTGAGACAGTGGTCAGAAAACTGAGCGGGATCGGTTTTACCCGCGGCAATGAAGTAAAGCTGTTAGTAAATGGCGCGGCTACCTACGATGCCATGTGTGCGGCAATCGAAGGGGCCGATTCCTACGTGTTTGTGCAGTTTTATATCGTCAAGGACGGGAGCGTAAGTCAGCGCCTGAAGGAGTTGCTGATCCGCAAGGCCGGCCAGGGCATACGGGTCTTTTTCCTCTATGATGAAATCGGCTGCCTCAAGCTGCCTCTTGCGTATGTTGAGGACATGAAGGCTGCATCAATCCAGGTTTCAGGATTCAAAACAACCCAGGGGCGTCAAAACCGATTTCAGATCAATTTCCGCAACCACCGAAAGCTTCTGATAGTCGATGGCCAAATCGGCTTTATCGGCGGTCATAACCTGGCCGATGAATACCTCGATTTCAGAGACACCCACGCCAGAATAGTCGGCCCGGCCGTCCAGCAGATACAGATGGCTTTTTTAAAGGACTGGTTCTGGGCAACCCGTGCGATCCCGGAATTCTGCAGCACGGTATTCACATCCGCTGAGCGGAACTACCCTGTCGCCGTTCTGAAGACCGGGCCTGCCGATCACTTTTTCGACTGCAGCGTGTTGTTTTCAACCATTATCCATAACGCCCGGCAGCGGTTGTGGATCACCAGTCCCTATTTTGTCCCTGATGACATCATTGTCCGCGCCCTGCAGAGCGCTTCCATCCGCGGCGTCGATGTCCGTATCCTGATTCCCGACCGGGCGGACCACCGCTTCGTTGAGCTGGCGTCGCTCACCTATTATGACGACATGAAGAAATTTGGGGTCAAAATGTACCGATACCAGGAGACGTTTCTGCACCAGAAAGTATTCGTCGCCGACGACTGGCTTGCCGGAATCGGCACGGTCAATCTGGATAACCGCTCCCTCTATCTGAACTTCGAGGCGACCGCGCTGGTCGCCGACGCAGGGTTCGTTGAGCAGGTGAGCCGAGCCCTGGAAAAGGATTTCGAGCACAGTATTCTGGTTGAGCCCGACTATTTCGATCAGCTTGGATTGCCCAGAAAAGTAGCGGCGCGGATTGCTCGATTGGCATCCCCATTGTTGTGAGGCCGTGAGAAATAAATGTTCAATGATCAGCCTATTTTTTATGCCAGTTTGAAGGTAAGGGGTGTTTTACCCTGAAAGGAGCACAGCTATTGATCGACTGGCAGCGGTACCGTTATACTGCCATTCGCCCTCTTCTTGACTCCCCTGCCCCGGCAGTGGACGTCTCGCAGCTCAGGACAGGTGCTTTCCGACCAGCATGGTGCTGGCAATTCACCCCCGGGAGATGGAGATTATGATAGTTGCCAGAAATAAGAGAACCGCGGCCTGTCCGACTGCTGAAGGTGCAGCTTTCGGGTCGTTTTCTGGAGCATATGAAAGTATTTCAGCACTACTCATGGCGGCTGTGCGTTCAGTCAGGCGATGCACAGGTTCTGTGCAAATCAGCGTCTGCATTTTTGTGCTGGCTGCGGGAATAATCGCCCCCGATAGTGGCCGGGCAGAGGAAACGGAGTCCATGCAGGATGCCGCCGTGTCATCCATCCGAACGGACAGTCCGCGCAACACCCTGTCCACCTTTCTGCGGCTGCACGATGAAATGGAGGCCGCCCTCGTTGCCTACGGGAGCGGCAAAACGGCCGCAGGCTCCCGGCGCCTGACGCTTCTGTCAGACCAGATGATCGCGCTGATCGATCTCAGTCTGATTCCCGCCCCGTCCCGCCGTGAGGCCGGCATTCAGACCGTGGTATACCTGATGGATATCTTCGGACGAATTCCGCCCGCCGATGTCGCCACTTTGCCGGATGAGGACGAACTGGAGCAGGAAGAAGCGGTGAGCTTCCGCATCGACCAGACGCCGTTCAGAATCATGTACATGTCCTCAGGCGAACGTGAAGGGGAGTACCTGTTCAGCGGCTCGACCGTTCAGGTGGCCCCGCGTTTCTTTCGCCAAATTGAGCATCTGCCGCTCCGAACCGATCTCGATACGGCCAGTTACACGGCTTTTTCGCCCCAGCTTACGGGCCCCCTCTTCCCTGCGGCCGTCGAGCGGCAAATGCCGGCCCTGCTCAAACAGTTGTGGCTCGGTACGCCGGTCTGGAAAATCATAACGTTCATGCTTTTCACCGCCGGGCTGATTCTGGTCTTTGTCGTTCTGCAGCGGATCCTTGCGGCCTGCAGGCCGCACGGCAGGCTGACCAGCCTGTTCCAGCGCGCCATCCTGCCGCTGGCGCTGCTCGGGGCGATGGCCTTCGCCATACCCTATTTATCGCACCAGATCAACATCTCGAGCGGGTTTGCCACCATCGTTACCACAGCGACCACGATGGTCAGCAGCCTGGCCTATGGGTGGCTTTTCTGGCTCGGCGTGCGCATGGTTTTTGAATGGGTAATCCTCTCGCCCCATATTCCCGACGAGAGCCTGGACGCCAACCTCCTGCGCCTCCTTTCTAATCTGATCGGCATTGTCGGGGTGGCCCTTATCCTGGCATTTGGCGGACAGACGATCGGCTTGCCGGTCATGAGCGTTCTGGCCGGGCTCGGCATCGGCGGCCTGGCGGTGGCCCTGGCTCTGCGGCCGACGCTTGAAAACCTGGTTGGCGGCGTCATGCTCTATATCGACCGTCCGGTCAGGGTCGGCGATTTCTGCAGTTTTGGCGGCGAGAGAGGCATGGTCGAAGGAATCGGGGTCCGATCGACCACGATTCGGGCGCTGGACCGCACCCTGATCACCATACCGAACGCCCAGTTTGCCGACATGCAGATCGTCAACTGGGCCGAATGCGACCAGATGCTGATCGATGAAACCATCGGGCTGCGTTACGAAACGGAACCGGACCAGCTGCGCTATGTTCTTGCCCAGCTGCGCAGAATGCTGCACGCCCATCCCAGAATCGACAGCGCCACGGTCCGGGTGCGCTTCACCGGTTACGGAGACAGTGCCCTCAACGTCAATATACGAGTGCTCGCCGATACGCGTGAATGGAACGATTTCTTTGCAATTCGAGAAGATATCCTGCTGCGCGTCTATGACATCGTGAGCGCTGCCGGCAGCGGTTTCGCCTTTCCCTCCCGGACCCTCTACATGGCCCGGGATACCGGTCGACACCAAGACACCGGGAGGCGAAGGCGGCGGTGGCCGGCTGGCGAAAAAACCGCAAGCTGCCGTTCCCGAGCCTGGAGCGCGAGGAAATTGAGCGGATCAAGGGCACTCTTGACTATCCACCCTATGGCAGCCCGAAAGCCGGCTCGGAGAGCCCTGATACGACAGAAGCGGCCGAGCACCTGTCCCGCAATCCTGACCCCGTCGGAGAAGATGAAGAGGAGGCACCCGATGCCAAAAAAAACGTGGCCTGATGTCCGAGCCATGGGGCCGCTGGTCGGCCGCACCACGGCCTGCTCTTCGGGATGTCAAATTCGGGCTCCATGGTGTGCCGAATTCTCAGCAGGTGCTTTTCCTGCTGGGGCGCTTATATCTTGAAAAGTGTTCGAAGCCGGAGACTACAATTCGTTACAATCTGTCCATCAGCCTTTGCATTGACTGCCGATTATCATCCTGATGCCCCTCTGTTTTCCATTGGCCGAGGAACAGTGCAAGAAATTTCACTACATGTGCGTCACCGTGTCAGGATTACTCTGCCTGACCCGATGCTCCATCGGGTAGATTTGCATGAGGCAAGAGCGTCTTGATTCCCAGCTATCATTAATTGTATTCCTGAAGAAAAAAGAGGGGGGTCTTTATGGAAGAGAAAACAGAAAGTGCTCCAGGCAATTTCACCCTGACGATGCTGATCGCCATGGTCGTCGGTTCCATGGTCGGTGCCGGAGTTTTTTCGTTACCGCATCGATTTGCCGCTTCAGCCGGCGTTTTTGGCTCACTCGTAGCCTGGGTCGTTGCCGGGTTTGGTATGTTTATGCTTGCCCTGGTTTTCCAGAACCTGGCCAACCGTAAACCAGATATCGATGCCGGTGGGCAACGGGGTGGTCCTGATCGGCATGAGCAGCGCACCTCCCGCCAGGGCATCTCGCTTGCCGCCGAAGCGCTTTTCGCCCAGGGCCGCTAAAAAAATAATCGTCGCAGCCATGCCCAAACTGCGTGCCGCCATGCACCTGGACACGGTCTTGACCTTCGCGGACCGCGACCTGGTGACCATTTACCGCCCGATCATGGACCAGGTCCACGCCATCACCCTGCGCCCCAGTTCGAAACCTGTCGGCATCGAGGCCACGATCGAAAAGAAACCGTTTATCGATGTGGTGGCTGAGGCACTGAACCTGAAAAAGCTCAGGGTTATCGAGACTGGCGGCGACCACTATGCCAATGAGCGGGCACAGTGGGACAGCGGCAACAATCTGGTCGCGCTGTCGCCGGCGTGGTCATCGCCTACGACCGCAACACCTGGACCAACACGGAGCTGCGCAAGGCAGGCGTCGAAGTCATCACCATCTCAGGGCTGAGCTGGCGGCCGGGGCGGGGGCCATTGCATGACCTGCCCGCTTGTCCGCGACGGTGTTGACTTCTGATGTCTGGCAGGCAGGATTCAGTACTGACAGAGCTGCCCGGATACCGGACTCGACGCCGAGAACACCGAGAAGGCGAAGGCGACGGTGGCCGGCTGGCGGAAAAACCGAAAACTGCCGTTCCCGAGCCTGGAGCGCGAGGAAATCGAGCGGCTCAGGGATACTCTCGACTATCCGCCCTTTGGCAGCCCGAAAGCGGGCACGGTGGGCCTTGACACGACAGAAGCGGCCGAGCACCTGTCCCGCAATCCCGACCCCGTCGGAGAAGATGAAGAGGAGGCGCCCGACGCCAAAAAAACCGGGGCCTGATGGTGAACCCCAGTGGGAACCCCTGTGCCCTCGGTCGACTCGCTCATTGCCTGCTTTTCAGATTCAACACTGACACCAGCAATTGGCGATTTCGAAAGACTCCCAGATGCAGGAACCACGGCCGTTAAGCCCCACCCGACCGCCGATCAGGCCGGGCCATGAGGCGGCCTCTAAGCCAGCTTCACTGCTGTCGCTGCAGGGCGCGGCCGGCGCGCTGTGCACGCTTGGCTTCAATGCGCTGATAGGTCAGGTAGTACATGTAGACGTTGCGCACGTATTGAACCGTTTCGCGGCCGATCACCCGGGCCGCAACGAGTTCGACATTATGAAACCATTCATCCGGATTCAAGCCTGTTTCGGCGGCCTCCCTTCGCAGCCGGCGGATGCGGGTCTGGCCGCCGTTGTATGCGGCGAGTCCAAACAGGACCTGGTTCGTCTGGTCAATTTCCGTATTGCCGCTCAGACGGTTGATCAGGTAGCGCAAATACCTTGTACCGGCGAGAATATTGGGTTCGAGCTGGGTAATGTCCCCGGCATTGAGGAAGCTGCCGGTGACAGGTAAAATCTGCATGACGCCGAGCGCCCCGGCAGGGCTCCGGACACTCTGGTCAATTCTTGATTCCTGATAGGCCAGAGCTGCCAGCAGGAGCGGGTCGAGCTGATACTGCCTGCCGTAAGTGCGAAAAAAGGGAACCGATTCATCGAACCGGGCCCGGTCCCTGGAAGCGTTTATATCTTTGACCCAATCAACATTCTGCAGATAGCGCTGCATGAGAATATTGCCAAAAGTTGTTCTATGGCGGCGCGGCAGTAGAAACTCGTTCAGCACCTCCTGCAGCTGCGGGCTTTGCTCTCGAAATGCCCAGACAATGTCATGATGGTCGGCGATAACGATATCCTCGTGAACGTTGAGACCGGTGAAGACCTGTGACCAGAATTGGACTAAATGGCGGTGGCTGACCGTCATGGGTATCAGGCCCGCATGAACCATCTCGAGAATCTCGTCGACTTCCAGCACTTCATCCAACAGCTCGATTTTTATCGGCGCAAGCCCTTTGTCCCGGAAAGACTGATTGAGCTCGTCCAGCGACTGGTGGTGACTGCTTGAAGCCTGGACATAGATCTCTTTTCCGGCAAGATCCTCAATGGTGCTGACGGCCGGAGCATTGGGGCTGGAGACGAGAATCTCCTCGGAGTTTCTGAGTAATGGCTCGGAGGAATCTGCACCCATCTGGCGGGCAGCAGCAGCCGTGATGTCCCCCGCCGCGATGTCCCCCAGCCCCATGGTCAGCCATGGCAGCAACTGGCTCCGTTTTACCGGAATGAACACCACCCGGACCAATCGAGTCCGCAATCCTTCCCGCCGATTGACTTCGCGCTCGAATTCACGCCCCGCGGTGGCGATAATTCCCCGTTCAGCAGCACCATCGAGGAAGTAGTGCGTCCGTGAGTAGGGAACCAGAATGCGGATCATCTTGCGCTGAACCATTCCCTGGTAATCTCCTGCCCACGGCTGCAGGGCAATGTTGAAATCGGGTTCCTCAGCAGATTGAGAAGGCTCAGCCTCCCGTTCTGCAGCGGCAGGTTCGGAAATCATCTGTTCTGCAGCTATGCTGGTGGTGGAGAACAGGCTCAGGAAAAGCCAGATGGTGAGGCTCGCCAATGACAAGCAGTGTTTAGATAGATCCATGCTCGATAGTAATCAGGGTCCGGAATCATTGAACAGCGACCGCAACCGGGCGAGCTCGGGCTCACTCCATCCCTTCGGCTCGGTCAGTTCCAGCCATGCTTCGAGATAGTCACCCGGGGCATACTCGTGGCCAAATCCCTGTGGTTCGGTCCCCACAACCATATCGACTGCCAGTTGCAGCATGGTCACTACCGGGAACCAGCGCAAATCGGGTGACACATCATGACCCCGGGGATCGTTGAGCCATTCAGGAGCATGCCAGGCGTAATGGGGGCTGAAAAAGGTGATCGGATCACTGGCGTACTGGAGAAAAAGGATGCGGAACTGCCCCCATTCTCCGTTGTTTTCAGCGAGCTTTTTCTGCTGATTCATGAAGCGAACCACGGAACCGTTTCGAAACGTCGGCAGCCAGGAGGGCGAATCCGGGTTGCGCTGGGCGGTCACACTTTGCCAGGTGTGGTGCACAAAGGGCGGGCCGGTCCACAGAATACCCTGGAACGGATCGTCGATGATATCGAAGAAGTCGAAGGACAGGTCGGATTCATGTGCGCCCAGGCTCAATCCGCTTAAATAGAGCCGCGGACGGGCATCGGCCGGCAGTGAGCGCCAGTAGCCGTAGATCTCCCTGAATAAGGCGCGTGACATTTCAGCGCCGTAGCTTGCCTGAGTCAGCAGAACCAGGGGGCTGCTCAGGTACGAGTACTGGGCGGCCACCGTGGCGATGTCGCCGCGCTGCAGATATTCGATGGAGTCCTGGCCGCCGGGATCGACCCAGCCGCTTCCGGTGGGCGTGACCAGCAGCAGAAAGGATCGTTCGAAGCCGCCCGCGCGAATTAACTCCTCAAGAGCAAGACGCGCCCTCTGTTCGGCACGTTCCGCCGAATTGAGACCGACATAGACCCGAATCGGTGTCGGCACCGGATAGCCGAAAAAGGCGCTGAGCTCTTCGCCGGTGGGGCCGCTTGAGACGAAGTTCCTTCCCTGTCGTCCGAGGTCCACCCAGTTGATCAGCGACTCGTCGCTGCCGGTCTGTTCAGCCAGTCGGGGACGGGGCAGGTCGTCGTAAATCAGCGCATCGAGCTGTTGAAAAGACTGGTCCGCCGTCCTCAGCAGAAAACCGATCAGCAGGCCGTCTATCACTGTCCAGAACAGCAGCACTGAGAGGACGACCGCCAGAAATCGCGAAATCCTGGGCGGAACATGCCGGTCGAGCCTGGCCGAGAGAACGATACTGAGAGAGTGAAACAACCGTGCTGCCAGGAGCAGAATGAAAAAAACCAGGGCGGCGACCGGCAGGATAAGGATCGGCTGGATTCCGGCTGTTTCTTCCACCCCCATGAGGCCGCGAATCGAATTCTGCCAGTATGCAGCATACCAGAGGCTGGCCACCAGCATCGACAGGCAGATGGCGGACATCAGATATCCGCCCAGGCGGGTTTTTCGCCTGGACGGCACTGGCAGCTGCAGATAGTGCCATAGAGCCAGGCAGGCGGTGCCCAGTCCGTAGCCGAAGGCAAAGGACAGGCCGGAGATGACCCCCTGCAGGGCGAAAGGGCGGGGAAGAAGTGAAGGCGTCAGGGAAATGGTGAAAAACACCGTACCGCACAGCAGGCCAAGAAAACTCAGAGGCGCGATAAATTTTGCCCGCGCCTCATGTTTGTCTTCTGATCTGCTCATACTCCCGTTTCTCCGGTCCACCATGATCGGTATTGGAAATTGGAGGATTTATGCGGCACCTGAAGCGGTCGGCGGGACAGTTATTGTCTGACCCGAAAGGAGCCGTCCCGGCCCTCGATAACCCGAACGTGATCGCCAACGGCAAAAACATCATCCTGTTCCTGGACAATGACGACGACCCTGCCATCCTCCAGTTCGACTTCAATTTCCCAGGCCGGCCGGGTCCCTCGTGCCCGCTCACCCGCTGAGCCTATGGCGGCTCCGGCTGCTGCACCGCCGGCAGTCGCCAGCGTGGTTCCATGGCCGCTGCCTATGGTCGACCCCACAACACCGCCAAGCACGCCGCCGGCGGCTGCGCCAATGCCGGTTTCATTGCGTTGAATCTGGACCTCATCAATATGCAGTATCGTCCCGTTAAAGGCGCGCATTGCCGTCTGCGCCTGGCTGGTCGTAAAAGTCCTGCCGCCCTGGTTTGTCGTTTGGCAGGAGGCCAGAAACAGAGGGGATACCAGAATGGCTGAAAGCACAATAACAGTGGGTATACTTCTTGATTTTTTGAACATGATATTTTGTTATCCTTTGTTTTTTTATTTCCTGGGCGGTCTTCTGATGGCTGCCACCGCCCACTGATCCATCGTCTCCATCCTAGGGCGCCGGCTTAACCGGCAATCGACGCAACCGGGCCCCCTGGGCGATGATTCCCACAGCTGTCAGCCCCCCGCCGGTCAGCAGCCCGGCAAGGGGCTGCAGCCCCAGGGCGGCGACAATGATGGACGAGCCTGCCAGAGACGACAGGACGATGATAGCCCAGTCCATGGCCAGCGCAGCAAATATCGCCCCGATAATCCCGCCGGCGATGAACACCATTGTATCCGAAATTGGCCAGCCCAGCGACTGCACCAAGACAATTGCCAGGTATCCGCCGCTGTATAAGCCTGCGATCACAAAAGCCACCCGCTGAAAAAATACTGCCAGCAGCGCGCCGGCCAGTCCGGCGAGCAGTGCGAAAACCCAGATCAGCCATTGGGGATAGCCAGTGAGCAGGTCGCCGACAACTTCCATGCCGAGGAAAAAGCCGGCAACCATAACAAAAAGCCAGAACAGCCGCTTTCCCAGGAGCAGAATTACCCCTCCTGCTGCAATGTGGGCAAAGACCAGGGCTGGCGACATCTTGTCACCCTTCAATTATTTTTCGAAGTTCGTCTTCTTCTTCAACGGTCAGTGAGGTCTTGAGAATCTTGCCCTTTATCTCTTTTTCTTCCAGCCAGACAAGAACCTTGTCCGGGGTGACCTTACGCAGAAGGATAAAAAGGGCTGAAGTCTCTTCTGTTAAATCCGCCGCAAGATCTTTCATGAATTGATCATTGATGCCGATATCTTTCAGCTTGCCGCTCAGGGCCCCGGCTCCGGCCCCGAGAGCCGCGCCTAAGAGCGGATTGAGCAGCAGAAAACCGATGAGCATTCCCCAGAAACTCCCCTGAACCGCCCCGGTAGCGGTCAGATTAACGGCCTGATGCAGTTTGATCTTACCTTTTTCATTCCTGGTGACAACCACCACGTCTTCCATCTCCAGAAGATATTCTTTCTGCATCTTGGCCAGTTCGGCGCGCACCTCAAAGGCCGATTCCTTGTCTTTGAATTCGATGACCACCAGATCACTCATAACCCTTCCTCCTGATTTTTTAATGATTGATTATTACTACAGGTTACAGAAAGACTGTATCTGTTCACCCCCATTTTGACCCTGGTTCAAAACAGACGACTTGCCCCGACAGCCGCCGGGGGTATCCACCGCAGGCCCCTGTTGCCATCCTCCGCTTCACGAATAAGACGTTTGGCGACCACTCCGTGCCGCGCTGGTTTTCGAGAAAAACAAGAAAATGGGGAATAGAGAAAACATGCTGCCGATGACTATTTTGACCGCTCTGTGAACGTTTTTTCCATGAGTGCCAGTCAATCGTATTATTCTGCCGTCATGAAATAAACATCAAATAACTCGGACGTTAAGCACCTCCCAATAATCTGTCTTGTTTTCACCATTGTCAACAACAGTAATGCATGTTACCCCGGACAAGCCCCCATTGCCTCGTTGCTTTACTGGTGGTCTCAGTATACAATCACCTTGTTGTTGGGATTCATTACCATCTTCACGTTCAGGAGAATATCCGCGATGCCGCCGAAGAAGAAAAGAAAATCGAGGATTCAGGAGATCTGCTGCCGCAAACCGATCCAGTTGAGTATGGCATTATTGCTGCCTTTCGTGATTGTCGGAGGATACTTCTATCCCAAGTTGGGGTTTACGGTAGTCGGCATGATCACCCTTTTCATGATCCTCTCCAGCCAAAGGGGCCGATTCTACTGCGGCTGGCTCTGCCCGATGGGCGCGTTTCATGAAAGAATACTGACCAAAGTCAGTCTCCACCGCCCGATTCCCCCGATCTACAAGACATCATGGTTTCGCTGGCTCATTTTTGTCATCATGATGGGTTTCATGTTGTCCCGTCTCTGGGCCGCCTGGGGCGACCCCCAAGCCGTCGGCGGCGTGTTCAGGATGATGTGGATCGTTTCGATGTCCATTGCCATCGGTCTGGGGATCTATTTCAAAGCCAGGGTCTGGTGCATTATCTGTCCGATGGGGTCTCTGCAGGGTGTGGCAAGCAAAAACACCTACCTGCTGACCGTGGATGACACCTGTGTCGAATGCGGCATGTGCAGAAAAGTCTGCCCGGTCGATACCTACCCCGGACAGTACAAAGTTGAGACGGGAACCTCGACGGTGCCTTCGATCGAATGTTTGCGCTGTTTCAACTGCGTCAACAATTGCCCGAAAGAATCATTGTCTTTTCAGGGTGTTGAAAAGTAATGTCGGGAGCTGGTTGTCGTTTTTTGTGGAACAGTGTTGCTGTCATTGTCTGATTCAATCGTCACACAGGAGATATCGCCATGCAGCGCATCGTATGCTTGATGGTGCTTGTCGTCTCGGCTGCTGCAGTCACCGCAGCCAGTGCCCAGCCGCCGCCATTGATCTGTTTTGGAAATGAGCCGTTCTGGCGCCTTGATCTCACTGAACCGGGACAGGCGCGTTTCTCGACCCCGGATTCTGAAGCCGCCGATTATCTTGGTGCTGCCAATACCCTGGCATTTCGCCAGGAGTCGATCTGGCGTGGTCAGGCAGTGCACCCCGATGGCGGGGAGTTGGTGGCCTTTCTGCGCGAGGGCGCCTGCAGCGACACCATGTCGGACATCGTGCATCCTTATTCGGTCAACGTCTCGCTGCCGCCGGGCAGTCATTACGCCGGCTGCTGTCGACTGCCCGAGACGCCGGCAGTTTCGGCAGGCCTGGAAAATGGGACCTGGCGTCTGATTGGTTTACCGGGCCAGACCTTACCGGCCGAAATGGGGGGAAATGCAGTTACCGTAAATTTTGAAGCCGGCCGTGTGCACGGTTTTTCCGGCTGCAATCAGTTCAGCGGGTCATATGCGCTGGAAGGCGAGAAACTTGTCCTTGGCTTGCTGGGCGGCACCATGATGGCCTGTGCGGAGCCGGCCATGTCGATCGAGAACCAGTTTCTGAGCTCGTTTTCCGGGGGCTTACAGATCGCTATTGGTGAAAACGACCTGACCCTGAAGCCGGAAAACGGGGCCGACGTCCTTCGCTTCGAGCGTCAGGCGCCGCCGCGGCTGGAGGGCGTTGCCTGGGAGGTGAGCGGCTATAACAATGGGCGGCAGGCGGTGGTCAGCCCACTGGCCGACAGCCGCCTCACCCTGATATTCCAGGATGGGCAGGTCTCCGGCAGCGGCGGCTGCAACAGCTTTCACGGCTCATTCACCGCCGCCGCAGGCGCGCTGACCATCAAGCCGTTGGCAACCACCCGCAAGGCCTGTGAGGAAAAGCTGATGGCCCAGGAGCAGGAGTTTCTCACGGCTTTGCAAAGTGCCACAACCTGGAAAATCAGCCGGGGAATGCTGGAACTGCATCGGGCCGATGGTGAGCGGGTGCTGACGGCCAGCGAGTCGGGCACCTAGGGGCCAATTCCCTTTCATAACAATTCAGTTGTGCGCTTAGGCCGTGCTGCCCTCCGCAGATTGGGACAAAAACACCGTGATTGATACCATAATTCCCTGCCCTTTAATTTTTTTTTGATTTTTGTGATATCAGGACTTATCAGATTCTTTTAACTGCAGAAGGGGTATTCATATTCCTTCCATGAACCAATGATTTCCCACACAAGAGGACACAACCATGAGATTCAGTGACAATTACTCCATCTCGCGGCTGCGGATTGCCTGTCTGGCGGGTGCTTTCGGCCTTGCTGCCACAGTCGCGGTACCGTGTTTTGCCGCTTCCGGCAACGAGGCGGCAACCAAGGCAGAACCGGCCGTTTTCGAGCACTTCGATGCCCTGGGCAAGGAGCCTTCCCGTTTCACCATTGAGTTGCGCGACGGTGTCAAGGCCACGCTGCCTTTCGATGATCAGCGGGACTTCGAAGAGGCCAAGAAAGGCTTCATCGCCGAGCCGCCCTTCAGAAAGATCATGGCTGATGCCGGCCATGTGGCCTGGGACATGGAGAGCTACGACTGGCTGTTGAAGGGTTTGGATTTTTCCAGCATCAATCCCTCGCTTCAGCGTCAGGCGGTGCTCAACATGGCCTACGGTCTTTTTGAGGTACTGCCTGACCGCATCTACCAGGTGCGCGGCTTCGACCTCGCCAACATCACCTTTATCAAGGGTGATACCGGCTGGATCATTTTCGATCCGCTGACGGCGGAGGAGACCGCCCGGGCGGCACTGAAATTCATCAACGAACAACTTGGTGAGCGGCCCGTGGTCGGTGTCGTCTACTCGCACTCCCATGTCGACCACTGGGCTGGCGTGCGCGGGGTAGTGGACGAGGCCGATGTGGCCAGCGGCAAGGTGATGATCATTGCCCCGGAGGGCTTTCTCAACGCGGCGGTCTCGGAAAATGTCTTTGCCGGCAACGCCATGTCCCGGCGCTCGCAGTGGCAGTATTCCGTGCTTCTGGATCGCCATCCCCATGGCCATGTCGACCAGGCCATCGGCAAGAACGCCGCCCGAGGCAACGTCGGGCTCATCCAGCCGAACCGGCTGATTTCCGAGGACTTCGAGGAAATCACCCTGGATGGCGTGGAGATGATGTTCCAGAACACGCCCGACACCGAGGCGCCGGTGGAGATGCACACCTACTTCCCGCAGTTCAAGGCCTTGTGGCTCGCGGAGAACTGCACCGGCACGATTCACAATGTCTACACCATTCGCGGTGCCGCCGCGCGTAACGCCCTCAACTGGTCCAAGGAGCTCAATGTCGCGCTCTTCGAGTTCGGTCAGGAAGCCGAGGTGCTGTTCAACTCACATAGCTGGCCACGCTGGGGCAATGAACGTATTCAGGAGGTCATACGCACCCAAAGGGACGCCTATGCGAACCTGAACAACCAGTCGCTGCACTACGCCAACCGTGGCGTGACCATCAACGAGATCCACAATGTCTACGAGGTTCCCAAGAGCCTTCAGGATCAGTGGGCGGCCCGCAGCTACCACGGTGACGTGCGCAACAACGTCCGCGGCGTGCTCAACCGTTTTCTCGGCCACTTCGACATGAACCCGACCAACCTGGTCCCGCTGTCGCCGTCCGACTCGGCGCCGCTCTACGTCGAGATGATGGGCGGATCAAGCAAAATTCTTGCCAAGGGTGAGGAACTGGTCGCCCAGGGCAAGTACCTGCACGCCACCGAGATCCTCAACCGGCTGGTGTTTGCGGAGCCCCAGAATCAGGACGCGCGCCGACTGCTCGCCGATGCCTTCGAGCAGCTCGGCTACCAGAGCGAGAGTTCCAGTACCCGCAACGCCTTTCTGCAGGGTGCCTACGAGCTCCGTCACGGCCTGCCCGGCGGGGTGCCGGCGCAGTCGTCGGGACCGGACGTGATACGGGCCATGACGACCGAGCAGTGGCTCGACTTCATCGGCATCTCTCTCGACCCGAAACGGGCCGACGGCATGCAGTTCACGATCAACCTGGTGACGCCTGACAACGGTGAGCAGTACGCCATCGAGATGAGCAACGCCACGCTGACGAACATCAAGGGCTTCCAGGTACAGAACCCGGACCTGACGATTACGGTGAACCGCGCCGACCTCAACCAGGTGATGATGGGCATCGCCTCGTTCGACGACCTGATCGCGGCTGGAAAGGCCACCTTCGAGGGTGACCGGTCGGGCTTCGACCAATTGCGCTCCACCCTGGTGCTGTTCACGCCCGACTTCGAGATTATGCCCGGCACGGCGGCGAAGTCACCCGCGGAAGCGCCGAAACCGTTCGAGATCTCCGGTCTCTCTGACCCGTTGCTCAGTGACTGATAAACGATACAGTCATCGTTAGCGAGCAGAAAAGAAAGAGAACTCGGCACAAGAGACGGGCGGCGGATGCTTATAAGCATCCAGCCGCCCGTCGTGCTGTTTTCCCTGACACAGAAGTGTAACCATCCCGCGCACAAATGTGCAAAGCCTCTATTCCCGCCGACTGTCTACGGTCGATTATGGCTGGCAGCGTCCGGGTCAGCCTCAACGAATCGTTGCTTTAGCCCCTCATCAGTCGCGTCACCACGTATCACATACCCTTTGCCGTAAATACCGACTTTATTAAATGCTCTTGCCGTGTGGGTGAATCCAACGCCGGAGACGGCAAGGGATATCATCTTGTTCTTCCTTATCAATCGTGTACCGGTGGTCTGATTTTGAATGATCATCAGGCGGCGTGAACATTTTTTGTGGCCGCCTCAGATAGTTTGACAGATGGCACACTATATGCTTGTGGGAAAATATAAAATGATTGCTTCAGGTTGGAGGTAATCGGTAAGCCTCTGGTAAATTTTTTAAACCATCAGGGTGATAGGGGGACCGGATGAAACCGATCAAATCGATTATTGTACCGGTGGATTTTTTTGAAAATACTGATAAACTCGTCGATTATGCCGCCTATATCGCCGGGGCATTGTCCGCTCGACTGAACTTTATTCATGTCGTGAACCTCATATCGGGGGATCTGATAATGGGGGGAGCGCTCTCAGTAGAGTTTCTGAGCGGCTTTGAAAAAGATATGCAGCAGCGAATGGAGGAGCTGGTTGAAAGCATCCAGGACCGGTGTCCGGGAGCGATGGGGAGTGTCGTTTCAGGAGAGGCGGTACAGAAAATCGTAGAGTATGCTAAAACCAACAATGGTGATCTGATCATCATCAGTACTCACGGTACCAAAGGGCTGGAGAGCATTCTACTCGGCAGCGTCGCCAAAAGAGTAGTAAAACATGCATCCTGCCCGGTGCTGGTGATGAATCCGTTCAAGGGTTCGCTCCAGGAGGACTCATGCTGCTGCGGTCCATTGCCATAGACTACGACGGTACGATTGCGGAAAACGGCGTCCTCAATACAAAAGTCCGTGATGCCATCGTCGAGGCGCGTTCGACCGGGTTGAACGTGATAATCGTTACCGGCAGGATTCTGCGTGAACTGCGCAGGGTTGCCGGTGATCTGGGTTTTGTCGATGGTGTCGTTGCAGAAAACGGTGCCGTCATCCTATTGTCCAACGGCCATCGCAGACTGCTCGGCCCGCCCCCTATTCCACTGTTTCTGAGTGAACTCAGCGAGCACCGTATCGAATTTGTGGTCGGCCGCTGTCTGGTCGATATGGATGCCGAGTATGCCGAGGTCGTTCTGTCTATTATCAGGCAACACGAGCTGCCGTTGATGATTGCCTTCAATAAGAACCGGATGATGGTTTTACCTCGAGCTATCAGCAAGTCCAGTGGGTTGCGTGAGATGCTCGATATTCTGGGGACATCCATCCACAATACGATCGGCATCGGTAATGCGGAAAACGATTACGAGCTGCTGAGGGACTGCGAATACGGGGTTGCTGTCAGCTGGGCGCCCCAATTCTTGAAATCGGAGGCGGATTTCGTTATCCCGGGTGACAATCAGGACAGTGTTGCCGATTATATACGTAAAATTTCTTCACAAAAGCGACTTCCCACAAGGGGCATGAGCCATCGCAATCTGATACTGGAATCAACGGCGGGTCAAGTGCCGCTCGAGATTGCCAATCGTGGACGCAACATTCTCATCGCCGGTGATTCGAAAAGCGGCAAGTCGTGGATAGCCGGTTTATTCTGCGAACAGTTAGTACAGCAGCGTTATAAGGTTATCGTTATCGATCCGGAGGGAGACTACAACAGCCTCACATCGCTGCCCAATACGCTGGTGGTCGGTGCGGGGAGCCCGCTGCCGGAATTCAAGGATATGCTGTCGCTGATTCGACAGGACTTGAGCCTGATTATCAACTTCTCACAATTGAACTTAGATGAGAAGAGGTCATATATTCGGAAACTGCTGCCTCTTGCCGCCAAGTACCGAAGAGACCGCGGCTATCCTCACTCCATTCTGATCGATGAGTGTCATTATTTTCTAAACAGTGAAATTGAAGGGGACATGCTTGACCCTGAACTTGGCTCATATATCCTCGTTACGTATCAACCTTCGATGCTGCCTGCTGAAGTTATAGAGAAAGCCGAGGTGCTGATCGCCACGAGGATTACAGAACCCAAAGAAGTGGACGCAATCAGCGGTTTCAGGGATCAGAACTTATCGGATGACTGGTACGATATACTTGCTAATTTGAAGAGGACGGAAGCCGTACTGTTGCCACCGACCGAAGAGGCATGCGGCAAACCAACCCGGTTTTCTGTCGTTCCCCGGCTGACCATCCATGTCCGGCACCGCAACAAATATTTTGAAAATCGCCTGCACGATGACCAGGCTTTTGTCTATACCCGACACGGTACCGTCGTTGGAGAACCGGTCACCGCCCTGAATGAACTCGCGGAAAGTGTTAATAAACAAAGAGCTGATGTGATTAACGGGCACTTGGCGCGGCACGATTTTTCTCACTGGATTTTTGCTATATTTGGTGATCACGATTTGGCGATGAAGGTTGAGCGGCTGGAGAGAGTACATGTCGGTGGCCATGATGTATCCGCATTCGCCGAAGGACTCTCTCAAATAATTGAGCAGCGGTATCGGCAAGGAGACGGATAAGCGATAGATCGATGGCACAATAGGATTCTGATTCTGTATAACCGATCATGGGAAGCTGCTCTATTTGATAACAAGCTGTCAGAAAACCTGACAGGAAATCATTTCAGATAATGGAGACTGAACCATGCAGCAAGATGATAAAGAAATAAAACCGGTAAAGCAGGACGATAATGACGTGGTTGAAAAGGACCCCGGAGACGACAGGAATTTACCAGGAAAAACTCGTGGCAATGGTCGAGGACTCGGACGGGGCGGCGGGAAAGGCCGCCGCGACGGAACCGGCGGGGGAATGGGCCGCGGCGGCGGTGGCAAGGGAGGCCGGCGCAACAATTAATGACTATTTTTCAATTGTACATGATGACAACGTTATCAAGCTGAAAAAAACATCATGAATGTATCTCCCGATTACCGACAACTTTACAAAGCCTTCAGGGATATCATCTCTGTTGTCCACTCTTCGATCCACCTTGGCGATGTGATGGATCTGGTTGCCTGGAAGGCTACTGAAATACTGGATGCCAAAGGCGCAATTCTGCGTCTGCTCAATATCGATACGGACGAGCTTGAAATCAGCGCCTCCTATGGTATCAGCGAGGCATATCTGATCAAGGGGCCCGTTTCACACCACCGCACCATTACCGATGTCTGCCGCCACAAAAAAGTCATTATCATCGAAGACATTCGAAATGACACCAGGGTCCAGTATCCTGATGCAGCCTGGGATGAAGGTTACCGGTTCATTATTGATGTGCCGCTATCCGTAGCCGACGATGTGGTCGGCATCATCAGACTGTTCTTCCACGAAGTCAGGCATTTTACCGAGATCGAACTTGACTGGATCATCGCCATCGCTGAACAATGCTCCTGCGCCCTGGGCAAGGCCCGATTGATCGACAATTATGAAATCAAGTATCATCAACTCGCCACTCACACACAAAAGCTTTCCGCACTTGGCCGAATGGCGGCGGGCATTGCCCATGAGATCAATAACCCGCTGGCGGGCATCCTTCTGTACAGTTCTAACATGATAAAGAAGGTCCCCCGGGGAGAAGCTCTTGAGGAGGGGTTGCAGATCATCATGGATGAAACGATCAGGTGCCGGAAGATCATTCAGGGGTTACTCGATTTTTCCAAGGGGCATGATCCGAAAAAAGAGCTGACAAATATCAATGATATCATTGATAAAAGCCTGAAAATACTTGAAAATGAATTTCACATCAACCGGGTCAATCTGCGCACTGACCTGGCAGCCGACATGGTTGATATCATGGCCGATGGCAGCCAGATGGAGCAGGTTTTGGTCAACCTGCTGATCAATGCCATCGAGGCTGTCCCCGAAGGGGGTACGGTACAGGTCGTCAGCGCCATGGATGAATCGAAATCTTCGATCACTATCGAAGTGGCAGACAACGGTCCCGGTATCGGAAAGAAAGAACGTGAGAAAATCTTCGAACCGTTTTTCTCAACAAAATCGAAGGGAACCGGACTGGGGCTTGCGGTAAGCTACGGAATCATCCAAAACCACCAGGGAGACATCAGCATACAGAGCCGTCCGGGTGAGGGCACCCGGTTTATTATCAGGATTCCCGTTTCGCAGGACGACGACAGGAATATGCCGCACACCATAGATAGTTAAGAGAGATGAAGATTCTCATCGTTGACGACGAATGGGTCATTCGCCATGGCTGTAAGATGATCCTCGAGGAGCAGGGTCATACGGTCGAAACCAGTCCTACCTGCGGCGAAGGCATCGAAGCGGTTTTATGCAACTCCTATGATCTCGTTCTGCTGGATCTGAAACTGCCGGACAAAGACGGCACGGAACTCTTCAGGGCTGTGCCCCAGGGACTGAACAGCGGTCCCCGCATTATCGTGATGAGCGGCTATCTTAATTTCAAGAACCGTTTGACGGCCATTGAACAAAAGGAGTTTGATTTCCTCCCGAAACCGTTTACGGATGAAGAATTGCTCACTGCCGTCGAACAGAGCACTTTGGGATAATAATGTCCGCGGACCAAC
Organism: uncultured delta proteobacterium; assembly: GCA_963845115.1. Lineage (GTDB taxonomy): Bacteria > Desulfobacterota > Desulfobulbia > Desulfobulbales > Desulfocapsaceae > JABDQA01. The sequence goes on along the minus strand of CAWJQN010000004.1, from coordinate 641,679 downwards.
CACAGATTCTCATAATCGACGATGAGACCAGCATCTGCAGGGCATGCAGTCTGATTCTTGCAGAGCAGGGCTATTCCGAATCAAGCAGGACCACCGGCAAAGCAGGGCTCCGGGAGGCATTGTCCGGCGATTACGATATCATCCTTTTGGATATGCGGCTGCCGGATCTTGACGGCATGCAAATCCTTGCAGAACTCCGTGAAAAGAAACCTGAAATCCAGATAATTGTGATGACTGGCTACTCGTCGGTGCAGAATGCCGTCGAGGCAATGAAAGCCGGCGCATTTGACTATCTTGCCAAACCGTTCACCGAGGATGATATCATTCTGACGGTAAAAAAAGCGGTTGCAGCAAAACGTCTCAGGGATGAAAATGCGGTGCTCCGCAACCAGTTGTTCGAACGCTTCGACTTCAACAACATCGTCGGAGAAGACCCGGCGATTCTCGACGTTTTTGACCGTATCAAGAAGGTGGCGGAAACGGACAGTACCGTTCTTATCACCGGGGAAAGCGGCACCGGCAAAGAACTCTTCGCCGGTGCCATTCATGTCCAGAGCAGCCGCTCGGCCCAGCGCTACGTAACCCTTGACTGCAGCACGTTGTCGGCCAGTCTGCTCGAGAGCGAGTTGTTCGGTCATGTAAAAGGGGCGTTCACCGGCGCCACCCATAATAAACAGGGAATTTTCGGTATTGCCGATCGCGGCACCCTGTTTCTTGACGAACTGGCCAATCTGAACCTCGAGACCCAGTCCAAACTGCTGCGCGTCATGGAGTCGAGGGAATACAAGCCGGTGGGCGGCAGCCGTACCTTGAAAACGGATGTGCGGATGGTTGCCGCAACCAATCGAGACCTCTCGGAGCTGGTTGGAGATGGTTCATTCAGGGAAGATCTCTTCTACCGGCTGAACGTCTTTCCCATACGAATACCGCCGCTCAGGGACAGGAAAGAGGATATACCCAGGCTCGCCTACCATTTTCTGCGGCTATTCTGCAGGCAGATGGGAAAACAGATTGAAGGATTCTCCGATGATGCGCTCGCTGCATTGATCGATCATCGCTGGCCAGGCAATGTGCGCCAGCTGAGGAACACCGTTGAGCGGCTGGTGATCATGGCCGACAAAACGTTTCTGGACCGAGAGAGTCTGGCCGGGCATGTTCAGCTTAAGAGCACATGCGATATCCCCGATCCCGGTTCGATTCCCGAGACATTGGAGGAGCTCAAAGCAGTAAAAAAAGAATTTCTGGAGAATGTCTACGGCCGCCTGGAAAAGAATTTTCTCACCAGGGCCCTCGATGATTGTCACGGAAATATCACCCATGCGGCGAAGAAGGTGGGCATGCAACGGTCCAACTTCTCGACACTCATGAAAAAGTACACCATATCAACTGACAAGCAATAACCATTACCTTCCATTACTCCGAAGCAGGCGCGTTCGCTGAGTGAGCGCTGCCCTCACCATCCTCGAAGCAGCCTGGCAAGGCATCACAGCCAGGCGCACAAACCCTGATACACCACCGTATATCCATCGATACGCGGATAACAAAACTGAATAACAGGGTTTTTATACAAACAGAAGATTGCCGCCGTATATCATTTTATACGATGCGCCCCTTCCTGAGCACCGTACCGCTCTCCATGGCAAAAAAATAAGTAACTGTGATTAAACGAATATTTTGAAGAAATGGTAATTGTTTCAGATCCTGATCATCGGGCATGAGAGTTGCTGAATGTAGGGTAAAGAAAACAGGAAAACCGGATGCGGCCAGTGCAGATGTTTTCTGACACGGCCAATTCGTCAACAAACAGGCATAAATGCGGGAGGTACTACCATGGCATCTATTCACTCCAACTATGCAACCACCAGCCACCCCCCTCCTCATATCCTTGTCATGGAAGACGAGGAAACCGTAGCCAGGGGCCTTGAAATGGTGCTCGAGGAAGAAGGCTACGATGTCGACCTGGCATTTACCGGGGCAGAAGCGCTGGAGACCTTTGCAAAAGGCGGTATCGATCTGGTTGTTGCCGACCTGCGGCTGCCGGACAGCGACGGTCTGGAGATCATAAAGATTGTCAAGCAGCGCAGACCCAAAACAGAGGTTGTTGTCATCACCGGATATTCTTCGGTTAATTCAGCAGTCGATGCGATGAAAATCGGGGTGGCCGACTACCTTCCCAAGCCGTTTACCGAAAGTGAAATAAAAGTCGCCATCGGCAAGGCCCTGAACAGGGAAAGATTAACACCGAATAAAAAGGCTGAGCCGTCCCCTGAGACAGCAGCGGAGACGTTGATTCAGAAGCGGGAGGTGCTGCAGGTCCTGGATCGTACCAATTGGGATGTAGCGTTTGCCAGAAATCTGCTGGAAGGCGATTCAAGTGCTCTCAAGTCATACGATCTCTCCTGGGAGGCCAAAGCCGCCATAACCTCGGGTGATGTGAACTGGCTCAGAAAACATGTCGGCAAACTGACTGACGAGCAGATGATATTTATCAACAAACGTCTGCAGAGAGAGGCCTGGTAACCCCATTGCCGATAACCGGCTGCCGCTGTCCCGGACATGCGGCAGCTCTTCTGATTAAGTCGATACTCTAGATGAGTTGTCGATACCTTGTGGAGGCCACTGATGCACGTTCAAGAAGCGCTGGACTTAAGAGATACGTCCTGGCCGCAGGTTCTGATAATGGAAGATGAGGCAAGCGTTGCCAGGGGCCTGGGAATGGTATTGACTGAGGAGGGATTCAACGTCGATCTGGCCATGAGCGGCCGCAGTGCCCTGGACAGTTTCAACCAGAAAATGTTCGATCTGCTGGTGGCCGACCTGCGGTTGCCGGATATAGACGGGATTGAAGTGATAAAGCAGGTGAAACGGCGCCGCCCCGATACGGAGGTGCTGGTCATTACCGGCTATTCAACCGTTAACACGGCTGTGGAAGCGATGAAGCTGGGCGCTTCCGACTATCTGTCCAAACCGTTTACCCAGGACGAATTTCTGTCGGCTGTCAAGGTGGCGCTCCATGCAAAGGATTTTCCCTCACTTGATACTGCGGAGTCGGCCCTCGAGCCGTTCCCGGAAGACACGCTCAACCTGGCGGAGGCAATGAAGCAGGTTCGGGAAATCTATGCCGGCCGCCAGGAAGAGGTCATCCCGGTTCTGCAAAAGGTGCAGCAGGTGATCGGCTACCTTCCCCTGGAAGCACTCGTGCAGGTTGCCGCATTTACCACTATGTCTGAGGCTGCTGTATACGGTGTGGCGACGTTTTATGAACGGTTCCGACTCTCGCCGGCAGGCCGCCATGTGGTGAAAGTATGTCGCGGCACCGCCTGCCATGTGAAAGGAGCCGACAAAATCTTGTCTCAGATCGAAGATCGATATCATCTGCAGCCCGGGCAGACCAGCAAGGATCGTACGTTAACCCTGGAAACGGTCGCCTGCTTCGGGGCCTGCGCACTTGCTCCGGTTGTAGTTGTAGACGATGAAGTCAGGGCCGGTATGGATCCGGGCAAAGTTGGAAAGGTTCTGGACGATATTGTTACCAATGAATCCGCGACGAACCGGAAATCAACCTCAAATCTGCATTAATCGGGAGTCATACCGATGGATTACACGGCCATCAGGACAAAGGCGGAAAACGAATGGAAATGGCTGGAAGACCTTCCCCAACCGCTGATCCAGATTGGAACGGGAACCTGCGGCAAGGCGTCGGGGGCTGACCGGGTAATGCAGGGTGTCAAGCAGACGCTGAAAGAAATCCGGGTTATGGCCAGAACCATGGAAGTGGGCTGCATCGGGATGTGCTATCTGGAACCGCTCATGACAATCCGTAAACCGGGCAATGCGCCTATTCTCTATGGCAGACTGACCCCCCAAAAAGCTGCGGAGATCATTAACCGATACCTGCTCGACGACGATCCTTGCCTCAAATGGAGCGTATGTTCGTTTGGTACAGAGCAGATCGAAGGCGTACCCCTTTTCCAAGACCATCCGATGATAAGCGGCCAATGTCGTATCGCGCTGCGCAACTGCGGCTTGATCGATCCATGCAACATTCATCACTACATCGCCAGGGGCGGCTATGAAGGGTTTGTCAGGGCACTTGAGTTGAGTGGTACAGAGGTGATCGAGGAAGTGATAAAAGCCGGCCTCAGGGGAAGAGGAGGGGCTGGTTTTCCAACCGGATTAAAGTGGAAATGTACCCGCAAAGAAAAAGCCGATGTCAAATACATCATCTGCAATGGTGATGAAGGCGACCCCGGTGCCTTCATGGACCGGGCACTGCTGGAAGGAGACCCGCATTCGGTTCTCGAAGGCATGCTCATTGCAGCCCGTGCAATCGGCGCATCCGAGGGCTTTATCTATGTCAGGGCTGAATATCCGCTGGCCATAGAGCGGTTGTACAAGGCGATGGAGCAGATGCGCGACTGCAGCCTGCTTGGAACTAATATTCTGGGCAGCGGGTTCAGTTTCAATCTGTTCATCAAGGAAGGTGCCGGGGCATTTGTCTGCGGTGAGGAGACGGCTTTGATGGCGTCGGTGCAGGGTCAGCGGGGAGTGCCGAATCCCAAGCCCCCGTTTCCGGCCCAGTCCGGTCTCTGGGGTCAACCCACCTGTATCAACAACGTGGAGACATACAGCAATGTCTCGGCCATCCTTACCAGAGGAGCCGACTGGTATGCAGGTGTCGGCACGGAAAAAAGCAAAGGCACCAAGACATTCTCCCTGGCAGGCAAAATAAAACGTACCGGACTCATCGAAGTTCCCATGGGGACGCCCCTGAAAGAAATCATCTACACCATCGGCGGCGGTTCACCGTCCGGTACAAAGATCAAGGGCGTCCAGACGGGCGGTCCATCCGGCGGCTGCATTCCAGAGGAAAAATTCGACCTGCCGGTCGATTATGAATCGCTGGCGGCGGCCGGTTCCATTATGGGCTCCGGAGGAATGGTGATCATGGATCAGCATTCCTGCATGGTTGATGTGACCCGATATTTCCTCACCTTCACCCGGTCCGAATCCTGCGGGAAATGTTTCCCCTGCCGCCTGGGTACGCATCAAATGCTGTTTGTTCTCGATGAGATATGCGAGGGCAGGGGGAGGCCGGAGCATATAAGTCTGTTGGCGAGCCTCGGTGAGACGGTGCAGAAAGGCGCCCTGTGCGGCCTTGGCCAGACGGCGCCGAATCCGGTTCAAACCGCTTTGAGATATTTCAGGCACGAGTTTGACCGCCACATCACCGACGGCAAATGTGATGCCGGTGTCTGCAAACCGCTTTTCCACTACCAGATCGACCCGGAACTATGCATTGGATGCGGACTCTGTGTACCTAAATGCAGTACCGGGGCAATCAGCGGAGGAAAAAAGGCAGCGCATATTATTGATCAATCCAAGTGCATAAAGTGCGGCATCTGTTTCCAGTCCTGCCGGCAGCACGCCATTGCTGTTCACTGAGCATGCAGCCATGCACTGAAACATCATTGAGGAGAATCGCTGTGAAGATGGTAGGCCTCAGGATCGATGGACAATACGTACGTGTTGCCCCTGGAACAACCGTGCTGGAAACCGCCGGAAAAATCGGCATTTATATTCCCACTCTCTGCCATGATCCGCACCTGGAACCATACGGTGCGTGCCGTCTGTGCATCGTCAGGATAGACGGGATGCGGGGATTGCCAACATCCTGTACGACCCCGGTGCAGGACGGCATGGTGGTTACCACCGAAGATGAGGAAATCACCAGGATTCGGCGCGGAATCATTGAACTGGTGCTTGCCGATCATCCCCCGGACTGTCTCACCTGTCTCAAAAGCGACGACTGTGAGCTGCTGCGTGTGGCCAGCTATCTGGGGGCGGAAAAAAAATCACTGGAACACCTGCAGAAGCGGACCAAAGCACGGAAATTGGATACCTCCAATCCGGCATTCGATTTTGATCCCAACAAATGCATACTCTGCGGTAAATGTGTTCGTGTGTGCAAGGAGATCGTCGGCCTTGGCGCGATCGATTTTGCCCAACGCGGCTATGAAGCCCGGGTCAGCACCTTTGCCGGTATCAACTGGTCAGACACCGTCTGCCAATCCTGCGGGGAGTGTGTTGAACATTGTCCAACCGGCGCCTTGATGCCGAAAAAAACAGTTATCCCTCAACGCGAAGTAACAACCCTGTGCCCATTCTGCGGGGTTGGCTGTTCGATCAATGTAGGGGTGCGCGGAAATAGGATTGTCAGGGTCCGGGGAGACAGGGATAATCCGGTCAGTCAGGGCGGTCTATGCGTCAAGGGCAGGTTCGGATACGACTTCGTCAACCATCCGGACAGGCTGACCAAACCGCTGATTCGCAAAGAAGGTGTGGTGCGCTCCGCAGGCCTGATGCAGGACACCGTTGTTGAAGACCTGTTTCGCCCCGCAGCCTGGGATGAAGCACTGGCTGTGACGGCAGCAGGTCTCAAGGAAATACTTGATTCAGACGGCCCCGATGCTCTGGCAGTGCTCAGTTCTGCCAAATGCACGAACGAAGACAACTATCTTATCCAGAAATTCGCCCGGTCCGTTCTGCATACCAACAACGTCGATCACTGTGCCCGACTGTGCCACGCATCAACGGTTGCCGCCGCCATCGAATCCTTTGGCGACGGCGCCATGAGCAACTCCGTATCAGATATTGCAGAAGCAGCCGCAGTCTTTGTCATCGGATCCAACACCACCGCCTGCCATCCGATTATCGCCCGGCGCCTGAAGCAGAATATTCGCAAAAACGGTGCGCAGCTGATCGTCGCTGACCCACGCCGAACCGAACTGGCGGGCCTGGCTGAAAAATATATGAGCCATCATCCCGGTTCTGATGTAGCGCTGCTCAACGCCATGATGAACTGGATTCTTGAATCGGGTCTGCACGATCAGCGCTTTATCGATGAGCGCTGCGAATATTTCACGCCATTGCGGGAACATCTGAAGGACTATTCCCCCGATCGGGCTGCTTTGATCACCGGTGTGCCGGCTGCTGATATCCGTGACGCGGCGGAGATTTTTGCCCGGGCCGACAGTGCGGTGATTGTCTATGGCATGGGTATTACCCAGCATACCACCGGGGTAGACAATGTTGTGTCGATTGCCAATCTGCTGATGCTTACCGGCAATATGGGCCGCAAGGGCACCGGTTTCTCACCCCTGCGCGGTCAGAATAATGTTCAGGGGGCCTGCGATATGGGGGCGCTGCCCAATGTCTATCCCGGCTATCAGAAGGTTGACGACCCCGATGTGCAGGCCAAGTTTGAATCCGCATGGGGCGTGAGCCTGAGTGATCAGAAAGGCATTGCTCTGACCGATATGATCAAATCGGCCGACAGGGGAAAGCTGCGAGGTATGTATATCGTCGGGGAAAACCCGCTAATGAGCGAGCCGGATCTGGTCCATACCCGTGAAGCGATGGCAAAGCTTGGTTTTATGGCCGTTCAGGACATTTTCCCGACCGAGACCGCCCTGCTTGCAGATGTCATACTGCCGGCCACAAGCTTTGCCGAAAAAACCGGCACATTCACTAACACTGAGCGTCGCATCCAGATGGTACGCCAGGCTCTGCAGCCGCCTGGCCGCTCGCGATCAGACTGGCAAATCGTCGCCGATCTTTCAACCCGCCTCGGTTATCAGATGTCTTACCCTGACAGCAGCGCAATCATGAAGGAGATTGCCGCCCTTACCCCAATCTATGGAGGCGTCTCACACCGGCGGCTGCAGCGGCCCGGCGGTCTGCAGTGGCCGTGCTGGGACAGCAGACACCGTGGAACCCCCCGGCTGCATGAAAAACAGTTCACGAGGGGTAAAGGCAAATTTCAGGTGGTGACCTATAAACCGCCGGCTGAAACACCTTCCGCCGATTTTCCGCTGGTACTGACCACGGGAAGGGTGCTCGAGCACTTCCACACCGGCAGCATGAGCAGGCGTTCGCGGGTCCTCGACACCCTGGAGCCGAACGGGCACCTCGATATGTGCGGGGAAGACGCCCGGGCAGTCGGCGTTCAGGCTGATGATTTCATCCAGGTTACATCGTCCAGGGGCGAGGTCACCGTCAAGGTGCGCATCGATAATAACGTACCCCGAGGCACTGTTTTCATGGCTTTTCACTGGAAGGAGGCAGCGGCCAATGTGCTTACCAATGCAGCGGTCGACCCCGCTGCCAGGATCCCGGAATACAAAGTCAGCGCGATCCGAATCAAAAAAGCCGAGGTGGACGGCCCCGTCATATAATGATTGAATTGTAAAAGGTCTATCTCTCAACCAGCGTTAACTCTATGATGGAAGTAAAACATTCCCCGAAGCTTGTCTCGAAATTAACCATGTATCAAAAATATACATCATTCTTTGCTTTCGCAGGGTGGTGTCCTGTTCCGTACCTTCCGCTATTCATGAGTGTGTCATATTAAGACAAAACCCTTTGCTTTGTATCTGCTCAATGGCGGGGTTCTGGCCCTATAATGCTGATATTGTGCCTTTCCTAGCTATTCGTTAGAGTCTGGCACGGTCATTGCACTTTCTCCCGATAAATAGCATGTGAGGGGGACATATGGCTAAAACGACGACGTGGACAATAGTTGGTGGCGGCAATGGGGGCCAGTCTCTGGCTGGTCATCTCGCGCTCATGGGGTTTTCTGTCCGGCTCTACGATATCTTCGAAGAGACGATACAGGCCATAGCCGAACAGGGTGGTATTCATGTTGAGGGCGCAGTTCAGGGGTTCGGGGCGCTTGAGTTCGCCACCACCGATATCGCCCGGGCGGTTGATGGTGCCGATGTCGTGATGGTGGTTGCACCGGCAACCGCTCACCGGGCAATTGCCAAAACCTGCGCACCCGTGCTCGCCGATGGCCAGATAGTGATACTGCATCCCGGTGCCACCTGCGGCACCCTCGAGTTCAAGAAGGTTCTCGCCGACCAGGGCTGCAGCGCACGGGTCACGCTGGCGGAGACCAACACCCTGGTTTACGCCTGCCGGAGTCCTAAGCCGGGCCATGCCAGGATTATCGGAATAAAAAATGATCTGGTCCTTGCCGCGCTGCCGGCCCAAGACACCGCCAGGGTCGCTTCCCTTTTCCATGAAGCATTTCCGCAAGTGATTGCCGGCAGGAATGTGCTGCAGCCCAGCCTGGGAAATGCCAATGCCATTGTCCACCCGGCACCGTCTCTGCTCAACACATCCCTTATCGAGTCGCGCCACGAATGGTCATACTATTACGATGGAATTACCCCCAGCATCGGGGCTTTCGTCGAGAAACTCGACATGGAGCGCATGGCACTTGCAGAAGTTTTTGAGATTGATCTGCTGCCCATACTCACCTGGTACAAGGTTGCCTACGGGATTGACAAGCCGACCCTGAGCGAAGCGGTGCGCAGCAATCCCGCCTATGATGGTATCGCCGGTCAGAAGGAATTGAGAACCCGCTATATCCTTGAGGACATTCCCACAGGACTGGTGCCGATGATCGAACTGGGGCGGCTGAGCGGGGTTCCCACCCCCCGGATGCAGGTGATTGCAACTCTGGGCGAGTATATGGTTGAGGAGGATTTTTTCGGCACCGGAAGAACTCTGAAAAATCTCGGATTAGAGGACATGACGCTGCCGGAACTCAAGAATTACATCGAGACGGGGGTCCGCTAAGTTGCTTATGGTTATGGCAGGAATAGCACAAACTACCTGGCTGATTCTGGGAGTATAAAATGGAACGATTTTTCAAGTACACGCTCACCGTATTGATCAGTACGGTCGCAGCGATGGAATTTTATCAGGTGGTCATGCGTTATATCCTGGAACTGCCGGTCATGGGTCTGGAAGAGCTTCTTGTCTACCCAACCCTGTGGCTCTACTTTCTGGGCAGCGTAAATGCTTCCCGCGAAGACACTCAGATAAAAGCAAACGTACTCGATGTTTTCCTGAAAACCGACCGCTCCAAACTGATCGTCAGGGTAATTGCCGATCTCTTTTCGGTGATTATTGCCTGCTGGCTGACCTTCTGGGCTTTCGATTATTTCCGTTATGCCCTTCGAGTCTGGAAAGAGAGTCCCACCCTCTACATACCGACGTTCTATGCCGAGAGCGCCCTCTTTATCGGTCTCGTGTTTATGACCTGTTACGCAGCCTGGTACCTGGTGCAGAACACCCGACGGCTATTTATCGGACCCCGTTCGGAAAAAGGAGCATAACCATGGAAATCGTCACTATCTCCCTCATTGCTCTGGCCGTACTCGTCATCCTGCTGAGCTTCGGCGTGCCGCTGCCGTATTGTTTCGGCGGCGCTCTGATGACCATGTGCCTGTTTGGGGGGGCCACCATGCAGGGAACCATGGTCTGGGGTTTCACCCAGCTGGCCAATCCCGTGCTGCTCTGTATTCCGCTTTTTGTCTTTGCCGGCACGATCATGAGTGAAAGTGGAATTGCCGCCAGTCTATTAAAATTCGTCAATATCTTTGTCGGCAGGATTCGCGGGGGGCTCGGCGTCGTCGCTGCGGTCAGCTGCGCCATCATCGGGGCGATTTCAGGAAGCGGTTTGACCGGTGTCGCCGCCACCGGGCCGCTGCTGATTCCTGAAATGGCGGAAAAAGGTTATCCCCGGGGATACGCCACAGCACTTGTGGCCAACTCCTCGATTCTAGGCCTTCTCATACCCCCCAGCGTAACCATGATCATTTACGGCTGGGTAACCGACACCTCGATCCTCGCCTGTTTTCTTGCCACCCTCGGACCAGGGCTTCTGATCACCTTTCTTTTTTCAGTAGTAAACCTGGTGATGGCACGGAAGTTTCCGCTCGTTCTCGATCCGCCCAAGAAGCTTCCCGAGGTGGTCAAAGAAGGGGTTGCGTGCACCTCCCGCGCCATACCGGCGCTGATCATGCCTATTATCATCCTGGGTGGAATCTACGGCGGTATCATGACCCCGACAGAAGCGGCAGCGGTAGCGGTTGTGTATGCGATTCCGGTCGGCTTTCTGATCTACAGAGGACTGACCATAGAAACGTTTTTCCAGGCAGCTAAAAGCTCCGCTACGGCAGTTGGCGCAATCATGGTCATGATCGTCTTCAGCCTGATGCTCAGCCAGATATTCGTCATGGAAGATGTACCCCAGGCCCTGGTCGAAGGGGTGTTCACCATCACTCAAAACAAAGTCCTGCTGCTCATCCTCATTAACTTTCTGCTCTTTTTCGTTGGCATGATTGTCAACGATGTCACCGCAATCATCCTTATTGCACCACTGCTGCTGCCGCTGATGGAGGCGATCGGCATAAATCCGGTGCAATTTGCAGCAATCATGGGCGTCAATACGGCCATGGGGGGGGTCACCCCACCGTATGCCAGCATTCTCTATCTTGGCATGAGAATCGGCAAGGTGGAGTTTTCTGAAGTGATCAAGCCCGCGATGATTCTGATCATCTTCGGGTACGTACCGGTGGTATTTCTAACGTCGCTGTGGCCCAGCCTGTCGTTATTCTTCCCCGGATTATTTGGATATTAATCCCAGCAAAATGAAAAGGAGCTGTAACATGAAGACAACACGCAGACTCAGTATTCTGGTAGCCTTGCTTTGCGCCCTCTGCCTGGCCGGCATGGCGCAGGCCAAGACTTTGAAGATTTCCCATGTCCGGCCCCAGGACACGGCGATAGACAAGGACCTTCGCTGGTTCTCCGAGACTCTGGAGGAGGCTTCAGGCGGCAAAGTAAAAACCAAGATCTACCCGGCCAGTGCTTTGGGCGACTATACCGTGGTTCAGGAGCGGGTCGGTCTCGGAGCGGTGGATATGGCCTGCCAGCCACCCGCCTCGGCGGCTGACAAACGGTTCCAGGTCGTCTACTTTCCCTACATGGTCAAGAGCTGGGCTCAGGCCAAGAAAAACTACTCCCCCGGCGCCCCGCTGCGCAAGGTCGTCGCAGATCTTTACGGGGAGCAGGGTATCCAGCTGCTGGCCGCCTGGCCGGTCTATTTCGGCGGTGTTGCACTCAACCGTGAGCCTGTTGCTCCCGGTGACCCCACGGTGGCCAAAGGTATAAAGCTGCGCGTTCCGCCGATGAAGACTTTTCAGCTCCTGGCTGACAATACCGGCTATCTGGGAACCCCGATCCCGTTTTCCGACGCATTCACTGCAGTACAGACCGGCGTCGTGGACGGTGTTATCGGTTCTGGTGCGGAGGGTTATTACGCATCGTTTCGTGACGTAACCAAATACTACATTCCCCAGAACACGCATTTTGAAGTCTGGTATCTGATTATCAACAAGAAATTTTATGACGGAATGCCGGATGATCAGAAACAGCATCTCCAGGACGTCGCCAGTCAATTTGAGCAGAGGCGCTGGGAGTCTGCTGAAGCAGATCAGGCTGCAAATGAGAAGCGGCTGGCCGATTATGGTGCCACCATTGTCGATATCAGCGATCAGGAAATTGCCGCCATAGCTGAAGTCGTCCATAAGACCGTCTGGCCGGAGGTCCTCCAGGATGTGGGAGAGGACTGGGGCCAGGGAGTTCTAGACTCCATCGTGGAGTAACCCTCCTTTTTCATATTCCCCGGCAGCCTGCGTGCTGCCGGGGACTCGAAACCCTGCCAGGGGAGGATGCCATGAGAAAACTGCTGCTGATTGTCGGTTGCTGCCTGGTGACAATGGCTGTCAATATTCAGTCGGGTTTTGCAAACCAGCAGACTTGGAAAATAGGCCATGTCAGACCGGCAGGATCTGCTGTCGACAATGACATGAGAGAACTGACCGAAGCCATCAAGGCTGCAACCGGCGGTTCCATCGATTTCGCCATTTACCCGGCCAACAAGCTGGGAGACTATTCTGTTGTCCAGGAGCGGGTTTCCTTTGGCGAAGTTGAAATGTACGTCGGCCCTTTTGGCACCACTGTCGATAAGAGGCTTATGCTGGCCTTTGTCCCGTTTCTGGTTGACAGCTGGCCGGAGGCGCAGCGCCTTTACTCTCCTTCAAGTCCATTGATTGCCCATCTGCAGGGTTTTCTCGAACCGCTCAACATCAAAATTATCGGCGGCTGGCCGGTCTATTTCGGCGGCATCGCTCTGACTGATGAACCCCTGGAGCCCGGCAACCCGGATGTTTCCAAGGACATGATTATCAGAGTTCCGCCGATCAGAAGTTTTGAGCTGACCGCCAGAGCACTGGGCTATACCCCGTACCCCATCACCTGGATGTACGCCATGATGGGTCTCAAAACGGGAATGGTTAAAGGACTGATCGGCGGAGGAGCAGAGGGGTACAAAGGGCTCAGCAAACTGATCAGCTCCTATATCCCGGTCAAGGATCACTTCGAGTACTGGTTTGTCTACATGAACCTGGAGTTGTGGAACAGTCTGCCGACCGAGCAGCAGCAGCTCATAACCGCACAGGTTCGGCAGATGGAGGCCAAACGCTACCAGGTTGCCGAAAGTGATGAACAGCGCAATCTCGAAGCCCTCGAAGAACTTGGTGTCGAGGTCTATGATTTGCAGGAGGACGAGTACGAGGCCATGCGCCGAAAAGTCAAGCAGAACGTCTGGCCGCAGCTCCGAAAGGATATCGGCCCGGCGTTTGATGATGTGGTACAGTTTATCGAGTCGTCCAACTGAAGCTGCATACCAAACGGCTCGGACCATACATGTCCTGAGCTACTCGGCGATCCCGTAGTCCTTTACCTTCCTGTAGAGGGTGGCCCGAGAGATTCCCAGAGCTTTGGCAGACTGGGCCATGTTGCCTGAGAGCTCAGCCAGAGTGCTGGCAATGAATTTCTGTTCCATTCCTCTCAAGGTCCCAATAGAGAACTCGTGCTTGGCCTTGACGGGGGCCTGAAGGCCAAGATGCCTGGGCTTGATGGTAGCGCCGCCGCAGAGGTGCATTGCCCGCTGAACCACGTTTTCGAGCTCCCGGACGTTCCCGGGCCAGTCATAACCGACAAGTGCATCGAGAGCCGCGCCGCTGAGCCTGATCTCCCCACCGTACCGGTTGATGAAATGCGTCGCCAGAGCTTCTATGTCCTCAGCCCCTCTCTGGCGAAGTGGCGGCAGGGTGATCTGAATGATGTTCAGGCGGTAGAACAGATCTTTACGGAAGCGGTTGAGTTCGATCATTTTATTGAGATCCACATGGGTTGCAGCGATGATTCTGGCATCCGTACGTATGGTCCGATGCGCGCCGATGCGCTGAATCTCCCCGGTCTGCAGAACCCGGAGCAGTTTAACCTGCATGTCATGCGGCATATCTCCAATTTCATCCAGCAGTATGGTTCCCTCATCTGCCAGCTCGAACTTTCCGGGGCGCCCGCCACGGGAAGCGCCGGTAAAGGCACCGTCGACATAGCCGAACAGCTCGCTTTCAAGCAATTCTCTTGGGATTGCGCCGCAATTGATGGGTACGAAAGGTTGTCGAACCCTGCGGCTGCCATTGTGAATCGCCTGGGCAAAAAGCTCTTTGCCGGTGCCGGTTTCGCCCAGCAGAAGTACGGTGGAGGAAGTCTCGGCCGCCTTCTGGGCCAGTTGTATCGCTTCGGTAAAAGCGGGTGAGCTGCCGATCAGATGCTCGAACATGAAAAAAGGCTCGGCCCCGGATATTTTCTCGGCCAATTTTCTGATATTGCTGAATTCTTCAAAAACCATAACGGCGCCAAGCAGATCATTTTTTTCAGACAGCACCGGCTGAGCCGTGTAATAAAAGTGTACGTCATTCTGCAGCGAAGCCTCTTTTCCCTTCCACTTGTCGGGATGAACCGCAATGTCGTCTAGATCCAGCTCCAGTCCCTGTAGTATCGAAACCGGCTGACCGTCGAGCCGTTCGGTTTTGAGGATCTCTTTGCCTTTGCGATTTATCTTCCAAATGCGCATGTCATTGTCCATGGTCATCATACCGGTTCCTGCTGCTTCAAGTACCCTGTCGAGAAAGCCGATGTAGAGCGACATCTCATTGTTTCGTCTGAGAAGGCGCATGTGCTTTTCTATCGATCTTGCCGCCATCGTCACCATGATCAATGTGTGCGGGTGGGTTTTGCTGCTGGCACCGGAAACTACCAGCACGCCGGCAAGGACGCCCTGATGGCCGAAAATTGGTGCAGCAGAGCTGGTAAATCCATGAGCCCTCCGGCAATAATGATCCTTGTCGTTGAGTTGAATGGAGTACTTGAGTCTGCGGCACAAGCTGATCGCCGTAGTGCCCACATCGCGTTCTGTCCACCGGTATCCCGGCGCGCAGTTCCGCTCTGAAAATTTGAGCTTTATATCATTGCTGCCGGCCAGGTGCAGGATATAGCCGTCCTCGTCGGCAAAGGCGACCATGAAATCCTCTGGAGAAATCAGTTCGTAGAACTCCTCAATAAGGGCAATGACTACTTCCAGCAGATGGCCTGAGCGCTGCCGCCGCTCTTCAAGCTCCAGTGGGGACAGCTTTTTCTGGGAAATGTTGCGCTCTTCAAAGGAAATACCGTAGGATTTCGAGCGCTGATGCGATTTCTTGATCTCGAGTTTTGTCTGCTCTGCAGTGGGTATGCCTCCACTGGTTATTTCCGGACTCATAAGACCTCCCTTTCCCGGTGTCGCGTTTGATGACATGTGTCAAAATGTTACACGCCGCACGGTAGTGAGAATAGTATAGGCTATCAGTCATATATTCCACAATCTTTTGTTTCACAATGAGACACATTTGCATGACGTTCTGCCAGTTCTGGAAAAATGTTTAATATTAACAATTAATTCAATAACATAAATATATTTCAAGATGGCACATTATTTGCTCAGTCATAGAGCTAGTGGTGAGCAGCAGGCAAGCGAAAGGGCGTATTCACATAAAAAGTACATTAACAAGGAGAGATGACATGAAGGTTGGAGTGCTCAGAGAAATTAAGGTGAAAGAGAAGCGGGTGAGTATGACACCGGCAGGAGTCAAAGCAATGATCAGAGCGGGGCATACCATGCTGGTTGAGAAGAGTGCCGGCGAAGGGAGCGGCTACTCTGACGATGATTATGCATCCGCAGGGGCGGCAATCGTTGGTTCACCGAAGGAGATATTCGAGCAGGCCGACATGGTGATGCACGTGAAAGAGCCGCAGCCGTCGGAGTATGATCTTCTCCGTCCCGGTCAGATCGTCTTTACCTATCTGCATCTGGCAGCAGATGAGCAGCAGACGAAAGCACTCATGGCCTCGAACTGCGTCGCCATCGCCTATGAAACCATTGAAAAAGCAAATGGAACGTTACCGTTGCTGACCCCGATGAGTGAAGTAGCAGGCAGGATGGCTGCCCAGCAGGGAGCCAAGTACCTGGAGGTTCCCAGCGGCGGAATGGGCATTCTGCTTGGCGGTGTAAAAGGGGTGGAGCCGGCCACCGTGGTTGTCATCGGCGGCGGAGTTGTCGGAGTTAACGCGGCGAAAATGGCAGCCGGTCTCGGTGCTCAGGTCTATATTCTCGATCGGAGCCTGGAGCGACTCGCCTATCTCGATGATGTCATGCCGGCAAACTGTTTTCCACTCATGTCCAACGATGAGGTTCTCAATCAGCTTGTTCCCCAGGCTGATCTGATTATCGGCGCCGTACTTGTTCCCGGCGCCAAGGCCCCCAAGCTTCTCACCAGAGAGATGATAAAGCGGATGAAACCAGGCTCCGTTGTCGTCGATGTAGCGATTGATCAGGGCGGCTGTTTTGAGACCTCGCGGGCTACGACCCATGATGATCCGGTTTACGAGGTCGAAGGGGTTGTCCACTACTGCGTTGCCAACATGCCGGGGGCTGTGCCAAAGACTTCTACCCGGGCGCTTACCAATGCCACTTTGCCTTATGCACTCGAGATCGCAGGCAAAGGATGGAAGCAGGCGATGATTGAAAGTGAAGAGATTAAAAAGGGCGCCAACGTGATCAACGGCTCGCTTACCTATAAGGCCGTCGCTGAAGCGTTCAGCCTGGATTACACTCCGGTGGAAGAACTTTTGTAGTTCTGCCACAGCAGCTGCACATTAGTGCGGCCGGGAAGGTGGGTGCTGGTGCATCCACTTTCCCGGCTGTTAAACGGATCCCCTTCTCCGACCTCCGGTGCCAGCCGGCTTCTTGTGAAAATTCCGGGAATTTTTCGGGGCCATAGCAGCGCAACAGATGGTCGAACCGATAGTGCGCGGCCCTTCCATTGTCTTACTGCATTGCCTCACGGTCTGGCAGGAGGATAGATCACTTTCCAGTCGTCTTTCATGTTGACCACGGTCCAGCCCTTCTCATCCGCTTCACCGAGTGCTTTGTCGAGTTTGCCGATATGGGAATCACGGTCGTAGGCCCATTCCCGTTCACCGTCGGTGTGGTGCACCAGAACTGCCAGTCGCCGACCCTCTCCGGCGGCGGTCCACTGAAGCATCTGCAGGTCGCCGTCTGAGTTGCCAAAAGCTGCAATCGGGCGCCGACCGATGTGCGCGTTGATGCCGACCGGTTTACCTTCTTTGTCGTTAATGAAGTTCATTTTGGGCAGTCGCATAAGAACCGGACCGCTGTCACTCATTTCGAAGGCGGTCTGGATACTGCTGCCGACAATCTGCTCGGGCGGGATGCCATAGACTGCTTCAGCCCAGGGGCGCATGAACTCGATGCCCCCGCCGGAAACGATAAACGGTTTGAATCCATTGGCACGCAGGTAGTCGAGCAGTTCCAGCATCGGCTGGTAGACCATCTCGGTATAGAGCCTTCCCGTCTTCGGGTGCTTTGCACTGGTAACCCAGTCCGTGACGATTTGCTCGAATTCCGTGGTGGTCATGCCCGCATGGGTGGCCATGACGATTTCAAGTATCGATTTCTCCCCCCCGGCCAGAGCGGATCCAACATCACCCTTCAGCAGAGATGCATAGGGCTCGGTAGTCTCCCATTCGGGGTGCTCGGGCGCCATCGACTTGACCCGGTCCAGAGCGAAGAAAAATTGAAAATACAAAGGCTGCTCACTCCAGAGCGTGCCGTCGTTATCGAAGGTGGCAACGCGTGCTTCGGGGGCGACGTAATGGGGACCTTCTTTGTCTGTCACATCCTTGACAAACTGGATAATGGACTGTTTGGTCTTCCCGTCATTCCAGGAGGGTAGCGGGTCGGTTTCTGCGGCGATCGAACCACTGCAGATCAGCATGGCGATGGTCAAGGCCGATAAAAAGAACAACAAGCTTCGCGCTTTCATGATCATTTCCCTTTCAGGTACAATTGTTGTCGGTAAAGCTGGAATAAGAAAGGCGCTCATTCTGTGCAACTTCTCCCAGGCAGACCTAAAAAACGGTGACTCAAGGTTTTTCTCTGTCTGAACTGCTTGCTGCGTTCGATATGCCGGGGGACGTGTAACTGGCAGTAAGAAGTCCTTTCCTGAAATGTCAGCGTTATCCCCACATGCAGGAACCGCGCTTATTCAGAAAGACCAGTAATCATTCACATTCGACATGTCCAATGAGGCCTGGCAGCTCCTGTCCCGCATACGGGCCCATCTGATGCCGACTGATGGCATGGCAAAGGCCATGCGGGACGGACTCAGTAAAGGAGTTCTTTCATGGGTCAGGCAGGAAATGCCGAAGGCAGTGTTTTCAGGTAATTTCTCAAATCAGCGGGGCTTTGGTTATCCATCGGTGGGTGATTACGGCATAGAGTCGGCGGATCTATAGGCTGCATTGGCCATACGGCCGCTCCAGAGCGTATGGTTCGCCAACCATACGCCGGTGCATTTGCTGTCATGCCAATCTCCACTGATCTCATAAGAACTCGATGGAGATGGTGCCATCGTCATTTTCTCTCAGCCTGTATTTTCCGCTGTAGCTGAGCTGCAGACCGGCGCGGTGCGCTTCATCTGCAACTGATTGGAACTGGGCGCCGCTGTCGTCATCGTCTATCTCGGTATTCTGATAGAAAAACAGATCCCGGCCAACCTCGCCGAACTGCAGCAGAAAATGGTTGTGGGTCACAAAGACAAGATCCTCATAGACATAGGATATCTCCGCTCCAACGCTTTCGAGAACGGTTCTGACAACCCCCAGGGGCCGGTAATTGATTTCTGCCTGGTTCTGTTTCGATGGTAGGTGCATATCCTCACACGTGCACAACTGGGTGCGTCTGCCCGTTTCATGCTCTGCCGCGGCAGTTTTTGGCCTCTATTTTTGTTCCTTGTCGCCGGTGGTCTTCATCGACTGAATCGCCGCCCAGTCAAAATAGCAATTATTCACCTTGCCGTTGCTCTCTTCTGTAATACGGACGAATTTGTCCCCGAGAAAAATCACCGCCTCCTGAAAAACATCACTGTTATTTACCTGCAGGCAAACACCTCTTCGGAGTTTTCTCGAAAGCGTTCCGTGTACCGGCATCGATGCATATTCAAAAATCTTTTCCCATGTCTCTTTCATCTTGTATTTCCTCCAGTCGGGTTGGTCATGACACTGCGGTTTATAGGATGTGAATAGCAAGCTATATGCCGGTTGCGTGTTTTTTTAAAAAGAATATCGATATCAGAAACTTACAGTTTATATTTGCCACTTTCGGAAAAACTGCTTCGGGTCCCACAGACACAGAACGCACCGATTGCTACCAAATTGTCATACTGATACAATTTGGTTTCTCGCCGCTCACCTGAATGGTTCCCGACTCTTGCTGTCTGCCACCCGAGGGGTCATCGATGACCTGGGCGACAGGTGGGACAGGAGGCTCTTTTGCGCCATAGGTATCGTGATGTCTATCCTCAACATCATCTGGCCGTATGCATACGATGCAGGTTACGAAAAATGGGCGGGGCGAATAACAGGGGGGGCAGATTTTGAGGCGACAGGTCCCCTGGATACCGCTGAGAGCGGTATGTGAATGGTTGCCTTACTCCGGTGCGAATTGAAGTTGAGTCGTCTTACTCAACAATCCCGCTGTTCTTCCAGGTGAACCGCACGAAGAATATCCAGAATGCATAACCGATCAGGCAGATCGCAAATAGCTCGACGATCATACTTCTGGTTATCAGCAAAAGGGATAGTGCGGCCAGCAGGAAAATTACGGGTTTCGCGTTGTACAGCGGCTGGGGAAGCCAGATCATAACCCTGTCCTTTTGTTGGGGTTATTGACTGATTATATGCCTGTCAAACAAAAGTGTCAATGCGCGGCAGGCGATCGCTGAAAAAAACTTCGGTTTGGCAGAAAAATGTGAGCGGGGGAAAAGGGGGAGGGGGAGGCGGCAGATCGCCGGACAAGGGGCTGTCGTTTAAACAGCCCCTCGCCCAGGCGTATCTGTCGATGCTGCTTACGACTGAATGACGTTCGTTGCAGACGGGCCTTTCGGGCCGTCAACGACATCGAAGGTCACTTTGGCACCCTCGTCCAGAGATTTGAACCCGTCAGACTGGATTCCGCTATGATGAACAAAGAGATCGCTTCCATCTTCGCGTGCGATAAAACCATAACCCTTTGCATCGTTAAACCATTTTACTGTTCCTTCAGACATTTCTACTACTCCTTTACTTTTCGTCCTTTTCGGACTTTTTGCTGGTGGGTCGACGTTGTGCGACCCATTTATTTTCCGCTGCATCGGCAGCGGAGCACCGTTGTACAGGTCCCCACATGGTGATAGCTGTCATCAACGGTAATTTCTTCAATAACTATTTTCTTCGGCCGGATTTCTTTTTGGGCTTTGCCTCATTGCAGACAAGTTCACGGCTCTTGTACATCTGTTTATTCAGTGACTCCATGGCTTGCTGGCCGCTGGAGCGCGAGTCCATCTCGATAAAGGCAAATCCCCTGGACTGACCGGTATACGGGTCCTTAACCAAATTGGTGTTGACCACTTCGCCGAAATCCTTGAATAGATCCAGCAGTTCCGGTTCGGAAATATTGTAGGGCAGATTACCGATAAAGAGCTTCATCCTGCTTCTCCTGAAAGTTCGATCAGCAAGAATCGCAATGAGCAACTGAAATGGAGGGGGCTACCAGACAGGTGTGAGTGACGCTATGCGTGATCCAGTTTATGAGGTTAATCCTCGTCGCACGCCACTATATACGCTTTGCTCGAAATAGCAAGGAAAAAAACCGAGATTCCCTCACAACTGGCGGCAGATCCCGGCGAGCACGGGTGCCGTTTAATCCTTGGATAGGAGAAAAGTACCATGATATCCTAATCTCAGCGTGGTGATGGTTGATTTACAACTTTACTTTTCCCCGGGGTAAATTATCTTAAGCAGCGGTAATGGGGGATTTTTCAGCACAACCATAATCTGATAACGTACCTGCATCTATTTCCAGTGAGGAAATCATGAATACCAGCCTGCTGCGGTTTTTGTTTGTTGTGCTCTTTTTAGTTTCGGCCCTGCCGGTTTTCTCGGCTGCAGCGGCAGAGAAAAATGCAGAAAGTGAAGACCCGGCCACAGAGGCGCTGGTTTCCCCGGAGGTGGCTGAACAGGCCAAAGCGGTTATTTCCAACCTTGACGTCACCAGAGATGAGCTGATGATCAAGTGGCTGCATATGCTCGATCAGGGAGGAGACGCCGAAAGCGGCGATTCGGGGGTTCTGGCCTATGCCCCCCAGGTGCCCCGCGATCTTGCCCGGATCTTTAGTTCCGCTGGTGGGTCCGAGAATGGTATCGGCTTTCCCGGCCTGCTGCTGCGAACTCTGCTGGCGGTTGTTCTCGGTTATGCGGTGGTCAGGATCATACAGGCGCTCATGAAGAAGAGCATGGTCCGCTTCGATGAGACGGTACCGGAGGGGACCGACGGGCTGACCCTGGCCTGGGTCGGGTTTGTACGCGTGATCCCCAGTTTTGTTGCCCTATTGCTGTTCGGCATTATCGCTACGTCGATCTTTCTGGCCCTGGCCGGCTCCATCGAGGTCCAAGGCAGAATGTTTTTCCAGACGGTGCTCGGCACGGTTCTCGCCTTCATGGCCACTACTCTCGTCGGCCGGATCATCTTTTCACCCAACGACGATCAGACCCGCCCGCTGGAGATGGGTAAGCCCCTGGCCAAGTCGCTCTATCGTGCCTTCTATATTTCCCTGGGCGTATTGCTGTCCGGATTCCTGCTGATCGGTTTCGTCAGGGAACTTGGCGCCTCTCCCCAGACGGTGTCCTGGGTTATCATTGTTTTGGGCTCCGCGGTTATCCTTATCTATATTTATCTCGTTTTTTCACTCAGGCGGCCGGTTGCAGACGGTATGCTGATCCAGGTAGAAAAACATGAAGGTGGCTGGATCAAGAAGCAGCTGGCCGGTTTCTGGCATATCCTGGCACTGATCTATCTGCTGCTGGTCTGGTTTTTCTGGGTCGGGCAGCAATTGACCGGAGCAACAGGGCAGAAAGGCACGTTTATCGTCTCCATGTTTATCGTACCGCTTTTTTTCTTTTTGAATTATCTCGGCAAGAACATGATATATGCTGCGGTTGACGCACTCAATCTCGGCCAGATCAGCGATGACGAGTTTGCCGAGGGCACCCCTGAGGAGGAGAAAGAAGAAGAGCGGGGCAAAAAAAGAGAGGTGATTTCGGCACGGGCCCATCAGGCCTTCAAGATCGTGTTGTTCCTGGTCCTGCTTGTCTGGTTCCTGTCCCTCTGGGGGGTTCGGATCCCCTTTGCCGCAGCGGCCATCCAAGCCGTCTTCGAGTCTCTGGTGGCACTTGGCCTGGCCTTGATCGCCTGGCGTGTTGCCAGCAGTTACATCACCAGGAAAATGGAGGAATCGCAGCCGGAAACAGAAGATAAAGAAGAGGATATCGACGACGAGTTCGGCGGGGCGGCGCAGCGCGGCCGCAGCCATACCCTTCTGCCGCTGCTTCGCAAGGTAATCGGTTCGGTACTGGTGGTGATGGTGCTGCTGATCGTCATCTCTTCCCTCGGGGTCAACATCGCGCCCCTGCTGGCCGGTGCCGGGGTCGTTGGACTGGCGGTCGGTTTCGGGGCCCAGAAGCTCGTTTCAGACGTGTTGTCGGGCTTCTTCTTTCTGCTCGATGACGCTTTCAGAGTGGGTGAATACATCCAGGCCGGGTCAATCAGGGGGACGGTCGAGGCAATAACCCTCAGAAACGTGATGCTGCGCCACCATCTGGGCATGCTGCAGGTGGTGCCCCACAGTGATCTCGGCGCCATCACCAACTACATGCGCGGCGGTATCGTCATTAAGTTCCCGCTGGAGTTCCCCTATGATACGGACATCGACCAGGTTCGCAAGATAATCAAGAAAGTCGGCATCGCCATGCTCCAGGACGAGGAACTTGCCGATGATTTCATCCTGCCGCTGAAATCCCAGGGGGTCCATGAAATCACCAATTCGGTGATGGTTATCCGGGTCAAGTTCACCGCCAAGCCGGGTAAGCAGTTTGTCATCAAGCGTGAGGCTTTCCGCCGCATCACCGAGGCGCTGAACGCCAAGGGAATCTATTACGCCCACCGCAAGGTGATCGTCGATTTTCCCCATGAGGTGGACATGGAAGCCAGTCAGCAGACCCGGCAGAAAGCGCTGGAAGCCGGCGCAGCCGCGGTTATCGCGATGGAGAACGAGCAGCAGCAGAAGGGTGAAAAGAAATAATTCCGCCGCACCTCCGTACCGCTGAGTTCGGGGGGGCGGCTGAGCAGAAGAAAAGCACACGGACGTCTTCAGGGCGGGCGGGTGCTTTTTTTGTCGTCAACTGCAAAAAAAATGTCGTAACTTGCTAATAAATGGTTTGAAAAGGTATTATATTATGAGTGAGAGATTTAATTAAAGAAAGGACTGTACTCAATGGGTTTTGCGCTGTTTGTCAATATGGGGATCGTCATCCTCTCCACCTTCGGGTTCGTTTCGACGACCTATGGGGGACGCTTGTTCAATTTGCCGGATCATTTAGACAATCCTGTGCTGGCCTTCGGTTTCGGCCTCACCGGACTGTTGGCAACGCTGCTCGTTCTCGGTTTTTCCTCCGCCCTGTGCACCTTTGCCCTGGTTAACCTGCTGGTCTACCTGAATCTCTGGTAAGCACCGCTCAGCTGTCTCGCTCAGCTATCTCGTTCAGCTTTGTCAGCCTTGTCAGCTTCGAGCTGATCGAGGTTTTTCTGGATCGCCTTCTCCAGTTTTCGATAAATACGGTAACAGATTCCAAATGGGTCGACCACCTGGATCGGTTTGTGAATGATCACTGTCATGGTTGTCTGTTTTTCTGCCGCGGGCGTCAGCGTCACTGAAATCAGGGTTGTTCCGGACAGCGACCAGAAACTCTGCTTCCACTCCAGATAGTGGTTTTCCTCGCTCATATTGTTCGCCCCCCAGCTGGGAATCTCATCCCCGCTTTTACTCACCAGTGCGAAACTCTCATCGATATCCAGGGGCAGCTCCAGGCTGAATTTCTTGAGCATCAGAGCACTGCCAGGGCGGCGTTGTAATCCGGTTCCTGACTGATGTCGGGAACCAGTTCGGTGTGGATCACCTGTCCCTGTTCATCGACGACCACCACAGCGCGGGCCAGCAGTCCCCGGCGATCACTCGATATCATCGTCACTCCGTAGGCCAGGCCGAATTCGGGAGCACGAAAGGTCGACAGCGGGATCACCCGCTCGATGCTTTCCACTTCGCAGAACCGTTTATGGGCAAAAGGCAGGTCTGGGGAAATACAGAGAACCGCCGTGTCGCCTGTTGCCGCAGCCTTTTCGTTGAAGGTCCTCACCGAGGTGGCGCAGGTCGGTGTATCGATGGAAGGGAAGATATTGAGTAGCACCTTTTTTCCGGAAAAATCGGCCAGACTGCAGTCGGACAGGTCCGTCGCCGCCAGGGTGAAGGGCGGTGCCGGGGAGCCGACCGGCGGCAGGTCGCCGGAAATCTCGATATCGACCCCTTTACGGATAATGGTTGTCATTGGTTTCCTCTTCGCCTGTATGGGTGTGGTTATAATGAGCGAACATATGCACCGCTTGGGCTTTTATCAATCAAAATAGTGGTAGAGCGGCGCCATCTTTAAAAGCCATCTGCAGCGGTCCTTCAACCGAAACGACATTGGCCCGGGCGGAGACCTCCGCGACCAGGGATTCTGAGACGAGCAGCTCCTGCAGATGCAGGGTGTCGCGGATCCTGACCAGCCGTACCGCATTGAAATCCATGATGTTGCAGGTCAGGATGGCAGCCCGTATGGCGTCGTAGTCGGTGGGCAGGATCATCGGCAGGCGGGCCACCGAGGTCACGGTGGCGATCAGCGAGTTGACATAGGTCGTTTCCAGGTCGGCCGCTTCGAACAGCCTCCTGGTGCAGAGATCGGCCTGGCCGACGCCGATGACGTTGCCGTGCGATTTGTCGGTGACCGACAGGATCGCCAGCTTCGAGACTGTCGGGCCGCCGGCGGCATACGGCGTGGCGTATCGGCCGGTGATATTGGGATCCATGCCGTCGCCCGAGATTTCCTTGCCCATCCGATCGACCACCAGCACATCGATCTGATCGATGCCGATCGACGGCATGAATGACTTGGAAATCTTCAGCAGTTCCGGCTCCCGGTCCATGATGTCGGCGGCGTCCACCACCTCGATCATCGACACATTCTCGGCGCCGTCCTCGATGACGGCCACGCCGAACAGCACCGGTGTTTTGTCGAGTTTTATTTTAGCCATGGCGATGATGTTCTCGGCCATCCTGCCGAATCCCAGCTGATGGCACGACTTGGCCCCAATATCATTACCCAGGCCGATGGCCAGCATCTTCACCAGCCCGCTTTCGTAGTCGGCATGAAAGGCGGTGTGAGTCTTGATGCGGTTGATCATCACGATGCCGTCGGCCTCCGAGGCGATGCGGTCCATATAGACGCCCAGTCCGCTCTCCACGGTGCCGACCTCAACCACCTCGACGCCGGCGCGTACCGGGCAGCCGACTGCTGCCTCGGTTACGCCCAGCTCGGCCAGCAGCTGGGCCTGTCCCTCGGCGGTTGCCTTGCCGTGACTGGCCATGGCGGAGACGATGCAGGGCTTGAACCCCCGCTCCTTGAGGGCGGCAACCACCGCGGCGGTGATCCTGGCAATTTCGGCGACCCCGCGGCTGCCCACGGCCACGGCGATGGTGGCCCCGGGGCTGAGTTCATCGAGCCGGGGCAGGCGAACAATCTGTTCACGGCAGGATTTTTCGATATCTTTGAGCGGGTTTACGGAGAACTCCTGCCGAACCTTGTACATCGGCGGGATAGCAATGTTTTCAATGAGTGATCTGACTGCTTCCATGTTGCGTCCTGTGATATCTAGAGGTTGATATTCTAAGGCTGCTATACGGTGGCCTTGGTCGAACCGGTGCTGATCCCGCCGTCGACCAGCAGGGTCTGACCGGTCATGTAGGCGCTGGCGTCGGAGGCCAGGAAAATGGCCGTGCCGTCGAGATCGCCCGGCTGGCCGACCCGCTTGAGCGGAATCCGGTCGATCAGGTAGTCGACCCATCCCTGGTTGTCATAAAGCGCCCTGGTCTGCGCGGTCTTGAACCAGCCGGGAGCCAGGCAGTTGACGGTGATATTGTGCTGACCCCAGTCGTCGGCCAGGCTCATGGTCATCTGTTTGACGCCGCCGCGGCTGGCGCAGTAGGGGGTGATGCCGGCATATCCGGCAACGGTGGTAACCGAACCGATATTGATGATCCGCCCGTAGCGGACCGGTATCATCTTCCTGGCCACGGCCTGGGCCACGAAAAAACCGCCCCGCAGGTTGGTGTCAAGCACCAGGTTCCAGTCTTCCCACCCGACATCGACCGCCGGTTTCCTGACATTGCAGCCGGCATTGTTGACCAGGATGTCGATCCTGCCGTAATGGCCAAATGCAGCTTCCACCGAATCCTGGATCGATTGATAGTCCCTGACGTCGAGGGCCAGCGGCAGGGCTCTGCGGCCGATCGTCTCGATTTCAGCACTGAATTCCTCCAGGGAATCGAGGCTGCGGCTGGTGATCACCAGGTCGGCGCCGGCGCGGGCCAGGGCTCTGGCCAGGTATTGGCCGAGCCCCCTGCTGGCGCCGGTAACCATTGCAACTTTTCCGCTCAGATCAAATAAATCAAGACTCATCTGCTCCCTCCATCAGCGTGGTATTGAAAATCGTATCAGGGGGTCAGGATGACCTTCATCAGTCCCTGCTCCTGGTTGTAGAGCCGCGTGAACCAGTCAGCCCCTTCCGCCAGCGGAGCCACCTGACTGACCAGGGCATCGACGTTGATTGTTCCCCGGGCGATCATCTCCAGGCAGGCCGGGTATTCACCGCAGGACGAGCAGGAACCGACGACGCTTATCTGTCTGGTCACCACTTCCTGCAGCGGAAATTCGACGGTTGCTGCCAGGTTGCCGACGATGGTCAGGGCTCCGCCCTTGCGCAGGGACGCGACCGCCGTGTTGACGGCCGCGGTGTTGCCGACCACTTCGACAGCGATGGCGGCTCCCCGGCCGTCGGTCAGTTTCCGCACCTGGTCAGCCACATCGACCTCCTGGGCCAGCAGGCCATGGTCCGCCCCCAGCTGCAGGGCCAGATCAAGTTTATTCTGTTCCAGGTCGACGGCGATGATCGTCCCGCAGCCGGCGGCCCGCAGCGCCTGGATGACGAAGAGGCCGACCATCCCCGAGCCGATGACCACGGCGCTGTCGTTGAGTGAAACCGGGGTCAGGGTTACGGCATGAAAGGCGATCGATACCGGTTCGACCATGGCGGCCTGGACGAAGGAAAGGCTGTCCGGCAGCCGGTAGAGGATATGCTCGGGAACGGCCACGTATTGGGCAAAGGCCCCATGCTGGCGGTATTCCGGCGGTGACACGCCCAGTACCCGCCGGTTGTCACACAGATTGATCAGCCCCTGGCGGCAGTAGAAACAGCTGCCGCAGTAGATGGTCGAATCGAAGGTGACCCGGTCGCCGATCTGGAAGGCGGTTACCGCCGAGCCCGTTTCCCTGATGATCCCCGAAGCCTCATGGCCCATGATCAATGGCGGGTGACGCCTGCCGCTGCTGCCGTCCATGCCGTGCACGTCGCTGCCGCAGATGCCGCAGGCCTTGACCTCGATCAGAACCTCGCTGGCGCTGATCTCCGGCGCGTCCATTTCTTTGTAGACCAGTCTGTTGTACTGCTCAAGCACAAGGGCTTTCATCTGTCTCTCTCCTTAAAGAAAACCGGTTAATCTCGGAACGATGAGTACGATGTCGGGTATATAGGTGATCATCAGCAGGACGACGATCTCCATCGCCACAAAGGGCAGCACCTTGATGGCGATGCTTTCATAGCTGGTTTTGGCGATCGGTGCCGCGGTGAAGAGGCAGACGCCGAGCGGCGGGGTGGTCAGCCCGATATTGACGTTGACGATCATGATCAGGGCAAAGTGCAGCGGGTGAACCCCGTATTTTACCGCCAGCGGCAGCAGAATAGGGGCCAGCAGAATGATGTTGGCGCCGGTCTCCATGATCATCCCCATGAACAGTAGAAAGACGTTGACCAGCAGCAGGAAAAGGATCTTGTTCTCGGTGATCGACATCATGATCTGGGCGATCTGGGTGGGGATCTGCTCGATGGTCAGGACCATGCCGAACAGTTTGGCAGTCGAGATGATCAAAAGGATAACCGCAGAGACCACCGCGCACTCGAGCAGACTCTCAACGATATCCTTGAAACTCAGGCTCCGGTAGATGACGATGCCGACCAGCAGGGCATAGCCGCAGGCCAGCGAGGCCGCTTCGGTGGCGGTGAACTTGCCGCTTAAAATACCGCCGATGATTATTAGGGGCATGATCAGTCCGACGACGGCGGCCTTGGTCCGTTTGATGATCTCCGCCCTGGGCACCGCTTCGACTCGGCGCGGGTGGTTCTCCTTTATTGCGTAGATCAGGGCCAGCATCATCAGGCCGAGGCCGATGAGCACGCCGGGTATGAAGCCGGCCATGAACAGCGCCCCGATCGATTCACCGGTAATGGTCCCGTAAATGACCATGATGATGGACGGCGGGATGATCGGCCCGATTATCGATGAGGCGGTGGTCACCGCAGCGCTGTAAGCTGCCGAGTAGCCCTCTTTTTTCATCGCCGGAATGAGGATGGAGCCGATGGCGGCGGTATCGGCCACGGCGGCGCCGGTCAGCCCGGCAAAGAGGATACTGACCACGATATTCACCTGGGCCAGCGCTCCGGGCAGCCGACCGACCAGAACCTGGACGAAATTGACCAGGTCCCTGGTGATGCCGGTCCGGTTCATCAATTGGCCGGCCAGGATGAAAAAGGGAATGGCGAGCAGCACAAAGCTGTCGACCCCGTTGTAAAGCTGCTGGCCGATGATGGTAATCGGGATGTTGGAGATAAAGATGAAATAGATAATCGAGCAGATGCCGAACACGAAGGCAATCGGGATTCCCATCGCCATCGTGACGATGAATACGACCACGAGAATGGCTAGTGTCATATGATTATGCTCCTGATCCTATTGGCTGAGAAGAAAATTCTTCGGGTCATCCCTGGTGAATATCCCGGCGCTGTAGTAGAGCACGTGCACGATCATCATCAGTGCCCCGATGGGCACATGCAGTTTGACGAAGACGACCGATACCGGGATGATATCGCCGGTCTGATCGGCCGCCTTCAGGGCGGCGTCGAGACCGAACCAGAACATGTAGATCAGAAAGATCAGGACGAGAATATTGGAGATCTGGATAATGCATTTAAGCAGGAGCGTGTATGGTATTGTTTTGATCAGGGCGGTGATGCCGATGTGGGCCCCGCGCTTCAGGGCGATGCTCGAGCTGATGAAGGCAATGCCGACCAGCAGCCAGCGGGCGAATTCCTCGCTCCATGAAGGCGCCCGCCCGGCCATTCTCAAAAACACGCTTGATAGGACGATAACGGTGACCAGAAAGGCATAGAGAATCGAGATCCAGATGGCCACCCGGTTGACCTGATCGCTGGCAAAACCAAGCCAGTTCATCACTTTTGACATGATTATTACCCTGTAATTGGTGAGAAGGAGAGGCCGGGCCGGCCTCTCCTTCTTCAGTCATGCAGTTAGTAGCCCAAGGCTGCTTCGGCTTCTTTGACCGCGGCCAGAAACTCATCCACGACCTCGGGGCCGACTTCCCCTTTGAGCCATTCGATCACCGGCGGCTGGGCCTTTTCCTGGAACATCTTGATCTGTTCCACCGTCGGGGCGTAGACGTCCATTTTTTCCTGCAGCAGGCCAAGTCCCATGACCCGGCTCATGAAGGCTTCTGCTGCACGGTCGGCGCGGGCGCCGTGGAGTCCGCCGATTTTGAGGATGTGCTGGAAATTCGGAGGAAAGCTGTTGAACTTGTCGGCATTCATGATCAGCATGTTCTCGCTCCAGGTGTGGGCATCAAGGGTCAGGTATTTCTGGACTTCATAGAGCTTGCCCACATAGGCGATAACCGATATCGGGTTCTCCTGGCCGTCGATGACGCCGGTCTGCAGGGAGGTGTAAACTTCCGGCCAGGCAATCGGAATCGCCTTGGCGCCGAGGGCCTCGACCGTTTTTACGAAAACAGGGGACTGCATGACCCGGAACTTGATGCCTTCCATGTCCTTGGGCTCGCGGATCGGCCTGATATTATTGGTGAAGTTACGGACACCGTTCTGGCCCATGCCCAGGTAGACGAGATTGGCCTTGTCTTCCATTTTTGCCATCAGGTCTTTCCAGAACTGGCTGTTGTCGAAGATCCACCAGGCAATCTCGTCTGATGCGAAGACGTAGGGCAGGTTGATAACCTGAAATTCGGGGAAGAACGGACCCATATTGCCGGTTTCGATGCACAGATCCATGGTGCCGGTCTTGGTCATTTCGGTCACTTCCTTGCTGCCGCCCATCTGGCTTGACGGAAAGAGTTCGACCTTGATTGCCCCATTGGTCGCGGTTTCCACGTAGCTCTTGAAGACGATCGCAAAGGCATGCTCGGGCTCGGGAATCTTGGCTGTATCGGGCCAGGTGGGATTGTCGCTGTAGCCGAGCCGCAGCGTCACCGGCTTTTCAGGGGTCGGGTCGAGCATCTTGGAAAACGAGGGGGCTGCCGTCAGCCCGAGGATAACGAGAACTGCGAAAAAACAGCTGATAGTGCGATACATGTCTCTCCTCCTAACGATTTGATTGGCATCTAAAGAGCAAACATCGTTGCTTTACACCATGAACGGTTCAACTGCGTGGTCGCGTGGTATCACCTCCTTGTGAGCTACTATTTGTTTTCTTATACGGCACCTTGCAGCACCTGGATGAAATAGTTCGGGGCACCGATCTGGCCGCCCTTGGAGGCGACCTGCAGTCCGTCGAAATCGGGGTTGTCCGATGAGGTATGGCAGAGCGGCGCTGCCGGGGCGATCGGCATCAGCAGCTCCAGCGAGTGGATGTCGAGCTGGCGCAGGCTGTAACTGCAGGTGTCGCCGCCGGCTACGCAGACCCGGCCGAGCCCGGTCTGCAGCAACAGTTCACGTAGAATCAGGCCCTGCTGACGGGCGATATTTTTGCCGGTCTCGCTCGGATCGAGGCCAAGCTGCCTGACCCGTTCCCTGGTCATTTCGATGATCGGGTCGTCGGGACCGACGGTGGCCGAGACGATGATGTTTTTGCCCTGGGCAAGAGCCGCAAGCGAGATCTTGACGGCCCGCCGGCGCTCGTCTTCGGCGGCGGCCTCATCGACCAGGTGAGGGGTGTGCAGCCTGATGTTTTCAAATCCTTCGGAGACCGCATGGTTGATCTGCTCGGCGGTGTTGGCAGCAGCGCTGCCGGAAATGACGATCAGCTGGTCGACGGCGCCGGCCGAGCCAAACGGCTCCGGTTCCGAGACGATGCCCTGGCGGCGCCAGTAGCCGGCCATGGCGTACTCGAAGCCCGAGGAGCCCAGCGCGAAGATTTTGCCGGCTTTTGATTTTTCGTCAAGCAGCGCCCCGATTCGCATCAGGTGCTCATCGTCGAGGGTGTCGAACAAAATGATGTCGCTGCCTTCGGCGAGACAGCGGTCGAAACGGCTGGACAGGGCCAGATCGGATTCACGCAGGTGGACGAGATCGATCAGCTTCACCTTTTTTTTCGATTGATTGCCGAAATGAACCCGGAGATCACCCTCGTCCATCGGGGTGACCGGGTGTCTGCTCATGACCGGGTGGCGGTCGAGGCGAAAGCGCTCGTCACCATAGACGGTGAAGTGGTTGCCGAAGGCGATGTAGCGGCCCAGGACCGGCACTCCCTGGACAATAGCGCCGCAGGACGGACCCAGCACCCTGAAACCGATATCGGCGGCGTGGCCGATGCTGCCGATGGTCGGGGACGAGTCGAAGGTGGCGCAGACCTTGTAGTGAATCAGCCGGGGACCGAGCGAGTCGAGCAGAGAAAACTGGCCGGGAAGTTCTTCATCCATCTGCTCGGGCGTCATGGTCCGGCTGGTGCCGGATATGCCGACGGCCTGGAGGTCGGCCCGTTTGTTCTGCAGCCGCTCCCTGGTCGGGCGGCCGAGAAACAGCGCCGTTTTGACTCCGTTGATGGTCAGGGCTTCCATGGCGTCGGCCGAGCCGGTGAAATCGTCGCCGTAAAAGGCGAGCAGGAGCGGGTTCATGTATCCGTCCGTCAGGTTCAGGTTTTCCAGGTCCTGTTCAGGGCCTGATCGATTTCTCCGAGTTGGGCGCTGCTCAGGCAGGCCGCCTTCATGTTCGAGGTCACGGAGATCTGGCAGCACTGCTCGATTTCCTCGACCATGCCCAGCGTCTCGGACATGTCAGTGCCGGCCACCAGCAGCCCGTGCTGGCGGAGCAACAGGGCGTGATAGTCAGCTGCCAGCGTCGCCACCGCCTGGTGCAGTGAGTGGGCCCCGGAACCGTGGTAGGGGACCAGCGGAACCCGGCCGGCCCGCACATAGAAGGCCGCCGTGTAGGGCGGGATGCAGTTTCGGGTCTCTTCGCTGATCATCGCCGAGTGGGTGATGGCGTAGACCGGGTGGGCGTGGATGACGGCCCGTGCGTCCGGGCGGGCGCGGTACATGGCCAGGTGCATGCCCATCTCCTTGGAAGGGGCACGGCCCTCGAGAACGGTGCCTTCCAGGTCGACCTTGACTACCTCTTCTCTGGTCAGCCCTCCCAGTTCGGCTCCGGTCTGGCTGATCCAGACCGTGTCGCCGTCCCTGACGCTGGTGTTGCCCCCGGTGGCATGCAGCAGTTTGCGCTCGTACAGGACCCGGCTGTAGGAAATCAGATCTTCGACTAAATCTTGCGTACTCATTACAACTCCTTAGTGGCTTTGACAGGCGTCACGGTTTGGGCAGCTCGGCCTGTCTGATGCTGTCGATGGTGTTCTCGATGTGCTCACGCAGAAGGGCCGCCGTTTCCCGCTGGTCGCCCCGGCGCATGGCCTCATATATTTTGCGGTGGTAGAGGCGCCCCGTCTGGTTGCCGAGCGCCAGGACCACGTCCTGCATCGATTTTCGGAACAGGTCGCTGAGGATCGCATTGACCTTGATGATCAGTGTATTGCCTGAAATCAGGCAGAGTTTCTGGTGAAAAGCGAGGTCTATTTCGCTGATGGTCTCGATGTCGTCTTCAGCGGACCGCTCCAGGGCCGCGACGTTTTCTCCGAGGAAATCGAGATCATCCTCCGACAGGTTTTCAAACAGCAGCGGGATCAGCCCGACCTCGAGTATTTTTCTGAACTGCAGAACCTCCAGGATAGATCGCTTGTCGAGCCCGATGATGGGCACCAGCAGGTCCATGTTCATATCAACCGAAACATCGACTACAAACGTTCCCTCCCCTTGTCTGGAAACCAGAAAGCCCTGGGCGATCAGCGACTTGAGCGCTGTTCTGACGGACACCCGGCTGACCCCGGTCATCCGGCACAGCTCGGCCTCGGACGGGATCTTTTCACCGGCCTTCCAGTGGCCGTCAAGCAGCAGGGATTTGAGCTGCTCGTATACCTGGGCGTGGATCTTCTCGTGCTTGATGGTCTTGATCGGGTAGATGTTCAAGCGACCGGCTCCCAGGGAATCGAATTTAAAAATCGTTTAGCTGTTTCGGTCAATAAGCGGTGACGCCGCCGTCGACCGGCAGGGCTATGCCGTTGATGAAGCCGGCCTCTTCCGAGGCCAGGTAGAGGGCCGCTTCACCGATGTCCTGCAGGCTGGCCATCCTGCCCAGCGGTACTTCGCCGAGCCGCTGCTCCTTCCAGACAGGATCCTCGAGCATCTTTTCCACCATCGCGGTTGCGGCAGTGCTCGGGTTGATCGAGTTGCAGCGTATGTTGAACTGGCCGTAGCGCGAGGCGATGGCTCTGGTCAGGGTGGTCAGCGCCCCTTTGGCTGTGGTGTAGGCCTCGGGAGTGTACTTGTGGCCGATCAGACCGCAGACCGAGCTCATGTTGATAATCGAGCCGCCGCCCTGGCTTTTCATGACCGGCAGGACGTGCTTGATGCCCAGAAACGGTCCTTTGATGTTGACCGCATACATCCGGTCCAGCTCCTCGGCGCTCATTTCCTCGATGACTTTGCGGATATTGATACCGGCGTTGTTGACCAGGATGTCGATGGCGCCGACTTTGCCGACCATCTCGGCGCAGACCCGTTTCCAGTCAGCATCGTCGCTGACGTCGAGCCTGATGAAGGCGGCAGGGCCTTCGGGGCCGGTGAGTTCGGCCGCCGCACGTCTGCCGGTCTCTTCATTGATGTCGGCAATGAAAACGGTTGCGCCTTCGCGGAGGAAGATGCGGGCGATTTCCCGGCCGATTCCCTGCCCGGCGCCGGTGATCAGGGCGCATTTTCCGTGCAGTTTCATGTTGATGCCTTGACGATTGCGAAAGTGGGTGGAGGTAAGGTATAGTCATTGACAGGCAATGACGGTTGTAATACGTATTACCTGTGCATGCACAACCTTAATGTGACGCATGGTTTCATTGAAGTCAAGAGATTTTTAACCCGGCTGGTACCAGCCATTGGCATCTGTTTCCCAACCGTTACTATGATCGAACCCCCCGTTTCCGCCCTCACTGAAAAGAACCGTCCGGTGCTGATGATGGCCCTGCTGGTGGTGGCCGTGTTCTTCTCGATGATGGGCCGGGTTGTCTTCTCCCCCCTGATGCCCTCCCTGCAGAATGATCTCGGCTTCACCCTGACCACGGCCGGCACGCTCTTCATGTTCGTCAGTGTCAGCTATTCGGTGTCGATGCTTTTCGCCGGGTTCCTGTCCGCCAGGATCGGCCACGACAGGACCATCGTTGCAGCCCTGGCAACGATTTCCGCGGGCTTTGGCCTCTCCGCCGCCGCCACCTCGGTGGTGACCCTGGGAGTGGGCATGACCTGCATCGGCATCGGGGCCGGGGTCTATCCGCCGTCGGGCCTGGTCATGATCAATACCAAAATCAGCGCGGCCAGGAGAAGCACCGCTTATGCCTTTCACGAGATCGGTCCCAACATGGCCATGCTGCTGGCTCCGCTGCTGGTGCTGATGGCCGGGCCGTGGATCGGCTGGCGCGGGGTCCTGCTTCTGATGACCGGGCTCTGTGGCGTGGCGACGCTGTCCTTCTACCGGTGGGGGCAGGTCGGCAGCGGGTTCGGCACGGCACCGAACCTGAGCGATGTCGGCACCATTCTGCGCCTGCGCACGACCTGGGTGGGCATGCTGGTCCTGTCCGCCGGGCTGGTTGGCTGGCAGGGGGTCTATGCCATGCTGCCGGCCTACCTGGTCAGTCACGAACTTGGAACCGAGCAGTATGTCAATTTTCTGCTCACCCTTTCACGGGTGGCCTCGGTTCTGATGCTGCTCGTGGCCGGTTTTATCATACGGCGCATCGGGAAGCGCAGGGCGATTGTTTCGGTGCTCGCCTTTTCCGGCCTGTTCACCGGCCTGATCGGTCTGGTGGAGGGGCCGGTCCTGGCCCTGGTTGTCGTCGCCCAGCCCGCCTTCCAGGCCGTCATGTTTCCGGCCATGCTGGCCTCTATCGCCGACATCGGCGAATCCCGCTACCAGAACATCACCTATGCGCTGATCATCACCGTTGGTATCAGCGTCGGCACTGGGCTCGCCCCGGCCATGCTCGGCATGGCGGGCGATTACGGCGTGGGCTGGCTCGGATTCGTCGGTATGAGCGGATACATGCTGATCGCGATTGCGGTGCTGATCCTCACCCCTGCCTTCGGTAAGGAGTAGGCGGGGACGCTATTTTTCAACCGCGGGGAGGCTCTGCTCGCTGTCCGGCGGGCAGCGCAGCACGCCGCCCTTGTCGGCAGACTCGGCCAGCCGGCTGTAGAGGCCAAGGTAGCCGCGGGTGTATCGGGGTGCCGGCCGGGACCAGCTGGTGAACCGTTCGGCGATCTCATCGTCGCTCAGGTGCAGGTGCAGGTTCCTGTTTTTCACGTCGATGGTGATCCGGTCGCCGTTTCTGACGATTGCCAGGGGCCCGCCTTCGGCCGCTTCCGGGCTGATGTGTCCGACGAAGCAGCCGTTGTTGGTGCCGGAGAAGCGGCCGTCGGTGATCAATGCCGTTTTCAGGGCAAGCCCGCGGCCGTAGAGCAGTTTCATGGCCGTGTACATCTCCCGCATGCCGGGTCCTCCCTTGGGACCTTCATATCTGATGACCACCACTTCCCCACCGGCAACCTGGCCGTCCATGATCGCCTGGTTTGCCGACTCTTCGGAATCGAAACAGAGGGCTGTTCCGGTGAATTCATGCATCTGCGGATCGATGGCGGCGGGTTTGGTGATGGCCGTGTTGGGCGCCAGGTTGCCCCTGATCACGGCCAGCCCGCCCTCCTGGCTCCAGGGGTCCTGCAGCGGTCGGACAATGAGTCCGTCCGGACTGCCGGCGGAAGCGAGGTTGGCTTCAACCGAATCTCCGGTGACCGTCAGCGCCTCGCGGTGCAGCAGCGGAAGGAGCTGTTTCATGACCACCGGAACACCGCCCGCTGCATGAAAATCGGGAACGTTGGCTGCCGCCGCCGGGTTCATCTTGGCGATCAGCGGGGTCGTGCGGCTGAGCTCCTCGAATCTGTCCAGGTTCAGGGAAATGCCCGCTTCATAGGCAATGGCCGGCAGGTGCAGGGCGGCGTTGGTCGAGCCGCCGATGGCTGCATTGACCCGGATGGCGTTGTCGATGCTTTCGCCGGTGATGATCTGGCCGGCACCAATTTCCCGCTCTACCAGGGCGACGATCTGCCGGCCGCTTTCCTGGGCGACCTGGAGCCTGCGCGCCTGCACGGCCGGTATCGTGGCGCTGCCGGGCAGGCTCATGCCCATGGCCTCTGCCAGGCAGCACATGGTGTTGGCGGTGCCGAGGAACGAGCATGAACCGCAGGTGGGCATGGCCTGGTCCTCCAGTACTTGGTACTGCGCCTCGGTAATGGTGCCGGCTTTGAGCATGCCGAGCCCCTCG
Organism: uncultured delta proteobacterium; assembly: GCA_963845115.1. Lineage (GTDB taxonomy): Bacteria > Desulfobacterota > Desulfobulbia > Desulfobulbales > Desulfocapsaceae > JABDQA01. Next base: position 604,399 of record CAWJQN010000004.1, on the reverse strand, counting down.
GTCAGCGAAGTCGCATCGCTGGCCCGGTTGTCGAACCGGCAGCCTCCCAGCATCGGCCCCCCGGCCACGAAGATGGCCGGCACGTCGAGCCGGGCCGCGGCCATCAGCATGCCGGGGACGATCTTGTCGCAGGAGCCCAGCAGGACCACTGCGTCGAGCTGGTGGGCCTGGACCATGGTCTCCACCACGTTGGCGACCAGGTCGCGGCTGGGCAGGATGTAGTGGCTGCCTTCGTTGCCCTGGGCGATACCGTCGCAGCAGGCCAGAACGCCGAACTCCACCGGGGTGCCCCCGGCCTGGAAAATACCCTGCTTGACGTATTCCGACACCTGGTTGAGGTTGTAGTGGCCGGGAACCACCCGGTTCCAGGAGTTGGCGACACCGATCATCGGTCGATCGATATCATAGTCGCTGTAGCCCATTGATTTGTAAAAGCCGCGGTTCATGGACCATTCGGGCCGTGAAAGAATATTTTTGCTGCGCAGTTTCATGACGATCTCTCAGCGTGGGTTTGCAGGTGAGTGAGCGGAGCCGGTTGGCTATTCTAGCCCAATCGGGCGACCGCGCATAGTTTTATAGAAAAGGGGACCATATAAAAAAATAACGATTTTCTTAAACTCATGTCAAGTAAATGAAATTATTAATTTAAATATAGGAATCAGGTATAAACACCTATGGTGGATTAGGTGGTGTACCTATTGATCAATTATTGCGTCAGGTGATATAAAAGCCCTAACATATCACCATTCACATCTAATTGGGGGATTAGGATGATTGAATTGACCGACTACACCGTCTATCTCTGGCTCTGGCCTGCAGTTGTGCATCTGTTCATTCCACTTGCGGTCTCCTGCATCGGGCTGGGGGTTTTTGTTCTGAAGCGCGCCTGGCCGAATGAGGCGGGCCACAAGGCCGGGGCTCATCGACCATCGTCGGCCTGACGGCACCCGGCGTCGGTCCGCCGGGCTGATCGATTTTCAGTCCATTGTTTAATCAGTATGCAACTTCCTCGATCTTTATGTATTGCCACGATATATCCGGGCTTTTCGGGAAAAGCTAAAGACTGCCATATCGACCGCTTTTTTCCTGCCGGCTCCGGGGAGCGGCTCCCTCGCTCCCCGGGGCTCTTTCTTTCGCTGTAGTGTTCTGTCATCATCTGTTTGGGATCCTGTTATTCAAGGCAACCGACGAGCTGTCTTTGATCATTGCGGCGTTGTACGGCTTTTATCCCAGCGTATCCATGGCCGCTGGAGTTGAAAATCGGTGTGAATCGGGTATTATCCGTCGAGTCAAATAGTCGCTGAAGAATTGGTCCGTGAAATCACACCATCGAGGGGAGCACAATGACCACCGCACGCCGTATCGCCATAGCAGTTATGTTGATGGCTGTCTCCGCCACTGCCGCATGGGCCGATAAATTCGTCGAGACCCGGCAGCTGTTTGAAAATGCGGGCATTGGCGAGATGTTCAAGACCGCCTATGGCTACGCCCTGTTTCCGACCATCGGCAAGGGCGGCTTCGTGGTCGGTGGCGCCTATGGCGAGGGACGTGTCTACGAGCAGGGCAATTACGTCGGCGACACCCAGATGATCCAGGGCACGATCGGCTTTCAACTGGGCGGGACCGGCTTCAGCCAGGTCGTCTTCTTCGAGGATCAGCGGGCTTTTGCGGAGTTTGTCAGCGGCAACTTCGAGTTCGGTGCCGAGGCCCAGGCCACCGTCCTGACCGCCGCCGCCAAGGCCACGCTCAACACCGGCGGCAGCTCGGCCACGGCCAGCGGCACCAAGAATAATGCCGCCATCGGCAGCACCGGTTACAACAAGGGCATGGCCACCTTCACCATCACCAAAGCGGGCCTGATGTACGAGGCCAGCCTGGGGGGGCAGAAGTTCAACTTCACCAGACGCTGATTCAGCCGCCTCATTTCCTCAATTCGGCAGCTATTTCACGGCCGAACAAGCGGGCCTGTTCGACCTTCTCACTGTTGCCGGTAAAGGCATCGCGGCCGTCGACCCCGCGTATCAGCAGTTCCCCCCCGTAGGGGACATCGATGGCATCGAAAAAAGATTTGGCCACCAGAACGGAGCCGTCGAACAGCTTCTTGCCCTGGGTCGCCGCGCTGCAGATCAGGTATCCCCTGCGCTTATCTTCTTTCCTAAAAGCTGTCTTGAGCAGGTATTTCCGGGACCAGCGGGCCTGGATGCGGTCGATAAATGCTTTGAGCTGGGCGCCCAGACTATAGAAATAGGTAGGTCCGGCCAGGAAGATCAGGTCGGCCTCGTCGATCGTGGGGTACAGCCCGATCATCTCGTCACCGACCACGCACATGCCGGTCTTCTCGCAGCCGCCGCAGGCGATGCAGGGCGAAATCACCTGCTCTGCCAGGCGGATGTATTCTACCTCACCATCCACGCTTTTGGAGAGTTCCTCGACGACCGCTTTGGCGGCCGCTTCACTGTTTCCATTTTTTCTCGGGCTGCCAAGAAATATCACTATCTTCACCGGACTCTCCCGCACAGATGATAAAAAACTATTGCCTTTACAGAATCAGTTATTATAGTTGATCCGCCTTGCCATCTGGTGGATCAGAACCTGCTTCACTGGCTCCGGTAATGGAGCTTTTACACACTAGCTCCGGTAATGGAGCTTTTACATATTGGGCCTGCGTAGGTTGAGCAGGCCCCTTTTTTTTGCCTTGTTCATCCTGACGAGAAGAGCCTGGCCAGTCCGAGCCTGCTCTGGGTGGAAGTCTTGGTGTAGGCCGAACTCAGATGGGCCTTGACCGTCCTCTCGGTTATATCGAGGCGTCCGGCAACCTCTCTGTTGTTCAGACCTTCGGCGACCAGCGCCGCCACCTGGTACTCCCGTTTCGACAAGCTGTCCAGCGCTGCGGGTTTCCCGGGGTTACCCCCCGAATCCGCTGCTCCGGACCCGGCCGTGGAGGTCTGGATCATGTGCTGCATCAGCGATGTGCCGGTCCAGATCAGCCCCGACTGGATCGCCTCGACGGCCAGGTTGAGCCGGGGCGTGGCGATATATGAGTTGGCGTAGCCGACACAGCCGCTTCTCAGGCAGGCGATGCCTTCGTCGTTGTTCGGCCGGTCGGAGAGAACGAACACCTTGGTGCCCTGTTTTGCCGAGATCATATCTCGTATCTGCTGCTCGTTGATCATGATGCGGTGCAGGAGGACCAGAGAGATGCTGTTTTTATTGATGATCCGATAGGCCGTCTCGAGGGTGTCCGCCTCGAAGATATGGTTCTTACCGTGAAGTCCGCCGCGCCATCGCTTGAGCACGGTTTCATTTTTGCTGCAAAGCAGGATGTTCATGTTGTTCTCTGTATTATCTTTCGCGCAGGGCGGTCTGTTTAGCTTTGAGTACCGGTTTCAGCAGATACGACAGTATCGTCTTCTTGCCGGTCAGAATATCGACGGTGGCCACCATACCCGGGATGATCGGCATTTTCTCACCCCGCCCCTCCAGGTAGTTCTGATTGGTGCGCACCCTGACATTATAGAAGGCGTTGCCTTTTTCGTCGGTGATCGAATCCGCCGAGATGAACTCGAGCTCAGCCTTGAGCCCCCCATAAATGGTGAAATCGTAGGCGGTGAACTTGACCATCGCCTGCTGGTTGGGACGCAGAAAAGCGATGTCTTGCGGTTTGATCTGGGCCTCCACCAGCAGGCGTGTCCTCCAGCGGCACGATCTCGATCAGGTCCATGCCCGGCTGAATGACCCCGCCCACGGTGTTGACCAGTACCTGCTTTACCGTGCCGTATACCGGGGAGCGGATCGAGGTCCGTTCGAGGCGGTCGGCCAGGGCCACCGAGGTGGCGGTCAGGGCGTCTAATTCCGACTGGACTTCGTTGAGTTCCTGCTTGGCCTGGTTGGAAAACTGCAGCCGCTCTTCCTCGATTTCCTTGAGCGCTTCATCGAGCTGGGACTGGACCCGCGGGATTGCCAGCCGGGCCGCTGCTATTTCGCCCAGCATGGAGGATGCGTCCCGCTTGAGGCGCAGGATCTCCACTTCCGACACGGCCCCCTGATCGACCAGCGGTTCGGTCAGTTCGATCTCACGCTTGAGCAGCTGGTAGGTCCGGTTCAACTCGGCGCGTTTTTCCTTGAGTTCTGCGATTTCCTGGCGTCGCTGGGTGACCTTTTCCTCCAGGATGCCGATGGTGGCGGCCAGTTCCGCCTTGCGGGAGTTGTGCAGTTGCCATTCGCGGGCGGCGATCGCCGGGTTTTCGTCCTCCACCACCTGGGGCAGAACCATGTCGATCCCCTGGGTCTCGGCGGTGAGCCGCGCCGCCTTGGCGGTCAGGGCCAGGTATTTGAGGCGATATTCCTGAAAGGGAGCCGAAAAGCGCTTTTCGTCGAGGCGCATCAGCAACTGCCCTTTCTGGACGATGTCCCCGATGTTGACGTAGGTCTCGGCCAGGATGCCGCCCTCCAGGTTCTGGATGACCTGGATCTGGCTCGACGGGATGACCTTGCCCATGCCCCGGGTCACCTCTTCCACCTCGGATACCGAGGCCCACCAGATGGCGGCGACAAAGAGGATCAGGGTCAGCCAGATAACCGAGCGGCCGCCGCGGGGCGACTCGACCAGGATGGTCGTGCGGATGTCGGTTACCAGGTCGAGATCTTTCTGGCTGATCTTCTTTTTCGAGATTTTTCGTGCCACTCCGGTACCTGCAGCCTCTACAGACTCAACTGTCCCTTCTGAATCGCTTCCAATATGTTGTCCTTGGGCCCGTCAGCCCTGACCGTGCCGTTGTCGAGCACGATAACCCGTTCCACCAGGGTCAGCAGTGAGGCCCGGTGGGTCACCAGCAGCAGCGTCTTGCCTTCGAGGATCCGGCTGAGATTATTGCACAGCCGTTTTTCAGTCCGGGCATCCATGGAACTGCTCGGTTCATCCAGTATCAGGATGGGCGGATCGTGGAGTACGGCCCGGGCCAGGGCAACGGTCTGCCGCTGGCCGCCGGACAGGCTCCTGCCCTGTTCGCCCACCGGCATATCGAATCCGGCGCTGTGCTTCTTGACGATCTCGGTCACCCCGGACAGCATGGCCGCCCGCAGGATCGCCTCATCGTCCACATCGGGATGGCCCATGATGATGTTTTCCCTTACCGAGCCCCTGAACAGGGTGATGTCCTGGGGCACGCAGCCGATAAAGTTGCGCAGATCGTTGGGGTCGATCTGGCGGGTATCGGTGCCGTCGACGGTGACCATGCCGTTCTCCGGTTCATAGAGGCCGATCAGGATCTTGCCCAGCGTGCTCTTGCCGGATCCGATTGAGCCGATCAGCCCGACATGTTCGCCGGCCTTCATCTCAAAGGAGACGTCCTTGAGGGCATAGGCGTTCTGGTCCGGGTACTTGAAGGAGACGTTCCTGAACTCGATGGCCCCCTTAATCGAGGCCCGGTGCAGGAAGTTGGACTCGGGCGGCCGCTCGACCGGAACTTCCATGACCTTTTTCAGGGTCAGGTAGGCGGTCTTGGCCCGGTGAAAGCGGGCGATGAGGCCGACAAACTGGGTCATCGGGGCGATGGCCTGGCGGGTCAGGATGACAATGGCGATCAGGCCGCCCTGGGTCAGCGCACCCTGGGAAATGGCGTAGACACCGGCGATGACCACCGCCACGACGGTGCCGTTCTGGACGAAGGCGGCGATATGGTTGACCGAGGTGGACAGAAAGCGGGAGCGCGAGCCCCAGCGGGCGATCAGCGAGATGGAGTCCTCCCAGTCCTTCTGAACTTTGCTTTCGGCCCCGAGCATCTTCAGGTTTTCCAGACCGTTGAGGCCCTCGACCAGAATGGCGTTTTTCTGGGAGGTGGCCTGGTAGGTCTTCTCGATGGCGGTTTTCAGCGGCCGGTGGATGAGCAGCGAGTAGAGGATCAGAAAGCAGATGGCGACGATATGTACGAAAACGATCGGCCCGGCCAGGTACCAGATGACGAACAGGGCCAGGAAGACGAATGGCATGTCGACCATGGCGGTTATCGAAAAGGAGGTGATAAAGTCGCGGATCGAATCGAACTGCTGGATTTTGTTGGTGTAGGAACCCACCGATTCGGGCCTCGAAGACATCTTCATGCCCAATGTCTTTTCGATCAGCTCAGCCGACATGTTGAGACTGGCCTTCTGGCCGGCAAGATCGACGAAATAGCCGCGCAGGCTCTGCATCAGCAGCGAGAACAGGTAGATGATGCCGATGCCGATGGCCAGGACCCAGAGGGTCTCGAAGGCGTTGTTGGGGATGACCCGGTCATAGACGTTCAAAATGAAAAACGGGGTGGCCAGCCCCATCGTGTTGATCAGGAAAGAGGCGACCAGCACGTCGCGGTAGATTCGCCAGGAGCTGAGCATCTTGCTCCAGAACCAGCTCTTCTCCTTGGGCCGTTCGAGCGAGGAAGTGTCGCGTACCCGGTCAAAGGACGGATGCACGAAGATGGCGTAGCCGCTGAACCGCTTGTCGATCTCGTCGATCGGCACGGTCCGTTTGCCCATGCCCGCTTCCGGCAGCAGAATGGTCAGCGTCTGGTCCTCGTAGCTGATGTCGGTCAGAACGCAGGCCCGGTCCGGCTTGAGCAGCAGGATGCAGGGCAGTTCCAGGGTCGAGATCTGCTTGAGCGAGCGGGACAGGACCCTCGAGGACAGGCCCGCCCTGGCCGCCGCACGGGCGGTGAGGCTGACGGAGAGCCGGTTGTTCTCCAGCGGCAGGCCGGCCCGCAGCGCCGTCCTCGATATGGGCTGGCCGTAGATCTTGGAAAGCATCACCAGGCAGTCGGCGATGGGATCGTCAATCGTGTCGCTGTGGCTTTTGATCTTCCAGGAAGAAGGGGGCGTTTTCTGTTTGACGACAGCTTTCATAAATGGCTGGGTAAAATGGGTTTCGTGCTGCGATTTTCCTTGTAACTATCAGCACTAACTATCATACATGCTAGGAATTTAAATGAAAAATAAAAAATAGGAGAATTGGCAGTTCAGGGAGTATACTTGAACCTGGATAATCTACCTCAGTGAGGGAAATGTCATGTTTTATGCCGAACGGGACGACAGCGGTACCATCATTGCCATCAGAAGAGATCCTGGTGGGGACAGGGTCGATGAACAGCCGCTCAGCGAACGGGAAGTGGAAGATTTCCTGGCCAGCGATTTTGGCCGGAATTCCTACCAGGCGCTGCTCAGGGCGGCGGATCAGAAGATGATCCGGGTCCTCGACGATCTGATCGATGTGCTGGTCAGAAAAAATATCATCATGCTCACCGACCTGCCCGACGAGGCCCGCGAGAAGCTGGGCAGCCGCCGGGAAGTGCGCCGTCGGATGCATGACGACGGCGACGAACTGACGGTCGAGGACATCCTCTAGGGCTGCTTTTCTGCGGCCTTCTACACCCGTGAACTCAGCAGCTGCGGCTGTTCGATCAGGTAGCCCTGGTAGCCGTCCACGTGCAGCCCTTTGAACAGGGCCAGCTGCTCTTCGGTTTCGATGCCCTCGGCGATCACCTTTATGTCAAGGCTGTGGGCTACGCCGGTCAGGGCGCCGATGAAGAAATAGCTGTCGCCCTGGCCGGTCTCGAGTTCCCGGGTGAAAGCGGGGTCGATCTTGACGTAGTCCGGCTGCAGCGACTGCAGATAGCCGAAATTGGAGAAACTGCGGCCGAAATGGTCGATGCCGATGGAGTGCCCGGCGGCCCGGACCTGATCACCAAAGGCCCGCATCTGGTCGAGCTGGCGGACGGCGCTTGACTCGGAGAATTCGAACAGGAGCTTCCGGGGCGCCCCTTTCATCTGCTTCAGGCGCGGCAGCAGCCATCCGCTGAAGGCCGGATCGAGCACCGAGGTCACCGACAGGTTGATGGCCAGCGGACCGCTGTTCCACGAATGACAGGTGTCGAGCACCAGCTCTATTACCGTGCGGTCCAGTTCGGTGATGACCTCGGCATGCTCGGCCAGGGGGATGAAGACGCCGGCGGCGACCTCCCTGCCGTCATCGATGGTGATGCGGGAGAACAGCTCCATGTGCATCGGCACCCCCGGCTCGGCAACTTGCCTCACCTGCTGGCCGTAAAGGTTGAGGGCCCGGTCGTGCAGCGACTGGGCCAGGGTTTTTCGCCACCAGACCTTGCCCTGGGTCGGGTCGCCGTCATCGCAGAAGGCCGGCTCGATCTCCCAGCAGTTGGGTCCTGCGTGCCGGGCGGCGCTGAGCGCGGTGTCGGCTTTGGCCAGCAGGTGGGAGAAACTGCACGGGGTATTGTAATAGACACCGCCGATACTGAACAGGTCCTCTGAAACACCGAGCTCCTCGACACCGATGGTGGCCAGCCGCTCAGCCAGCGTCCCGGCGATCTGCATGCTTTCCTGCTTGTCGGCGTCGGGGAGGAAGACACCGAAATCGCCGCCCCCGAGCCGGGAGACGCACTGGCCGGAAAAGGGGGAGATCACTTCACCGATCACCTCGGCACAGCGCTGCAGCAGGGTGTCCCCGGCCTCGTAGCCCTTGGTCTCATTGGTCTCCTTGAGCTGCTGGATCTGGATCAGCAGAAACAGGCCGCGGGCCGTTTCTGGGCTGTCCGCCATGGTCGAACCGATCCGGCTTTCCAGGAAGCGGCGGTTGCTCAGCCCGGTCAGGGGGTCCATAAAGGTATGTTCGCGCAGCTTGTCGGCGATTCCGGCCTGCTCCTCGAACATCTCCCTGACCCGGCTGCTCATCGCGTTCATCGAGGTGACCACGTTTTTCAGTTCCCGGGTCCGGGGGATCCGGTCCTGGATCCGATACTCCCGGCGGCCGATCGCCTCGGCCTGTTCTTCCACCCGGCGAAGCGGCCGGAGCAGGAACTTCAGGGCAATGCCGCCCAGGGTAAAGACCACCAGGCCGGTGAGCAGAAAATAGATCAGCAGCCGCACGAAGGTCTGCCACAGGGTGCGGTAGGCGTACCCCGGATGGCTCTCCACGTAGACGGTGCCGGCCCGCTTCCAGCCGGCCATGACCAGCGATTCGCCGCCCGGCGTGGTCAGCGGCAGGGCCCTGATGAACCAGTCGGGCACCTGGTCGATCCGCACCGAGGCCAGCCGTTTGGCCAGCACTTCGCCGTGCACGTCGGAAAAGGTGATCTCCCGGTAGTAGCCGCGGTCGAAGATGGCGTTCATCATGGTCTCGACCCCGGCCAGGTCGTCGCCTGCCACCAGCGGTGAGATGGAGAGCGCCAGCGAGGTGGCGGTATCCTGGGCATGGGCCTCGAGCTGATGTTCGAGAAAGACCCGGGTCGACTGCACTTTGTAAGCCCAGACCCCGATAAACAGCACGAAGCAGAGAACCAGGGTGAAGATCAGCAATTGTCTGTAGAGCGTCATGGCGACTCCTCAATTAAGTGCTTTGGGCATCCGCTCGAGCAGATCCCTCCATCTCTTGTAGCGGTCGCTGGTACCGACTTTCTTGCCGCGGCTGCGTTCCTTGGCCAGCCACAGTCCGCTGCCGTTGAAGCTGAATACCGGCATCAGGTCGCTGCGCAGTGAAGCGGCCAGGATCTCCGGGTTGAGATTGTCCAGAATCAGCGGTTCGGCCTCAGGCGTCTCGTAATAGGTAACTACCATATGAGCCTGATCGAGCGCCAATGCTTTGACGTAGGTCATGTTCAGCCGGGCTTCATCGATTCCCATCTTTTTCAGGGTGAAGTATTTGGCAATGGAAAAATCCTCGCAGTCTCCCCCGTTCTGCACCAGAAATTCCACCGGGGTGGCCCAGTAGTCCTTTTGCTTCCAGAGCAGCGCATCGTCGATGAACTGGACCTGGTTGAAGAAGGAATTGACCTTTTCCAGCTTTTCCAGATCGGTGCTGCTGCGGTCTTCGCTGATCAGCTCCTGCCAGTTCAGCAGCCGCTGCCTGGCCCCACGGCCATAGCCCTCTTCGGCTTTTTCAAGGACTTCGGGGTCGAGCCGGAACGGGTCGCCGGCCTGAACCGTCAGCAGCAACGCAAGCGAAGTGAGCGCCGCCGATACCCACAGCGGCCAGGCTGCCATGCTGCAGCGCTTTGCAATTGGTTTACCTTCTGTCACCTGGAACGGACCATCAGCGCTGAGTGAGTCACCCGCACGTCATCAGGCTGCCGGAAAAATCGGCCTTTCGTTTGATCTGATTCAGAACAGGATGCCGAATCTCCACATCTGTATGGCGACCGGCCATGCTCTGAGCAGGACGATACCTCGAAAAGGGGCTGCAACCCCTCGAAATCTATTCGTTATGATTGATGGACCCGTAATAAGTCCATATGACTGAAAAGATGGCTAAGTACAAAAGTTCAATATACAAGGCGTGGTGGTGTCGCAAAAGCGCAGGCGTACATGTGGTACGCCGAGCATTTTGTGATCCCGCCACAACGCAGTAGATCGGACTTTTTACGACGCCATCATGATTTGATTGAACAACAAATGAACGGGCGGTTCAAGGAAAGAACCAAAAAAACAGGATGGTGGGTGGAATAAAAAAAGAAGGCCGCAACGGAGATCGATCCGCTGCGGCCTGGCACGGGTGGGGTAACTGCTGTTATTCGTCGTTGGAAACCATCGCTTCCTCGGGCCACTTCAGGCCGAAGGAATCGACCAGCTGGCCGGTGGCGTTGAGTATACGGTACTGGGAAAAGACACCGTCGAACTCGGCGTCGACAAAATCGACCTGGGCGTTGATAGCCTCAGCCTCGGCGTCGAGCACGTCGAGCAGTGTGCGCTTGCCGATGTCGAACTGCTTGGCGTAGGCCTCGGCGGTAGACCTGGCCGAGGTGATGTAGTTTCTCAGGTAGTCGATCCGGTCCAGCACGGACATGTAGGCCATCCAGGAAAGACGCATCGATTCGACGACCTGGCGCTCGGTGTTATTCCTGATCTCGCGGGCCTCGCTGACCTGTTCCAGGGTCTCGGCCTTGCGTCCCTGATCGCGCCAGCCGTTGAACAGGTTGTAGCGCACCCGGCCCAGGGCGGACCAGTACTCACGTTCTGAGTCGATCCGGTCGAGATCATCCTCCCAGCGCTGATCGAGCTCGATGTCGAGGATCGGGTAGTAAGGTGCCTTGGCGACCTCGTACTGCTGCTCGCGGGCCTCGAGGTCAGCCATTGCCGATTTGAGGATCGGGTTGGCTTCCAGAGCCGCCAGGGTGGCGTCCTCCAGCGAAGCGGGCATCCTGCTGTTGGGCGGCAGCGGCATGGTCAGGTCCGACGGCAGCTGGCCGATCACGGCCAGGTATTCGGTCTGGGCGTCGAGCAGGTTGGTCTCGGCGATGACCACATTGGACTGGGCCAGGGCAAGACGGCCCTGGATCTGCTCGCTGTCCGCCTGGCTGCCGACGCCGGAATCACTGCGCAGCCGGATCTGATCGGCGATACGCAGATGAATTTCGAGGTTCTCGTCGGCGATGTTCTTCAGCTCCTGGTTGCGCAGCACGTTGATATAAACCCGTGAAGCGTTCAGCGCCAGGTCTTCTGATGTGCCCTGGAGCAGGTACGCTGATGAACGGACCCGGGCTTCCTGACGGGCAACCTCGCCCTGGTCGGCGAAGCCCCTGAATACATTCTGCCTCAGGCTGATGGTCGCCTCGTAGGGATCGCGCTCCTGATCGATCGGCTTGCTGTCTTCGGCGTAACCGGCCGCCGCATTGACGTCGAGCGTCGGAAAGTAGCCGGACCTGGCCTGGACCACTTCCTGGTCACGTGCCAGCCGGTTGTGGACCTGCGCTCTGACCTGGGGGTTTGTCTGGATTACCTGGTCAACCGCTTCGGAAATTGTTTCTCCCTGTGAAGTGCTGGTGAGGACAAAAAACAGACCGCAAGCGACTAGCCCGGCTCTGCTGATTTTCTTAATCATGGGAGCCTCCTTGAATAAAGAGTTGAAGAAAGTATACAACTAAAAAAGCACCGGTACAGCGTATAGATAGAATGGAATAGAACCACGCCCTCCCCCAAAAGCAGAGAGATGTTCTAAGAAACATCTATAATCATTATGTATCTTATTGTCCGCGAAAATGCAAAAAATGTTTTCCTGTCAAACCAGAGAAGTGGCTGCATCGGAGGTTCTTTTTCCGGGCCGGTATGTGGCCGGTCCGGGCAAGCCGAAGGAATGCGAAAAACGTTGCGCCCATGCGAACGCGGCACAAAAGTAATATCTAGTTATTTGATATTACAGTTAAATTTATCTTATTGGTTGGCTGGCCAGGCGCTGAAATCGAACTACTGAAGCCTCTCTGAATCCGTCGGTTTACGGCTTGCCGGAGCAGTTGAAAAGCCTGACAAAAAAAATACTATTAGTACCAAAGTACAATTGTTAACCGATTGTATCAGCTACAATGAAACCATGAGAATGGGAAATATCCAGTCGATCATCATTAATAAACCAGTGAACATATCAAAGACCAACGGAGGGAACTTCCATGGCTGAGCAATCGATAGGAAAAGTAATCGTTGTCTACGGAAACGTGAAAGCAATATCCCAGGACGGCGTCGAGCGGGTTCTGCAGCCCAACAGCCCGATCTTCCTGATGGACCGGGTCAACACCGGCGCCGACGGGGCGATCTCCATCGTCTTCAACGATGCCGAGAACACCCAGCTCGACCTGGGCCGGATGACCGACATGGTGGTTGACAAATCGATCCTGGCCGCCGAGGAACTCGATCTCGAGGATGTCACCGCCGATATCGAAGCCATCCAGGAAGCCCTGCTCAGCGGCGACGAGATCGAATCAGGCGACCCAGCCGGCGGCGCTGTGCCGGAGCCGGCGCGGCGGGCGGCCGCTTGTCAAGCTCAGCGTGACGGCAATGAGGGCGAGGTCGCCTCCGGTGCCGAGACCAGGGGAGTTTCATTCAATTTTACCGGATAGAGGAGATAGATGTCGAGGCAACGGCCGCGGGCGGCGCAGCAGCCGCTGGTGCCGGTGGCGGCGGCCGGCCGATCGTGAAGCTGGATATCGACGGTAGGGAGGGCGAAGTGACCTCCGGTGCTGAGACCGAGGGAGTCACGTTCAACTTCACCGGCTCCGATCAGGAAGTTGTTGCTGAGCCGGTGGTGCCGATTATTGTGCCTCCGCCGGAGCCGGCTGCTCCGGCACCGCTCGCTGCGGCGATAGTCCCGGACGTTGAAATAGTGACGACCCCGCCGCCGGTGACCACGCCCCCGCCGGAAGAGCCGGAAGTGAATATAAACCGGTTGGTCGAGGAGGAGGAGCTGCCGGGTGGAGATATTCAGATAGAGGCCGGTGATCCTGTTTCATCCTGGGTAGTTTCGCCTAGTTTCTCAATCGGTAACCCGGATAACGATGATCTCTTGGAAGATCCTATTGTACCGACGCCGGACTCTTTCAAAGTGAGCGGCAACATCGGCACTGAAAGCGGCGTCGCAGGCGGGGTCTGGAGGCTCACGCTGGACAACCCCAACGACGGGCCGTCCCTTGATTCTCAGGGATCAGAGGTTACCTATCAACTCCTTGAAATTGGCACAGCAGATTTCCTCCTCGGTTATGCAAACTTCGGTGAAGATGATCAACGCCCCGTACTCGCATTGATTTTAGAAGAAGACGGCGATTACGGTTTTGGGATTTTTGACCAAACTGACTTCCCGATTGCCGACGATATAGAAGACTATCTCTTCCTCGATTTCGCCGGCAACGTCCAGGTGGAGATCGGCGGCGACACCTTCCCGGTCGACTCTTTTGTCTTCGGCGTGGAGGACGACACCCCGATCCGCATCGAGGAGCCGGCGCAATTCCTATTGTCCGTCGAGGAAGACGGCATGGGTGAGGCCGATAATCCTAACGAAGGCAATCTTTACGTTCACGACGGCGACGACGTCGCAAGCTACGACCCCGATCTCTCGGAAGGCAACAAAGCCTTGGGCGAAGATAACTCCTTTGATGATCAGGACTTCTCTTCTCCGGGAGCTTGGTCCATTGCCCCGCTGTTCAGCATCGGGGCGGACGAATACTACTCTGAAGGGTATCTCTCGGAGGGACAGGAAGGTGAGATCCCGATGGGTAAATACGGTATCTCCGAAGATGTGAGCGGGCTTGAGACCGTCTATTCGCAGGGAGAGCCTGTCTTGTACGATGTCATCAAAGGTGAAGAGACCGGAGAAGACTACGATACGCTCATTGGTGCAACCGAGAGCGGCAGGGTCGTTTTTACCTTAAAGGTGTATCATGACTTTGGCGGGGTTGACCTTGACGTCGACGACCAGTTCGACCATGTGGGCCCGGGCGAGGAAACGCTAAATGACGGTGAAGAGGTTTTCCCAGATCCGCCAGAATCCGCTACCGCTGATGAGAACTGGAGTCTGGTTTCCGGTGAGGAGGGCGAGGGTTCCGTACGCTATCTCGATCTCTCCTCGATCCTGACCGCCACCGATTTCGACGGCGATACCGTCGTCGGTGCTGCTCCAGGTTCCTTCGTCATGGAGGCCCAGGACGACATTCCGACCATTTCAATCAACCAGGGTGGAGATTATGCTCCGCAAACGGTTCATGAAGATGCATTGGGTAATGATACCGGCAACGCCCTGAACAACAGCGACGATGATCAGTCCACTGGCATTATCGGAGCAGGCGAGGGTGATGAGGAGAACTTTACCGACCAGACAGTTTTTAACCTGACGGAAAGAGTGACCGCTTCGATCGGTGCCGACGAGCATCCGGTAGAGGGCCCGGGCAGCAATGAGCCGGTCTTCTTCATCGCCGGATTTGAGGATGGACATGATTCGGGATATGAGTCAGCCGGCGAAACCGTTAAATACTACAATATTGACGGCAAACTGGTCGCCAAGGCAGGTGTTACGGATGACAGCAACCCTGAAGCTGACGGCCGGGTTGTCTTCACGGTAACCCTTGATACGCTGGATGTTGATACTCCAGGTGTTGGATTCGCAGGAGATCATGTAGCGATCTTCAATCTCGACGACCAACTCGACCACAAGCCGGACGGCGATATCACCACCGAACTCTATACCGGAATGAGCGGTGGTCCTGATTCTGTGCCGCTCTATGACAGCTCCATCAATATCGGCGAATACATCAAGGCCAGCATTACCGATTTTGACGGCGATACCGTGCAAGTCGATTTTGATCAAGCAGTCACGGTCGCCGTCCAGAACGACGTGCCGGAGATCGCTATAGAGGGAACTCCATTGACGGGAACAGTCCATGAGGATGCCCTTGGCAACGAGGTGGAAGATGATGCCGATGACGATGCCCTTGATGATCTGGTCACGGGTAATCTTGATGATGGCCAGGACGATACCGATACAGTGTATATCAATCTGGCCGGTCTTGTCGGTGATACGGCTGGCGCAGATGAGCCGGCGGCTCCGAGTTTTGAGCTTGGCCTGGCTGAAGATATGGAGGAGGGTGATCCGTCCGGATACATGTCGGGAGATGAGCAAATTCTCTACTTCACTGACGGTAATGATGTCGTCGGCAAGGCGGACGGCGAGGTAATTTTCCGTATCAGCCTGGTCGATATCGAGGATGCGGCTGATGAGACCAAGTATGGCGACAGCATCGGCGACCCGGTCGAGATCGGCGACACGGTCGTGGTATTTAACCTTAACGGCCAGATCAATCACCTGAATGCCGAGGGCGACGACGAATACACCCTGGCCAACGGCCACGAGTCCATCGATATCGGCCAGTTCGTCAAGGCAACAGTAACGGATTTTGATCAGGATACGGCCTCTGGCGATTTTGGCGGCAAGGTATTTGTCAAGGTCCAGAACGACGTTCCGGAAGGAGATGATTTAGCCGCCCCGATCGTTGCCATTGTCCTCGAGGACGGCATGAGCGAAGACGCAGCTGCGCCGACGGTCGACTTTTCCGAGGGTATCAAGGAGAGCGGCGAGACCACCGCCGATGACGAAGACAGCGGCGGCGGCGTTGGTGATGAAGTCAACAACGTTGCAACCCTGTTTGATTCCGGCGCCGATGAACCGCTTACCACCTACGGCATCGTTGACCAAACTCAGTTGGGTCTAAATCTCGGTGGGTTACAAAACCTGACGTCCAACGGCAAGGAGATCACCTACTCTTCTGATGGCACTACGCTACGGCATCCACAGTCGACAACACCGTGTTCAAATTGACCGTCAACACCGACGGTACCTGGGTATTCGATCTGCAGGATCAGCTCGATCATGTTGCGCCTGACGGCATTGTACCTGATGGTCTGGATGCAAATACCGGAACCCCATACGTCACGGATTCCGATGGCAATGTAGTTGCCGACGAGAACTGGGACCTGGAAAACAGTAACGCTGCCAACGGCGGAATCGACTTCTCTTCCGTCATCACGGCGACGGATAAGGACGGCGACACCACTATTGGGGCGGCCGACGACAAGTTCGTGGTCAGGGTCCAGGATGATATCCCGGAGGCTGTAGACGTTCCCGATCCGGTTCCGCAGAGTGTGAATCTTCTGCTGATCGTCGATAATTCGGGCAGTATGGATACCGATGATCGCATTGACGATTTAAATGGTGCAATTCAGGACATGTTCACCAAGATCGGTGACGACGACTATTTAAAAGGTGCTCAGGACGTCAAGGTCCATGTGGTGTCCTACTCGACGACGGCAACCTCCAGGGGAACGTTTGACCTGAAAGTCGGCGGTGTAGATCAGGATGCAGCATGGACGCCAATTGGTACCGAAGTCTGGACCAATTACGAAGACGGCATGTTCGTGGCCTTGGATTGGATCAATAATCCGCCCAGCGGCGAGGAGCCATTGGATGGCCTGCAGACGGTCAACAAGGTTATCTTCATTTCCGACGGCCTGCCCAATACTTTCAACGACGGTGACGGAGACGATGCATCACCGAGCACTGATGAATCAGCAGGGCTGGCGTTGGATCATGTCACCGGCGACGTTCCCGGAGAAGACACGGTATCTGAGCTTGCTGCCTTGAAAGCCTGGTCGACATCAGGAAATATCGATGCGGTGGGCATAAATCTGGGGGCGCTGGGCGACACTGACGAAGCAGCCGCCTATGCAGCGCTCGGCGAGATCGCTTCGGATGGCGGAGCCCTGATAAATGTAGATCCGCTGGAAGGCGATGATCTTGGTGTTATCCTTGGCGACCTTCTCCCGGTTGGCGGTGCCATCATCGATGCCTATGTCAAGGAAGACGGCATGGACACTGAAGTCGGCGATGCAGACGACGCCTCTGACGGTAACCGGGAAGCCGGAGAGACTATTTCCGATGATGAGGCAAGCTCGGCAGGCGGAGATGCACTGAGCCCTGCCCCGCTGCCGACCCTGGCCGATCTCTTCGAGTCAGGTGCCGACGAGCCGTTGAGTTATAGCCTGGTTATGGATGCGGATTATCTGCAGGCCACCTTGCCGACCCTCTACTCCAAAGGGGTGCAGTTGCACTATGAGAGTGACGGCACCACTCTCGTCGCCTATCGCGTTGGTGAAGATCCCGATACTGCCCCGGTGTTCACCCTGACGATCACTGATCCGGCAACCGGCGCCTGGAGCTTTGATCTGGACGACCAGCTCGATCATGTCGACAACAACATGAACGACGAGAATATTGAACTGGTCGCAGGTGCGGATAAGCAGAGCAGTGTCTTCGGCATCGATTTCTCGCCGGCCATTATCGCCACCGATGCCGATAACGATCAGGCGATCGGTGCTGATGACGGAGCCTTCATTGTTCGGGTCGAGGATGATGTGCCCGAGACGCAGGGAGAAGAAGTGGCGAGGAATCTCGATCTGCTCTTTGTAATTGACCGGTCTGGCAGTATGGCCCAAGGAACCACCCGACTGGCTGATCTTCAGCTTGCCGTGGCCGGTCTGCTGACCTCGCTCAGCACCAGCGCGGCCGCGAACGTTCGGGTCCATATCGCTGATTTTGCCAGTGATTCAGACTCTGTTGGTACATTTGTCATCAAGCAGGAGGGGGTCGAGCCCGGAGTTCTTGCCACCAATCTGACCAATGCGATAAATGGGGTCAACGCGTTGACCGCAAGTGGAGCGACTAACTGGGAAGGCGGGCTGCGAGAAGGGATCGATCTGTTTAATTCGCGCGGGAGCATTTGCCGTTGACGGTGAGATAGTCCAGCAGGCCTTCTTCTTCTCGGACGGCGATCCGAACAGATATGACAATGATAATGATGACTCTGTCTCTGGACCCGGTGGTGGCTATGATCCGCGGGCTCTGGCGGAGGTTCATGGTGAGTATTTCACCCAGGACCAGTCGGATGAAATCCAGGCGCTCGAGGACCTCGGCTTTGAGGTGCGGGCTATCGGTATCGAGGTCAACGACAGCCAGCTTGAACGACTCTCCTCGATCGACAGCACGAAGAGTGCTGTTGAGGTGACGGATTCCGCTGATCTCGTCGCGCTGCTGCCGCAGTTGATCGTGCCCGGCAACCCGGCCCAGGATTCCATCCTGGTCAACGAGGCCGGCAACGAGCTGGTTGCCTCGCTCAATATCGACTTCGGGGCCGATGAGGTTGCCAAAACGGTTGCAATCACTCCGGCCGGGGCAGCAGATGGAGCCTCGGTCGTCGATGCGAACGGCAACGTGGTAACCTACAGTGGGGGTACCCCGCTTACCTGGAAGGTCAATCCGGACGGTTCCGTTTCGGCGGTCGACGGCGTCACCGTCGTGTTTACCGTCGCGCCGGAAGGGACTCCCGGGGCATATACCGGCAATTACGTCGTCGAACAGTTTGCTGCGCTCGACATGCTGGTCGACTCCAATCTGATCGACTTCACCATCTATGCCGGATCAACTCCGCAGCGGGTGATCGACGACGGTAAAGGCATGACGGTGACGATTACGCCGTTCGACAACGATCCTACCAATGATGATACGCCGGACGGCGACTGGGTCACCTGGGATCTCGATGGCATGGGAGTCGGGTTTAAATGGTGGGAGCTCCTGATCAAGATCAGCTCAGCGGAGGGACCAATCAGATCGATGAAGATGGTGGTATACAACCGAAACCCTCCGCTTGGATTTCAGTGACTCAGTACACCGGAACGGTCGCTTGCGATGGATTCAATCACCCTTGATTTGAGTGCCTGGGACGACTTGATGAATTGGTATGGACTGCCTACGATGCCGATGGGTTGATCGTTGCCTCAGGCTCGTATGACTGCTAATAGCTGGTATGCTTAGCATTGATCTCAGCGGATCTGATGTCTTTTTCAATTCGGTTGAATTTGATGCTGATACTCTGGGTCTGGCTCTGAAGAATTCGGTATTGAAACACTTCAGGGCACCTACCAGGGCAACTACGAGTTCGACTTCGATGCCGTGGCGACCGATCAGGACGGCGACAGTGTCGATACGAACTTCGAGGTGGCCTTCGATGCCGACGGCGTCGTTCAGGGCGATGACTTCTCCGAGGTGATTGCCGGTGGCAGCGGTGCCGACACTCTCTTAGGCGGCGGCGGTGATGACATCATCTACGGCAATGACGGTGCCGATATCATCGAGGGTGGTCCCGGAGACGACATCCTGGTTGGTGACATCGTCGATATCCAGCCTGATGGCAGCACTCCCAATATCATCGAGGATGGGGACGTGGATGTTATCGATGGCGGCACAGTCGCTGGTGTCGATGATGGCAGCGCAGGTGATGTTGCCATCGACGATGAAGGTCCTGACGATGATCCGGCCGAGTCTGTCGACGACGCTACTGAGTTGGTAGAGGGAGTCGGTGATCCCGATCCGATTGATTTGCTGATTCCTGACGGCGATACCATCGTCTAGTAAAGATTAAAAGCTTAACGAGTAAAGCGGCACAACCGGCCGGGAGCGATCCCGGCCGGTTTTTTTTATGCAATCAGCGACTGAAAGTCCTCGAACTTGCCGCTTGGTGAGCGCGCTATTTCATCGCAGACACTTAGCCGGACCTGGTAGCGGTGCTTGAAAAAGGCATCGACGCTGCGGATGATTCCGGCTTTATCTTCATCACCAGCAGGTCCCGTAAACGTCACTTTCACCTCGATTTCATTGAGGCTGTGCTGGATGATCTGGAACTGTCTGATCAGCTCGGGGGTGGGCCAGGTGAGTCTGGACAGTAGCGGATAGATCTTGACGTTATTTGGCAGCGAGAGCATATTCCTGGTTCTGCCCAGAATCCTGGTGAGCACCGGCAACGTCCTGCCGCAGGGGCACGCCTCTCCCCGCTCCGCATAGTCTCCCAGTTCGTAACGGATAAACGGTGTGGCGAAGTTGTGCAGGTCGGTGACCACCACCCGGCCGATCTCTCCCGGTTTACACGGTTGATCGCCTTCATCGAGAATCTCGACGATGACGCTGTCGGCCTGGACGTGGTAGGTGTCGTGCTTCGGGCACTGCAGGGCCAGCACCCCGTTTTCCATGCAGCTGTAGATGTCCTTGGGGTTATGCCCCCAGTGGGTGAGCGCGGTCTCGCGAACCTCGCCGGTACACACCTCGCCGATCGTGTCGATGCCGTCCAGGCGGGGCAGCGCAGTCCCCGATCGGTGAGCATGGTCGATCAGGGCCAGCAGGTTGGTCGGGTAGGTGACCAGGTAGTTCGGCTGTTCCTCGATCAGCCACTGGAGTTGTTCGGCGACCGGAAGCTCCGGGGTCAGCTCGACGAAGGGCCCGGTCTTGTAACCGCTCAGCCAGGAGGCGGCCGAGCCGCGGATGCCGTCGTTGTTTTTCAGCCGGGGCTTTCTGATGGCGGCCACGGTGCCGGAGAAGTCGTTCTTGTGCCAGAGATGGAAGCGCAGGTTCAGGGCCCGGTAGAACAGGCCGGTCACCCGGGTGTAGTGAAACCCGATCGGCTTCCCGGTGGAACCCGATGATCTGCCGCTCCCCCGCGGCAGATGCGTTTTGGGCAGGGAGAGGCTGATAATTTTTTTAGCGTGTTTCTGGACATCCTGACGGGAGAGAATCGGGATCTTTCTGAAATCCTCCATGCTCAATTGGATATCACCGCCTCTTTCGAGAAAAGCCAGCCGATCCCGGTACAGAGGCACATATTTCAGACAATGGTCAATCAGCAGTTCTGCCTGCCGCATCTGCATCTCGCGCAGCCGTTCGGAATCCCACCACTGGCTCTGGTCCATCTGGTAGAGCAGCGAGAAAACCTGGGCGTTGACGGAATGGGGAAGGGCGGGCCAGACAATGCCGTGGGCAGCGGATCTTGGAATGTTCATCGCGAAACCGTCGTGGTGGTCGAGTATCTTTTTTCAAACTCCCGCAATGGTACCATGTAATTCATGTCACACACAATCGCGATCGCTCCGCCGCGGTCATGTGGGTCCTGCCGGCAAGAGCGTGTTAAATGCAATTGCTGGTTGAACATTTTCGTGAAGCGGTGTAAAAAACAGTAATAAGTGATTATTATTGTGATATAATCAAGGTCAAAGGCGTACGCGGAGCGCACCTAGCTCAGCATATGGATCGGAGGCGAACAGATGGCAGCAGAACCAAATGTTACGGGCCAGGCGCTGGTAGTTCAGGGTACCGTGAGGGTCGAATCGACCAACGGGGTGAGCAGGGCGATTCAGCCCAACAGCGAGATTTTTCTCGACGACCGGATCGACACCGGCGCCGACGGTGCCGTGTCGATCGTGCTGAGCGACGGCGATGCGGGCCAGCTTGAGCTGGGACGCATGAGCACGATGGTTGTCGACGAAGACGTGATGAACACTTCTCTGCCCGAACTCGGCGATGTGGCGGTGGAGGCCGGACTGGTGGCCGATCTGCTGCAGAACTGGGAGAGCTTCGAGCCGCTGGCGCCGCTCGAGACCATTGCACCGGAAGAGTCAATGGACAGCGACGCGGACGAGATGAGTGCTGCCGAATCGATCCCCGGCCTGGACGGCTCAACGGCGACCGTTGCCGATTCGAGCGGGGTGGGCGATGACAGCATCACCACTATGGACGACGATCTCGATCTGGCCAATCGATCCCGCCCCCGGAGGACGCCTCCTGACAGGTTTTTAATATCAGAGGGTAATGGCCCCGGTTACGGAATAAAAAAGTAAAGCCGGTCAGCAGTCGCTGACCGGCTTTTTTTTTGGTGCGCCCGGCAGGGCGCACCCACTTGGAGGTGCAAGTCCTCTACACGCCCGATAGGGGGAAGTGTTAGCCGGACGGCAAGGTGTGAACCGTGAGGGACATGCTGAAGGAAGCCGCAGGCAAAGCGCTGGCCCGACGAACAGGAATCGCATATGAGGCGGTGATGCTGGATGAGAAGGCCAATATCTTCAAAGTCCGATACCTATCCGGAAAGCATTACCGTATATGCGGCGGGCATAAGCGTGAAGGTGGGAGCGCATTACCCGGGGAGATCTCGTGTCATGCCGAAGTGCTACTGTCATCGAGAGGTGGCGGGAAGTGATGCGAGAAGTCAGCAGAGGTCATAGTAGCCTGATCGATCAAGAGTGAAGGACCGAACTTTATGTTAAGGAATGGACCCTTTTGTTGTGCGAGTGATAGAGAACCAGAAGACGTATCTGCGATGATGCGTGCTGATGTTGAGGGTAGCGGCCGGAAGCTGCGAGAGTAGGCATGAGTGGATCAAGCAGCCCATTGACGGAAGGCAATTCCATCCCTGCAGGATGTAATCTGCTTGAGCAGATGGTCGAGCGCGACAACATGATGGTGGCGTATCGTCGCGTGATGCAGAATAAGGGAGCAGCGGGCGTGGATGGATTGAGCGTATCGAAGCTGCCGGAGTATCTGCGCAACAACTGGAGGACAATCAAAGAACAGTTATTATCAGGGAAGTATGAACCGAAACCGGTTCTGCGTGTAGAGATTCCCAAAGCATCTGGAGGAATGCGGAAGCTTGGTATTCCAACCGTACTGGACCGCCTGATCCAACAGGCGATGTACCAGGTTCTATTACCCCTGTTTGACCCGTCCTTCTCCGAAAGCAGCTATGGCTTTCGTCCGGGCAGGAGCGCCCATCAGGCGGTTCTGGCGGCGAGGTCGTATCAGCATGAAGGAAAGCGGTGGGTCGTGGATATGGACCTGGCCAGTTTCTTCGACGAAGTAAATCATGATATCCTGATGTCTCGTGTAGGTCGCCGGGTCAAGGATCGTAAGATGCTCTATCTGGTCCGGCTGTATCTGCAATCAGGAGTAATGTCAGGCGGCGTGATGAGTCGCACGGTAAAGGGTACGCCGCAAGGCGGACCGTTATCACCGCTTCTGTCGAATATAATGCTTGATGATCTGGACAAGGAACTGGAGAGCAGAGGCCATAGCTTCTGCCGCTATGCCGATGACTGCAATATATATGTGGGCAGTCGCCGGTCGGCAGAGCGAGTTCTGGACTCAATATCCCGTTATGTAGAAGGGAAGTTGAAGCTGAAAGTCAACCGCCGGAAGAGTGCAGTGGCGCGTCCGTGGGAACGCACGTTTCTTGGCTATTCGTTCTCGTCTCATAAACGGTGCAGGATAAAGGTAGCATCGAAGTCGGTGAAGCGTTTTCGTGCTCATCTCAAAGGGTTGTTTCGGATGGGAAGGGGTAGAAACCTGAGCCGCTTTATCGATGTGGATCTGAATCCGGTGCTTCGTGGCTGGATGAACTACTTTATCCTCACGGAAACGAAGGGCTTTGCCGAAGAGCTTGATCAGTGGATACGAAGGAGGCTGAGACTGATCCTCTGGCGACAGTGGAAACGTCCCTGGACTCGCTTCAAGAAACTGAGACAGTTTGGCATCCCGGAGAAACGGGCGGCGCTTTCAGCTTTTAATGCTCGTGGTCCCTGGTATAATTCGGGAGCGTCGCATATGAATCGGGCGCTTCCGAAGAAATACTTTGATAGTTTAGGGTTGTTTTCTCTGTTAAATCAGTTACATCATTGCAGAAATGCATTAACATAAGGAACCGCCGTGGTACGGAACCGTATGCCCGGTGGTGTGAGAGGTTGCGAGGGTGACCCCGCAACCTACTCGATCGCATTTTCTGATATCGCCGGCAGCTACAGGATATTGCTGGCCAGCTCGGCCAGCTCCGAGCGCTCGCCTTTCTTCAGGTCGACATGGGCGTAGATGTGCTGGCCCTGCATCCGATCGATCAGGTTGCTCAGCCCGTTGGAGCGGCTGCCCAGGTAGGGGTGGTCGATCTGGTTGATGTCGCCGGTGAACACCACCTTGGTGCCCTCGCCGGCCCGGGTGATGATGGTCTTCACCTCGTGCGGGGTCAGGTTCTGGGCCTCGTCGACGATCATGTACATCTTCACCAGGCTGCGGCCCCGGATGTAGGCCAGCGGTTCGATGGCCAGTTTCTGCTCGTCGAGCATCTTCTGGAGGCGCTGGGCCATCTCGCTCTTTTCCGGGAACTGTCCGCGGATCACGCCGAGGTTGTCGTAGAGCGGCTGCATGTAGGGGCCGATCTTGGAGGCGATGTCGCCGGGCAGGTAGCCGATATCCTTGTTGGACAGCGGCATGACCGGCCGGGTCAGCAGGATCTGCCGGTAGTTGGAGCGGCTCTCGAGCGCCGCGGCCAGGGCCAGCAGGGTCTTGCCGGTTCCGGCCTTGCCGGAGATGGTGACCAGCTTGACCGCGGGGTTGAGCAGGGCATTGACCGCAAACGACTGCTCGGCGTTGCGCGGCGTGATGCCGTAGACGCTGTCCTTGTGCACCCGCCGGATGATGTACTCGTTCTCCATCTCGCCGGGAACATAGGCCGCCAGGGCCGAGATCCTGCCGTTGCGCAATACCATGAACTCGTTCGGGTGCAGCGGCGCCTCGGGTACGTAGTCGGCGGCCGGGATCTGGCCGCTGTGCGCGAACAGCTTCTCGATCAGGCTCGATTCCACGTCCTCCTCGTAGCGGCAGCCGGAGTAGAGCTCGTCGGGGTTGCGGACGTGGTCGGTGGTGTAGTCCTCGGCCATCAGCTCGATGGAGCGGGCCTTCATGCGCAGGTTCACATCCTTGCTGACCAGGATGACCAAGTGGTCTTTCTGTTCCTTGGAGACGTGGTAGGCGATGTTGAGGATCTGGTGATCGGGGTTGTCCACGTTGGGGAATACGCCGATCAGGTCGGCATGCTGGTCCTTCTCCAGCCGCACCGAAATCCTGCCTTTGCCCTCGCCCAGGTCCAGGCCGCCGTTGAACAGCTTGTTGGCGCTCAGCTTGTCGAGTTCGCGGACGAACTCGCGGGCATGGAAGTTGACGGTCTGGGTACCTTTCTTGAACTGATCGAGCTCTTCGAGAACGGTTATCGGGATGACGATGTCGTGTTCGTCAAAATTGTGTATGCAGGTTGAGTCGTGGAGAATGACGTTGGTGTCGAGAATGAAGATCTTTTTGTCGTCGAGCATGATGTTTTTGGTTGAAGATAGATAGTGAGTGAAGCGACGGTATGAAATGGGTCTGGTTATTCGATAGCGATCACCTCCGTATGTCGGAACTGGATAATTCCTTATACCAGAATTGTCTGATCCATGTAACGTTTTCGTTTCGCCGCTTTTAACTTTTTGATGTCGACGATCACCAGTCCGTCGATGCAGCTGCTGAAATCCCGGTCGACATTGAAATCGACAAAAACCACGCCGCCGGGCTCGCACAACTCGGTGTACTGCTTGTAGAGCGGGGGAACCGAGGCGCCGAGATTGGCGAGCAGCGACTTGAGTTTTTTGAAATCACCAGCGTAATCGCTGCCGCAGAATTCGGTTTCCAGTTCACCGAGCGGCCGGGAGAAGGTGAACGGGTTGCGGGAGCAGGAGCGACTGGAGCGTGCTGAAAAATAGAGGGTATAAAAGTAGATCAGCAGCTCCTTGGCCGGCTGCGGCAGCCCGTTTGAGATGCTGACCGAACCGAACAGATAGCGGTATCGGGGGTTCTCGGCCAGGTAAGCGCCGATACCGTACCACAGGTAGTCGAGCCCGCGCTTGCCCCAGTAGCGGGGCTGGACGAAACTGCGGCCCACTTCGAGGCCCTGGTCGAGGAAGAAACTGCAGTCACCGCCGAGTTTGAACAGCGAGCCGGTATAGAGCCCCTCGATGCCTCGCTGCGCCACGGCAGCGGCGGCGTCGACGAAGCGGTAGGCACCGGCGATTTGCTGATCCTCTTCATCCCAGAGGATCAGATGGTGGTAATAGTGGTCGTGATGATCGAGATCGCGCCGTTTGCCGGTGCCTTCGCCGACGGCCCTGAAGCTCAGTTCCCTGAGCCGGCCGATTTCGTCGAGCACCGGAGACTGTTGGGCAGCGCTGAAAAGATAGATAGTCTTGCCGTCCGGTGTCCGGCTCAGCACCCTGCTGTCCCTGAGGCCCTGGAGAATATCGGCCCTGCGCTCCGGGCGGGCGACGGGCTCCTCGCCGTCGAGCAGCGCCGCTTTACCGGCCCCGATCCGGTAGAGGTGCTTTTTGAACAGCGAGACCTTTTCCCTGGTGCTGACGGGCAGGCGTGAATAGCAATGGTATGGGATAGGGGCGCCGATTGAGATGTCGATTCGTTTGCGCCGCTGATGCAGCATCTGGCCGACCAGCATCAGGGTGGAGAGCGGTTTTGCCAGCATCGACGCCAGGTAGAATGAGGTCGAGCAGTGGCCGCCGATATGAACCGGCAGGATGGCGGCCTTGCTGCGCTCGGCTATTTTCAGGAAACCCTGGTGCCAGGCCCCGTCCCTGACGCCTGAAAACCCCAGCCGCGAGACCTCGCCCGAAGGGAACATGATAATCGCCCCGCCGGTGTCAAGCGCCCGGGTGATCCTGCGGATATGCTGCTTGGTGCTGACCCCGGTCAGAACCCTGACCGGCAGCAGCAGCGGACGCAGCGGCTTAAGCGACATGAGCAGGTCGTTGGCGACGATTTTGACGTCGGGCCGGATGTCGTGGATCAGCTTGAGCAGCGCCAGGCCGTCGAGCGAGCCGATCGGGTGGTTGGCGATGATGACCAGCTTGCCCGATTCCGGGACCCGTTCACGCTGGTCGTCGCTGACCCGGTAGCTGAAGTTGAAAAAGTCCAGAACCTGGCTGACGAAATCGATGCCCTGCAGGTGCGGGTAACGCTCGCCGAAGTCGAGAAAAATCTGTTCGTGGAGCAGGCGCCGAAGAACCGACTTGACCACCGGTCCCGTCATCTTCTTCTTGTTCAGGGACGGGTAATGTTCGGTGATGACCTGATCGACCGTAAACATGGCTGTTTGCCTCTGTATGGAATCGTCGTGCAACTCCGCCGGGAATAGGTCTTCCGGCTGTCCAGACTGGGGTGAGGAGGCCGATTCCGCCTCGAACCGGCGAAGCGGCCTGCACCCGGGCTGACAATACCCTGCACATGTGACTATACCATTAGGATACCATCAGCAGACGGTTAGGCCAAAGCGGTTTCGGGCTAGCTGCCCATCATATCCGGCAGTACCGTTACGATCTGCGGAAAAACGGTGATCAGGAACAGGGCGACCATGATCAGCAGGAAGAACGGAACGGCGGCGGCCGCAACACGCAGGATGTTCATGCCGGTCTGTCCCTGGATGACGAAGAGATTGAAGCCCACCGGCGGGGTGATCTGGGCCATCTCCACCACCAGCACGATAAAGATGCCGAACCAGAGCGGATCGATGCCGGCCTGCTCGACCATCGGCATGATCACCGAGGTGGTCAGGACCACCACCGAGATGCCGTCCAGAAAACAGCCCAGGACGATGAAGAAGATGGTCAGGGCGCCGAGCAGGGCGTAGGGTGACAGCCCCAGGGTCCCGATCCAGCTGGCCAGCATCCGGGGGATGCCGGTAAAGCCCATGGCCACGGTCAGAAAAGCGGCCCCGGCCAGGATGAAGGCGATCATGCAGGACGTTTTGGTGGCCCCCATCAGCCCGTCGAGAAACGTCTTCCTGTTCAGCGTTCCGCTCATTTTGGAGAGCACCAGCGAGAGCAGTACCCCGACCGCGGCAGCGTCGGTGGGCGAGGCGATGCCGGTGTAGATGGAGCCGATCACCCCGAGTATCAGCAGAATGATCGGGATCAGCCGGCGCGAGCGCCGCAGTTTCTCGCCCAGCGGCAGCCGCTCGATCTGCTGGGGGATCTTTTCCTTGTTGAACATCGACCAGACGACCACATACCCGACAAACATCGCCACCAGCAGCAGGCCCGGCAGGATGCCGGCGATGAAGAGCCGGGCGATGGACTGCTCGGTGGCCACCCCGTAAACGATCAGGATAATCGACGGCGGGATCAGCAGCCCCAGTGTGGCCGAGCCGGCCAGGGTGCCGATGCTGATCTTGTCCGGGTAGTTGCGGCGGGAGAGTTCGGGGATCGACATCTTGCCGATGGTGGCCGCGGTGGCCGCCGAGGAGCCGGAAACGGCGGCAAAAATCGCGCAGCCGAAGATATTGACATGCAGCAGCCGTCCCGGCAGCCGGGTGAGCCAGGGGGAGAGGCCGCTGAACATGTCTTCCGCCAGCTTCGAGCGGAAGAGTATCTCGCCCATCCAGATAAACAGCGGCAGCGCCGCCAGTGCCCAGCTGTTGCTCGAGCCCCAGATGGTGGTGGCCATGACGTTGCCGAGCGGCGCCCCGGAGAAGAAGAAGATGCCGGCCATGCCGACGGCCAGCAGTGAGAAGGCCACCCATATCCCGCTGGCCAGGAGGCTCAGCAGGAAGACGAGCAGCAGGAAGGTCATGCCCAGTTCACTCACCGGTCGCCTCCGTTTCCCGATCGTGATAGCTCGGCGTCCGGCCGCGCAGCAGGCCGACGAATTCGTCGATCAGCGCGATCGACAGGATCACCAGGCCGATCAGCATGGCAGATTGTGGAATCCACAGCGGTATGGCGATCATGCCCGGTGAGAGGTCGTGAAACTCATAGGATTCCCTGACCAGGATGGCGGTGAACCAGGAGAAGTAGACACTGATCAGGGCGGCTACCCCGATGCACCAGAATTCCAGGGCGCGGCCAAGCCGCTCGGGCAGGTGGGAGATAAACAGGGTCACCCGGATATGGGCCCCCTGCCGCAGGGTGTGCGCCAGGGCAAGAAACGAGGCGGCGGCCAGGAAAAAGCCGGTGAAATCGGCGTAGGACGGTATGGTCAAACCGATGGCCGTACCGGTGAGCAGACCGGCAATACGGTCGATCAGGTTGAGTGTGACCTGGCAGACGACCAGCAGACCGATGCCGCCGATGAACAGGGCGCCGGTCCAGCCGCTCACCAGATAGAGCGCGTCGAGTGTTTTTCGCATGCGTGGTGCGTCAGTGGCGCGGGGCGGGGAGCGGGCCTCAATGAACCGCTCCCCGGATGGTGTACTGTTTGGCGCTTAACCGGCTAGTTGCCGAAAGCCTTGAGCAGTGCCTCGCCTTCGGCGCCGGCGTCTTTCTTCCATTCCTCGAGCATGGTGCTGCCAACCTGCTTGAGGCCGTCCATCAGCTCAGCACTGGGCGTGACGATGTTCATGCCGTTTTCTTTCAGGATAGCAATTTTTTCGGCGGTTTCCTTCATGCTCATTTCCCAGCCGCGAGCCTCGGCATTAGCCGCCGCTTCGAGCACCGCAGCCTGCACATTGGCATCGAGCTTGTCAAAAGCGGCCTTGTTGACCACGACGATGTTTTTCGGAACCCACCCCCCCCCTCCTTCCCCTTCACCCCGCCTCACATCGCTCAGCTTTCAAAGCGGCCTTGTTGACCACGACGATGTTTTTCGGAACCCAGGCCTGGATGTCGGTAAAATATTCGACGAAGTCCCAGGCTTTGGAGTTTGCCCCGGTCGAGGGCGAGGTGATCATCGCTTCGACCCGGCCGGTGGCAAAGGCTTGCGGAATATCGGGAACCTCCACCTGGGTGGGGGCGGCGCCGACGGTGTTGGCGAATTTTTCCAGGGTGGCGTTGTAGGCCCTGAACTTGATTCCTTTCAGGTCATCGACGGTCTTGATCTCTTTTTTGGTATAGAGTCCCTGGGGCGGCCACGGCACGGAGAACAGGGCCATCAGCTTCTGCTGCTCGAGCAGCGGGGCGATGATCGGCTTCTGGGCTTCCCACAGTTTCTTGGCATCCTCATAGTTGGTGGCCAGAAAGGGCTGCGAATCGGCGCCGAATACCGCGTTTTCATTGGACAGCAGGGACAGGAAGAATTCACCGATGGGAACCTGGCCGCCCCGCACCGCATTTTTGATCTCCGGGTGCTTGAACAGCGATCCGGCGCTGTGCACCTTGATTTCCAGGGCGCCGCCGGTGGCCTCTTTCACCTCTTCGGCAAACTGGCTGATGTTAACGGTGTGGAAGGTCTTGTCCGGGTAGGGGGTCGGCATATCCCATGTCTCGGCAAGTGCGGAGGTCGATAGGGCTGCCACGAAAACTGCGGCGAGGGTGATGCGGAACAATCCGTTAATTTTATTCATGATGCACTCCTTATCGGTTGAGATTGGTGATGATACGGTTGAAAGTCCCGCGAATGCAGGCGGGAATCATATCCTAGCATAATTCTGAAAACCTTCAATCTGATATTGACCGAATCCGGGACACGACTATATTTTCAGGGTATAATTATCACTGACGATGCAGGCAGTGACCATCTTTTCTGATAACCTTGATAACCATCAGACGGGGCAGACCGCTATGAAACTTAATTGCGACATGGGTGAAAGTTTCGGTTCCTACAGCATTGGCCGTGACGCCGAGGTGATGGCGCATGTGCACATGGCCAACATTGCCTGCGGAGCCCATGGCGGCGACCCGATGGTCATGGAAAAGACGGTGGCCCTGGCCGTCAAGCACGGGGTCATGGTAGGCGCTCACCCGGGTTATCCGGACCTGCAGGGGTTCGGCCGCCGCTTTATCGACTATGCCCCGGCAGAAATCAGAACCATGGTCCTCTATCAGACCGGGGCGCTGGCCGCCTTCTGCGCG
Source organism: uncultured delta proteobacterium (assembly GCA_963845115.1). Taxonomy (GTDB): domain Bacteria; phylum Desulfobacterota; class Desulfobulbia; order Desulfobulbales; family Desulfocapsaceae; genus JABDQA01. The sequence continues at coordinate 573,580 of CAWJQN010000004.1, read as the reverse complement.
GCTGCCGGGACGCGGCTGGGCTACGTCAAACCGCACGGCATGCTCTACAATACGATGATGGCCGACGATGCTACCCTGGCCGCCGTGTTCGAGGCGGTGGCAAGTTATAACGCTCAGATACCGGTCATGATCCAGGCGACACCCCGCTGGCGGCACCATGAAGAGCGAGCTGCGGACAGCGGCATCAGCCTGCTCTGGGAAGCCTTCGCGGATCGGGCCTACGAGCCGGACGGCAGCCTCCGGAAACGAAACCTGCCCGGAGCCGTGCACGGTCGTGAAGATGTCCTCAGGCAGGCCGAGACCCTCTGCACGCAGCGGTTCATCGCCGCCACCGACGGCTCGAAGCTGGAGTTCCCGGTGGACGCCCTGTGCGTCCACGGTGACTCGGAGTCGAGCATAGCCGTGGTGGCGCAGCTCAGGAAGCTGGTGGATTCCCATGAAGATTGAGCTCCTTTCCGAATTCAGTTACCTGGTTCGCTTCCCCGGAGACAAGAACCGCCTGCCCGATCCCGCCACGGTGGGCATCGCCGCCCAGCTGATCCGTGACGCCTTCGGCGAGAGCTGGGTCGAAGTCGTTCCCGTTTTTGCCGACCTGCTGGTAACCTTGTCTGCCCGGGCCTTCATCGGTGAGGATCCGGAGTCGATCATAGCGGCATGCCTCGACAAGCTGGAACGGCAGGACCGGCAACTGGTCAAACCCCGGCTGGTCGAGATCCCGGCCTGCTATGCCGAGGAGTTTGCCGAGGACCTGGCCGAGATCGCCGCCAAAGGCAACATTTCCGTCGACGAGGCAATCAGGCTGCACGCGGAGCAGACTTATACGGTCTATGCCATGGGGTTTTGCGCGGGCTATGCCTATATGGGGGACGTGCCGGAGCCGCTGAGGCAGCCGAGGCGCTCCTCGCCGAGAACCAAAATTCCGGTCGGCAGTGTCGCCGTTGCCGATTTCATGACCTCCGTCTACCCGCTGTCGATGCCGGGCGGCTGGCACATCATCGGCCGCTGCCCGATCCCGCTGTTCAACCCCGAGGATCAGGATAACCCGACCCTGCTGAAGGCCGGGGACCAGGTGAAATTTCGTCCCATCGACAAAGACGAATTCAACAGGCTGAAGGAATCATGGCCCAGCTAACCATCACCAGAGCGGACTTTTTCGCCTCCATCCAGGATATGGGGCGCCGGCGCACCCAGCACCTGGGCCTTGCCCAGAGCGGTGTGGCCGATGAGTATTCCTTTTTCCGGGCCAACTACCTGGTCGGCAATGCGCCCACCAGCCCGGTAATAGAAATCATCAACGGTCAGTTCAGCGTCACCACCGACCGCCCGGTAACCATGGCCCTGACCGGGGCCGACATGTCCGCCCGGGTCAATAACGCCCCGCTGTCGCCCTGGCAGAGTTTCGTGCTGATGCCCGGCAAGGTTCTGGAACTGAAAAACACGACAGGCAAAGGCATCTACAGCTACCTGGCCGTCAGGGGGGGCTCGACATTCCGCTCTGTTTCAACAGCGCATCCACGGTGGAGCGGGAGGGGCTCGGCGGCTACCAGGGACGAAAACTGGCTGGTGGTGATCTCTTGTCTACGGTTCTGGACCACCCGCTGTGCCCGACCCTGGCAACTCCGCCCGATCAGATCCCTCAATTCGGGAGGCCGCTTAATCTTCGCCTCATGGCGGGTTACGATCACGATCAGTTCCCCGAACAATCAAGAGGCACCTTGTTCTCCAGCGAGTACGTTGTCAGCTCCAAGATGGACCGGACCGGAATCCGGCTCGAGGGGCCGCCGGTCACCTGGGGGCAGGGCGACATACTCAGCAAACCGGTGGCCCTCGGCGTGGTCCAGATCACCAACGACGGCACCCCGGTCATCCTCATGAGGGAACGCCAGTCCACCGGCGGCTACCCGATGATGGGAGTGGTCTCCCGCCTCGATCTTTCCCGGCTGGTCCAGGCCTTTCCGGGCACCCCGATCCGTTTTTCCCCGGCGGACCCGATCAGACTCCGCGCCGAACTGATGCGCTTCTATACATTCTGGGGGCTGCTCTCGTCTGAATCTTCTCCAATCTGATCCGGCCGGCGCGGTTCAAAGAGCGGGGGCAGGCTTCTATCTGTGATGCTGTGCCGCTGCTTTCCCGGGGACCCGGGCAGCCGTTGAAACGGCTTAAAAAAGCGTGGTTTTTCAAGTCGATCTGGAATATGGTAGGCTACCTTTTTTCGTCGGTATCTCACATCTCAAACATCAAAAAATCAGTGCGGAGGTAGGTATGACTTTCCCCATCGATTTCAGCGGCTATCAGGCCCTGAGCTTCGACCTTTCTGAAAAAACGCTGGCAGCCGATAAAAAGCAGATCCTGAAAACCAATATCGAACTGGTGCGCGACAGCCTGGTTTTCTTCACCGCCCTGGCCAACACCAAAGGGCTTGGCGGTCATACCGGCGGGGCCTATGATATCGTCCCTGAGCTGCTGATCGTCGACGGCTTCATGAAAGGCAGCACGAAGCTCTTCCCGGTCTATTTCGATGAGGCCGGACACCGGGTGGCGATCCAGTACATGATGGCTGCGCTGAACGGCCAGAAAAGCTTCGACGACCTGCTCCATTACCGGGAGTTCGGCAAGGGGCTCTACGGGCACCCGGAGCGTGACGAGGAGGCCGGCGTCTTTTTCAGCTCGGGCCGGCTCGGGCACCTGTGGAGCTACGTCAACGGTGTGGCCGAGGCCGATCGTGACAGAATCGTGGTCATGTTCGGCAGCGACGGCTCCCAGCAGGAGGGTGACGACGCCGAGGCCGCCCGCTACGCGGTGGCCCGGGGCCTCAATGTCAAGCTGCTGATCGATGATAACGACGTGACCATCGCCGGTCATCCGAGCCGCTATCTGCAGGGCTTCGATGTCGCCAAGACACTCGGGGGGCACGGCCTCGACGTTTCTGTCGGGGATGGCGAGGACCTCGATGAGCTGTATCGCCGTATCCAGGAGTCGCTGTCCAGCAGCGGTCCCGCCGTCCTGGTCAACAAGCGGAAAATGGCGCCGCAGGTTCGAGGTATCGAGGGTCTGCCCAAGGGCCATGACGTGATCCCGGTCGATCTCGCCATCGATTATCTTCAGGCCAGGGGGCGCGACCAGGCGGTTGCGATGCTTCAGCAGAAAGGTGCTGGTGCGGACAAACCGAGCTACCGGGGAAGCAGCGTCGAGACCGGCAAATGCCGGGACGACTTCGGTAAGATCGTCTGCGAGATCCTCGACGGGATGGACACACCGGCGGCCAGGGTGATCGTCGTCGATTCAGATCTGGAAGGCTCCTGCGGGCTGCACCACATCAGGAAAAATCATCCTGAAGTTTACGTGAGCGGCGGCATCATGGAGCGCAACAACTACTCGGTGGCGGCAGGGTTCGGTTCGGAACCGGGGCGCCAGGGAATTTTCGGAACGTTTTCCGCCTTTCTCGAGATGGTTGTTTCCGAGATAACCATGGCTCGGCTCAATCAGGCCAATGTCCTGGCCCATTTCTCCCATGCCGGGGTCGACGACATGGCCGACAACACCTGCCATTTCGGGATCAACAACTTCTTCGCCGACAATGGCCTGGCCGAAGGCGACACAACCAGGCTCTACTTTCCGGCCGACGCCCTGCAGCTGCGGGCCATGCTGCCGGTGATTTTCAGCGACCCCGGGCTGCGCTTCATCTTTTCCACCCGCTCGGCAACCCCGTTTATCCAGACCGCCGACGGCGGTCGATTCTTCGATGAGGGCTACCGGTTCGAACCCGGGAAAGATGAGATGATCCGGCCGGGAACCGCCGGCTACATCATCTCCTATGGAGAAATGCTCTACCGTTGTCTCGATGCGGTTGAGAACCTGAGAGAACAGGGGCATGACGTCGGCCTGATCAACAAACCGACCCTCAATGTGGTCGATCAGGAAATGCTGGCTGTGGTCGGGTCGAGCCCGTTCGCCCTGGTCGTGGAGAGTCAGTCGACCAAGACCGGCCTGGGCAGCCGTTACGGCACCTGGCTGCTGGAAAACGGCTTCGCGCCCCGCTATGGTCATCTCGGCACCTTCAGGGAAGGGCAGGGCGGTCTGGGTGAGCAGGTGGTTCACCAGGGGTGCGACCCCGAATCGATCAGGGCCAGGGTTGTTGAGATGCTTTGAGCAGCCGGCAGAATTGAAAAATTTAAGGAAGAACGGGGCGGTTTCCGGCAGTGGGGAGCCGCCCTTTTTGTTTCAGGAGAGGCTGATTCGAGGCGGTGTTCTGCTCAGCAGTTGCAATGCGGTGAGCAGCTCGTCGACCCTGATCCGGGAGGCCAGTTCAGCGCTTGATTCCTCGAGCACCGGTATCGTCTTGGCGGCGATCTTGGCGGCCCGCTGCTCATAGCCCAGCTCCAGGTTGATATAGACGCCGGCCGAGCGGATCAGTGCCTGCAGCCGCCGTTTTTCACTGCCGTCGGCCGCTATCCAGGCTGGCTCGAGTATTTCGTGCACCTCGAAGAATAGCTGCAGGTCCCACAGCACCGCTGCCTGGTGCAGCAGGGAATCACCCGGCTTCAGCGCCGCCAGCGCCCGGCTGTAGCGATCGAGGCGCTGGTCGATGTAGTCGTTGTATACCCGCTCCAGGTTCTGTTGACGATACGATGAGGCCATGTTCTCGGCGGCCTCGATGGAATGATCGTCGAGCACTTCGATGATCGTTTCGGACAAATCATTGCGGATATCCCTGCTGAGCCGGTCCTCAAAGGGGTTGAATCGTTGTGGGGCCATCGGGTCGGGTTTAATCAATAAAAAGGTGCGGCTCAAAAAGGTTCGATCGTATCAGCGGGCCGTCAGCAAATTTAAGCGGCCATCAGCTAACCGACTGCCATGCGACCCGGGATCGAGATGGGGGGCTCGGCAGGGTGGCTGGTAATCATCTCAGGATGGTAACGGTTCTTCGTCATCTTCCTCGACTAACTCATCGTCGCCGTTGTCCTCAGAGTCGTCGCCGTTGTCCTCAGAGTCGTCACCGTTATCCTCGTCTTCCGCATCCTCGAGTTCCTGGCGTTCGGCATCCTCGGCTTCCTGCTTGAGGCGCACGGCTTTGGGGATTTTTGATTCGGGCAGAATAATCTCAGTGATCCGGACGATTTCGCCTTCGATGTCAGGATCTTGCTGACAGGTCTGGCAACCGGCCACGTGCTGCTTGATAAACTGCACCATGCGGGCCGGGGCCATGGTTTCATCCTTGACGTGCAGATACCACTGCTTGGTCAGTTGTAACAGTCTTTGACACTGCATATTCTCTTGAGGTTATCCGTCTGAAAGTTGAACAATATGCCAGCCTAAAAATAGATCATTATAATAATAAGTTGCTTTCGGGGTCAATATTAATTAATTTTACCTCCCTCATCATCGTTTCGATCGGACGGAAGTGGATAGGGCACTGGTGGCCCTCCCGGACTTCAAATCCGGTGTAGCGGGTTAACAGCCTGCTAGGTGGGTTCGATTCCCATGCACTTCCGCCAGTTGTATTCAGTAGTTAAGAGACTCCCTCTATTTCCTGCCAAGTCTTTCTGATTAACCTATCAATTGACTTCATTTCCTCTACCAGTTGCTCTACTGAGGAGGGAAAGAGTATGGCAACAGTCACTATTACGAATCGAGTAATCAATAAACTCAAACCTGCTTCAAAGGCATACTTCGTCCGAGACAGACAACGTTAGGGGCTTTGGAGTAAAGGTCAATCCTTCTGGTTCGATCAAGTTCATTGTTGACGTATGGAATGATGGTAAATCCCATCGAAACACACCATAGGTGAATATCCCATTATCAGTCCATTCGAGGCGAGGCTGGAAGCTCAAAGATACATCAGTCTGATCAAGTCGGGGAGAGCTGAGATATAAGAATAGAGAGAGATCGCTGGGAGATATCGTTTAGTCAGTATGTCTCAGCCAGAGGCTTGAAGGACAGAACAAAAATAGATTACCGAGAGGCTATTATCTGTTACCTAAATGACTGGCTTGATAAGCCGGTCTCTGAAATCAGCCAAAAAGATGGTCGAGCAACGTTTCTACCAGATACGAGACAAGGGTATCAACGGAGGAAAGCCCACCTACAGCCAAGCAACCAAGACCATGAGGATCCTCTCAGCCCTGATGAATTACGCTATGGCTGATGATTTGATCGAGAGTAATCCCGTCGATATCCTGAAGCAGAAAAGGATAGACAGGAGCCCCAGGAAACGGGAGCATTACCTCCCTGTCACGAAAGTCCGAGAGCTGCTGGAGAAGACAGCCCAGGATAATCATCCCGGAACTTTAGCGGTTCATCTCATGCTCTTCACTGGTTTGCGTAAGAATGAGGCACTGCAGTTGAAATGGGAGGATATCCAAGTGGTTGCACGATATTCCTTGCCTTATCCATTGGAGATACCAAGAACCACAGGCCACATTACGTACCAATAACACCCCAGATACAGCAGGTCCTGAACAGGGCACGTACTGTTGGCGATAGTCGATATATCTTCCCATCACCTCAGGTACCGAAAGCATACATCAAGGATATGAGACCTACTCTGGGAAGATTGACGAATCTAATCAGACGATTTTAAATGCCATGATCTCCGGAGAACCTTTGCTACCAGGGCCTCTGAGGTGGGTATCGATTATCTGATGATCAAACGGATGCTGAATCACAAGAGTAACGATATTACCGCTCAGTATATTCAGTGGAATTCCAGTCAAAATTTACTGACAGATGCTAAAATCCTTTGAACAAGTTCAGTACTGAGACGTATGAAATGATCTTAACCGGCACATTGAGACCACTTTGCTTTTTGTCGGTAATCCCTTTATAGTGGGATATCTTAGCTGTCAATCAGATTCCTTATCCCCAGGATATCATGGCAAAGCTGACCCTCTTTACAAGTGAGCACATTCTGACAAAAAGATTCTGGCGAGATGGTAGCTTTGAAAAAAGTCCAACACTTTCGAGTGGTACCTTCGAGGTCCTGGACATCCCTGATCACGCCCAGCCTCAAAGAACTGATCGAGTCACTCACCCACCATCAGGCCTTATGCTACTCCATCCCATCTCGGTTACTCCTCTGGCAGGATCACGACCCAAGGGCAATGAGGACGAGACGAACTAGCTTAATTAGCCGAACCCAGAAGTACTTCGGTTATGCAAAGGAGGAGGGGTGGCTATTCATCGATTGTGATGAGAATTTGAAGCCAAAGAAGGTTCGTTCAGAGGTTATCTCACCTATTCGATCCCTTTTGGTTCATCTACCTATGTGTATACCACGAGTGCCAGTCATGGCATTGGAGACAAGAGGGGCTTTCATCTCCTATTTCAAAGTCAAAGACATAAGCCTGGTTAAACAGGCAATGGATAATCTTTTCAATAGGGCCTTCAATGCAGGGATATGGGTTCTGCAAGGTCTACCGATCACGGCTCTCGTTTAAACAAAACCTTCTTCGATGGAGCTGTCTATGATCCTGACGAGAATCGATTATATCAGTGGTCCCCTCTGCCATAGATTTTGAAGCTCCTCGACGAGATATCAAAGTTGTTCAGAATGAAAATGATGGGATTCGATCTCACTCGCCTTACTTGTTCCTGTCGATGCTAGAGAGGCTAAGAAAATAGAGAGGGCCAAGTTCGAGGACAGAAGCTAAGTGTATCAGAGCTGTTGTTGCTCAAGAGCGAGGTTTCACACTAGAAGAATATGAGGCAATACTGGACGGAGGAGTTCTCACTCCAGGAACTAACAATCTTGCTTCCTGATGATAGTGAGTTTGATGTAGCAGATATCTTAAAACGCTCAATGCAGGCGTACCTTCAGAATGAGGAACTAGAACCAATACCCGTCCAACATCCCATGGAGCGAGGGTTGGATGAAAAGACGATGCTCTTTCTATAATCCCACGACAGGTCTGCCTATTATCCATTCCTTCGCTCATGGAGGACAAACCTGGAAGCTGATTGATGATGGAACGGTCTTGGAGTGAGTTGTCCAGTATGTGCTCCGATAAGCCATTGCTACTGAAAAACTTGAGAATAGCTCATGGGCTTGAGAGTGCCCCTGCAGAGTCCACAACTCTTCCCCGCCACGACGACACCTACGCTGTTCTACACTTGATGCTCAAGACTTTTTTGATCGAGTATCAATCCGAGAGACTTCTTTTTGAGCAATGGAGAGAAATGATCTCCCTGTTTCTCCATCTCATCGATGGTCACAAGGGGCACTACTCGATCGAGGTTCCCCCCAGTCAAGGAAAGACTCAAGTAATATGCCATATCTTCCTCTGGTTGTATCAATCCAAACGGATAATTCCCATAAGCCTATTCTATCTTTAAGATCGAAGATATAGACGAGATCAAGGATTGGCTTATTGAACGTATGGAGAGACAGTGGCAATCCTGGAATGAAGAAGAACAAGAAGAGTTCGCTTACCCCCCTACTGAATATCTCAAGGTCAGGCACAGTGAGCAGAGGACAACTCTTTGAGGACCTCGATCAAGCACCAGTTATTATCCACACCCACCATGTTGTGAGACGCAATGATTTCCGGGATAAGCTTTTTACCTTCCGAGGTAGGCCTCGTCACCTATTCATCTTCGACGAGGCAATGTATCGATCCCTGCAGATCTCAGAGGATTTGCTGAAAAGTATTGATCATATCGATCGTGCTATACTTCGAAGCGATCTTGATCATGTCTCTGGCCTACCCGGAGATTGGTTTAAAATGGTTAAGCATCGGCTGGTTCAAGCATATGATATTTTAAGGGCAATACCTGAAGTAGAATACACAGATATTGATCTTCCCTGTCTTGCAGACAGATATGTTATAAGCGGATACCGTATTGAAGAAAGCGATACACAAGATTTCATCACAAGTCTCATGACGATCGGTGCAGATGAGAATGCTGCTTTTAGGGTATTTCGAGCTCAAGGAGCGGAATCCGGTAAAGCCCTTTTTGCCTTCAAGGAGAATGATATTTTATACTTGCCACGAGTGGTGAATACAGATGCCACTCGGTCTGTGAGAAAGATTCACGGATACGGATCTCATTGCACGAAGTATCCGATCCCCCCTTATGAAGATGATGAAGGAGTTAGATATTGGATTGCCCCTTCGATGAAAACAGGGAAGAGAGATGTCAACAATGAACCCATGTTTCATGTCCTTCTCGCCAACCTCTGGTTGCAAAGGGTAAAACCTAAAAGGGTATTGGTAATTTCAAGTAAGGGGATGCGATTCGAGAGTCAGAAATTCGATGAAGATAGCCTTGAGACGCTCATATCATTAGGGCTAACCTCACTTGATCAATCTAAGGTCGGGATGTTCTTTAAAACGATCGCCGAAGATTCCCCGGAGATACTAGCAGAGCTGGGAACTGAGGTGGATGCAAGAGTCCATTTCCTTTAATCATCCCGATGTACGACACATTCACTGGGGGATACACCGGCAGACCAATAAGTTCAAAGATTGTGATGCGGTGATAGCCTTTAATTACCACCGAAAGCGAGAGGTACCATTACAAGACGGATATTTGGGCAGAACAGGGAAAGGTAGAAGGACCTCAGCCTGGAGCAGAGAAAGAGGTAGAACGAGGATTTATACTCGATAATTTGATACAGGGGCTCAATCGCGGTTCTATGCGTCAAGGTAAGAAGCAGGATTGCTTGATTTTCGCTTCTGGTTCCATTGCTCAGGCTAGTGAGTTGAAAGAGGAACTTTCTGGGCATATAAGGAGAATAGACACAATCAAGCGCTTTGACTATCCATTGATAATAGCCGCAATGGCCCGAAGTAAGAAGGACAAGAAAGGGAAGCCCCGTAAGACTAGAAGCGATAAGCTTCCGCCTGGAGAGAGTCAATGGAAGAAGGATTTCAAGAGGGCCATCAAGAGTCAGAGGCTTGAGTTTACCGAGGAGCTCTTGGAGCAGTATATGGATGCCAAGCGGGAGAATCCAGATGCCGCCTCTCCTTCTAAATGGCTGAAAGGGAATCAAAAGGAGGAATGAAAGTGGATCACAATAAAATTGCCACCAGATAACTGATATACATAGGCCAGATAAATGGTGGTAAAAATTGAGATGGCTATTCTTTAAATCCATAAATCAGTTTGGTTGGCGACCATGAAATTCATGGATCTACTAATGGGCAAGAGATCGGAGAACAGTGAATCTGAGATTTACAGGAAGAATCTAAACCTGAAGGCAGGAGGTTGCCAGAGATACTGCTGTATATTTTCCTGCCTTCTCCGTGTTGACCAAGGTTACTATAAGGGTGACTTTATTCCCTCAGTTGCTGGTATGTCTCGTTTGGAAGCGCCTTAGCTATGTGTAGTGGTCGATCTGGATGCATCTGTCAATTTAGAGACTTGATTTTTAAGTCTGCAATACCTCGGCGGTTTGTCATGTTTATTACATCTATCTTGGAGGTCTATCACCGCAAGATAAGTTAGTATCGCTGAAGACAGTACCATATGTTGCCGTATCAACGAAAGAAACAGTAATTGTTGTTGGGCTTCCGGTGCTCATACCAGCAAAATCGATTGTAAATGTATGATTCTCCGCCACTCAGCACAACTTCTGACGTACTGTTTAATTCATTACCTAGAAGATCTGTTAATCTTGCTTTCCACTGTAACACCTGTCATATCACTGTCATCAGAAGCTTCGACAATACCATTTACCTGTGTTACAGTAACACGTTCACCGACTGTACAAGTGGCACTATTAGAAACAATCTCCCTTAGTTCAATATTGTATGTAACTGGCTCTGAAGGAGTGGTAGGTGCTGAAGTCGTTGTCGGCGCTCCTCTGTCTGGTATTGCTACATCAGCACTCGCTGACCCACCTCCAGAACTTGCAACCGCTGAAACCACTTTAATTCCAGGACCACCGCCAACTGTAACCTTAACTTGGAAAGTCCCATTTTCATCTGTCGTTGTTGTAATATTTTTAGTTTCCATTTCTCTTCTCCTCAAATCATGGAGTTGATGTAACAGCGATGTTTACAGGTGCACCGCCTTCTGGCGGCTTAATATGACCTGAAATAGTAACATCAATGCTCCTGCTTGAGGTCTCACCCGGTTGCGTATCTGAGTTAACCCGATGATTGCTAATCACCACTCGTAGCAGCATGCACATGCAGAAAATCACCTTCTTCGATAATTGGTGTCCCCCATTTGGCAGGAAGTGCATTGTAAGCAGCGACTGCGGTAACACCACCAACAATGGTTTTTACTGCCTTTCGTCTACTTGTCTTTCGATTCCAGACCCAGCTTCCAGTTCCCTTGTTCATACATACCCCCTCTAATTTGAATATGCGATTATTACCTAACAACCTTACGCGAGTGATTTTAGCGCCCCAAATGATCATTTCAAGTACCACTTTGTATTTATTTTTGATCTATTGATAATAGATTCCATACTTTAGATTCTTCCTGTAAGTCTTCAGGAAAAACTAACGCCCACTAATAATAAGACCTAAGGCTCTAAAGTCCCTACAGTCAAAGGGATACAGGACGATACCCTCGAGAAGGGATCTAATTGCTTGCCTATCAATTATATGTAGTTATACATCCCGACATGCCAATCCACCCCATACCGTTTAATTTAGGTACCATTACGGACCGAATTTAGGCATTCTGTTAAATGCTTTACCTATTCCCTCAGAATCAAATCACCTTGAGTACCAAGAGTCTCAAAGATTATTTCTGTAAGATCTCATATGAACTTATCTGTGGGTACGTATCTATATAGTACTATTAGTATAATAGGTATCTGTTTCGTACATGTATTGATATGCTGGAATCTCCTGCCAATGTTGAAGAAGCGAGTTTTGCGGTACCTATTTGTCATCTACCCCACCACCGGAGAAAGTTGTTATTTTGAATAATGGGGATTCAAGAGGGCTTTTCTACTACCTGAGGCGTTCCCATGAGGGCCTCCCAGCTACTCCCAAATTGGGTGAGATGAACAAGCAGAAAAGTTCCAGCTAGGCTCTATGAGAGAGTGGGCACCCTCTGAAAAGGGGTGGGGGTCTTTCCTAAAAATAGGGGGGTCCGGGGTCTAAATGGAAAAGTACCCCCCCGGTACCATAAGGTAAAAGGTATTCAATTTTGACTGACCAGGCTCAAGGGAGGGGGGCTTAGGTCAAGTTGACAGAGTATCAATTGGATGTAAATTTGATTCAGGGGAAGCATTATTGACAAACGGTAATCAACCAGATTCTCTACCATTCATCTACTGGGAATGAGTAATTGATCGGAGGGAAACCTCGGAAAGGTAATAGGGCACTGGTATGGAGCTCGATAGAGCGACCACTGACCTCCCGGACTTCAAATCCGGTGTAGCGGGTTAATAGCTCGCTAGGTGGGTTCGATTCCCATGCACTTCCGCCAGTTATTCCGGTAGGTTACCCATCGCGCTCCTCAAAGTCAATCTGTTTGGATGTCAGTCCAAATGACCCTTGTGATCTACCAGTTTGATCTACCAGACTGGAGGAATCGACAATGACAGAGGCTGACATTCAAAACAGGAAGAATAATAGACAATCAACTCATGATGAATGATAAAAACAATACCAATAAAATTTATTACTTGCAGGTCTAATTTCAACTCGTTAATTTGCTCTTGAAAAAAAGCAGGATTTCTGTCCATCACTTAGTCTGAAGGGGAGAACTTATGAAAGATCATGGTGCTGATCTGTGCAAAGAAATTGATAGTGTCAGTCGACGCAATGCAGTCAAGACGATTGTGAGTGGCGTAACAGCTGTTGCTGCATATAATGCACTGCCGGCAAAATGGGGTACACCGATCGTTGAACAGGTTTTTCTGCCCGCTCACGCCGTTACAAGCGGAATGACAATAACCGGGCTTGCGGTGTCACGCAACGCCGGTGATACTTCTAGCGCGAGTGTTGTTGTTACCATCTCAGGTCAAGTCAACCCCCAAGCAGTTGGTGTACCTGTGAATATCGTTGTTACAACTACCCCATGATTTGAGGAGAAGCACCATGGAAACAAAGAATGTGACGGCAATAACAGACGAGAATGGGGCCTTCGAGATTCAGGTTGAATTAGGGGGTGGTCCGGGAATAAAGGTGGTCTCGGCAATTGCCAGTGCAGGCGGTGGCTCAGCTGGTGCGGATGTCAAGATACCTGACAAGGGAGCAAAGCAGCCACCACCTTCCGGCTCTCAATCTTTTTCCTACAACGGCGGCAACCAGGATTTTACTATACCAGCTCTTGTAACGCAGGTTGTAATAGATGCGTATGGTGCACAAGGAGGGAATGGCGGGAATAATAACGGTGGTGGCGCCAAAGGCGGTTATGTGCAGGCTACCATTTCAGTAACTCCCGGAGAGACACTTGTTGTAGTGGTTGGTGGGCAAGGGGAATCAGCTTCTGGCGGTATAAGTGGTTCTGGTGGATTTAATGGCGGCGGTGATGGAGGAACTTCTACACTCTCCGGGGGTGGAGGAGGTCGGACTGAAGTTTTACGAGGTGGCACACAACTAATCGTTGCTGGCGGTGGAGGCGGTGCTGGGGCATCTGGCCTGGGAGTTCCTGGCGGCGGTGGAGGAGGCACTACTGGTGGAATAGGTACTACGTGGAGTGGTGGTGGTGGCGCTGGAGGTACCTCAAGCTCTGGCGGAACAGGTGGCGCTGGTGCTCCCGGGTACTCTAGTGGTTCTGCTGGTTCTAAGGATATGGGTGGAGACGGAGCAGATGCAATTGGTTACCACGGCGGCGGCGGAGGCGGTGGTGGCTATTATGGTGGCGGAGGCGGTGGTGGTGGTCCCTCTGGTGGAGGCGGTGGTGGTGGATCTTCATATACACTCCCAAGTGCAATGGCTGTATCTCACTCACAAGGCGTTCAGTCAGGCAACGGCCAGATAAATATATCCTGGTAGTTTACCTAATCATGCAGGCTTGTTAACTAAGGACCAGGCAATCTTGGAGATTGGTGCCGATTAGATCTGATTTCTTGATTATTGTTTTATTTTTAATTAGTTAGGTTTTTGAAATTGTTTCTTGAAACTCTCTTGGAAAATTGAGGGAAGAGATTCAAGGAGGCGAACCCATACAGCTCCTAAATATAAAGTGCTTCAGAGGTTCCTGGAGAAGAGCTTATGAAATTGGGGTGAACAGGTAATTTTGTGCCTGGAGCCGAATTGAGACCCACCCTTCTTCATACTGATGAAACAATCGATTGTGCCATTATAAAATTTAAAACTAGTTCCACTGCCTGACGTATCTGTGGTAGTCCCTGAAGATCTCTCCGTCTCGATACCAGGTCGTACAACGGAATCGATCTTTTCTCCCATCTTTATTGAAATCGATGTCGGACCACACATCTATTATGTAACGATTATCTCGAGCGTTATTGACACCCCGAAAGCGGTATCGGTGCAGATGCCCATCGCCAACGGAGAAACCGAGCTCTTTGACACTTCCAGCTCTGCCATACCTGATATTGATATTTCCAGTGGGAGGGTAAAATTCATTCTTTGCCAGAAAGTACTTGTCCTGGGCATCCATTAGATGACGTAACGTTACTTGAAGCGAAGCATAGTGTGCCCTGTTGCGATAGCCGATATAGTTTGGAATGGCTATTGCTGCCAGGATACCAATGACTGCAACGACCGTCATCAGTTCGATCAGTGTGAATCCTCTTTTGCTGAGTAAGTTTCTGAGTCTACTTTGCATGACCACTCTCTCCCCCTGCAAAGATAATCGGCTCATTATCCAATCCATTGACTATGAGCTCATACTCCTGAGGCGATAATTTTTTGTATACGATCGTCATGTCATCTATTCCCTTGATAATAAGCTCGTACTCGGTAGCAGACAGTTTTTCGTACTGCAAACCGGCATCTTCAACCTGGAGAACCTCTTTCAGAGACTCTGATAGATTTAAATCATCCAGAGAGCCCGGAACCTCTTTTTGGGCAGCAATGAAGTCCAGAATTGCAGAATCGACTTCAGCAGCAGTAAAAACTATGTCGTCATACTCATTGACTTCTTCGGAGCTAATCTGCACACCCTGATTTTGAAGATAGAGATAGAGGTTAGCGATCAGAAATAAGGCAAACAGCGGAATTACGGTCTTCAGGTTAATTTGCTCTAGAATTTTCATCTCATTGTTCCTGGAAGCTGGAATGTTCCCTTCATTGTGGATTTGCAGTGGTAATTAACATGATTATTCCGAGTGATCACGATCTTTTGAATTGAAGGGGCAATAGTTGGATGGCAAGTTGCCCCATTATCGCCTTTTCATGAGTATCTTATTACATATCATCACAAACGAGAAGGAACGTATTTAAATGTGCACCCCAATTGTTGACTGATTACTAAATAGTAATATATTCTTGTTTATCGAGGTGCCGATGACCATAACAGAACAGGAAATAACCCGAAGGCTGCAGCTCTTCGAGTCGGTCTGCCGTGACCGGGGCATTAAAATCACCCACCAGAGAGCGGAGATCTTCGGCGAGGTTGCCCGGACCGATGACCATCCGGACGCCGAGCAGGTATACCGGCGTGTCCGGGGCCGGCTGCCGAGGGTTTCGCTCGACACGGTCTACCGGACGCTCTGGCTGCTCAAGGATCTAGGCCTGGTTGTCACGAACAGCCGGGGGCAGGAAAGAACCCGCTTCGATGCGAACCTGCAGGAACATCATCATTTTGTCTGCACCTCTTGTGGACTGACCCGCGACATTGACACCAGCGAACTCGGTGCGGTCACCGTGCCGGCAGCGGCCGATACCTATGGGCGAATCGAATCGTCCCATATCGAAGTCAGAGGTACGTGCCATGGGTGTATTGGTGAGAATAAATAGGCTGCCATCACAATTCGGCTTTACCAGAGGTTGCCAATACCTGGGCGGCTGGGTGCCGGGTGGTCGATCGGCAGCGGCAGCGGAAACCATAAAATTCGAGAGGAGGAATGTGTATGAGTGATGTAAGTAAATGCCCGGTTACCGGAAAAACCAGCAGCGCATCATGGGGAGCCCGGTCCAATCGTGACTGGTGGCCGAACCGTCTGAACCTCGATGTGTTGCGCCAGCATTGCCCCAAGGGATGTCCGATGGGAGCAGACTTCGATTATGCAGAAGCGTTCAAGAGCCTTGATTATGAGGCTCTGAAGAAGGATCTGCACAACCTGATGACCGATTCGCAGGACTGGTGGCCGGCCGACTACGGCCATTACGGCGGGCTGTTCATCCGCATGGCCTGGCACAGCGCCGGAACCTATCGCAGCGGTGACGGCCGCGGCGGTGCGGGAACCGGCAACCAGCGCTTTGCCCCGGTCAACAGCTGGCCCGACAACGTCAATCTGGACAAGGCCCGGCGACTGCTCTGGCCGATCAAACAGAAATACGGCCGAAAGATTTCCTGGGCCGACCTGATGATTCTCACCGGCAATGTCGCCCTCGAGTCGATGGGTTTCAAGACTTTCGGTTTCGGCGGCGGGCGCGAGGATATCTGGGAACCGGAAAAAGACATCTACTGGGGCGCTGAGGATGAATGGCTGGCAACAAGCGAGAAGCCCAACAGCCGTTACAGCGGCGACCGCGATCTGGAGAATCCGCTGGCTGCCGTACAGATGGGCCTGATCTACGTGAACCCGGAAGGTCCGGACGGCAATCCGGACCCAGTGGCCTCGGGTCGCGATGTCCGTGAGACCTTTGCCCGGATGGCGATGAACGATTACGAGACCGTGGCGCTGACCGTCGGCGGCCATACTTTTGGTAAATGCCACGGCGCCGGCGATGCTGCCCTGGTCGGGCCCGAGCCCGAAGCCGCCGGCATCGAGGAACAGGGATTCGGCTGGAAGAGCAGCCACGGCTCCGGCAAAGGGGGCGATCAGATCGGCAGCGGGCTGGAAGGTTCATGGACACCGACGCCGACCAAATGGGACACCAGCTATCTTGACATGCTCTTCGGCAACGAGTGGGAGCTGACCAGAAGTCCGGCGGGCGCTCAGCAGTGGACGCCCAAGGACCCCGGTGACCACAACATGGCGCCGGCAGCCGACGATCCGAACCGGAAAGTCCCGATCATCATGACCACCGCCGACATGGCTATGCGCATGGACCCGATTTACGAGCCCATTGCCCGGCATTTCCATGAAAATCCCGAGGAACTGGCCGACGCTTTTGCCCGGGCCTGGTTCAAGCTGACCCATCGGGACATGGGACCCCGTGCACGTTATCTGGGTCCGGAAGTACCCGAGGAAGAGCTGCTCTGGCAGGACCCGATTCCTGGGGTGGACCATGAATTGATCAACGAGCAGGACATTGTTGCGCTCAAGGGCAAAATCCTCGATTCGGGTCTGTCGGTATCAGAGCTGGTTTCGACCGCCTGGGCTTGTGCCTCGACCTTTCGCGGCTCCGACATGCGCGGCGGCGCCAATGGCGCCCGGATACGGCTGGCTCCGCAGAAGGACTGGGAGGTCAACCAGCCCACGCAGTTGAGCAGGGTATTGGCTAAGCTGGAGCAAATCCAGGCTGCTTTCGAAAAAACCGTGTCGCTGGCCGATCTGATTGTTCTGGCCGGTTGCGCCGGGGTTGAGCAGGCCGCCGGAAATGCGGGTTATCAGGTTGCGGTTCCGTTCACACCGGGCCGCATGGATGCCACCCAGGAGCAGACCGATATCGAATCCTTCGAGCTGCTGGAGCCTGAAGCGGACGGTTTTCGCAATTACCTGAAGAAGAAATATACGGTTCCGGCCGAGGAGATGCTGGTTGATCGTGCCCAGCTGCTGACCCTGACTCCGCCTGAGATGACGGTGCTGGTCGGTGGGCTGCGCGTCATGAATGGTAACTTCGGGGGGACACGGCACGGTGTGTTTACCGACCGGCCCGAGGCGCTGACCAACGACTTCTTCGTCAATCTGCTCGATATGAACACGGTCTGGCAGCCGCTCACCGAAAGCGGTGACGAGTTCGAGGGCCGAGATCGGAAGAGTGGCGACCCGCGCTGGCTTGGCACCCGCGTCGACCTGGTTTTCGGCTCGGACTCGGAGCTTCGTGCCCTGGCTGAGGTTTATGCAAGTAGTGACGCCGGGGAGAAGTTTGTCGACGATTTCGTGGCGGCCTGGACCAAGGTGATGAACCTGGACCGCTTCGACCTGGTGTAAACGACAGCAGAAGTAGAAGATGAGGTAAAAAACGGCGGCTCGAAGGGATTCGAGTCGCCGTTTTAATTGTTCCGATTTCTGTGAATCAGCTTTCCTGGATAACCCGGTAGAACTGATCGACCGGCAATTCTCCGGTAGCTGAAACAAGCTCGTTCAGCAGGGCTGTGTAGGCTTCGTCCCGATCCAGCTCAGCATCGATCCTTTCGTAATCGGCCAGGGACGGATAGTGCGTCTGCACGGTGGCGAACCCGCGCGGTCCGGCAAGGTTGTACATCAGCTCCACACGCACTTCGGGGAATCTTTTCTGAATGTGGACCCTGGCCTTGGTCAATGTTTCGAAGAACGACTCGTAGTTGCTGCTGTAGGCTATTTCCCGTTGATGGATGATCATGTGCTCCTCCAATGACAGGTGCAGGCAGTGTCGGCCGGCACCACTTCCCCTGTCTGTTTAACCGCCTTTAGGATCGTCGCGCAGAACTTTTTCGGCCCACTCGCTCAGTTCCACGGCATCAGCCGCCTTCCGCATGCAGACGGCAAGGCTGTCCTGGTTGTGGTAATCGAACCGGCAGATCTCCTCGTCCCCCAGGACGACCCGTAGGATGCATTCACCGTGTTTGTCACCGCTTTCAAATTCGATACTGATCATGGCTTTGTGATTTCCTGAGAAAGTTGTTTCCGAGTTGAGGCTGTGCTTGGGATGCGTGTGGGCGGGTGACGCCCAGACAAAAAAAAACAGCCGGATTACCATCGCTGATGGCAACCCGGCTGTCTCGATAAGATCCGCGGTTTTCCGTCCCTGTTTTGCAGCAGGTTTGGCCTTTACATCATTATTTCTTCAATGTGATATCACCATATTCTATGTCTGGAACCGGTGCCTGTCAATCAGATGTTCTCGACGACCATGGCCATTCCCTGACCACCGCCGATGCACAAGGAGGCAAGCCCCAGTTCCCCGCCTTCGCGCTTGAGCAGCCCGGTCAGGGTGGTCAGGATTCGGGCTCCGGTGCAGCCGATCGGGTGTCCAAGCGAAATGCCGCTGCCCAGCTTGTTGGTTTTTTCCGGAGCACATCCGAGCTCCCGCATACAGGCCAGGGCCTGGACGGCAAAGGCCTCATTGAGCTCGATGGTATCGAAATCGGTGATGGCAAGACCATGACCGGCAAGGATTTTACGAACGGCCGGGATCGGCCCCAGACCCATGTAGGCAGGGTCAAGGCCGGCGCTCGAATAGGCCTTGATCCTGACCAGCGGCGACAAACCGAGTTCGCCGGCTTTCTGCTCGGACATCAGCACCAGGGCGGCTGCTGCATCGTTGATGCCAGAAGCGTTGCCGGCCGTTACCGAACCGTCTTTCTTGAAAGCGGCTCTGAGCTTTGCCATCTTTTCGACACTGGTGTGCATGGGCCGTTCGTCAACGTTGAATTCGACCGGCTCCCCTCTGCGCTGGGGAACCCGGATCGGCACGATTTCTTCTTCGAAATAGCCGTTTTCAATGGCGGTAAGCGCTCGCCGATGGCTTTCAACCCCGAGTTCATCCTGCTCGCTGCGGCTGATTTCATAGCGGGCGGCGATATTCTCGGCGGTCATGCCCATGTGATAGCTGTAAAAAAACTCGTGGAGGCCGTCGTAGACCATCAGGTCGACGATGCTGCCGTCTCCCATCCGGTGGCCCCAGCGTCCGTCGGGCAGCGCATAGGGGACCCGGCTCATGGATTCCATGCCGCCGGCCACGACAACGTCGGCATCGCCGCAGCGGATTGCCTGGGTCCCCAGGACCACTGCTTCCATGCCGGAGGCGCAGAGCTTGTTGATGGTCGTGGCGCTGGTTTCCTTGGCGACCCCGGCCCTGATCATTGCCTGGCGCGCCGTATTCTGGCCCTGGCCGGCTGACAACACGTTGCCCAGGTAGACCTGATCGATATGCACCGGCTGCATGGCACGGTCATAGTCATAATACTGCTCCTCGAGCTCGATTCGCCCGTCACTGCCCAGGCGGTCCGGAGTGTAGCCAAGAGACAATTCACTGGCCTGAGGGCGGAGGCCGGCCTGTTTGAGCGCAGCCTTGATAACCGCAGCACCGAGTTTCACCACCGGAACATCTTTGAGCGACCCGCCGAAGGAACCGATAGCTGTTCGTTTACAACTGACGATGACGACATTTCTCTGCATCCGTTTTCCTCTCTGGTAAGCATTCACCGCGGCCAGCCGACATCGGCCGGCCGGAGCGTGGTTTAAATAACGAACCCCTGATCCGCTGTCTCAATTCGGAGCGCGGATTCAGGGGTCGATTTCAGTTCGTGTTATCAGTCTGCTTCGTCGATCTTGATAACACCGGTGGGGCAGACGAAGGCACAGGCCTGGCAGCCCACGCAGGCGTCGGAACGTTCGCCGAACGGGGTGCGGATCTCCCGCTTGCTGCCCCGATGGGCGAAACTGATGGCGTGCCGCTTGGAGATCTCGGCGCAGGCCCGAACGCACAGCCCGCAGAGAATACACTCGCTGCGTTCACTCTCCTTGAGTTTGAACCGGGTGTCCCGGACCCCATACTCCTTGGCCAGGTCGACGATCACCTGGGAATCGGGTGAACGGGCCAGGTAGAGCTCCAGCAGTATTTTCCTGTTCTTGCGCACTCGTTCGGTATCGGTGTTCACCTCGATACCGTCTTGCGCAGGATAGAGGCATGCCGGCTGGATAGACGACCAGCCCCGCTTGATGACTTCCACCAGACAGAGGCGGCAGGCGCCGTAGGATGACATTTCCTCATGGTAGCAGAGCGTCGGGATGGGAATCCCCTGTTCGCGGGCTACCTCGAGTATGGTCGTCCCTTCTTTGACCTCCAGTTCCTGGCCGTTGAGCGTGAATGTAACCATCTAGTGTATTCCTCGGTTATTCTACGGCATCGAACTTGCAGACTTCTTTGCAGATACCGCATTTAACACATTTATCTTGTATGATCTCGGCGACTTCCTTCTTTTTCCAGATGACCGCATCGGAAGGACAGTTGCGGAAACACAAACCGCATTTTTTACAGTTGTCGGTTATGACCTTGTAGGTGAACAGCGGTTTGCAGACCTTGGCCGGACAGTTCTTGTCCCTGATATGCGCCAGATATTCATCCCTGAAATAGTGCAGGGTACTCAGGACAGGGTTGGGCAGCGAGGTGCCGAGGCCGCACATTGAGGCGTCGTCGATGCAGTGGCAGAGATCCTCCATGGTCTCGAGGTCTTCCTCTCTGCCTTCCCCTTCGCAGATCCGTTCGAGGATATTGAGCAGGGCTGCGGAGCCGTCGCGGCAGGAAATGCATTTACCGCACGATTCATCGTTGCAGAACTCGATGAAGTACTTGGCCACGTTGACCACGCAGGCCCCTTCGTCCATGACGATCATACCGCCGGAGCCCATCATCGAGCCGACCTCTTTGAGCTGATCGAAGTCAACCGGCATATCCAGTTTGTCGGCCGGCAGGCAGCCGCCCGACGGCCCGCCGGTCTGCACCGCTTTAAACGGTTTTCCATCGGGGATGCCGCCGCCGATGTCGAAGATGATCTTGCGCAGGGTGGTGCCCATCTCCACTTCGATCAGGCCGGTGTTGACGATATTGCCGACCAGCGAAAAGACCTTGGTTCCCTTGCTGTTGTCGGTGCCCATCGAAGCGTACCAGTCGGCGCCTTTGTTGATGATGATCGGCACGTTGGCAAAGGTTTCGACGTTGTTGAGCACGGTTGGCTTCTCCCACAGCCCCTTGTCGGTGGCGTGGTCGTACTTGGCGGTCGGTTCGCCCGGCAGCCCTTCGATGGAGGCGCGCAGGGCACTGGATTCGCCGCAGACAAAGGCGCCGGCCCCCTGGAACACCTCGATGTCGAAATCGAAGCCGCTGCCCATGATGTTGTCGCCCAAAAGCCCGTATTCACGAGCCTGGTCGATGGCTTTGTAGAGCCTGGTCACGGCCAGGGGATACTCGGCCCGGACGTAGACGACGCCATACTTGGCGCCGACCCCGTAGGCGGAAATGATCATGCCTTCGATGACCGACTGCGGGTTGCCCTCGATCAGGGAACGGTCCATGAAGGCCCCGGGGTCGCCTTCATCGGCGTTGCAGATGATGTATTTGGGGCGACCGGTTGCCCTGGCCGCCGACTCCCATTTGCGTCCGGTGGGGAAACCGCCGCCGCCGCGCCCCCTGAGTCCCGATTTCTTGACCTCTTCGACCACCTCTTCAGGACTCATGTCCTGCAGGCATTTGGCCAGAGCCAGGTACCCGTCGACCGCAAAGTAGTTGCGGATATCCTCCGGGTTGATCGTTCCGCAGCCGCCCAGCACGATCCGCTTCTGGCCGGCATAAAAAGGTACTTCTTTCTCAGTGGTGGCCCGGCTGCCGTCAGGGTTCTCGAAAAGCAGATCCTCAACAACGCCATGCTCCTCAAGGGTGGCCGAGATGATGTTGGGTACGTCCTCGACTTTTACTTTGTTGTAGAAAGTTCCCTGGGGTTCGACCCGCACCAGCGGTCCCATCTGGCAGAAACCGTGGCAGCCGCTCTTGCTGGCGCCGGCTTCCGCGTCGCCGCCTTCGAAAAGCAGTTCGACATCGACGTTGATGCCCCTTTCCTGGATGTGTTTTTTCAGCGCTTCATAGACATCCAGCGAGCCGCCGGCAATACAGGCGGTACCGGCGCAGACGCGAAAACATATTTTTCGCCGGTTCAGAGCGGCCTGGCACTGCTCCCTGATTGCCGTCACTTCAGACGGTGCGGTGATCGGTGTCACGCGTGTAATGATTTCCTGTTCCATAAGCTGGTTGCCGGTAGTCTTTTTAATGCGGTTTATTCTTGATATCTTTCAATAATTCGGGGACTTTCTTCTTGGTCATCGGGCCCTGCACATCCTCGTTAACCGTCAGGACCGGGGCCAGCCCGCAGCAGCCGATGCACCTGACTTCTTCGAGGGTGAACATCATATCCTCGGTTGTCTCACCGCACTTGATGCCCAGTTCAGGTTCGAAGGCCTCGATTATGCCTTCTGCGCCCCTGACGTGGCAGGCCGTTCCGGTGCAGACCGTAATTTTATATTTACCCACCGGATCGAGGCTGAAGAGATTGTAAAAGGTGGCGATCCGGAAAATTTTGCTCAGCGGCATGTCCATCTCTTTCGATACCAGCCGGAGCACCCCTTCCGGCAGGTAACTGAACGTCGCGTTGATATCGTGCAGCACCGGCAGGATCGGCCCCGGGTTGTCCCGATGCTTGTCGACGATATCGAGAACCTGGTTCCTCTGGGTGCGGTCGAGCCTGGGGATCTTCTTGCCCTCGGCCACCTGAATCGTGCCCTCGCGCTCGAAGGTCCATTTCGCCCTGGTGTCGAAGGAATCGCTTTCCGACATACCTTTCACCGTGCTGATCAGGTCGGGGACGAACAGCTCGATGTCTCCCTTGACCTTGACCTGGCAGGCGAGACGGGTGCCTCTCTGCTGTTCTTCCTTGGTGATGAACATCTCTTCGGTGGGCAGAATATCTCCGCCGCCGCTCTTCACGTTCAGCTTGCAGAAGCCGCAGCTGCCCCTTCCGGCGCAGGAGGCGGGAATCTCCATGCCCTGGTCGATCAGGATCGACAGCAGGGTGGAGCCTCCCTGGACGGTGAATTCCTTGTCGCCGGCTTCGTCCGCCACCGAGATCCTGCAGTCGCCGTAAGAGACCAGCAGCTTGTCGGCAATCAGAAGAATAACGGTCAGGGTGAGTAATATGGCGGTGATGATCACGATTGGAAGTAATGTTTCCATAGTCACGATGCGGGTTGTGGCTGCGGTGGGTTGTCAGCCGATTGGTAATGCACAGCGCAGCCTTGGTCGCTGCCTGCCGAAAATCAGACCATGCCGCTGAAGCCCATGAAGGCCAGGGCGATGATGCCGGTGATTATCATGATAATGCCGGGGCCCTGCAGTCCTTTAGGCACCTTGCCGATGAGGTCGAGTTTTTCATAAATGGCGGCCACCATGATCATGGCCAGCCAGAAACCGATGGCCGCCGATATCGAATAGACCACTGCTTGAATGTACGACAGGTTGTCAACCGTGGTCACCTTGAGTGAGATAAAGAGAACGGTACAGTTGACGGTGATCAGCGGCAGAAAAATCCCGAACGAGGCCTGCAGCGCCGGAAAGAACCGCTCCATGATCATCTCCACCAGCTGCACGCAGGCGGCGATGACGATGATAAAGACGATGTACTGGATGATCAGGCTGCCGGTGGCCTCCAGAATCTGGTAGATAACCCAGTTGGCCGACGAGGTCAGGGTGACGACGAAGATAACCGCTGCGCCCATGCCGAAGGCGGTGGTCAGACTTCTCGACAGGGCCACGAAGGGGCACATGCCCAGCAGGTAGTAGAGCGCCACGTTCTGGATCAGCAGCGCCGTGATAAAGATCGATAGTAGTGATGTCTCGCCCATGGTTTCGCCTTTCTGCTTGTCTTGTCAGATAATGAGGTGATCAGCTGCTCTTCGGCGGTTCAATACCTGCCGCTGTCCTGGTAATCCAGAGAAATATCCCCAGCACGAAAAAGGCCCCGGCCGGAGCGGCCATCACCACCCAGTCGACCCAGGCGGCCGGGGTGACCTTGACGCCGAGCAGGGTGCCGAAGGCGAAAATTTCCCTGAAGATGGCAATGGCCATCAAGGTGTAGGCGTACGCAAATCCGTTTGCCAGCGCATCTATGAGCGATAGTTTGGGTGGGTTCTGGACGAAGAACGCCTCGGCCCGCCCCATGATGATGCAGTTGGTGATGATCAGTGGCACATAGGGCCCCATAGCCTCGCTGATGGTCGGGAAGTAGGCCTTGAGGACAAGGTCGACAATGGTTACTCCCGAGGCAATGGTGATCATGTAGATAATGATCCGCACCCTCGACGGGATGATTTTGCGCAGCACCGAGATAATCAGGGCGGTGAGGATCAGCACGAAAAGAACACCGGCGCTCATGGCAATGGCATTTTCCACCTTGTTCGAGATGGCCAGGGCGGAGCAGATCCCGAGTGTAGCCGAGCTGATCGGGTGTTCGCGCCAGATCCCGTTCTTAATGGTCTTGGCGCCCTTTTTTCCGAAAGTTTCCTTGAGATTCATAATCTACTGACCGATCAGAGTTTTTGTCTCTTGGACGTTTTTATTGATGTTCTTCTCCAGGGCTTTGCTGGTCAGGGTCGCCCCGGTAATCGCATCGACCTCGTTGTCGGCTGAGGCGGTACCGGCGGCGACGATCAGCAAGCTGGGAACCACTTTCTTGTCCCTGAACTTGGCCAGGTTCTCGGAATCCAGCACCCGGCTTCCCAGGCCTGGTGTTTCACTTTGCTGAATGATGGCAATCCCCTTGATCGCCTCCTTGTCCGGGGACAGGGCAATGATGCCGCTGATGGGCCCCTGGGAGGCGGGGCCGGCGAATTCGAAGGCGATGCTGCCGTCTCCGGCAGTGTAGATGGTTTTGCCGTCGATATCTTCGGACGTGACATTGGCGGTGAACACCGTTTCGATCGTGTCTGCCTCGTAGGGAATCACCAGGGCTTCGAGGACCTTCTTGCGCTTTTTCTCGAGCAGATACTTTTCAATTCTGGGGCCGGTCATGGTGTCGACGGCAACCAGCGCCGAAGCCCAGAAAACGCCAAATATCAGGACAAAGCCGATCATCTTGATTTTATCTATCACGCCATTTCTCCATACTGGATCTTGGACACTTAATTCTCTTGGGTTTCGACGCCCTTATAACGCATCGAAATGATCATATGGTCAATCAACGGGGTAAACGAATTCATGATTACGATGCTGAACATTACCCCTTCTACATAGCCCGAAAACACGCGGATCAATACGGTCAGCAGGCCGCAGCCGATACCGAAAATAAATTTTCCGGGAACGGTGAACGGTGAGGTCACCGGATCGCAGGACATGAACATGGCACCGAACAGCACCGAGCCGCCCAGCATATTGAAAACGGCAAAATCCCAGGCTGAGGCTCCGCCCTCTGCGGTCGCCGGCGTCCAGCCGAACAGGCCGGCAATAAAAGCGAAGATAAAAACAGAAGCAAGATACGATACCGGTACCCGCCAGTTGCTCACCCGGGTGAGCATCAGGAAGACGCCGCCGACAATGATGCCGAGGCGGAAGGTTTCGCCGACACTGCCCGACGGGATGCCCATCAGCAGATCGGTTGCCGGAGTCAGTACCCCCTGGGTCTTGACCAGGGCCATCGGGGTGGCCGAGGTGACCGCATCGACCGCGCCCCGCCAGGCGCCCGGGGCGGTCCAGCCGCTGGTCAGAATGGTCGGAAAGGAGATGGTGATAAACAGTCTGCCGACCAGGGCCGGGTTGAAGATATTATGGCCGGTGCCGCCAAAGACCTCTTTACCGAAAAAGACCCCGACAAAGATACCCACAGCCACCACCCAGAGCGGTGTGGCCGGAGGCAGGATCAGTGGGAAGAGGATGCCGGTGACGAAGAAACCCTCATGGATTTCAGTTTTTCTGATACAGGCGAAAATGACCTCGACCAGGCCGCCCACCGCGTAGGAAACCAGGATCATCAAAAGGATGCGCGGCCCGAAGAACCAGACCGAGGCAGCGATGCTGGGCAGCAGGGCGATGATGACGATGGTCATGTAGCGCTTGATGTCCAGCGGGTCCCGCACATGCGGCGCGGTCGGCGTGCGGGCCGGCGGGTAGAAGAAGATAAACTCGATGGCCTCGAACAGCGGCTTGAAAAAAGCGAACCTTCCCCGTTTTTCGAAATGAGGTTTGGAGGAGTCGAATAATTTTTGCAGCCAATTCATGCCTGATTCCTTAACACCGTATTAACATAATGTAGTGGTGCCGACCCTCCGCCCGATGGCTGGCGGGAACAGGTCGCTTCACTCACCCCTCGATCGTTTCAGTCATGGCCCGTTGCCGTTCTGCCCTAAACATCTTTAAATGGTTGATCTTCGAGACGCAGACATAGGAGCACAGGCCGCAGTCGATGCATTTTTCAAACTCCACCCGGTAAGCGTCCTCGGTTCGGTTATTGTCCAGGTATCGATAGATCAGATGCGGTATGATGCCGGCCGGGCAAACCTGCTCGCAGAATCCGCAGAACACGCACGGGCGGGCTTCACCGCCCAGGGCGGTGGTGAATTTTTCGTTGAACAGCGGCTTGAAGAAGCTGGCAAAGGTCCGGGAATAGGACTGCCTGGTAAACCCCGGCTGGACAAAAGCCAGAACCTCTCGTTCAGTCTGTTCCTCCAGCACGGTAAGGGCCTGACATTCGCTGTCGAGGCCCAGCTGAGAGGCGTCGATGGCCGCACCGGTCAGGACACCGCCGTTGACAACCCGCAGTGGAGTCGCCCCATCGCCTGCGGTAAGCATGGCCAGTGGATAGCCGAGCGGCAGCTGGTGGTGGGCCGGTGCTGCTGCCATCGGGCCGCTTACCGAAACGACCCGCTTTACGTATGGATGGCCCTGTTCCAGCGCCGCCTCGGCGGCGAGCACTGCCTGCACATCGGTGGTCCAGGTTTTGTCGGGGTTGAGACCCTGCTGCCGGGCCGCGAAAGCCGGCGAGTCGAACGGGTACAGCTCCGGCACATCGAAAAATTTGAGCCAGGCCCCGTGTTCCGCCGCCGCCTGGCGGATAGAGCCGGTGACGTCTGAGCCGGTCTTGGCTGTGACCAGGAGGACCTGGGTCTGATCGAGCACCTTGTGGAGCCGCACCAGGCCGGCGATGAAGGGTTCGATGGCGCCGGCCAGCAGGGTGTCGGCGTTCGGGAGGTAGGGTTCGAACCGGGTGACGGTGACAACCAGGCAGTCCGGTGCACGATCAGGGGCCGGGACCCTGTTGTTGTCTATCCTGGCAAAAGATGACCAGACGCCGAGCTCTACCAGGGTCTGGCGTTCGCTCTGGTCGGCGGCGGCCGGGGTGACGGTCGGGCCGGCGCTCAGGTTTTCCAGGGTGATGTGCTGTTCCGCGCCTTCCAGGTTGACGGTGCCGCCCACCGGGGCCAGCAGCGGTACGGAGAAGTTGACCGGGTCTCTGGCCAGAACCTGGCCTTTCTGCACCGTCTCGCCGTCGGCGACCTGCAGCAGGGAAAAGTCGAGCCGTCCGGAAAAGAGAGGGAGGTAGAGAACATCGGGTTTTTGATAGGATGCAATCCCCGCCGCAGGCGGGCCCTCGAGCATCACATTGTAACCGCCGTCAAACTTGATAGTCATACACTCTTAACCTGTTCGGGTTGCCGCCCCGTTTCGGGAACTGAATCGGGCGGGCATATGCGCTGTTTACGGTTGATCAGCATGGCCATCGTTGCAGAGATGTCCGGCCGCAGAGCCGGCAAGCGAAATTATCTGCAGTCGAAGACCACCGGGTTGGCAACGGTAGGGGGAAACGGGCGGGCAGTGCCGGGTCGGGGGGGGCTCCTCCCGGGTGGTGGGTACAGCTATGGCTCCAGTAATAAGCGGACAGCTTATTGGATAGAGCGTTCGGCATCAAATACCCGGTTGATTAATTTCAGACGGTATCTACGTGAACGACATAGTGTCTCATTAAATACATCGAAACAATCAGTGTATTTATCTATTAAATCGTTTCGCCAAAGTCAATAACAAATTATAGCGCTGAGATGTTCGTTCGGGACGCTGCCGGAATTCGAAGCAGGGCATCCAGGGATCAAAGGGAAGCGGGAGGGGCGGCAGCGGTTCAATATCCGCTGAATTTGGGCGGCCGTTTTTCCCTGAAACTCTCTTTTCCTTCCAGGCCGTCAGCGCTCTGGGCTGCCAGTCCGCCGGCAAATGATTCCAGCGCCGTGGCTGCCTGGCCGGAGGCAAGACTGTTGACGATCTGTTTGGCGAGGCTGACCGAAACCGGCGAGTTCTCAGCGATCGTGGCACCCATCTCCCGCGCTCTGGCCAGCCCTTCACCCGGTCCCGCCAGCTCGTCGATGAGACCGCTCCTGAGAGCCTCCTGATCAGTCATCGGCTGTCCGGTGAAAATCATTTTCTTCAAGGTGCTCGGGCCAATGAGCTGCAGTGCTTTCTGGGTGCCGAGCCAGCCCGGGATGGTGCCGACCCGTGCTTCGGGAAAGCCGTACCGGGAGCCGGCTTCGCCGATGCGGATGTCGGCGGCCAGGGCCAGTTCGAGCGAGCCGCCGTAGGCAAAACCGTTGACCACGGCGATGACCGGCTGGACCAGCTCCTCGATCGACCTGATGATGCGGTGGCCGTGACGGGTCCAGGATCGCCACATTTCGATCGGCTCCAGGGCGCCCCAGTCGTTGATGTCGGCTCCGACTCCGAAGGCGCGACTGCAGGTGGAGTGGATGATAACCGCCCTGATATCGCGGTTTCGGTCGAGCTTTTCGGCCTGTTCTTTCAAGGCCAGCATCATTTCCCAGGAGAGGGCGTTGAGTTTCTCCGCCCTGTTTATGGAGATGACTGCCAGCTGGTCCGCGATGGTCAGCTCTATCTGCTGTTCAACGGTGCTCATGCTCACGGTTCCGATATGTTTGATTAGTAGGTAGACTGGATATGGTTTTTCACCGAGACCAGGTGCTCGCGCATGGTCTGTTCGGCCAGTTCCTCGTTTCGTTCCCGCACCGCCTGGACAATCGAGGCGTGCTGTTTCTTGAAGGATTCCCAGTTTTCAGCGGTGATCCACTGCTGTTTTCTCAGGCACCAGTCGTCGGACAGACGCATCTTGCTGATACCGCCGTATAGGGCGATCAGCAGAGAATTCCTGGTGGCGATGACCAGGGTTTCGTGAAACAGGACATCCCATTTTTCATTGGTCTCCAGGTCGCCTGCCTCATGGTTTCTTTTGGCGCACAGGGCCAGCCGTTCGATTTCCTGAAACGAAGCCCGCTGGGCCGCGGCTGCCGCGATCTGGGGCTCGAGCATCAGGCGGGCCTCCATGATTTCCAGCGGGTTGGTCCTCGAGGTGACGATGCGAAAGGATTCCGAGCCAAGCGCCGGCCGCGGGCCGGCAAACGTGCCTTTGCCGACGTGCCGCCAGACCAGGTCTTCAGCCTCGAGCCGGGACAGGACTTTGCGCAGGCCGCTGCGGGAGATGCCCAGCTCGTCGCAGAGCTGCCGCTCGGAAGGCAGGCGTTCGCCGAGCTGGTAATGACCGGCGCCAAGGCGCCGGCGCAGTGATTCCAGGGCGAAGATGGTCTTATTCTGCATGCTGCACCGCAAATTTATCCGACATTTAAATACCAATAGCATGATTGGTATTAATTGTAAATATTATATTGTTATGCAAAAACAATATTATATTAACAAATCAAAGATTTTGGTTAGACACCAATTATTTTTTGGTGTAATTTGACTCTGGCCATCGGTTCAAGCCGTGAATCATGGCCGTCTTCGCAGATAGAAATTTTTTGCCCCGGCCGGCGGGCGGGAGATCACCTATGGTTTCAATTATCAGCGCCGATCAGGCGGCGGATCTGGTAACCGACGGCGCGACCGTGGCAATCGGCGGCGCCGGTGCCGGGCATGCGGTTCCTGACCGGCTGATGCAGGGCCTGGGGGAGCGTCACCGGAGAAGCGGCTCGCCCCGCGGCCTCACCATTCTGCACCCCTGCGGTATCGGCGATAACGATTGCCGGGGCATGAACCATCTGGCCTATGAGGAGTTGATCGACACGGCCATCGGCGGTTTCTGGGGAAATGCTCCGAAGATGGTCAACCTGGCCCTGGAAAACAGGGTGAAAGGCTACAATTTCCCCCAGGGGGTTCTGGGCCACCTGATGCGAGCCATCGCTTCGGGAAAGCCCGGCATTATCACTTCCATCGGCTTGAACACCTATGTCGACCCCCGGCTGGAAGGGGGGCGGCTCAACGACATAACCCCGGAGGCGCTGGTCGAGGTGATCGAGGTTGGCGGCCGGGAGTACCTTTTCTACAAGACCCTGCCGGTCGATGTGGCCTTTATCCGGGGGACGACCGTTGACTGCGAGGGCAACCTGACCATGGAAGAGGAGGTCGGTTTTTTTTCGATGCTCTCCATTGCCCAGTCCGCCAAGGTCAATAACGGCATCGTCATCGCCCAGGTGAAACGGGTCTCAGACGGTCACTGCGACCCGGGCCAGGTCAAGGTGCCCGGCGTCTTCATTGATTATGTGGTGGTTGAGCCCGACCAGGAAATGACCTTTCTCACTGCTTTCGACCCGGCCCTGGTGAAACGGGACGTGCCCTATGAAGCTGAAGAACTGAAGCTCGAAGGGGTGAAGCGGCTGGTCAGCCGCCGGGCTGCCCGGGAATTGCGGCCCGGAATCTTTGTCAACCTCGGCTACGGGATGTCGGACGGCGTGCCGATCGTGGCCCAGCAGGAAGGCATCACTGACGAGCTTGTCTTCATGATCGAGCAGGGCGCCATTGCAGGAATTCCAACCACCGGGCTGAACTTCGGGGCGATGTTCAACCCCACCGCCATCCTCGACGATGTCTACCAGTTCGACTTCTTTCACGGCGGCGGTCTGGACATGGCTTTTCTGGGGTTTGCCCAGGTCGACCGGCACGGCAACATCAACTCGACCCGTTTCGGCAACTTCGTGACCGGCAGCGGCGGTTCGGTCGATATCTCATCATCGGCCAGGAAACTGGTTTACTGCGGAACCTTCGCCGTCAAGGCGGAGCAGCAGATAGAATCGGACGGTTTGCGGATCATCAACCCGGGCCGGGTCAAAAAATTCGTCGACCAGGTGCAGCAGGTGTCGTTTTCCGGGAAAAGTGCACTGGAGCGGGGCCAGCAGGTTTTCTACGTTACCGAGCGGGCGGTGTTCACCCTGACCCCGGAGGGGGTGATGCTGCTCGAGATCGCGCCGGGGGTGGATCTGCACAAGGACGTCCTGGACATGATGGAGTTTGCCCCGATCATCAGTAAAGATCTGCAGACCATCGACCAGATCATTTATCGCGACGAACCGCTTGGTCTGAAACAACACTTCGCTCAGATAAGAGAAGGCGGCCGTGTTCGTTGAACTGCCCTCAAACCCCTCCGGCACCCATGGGCAGAACAGGGGAATGAGCGCTTGAAGAGCTGCCGGCGCCAATGAATACAGGACTTCAATATCGAGGATGAGACCATGCTGAAGATTGATGACACGATAACCCCGAAAGCGCTGCAGGATAAACTGAACCGGATGTTCGACCTGGCCGGGCAGAAAATTACGGCCATCGAAAACAGCTGGGACCCGTCCCGCGGCACCCCGGTTTTCACCATCAAGGGGCGCTACACCAGCCGGGGGTGGACCGAGTGGACCCAGGGGTTTCAGTTCGGCTGCGCCATCCTGCAGTTCGATGCAACCGATGAAAGCCGTTTTCTGGAATTGGGCCGCAAGCGCACCATCGATCATATGGCGCCGCATATCAGCCATGTGGGGGTCCACGACCACGGCTTCAACAACGTCAGCACCTACGGCAACCTGCTCAGGCTGATGAACGAGGGTAGAATCGATGAAGACAGGCGGGAGAAGCAGTTCTACGAACTGGCCCTGAAACTGACCGGCGCGGTTCAGGCCGCCCGCTGGACCCCGGTCACCGGCGGGCTCGGCTATATCTACTCGTTCAACGGTCCCCACTCGCTTTTTGCCGATACCATCAGAACGGTGCGGGCCCTCACCCTGAGCCACCAGCTCGGTCATGTACTGATGGGTGAACAGGACGACAAGATCAACCTGCTCAAGCGGGGGCTCCAGCATGCCGAGGCCACGGCCCGTTACAACGTGTTTTTCGGGACCGGCCGCGATTCATACGATATCAGGGGGCGGGTGGCCCACGAAACGATCTATAACGTGACCAACGGCACCTACCGCTGCACCAGTACCCAGCAGGGCTATTCCGCCTTCACCACCTGGACGCGCGGCCTGGCTTGGATTCTGAGCGGCTATCCCGAGTTGATCGAGTACCTGGACACGGTCGATGAGGAGGTCTTCGAAGAGCTGATGCCGGAGACCTACCCGGACAAGCAGGCGGTAATCGATCGCTTTGTCGAGGTGAGCGAGGCGGTGGCCGATTTCTATATCGACCACTGTACGCCGGACGGCATCGTCTACTGGGATACCGGGGCGCCGGGGCTGGCAAAGATGGGGGACTATCTGAACCGCCCGGCCGACCCGTTCAACGATTTCGAGCCGGTCGACTCATCGTCGGCGGCGATATGTGCCCAGGGCTTTCTGCGGCTGGGCAGGTTCTTGAGAAACAGCGGCGAGGAAGAACGGGGCAGTCGCTACATTCAGGCCGGCTTGAGCCTGGCCGCCACCCTGCTGGAGGAGCCGTACCTGTCCTCCGATCCTGAGCACCAGGGGCTGCTGCTGCATTCGGTCTACCACCGGCCCAACGGCTGGGACCATGTGCCCGAGGGGGGTAAGGTGCCCTGCGGCGAGTCCTGCATGTGGGGGGACTATCACCTGATGGAGCTGGGTGTCTATCTCAAGCGGCTGGCCGAGGGGCCGCTCTATCACAAGTACTATCTGGATGACTGAACCAGGGGGGCTGATCCGCACTGCATGGTCGCGGGCGGCCTGGCGACTGTAATCACAATCGGCGGGGGACGGAATCATGAGCGAGACGATACGGTGGGGAATTCTGGGGGCCGGCGATGTCTGCGAGGTAAAGAGCGGACCCGCTTTCCAGAAGGCCGCGAACTCGGAATTGATCGCGGTCATGCGCCGGGACGGTGACAAGGCGGCCGATTTCGCCAGACGTCACGGAGTCGCTACCTGGTACGATACGGTGGATGGACTGCTGTCCGACGCTGCGGTCGATGCGATCTATATCGCCACGCCGCCCCGCCATCACCTCGAGCACTGCCTGGCGGCGCTGGCGGCGGGCAAACATGTCTACCTGGAAAAGCCGATGGCCATGAACAGCGCTGAATGCGCCCAGATTGTCGAGGCTGAAAAGCAAAGTCCCGGAAGGGTCGTGGTGGCCCACTACCGCCGGGAACTGCCGGCTTTTAGAAAGATCGGCGAAGTCATAAAAAGCGGGGCGATCGGCAAGGTACGGCTGGCCGAGGTCAATTTTTACCTGCCGGAACAGAACACGCTGAACCCCGATGGACCTGACAACTGGCGTCTTGATCCCGAGATCTCCGGAGGCGGCCTGTTTCACGACCTGTCTCCCCATCTGCTGGACCTGCTGCTGGTATACTTCGGTGTGCCGCTGCGCTATGAGGGATTTTCCACCCGCCTGAACCGGTTGCCCGGGGTTGACGACTTTGTGCAGGGGACGATCGTTTTCGACAACCAGATCATCTTTCGCGGCTGCTGGTGCTTCTGTGTTGCCCCATGCGCCGCATCCGAGCGGCTGGTGATCACCGGCAGCCGGGGCCAGGTTTCTGCCCCGTTTTTCGGTGACGAGGTGCGGCTCTGCAGTGACGGTGAGGAGACGCTTATCCCCTTTGCCAACCCCGCCAACATCCAGCTGCCGATGGTCGAGGCGGCAACGAGCTATTTTCTCGGGCATGGGGCGTGCCCGTGCCCGTCCGCCGACGGCCTGCGGGTGATGGAGATGATCGATGCCTTCACCGGCCAGTCGGGTGGGCAGCCATGAGTATATTTCCGGGGAGTGATGCATGAACATTGAAAAAGCAGTGGTGGTCGGCAGCGGCCAGATGGGGCCGGGCATTGCCTACACCCTGGCACGGGCCGGGTGTGCGTCGTTGATTTTTGGCCGCACGAGCGAAAGTGTCGAGCGGGGCCTGGCAACCTTTAGGGGGGTCCTGGACATCCTCATGTCGGAAGATCTGCTCGACAGTGACGCCGCCAGAAGTGCCAGGGATCGGGTCAACGGTACGACTGATCTGGAATCGGCTGTTGCCGAGGCGGACCTGGTCATCGAATCGATTCCTGAGAATCTGCAGCTCAAGCAGGATCTTTTCGGCCGCATCGAAAAGCACTGCGGCGCTGAAACGATCCTGGCCTCGAACACCTCGGGACTGCCGGCAACCGACCTGGCCGCAGTGCTGGAGCACCCCGGGCGCTTTGCCGTTACCCACTTCTGGAATCCGCCCCACCTGATGCCGCTGGTCGAAGTGGTCAAGGGCGAGAAAACATCGATGGCCACCGTCGAGATGCTTGATGAGCTTTTCAGGCGAGCCGGCAAGAAACCGGTCATCGTCCTCAAAGATACCCCGGGCCAGCTGGGTAACCGACTGTTCCAGGCCCTTCTTAGAGAGGCGGTCCATATCGTCGAGCAGGGGATCGCTTCGGTGGAAGATGTGGATACTGCCGTCAAAAACGGCCTGGGTCGGCGATTTCCGGTCTATGGGCCGCTCGAGCACAACGACGTGGTCGGGCTCGACACCCTGTTTGCCATTCAGAGCTATATGTGCCCTTCTTTGTGCAGCGATACAGAACCCTCTGAATTGTTGACGAAAAAGTATGAGAATGGTGATCTCGGGGTGAAGTCGGGCGCCGGCTTTTACGACTGGCAGGTTCGTAAAGGCAGTGATATTGTTGAACAGCGCGATCGATTCCTGCTGCAGCTGATGAAGCTTGAAAAAAACTGAGCCGGCCCCTGCAGCAGCAAGGGTCCGATCAAAAATTCGAACGACTACAACAAAATATCGGGGGACTTGAGCATGAAGATCGATTTGACAGGAAAGACTGCGTTCGTGACCGGCGGCAATCTCGGCATCGGCCGGGGGGTGGCGTGTGCGCTGGCCCAGTGCGGTGCCGACCTTGCCATCACCTATTTCTCCCACCGGGAAGAAGCGGAGCAGACAGTAAAAATGGTGGAGGATCTCGGCCGCAAGTGCCGGGCCTGGCAACTCGACGCCACGGACAGCTCATCGGTGAACCTGGTGGTCGACAAGGTCGCCGGGTATCTGGGGGGGCACATCGATATCCTGATGAACAACGCCGGCCACCTGGTCGGACGCGCCACCGTTGAGGAAATGAGCGATGAACACTGGCACCAGGTCATGGATGTCAATGTCTCCAGCACCTTTTATGTAACCCGGGCGGTGCTTCCCTGCATGAACACCGGCTGGGGCCGGATCGTCAACATGTCCTCGCTGGCGGCCCGAAACGGCGGCGGCCCCGGGGCCGTGGCCTATGCCGCCTCGAAGGGGGCGATCATCGCCTATACCATTGGCCTGGCCAAGGAGGTGGCCGGCAAGGGGATCACCGTCAACGCGGTGGCGCCGGGGCTGATCCTGGAAACACCGTTTCACGAGAATTTCAATACCGATGCCGGAATCCAGGGGGCAATCAATGCTACCCCGCTGAAGCGCGGCGGCACCCCTGCCGATGTGGCTGGGGCGGTCATCTATTTTGTTTCGGAGCTGGGATCGTTTGTCACCGGCGAGGTGACCGAAATAAACGGTGGACTCTATTTCGCCTGAGGGTGCGGGGCCTAGTGGACGATCTCCGATGCAGCGGCCGGTATCGTGGTCAGACCGTGTTCAACTGCCCAGAGCTCAGCTGTTGGGCACCCACTTGAGAATGTGTTTGGCGGCGGCCACCAGATCTCCATGCTGATTGGTCACTTCGATGTTGGACAGTGAACGATTCCTGTCGCTGTCAACGGCTTCGATTTCATAGTGAACCGTGATTGTGTCGTTGATGAACACCGGTTTCAGAAAACGGATGCGGTCATAGCCGAGTGAGACCGGGGTCATATCCGGATTTTCGGCGGGGAATTTCTGAAGAATCATGGTCGATGCCGTCGACATGTAACCGATCAGCAGTGATCCGTGGGCGATGCGGCGACCATAGGAAGTTTTCTTCATGAATTCCCGGTCCACATGGTTGGGCGACAGGTCACCGGTGATACCGGCGAACAGATAGATGTCGCTCTCTCCGACTGTTTTCGAGAAGGTGACCCGGCAGCCGATGCCAAATGTCTGCGCTTCCATCGTTTACCTCTTCAATCTGGTTTCTGCGGCAGTCCGTCCATTGAAAAACCGACGGCATCAAGGGCCCCGATCAGGGCAGCGGCCTGTTCATCGGTTAAGGCGTCCAGCGGCGGTCTGACCTGCCGCCATCCCGGCGTGCTGGAGTAGTGGGCCAGCGCGGCTTTCATCGCAGGGATCATCACATACCCCTGGAAGAGAGCCCGGATCCGGTCCAGCGCCTGCTGCTGCTCGTCTGCGCCGGGCTCTTTCCAGGTCGCGGCCAGCTTGGCGATTGCTCCTGGGTTGACATTGGCCGTGGCGCTGATGCAGCCGGCGGCCCCCTGCCTGAGTCCCTGGAGCAGGAAGGTCTCGGAGCCCGGGAATATGCTGAACTGCTCCCCGCCGAACTGCTCGAGCATGGCCCCGGTGTTGTCCCAGTCGCCGGAGCTGTCTTTGATGCCGACAACCGTTCCCGGATAATCTTTGAGCAGCCGCTCGACCAGCGGGAGTGATATGCCGACCTGGGCGATCGGCGGGATGTGGTAGAGATAGATCCGCAACCGATGGTCGCCGACGCGCTCGATGACTTCGGAGAAAAAGCGGTAGAGGCCGTCGTCGCTGACCCCTTTGTAGTAAAACGGCGGCAGCATCAGAACCCCGCCGCAGCCCAGTTCGGTCGCTTTTCTGCTCAGCGCGACCGTGTCTGGAATGGCGCAGCAGCCGGTGCCGGGCATCATGCGGGCCGGCGGCAGTCCGCTGTCGACCAGTTTCTCGAGGAGCTCGATTTTTTCTTCGGTGCTCATCGAGTTGGCCTCCGAGTTGGTGCCGAAGACCGCCAGGCCCACATCGTTTTCAATCAGCCACCGGCAGTGGTTGGAAAGCATGTCTGCATTCGGCCGCAGCTGTTCGTCGAACGGGGTTATCACCGGGGAAAAGACGCCGCTCATCAATTTCTGTCCGTTCATCTGTACCCCTTCGCCGAGCCGTCGGTCAGTGCAGCCGCAGTCCTCTGCGAAGACGGCGGCCGATGCTGATCGTGCTCTGCTTGTTAGTTCATGAAGTGTTGACTCAATAGAAAACGCTGGCCCGACCCACTGTCTGCGTGAGCCGGAATCAGGCTACCACCGCCGCCTGCGTTGTCAACAGTTTTTGGCGATTTTGAGACCGGTTCCCCGCTCTTTTTCCCGGGATTTTTCCCGGGCCGGTAGCTGGTACAATTTGCGCTTGGGGAAAATTGAAAATTCATAGCATATTTCTGCCTTTAGGTTGCCCTTAGCGGTCACAAAACACTTGACAAAACAGGGCCTTCGTCGGTACTGTTTCCTAACCTTCAGCCGTATTTTATTGTTCCTGCCGCAAAATGACCTGAGCTGTAAAAAAATCTTCGTTTTATCGTGAGACGGAGTATGGAAGTCACAGCAGAGAAAAAACAAGAGGAGGGACGTATGAAGAAATTTTTCCGGGCACTATGTATCGCTTTTATCGCCAGCGTTATGACGGTTTCGGTGTCACAGGCCGCCGATTTCACCTTTCATGGCGCCAGCCAGTTCGATGAGAACCATGCTTTCACCCGCCTGATGCGCAAGTTCGAGGAGCTGGTGCAGCTCTATTACACCGGTGACAAGTCGATCGAGTTCGTCATGCACCTCAACAGTGAACTCGGGCTCGAGAAAGACTATGTGGCTTACATGAACCAGGGCATATCGGTCGATTACGCCGTCGCCTCTCCGTCGCACATGTCCACCTTTTCGAAGATGGCTTCGCTGATGGATCCGCCGATGCTCTACCAGAACCATATCCACTGGAGTAAGGTCCTGGGCGGCGATGCCCTGCAGCCGATCGTCGACGATATCCTGGCCAAGGCCGACATCCGGCTCATCGGCTATGGCGGCGGCGGCACCCGCATGCTGATCGTCAACAAGCCGGTGGAGACCATGGCTGACATCAAGGATCTGCCGATCCGGGTCATGGGAGCGCCAATCCAGACCAAGATGTTCTCCGCTTTCGGCATGGCCCCGACGGTTATCGCCTATGCCGAGGTGTACAATGCCATCCAGACCGGTGTGATCGATGCTGCCGAGAATGAGGCCGCCGGTATCCAGCAGATGAAATTCTACGAGGTCGGGCCGAACATCGCCCTGACCGCCCATGCCATCACCGTCCGTCCGCTGTGTTTTTCGAACAAGACCTTCCAGAAGCTTCCTGAAGATCTGCAGACTGCTATCCTGCAGGCCGGAAAAGACGCCGGTACCTACGGTCGGATCCTGGAGTCTTCTGAAGACCAGATGAAGATGATGCAGATGGAAAGCGAGGGCAAGCTGAAGACGATTTACTTCAAGGATCGCGCCCAACTGGTGGAAGCCGCCAAACCGGTACTCCAGGAGTACTTCAAGGAGCAGGGTGTTCCGGAGATGTACCAGAAGATCCAGGATGTTGCCACCCAGTAATCTGGAGCCAGCGAAAATCGGGCACTGAGCTGCTCGGTTAAACCGTTGCCAAGCCGGGAGCCCACGGTTCCCGGCTTTGCTTTATCTTCAGCAGCACATGAGAAATATTCAGGCCAGGTGAGATGAAAAAGGTAATCAATGCTTACTACCGGTTTCTGCAGGTGGCCCTGGCGACCCTGATGGGGCTGC
Organism: uncultured delta proteobacterium; assembly: GCA_963845115.1. Taxonomy (GTDB): domain Bacteria; phylum Desulfobacterota; class Desulfobulbia; order Desulfobulbales; family Desulfocapsaceae; genus JABDQA01. The sequence goes on along the minus strand of CAWJQN010000004.1, from coordinate 533,963 downwards.
TGCTGATACCGGTGACCCTGCAGATTGTCAGCAGGTATCTGGGCTTTATTCCGCGCTATATCTGGACCGAGGAGATGGCCCGCTTCTGTTTTATCTGGATCATCCTGATCGGCTCGATGATCGCGGTACGCGACTCGACTCATTTCTCGGTCGATCTGCTGCCCAAGCCCAAGACCAGGCGCGGCGAAGCGGCGGCCCGGATGTTCGTCGATTTCTTTATCCTGCTCACCGCTCTGGTCTTTATCGTCTGGGGCTGGCCGCTGGTCAAGTTCGGACTGCTGCAGACCTCCGAGATGGCCGAGCTGCCGATGGTCTATATCTATATGGCCTGGCCGCTGGCCGGTATCACCTGGATTCTTTTTCTGATCGAGAAGTTTGTGGACAATATCAAATTGTGGCGGAGCGATAACTCATGACACCGGGTCTGGTAGCAGCAATTCTGTTCATCGTTTTCGGCCTTCTGGTCATTTTGCGGATCCCGGTGGCCTTTGCGCTCGGTCTGGCCTGCGTACCGGTCTTTCTGATCGATGACCGGCTGACCCCGTTTCTGCTGATGAACGAGATGTTCAAGTCATACAACGCCTTCGTGCTGCTGGCCGTTCCGTTCTTCCTGATGGCCGCCAACATCATGAATTCGGCCGGCATCACCGACCGTCTGGTTAAGCTGGCCCGGGCGCTGGTGGGCCATCTGCCGGGCGGCCTCGGACACATCAACGTGGTGGTTTCCATGCTGTTTGCCGGCATTTCCGGCTCCTCCACCGCCGATGCCGCCGGAATCGGTTCGCTGCTGATTCCGCAGATGAAGAAACAGGGTTTTTCGCCGACCTTTTCGGTGGCGGTGACCGCCTGCTCTTCGGTCATGGGGGTCATTATCCCGCCAAGCATCCTGATGGTCGTCTGGGGCGGGCTGATGACCGTTTCCATCGGCGGCCTGTTTCTGGCCGGGGTCATACCGGGCATGCTGGTGGCGCTCTCCCAGATGCTCACCGTCTATGTTTACGCCAAAATATATAACTACCCGATATACTCACGGTCGACCCTGAAAGAGGCGGTCATCGCCATTCTCCAGGCGACCCTGCCGATGATGACTCCGATGATCATCGTCGGCGGCATCGTCGCCGGCTTCTTCACGCCGACCGAAGCCTCGGTTATCGCGGTGATCTATTCGTTTTTCCTGGGCATGGTCATTTACCACACGATCACCCCGAGGCAGGTTCCGAAAATTCTCTACGAATCGGCCCGCTTTGCCGCCATTTCACTGTTCTGCGTCGGTACCGCCTCGGCCTTCGGCTGGCTGCTGGCCTACTATAAAATTCCGCTGCTCCTGGTCGACTATCTCAAGCAGTTCGGGGTCGGGCCGGTCAGCACCGGCCTGCTGGTGGCCTGTGCCTTTCTGTTTATCGGTATGTTCATCGATGCCATCCCGGCCATCATCATCCTCGGCACCGTACTCTGGCCGATGGCCGATTTTGCCGGGCTGCATCCGATTCATTTCGCCATCATCGGCGTCATCTCCCTGGCCTTTGGCCTGGTGACGCCGCCCTACGGGCTCTGTCTGCTGATCAGTTGTGCGATCGGCGAGGTCGAGCTGAAGAAGGCGATGAAGGACGTGGTCATCATTTTATTGCCCATGCTCGGGGTTCTGTTGATGGTAATTCTGTTTCCCGACCTCATTCTGGCCCTGCCGCGCTGGCTGGCACCGCAATTCGTCAACTAAATGAAGGATATACAGCAGGAGTGAAAGCATGATAAACGAATTATTCGACCTCAGTGGCAAAGTGGCGCTGGTTACCGGCGGATCCAAAGGCATCGGCCAGGCAATGGCCCGGGGACTGGCGTGCGCCGGGGCCGATATCGTCATCAACAGCCGCAGCCGCGAGGAAATGGAAGAGGCGATGCGCCGTATCCTCGACGGCACCGGCCGCAGGGGGCACTGCGTCGTTGCCGACCTCTTCAGGCGAGAGGACACGGTGAGCCTGGCGCGGGAAGCGGTCGACACAATGGGGCGGGTGGACATCATCATCAATAACGCCGGCACCAATATCGTCAATCCGGTCGATGAAATCGGTGACGAGGACTGGGACCGGCTGATCGAGCTGAACCTGACCGCACCGATGGTGCTGGTGCGCCAGCTTGCCGGCCAGATGAAAGAGCGTAACTGGGGCCGGATCGTCAATATCAGTTCAATTTTCGGCCTCCGTACCAAGGAAGGGCGGGGCGGTTATTCAGCCACCAAGTCGGGGCTGCTCGGCATAACCAGGACCATGGCCCAGGAACTGGCTCCCTGGCAGATCACTGCCAACGCGATCGCCCCGGGGCCGGTTTCCACGCCGCTGACCGACCGTCTGGTCCAGGGTGAACTGCGGGCCTATTTCGATTCGATGATGCCGCTCGGGCGGTGGGGTAAGCCCGAGGACCTGATCGGCCCGGTCCTGCTGCTGGCCAGTGAGGCGGGCAGTTTCATCACCGGCGCAACACTCAGTGTCGACGGCGGCTGGACGACCCGCTGATTACTGCAGGAGGGAAAAATGAAGGTTCTTGTGCTTGGCGGCACCGGCGTTATCAGCCGGGAGATCGTTAAACTGCTGCTCAAAGAAAACCACCAGGTCTGTGTCTACAACCGCGGCAGCCGCGGCCTGCTCTTTCCGGATGAGGTCAGGCAGCTGACCGGGGACCGCCTGGACCGTCAGCAGTTTGAATCGTCGATGGCCAGGGAGTCGTTTGATGCGGTCATCGACATGATCTGCTTCAATGAGGCCGACGCCCGTTCGACGGTGGCGGCTTTCGGGGATTCCGGCGCCCACATCGTCATCTGTTCGAGTGTGGCCGCCTACAAGCGACCGTACCGGAGCATTCCGACCCTTGAGTCGGCGGAGGAGCTCTACGACGACCCGCTGTTCAGCTACGCCTTCGACAAGGCCGAGGTCGAACGGTATCTCGAGGGGGTTATCAGCGAGCGGAACCTGCCGGTCACCATGATCCGGCCGTCGCTGACCTTTGGCCCCGGGGCGGCCAATATGGGCGTGCTGCGCCAGAACTACGGGATCATCGACCGGATCAGGAAGGGCAAACCGCTGGTCATGTTCGGAGACGGCTCCACCCCGTTCAGCTTCACCTTCACCCCCGATCTGGCCAAGGCCTTTGTCGGTGTTCTCGGCAAGGAACAGAGCTATGGCGAGGCCTACCACGCCTGCAGTGAGGAACGCAGCCGCTGGGAGGACCTGTACCTGGCGTTCGGCCGGGTCCTGAACAGGGAGGTCAGCATGGTGCACATACCCTCCGAGCTGCTGGTTGCAGCCCGGCCGGATCTGTTCAGCCATCTGTTTTTCGAAAAGACCTACCCCGGCCTGTTCGACAATACCAAGATCAGGAGTGTGATTCCCGGCTTCACCTGTGAGATCAGCCTGCATGAAGGGGTGAAAATGATGGTGGCCTGGTTTGAGAAAGAGGCCGCCCAGGTCGATCCTGATAAAGATGAACTTGAAGACCGTCTGGTGGCCCTTCATCAAAACTGGAAGGCCCAGATGGAGGCGCTGGCGGTCTGAATCAAAATACATGGAGGTGCAAAGCTGCGATGGCTGAAAAATTTCCACAACTCTCGGCGCCGCCGGGAAGCTGCGACACCCACATGCATTTCTACAACGATGCCTATCCCAGTGCAGCGTCGGCCCTGATAACGCCGCCCAATTCCTGGGTCGAGGGGTATCAAAAAGTTCAGCGCCGGCTCAATCTGAACCGGGTCGTTGTCGTCCAGCCGACCACCTACGGCACCGACAACAGCTGTCAGCTCGAGGCGATGAAGGCCTTCGGCGCCGACGCCAGGGGCGTGGTCGTGCCTGACCCGGCAATCACCGATGAGGAACTCGAGGCGCTGAGTGCGGCGGGGGTCTGCGGGGCCCGTTTCCACATGCTGCCCGGCGGGGCGCTGAGCTGGGATGTGCTTGAGGAACTGGCCGCCCGGGTCGATAACTTCGGCTGGCATGTGCAGCTCCAGATGAACGGGCGCGAATTCATCGAGCGGCAGGAACTGCTGAAGCGCTTGCCCGGTGATCTGGTGATCGATCATGTCGGGCGTTTCATGGAGCCGGTTGCAGCCGATGATCCGGCTTTCAAAGTACTGCGCGACCTGCTCGATGGCGGCCGCTGCTGGGTAAAGCTCTCGGCCCCCTATGAATCTTCGGTGATCGGGCCTCCCGGCTGGGACGATGTGGCAGAAGAAGCCCGGGCCCTGGTCGCAGCGGCACCGGAGCGGATGCTCTGGGCCTCCAACTGGCCCCACCCGGGGCAGCAGAGCCCCCCGGATGAGGCAGACCTGCTCGATCTTCTGCTCAGCTGGGTGGATGACCCGGCGACGCGGACCAGGATTCTGAGGGACAACCCGGCCAGCCTCTACAATTTTTGATTGTGATGAACTGAGGGCTGGAACCTTCTTGCGGAGCGGATCATGAGAAAGGAAAACTGGATAAAACGGCAGCTGCGGGATGGAAAAAATCTCAGCGGCATCTGGGCCCAGTCAGGCAGTGCAGCGATTGTCGAGGCGGCGGTCTACGCCGGCTGGGATATCGTTCTTATCGATAACGAACACGGCTTTGCCGGGCTGGAAACCACCATCAACCTGATCCGGGCTGCCGAAAATGCCGGCGGTCATGTGGTTCTGCGCGTGCCCTGGAACGATCCGGTCTATCTCAAGCGAATTCTCGATATCGGGGTCCAGTCGCTGATGATCCCGATGATCGGCGACGCCGAGGCCGCCGAAGCGGCGGTGGCCGCCTGTTCCTACCCGCCCCGCGGCTGGCGCGGCAATGCCAGCTTCGTGGTTCGCGCTTCCGGGTATGGGGCCTGTCAGGACTACGGTTCCTGGGCCAACGAGGAACTGCTGATCATCGCCCAGATCGAACAGACTGCAGCGGTTGACAATATCGAGGAAATAGCCGGAGTTGACGGCATCGACATGCTCTTCATCGGCCCCAACGATCTGGCCGGCTCGATGGGCCGCTTCGAGGAGTTGGGCAGCCAGGAAGTAATCGAACGTGTGGCCGAGGCGGAGCGCAGGATTGTTTCGTCGGGAACGATGCTCGGGGGCTTCCCGGTATCAGGCAGCTCCTCGGATCGAGATCTGCTCGACAAAGGCTATCGCTTTTCTGCCCGGCACAGCGATATCTGGCTGTTCAGGACGGCAGCGGCAGCCGCCGCCCGAGGCGGTCAGGATGGTCAATAGCAGGATGTTCGGCAGCTACTCATTTTTCGGGGTCTGATCCAGGTACCACTGCATCGGGTCGAGCAATTCGAACCCGAGAGCCAGCAGCTTCTTCTTGATCGACATCACATTGTTGGTCAGAAGGTAGGGGAAGATCGCACGTTTTTCCTTGTCCCACCCCCGGGCCACCAGCACGCTTCCCATCGAGACGTTTTCCTCGGTGGCGATGTCGACGATTTTCTTGAGCTGGCCGGGCTGTTCCTGGACCAGGATGCAGAGCAGAGTTCCCGGCTCCCCGATGCCCATCACGTTGACGAAGGCCCGGAGCATGTCCCGGGTGGACATGATGCCCTTGAGGTGCCCGTCTTCGTCAACAACCGGAAGGGCTCCGACCTTTTTCTTGCCCATCATCAGCAACGTGTCCTGCAAGGTATAGTAGGGGGCGATGGTCAAAGGATCCTTGGTCATGACCTCCTCGACCCGGTGCTGCATGACCTTTTCCAGGGTCTGCTGATAAGTCTGTTCATCGAGCAGCGATGAGGGGTGGGCGTCCCGCATGTCCCGGTCGGTGATGATGCCGACCAGCCTGCCGGTATCGTCGACCACCGGCAGATGACGGAAGTTACCTCTCTGCATCAGCTCTTTGGCGTCCGCCAGCTTGGTTGTGGGCTTGACGCTCACCAGGTCGGTTCTCATGCTTTCTATAACGAACATTGCAGCCTCCGTATGGTCTCTATTGATCGCGGTCGTTTATGTTCAGCTGATTGGGTAAGGCTCACAGCGCCATCATTTTTCGTATATGGTTGGCCACCAGTATCGGCAGTATCTGCAGGTCGTAGCCGCCTTCGAGCACCGACACGAAGCGGCCGCCGTTCCTGGATTTGACCAGGCCGAATATGGTGTCGTTGACGAAATCGTATCCCTCGGTGGTCAGGTTGGTCCCCGACATCAGGTCGTTTTCGTGGGCGTCGAAGCCCGATGACAGCAGCACTGCATCGGGCTCGAATTTCCGAAAGGCCGGAACCAGGTCATCGAGCAGCCGCTGCTTGTAATCCTCATCGCCCCGACCGGGCAGAATCGGCGAGTTCAGGGTAAAACCTTCTCCGGAGGAGAACCCGGTTTCGAATTCCCGTCCGGTGCCCGGGTAGGCGAACGAGGGATGCTCGTGGATAGAGTAGTAGAAGACCGAACTGTCAGTATCGAAGATGTGCTGGGTGCCGTTGCCGTGGTGAACGTCGAAATCGATGATACACACCTTTTCAACGTTGTAGTGCTGCTGCAGGTAACGGGCGCCGATGGCCACATTGTTGAAGTAGCAGAAGCCCATGGCCTGGTTGGCCTCGGCATGGTGTCCCGGCGGCCGGACGGCGCAGAAAACATTTTTGACCTCGTTGTTCATCACCGCGTCGATCGCCTTGAGGACGCCGCCGACGGCCAGCAGTGCTATCTCGTAGGTATCCCGGCAGATCGAATTGTCCTGGTGCTCGAAATCCGGCAGCCCCCACAGGCAGGCTTCTTCGAATTTGGTGATGTAGTGGATGTTGTGGACGGCCTCGATCCATCGCTGGCTGGCCGGTTCGGCAGGGATGCGGACGAGTTCATCAAGCAGCCCTTCCCCGGTGAGACCCTCCATGATGGCGGTGAGCCGGGCGGCGCACTCGGGATGATCGTCAAAGGTCTGGTGCTGAAGGTACCGCTCATCGAAGACAAAACCAGTTTTATCCATGAACCTTCCCTCTCTGGGTAATTCCGTTTGAGCTGTTGCTCTTTTTCAACCTAGCTTGTGGCTGAAGGACCGGCAACTATTTTTTCCATCGCAGTCCCGCTACTCATTTGCTTGCCAAAAGCGTTGCAACCCAATACGATGGGATAAAGGGGGTTTTTCTATCCCCGGGAGGCGGCATGAAAAACAAATCGGGGTACTGGGCCGACAACTACCAGCAGAATCGTTTGCCGGTCGCCAAGGCCATCGCCAGAATTCAGTCCGGTCAGCGGATTTTCATCGGTTCCTCCAGCGGTGAGCCGCAGCATCTGGTAAAAGGGCTGGCTGAGGCCAGCCTGATGTACACCGATCTCGAAATTGTCCGCTTGTTCAGCACGGAATCGACATCGCTGTCCATGATTGCCGATCGCTCCAAGTCCCAGAATCTCAACATCCGTTCCTTCTACCTGGGCTCGGCAAATTCCGAGAGTTTCAAGGGGGATCTCAGGTTCATCACGCCGATCAACCTTTCCGAGATCCACCGCCTGATCAAGTCGCGGCTGCTGCCGATCCAGGTAGCCCTTATCCAGGTCACCCCGCCAGACGACTTCGGCTGGATGAGCCTGGGCGTCTCGGTCGATGTCACCGCTGCGGCTGCCGAGGCCGCCGACCTGGTCATCGCCCAGGTGAACACCAACATGCCCCGGGTACAGGGCCGTTCCAACATCCATGTCAACGACATCGATATTTTCGTCGAATTTGACGAGGAATTGCGGGCCATCGGCCAGTATCCCGGGGTGCCCGCCGCCGGCATAATTGCCAGCTATGTCTCGAGGCTGGTGGACGACGGCTCGACCATGCAGATGTCGCTGGGAGCCACCTCGGACGCCAACATTACCGCACTGATGGAGAAGAATGACCTGGGCATCCATACCCAGTATGTGACCAACACCATCATGAAGCTGATGGCCATGGGCGTGGTCACCAATCGTAAAAAGGGTTTCAACGACGGCAAAATTATCTGCTCCAACGCCATTGGCACCAAGGACCTCTACGATCTCCTCGATAACAATTCTGCGGTTGAGTTTCATCCCTCCAAATATGTCAACGATCCCCGGATCATCTCCCAGAACAACAAGATGGTGGCCATGAATATCGGCAAGGAGATCGATTTGACCGGGCAGGTGGCCGCCGATGCGCTGGCCTATAATAATTTTTCCGGCGTCACCGGCATGGTCGACTTTTTCCGCGGCGCCTCGATGTCCGAGGGTGGCAAATCTATTCTGATGCTGACCTCGACGAAAAACAATGACACTCAGAGCCGGATCGTGCCGATGCTCAGCCACAGTGCCGTGGTCGTGCCGCGCGGCGAAGTGCAGTATGTGGTCACTGAATATGGGTCGGTGAACCTGTTCGGCAAATCGATCCAGGAGCGGGCCATCGCCCTTATCTCGATCGCCCATCCCGATTTTCGCGATATGCTGTTCGATCGGGCCAGGGAACTCGGACTGCTCGGCCCGGAGCGCTCCCTGCGCGAAGAAATGCACGCCATTTACCCGCTCCACCTGGAAGAAACCCGAGTCATCAAGCAGCGGAAGATAACCTTTCGGCCGATCAAGCTGACCGATGAGCGACCGCTGCAGGAACATTATTACGGGCTGGACAAGATCGATGTGGTCTCGCGGTTTTTTCATCAGAAAACCAGTTTCGTCTCCAAGCAGATCGAGCGCACCTTCATCATCGATTACAGCAGAGACCTTACCATCGTCGCGGTAGAGGGCGAGCCCGGCTTCGAGCGGGTTATCGCGGTGGGTGAGTATTACACCAACCCGGAGAACAATCTGGCCGAGATTGCCTTCTCGGTTCAGAAGGAATGGCAGGGCCGAGGTCTATCCTCGATTGTCATCAGAAAACTGGCCGAAGCTGCCAAGGGTATTGGTATCGATGGTTTTACCGCCTACACATCCAAGGACAACGAACGTATGATCAAGCTGTTCCGCTCCCTCGGTTACCAGGTGGAAATCAAGGGGGAGGGGGACATGGTTTACCTGGAGGCGCGGTTTGCCAGGACAGCTTAATGCGTCCTGGTTTTCTGTCCTGTGCTATTGTTTGAGCGCCGCTGTCCAGGGGCGGGGTCTGGATTTGTCCACCGGCATGTGCAACAGCTATTGAATTTGAAGCGGTATCGCGATAGTATCGTATATTGTTTTTATATACCGGTGTCTTTGTTTTATCGATCAGGGGAATGTACATATGAGCAATGCGAGAGAGCGTCGAACCGCGTTCAGGATGAACGTGGTTTCGAAAGCGACATGCTGCCTGACCTCGGGGGATCAGGCAATCAGCGGGCCGATCAAGGATATTTCCATTGCCGGCCTCTACATGCAGACCGATGAGCGCCCGGATGTCGGCAGCGATTTTGAGGTCGAGATCGTGCTGGACGGCAGGTACAGCCAGATGCGGCTTGGCTCGATGAACGGCACGGTGGTGCGCCACGATGACAACGGTCTGGCGGTCACCTTCGATCAGCGCTTCGAGTGGTTCGCGATGGTTCCGCTCTATTTCCACACGAGCACCGAAATTTCAGGCTGAACGGTGTTCTGATTGGTACGCTGTTCCATAAAAAAACGGCGCTTTCCCGATACGGAAAAGCGCCGTTTTTGTGCGTACGGTGTCGACTTTTTCAGGGGGTGGAATTGAATTTACGCTCCCACTCGTAATCCCTGCCGGTGACGCTGTCCTCCATCCTGCGGATGCGGCGATCGAGGTCGTTGAATTTCTTCTTCAGCCGCTGGGCCGCACTCCTGGGGGAGTTGGCATAACTGTCATAAAAGTTGCGTTCGTCGTCGTTGACAAACGATTGGGGCGGTTCGGGCTTCATCAGCAGGGCGGCCACCAGGTAGATGCCGATTACCGGCCAGAAGCCGCTGAGCAGAAAGATAACGACCATAATGATCCTGACCCACAATACCTTTATATCGAAATAGTCGGCTACTCCTCTGCAGACCCCCAGAAGCACCCCGTGCCGGGATCGGTAGAGGCCGTTTTTGTTCATAACAGACGTGTTCATTGTTTTTTTTCTCCGTGGTTGTCCTGGGCGTCCATCAAAATGGTCTCGAGGGCTTCAATCCGCTGCTCCATTTTCTCAAGATCGCGATAGAGTTCCTGGACCAGTTCCGCATCGTCCTTGTGCGTTGACGACCCCGAGCCTGTCTGGCGCATCCTGACGATCACTAAAATGGTGCCGCAGAGTAGCCCGGCAAGGGTTACGATTGAGCCAAAAACGATGGCGATGATAAATACGACGGACATGGTCTCGATCTTGGTTACGGTTGATTCTGATTGGTTGTGTCTGCCCGGTCATGGTATGCGGCGGCCTTCATCCTGGCAAGCTCTTTTTCTATTTCGTCGTCTCCGCTCAGGCCGCTGAACTGGTCTTCCGCCGTCGGTTTCCGGCCGTAGTTGACCATTTCGGCTTCTGCTTCCATCCGTTCGATGCGGCTCTCCAGGTGTTCGAAGCGGGCCATCGTGTCGCCACTGTCCATGCGGCGGATATCTTCCTGGGCGCGCTTGGTGTTGGTCGCTTTCCGGTGCCGCTGAATCAGCATACGTTTCTTCTCTTTGGCCGAGGTCAGTTTTGTCTCCAGCTGGCTGATGTCACTCTGGTACTGTTCGATCAGGGCGGCGTGCTCGGAAATTTCATTGTCGAGTGACTCGCCCAACTCCGAGAAGCGGCGCTTTTCGACCAGGGCCTCTCTGGCCAGGTCGTCCTTGCCCTTGGAGACAGCTAATTCGGCCCGGTGGGCCCAGAGGCTGAGACGCTCTTCGATGTCGTCGCGTTTGCGCTGCAATTTTTTCCGTGTGGCGATGACCCCGGCGCAGGCGGATTTGAGCTCGATCAGGGTGTCTTCCATTTCTCTAATCATCAGTTTGATCATCTTTTCCGGGTCTTCGGCCCGGTCCAGCATGGCGTTTATGTTGGAACTGACGATATCTGTGAATCTGGTAAAAATACTCATGGCAACCTCCGTGGTTGTTCAATGTTTGAGCTGATAGAAGCAGAATCTGTGCCAGGGTTGAAAAAAATATAATTGTATTGTTATATCAGTTGTTTAAGTGATTTGTAGTGTTTAAACTGGGTGGTCAATATAGCTATAATATAGTAAAATAAATTAAAATATGGTATTATTCGCCAATAAATGTATGGTTGGTTTTCACCTCAACCTTTCAAGATTATGGTTATGGCCGCATTGGATCGCGAAGAGGCCCTCGGCCAGTCCGAGGTGTTTCTCGATTTTCAGGACCGACTGTCCCGGGTTGCGCCGGTGGATCGTCCGGTTCTGCTGCTGGGCGAGAGGGGGACCGGCAAGGAACTGGCTGCCCGCCGTCTTCATTTTCTGTCGAAACGCTGGGAAGGGCCACTGGTGACGCTGAATTGCGCCACCCTGTCGCCGACCTTGATCGAGTCAGAACTGTTCGGCCACGAGAGAGGTGCCTATACCGGAGCAGAAAACCTCAGGATAGGGCGCTTCGAGGCCGCCAGCGGGGGTACCCTTTTTCTCGATGAAATCGGCACGATCCCGGTGCCAACCCAGGAGAAAATCCTCAGGGTGGTCGAATACCATTTTTTCGAGCGGGTCGGGAGTTCCACGCCGATTGAGGTCGACGTCAGGATCGTCTGTGCCACCAATACGGATCTCCCGGCCATGGCACGGCAGGGCCAGTTCAAACAGGACCTGCTTGACCGGCTGTCGTTTGAGGTGCTCTTTCTGCCGCCGCTGAGAAGCAGGGGGGAAGACATCATGCTGCTGGCCCGACACTTCGCCTCGAGAATGCTCTATGAACTTGGCATCGAAGAAGAGCTCGATTTCTCCCCGGAGGCGGAGCGGGCCCTGGAGGAGTACCGCTGGGGCGGCAATGTCAGGGAACTGAAAAATGTGGTTGAGCGGGCGGTGTACCGGGCCGGCTCCGGAAGCATTGCTATCATAGATTTCGACCCTTTCGCGTCGCCGTATTTCCCGGTGGTCACGGAACCTTCAGAGGTGAAAGCGGAACAGGGGGGCAGAGGTGCTTCGGCTGCGATTGACATGTCCGCCGGTTTCAAGGATCTCGTCTCAGCCTATGAGCAGCGGCTTCTCAGACAGGCGCTTGAAAATGGGAGGTACAACCAGAAGCGGAGTGCGGCACTGCTGGGCCTCAGCTACGACCAGTTTCGCGGCCTGCTGCGCAAATACCGCGAGGTCATTGACTTTTAACAGGGATTGTCAGTCAAGCGTTTTATAGCCGTAGAGAAGGCGCGTGGCTGCCGAGATCAGGCAGATCGTACCGAATATCCAGGCCAGGACAGCAAAGGCGGCGGGCAGGAGGCAGGCCAGAATGAAGAAAGCGATGGTCTCAGTCCCTTCGGCAAGCCCCCCGAGGTAGTAGATTCCCTTGTTGGGCAGCCGGGTATCGCTGAGAGTGCGGCGTTCGGCCATGACGGCATAGGCCAGAAAGGTTGACCCGGTGGCGACGAAGGAAAAAATCAGGTAGGTGCCGGCCAGGCTGTTACGGGCAGGTTCCGCCAGGGCGAAGCCGAAGACCACGGCTGAATAGAAGATGAAGTCGAGGCTGATGTCCAGAAAGGCCCCCCGGTCCGTACTCCCGGAGACCCTGGCCAGGCTGCCGTCGATGCCGTCACCAAGGCGGTTGAAGAGTACCAGCAGCAGGCCGGTGAGATAGTGCTGGCCAGCGATGAAAAAGACCCCCGCCAGGCCGATCAGAAAGGAGACGATGGTGACCTGATCTGCCCGAACCCCCCTTTTCTGCAGAAACCGTGCGACTCCGTCGAGCAGGGGTCTGAGGAGCCTGAGGCTGTGGTGGTCTAGCATGGCTGTGATTCAGACAAGCTCAATGCAGGTTCCGTCGGCAGAATCGTTTCTGTCGTGGGTAACCAGCAGGGACGGTATGTTGAGGCGGACGATCTGCTCGAAGACAAACTCTTTGATCGAGCCGCGCAGGTTGTCGTCGAGCTTGCTGAATGGTTCGTCGAGCAGAATTGCCTGCGGTTCCGCCAGCAGGGCTCGAAGCAGGCTGACCCGGGCCTTCTGCCCTCCTGAGAGCGTGGCAATGTCGCGGTCCTGGAAGCCGGCAAGGCCGGCAGCCTCCAGGCTGTTTTTAACCCGTGCGCGTCTGGCCTCTTGGCTGAGACCGGCCGGCAGGCCAAAGGCCATGTTGCCGAACACGTCAAGGTGCGGGAAGAGAAGATCATCCTGGAACAGGATGCCGACACTGCGGTTTTCCATGGCCACCCCGTTTAACCGGCGGCCGTTGAGACAGATGCTGCCCGACAGGGAAAAACCGGGGTCGAGCATGCCGCAGATCGCTGCCAGCAGGGTCGATTTGCCGCAGCCGGAAGGCCCCATGATAGTGGCAATGCTGCCCGGCGGCACGGTTAAGTCGAGCGGCTCGAACAGCGGCGCTGCATCGCGGCGGATTTGAATCGCTTCCAGAACAAGTGACATAGGCGGTTAATTCTGCATTGCTTGACGATTCCTGAATATCAGCGCCGGCAGGACAATGGCGATCAGGTAGCCGGACAGGGCCAGGCCAAACTGGCACAGCGCATACACCGCTATGATCCGCCGGTCCGAGCCGCTGGCCAGACTGACGGTCTCGGTGGTTATGGTGGCGAACCTGCCGGCCCCAACATACAGGGTCGGAAGGTATTGTGCAATGGAGACCCCGAAGCCGACGGCCATGCTGAACAGGATCGGTTTGGCCAGCATGATCAGCTTGATGCGGAAAAAGGTTTTGAGCGGGCTTGAGCATAGTGTCCTGCCGACAAAGCTGTAACGCTGATCATAGGAACGGTAGCTGTTGGCCAGGGTCAGGAAAACGTAGGGCAGCACGAAGACCAGGTGGATCCAGATCAGGGCTGGCCAGGTCCCCTCTAAACCGAGGATGACAAGCAGTACCTGGATGCCGAACAGGAAGCTGATCTGGGGTATCAGCAGCGGCACATAGATGATCCACAGCGAGCGACGGCTGATGGCCTGGATCCTGGTCCGGGGCAGGTTCTGTTCGTTTTCAAAACAACCGATAACCAGAAATGCTGCCAGCAGACAGCTCAGAAGGGCGGCCAGGCCGCTGACCAGAATCGGCTCGACCAGCTGCTGGAGGGCCGTCGACCAGGTGGCCAGCGTCAAGTGTGAGGGGAAAAAATCCGGAAAGCGCCAGGTCCTGGCCGCCGACCAGATTAGCAGAACCAGAAGGGCGGCCCCGTTCACCATCAGCAGGGTCATACCATAGAGGGAGCCGGTGCGGACCAGCGGTTCGAAGAAGGAGGCGCGCCCGCCGTCCAGGATCCTTTTTTTACCGACGCTGCGGATCAGCCATTCGCCGGTCAGCACCGCGCCGATGCTGATCAGGGTGACGGCCAGCAGCAGCAGTGCGCCGGCTGCACCGACCAGACGGCTGCCGATCTCCGGGTCGTTGAACCAGCGGTCGATCAGAACGGCCAGGGTGGGGGGCAGCGAGGGGCCGATGATGTAGGCCAGATCGACCACTGACAGGGAGTAGGCCAGCACGGCCAGCAGCGGCAGCCTGAGCATCGGGTAGAGCTGGGGGATAATCAGCCGGGACCAGATTCTCAGGCGATGGTAGCCGAGGCTGCGGCCGATCCAGATGGTCCGCCTGACATCGAGTCGGCTCAGGCCGCTGAAAATCATCAGCAGCACAAAGGGCGTCTCCTTGAAGATCATCGTCAGCGTCAGGCTGATCGCCCATGGATCGCCGGCGGTGCTCCAGTCCGGTGGAAAGGTGAAGCCCGAGGGATAGGGTGACACGGCGCGTACCAGCCAGCCGCTGGGGGCGATCAGAAAGGTGAAACCGATGGCGAAGGCGGCATGGGGCAGAGACAGCAGCGGGGCGAGGCCCAGTTCCATGATTTTCCAGAACCTGGATCCGTACAGCGTTGCGGCTATCCACAGGGCCAGGGCCAGCGAGGCCAGGCTGGCGCCGAGACCGGATATCAGGGTGGAGCGCAGGGCACCGGGCAGGCTGGGGTGGGAAACCAGGGTCTGCAGCGGCTCCAGGCTGAAGCCTTTGCTGCCGGCCACCGTCAGGAAGCCAAAAGCAGGGGCCCAGGTGAACAGGAGGCCGACCAGGATAGGGAGCAGGAAGATGGCCAGCGTGAAAGCGGGAAACAGTTTCAGCCGGCTGCGCTTCAACATCATCGCTGCAGCATTACCGGGAATAGCGCCTGAGCCACTCTTTCTCGATTGCGGCTACCCAGGAGGCGTGCGGTTCGAGAATGACCGGCCCCAGTTCCTCAGGGCTGAGGGTGGCCGTGCCTCGCGGGACCTCTTCAAAGAAACGGCGCTGTTCCGGGCTGAGCTTGGCCAGTGACAGCACGGTCGGGTCCCCCCACACCGACGGTTCGCTCTTGCGGGCCTGGGCTTCGGGCGAAAGCAGGAAGTTGGCCAGCACCATGGCCCCTTCCCGGGCGCTGCTGTTGAACGGGATGGCAAGGAAGTGGGTGTTGCCGATGGTGCCCCCCCGGTGCACATAGGTTCTGATGCTTTCAGGCAGCTCGCCGGTAGCGATGGCGTTGCTCGCTTCGGACGGGTTGAAACTGAGACCAATGAATATTTCCCTGTCGCCCAGCAGCCGTTTCATCTCCGGCGCACTTTTGGGCAGGGTTGTGCCGCCCCGCCAGAGCAGAGGATGGAGGGTGTCGAGGAAGGCCCAGAGCGGCGCCGAAACCTCAGCGAATTTGCTCGTATCGACCGGCTTGTAGAGAAGATCGAGATCTTCGGTCAATTCCAGCAGTGCCTGTTTTACAAAGGTCGTTCCGTAGAAGTCGGGAGGGGCCGGGTAGGTGAAGCGCCCTTTGTTGTTCCGGCAGAAGTCCAGCAGTCCAGCCATGTTTTGCGGTGCTTCGGCCACCACCTCCGTGTCGTACAGAAAAACCAGTTGAGCCATTCCCCAGGGGGATTCCTGATTATCGACCGGGACGGTAAAATCATAGAGGGTGGACACCTTGTTTTCGGTATCGACCAGCTGGTAGTTGGGAAACATCTGGGTATAGGACGGCAGCAGCAGGCCGTTACTTTTCATGGCATGGAAGTTTTCGCCGTTTATCCACATCAGGTCGACGCTGCCCCCGCTGGTCCGGCCGCCGCTTTTTTCGGCCAGAATACGACTGACCACGTCACCGATATCGGCGACTTTTACATGCTTGACGGTCACCCCGTAGCGTGTTTCGACCTGGTCCCCGGCCCAGCGGATGTAGCTGTTGATTACCTCGGATCCGCCCCAGCCGTTGAAGTAGACGGTCTGCCCCCTGGCGTTGTCGACGGTCTGCTCCCAGCTGTCGGATTGAGCGTTGACGTCCTGCAGAAGCATCAGGAGCAGGGCCACGAGAACCGTCAGCGGCCGTTTCATATTGTTGACCATGGTGATTGCGCCTCACGGATCAGAAGATATAAGGTTATGTACAGTATAATTGGCTAGAACTACCACGTTTATCTTGCACTTGCAACGATCGGGGGAGGACGGGATTGTTGGTCGCAGAACCGCAAGCCGAGGGTTCCAGCTGCCGATGGCCAGGTTTGACATGTCCATTGCCAGCCACTATTATCGTTTATTATCAGTGCCGGAAAAGAGAGCAGATTGGTGGCTCGGTTATACTCGTAGCTGGAAACAATGGTCCGGGGTAAAGAATATGCGCTGGAAAGACGGTCGCAGAAGCGGAAATGTTGAAGACAGGAGGGGCACGAGGCTCTCCGGGAAGGCCAAGGGCGGCGGCCTGGGGTTGCTGGTGCTGGTGATTGTCGGACTGTTTTTCGGCATCGATCCGTCATTGATCCTGCAGCTGGGCGGCGGCCTGTCCGAACCGACCGTACAGGAATCATCCTATGTCCCCAGCGAGGCCGAAAACGAGCTGGCCGATTTTGTCTCGGTCGTGCTGGCCGACACCGAAGACACCTGGTCGGTGCTTTTCAACGAGGCCGGCGGAACCTATGAGGAGCCGACGCTGGTGCTGTTCTCCGGAGCGGTCGATTCGGCCTGCGGTTTTGCCCAGGCGGCCATGGGTCCCTTTTACTGTCCCGCCGATCGTAAGGTTTATATCGATCTGAGCTTTTATCAGGACCTGAAGACCAAGATGGGGGCCCCGGGCGATTTCGCCCAGGCCTATGTTGTCGCCCATGAGATCGGCCACCATGTTCAGAACCTGCTCGGCCTCAGTGAAAAGATTCAGTCGATGCGCAGCCGGATATCCCAGGAGGACTACAACAAGCTGTCGGTGCGGCTGGAACTGCAGGCCGACTGTTTTGCCGGCCTCTGGGCCAACCACGCTGACCGCACCAGACATATCCTCGAGCGCGGCGATGTGGAAGAGGCTCTGAACGCCGCCAGCATGATCGGCGACGATCGGCTCCAGAAGCAGGCCCGCGGCTATGTGACCCCGGACTCTTTTACCCACGGTTCCTCGGAGCAGCGGGTGCGCTGGTTCAGGAAAGGGCTGCAGTCCGGCGATGTGCAGACCTGCGACACCTTCAGTGCAGCAACCCTTTAGACGGCAACCATCGGGGCTCCGGCGCATTTCCCTACGTTTCCCTGACGCTTTTTTTCGGTGCCTGTCCCCGCTGGTCGGTCATGATTGACCGCGGTCTTTCAGCCAGTGGCGGAGTCATCGCGGTTGTGTTCTCAGCAAACATATTTTGAAGTCGGCCGCGACAGGGGGGTGAATTCGCTGCGCTGTCAGGCAGATCGTTCAGAGCATCGATCCCGTCCGGCATCCCGGCCCGTTTCCTCACCAGCGTTTCCTGTTTAATCAACAGCTTATAACCGGCAGGTTAATCTGCGCTCCTGGCTCTATTTAGCTTGCGTTACCCATACCCATGTGTAATAAAATGAGCAGGAGCAAGGGATGTGGTTGACACGATTCAGGCACATGGAGCCGGGCGGCCGGGGCATGCAGGTGGTCCCGAGGGTTGTCGTTTTCATTTTCAAAAGCTAAGGAGAAGCTATGAAAAGGGTATTGATCGCTTATTTCAGCAGAACCGGAACGACCGAGAAAATGGCACAGTTTATTGCCGAAGGTATGCGTATGGGAGGCTGCCAGGTAGAACTGGCTTCTGTTTCCAAGGTGAACAGCGATGCCGATATTATCGGCTACGACGGTTACGTCTTTGGCTGCCCTACGTATCACAAGGATATGACCAATAATATGAAGCAGTTTCTTTTTCTGGCTGAACGGGCCAACCTGACCGGCAAGATCGGTGGCGCTTTCGGCTCGCACACCCACAGCGGCGAATCGGCCCCGATGATTTACGAGACCATGCAGCATGTTTTCAAAATGGATACGACCTCCCTCGGACCGCTGAACCTGACTGAGGAAATGGTCAAAACCGATGAGGGTGCCAAGGCCTGTCAGCAATATGGCAAGGCGATCAGTGAGATGCTCCAGTAAAGCATCTTCGATCTTCGACCTGCAGTCGTTACGGCAGCGTCCGGCTGCAGGTCGTTTCAGTCTGCCGGTTCGACGTTCGTGTCTCGATCCCCCGCCAGTATACAAATACTCCGCGGCAGCCCCGGTCTGTTTTCCGTGGCAATCGCTAAAGCGCTTGAGATGACAATCCCCAGAGAAGGTCGCAGCAGATGAGCAAAAAAGAGAAGAGCAGCAGCGAAACCATCGAAGCGGTCCTGAAAAGTCTCGATTCCCAGGCCAGCGATCCGGAGGTTGACAACTACTATCACGATCGGATCTATTCGATTTTAAAAGAAAAACATAAGCGGGAGATCATCAAGTCATCACTGATCAAGTATTACAAGGCTGAAGAGCTCAAGCCCTATCAGGCCGAATTGATCAAGATGCAGGATTATCTCGAGCGCACCGGCAAAAAGATGATCATCCTCTTCGATGGCCGGGATGCCTCGGGCAAGGGCGGAACGATCCGCCGGGTGACCCGCTACATGAATGAAAAGCATTACCGGGTCGTAGCGCTGGGCAAACCGAACCCGGTTCAGCAGACGGAACTGCACATGAAGCGCTATATCGAGCAGTTCCCGAGGGCCGGTGAGATCGTTCTGTTCGACCGTTCCTGGTACAACCGGGCCATGGTCGAACCGGTCATGTCCTTCTGCACGCAGGCCCAGTACCGGCGGTTTCTGCGCAAGGTGACCCTGTACGAAAACAATTTTATCCTCGATGCCGGTCAGACGATCCTGCTGAAATTCTATTTTTCGGTCTCCAAGGAAGAGCAGGCCCGCCGCTTCGAGCGGCGGCGCAACGACCCGCTGCGGCAATGGAAGCTCTCGGAGGTGGACCTGCAGGCCCAGGACCTCTGGGATGAGTTCACCGAAAAGAAGATGACCATGCTGCAGAAAACCCACACCAAGGACAGTCCCTGGTGGATCATCAGATCAGACGACAAGCATCTGGCCCGGCGCGAGACCATGAAGCTGATCCTCAACTCGGTCAGGTACCGGGGTCGCAAGCGCAGCCTCAATTTCAAGCTCCGCTCCGATATCGTCGTGACCGGTGGTGCCGAACTCAAACGCATGAAAAATCAGCAGAAGAAGTATGGTAAGCCGCTGGCTTGATTCTGGTCCGCTTCTGTCATGCCGCCTGCCCTGAAATTCAACCGAAATGAATTCGCCGGGTCGCTGGGCGATCTGGGCACCATCCTGCCGCTGGTGGCGGCCCTGATCGTTATCAACGGGCTCGATCCGACCGGTGTCTTCTTCACCATCGGCCTCTTTTACATCTGCACCGGCCTCTACTTCCGGGTTACCTGCCCGGTCGAGCCGATGAAGGTGATCAGCGGCTATGCCATCGCCACCTCGATTTCAGCCACCCAGATCCAGGCCTCCTGCCTGTGGGTTTTCATAATCCTGCTGATTCTCGGGGTCACCGGCCTGATAGACCTCATTACCCGTTACATCTCCACGGCCGTTATCCGCGGAGTGCAGTTGTCAACCGGCATCCTGCTGCTTTCCCAGGGAGTCAGCATGATGACCGGCAGCTCCGCGGTGCAGCTGCTGCATGGGGCGGTCGAGCCGTTTCTGCAGATTCAGCAGCTGGGGTTTGTTCCGATCGGTATCGTTCTGGGGGCCGGTCTCGGGATGCTCTGCCTTTTCCTGCTCGACAACAACCGGCTGCCGGCGGCCGTGGTGGTCATCGCCATCGGCATGCTGATCGGGCTGCTGAGCAGCACCCGGCAGGGCTGGGGAGAGGTAGCTGTCGGCCTGAACCTGCCCGAAATCCTGCCCTACGGCCTGCCGTCCATGACCGATCTGAGCTTTGCCCTGATCGTCCTGATCCTTCCCCAGATACCGATGACCATCGGCAACGCGGTGATTGCCAATTCCGATCTCTCCCGCCAATATTTTCAGCAGGACAGTGCTCGGGTTACCAACCGGGGGTTGTGCATCAGTATGGCGGTGATCAATTTCACCAGTTTTTTCCTGGCCGGGCTGCCCTTGTGTCACGGGGCGGGTGGGTTGGCATCGCATTATCGTTTCGGTGCCAGGACCGGGGGATCGAACCTGATCATCGGCGGGCTGTTTCTGTTCGTGGCCGTGCTGTTGGGCCCTCACACGCTGGCCGTTGTCCAGCTGCTGCCGATGTCGGTGCTCGGGGTGCTGCTTGTCTTTGCCGGGGCGCAGCTGGGCCTGACCATAATCGATGTGTTGAGCCGCAGGCAGCTTTTCGTGATCCTGCTGATCGTCGGCATCACCCTGGCCTCGAATCTGGCCGCCGGCTTCATCGCCGGCATCGTGGTCGACCGTTTGCTGCGCCTGGACCGGTTCTCGGTCTGAGCTGCCGGCCGCAGCGGCGGTAAATTTCGAGTCCTGCCGGTTTCGGGCTATTGCTTGTGGATGATCGTACCGACGTGTTCGCCGTTTAAGGCTTTGGTGATGTTGCCTGGAACCAGGCCGTTTATTACCTGAACATTATCGATCACTTCGCTGTTCTGGATGATTTCCAGGCAGGGCCGTTCAATCACCAGATCATCCTGGTCCCTGGCCAACAGATCGGCGGCGCCGATCTCAGCTATGAATTCGGCCTCGGGATCTTTCTTGGGGTCGTTGCTGTAAAGGCCGTTTTCATCCTTGATGAACAGGACCGTTTTCGAACCGATCAGGTCCGCCAGAATTACCAGGCCGACATCGGTTCGGTGTATCGGGATCCTCCCGACTTTTGGCTTGATGGCGAAATAGTCGTAGGGCGGCATGCCGTGCATGACCGGTATGATATTTTCTGAGAAATAGGTGGGCAGCTTGACGATATCGGCGTGGGCGATTTTGACCCCTCCCCAGGGCGAAAGCAGGGTGGCGATCATCAGGGCGTTCTGCTCCGAGACCATACTGCCGAATTTGGCGATGACCCCGGTGGGCATGCCCATCTCCAGACCGATGGTATAGATGTGGCGGCTCCTGGTCCCCCCGCCGGTGGTGATCAGCATCTTGTGGCTGGAGCGGTTGGCGACGATTTCCTTGAGGATGTCCGGCAGAGCCTTGACCCCGCGGTCGCAGATCGACTGACCGCCGATCTTCATGATTCTGACATCGGGGTAGAGCCGCTCCTGGGGAGCGATGTCGAGGCTTTCGATGAACTCCCTGCTGACCAGGCTCTCGCCCATCAGGGCACTCTTCACATGCAGGCGCTTACCGTCTTTTTCCCGTACCAGTGCCATGGTTCCCTCTCCTCCCGGTTGGTCTGCTACTTCTTGCTTTTGCTTTTCTTGTCCCGTTTGAGCTCCACCAGTTTGGCTTTGGTTTCGACGGCGAGCTGCTCGAGTTCCTTTTTCCTGAAGTGACTTGCATATATTTTCAGATCCAGGTCGCTGGCCGCTATGACTCTGAAGCGCGGAGTCATCTGACCTTCTGCTGATTTGACCCGCTCCCGGTAAAAGATTTTTCCAGCCATTTCATCCTCCTGTGTGGTTTTTGGGTGGTGCACAAATACCCCTATACGATAGGTTCGAATAAATCGATGGCAAGGGGTGCGGGGCGGCGGAAAGATTCGATAATACCAGGCTCGGATCTACGGTCGGTCTGGGTCATTATCGGTCGTGATCGAGGGTTCTATGGAGGCCGGGCAGCAGAAGGTATAGAGTCGAGAGTCTTTGAGGGCCATCTGCGGGAGCGGGCGACGACTCCTGTGGCTGCCGATTTCTACAGAGTGAGCGGGAGCAGATGAATATATTCATCAGTATTGACGATACCGACAATGAACAGAGCCCCGGCTCGGGTCAGCTGGCTGAACAACTGGTTGGGGAACTGACCGGCCGCCGTCTTGCAGCTGACCCAGCACCAGTGAGCCGGCACCAGCTTTTCGTGCACCACCTGGTCCCCTATACCTCTCACAACAGCGCCATGTGTTTCACGGTCAGCATCGAGCGTGACAACTATCGGGATGTGGTCGCTTTTTCCCAGCAGTTTCTGTCCCGTCGGTCGGCTGAGGGGTCTGACCCCGGGTTGTGTGTGGCCGATAAAGAGGCGATCCGCGATACCCAGCTGCTGATCGATTTCGGGGCGCGGGCCAAGCAAACGGTTCTGAACAAACATCAGGCATACCGGACCGCCTCGCAGGCAGGGGTGCACCTGTCCGAGCATGGCGGCAGCGGTGATGGGGTGATTGGCGCTCTGGCCGGGATCGGGCTGCGGCTGTCCGGCAGTGACGGTAGAATCAGGGGCTGGTGCCGCGTGGGCGCGAAGGGGCGCTTGATCAGTGTCGACCAATTGTGCGCCGACCTGCAGGTTCCCTGGGCTATCGATGACCGGGGCAGCAGAGTTCCCGGATATGCCAGGGTGGCGATCAGCGATGAGCGGATCAAAACGGTTCTCCACGATCACTGTCCGGTTGTACCGCTTGGCAGATCGCTGCAGGGCGGCGACTGCTGGGCCACTCTCACCCCGGAGCAATCCAGGCGCTACTGACGGCCGGACGCAGCCTTGGTCCTTAGAACAGCCTTCTGAAAGCCGAGGCCTTGAACACGGCAACGACCTCGCTTCCAGCTCTGATGCCAAGCTCTTTTACTGATTGGGGAACAATCTCGGCTATGAGGGTCTTGCCCTTGCAGACCATCTCCACGCCGATCAGCCATTCGGTCTGATAGGTGCTGCGCACCGTGCAGTGCAGTATGTTCCTGGCACTGCCCGAATGGGGGTGTTTCCTGAAAAGTATGATATCGCGGCTGCCCAGGGTAAAGCGCCCGGGGCCGGCATGGTCCGATTTCAACAGCATCAGCGGGATGCCGGACCAGTTGTACCTGATCATTTCGTCGACTTCTTCGGGCCTGTCCAGATCGAGAAGGTTTATATAGCCCTGGCCGCCATTGACAAAACCGGCTCTGGCCAGCATTTCTGCGGCCATTTTCGTTTCCACCCGACCATTGCGCACGACCAGCACTTGCTCGGTCAGCATCCGCATTTCCTGGATATCGTGGCTGATAAACAGCATCGGAATAGAGAACTGTTCGAACACCTGGCGCAGATCCGGAATGATCTGATATTTCAGCGTGATGTCCAGACCGGTCAGGGGTTCGTCCAGAAGAATCAGATCCGGGCCGGCCAGGATCGCCCGCCCCAGTGCGACCCGCTGTCGTTCGCCGCCGGAGAGACTGCCCACGCCGCGCTGCAGGAGATGCTCGAGGTGCAGAATCGAGATCAGCTTGTCCGGGTCGATTATCCTTTTAGGCGTCGGGTTGCGCTTCAGCCCGTAGAACAGATTCTTTCGCACGTTCATGTGGGGAAAGAGGTGGGCCTGCTGAAAAACCACGCCCACCCTGCGCTGTTGGGGCGGCAGATTGATTTTTCGCTGATGGTCGAACAGCGTCACCCCATCCAGACTGATCCTTCCCTGGTCCGGTTTGAGCAATCCGGCGATCATGTTCATCAGGGATGATTTACCGCTCCCGGACGGCCCGAAAATACCGCAATAGTCATGCTCGAGGCGGAATTCGAAATCACAGGAAAAATCATCAAGCCGCCGGCGTATTGAAAGTTCCAGCAGCATCGATCAGCGTTTCGCCATGCTCCTGTTGACGGCATTGCTGATCAACAGAACCACGAAGGAGAGAATAATGGATACCAGAGAGAGCGACAGCGCCATGGTGTCCCCCCCCGGGGTGCTGGTGTATTGATAGATAGCCAGTGGTATGGTCTGGGTCAGGCCGGGGATATTGCCGGCCAGGATGATTGTGGCTCCAAACTCGCCGAGGCTGCGGGCAAACATCAGCGTCATCCCGGCCAGAATCGCCCTGCCGGAGAGCGGCAGAATGATGGTTGCCAGGCAGTCCCACCAGCCGGCGCCAAGGGTTCTCGAAGCATGGATGTAGTGATGGTCAACCGATTCCATTCCGGTCCTGACGGAGCGGACGAGCAGGGGGAAGCCAACCACCGTCGAGGCGATCACCGCTCCGGCCAGGGTAAATATGACCCTGATGTCAAAAGTAAGCAGCAGGGAACCGAGCGGTCCGTTCCTGCCGAACAGCAAGAGCAGCAGATAGCCGACCACCACCGGCGGCAGGACCAGCGGCAGATTGATGATGCCTTCGAAGATAGACTTTCCGGGAAACCTGACGAAAACCAGAAGATAGGCCGCCCCGATTCCAAAGGGCAGGCCAATCAGGGTGGCCGTGGCCGCCACCTGCAGGGACAGCCTGATGGCCTGGATATCGTCGGGGCTCAGTTGCAGCATTTCAGCGCGCCGGTTGGCGGTCTGTTTCAAAAACCTGTTCGAAGCCGTAGCGGTTCAGGACCGAACCGGTTTCCGGCGTCATCAGGTAATCGTAAAACCGTCGGGCCATTTGATCATTGCTGCCGTCTGCAGTCAGACCGAGCGGATAGACAATCGGTGCATGGAGGCTGTCGTCGACGGTGAAATGGATGACGGCAGTGCGGCTCAGCCGGGCATCGGTGGCGTAGACGAAGGCCCCGTCAACCTCGCCGCGGTCTGCATAGATCAGTGCCTGGCGGACGTCCTTGGCCATCACCAGTTTTTTCTGCCGTTTCAATGCGTCGTAGAGGCTGAGCTTTGTCAGCGCCTGCTGCGCGTACTGCCCGGCCGGAACATGGGCCGGATTGCCGATGGCTATCTGATTGAGGCCGCTCAATGTGTCGGGGGCAGCGCCAGTCAGTTCCGGCCGGCCGATAAAAACCAGACGGTTGCGGGCCAGATCCATCCTGGAACGTTCATCGACCAGTTTCTGTCCGACCAGATAGTCCATCCAGTCGGAATTGGCCGAGACAAAGAGATCTGCCGGGGCGCCCTGTTCGATCTGTTTGGCCAGGGCTCCGGAGGGGCCGAAATTAGTCTGGATGTTGATGTCGGGGTGGCTTTTGGAGAAATTGGCTGTCAGCTCCTTGAAAACATCGGTCATGCTGGCACAGACCGACACAAAAACGGTGTCCGCCCGAGCTGATCCGAGGCCGATGAACAGGCAGATACATAAGACGGCAGAGGTGGTCCTGATGGTAAAGAGCATCTGCAAAAACCGGCCGGATCACTCCGTGATGGCCAGTGCCTCGATTTCAACCAGAACGTCTTTGGGCAGTCGATCGACGGCAACGCATGACCGGGCCGGCGGGCTGGTGTGGAAGTAGTGCTGATAGACCTCGTTGAAAGCGCCGAAATCGTCCATGTCATCGAGAAAACAGGTGGTCTTGATCACCTGCTCCAGCCCGGCTCCGCCGGCCGCCAGCACGGCCGTGAGGTTGTCGAGCACCTGCCTGGTCTGGGTGGCAATATCGTCGCCGACTATTTCGCCTGATACCGGGTCGAGCGGGATCTGCCCGGAGGTGATCAGTATGGTTCCGTGTTTGACTGCCTGGCTGTATGGACCGATTGCGGCGGGAGCCTTATCGGTCTGGACTGGTTTTCCCATCTTGCTCTCCTTTTGATGTCGTGTCGGGAGACTCTGTAGAAGACGGCTGCGGCTTTGCGCGGCGGATTTTTTCGGCTGCCTCCTGGTCGATCGAGCGCAGATGCAGGTCCGATTGCGGGAAGGGTATTTCGATGCCGGCCGCATCGAACTCGGACTCGATATCCTGGTTCAGTTCGCTGAGCACGGTGAGTTTGTCGTTGAAATCGGCGATCCAGACCCGCAATTCGAAATCGAGCGAGCTGGAGCCGAAAGCAAGGAACAGGGCAATCGGTTTCGGGGTGCTGAGAACTATCGGGTTCGCCTCGGCGCAGCCCTGCAGGATCCGGATCACCTCCGAAACATCACTTCCGTAAGCGACGCCGACCGGGACCTTGACGCGGATCTTCTTCTCCGCCAGCGTCCAGTTGGTGACGTTGGCGCTGATCAACTGGGAGTTGGGGATGACCACCTCGGCGTTGTCGAAGGTCTGAACCGTGGTGGCCCTGAGGCCGAGTTCCTTGACCTCGCCGATCTCGTTACCGACGTCGATCATATCGCCCACCTTGATCGGCCGCTCGAACAGCAGGATCAGGCCGCTGACGAAATTGTTGACGATGGCCTGCAGGCCGAAGCCGATACCGACACCCAGGGCGCCGCCGAGTATGGTGATCTGGTTCATGCCGAACCCCAGGACCTTGAGCAGAACGATGAAGCCAACGGTCATGATGGCGTAATGAACAAGTCGGGCAATGGAAATCTGAACGCCCTTTTCCACCTTGTGGTAAGGAAGGACCTGTTGCAATAGAAAGGCTCTCAAAGCCCGTGAAATGAGAAGGGTAACATAGACGACCAAAACAACGGTCAGCACCGAACCGGGTGTGGCGGACAGGGAGAGCAGCTCGATTCTGACCGAACCCATCGCCTCGAAAGCCGCGTCGATTGTCGGGTACACCCAGCTGATGACCAGAATGGTTGCGATCCATAAAATGAAGTGCAGCAGTGCCAGTAACGGTCTCACCTGCTCGACGATGATGGCAGCGTTATTGCTGACGAGTTTCCAGGGGGTATTGAGCAGCGCCATTTCGAGAAGACCGGAAAAAAACAGCAGCATCACTCTGATCGTCAGGGTAACGGTAACAAAAGCCAGCATTCTACCGAAGAGTACGACGGCAAGTTGATCGAGACCGCTGATGCCGACGATGATGACGGCGAGCGGAAAAATAAACCAGAACAGTACAGTCAACAGGTGCCACTTGCTGGCAAAGCTGGATCTGCGGCGTATCAGCTGGATCATGTAGAAGATGAACAGGCTGACCGATAAATAGAAGACGACCAGGTAGAGCAGCACGCTGGGCAGATTGATCAGCGTCAGCACAATGGTCAGGCTGAAATAAAGGAGCAGGTGTTTGATGATTCTCGCCTGCCATTTCACCTTGAACAGGTGCTCGGCCAGTGTGCCCACCGAGAACAAGAGCGGCAGGTACATGATCATGTCCCAGTCGGTAGGGATCTGCAGGGAAATATTGAGCGGGTTGACAAGACTGAACGACAGGCTGAATATGAAAATGGCGGTGACGATCGGTTTAGCCGCAAAAACCGACCAGACGGATGACGGCTTGACCAGCTTTCCGGACAGATTGGCCAGAAAAGCCAGCAGGGCGATAACCAGCAGACCGCCGACCACAATTCCCAGGTTCTGCTTCAGTTGCTCGGCCTGAGCGTTGAGGAATAATCTGAGATTGTCCCAGGCCTGGATAAACTCTATTCCGGAGACCATCTGGTAAAAATCAGCTGACAGCATAGACGGCGAGGTCTGCTGGGTTCTGGATGAGTTCATCTCAGCGTAGAGGGTAGCCGCCGTCGATCCCATCTCATAAATCCTGGTCTGAACTTTACTGATATTGTGACCGGCCAGCAGGTTGGCTCTAAGATACTTATGGATCAGCTCTTTACCTTCCTCGATGATCTCGGTTAAAACATAGAACTCAGGGAAGATATCGCTGCCCTCGAACTGACTGTTGTACGTTTCCGTTGCCTCCTGCAATTTCTGCTCGGTGACCAGCCATTCTTTATGCCAGGACTCGAGCTTTGAGATGTTTTCTTGTATCGGACCGTCGATTCGATCGACCTTGTCTTTGAGCCTGTTTATTACAGCCTCGAATGAATTAATCGCATGAAAGGTCAGGTTGGGATCGGACTTAAGGGACGTTTCTTCCCAGGACAGTTCTTCGATCTGCTGGTTAATTTCCTGCAGCTGAGTTTCCAGCCCGGTGATGTCGGTAAGAGTGGTGATTCCGGCATGGAGGTCGACCAGGTCCCGGGGCAGCAGGTTGCTCCACTTGTAAAGTTCGAGGAGATCCAGCTGCTGTTTCGCCTGATCCGCCTCCTGCACTTCGGCCCCGTTCGGCTCTTCTGCCGGCAGCAGAGCAGGTGCTAGAAAAAAAATGAAAAGTGCGGTGAGAAGGAGATAGAAGCGGAAGTTGGGGTTAGGTAACATCGGGTGCGTGCATGAGATGGTGAGGTCGTTTGAAGATGAGGATGCTACCCGGACCTTTTCCTGAGATCGGCGTATTTTTTCATTCCCGGCTTTCCGGCCTTCCGATAATAGGTATAAGCCTTCTGGATATTCTGCTCGGTACAGATTCCTTTTTCGTACATCGTTCCGACCAGAATAAACACGTTCGGATTATTTTCCAGCATCAGCGGGCATTTAAGCTTGTCGATCAGATAGTCGCAATCCCTGGTGTAGAGATCCTGCTCAGTCAATTTCAGTGAGGTATCGTAGGGATAGATCGTCTCTCCATTGTAGCTCACTGCCTCGATGGCATCGGCCTGATAGCGGTAGGTCACCTCATCTCTTTTGCAGCGGAAAGAGCCGGGATCGAGCCGAACTTTTTCACAGGAAATCTTCTGATCGCTGTTGGCCACCAGCAGCTCAAAAAGCGGTTCACCGGCGCGCACGATATCGCTGTTCAACAGGCAGAAGACACAAAGAAGAAAAAACAGGGAGAAAGCGCCGGGGGATTTGTGCAACCTGATCATCGTATTCCACTATTTGTTTATTTTATGGTGAGGGCAACTGACAATAGTTTAGCACAACCGAAAATGTATTTACAATATCAATACGATAGCTTTTTTAAACGGGGTGACTGCTCGTGGCGGTCAGATTACGGCTGTCTGCTGCCGGCGGCTCAATCCATAATAGCCGACGGCAGCCAGAGGCTAAGAGCCGGGATATAGGTTATCAGCAGCAGGGTGACGAGATTGGCGAGCAAAAACGGTAAAGCGGCCTTGAAGATGGTACCGATTCGAACTTTGGAAATCGCCGAGCAGACGTTGAGGCACATTCCCACCGGCGGCGTGACCAACCCGACAGCCAGACCGGTAATCAGTATGACGCCGAATTGTGTGCCGTCGACGCCAAGAATCTTCATGGCCGGCAGGAAGACCGGGGTCAGCAGCAGAATGGCCGGACTGACATCCACGAAAGTGCCAACGAGCAGAATGATGACCAGTACCACGAAAAGGATGATGAAAATCGGCAGCTCGAGCCCGGAAACGAACATGGCCAGGGATTGCGGGATTCTCTCCAGCGCCAGGATCCAGACATAGAGCTTTGAGAGAGCGATGATAATCATGACGGTAGCACTGGTTTGAATGGCGTCTCTGAGCAGTTTCGGGAGCATCTTCAACTGCAGTTCCCTGAGCAGCACCAGGCCGACGAACAGGGCATAGAGCACCCCCAGTCCGGCAGATTCGGTCGCGGTGGCAATTCCTAAAACGACGGCGCCAACAACGAAGACGGGCATGATCAGCGCAGGAAAGGCACGCCCGGTTAGCATCAGCTTTTCCCTGCTGGTAAGGGTGACAGATTCCTTGGGAAATTTCTTGCGGTATGATACCGCGAGGGTTATGGCGAGCATCAGCACTCCGATCATGACTCCAGGAATCAGCCCCCCGAGAAACAGGCGGCCCACACTTTCTTCCGATATGTAGGCATAGATCACCATCGGTACGCTGGGCGGAATGATCATGCCCATGGTCGAAGAAGCAACGGTTATGCCGCTGGCGAACTCGAGGCTGTAGCCCTTTTTGTTCATTTCAGGAATCAGCATCGCTCCGACCGACGCAGTGTCTGACACGGAAGATCCTGAAATTCCTCCAAATATCATACTGGCCAGAACATTAACCAGACCGAGGCCGCCCCGCAGCCGTCCGACAAACAACAAGCTGAATTCTATCAACCGGGCGGTGATGCCTCCGGCGTTCATCACCAGTCCCATGAAAACGAAAAGCGGCATGGCTATCATCGCATAAGAATTCATGCCGGCATAAAAGCGGGCCGGCAGGATTGAAAGCAGTTCGGGGTGAACGAACCAGAAATAGACGAGCCCGGACAGACCCAGGGAGTAGGCTATGGGTACTCCGATAAGAAGGAACACCAGCAGGCTGAGGAGCAGGATCAGCATACAGAGTTTTCCGGTGTCGGGTTTTTATCCATGACCGCGATGACGATCATGACCAGGCAATAGAAGATAACCAGTGTGCAGCCAATGGGGACGCTGATCTGGAATAGCCATTCAGGCAGGCGCAGCACCGGTGACTCGTTGGAACCGACTTTATCGATCCAGCGGATGGCGTAGCCGATCATGACGCCGTTTAAAAAGGCGATGAGCAGGTGGACCACAATATCGCTGACCCTCTTCATGATCGGGGGCAGGCGCTCGACAATATAACCGATGCTGATATGCTGCCGGCGCCTGACGGCGACCGCAGCACCGATCGAGGTTGTGTATATGAAAAGCCCCTCCATTAGTTCGTTGCCGCCCAGTATTGACTCATTGAACACATACCGCAGGATTACCTGAAGAATGGTGACAAGCAGGATAATGGCGAAAAATGCAGAGATGATCGTATCCAGTACCGTACTCAGCAGCCGCGCCGATTTGTACAAACCTTTCATGCTCCCCCGCTCCGCCGGAGTCCTGCAGCGATCTGCACACTACTTCTAGCCGCTGCAGGACCACTGTCTGACGGTGTCTGCATCTATTATTTCCTGGCCAGTTTCTGGGCCTGCTCGATATCGTCCCAGGAGAAAAAGCCTTCATCTACATACTGCTGCCAGACCGGTTTGGCGGCATTGGCGAACTGTGCCGTCACCTCCGGTGAGAGGGTATTGGTTTCCAGTTTACTCTGCAGCAGGTTGTAATAGTTGTTTTCAGAGTTCAACCATACGGTGTCGCTGTATATCATCGCTGCCTTTGCAGCGGCGTCGAAAATCTGCTTGAGGTCCTGAGGCAGGGATTGATACCAGTCCGGGTTGACATAAAGAGGATCAGGGTGAATCTGCCAGTTTACGACTGAGAGGTATTTCTGGGCCTCGTAAAATTTCATGTCCACCGTGTTGGAGAACGGGTTTTCCTGGCCGTCCACCACATTTTGCTTCAAGGCCATGTAAGTTTCCGTATAGGCGACCATCTGCGGATTGGCGCCCAGCGTCTTGAAGGTTTTGATGGTCATGTCGATGGGCGGTGTACGCATTTTCAGTCCCTTGATGTCGGCCGGGACTTTTATCGGTTTGACGTTGTTGGTGATGTTGCGAAAACCGCCGGCTACACCGCAGGCAGGGATATAGAGCCCATTTTCCATGGCTCCCTGGTTGATTTTGTCACCGTACTCGCCGCGCATCAGCTTCAGGACCTGGTCGGTATTGTCGAACATGAAGGGCAGCGTGTAGAGCAGGTATTTTTTGTTGGCCCTTTCGAACAGGCCGCCCCGGCAGCCCTGCAATTCCCCGGTTTTGACCATATCAAGTACTTCGGCTTCCTTGCCAAGCACGCCGGATGTGTAGAGCTCGACCTGCAGTCTGCCTCCTGAGGCCGATTCCAGCAGGTCTTTGAAAAAATACATGGACACTGAACGCGGGTGGGTGTCGGACTGGGAGTTCGAGTACTTGAATACGATGGGTTTTTCACCAATGGCCTGACTGGCGGGCAGCAGAACAACCAGCAGTATCAGTGCCAGCAGGCTGTGTAATGTTCTTATTTTCATTTTTACTCCTCCTCAGTTCATAAGTTTTTAGCTCTTACGGCAGTCAGTCTGCCGCCTAAAGATCTGGAAATTGCCGCTGCATAATTTTTTATTGCCGATATCTCCGGCTCAATGAAGCGATCCTGTCTGAGATATGCGGGAAAGGCGATACTGATCGCGCCTAGAATCTTCTGTTCAAAGTCGAGAATGGGGCCGGCGACGCAGATAATCCCCCTGGTTATTTCCTCATTGTCGATCGCATATCCCTGGCGAGCGACCCGGGACAATTCTCTGCGCAATGTTTCAGGGTCGGTGATTGTATTTTCAGTCTCTGCTTTCAGGGGCTGCGCCAGCACTTTGGTGAGCAGCATTTCGGGCGAGAAGGCCAGAAGGGTTTTGCCGAGGGCAGTGCAGTGAAGTGGAAACGGTTTGCCGACCTCTGAGAACAGTTTAATCCCCTGATCCCGCGACTCGATTTTGTCGAGGAAAAAACCGTGGGCGCCGCCGACAATACCGAGGTTTGCGGTATGTCCGGTGTCCTGCTGAAGCTCGAACAAAAACGGGTGAATGCGGTCTCGAAGCTTAAAGCTGGAGAGGATCTCAGAGCCGAGTGCGGAAAATCGCATACTGCCGAAATAGCGCTTGGTTGTCGGATTGAAGTCGAGATAACCCAGATTTTTGAGATCGTTAAGAATTCGATGGACGGAGGATCTGGGAAGCCCCGAATCCCGGGTGATGTCGGAATAGGTCGCTCCATTTTCCTGCCGCGAGATCACCGTTTCTATGATCGTAAACACTTTGCTCAGCGGGTTCATGGGTCTCCACATAAAGGATAGGTCTCTAAATATGGAGTATCATCAAGAAAATAAGTTGTCAATATATATATAAACTAGTATTTACATATTTATTATAAAATAATATTATAGATAACCTACTATTTATATATATAATATATAGATAGTCTTGTATCGTTTTCGATTGATGGTCGTGCCATTGATTCCTGACATATGAATATTCCAGGATTAGTAAATGGCATATGTTGATAAATGATTGGGAAGGCCAGGCCATGGTCGAGGAGAAAGAACAATGGCTGAAGAAGCGGAAGTTGGTTGTGCCCGTCCAACCGGAGGACCAGTTGGCGGTATGTCGGTTGAATCAGATGAGACAAATCCCCCCCCCAATGCCAAGGAGGACGCTTCGATGATCGTCGTGGGTCAGCAGGCACCGGATTTTACAGCCCCTGGATATCAGCAGGGAAAATTTATCAATGTCACCTTGTCCGACTATCTCGGTAAATGGGTGTCGCTCTGTTTTTACCCCGGTGACTTCACCTTCGTCTGAGCCACCGAGATCTCGGCGGTCGCCGAGAAGTATCCCGAGTTCCAGAAACGTGGTGTTGAGGTCCTGTCGATGTCGATCGATTCGATGTTTGTCCATAAGATGTGGGATGATGACGAGCTGTCGAAAATGGTCAAGGGGGGTGTGCCGTTCCCGATGCTCTCTGACGCCGCAGGCAAAGTCGGAAAAGTTTACGGAGTCTTTGACGAAGCCGCCGGGGTAGAAAGCCGGGGCCGGTTTCTGATCGATCCCGATGGCGTTATCCAGGGATATGAGGTCCTGACCCCGCCGGTCGGCAGAAACGTGATGGAAACGCTTCGGCAGATTGACGCTTTTCAGCTGATTAGAGAGACCAAGGGGGCGGAGGCCACGCCTTCAGGCTGGCGTCCCGGCAAGAAAACGCTGAAACCGGGCATAGACTTGGTCGGCAGGGTATGGGAGGAGTGGACGGTTGATATGGCCTTTGACTGATCCTTCCACCGTTCTCCCGCGCTACTGTTGCGGGTCTGGGCAGCCGCATCAACTGATTCTGGCGCAGCCCGGGCCCGCTAGCGTGGATCTCCCGCCGGACAGCGGTGAAACCGAGATCTGTGTGCTGATTCTGTCCTTCAGGGCGGGGACATGGGAGATGATGCCGATCAGCTTGCCGTCCTGCTGCAGCCCGGACAAAGTTTCCAGAGCGTTTTCCAGCGCCTCCTCGTCGAGGGTTCCGAAACCCTCGTCGAGGAACAGGGAATCGACCCGAACCCTGCGGCTGGCCATCCCCGATAGTCCAAGAGCCAGGGCCAGGCTTACCATAAAGCTTTCTCCGCCGGACAGATTTCTGGTTGATCTTATTTCGCCGGCCTGGAAGTTGTCGACCACGTTCAGTTCCAGCGGGTGTTCCATGTCGCGGAGCAGCAGGTAGCGCTCGGACATGTCCGCCAGTTGGCGGTTGGCATGGGCCACCATCAGCTCGAAGGTTATCCCCTGGGCAAAATTACGATATTTCTTCCCGTCGGCCGAACCGATCAGGCCGTGCAGCTTATCCCATCGTGCGCACTCCCGCACCCGGGCCTCGATGATCGACTGCTGGTTTTTGAGGCGCTCTCTGGAGGCACGGTTTTCAGCGAGCCGGTGGTTGAGGGCGGCAATAGTCCGGCGCAGCAGCTTCAGGGACGCTGCCTGTTGCTGGGACCGGGCTTCCAGTTCCGCCAGGGTATGATCAGTGATCCGCCGCCCGATTTCAAGCTCCAGCTGTGTCTGACGGTCCTGCAGCCTGATTGCAATATCTTTCTGTTGGTCGTCCAGCGATCCGGCCTGGTCGGACAAAGCGTCGCGCTGCCCGGGGCTGAGCCGTGCCGCCAGGAACTGCTGCTCATCTTTGAATCCGGCCGGCTCCAGAGCTGCCAGGAAATCACCAGTCGACTTCTGCAACTCGTTACCGGCCCGATCGAGCCGTTCAGTCAGGGTGTCGATTCTGTCTTTGACCGTATTCCACTGCAGGTTCAACTCCTGGTGGTGCGCTGCGGCCTTCTTCTCGGCTGACTCGGCTTCGTCGGCCTCCCTTTTCAAACGCTGTTCTTCACCATCGGGATCTTTGTCGCCTAGCAGTGTGAAACGCTCATCAGCGAGGCCTGCCAGTTCGCTGGCTGTAATTTTCAGGCGCTCCCAGGTGTTGTTCGAACCCCTGGTTTGCGTTTCGATAACCCGGTCCAGCTGTTTTATCTCGCTCTCGAGTTCGGCGATCTTTTCCCGAATCTTGTTTTTTTGGTTGAGTTGATTCTGCCAGTTCTGTTGCCGATTTCGCAGCGACTCGAGCAGTCCCGAACCGGTAATCTCCGGGGGAGCCTGGACACCGAGCTGCGCAAGTGTTGCCGATACCGCCCGATGCAGGGTGTCATGGTCGGCCCGAAGCCGATCCAGGCTGCTGCTCAGCACCGCCTGGTGTTTCTCGGCGATGATTTTAGCGTGGCTTGCTTCGCTCTGTTGCTTTTCACGTTCCGACAGTCTGCTGTGTGTTTCGGCAAGGGCCGTTTCCAGCTCACTGATTGCGGCCTCCCGGGCTTCGGCTTCGCTGATCAGTCTGGTGAGCGCTTCAATGCGCCGGTCATGTTCATCGGGCCGCGGAACATTGCCCCGGGCAAACGGGTGCTCCGGGGAGCCGCAGAGGGGGCAGGGAATACCATCAGCGAGCTGATCGCGGTGTGACTCGAGCTCGGCGATGGCGGCCAGATAGGTTTTCTCGCGGAGCAGGCTTTCCTTGTCTGCGCGGTACTCACGCAGGAGCCGGTCGCCGATGACCGCGGCCAATTTTTTCCGGGCCCGCGCAAGTTGTTCTGAACATTGCTTCACTTCCCGCCGGCAGATGGCACTCTGGCGTACCTGTTCATCGAGTGAGCCGACCGCCTGTTCGACGGCCTTGTCCGCTTCCCTGCCGTCAATCTCGTGTTGATCGATTTCTCTCTGCCCGGCGAGCAGGCTGTTCAACCGGTCCTCCAGAGCGGCCAGGCCGCTTGTCAGCCACTCGTCGCCGCTGTGCTCGTTAAGGTAGCGATCGACCGATTCCAGTTCGATTTTCAACCTGTCACAGCTGAGCACCACCTGCTGTCTGGCGGCCTTTTGCGCATCGATTTCTTCCTTTTCTTTGGTGCCGGTCTGTTCAAGTTCATCTCCACGCTTCTGCAGCGATCCAATCCGTTCGTCCAGGGAGCGGACCTGCCGCAGGACCGGGACGGTGGTTTTCAGCGCCTGCCGGGCTGATCCGCTTCGCTGCCCGGTTGATTTGAGCAGATCAACCTGCCGGGTGAGTAGGCCTTCGAGGTCTGGAAGCGCTTTTTGTTCAGCTTCCAGGGAGGCCTGATCATCAGCCAGCTGTTTTCTGATCGCCCCAAGGGTTGCATAGGTGCCTTCGAGTGAAGCGGCCCGGTGCGCCAGCGCCAGTCTCGTTCGTTCAGGTTCGAAGGCCTTCATGGCCCGCTGAACCTTGAGTTCTTCTTCCGTGAGCTTGCTGATCTCTTTTTTCAACCCTTCACAAGTGTTCAGCCAGTCTTTGGCTTTCCCGGTCTCAGCAGCGGCGGCGCTGAGCTCGACCTCTTCCTTCTGCTTTTCCTCGAGCTGCTGTTCTATCTGTTTCTCCTGGTCACGCTCAAGGATCATGATCGCGGTGGTTTCGGCCCGAAGCAGGTTCAGCTTGTGGTGCGCCTCCCGCTGACGTTCGTGAACCCGCTGCGAGATTGCCGAATAAATACCGGTGCCGGTAATCTGCTCGAGAATCCGTGACTTCTGCTCGGCATCGGCCTTCAAAAAAGTGTCGAAGCCTCCCTGGGCCAGAAGAATTGAGCGGGTAAACCGATCGAAATCCATTCCGGTTTTTTCCTCGATAACGGCTGTAACCAGGCTCTTCTTGGTTTCGATCGGGATGCCGGTTTCAGCTTCGAAAATCTGGTGCTGCTGGTCCTGGAGCCTGCCATCGCGGTGGGTGCGGGCCCGGCGCTGCTCCCAGTGGCAGCGGAAGCGCCCGGCCTGGGATTCGAAAAGCACTTCGGCATAACATTCGCCGGTCTGGCGGGACATGATTTCGTTGCCGCTTCTGGTAATTTTGCCAAGGCGGGGCGTCGCGCCATAGAGCGCCAGGCAGATACCGTCCAGAACAGTCGATTTACCGGCACCGGTCGGCCCGGTCAGGGCAAAGATTCCGTTGGCCGCATATTCCGGGTCAGTGAAATCGATGACCCACTCGCCATAGAGCGAGTTGAGGTTCTTGAATCTGAGCTCGACTATTTTCATGGTCTAGGACCCCATCTGCTGTATATGCTGCGGCGGCACCGGGAAGATTCAACCCTCATTGATGTCCTCTTCGTGAATGGATTTGAGCACTTCCCTGTAAGAAATTCTCAACCCCTCCCGCTCTTCTTCCGGTACCTCGAAGGCCTCCAGGCAACGATCGAAAACCTCGCTGGTATCGAGATCGTCAAGCGTCTCCTCAGCCGAAGAGGCGGTGATTACCCGGTCGACGAGCCGCCGGTTTCTGAGCCGCCGAATTTCCATGGCCGAATCGGCCAGGGCCTCGTCAACCATTTCGCGCAGGTTGGTGATCAGGTCCGTACCGCTGTATTCGATCTCGAGCCAGGCCCGGCTCCGTTCACTTTTCAGTGCCTCGATCTGTGCCAGTATGTCATCGAGCGGGCCGAGGATGCGGACCAGCTGCTGAAAACAGGGCACCTGGATTTCCTCAATGGCGGGCGTGGTGCCGGTGAACTCCACCAGGACGATCTTTTTCGCCTGGGCTGCCTCGCCATAGCCGATCGGCAGAGGGGAGCCGCAGTAGCGGAAGTTTTCCCGCCGGCCGACCGTCTGGGCGACATGCAGGTGGCCCAGCGCCAGATAATCGATCGAGGGCGCAAAGACATCCGCACCGACATGGGCCAGCGATCCCACATAAAGTTCCCTGACGCCGTCCCCATCGACAGTTCTGCCGCCGGCAGTGAAAAGGTGGCCGAGGGCGACGATGGGAATGGCCGGTTGAGCGCTTCCGGCTGCTGAGCGGCCGATAACCTGATCACGCATCTGCTCGGCGACGTTAACGACTTCGGCGTAGTGGGCCCTGATCCCTTCGACCAGCTTGCGGTTTTTATCATCGATCGTCTCACCCGGTTCGGCGGTGCGGACGTCTCTGTCTCTGAGGTAGGGAACGGCGCAGATAATAACACTCTGCGAAGGATCGATCACGCCGCCGGTTTCGGCCAGCAGGGGAATCACTTCGTCTCGAGGGTCGTCGGTTACCCCGCCGATGACATGGACATCCAGGGCCTGCAGCAGCGCTTTGGGGGCGTTAAGAAATGAAGGGGAGTCGTGGTTGCCGGCAATGACCACGACATGTCCGCAAGCGGAGGCCGAGACCCGGCCCAGAAATCGATAGTACAGCTCCTGGGCCTGGTTGCTCGGTGTGCTGCTGTCGAACACATCGCCGGCGATCAGCAGGACATCGACGCTTTCTTTTTCGATGGTTTCGACCAGCCAGTCCAGAAATTGGCTGAATTCGGCGTAACGGCTTCGACCATAGAGGGAGCGGCCCAGGTGCCAGTCTGAGGTGTGGAGTATATTCATCTATGTCGTGTCAGAGACACGGTCGAGGTTGAGTATAAAAGCTCCTGCCGCTTCATCAGCAGTATCAGCCAAGGGATTTAAAGGCTTCCAGGGCCTTCTGTCGCGACAGGCCGAGGTCGACGATCGGCCGGGGATAAGTTTGGCCCAGCTGCACCCCCGCCTGGTCGAGGACTTCCGGGGGCGCCTCCCACGGACTGAACAGGTATTTTGACGGCAGGCCTTCGAGTTCGGGCAGGAAACGGCGAGTGTAAAGTCCGTGAGGGTCAAATTTGTGCCCCTGCGAGACCGGGTTGAAAATTCTGAAATAGGGTGCCGCATCGGTGCCGCAGCCGGCTACCCATTGCCAGTTGGCGCTGTTGTTGGCCAGGTCGGCTTCCAGCAGGGTGTCCCAGAACCAGTCGGCGCCGTGCTGCCAGTGGATTAACAGGTTTTTA
This sequence comes from uncultured delta proteobacterium, assembly GCA_963845115.1. Lineage (GTDB taxonomy): Bacteria > Desulfobacterota > Desulfobulbia > Desulfobulbales > Desulfocapsaceae > JABDQA01. The sequence continues at coordinate 495,314 of CAWJQN010000004.1, read as the reverse complement.
ACCAGAAACGAGGCAACGATCAGGCGCACCCGGTTGTGCATGAACCCGGTCTGCCAGAGTTCACGCATGCCGGCGTCCACCAGGGGGTAGCCGGTCAGCCCCTGCTGCCAGCAGCGCAGCCACCGGGGGTTGTGCTTCCAGGGGAAGCGGTCGAATTTTGGTTTGAGATTCTGTTCGGGGATCTGGGGGTTGTGGTACAGGAGGCTGTAACTGAACTCCCGCCAGACCAGCTGTCTTTTAAAGGCCGACGTATGCTCGTCGTCTCCGTTTTCGGTCAGCCGCTGCCAGACATAGTGCGGGGAAATTTCACCGAAATGCAGATAGGGTGAAAGACGGGAGGTGGCGGGGACGGCCGGGTAGTCACGTCTGGTCTGGTAGTGCGCCAGGCCGTCGGAGATGAATTCCTCCAGCACTTCGAAGGCGTTCGATTCGCCAATCCGCCAGTACCTCTCGAGGGTCGGGCACCAGCCGAGATCGGGACGCAGGCCGAGGTCGTCGATGGCCAGGCCGCCAAAGTCACGGTCGCTGCAGACTATGTCATCCGGGGGCGGAAAGGAGACCACCGGTACATGCGCCTCATGGCCTATGGCCCGACGGTAAAATGGGGTGAAGATCTTGTACGGGGAATTGTCTGGTTTGCGTATTTCCCATGGTTCCCAGAGCAGGGAGGCGTTGAAGCTCAAAATTTCAATGCCTTTGCTGCCCAGCCGCTTTTTGATCAATTGGTCGCGGTCAACCCGCCAGGGCTCGTAGCAGCGGTTCCAGAATAGTGCATCGATTCGGTGTTCTTCACACAGTCGGGAGAGGACGTCCTGTGCCGGTCCGCTGTAGACGCGCAGTTTCCCACCGAGGCGGCGGTCCAGGTCCATGAGCGAATGATGCAGCCAGAGCCGGGCAGCCCCACCCTGCCGCCAGCGGCCTGAGTTTTCATCATCGAGGATGTATATCGGTATAACGGTTCCCCGACGTGCCGCTTCGTGCAGGGCCGGGTTGTCGTGCAGCCGCAGGTCCTGCCGGAACCAGCATATCGTAATGTTCGGGGCCATCTCGTTTATCGCTGCCAGGCGGTGGAGTTTCAGGGAAGCAGTTTCTGTTTCTTGAATCGGCGGGAAATCTGATCGAATACGCCCATGGCCTTCTTCACCTGGGTGGTGACCAGCTGCGGCTCCTGCTGGAAAATCGATTCAAGAGAAATGAGCGGGTCATGGTCGGGATTGCTGAGATGGTACTTGATGGCTTCGATCTTTCTGATGATCTCATTTTCGGCTTGCTGCTTCAGGATGGACTTGAGGCGAATGATATGTTCATCGTCCGCCTCATTCACCTCGTTGTGCTGATATTTCTTCAGCTTGTAACGAATTCGGCGGTCGATGAGCTCCAGCAGGACCTTTTCATAGTCATCGCCCAGCCAGATGGTCTCGGGTACCAGATCACCGAAATGGGTGACGCCTTGAATGTCCTTGTCCTGGCTCCAGTAACCGATCAGGAAATCGATTTCCAGGCTCTTGTAATTCTGGTGCGGCATATACATCCTGCGCAGATACTGCAGCACCTTTTCTGTTTTCTTTTTGTGGCCGCCGATGATGACCGAACCGCCGACCTCGTTTTTGGTTACCCCCTTGGTCCAGGGGGCGCCGGTTATGCCGAAATCGTTGTAGATCGGAATATGCAGAATTGCCGAGAGCGTGTTGAGTGCCAGGGCATAGCCGGCGGACGGGCCGCCGACGTTATAGGTGGTGGACAGCAGCTGGTGATGAATGGTCAGCTTGGACAGAAATTCGCCCAGCAGCTTGGCCATGCTGTATTGGGGGATCAGGGACTGGAAATAGTTTTTCACCAGGGTCAGGGCTTCCTGGGCTGACTGCTGGGTCATCTGGACTGCCATTTCGAGCTGGGCCGAGCTGTCCCCGGAGGCCGACACGGCGCCGGTCACCAGGATCTTTTCCGACGAAAGGCTGTAGGTGAGGCTGGTGGCGATGGGCAGCAGGACACCGTCGATGTCGTTGGCCCCGACCCCGACGATAAAGCCCTTCTGCGGCTCCCTGCTGAGCTCGGCTTCGAGGAAATCGTCGAGTTCGACCTTACCCTTTCTGGTCGGGCTGTGGGACATTTCCCGGCGGGCATGCTTGAGATGGGAATGGCACAGCGGGTAGTCCGCATCGGTAGCGACTCCGGCGAACAGGGCGAGCGCCTCGTCATAGTGGTTCAAAAACAGCGCAGCCGATTCGCGCAGGGCCTTGAGCAGTGTCCCGGAGTCGCCCACCGCCTCGAGGATGCCGGTCAGGGTTTTGAGGTTGAATTTCAGAAACCGCTCCTGTTTTTCTGGTGCCAGAGCAGATATTTCCCTGAATTTCTTGAGCACCATCAGCTCGGTGCTGCGCAGCGACAGCGCTTTTTCGGCAAAGGCGGCAAAATCGGCAGGCGTATGGCAGATGCCCTTGGCGGAATTGATCACCTCTGCGGCGCTCAAACCCGGCGCCAGCGGTGTGGCGCTGATGATGGAATCGATGATATCGCTCATGTCCCTTTTGGCCAGCTGGCCCGAGACCTCCAGGACCTTGAGCCGTTTCGAGCGAATCAGGGCGGGGTCGAGCAGGTCGAGCCGGTTGGTGGTCAAAACGGTAAAGACCTTGGACAGCGGCTGCTCGCCGTCAATGATGTTGAGAAATTTGTTGGTCAATCGATCGGAAGGGGAGCCGCCACTGCTGCTGCGGCGCGGTGCCAGGGCATCGCCCTCGTCGAAAAAGACCACCGCCGGGGCGATCATCTTGGCGATGTCGTATACCTTGACCAGGTTCTCCACCGTCCCGTCGATCGGGTCGGCCGGATTGTGCAGGGCACTGGGATTGGTGCTGATATCGTGGATGTTCTTGTTCTCGCTGAGCCAGGTTCTGACCAGAAAGGTCTTGCCGCTGCCCGGCGGGCCGTTGAGGACCACGCCCTTTTCCTCATTGACGTTGTAAACCAGGCAGTTGTTGGCCATCTCGGAGAAGGTGTCCTTGATCTCCCCGACATATTCTTCCCAGGTGGCGGTCCGGTCGATCCGGTTGACGACCTTGTTGAACAGGTCGCCGAAGGAATTGCGGGCCACCATTTCAAAGGCGTTGCGGACCAGCATCGGATCATCGAGAAATTCCGAGCGGAAGGTTCCTTTCAGGCTGATAACGTAGCCGACCAGCTTGCGGACATAGGCCGGCGTCACCTGCAGGGCCCGTTCCTTGAAGATATGGTAGAACTTGCCGACCGCGCCATTGAGATCCTCCGCATCGATCCACTGGATGTCATCAAACTCAGGCGGCTCCTCAGCTGAGGCCACCCGGATGTTGTTGCGTATCAGCTCGATCCGGACAATTTCGGTCATGTTGGCTTTTTTGAGCCAGTAGTCGGAAACGTCGATGATCAGCCCCTTCTCCACGAATCTCCGGTATATGGCGGAGTCGAAGACCTCGGGCTGGTCGGAGGTGGCGATGAGCAGGCAGTCCCTTGATCCATTGATGATCTCATCGATGATGATGTTGGAGCTGTCGACCAGCGTGCCCTGCTGGCGCTCGGGCCCCTTGCTCGACCCGCCGCTTTCCTTCCGGGCAAAGGCGCTGTGCGCCTCCTCGAGGTGCCTGATGCAGGTTATTCTCGGGTTGCCGAAAGCCCGCCTCAGATAGTTTCCCGGCTCTCCGGAAAGGGCTGTCTGAAAATCGTTGGGGGTAATACGGGCGTAATCGACGAGCAGGCTCTGTTCCTCGAGATCACTGAGATTCTTACCGATCTGCTTTCTGAAAATCAGGCTCAGAAGAGGGATTCCGGCCAGTCGCTTGTAGCGACGCAAACGCTTACGGTTCTCTATTTCAGTGGCCAGCGCCGGTTCCACATCCTCGAGAGACTTCCAGAACGGGACCCCCTCCATCACCTTCAGCCGCTTCTGGCCTAGATCGACCTCCGGCTGGACATCGCTGTCGAAAAACACCCTCTCGATGGCCTTGGTGGCCGTAGCCGTCTTGCCGCTGCCGCTGGTGCCGATGAACAGGATGATCGGGGCCTGGGGGACCTCGGGGTCGGTAGTGTACTCCTTTTTGATATGAGCCCGATAGATTTTTTCAAAGAGGTTTTCCAGTTCGGTGGGAAGATGGACATCTGAGAGTTCGCGCTCCAGCAGGGCAAGCATGTAGGCCTGATCGCTGTCGCTGAGTTCCTGCTCCAGAATGTGGTTCCAGGCTTTCCGGGGCACGGTCTGGCCGGAGACTTCGAAACGTTTCTGCCAGTCGGTCAGAATATCAGGGTTCTTGAGTATCGCCAGGTCACGTTTGAGCGACGAAAAGGTGAACCAGCGGTAGAGGCGCTTCAGGCCTCTGAACAGCCCGCCGCGCGGTTTGAACTGATTGAGTCGGGCCCGCATGAACTCTTTGGTCTCATGGGACCAGGAGGCGACCAGGTTGTCGATCTCTTCGATGCGCTTTTCAGGCAGGCGAACATAGCGTACTTTTTTGGTAAATCGTCGGGGCATAATTCTAGAAACGCCTCAGGCTATTGTCCTTCGGCCGGCAGCGGCAGGGTGACGGACGGAACTTTTTCGGTGTTCTGTATGACCACCGTGTTCTGCCCGGTCTGGTTTTTCTCATAGGCGGAAGCCCACTTCTGCTGAACCAGGAACTGGAGCAGTGCGGTGTCGGTTGTCCCATCGGTTCTGCCCACCTCCTTCTGCAGCGAACTGATACCTTCGAGGTAGGCGGCATAGAGTTTCTTTATCCGGCTGGCTTCCTGGTCGGCAGCGTAGTTTTCGGCCTCAGCGATCAGTTCGCGCCGTTTTTTCTCTTCCGAGGCCTCAACCAGTTTGTCGCCGAAGTGGGTTTCCTTCAGAACAAAGCTGACGATTTCGATACCGTATTTTTCCTCGAGGGAAGGGCCGCCCTCGTTGATGGGCTGCGACTTCAGCGCTTTGAAGATCTTCTCCTTGACCTGGCCTCGATCGCTGATCAGTTTGTTCACCGGTTCGGACTGCATGATATCCTTGACGATACCGTCATAATCACCCTGGAGCAGCGTCATCGGCCGGAGGTTCTCGATGGCCCAGGTTCTCAGGTCGGTGATACGATAGGTGAGCAGTGCGGAGGTCCAGAGGGCGACGTTTTCGTTCGAGATGATCCGCATCGGTTCGTTGCTGCCGCCCAGAAACAGGGTCTGATTCATCAGGGTCACTTCCTGCTCGATCCGGGTGAAAAAGGGCAACCGTGCATGCCATCCCACTTCGGTCACGGCCTGACGTTTCCCGCCCAGTTTCTCGAGCACGACAGCATAGTTCATTTTTACCTTGAAAATCGTTTTGGTTGCATAAACCGCCGCCACGATTCCATAAACGGCGGAACCAACCAGTGCGGTGACCAGAATCAGTCGTCCGAGGCGAAATAGAAACGACCGTTGAAATAATCTGAAAACCTGCCTGTCAGCCATGGTGACTCCTGTAAGTTGCCAGGGAAGTGGATCTGCAACTGCTGGTGCTGTGGTCTGTAAAAACTACCAGATGAGCTGATGCAACGGTAGGATCCATTCTCAATAAAGTAATAAAACCAACGTAAACACTGAGATTTAAGAGTATCCACCCGACACTCAATAGTCAATCAGGCCCGGTCTTTTTCTTGGCGGGGATCGTTTCGTCTCTGGTTGTTGCTGTCTGGACGATGAAGATGTTTTGATTTTGTTTTGATTTCAGTATCTTGCAATTTATCACGTGTCATCAACCCGATCGGTATTATTGTTTTTCATCTCAGCCCGCTGGTAGTGCGGCTGTGATGGGAAGCGTTCAGAACGGCTCGGGGTATGGAGGCGCCGACGAACGCTTCGAACCCGATCATAACGAGGATGACTATTGTTATGTTTCAACCAATGGATAACCTGAGCCCCTCGCTGCTGCCGGAAAGCGTCGAGGAGGTTGTTGATATGCTGTACCGCGATCTGTCCGTCAGGGACCGGATGGTGATGGCCGGCCTGTCTGAGGCGGAGCTCGATTCAAACGTCTATCTGGCCATGGCCAAAATCATCAGAAAGGAATTCGGCCTCTACGACCGCAACCACCCACTGATCAATTCCTGCCGGGATTACCTGGGCAGCCAGTACGACCCCTATGAAGACCCGGCGATGATCATTATCAAGGAGTTGTGGCGGAAATTGAGAAAAGTCAGCCACCTGCGGCTGGTGAAGGGATGAAGCTTGCTTGCTGCAGCTAACGTACTTTGATGGCCTGTTCCACATAGGGCAGCACATTCGAGGCGATAACACGGTACCCGGCGCTGTTGGGATGAATACCATCAGCCTGGTTCAGTGAAGGCTCCGCGGCTACGCCGTCGAGGAAAAAGGGCATGAATATCACCTGGTGACGATCGGCCAGCCGGGGATAGACGTCGTTGAAAGCGGACACGTAGTCCGGGCCGAGATTGGTGACCATCATCATTCCGGCCAGCACGACGGTGACCCCTTCCTGTTCGAGCCGGGTGATTATTGCGCCGATATTCTCTTCGATAAGGGCCGGGTCGATTCCCCGCAGGCCGTCGTTGGCACCCGTTTCCAGGATGACGATGTCGGGCTTGAGCCTCAGCACCCAGTCTACCCGTGAGCGTGCCCCGCTGCTGGTCTCTCCGCTGATGCCGGCGTTGATTACCCGGTATGCCAAGCCTTTTTCAGCAAGCATCCGCTCGAGCAGCGCCGGGTAGCTCTGTTCCGGCACGACTCCAAGACCGGCGGAGAGGCTGTCGCCCATGGCGACAATGACACCCCGGGTATCGATGATAGCGGCGGTTTGGGCCGTCTCTTCCCTGGGCGGATTTGAATCGCAGGATGATCCGGCCAGCAGCAGTGCTGTGCCAATCAGCTGAAATCCCCATTGCATGATTCTTTTTATCTTCATTGGAACCGGTGTCAGACGCCGTTTTGCTGGCTGAGATAGGTTGCCGGTTTCTGTCTGATGATGCCGACCGAGCTGGCCAGGCCGACCCCGACAACGAGAAGGATAGAACAGATCAGCGTGAGCACCGCGGCAGGCCAGTAGGGCCGATAGGTGATTTCGAAAACGTTGACGCAGATCAGCCAGGCTGCAAGTTCGGCAAAGGCTATGGCAAGAATCGAACTGAGCAGGGCCAGAATGATGTGTTCAAAGGTCAGGACTTTGAAAATGAATCGGCTGTCGGCGCCGAGCACCTTGTAGTAGACCGATTCCCTGATGCGGTCGAGTCGGGTCGAGAAAATGGCGCTGACCAGGATCAGAAAGCCGGCGGCGATCGAAAATGAGGCGAAAAAGGTGACGATAACCGACAATCGTTTCATCATCCGGCCGAATCGCTCGGCGATGTCGGCGACATTGAGCGCCGAGATATTGGGCATCTGGGCGATGATCGCGGTGATCATATCGGGGATCAGTTCCTTGTCCAGGTAGAAAGCGGTAAAAAACGTCTGTGGTGCGTCGGCGAGGGTCTCAGGTTCGAAGACGAAGTAGAAGAACGGGTAAAGCCGCGATTGAGTCCGGGCCCTGATGCTGGTCACCTGGGACTCGATTTCGATGCCCTGGATGTTGAATCGCAGACGGTCCCCCAAGCCGATATCGCCGATTTCGGCGATCGAATCGAGCACCGATACCCCGACCGTACCGGCCGGCAGGGCCTGTGAACCGAACAGCGAATCCCCGTCGATGATAAGCTCGTCGTCGAGCAGGACTTCCCGGTAGGTCAGGTTGAATTCCCGGCCTAGATTGTCGCTGCGGCGTTCTCTTTCCTGCTCGGGGTTGATCTGCTCCTCATTGATGGCCAGAAGCCGGGCCCGGATCACCGGAAACAACGGAACATCCTGTCCGACCACCGACTGGAAGAGCTCTGTCTGGTCTGCCTGAATGTCAATGCAGAACAGGTTCGGGGCATCTTCGGGATAGGACTCGATAAAGGTGGTGAACAGATTGTGCCGCAGCAGAAAGATAACCAGCAGGACTGCAATGGCCGAGGTCAGCGTGGTGACGATCGAACGGGTCGCGTTTCCCGGCCGATAGAGGCTTTTTGCCGCCTGCCGCAATGACAGTGTCGGCAGTCTCATGCGCTTGAGCAGCCATATTCCTCCTGATGTCACCAGGGCAACACTGCCGATCAGGATGATCAGGCCAATGACGAAATAAATGCCGATCTTGACGTCGTCGATCTGGCGGATGACCAGCAGAAACAGAAAGATAGTGCAGATAATTCCGGTAATCAGAGCCGATTTTCGATCGTTCAATGTCCCGGTTTCGTGCCTGAAAATCATCACCGGTTTGACATTGGTGAGGCGGTACAGCGGCAGCAGCGTGAAAACAGTGACGACCAGAAAGCCCATGATGATTCCCTCCAGGGAATCGGCGGCGTGAAAGTCATAACCGATGCCGTCGGGCACCAGCCCGGCAAAGATCAGGGGGAAAAATCGCTTGATCGCGTAGCCGAGGATAATGCCCAGGATACTGCCGCAGAATCCCATAATCGAGACCATGATCAGATACTGGCTGACAATAAAACGGTTGGAGGCACCGAATGCCTTGGTGACCGCTATGACCCGCCGTTTCTGATGCAGAATGGCGGACAGCGCCCCCTGCATGCCGATGCCGCTGAGGATCAGGGTCAGGATACTGATGCAGGAGAGGAAGAAGAGCAGGTTGTCGAAAAACACCTTGACGCGGGACCGGGCATCTCTGGCTGTTTCGACCCGCTCCAGCCGCGGTGTTGCATAGCTGGCCAGCTCACTGGCAATGGCATCGGTGTCAGCGGGGTCGGCCAGCCGGATCAGGAGTTCATGCTCCGTTCTGCTGCCCTGGCCGACCAGGCCCAGGCGGTCGATATCGGCCATGGCGACGAAGATACGCGGGCCCAGGGACAGAAAAGAGACCGGCTTCATCGATTCGAAGGTGATCACATCGCCGACCTCAAAGTCGACATCGCCGATGGTGAGCAGGTCTCCGGGTTCGATGTCGAGCCGGTCGAGAACTTCCTGGGCGGCGACGACAACCCCGGGTTTGAGTGCCTCTCTGAGCTTCAGACCGGAAGCAAGCGTCACAGCGCCGAAGAACGGATAGGCGGGTTCGACGGCTTTGATGTTGACGAACAGCGAGCGGCTGGTTCTGTCAGCCAGGGCGACGGTGTAGAAGCTGGTGGTCTTCTGTCGATCGAGCAAACCGTCGTTGACCCGGGCATCGACCGCCCGCTGCAGTTTTTCAGATATGGGCCGGTGGGCGTGGATGATCAGGTCGCCGCCCTGGAGCGCCCGGGCTTCATCGATCAGGGAACCGTGGACGTCTCTTTTGAAACTGTTGAGCGCGGTCAGGGTCGCTATCGACAGGGCCACGCAGATGACGAAGGTCAGCGCCTGCTTCCCACCGTAGCGCAGTTCTTCGATTAAAAAGCGGTAATGGATGGTCATCTGCTGCTGCCGTTGGTGGTGATCCTGCCGTCGTGCAGGTAGAGGATGCGGTCGGCACGACTGGCTATCTCGCTGCTGTGGGTGGCCAGCAGCATGGTGGTGTTATACTCCTGCTGGAGCTCGAGCAGCAGCTCGACGACCTGGTGAGAATTTTCCGAATCGAGATTGCCGGTCGGTTCATCCGCGAACACCAGCCGGGGATTATTGACCAGCGCCCGGCAGATGGCCACCCGCTGCTTTTCCCCGCCCGACAGCTGTTCGGGGCGGTTATGGCGCTGTTCCCAGAGACCGACCCGGTTGAGCAGATGGGAGGCCTTGTCCGCGGCTTCCGGATCGCGAGCCAGTTCGGCCGGAAACATGATATTTTCCAATGAGTTCAATGACGGGACCAGGTGAAAGGCTTGAAAAACGAAGCCGATCAGGGTATTGCGCAGCGGGGCAAGACCGTTTTCATCCAGGTCGGTGATATCGAGATCGTCAAGCACGATCCTGCCGCTGCTCGGCTTGTCCAGACCCGAGAGGATGCTGAGCAGGGTCGTCTTCCCGCTGCCGCTGGTTCCCGACAGGACAGCAAAATCCCCCGGTTCGAGCGCCAGGCTGACGTCATCGAGAATAATGGCGCGCCGCTCGGCGATGTTGTAATATTTTGAGATGTGTTCCGCTTTCAGGATCGGGGAGGACATGTAAACGCTCCTGCATGAATTCAAAACCAGGTTTCTGTCTGGAGGATATCTGGTGGCAAACCATAATCATCAATCAGCAGCGGTGGGCGCGGTGCTGAAAAAAAAGACCACGGGCTGGGAAAGTATGCATAAGGGGCTGTCATTAATTCTGGTACATGTACTGATGATCATGGGGTGTTCGGGCGGTTCGGGAACGGCCGACGATCTGGGGGTGACCGACGGACGACTGAAGCCGTGCCCGAAGACCCCCAACTGCGTGAACAGTCAGGCATCCGATGCCAGGCACGCCATCGAGCCGATCCGTTTCCCGGGCTCTGTTGAGCAGGCCTCAGAGCGGCTCCTGCTGTTACTGCAGGCTGAAAAGCGCGCTGCCATCGTGCGTGTCGAGCCGGACTACATTCGGGCGTCGTTCACCTCGGCGCTGTTTCGATTTGTCGATGATGTTGAGTTCTGTTTTGTCGAGGAACAGGCTGGCACCGCCACCATCCATGTCCGGTCTGCATCGAGGGTGGGTTCCTATGACCTGGGTGCCAACCGAAAACGCATCGACCGGATAAGAAGCCAGCTGCAGACGCCGCTCAAACGTCCCTGATCACTCTCATGTCAGCCATGAGGGCGAGGACGGACCATTCCTCGGTCGGAAAACGAACACTGTCGGACTCCTCTCCATATTTGACCTTCAGCCGATTTTCCAGCTCCAGGTCGAGGTCGAACAGGTCGAATCCCTGCATGGTCCAGCCATCGAATAGTCTTCGGGCGGCCGGGGCAAAGGAGATGATCTGGATGAATCCATGCCGCGGATCCGAGATGATCCTGAAAAACGTTTCGTTGATTTCGTCGAAGCCGCCTTCCAGGGCCTGGAGGAAGTGGGTGCGGGTGGCCAGCAGGACCCCGGTTATCTGGTTCTTCTCATTGGTTGCCCAGCTGTGTTCAATGATGTCCTTGACCATTTCCTGGTCGATTTTGGCTATGCTCTGACTTTTATAGATCAGCCTGTACATGTTGTTCCTCCCGCGCCACATCCTGGTGGTGGTCGTTTTTTACACGCTGTGTCCGTAGATGAGCCGCGGAGGCCGGGACCTGCCGTCTCAGCGAATCTGCATCGGTATCGATCAATACTAATGCATGTGCGGGTGACTGCAAGAAGATGAGCCGCACCTGGGCGCAATCTATTCCGCTTGCAGCGGTGACAGTGCGATTGCGTCGAAGATCGGTCGGGGCGGCGGGTAATGAGGGTGTAAAGGACGGCTAGCCCGGGTCCTTGGACCCCGGTTCCTGAAAAATCTGATCGATCTCGATCAGTGCTTTTTCATATTCAGCGTATTTCTCCTGGAGCGTCTGCTTGTCACGTTTCGATTTTTCGGCAACCGAATCGACGGCGGAACTGACCGATTTACCTTTCTTGACCAGCCGGTGGATCAGTTCCACTTCCTCGATTTCGTTTATCCAGGTTTCTTCCGAATAGCCCTTATCCTTGATGATGCTCAGCAGATAGTTCCTGAGCTGCTGGTCCAGAGGATCGCTGGAGTCCTTCAGTCTGCTGACCTGCAGCAGCAGCATATTCCTGAAGGTCGGACTGCTTTGCTCGTTATCCTCGGAACCCAGTAGTGAGAGTAGGTCATCCATACTTATAATTTTAATTGATCTAAAAAATATTTTCAATCCCAGCCAGGCGCCCGGTATTGCTCCACGCTGAGAATCCCGCCGCTGATGACGCCAGAAGAAATATCCTGTGCCATGAAGAGACGGAGGCGAAAATTATGGCTGGTTTTTTCAACAGGTTATCATGTTGGTCCCCTGACAGTTAAGTGGCCCGAAAGCCCACTGTCCCAAGGGATCATCTCCTGCGCATGAAGAACGAGAGAATTGCCCATATTGACAGAATTGCCAGCACAGGCCAGATCACGAGCAGGTCAACCCGGATGTTTGCCTCAGGGGTTCTGATCAACACCAGCAGTTCCCAGCCTGCATAGAGCAGCCACGCAATTGAGGCGATAAGCAGCGATCGAAGACGCCGGTGGGAACCGTCTTTTGTGGAGCCCTGCCAGAGGTATCCGGAAAAAAACAAAACGGCGACGATTAAAATATTGAACGGTTTAGCTACGAATAAGAAGGCAAGAAAAGTCAAGGCGGATCCTCTATTATCTGGTTTTGTTCAACGAGATGTCTGTCGACCGATCAACCGGCAATCATCCCATTTCACCTTATTGTTTACCCGGCATCAGCTGATCCATCAGCGCCCTGAGATAGAAGCTGGTGGCTTTCTGCACGTGCGGATATTCCGATAGCAGCTTGATATACTCGCCAAAGAGTCGCTGCACCTGCAAAAGAATTCCTGGCCCTGTGTCCAGTGCAATAGTTTCAACAAATATCGCGGCATCAGAAGGTGAGCATTTTCCTTATAGACAAAGGGGTATACCCAAAGACAGCGTTGAGGTGGTGAAGAAGCGCATGCTGCCCCTCATTTCTCCAGGTGAACGAGACCTGGGTATCAGCTTCTCGGTATTTCTCGAGCAGAAGGTTGATATCAGCGATTTCTTCAGGCTGCTCCTGCATCGATTCACTGATGAGCCCAAGCCACAATGAACTAACCCCCATGATAAATGAAGGCCAGTTCTTCTGAAGCTCAAGAGACCAACTGGGATCGCTGGTGTCTTCAATATTGGGAAATTGAGGATTCCGGGGGTCGCCTGTTATCACTTTTTCCACCAGGCCGGCCTGTTCAGCACGTTTTAATATCTCACTCTTCTGGATATCCCTGAAGATAGAAGCTGCAGTTTCCGGCTTGCTGTAAAAAATGAACGAAAACTGGTGTCCTGCATTGTCCCGCGCCGCTCTTCTGTGGAAGCGCCAAGAGGAGATATCCCTGTCATGGTCCCTGAGAACGGGTGAAATTACCGCGTGAGCCAGAAGCAGATCCATCCCCCAGTCTATTCTGCTGTTTTCGGGCCAGACGATTCTGAATTGACAGCGCCACCAATAGCTATCAGTTACAGGTTTATGAGCAGGGGGGACAATGGCCTGGGGTATATGCCGAGTATTCTGTTTTGGGGCACTGCAGCCGAACAGCAGGAACAAGAGCAGGACAAGGGCTGAAACTGCTTTGAGATTATGATTGAGTAACATGATCTTATCAGAGGCTGTTGCTGATTGTCTGAAGCTTGTTCATGCTCCAGGAGATTGTAGATGCTGATTACCGGCTACCTTGAAAAATTGTCTTTTAGCCCAAACACTTCGCTGCGTATTAAAATTTTATCCTCGACATATTAACTAAATGGCAGCGGTAAAATCTTCATACGCGCCTTGATTTTGAACCAAAATCTGAATTTTTCAAGGTACCCTGCAGGTAAAAGCACTCTTCTTTTGAAAACGGTTAACCGTTTTGTAAAGTCTTATCCCCTGGAAGGTAGCCGAAAAAGTTAAGCCAATGATCAACCCTACCCAGAAGCCTTCAGCACCAGGTTCCATTGAAGTTACGCCCATGATACCGATCCCGTAGCCCACAGGCAGTCCTATTCCCCAGTATGCGAAGATCATAAGCAACATGGGTATTTTGGTATCTTTACAACCACGCAGCGCACCTGAGCAATTTACCTGTATGGCATCGGACATTTGAAACAGGGCAGCAAAGAACAGTAAACGGACAGCGGTTTCCCTGACACCAATTTCATTCGTATATAAAAGAGAGATTATATCCGCACAGCTAATAACAAAAATGCAAGAAACACAAGAGAAACAAAGGGCTAGGAAAAGACCTGTCTGTACAATCCTTTTCATTCTCATAGGCTGTTTCCTGCCTATGGAAAACCCTACTCTGATAGAGAGAGCCATGGAAAGGCTAAGAGGTAACATGAACAACAATGATGTGAAATTTAAGGCTATCTGGTGAGCAGAAACGATCTCTGCCCCAAACCGGGCAATGAGCAGGGAGATGATGGCGAAGATAGAGCACTCCACAAAAAGTGAAAGTCCGATTGGTAGTCCCAAAGCGAAGAACTGGCCCATTGACTGCCACAGGGTACGATCCAGCCGGCGGAACAAACCGACTACGCCTTCGACCCTGCTTTTCTGTAGGAGAATCGCCATTGTTATCATCATAGCAAACATGGAAATGGAAGTGGCCCAGCCGCATCCAACCCCGCCCATTGCTGGCAGTCCCAGCTTTCCAAAAACAAGAACATAGTTGGCAACGATATTAACAGTCAGCCCGACAAACCCCGCCAGCATGGAAAGTCGGGTCAAAGAAACGCCTTCTCCTCCACTGCGAAGGGCAAGAAAAATTCCGGCAAAAGGCATTCCCAAAGAAACCGCAAAAAGATAGCGCTCTGCGGGAGAGGCAATCTCGGGGGAGACATTCAATATCTGAAAAGCGGGTGACAACTGCCAGATTAGAATCATGGTGAGTATGCCGCAGAATAAACCAACAACAACACCCTGCTGGAGAGACCGAAAAATAGATGTGGAATCTCTACGACCATGAGCTTGGGCTGCAAGAGGGGTAACAGCAGCTAAAAGGCCAACCAAAAACAGATAGACAGGAAAAAAAAGGCTGGAACCCACAGCAACGGCAGCCAGGTCGACAGGTCCGACCTTGCCGGCCATCACTGTATCGACAAAGGCCATACTGGTTTGGGATAACTGGGCAAGTAATATGGGGCCTGTCAGCTTGAGAAGCGTTGCCGCCTCATTACGATAAAGGTATTTGCCCTTCACCTTGCTCCCTATTGAAAAATGATTGAAAATTTAATTCTCTTGACCAGGTGGCAATTTAAAAGTCAAGGCCGGAAGGGGGTCCACTTCTTTCCTTATGGAAGGACAAACAAACCATCAATTTTGTTACATTATTTCATTTTTTTGTGAAGGGATAGACGGCGGTTGATGCACTGCTAATGTACCACCCGAGGCCTTTTCGATTTTTTTGTTTCCACCGCTAAAAATAAAAAAGGCATTATGTTGAAATCACCGCTGATTTCAACATAATGCCTAATGTTGGTGGAGGCGGCGGGAGTCGAACCCGCGTCCGCAAATGCTCCCCTCTCGCATCTACATGCTTAGTTCCCGGCTTGAAGATTCGCACTGGATTTGCCGCGGGAACAGAGCGGATCCAGTGCTATTCTGCGAAAATCTCACCTACTGACGTACAGACACCATCAGCGGGCCAGCCTGTTGAGTCGACGCCCCAATTCCAGCCTTACAGGCACAGACTGGTGGAACGGCAGTATGACAGGTATTAAGCTGCTACTGCGTAGTTATAATCGTCTGCGATTATATTTAGGTTCTATTGGATTTACGAGCTAATAGAATGCTCGGCATGCAACGATGAGCTTACACATCCCCGTCGAAGCCGTTTCGCCCCCAGATTGTAAAAGATCGTCGACAGCCCGGATGAAGGCTTTTACCTCTTCTGAGCCGTCGTTTCAATGGTTCCGGCGCATGGCACGCTGAACCTCGCGGTCGGACTGCTTTTCCTTCAGGGCCGCCCGTTTGTCATACTGGCGCTTACCGCGTGCCAGGCCCAGTTCGACCTTGGCTTTTCCCTTATCATTAAAGTATATCGCCAGAGGGATCAGGGCAAGGCCTTTCTCCTGGAGCTTGCCGATCAGCTTGCGAATTTCGCGCCGGTGCAGCAGCAGTTTGCGTACCCGCAGCGGGTCGTTCGGGTTGTGGGTTGCATGACTGTAAAGCGAGATATGCACGTTGTGAAGAATCGCCTCGCCCCGCTCGTCAATCCGCACATACCCATCCTTGAGATTGGCTTTGCCGGCCCGCAGGGATTTCACCTCGGGTCCGCTGAGCACCATGCCGGCCTCGAATTTCTGGTCGATATGGTAATCGTGGTAGGCTTTTTTGTTGCGGCAGACGACTTTTACACCCATGTTTCACATCCAGCCCCTACTCGGCGGTAACCCTGAGAGCTTCCTCGAACGTCGTGATCCCAGCCTGAACCTTTCTCCAGGCGTCCTCGCGTAAGGTAGTCATCCCTTCACGTATTGCAACCTGCCGGAGTTCATCGGAAGTGCTGCCGGCGGCAACCATTTCCTTGAGCTTGGTGGACATCGGGAAAATCTCGAAGATGCCGCACCGACCCTTGTAACCGGTTCCCCTGCATTCCCTGCATCCGGCGCCGCGCTGCAGGGTGACCGGGTCGGAGCCGGAAACCGGGAAACCCATTTTGTAGAGCGCGTCCGCTTCCACCGGGATCGGTTCGGAGCAGTCCGGGCAAATGGTCTTGACCAGCCGCTGGGCCATGGCGCCCAGCAGGGTCGAACCGATCAGAAACGGCTCGAGCCCCAGATCACGAAGCCTGACAATGGATGAAATCGCATCGTTGGTGTGCAGGGTCGAAAATACCAGGTGACCGGTCATGGCCGCCTGAACCGCATGGGCAGCGGTGTCGTAGTCGCGTATCTCGCCGATCATGATGACATCGGGGTCCTGGCGCAGGATGTTTCTCAAAATAGTGGAGAAGGTCACGTCAATCAGGGGCTGGACGGCGATCTGGTTGAACTCTTCGTGGACCATCTCGACCGGGTCCTCAACGGTCACCAGGTTCATTTCGGGGGTGGCGATGGTCTTCAGCGCCGAGTAGAGGGTCGTCGATTTACCGCTGCCGGTGGGGCCGGTCACCAGGGCAATGCCATGGGGCGCATGCATGAACGATTTGAAGATACCGTAGTCGCGCTTGGAGAAACCGAGATGCTGGACCGACTGAAACATTACTTCCGGGTCGAGGATTCTGAGGACCGCTTTTTCCCCGAAGGATACCGGGACGGTGGAGACCCGGATTTCGATATCTCTATCCGCTGAAACCCCGATCTTGATACGGCCGTCCTGCGGCCTTCGTTTTTCGGCAATGTCCAGCCGGGACAGGAACTTGATCCTGGAGACGATGGCCGAGTGGACGACCTTGGGAAGCTTGTAAATGGTGTGCAGCACCCCGTCGATGCGAAAACGGATCATGCAGATGTCGCGTTTGGGTTCGATGTGGATATCGCTGGCCCGCTGGTCCAGGGCATAGTGAAAGATGTGATTGACCGCACTCTTGATGTGCTGGTCAGAGCTGGTGATGCCTTTGGCGGTCAGTTTGACATAGCGCTCGAGGTTGCCGATGTCGACCGAAGTCCCGGTCTGGCTCATGCCCATCTGGTCCTCGGCCGCACTGATGGAGGTCTGGAAACCGAAGAACTCGGCAAGGATTCGCTTGATATCGCTCTTGGTGGCGATATAGGCCCTGGTCCGCACCTGATTGGCCTGTTCGATATCGGACAGCACCGTCTGAGAGTCTGGGTGGTAGACCGCCACCTCGAGGATGCCGTCGGCGACATTGAAGGGCAGCAGCAGATGGCTGATGGCGAAGTTCTTGGGGATCGTCTTGGTGACGATGTCCATGTCGAGTTCGAGCGGGTCGAGCTTTTTGAAGGGCATCTTGAATGTATCGCCAACCGCCCGCATGATCACTTCCTCGTCGATGATCTCGCTTTTACTGCCCCTGCGCTTCAGGTTGAATGACACGATGATGTCGATCAGGTCGGGATAATTCTTGTCGAGCTGGTCGGGCTGGGGGGTCTGCTTGATCAGTTTCTGCCGCTGCTTGCCCTTTTCCAGGCTGATGAAGATCCGCTGCTTTTCAGTGATGACCTTCTGTTTCTCCAGCAGGTCCAGCAGGGCGTCGCTGTATAGAAATTTCATCGGTTCTCCCTGGCCGTCGCCTGGCCAATTCGTTTGAGATCGGGCGTATTGTTCTCTTTTATCCTGTTTTTGGCAAGACTCTTTGCTGCTCTATCGGTTTTCAGCACGGCCGATCAGGCTGCGCAGGGTGGCCAGATTCTCGACATCTTCTCTGAGGTCATCTCCCTTGGGGGTCTCCAGGGTCATTGGGTGATTGGTAAATCGCTCATCATTGAGCAGATTTCTGAAGGCCTCGATGCCGATGAACCCTTTGCCGATATGTTCGTGGCGGTCGACACGGCTGGCGAGATCTTTTTTCGAGTCGTTGAGGTGAAAAAAATGCAGGTGCTCGAGTCCGATAATCTCGTCGAAACGCTGTATCGTCTCCTGGTAGGCGTCCGGGGAGCGTATATCATAGCCGGCCGCGAAAATGTGGCAGGTGTCCAGGCAGACGCCGATGCTATGCCCATGTCGTGAGCGGTTCCTGATATGAGCGAGTTCTTCGAAGCGGCTGCCCAGCGAGGTTCCCTGGCCGGCTGTCGTTTCGATCAGAACCATGGTGTCGGTGTCGGCCCGGTCGATGACCTCGTCGAGTGCCCCGGTGAATCTTTCGAGTCCGGTTTCAACGCCGTCGCCGCCGTGCGAACCGGGATGGATGACGATATAGGGGATATTAAGTTTATCGCAGCGCTGCAGTTCTGAGGTGAAGCTTTCGATCGATTTTGCTCTCAGATCATCTCTGCCGCTGGCCAGATTGATCAGGTAGGAAGCGTGGGAGGCGACGATCATTCCCCGATGTTCGTCCCAGGCTGCCGCAAAGGCCTCGATCTCTTCAGGTGTCAGTGGTTTGGGGTTCCACTGCCGCTGGTTCCTGGTGAAGATCTGCAGGGAATGGCCGCCGACCCGTTCAATCCTGTCGAAGGCGAAATGTAATCCCTTGCTCACTGATTCGTGGGCTCCCAGAAGGGGCATGGCAAAACTCCTGTCAGGTAAAAAATCAATTGATGAACTCGGTACCGCTGTGGTAGCGCTCGTTCTGATAGCGTTCGAGCTGTAGACGGTATAAAGGCGCCTGGCCCGGGTCCATCTGCAGAGCCAGGGTCCCGATCCGCACCGCTTCGTCTATATTGCCGTTGGCCCAGTGGGCCATGGCCAGCGTATCGAGCACGTGGGGCTGCGGTGCCAGTCGGGCAGCATCGCGGGCCAGGGAGAGCGCCCGCCGGGGGTCCCTGATCTCCGGCCGGGTGCTGGTGAGCAGCAGCCAGGCCAGGTTGTTCAGCGCCTCGGGGTTGTCCGCTTTGAGCTGCAGTGATTTCGAATAGGCCGCAGCCGCCTTGTCTTCCAGTGCGCGGCTGTAGAGCAGGTCGCCAAGCAGCCGGTACCAGGACGCCTCATCGCCGCCGGTGTGCATCTTGGGCATCAGGATGGTTTCGATGTACTTGCCTTCGTAGGACCGGGCCAGCTGGTCGGCGGGCATCTGCCTGACCAGAAAGACGGCGCTGACCATAAGAACCAGATAGGCTGCCAGGCTCAGCCGAACTTTGCGATCCTGGCGTGCAATCCAGGATGGCTCCCGGTCACAGAGCTGGAGGTGGGCAATGCGCTCACCAATACCAAAATGATGCCAGTTCGGCTGGTCGCCGCTCTGGCCGCTGGCTATGAGGATCTTGTTGAAAGCTCCAACCAGCTGTCGGCTGTCTCCCAGGACCTTGATCACATAGAGGTCCGCCTGGCGCTCGAAATTCCTGATGAAGTAGCCGAAAACGAATCGAAAGTAGAGCAGCAGCAGGACGAGCAGCGGCAGGCCGCCGGCCAGGGTGACGATGGTGTCGGCGGAGACGATGTCTCTGGCCATCAGCGAAAAGATCCAGTCCATCGACAACAGGAGATAAAGGATCGGCTCCGCGAGAAAGCCGGCGAAAAGGCTGAATCCGCCAATCAGCAGAACATAGAGCAGCAGGTGGCGGTATTTGACATGACCGATCTCATGGGCCATAACCGCCTCCAACTCACCGACATCGAGGTTTTGCAGCAGGGCCGGTGTCAGCATGATGTAGCGCAGTCCGGGAAGCAGTCCAAGTACGCCGGCGGTGATGATGCGCCCCTCGTACAGGGGCCAGATGTAGAGCCTGGCTTCGAAATTCTGTTTTCTGCAGAAGCTGATCAGATGATCCTTGAGCGGGCCTTCGGGCAGTTCGGTGCAGTTCCATAAACGGCGTACCAGGGGGGGGAAGAACAGCAGCACCAGCAGCAGGAACAAGCCGAGGAAGATGAGGTCCCCCCAGAGTGAATCGAGCAGGCGGCCGATTTGTTCCGAGGGGGCCAGGGCCAGCAGGTCATACATCAGGCTTAATGCTACCCAGGGAAGGATGATGGGCAGATTGAAGGCGATGTTGGTCAGGACGAATGAGACCGCCGAGCGCTTTTTATTGAATACGGCCGCGTAATTCTTATGGCCCCCGACCCAGATGAGCGTCAGGTAGGAAAAGAAGACCAGCAGGCCGCCGATACTGGTGAGCACCGGAAGGCGCTGGTCGAGGGACAAAAATCCCAGATAATATTTGAGATCGGCGCTGAAAAGCGCAATGGAATAGAACAGCAGGGCCCCGATCATCAATTTTTTTTCGGCCCCGAAATAGCCTTCCGGCTGCCGGGCCCCGTTCCGGCTGAACAGCCGCTTGACCAGCAGCCGGAAGGCTGCCAGCGTTGCCGCGTATATCGTCAGTGACAGGGGCAGGGAAACGGCGGGGGCATCACCGGCGGAATCGAGGCTGAACAGGAAAATCGCCGAAATAAAAATAAGGAGATTTGTGTAAATCACTCTTGAATCATTGGATAAATTTCAGAAGCATAAGTGCCAGGGCTTACTATAGTGACGTTTGCCGGGCCCAGCAAGAAAGTCTTTGGCCAGCCCCGCTGTTGTCGGCTGGCGGGACGGCCGGCTGAGCCGGCAGCGGAGCGCCGATAATTTTTTTTTATTGACATTGGGCACACGATGATTTTTAATTTATTGTTTTACTGCCGGGAAGGGCGCATAGCTCAGCTGGCTAGAGCCACCGGCTCATAACCGGTCGGTCGTAGGTTCGAGTCCTACTGCGCCCACCAGAGTAATCACGTTCAAAAGACAGGGTTTTGAAAACGAAATTTTTACGATACGGACGACGGGGGATAAAAACCGACCCCCTTACAATAAAGACGAAGGGTTCAGGAGAAGTCAAACCTTCCTGGGCGCAGAAGGGCTGAAGGTACACCCCGAAATGGGATGTACCTTTTTTTTATGCCCGATCAGCACCCGCAGCGGCAGACCATGGAGATTACGATAACGGATTTGATCGACTGTCTCGATCAGATAGCGCCTTTTGAAATGGCGGAACCCTGGGACAATGTCGGCCTGATTGTCGGTGACCGCAGCCGGCCGGTGGGCTCGATACTGATCGGGCTCGATCCGACCAATCGGCTGATCGATGAAGCCCTGAGCCGCGGCGCCGAGACGATCATCACCCACCACCCGGCGATCTTCAAACCCATTCCCGTCATAGACACTGCCGATCCCTCCGGACGTTTCCTCGAAAAAGCCCTGACCCACCGGATCAACATCATCGCCTGTCATACTAATTTCGACAGCACCTGTAACGGGGTCAACGATATTCTGGCTGAGCTTCTCGGTCTGGAACAGGTTGAGCCTCTGCTGCCGGCCGCCCAGGAGTTCCCGGAAAATAGCGGAACCGGGCGCATCGGCCGCTACCTGCCGGGAATTAATAGAGCTGCTTTTGTCGGGAGGCTGCTCGCTTGTCTGGACCTCGATCAGGTGCAGATGGCCGGGGAACTGCCCGAAGTCATATCCACGGTGGCGCTCTGCGGGGGCAGCGGTTCTGATTTTGCTGAAACGGCCAAAAGGTGCGGTGCAGATGTCTATCTTTCGGCAGAAATCAAGCACAATACCGGCCGCTGGGCAGAAGAAAGCGGCTTCTGCATCATCGACGGCAGCCATTATGGCACCGAGAAACCGGCGGTCGGCCTGCTGGCCCAGCGCCTCAGGACATTCAGCAGCGAGCGGGGCTGGGACCTCAATATTTTAGAAACCCAAACGGAAACCCACCCATTTTCGACGGTGGATAAACATAGATATTGTCAAAACAACAGAAAGGGAGACGCGTCTTGAACGAGCTGATAGAACAATTGGTGGCACTGCAGGAAATCGATCTGGTAATCGACAAGATCGATGTCGAAATTAAACAGGAACAGGACGAGCTTGACGGCCGCATTGCAGCACTTGCTGAGCGGCAGGAGCGGATCAAGGAACAGGAAGCGTCGATCGAGGAACTCGAGAAGGAGCGGCGAACCCTGGAAGACGAGATGAGCGATAAGATCTCCCACGTCAAGGAGCGCCAGTCCAAGATGATGCAGGTTCAGACCAGCCGCGAACAGACGGCCCTGCTCAAAGAGATAGAGGACGCCAAGAGAAACGTCAAAGAGAACGAGGAGAAGATCGTCTCCATCATGGAGCAGGTCGAAAAACTGGCCGCCGAAACAAGCGAGGAAAAAACGATCCTCAAAACCGAGAAGTCCCAGGTAGACAGCCGGAAAAAGAAAGTCAAGAAGATCGTCGACGATCTGAACAAGGGCAGGAAAACCAAGCGAACCAATCGGGACAAGCAGGCCGGCGCCATCAAAGGCTCGATGATTCAGAAATATGAGATCCTGCGCGATCGGCGCAACGGGCTGGCTATCGTCAATGTCGTGGAAGGGGTGTGTCAGGGGTGCTTCATGAATCTTCCGCCCCAGAAGTA
Organism: uncultured delta proteobacterium; assembly: GCA_963845115.1. GTDB lineage: Bacteria > Desulfobacterota > Desulfobulbia > Desulfobulbales > Desulfocapsaceae > JABDQA01. The sequence continues at coordinate 472,762 of CAWJQN010000004.1, read as the reverse complement.
CAATATGCTGCTCAGGGGGGATCAGGTGCTGGAGTGCCCATCCTGCCAGCGTCTTATCTACCACCAGGAACTCTAGGACAGCGACGAATTTTCTTTGATCTTTTCAGGAGAAGGACTACATTCAAAGCCGGAGCGGGTGCATGATCGCTCCGGCTTTTTCAGTCGGGGAGGAAAGTCCGAACTCCGCAGGGCAGGATGGTTCGTAACGCGAACGCCGGGTGACCGGCGGAAAGTGCCACAGAAAACAAACCGCCCGGATCTTCCGGGTAAGGGTGAAATGGCGAGGTAAGAGCTCACCGCGTTCGTGGCGACACGAATGGCAGGGTAAACCCCATCCGGAGCAAGGCCAAATAGGGAGATGTTCGAGGGCGGCCCGTCCGATATCTCCGGGTAGGCTGCACGAGGTGGCGGGTGACCGCCATCCCAGTTAAATGATCATGACCGTAACGGTACAGAATTCGGCTTACAGCCCGCTCCTTTTCTTTTTTCTTTTTGCGGAGTACCGCTTCTGATGCAGGGCGATGCTGCCGTTATCATTGCTGCGGCCGGAAGCGGCAGCCGGATGCAGGCCGATGTCCCCAAGCAGTTTCTCGAACTGGCCGGCAAACCGCTGCTGATCCACACCGTTGATGCCTTTTACCGATCCGAGGTAATCGGCCGGATTGTGGTAGCCGTCAGCCCGGAGCACCTGGAGCTGACCAGAGAAATGCTCGATCATCACTTTGCCGACAGCGCAGCAATCACTGTCGTTGCCGGCGGCAGCCGGCGGCAGGATTCGGTAAAGCGCGGGCTCGACAGCATCGGCGACGACTGTCGGGTGATCCTCGTGCATGACGGTGCCCGGCCCCTGGTTTCCGGGGATCTGATCCGCCGCTGTCATCAGGAGATCCTGGCCCACGGGGCCGCCATCGCCGCCGTTCCGGTCAAGGATACGCTGAAACGCGAGGGTGACCGGGGCATCATTGATGCAACCGTCGACCGAACCGGTCTGTGGCAGGCCCAGACGCCCCAGGGTGCTGCCAAAAATCTTCTTGAAAGGGCCTACCGCCTGAACGGTGAGCAGACGGTTACCGACGAGGCCTCGCTTTTCGAGAACTGCTCGATCGCGGTTCGAATCGTTGCCGGCGAAGAGGCCAATATCAAAATAACCAGACCGGAGGACCTGATTCTGGCGGCATCGATTCTATCCGGCAGAAAGCGGTCGACCCCGGTGCGCATCGGTCACGGGTTTGATGCCCATCGCTACGCTGCGGGCCGGAAACTGGTGCTGGGCGGGGTGGAAATCGACTATCATCAGGGCCTGGCCGGGCACTCGGATGCCGATGTCGTCTGCCATGCGCTCTGCGACGCCCTGCTCGGGGCTGCTGGCGACGGTGATATCGGCCGTCATTTCCCGGATACAGATGAGAAGTACCGGAACATTTCTTCGCTGATCCTGCTCGACGCGGTTGTGCAGCGATGTTTCGAGCGGCAGATGAAACTGGCCAACGCCGACATCACCATCGTCTGCCAGGCCCCGAAGCTGGCATCGTTTATCGAAGAGATGGAAAGCAACCTGGCCCGCTGCTGCCGGGTCGATCCGGCGCAGATCAATATCAAGGCCACGACGACGGAAAAAATGGGCTATGTCGGCCGCCAGGAAGGCATCGGCTGTCATGCAGTGATTCTGCTTGAACAGAACTGAAATTATATCAACAATATGGATACGGGTGTATGGACATCAAGGTAAATAGAGATCGTCTGGCCAATCAGTTCGTCGCCTTGTGCGAGATCAGCAGTCCTTCCAAGGAGGAGCGGCCGGTCGCCGACTACCTGATAAAAACCCTCACCGACCTGGGCGCCGATTACTGGCGGGAAGACGACTCAGCCCTACAGACCGGTTCCAACTCGGGCAATCTGGTTTTCCGGTTTAACGGCAGCAGCGGTGGTGAGCCGGTTTTTTTCGGCTGCCATATGGATACGGTGCAGCCTGGGCACGGGGTGGAGGTGGACCGTAGCGGCGATATTTTCAGCAGCCGGGGAGACACCATTCTGGGAAGCGATGACAAGTCCGGCATCGCTCCGCTGGTCGAGCTTGTTCAGCTGCTCCGTGAGAACGGAGCCGTGCACCGGACCATCGAGCTGGTGTTCACGACCTGCGAGGAGATCGGCCTGCGGGGCGCCCGGGCGCTCGAAATCGGGCTTCTGCAGGCGCATTACGGCTATGCTCTTGACTCCACCGGCATCGACAAGGTCATCATCGGTGCCCCCGCAGCCAACCGCATTACGGTCGATGTGCACGGCACCGCCGCCCATGCCGGCATCAATCCCGAAGGCGGTGTCAGCGCCTTTCTGGTGGCGGCCCAGGCGCTCACCAGGCTGAAACTGGGACGGATCGACGAGGAAACGACCGCCAACGTCGGTATTATCAGGGGCGGGGTAGCCACCAACATCGTCCCCGAGCATCTGATGCTCAAAGGTGAAATTCGCAGCCACTCGACGGAAAAACTGGCCCACTATACGGACGACTTCAAGACCGTCTTTCTGGATACCATCGGCGGCTGGCCGGTCAACGATAATCCTGGTTTCAAACCGCCCACCGTCGATCTGAGGGTCGACTCCGAGTACCCGGCCATGCGGCTTTCGGAAAGCGACACAGTGGTTGACACGGTCAGGCGGGCGGGGGTCTGCCTGGGGCGCGAACAGTCGTTCATCATTGCCGGCGGCGGCAGCGATGCAAATATTTTCAACGGTTACGGGGTGCCGACGGCTATTCTTGCCACCGGCATGGCAGATGTTCACACAACCGACGAGCATGTCGATCTGAACGATATGGTCAAGTTGACCGAGCTGCTCTATACGATCGCCTGTATGCAAAGCTGATCGATGATCGGCTTCAAAGGGGATCCGGGGGGATCCATGATCGGCTTCAAAGGGGATCCATGATCGGCTTTGTTGTTGAATTTCATCACCAGGTGTTATAAACATTTCGGATCTGGTCTTTTCAGGGCACAAAGCCGGTATGTTCTTTGTGCCTTAATTTTTTATTGTATTTTCGATTAATTATCTTCTCAGGCTGCCAGCAGGGGCAGCGTCTTTTTATCGATCTTACGGGAACTTTCCATGACCATCAGCACTTCCCAGCCCAGCGCTTATTCCGACCCCCATCTCAGGCCGCGCCACGAGTGCGGGGTCTGCGGGGTTTACCATCACGCCGATTCCTCAAAACTGGCCTATTTTGGCCTTTACGCCCTGCAGCACCGGGGCCAGGAAAGCGCCGGCATCGTTACATCCGATGGGAAATGCGTGCAGATTCATAAGGATATGGGTCTTGTTTCAGAGGTTTTCAGTGAAAAAACGCTGAGTGCGCTGAAAGGGGACATCTCTATCGGACATGTCCGCTACTCGACCACCGGGGCATCGACGATCATCAACACCCAGCCGCTGATGATTACCCACAAGGGGATCACCCTGGCCGTGGCCCATAACGGCAATCTGGTCAACTCAATTGCCCTGCGCCGAAAACTGGAGGAGAGCGGTTCGATTTTTCAGACCACCATGGACAGCGAAGTGATTCTCCACCTGATGGCTAAAGCTGCCGACAAATCTTTCGATGAGGCCCTGACGGCGACCTTCACTGAGATTAAAGGCGCTTTTTCGATGCTGATGATGACCAGGGACATGATGATAGCAGTCCGCGATCCCCATGGCTTCCGGCCGCTCTGCCTGGGGAAATTGAGCAACGGCGGCTATATCGTGGCCTCGGAGACCTGTGCCCTCGATCTGATCGAAGCACAATACCTGCGTGATGTCGAACCGGGGGAAGTGCTGATCTGCCAGGGCGGTGAATTGCGTTCGATCTACCCTTGGGAACGGGGGAAAACCAGCTTCTGCATCTTCGAAAATGTCTATTTTGCCCGGCCGGATTCAGATATTTTCGGCATCAACGTCTACGAAACCAGAAAACGGATGGGGCAAATGCTGGCCCGGGAGTACCCGCTCGACGGCGACTTCGTCATGCCATTTCCCGATTCGGGCAACTACGCGGCCATCGGCTATTCTCAGGAGTCGGGCATCCCGCTGGAGTTCGGGGTGATCAGGAACCACTATGTGGGTCGGACCTTTATCCAGCCAACCCAGTCGATGCGGGATTTTAACGTCCGGGTGAAGCTCAACCCGGTTCGTTCATTTCTCGACGGCAAACGGGTCATCATTATCGAGGATTCGATCATCAGGGGCACCACCGGAAAAAGCAGGGTTCAGTCTCTGCGCCGTGCCGGAGCCGCCGAGGTGCACATGATGGTGAGCTGCCCGCCAACCCGCTATCCCTGCTATTACGGTATCGACTTTCCGTCCAGCGATGAGCTGATCGCTTCGCGTTACGAGGCGGCTGTTGAGAAGATTGCCGACTACCTCGGCCTCGATTCTCTGCACTATCTCAGCCTGGAAGGCATGGTCCAGGCCACCGGCAAGACCATGGCTGAATTCTGTCTGGCCTGTTTCAATGCCGATTATCCGGTGCAGCCGGACCTGAGCTTTCACAAGAATATCCTGGACGGCTGCTCCTGAGGCAGCGGGGCGCCACCGCCATCCCTCCGGGCAGCGCTCCCCCCTCCCTCCGGCAGCGCCTCCACCACCAATCACTCAAATGTTTGAAACGATGCGGTTCTTGCCCGTCTCCTTGGCCTCGTACATGGCCCGGTCGGCCCGGATCTGCATGCGGTGAATGTCGCTGGCCAGATCGAGGCTGTCCTTTCTTCGACAGGCGATGATGCCGATGGACAGGGTGGGGTGCTTCGGGTTGCCGGCATTGAACTGGTCCATGACCCGCTGGATGATGCCGCGGGCCTGCTCTGCCGTCGTCTGGGGCAGCAGGACGGCGAATTCATCACCGCCGAGGCGAAAGCAGAGATCGACGCTGTTCCTGGTCAGCTCGTGCAGGGTCTCGCCAAGAAAAATCAATATGTTGTCACCCTCGTCGTGGCCGTAGGTATCGTTGTAAACCTTGAAATTGTCGATATCGATCAGGGCCAGAAACAGCGGGTAGCCCTGCCGGTGGGCTCGTTCGACCTCGATGGAAAATTGCTGGTCATAGGCCCGCCGGTTCAGCAGCGAGGTGAGACTGTCGCTCATGGACAGGGCCTCCAGCCTCCTGATCATCTGCCGCTCGCGGATGGCCCGCGCCAGTTTGGCCTCGAGTTCGGCCTGGTCGATCGGTTTTTTGATGAAATCGATGGCCCCGGCCCGGATCACCTCGGCATATTTTACCCGGTCGGTGTAGCCGGTGGCGATAATGACGTCGGTGTTGAAGTGGTTGGTGAGGATGTGGTCAAGCAGCTCCATGCCGCCCATCCTCGGCATGATCATATCGCAGAGGACAATGTCGCAGGGTTCGCTCTCCAGTATCTCCGCGGCCTGCAGCCCGTCCGCAGCGGTCAGGCACTGATAGCCCAGCGACCAGACCACTGCACTGAGCGCGTCCCGCACTGACTGGTCGTCGTCGACGATGAGGATGGCGAAGGTCCCCTCCGGCGTGCCGATCTTGTTCATGGTTAGAGCTTGTCCTATTTTTCCCGCGGGTCCCTGCCGGTTTCGAACATCTCGAAAAGGTCGAAAAACAGCTTGGTCACTGCGCTGTAATGGGTCGAAGCACCGGAGCTGGCATACGCCTTGGTGATTTCCAATGCCTTGGCGAAGCTTTCCTGGCTGCCTGAATCGAGCGGGTTCCGCACCGCATCGACCAGTCGGTCGCCGACCCCGGTGTTATGTTTGTCAGGTTTCATGCGTTTTCCTTAGAAGTTATGGATGATTGACCCGCTGAGCCCGATGAACAGTCCTGTTGCCATATTTCAGCCGCTGATTTACATGATGCAGATGGAAGTGCAGGAAAAGCTCTGATCAGCGATGGGATGGTAGAACCGAACATGGATGACCAGATCGTCCGCCGCCGGGTCATAGCGCCCTCCGCCGGCAATGAAGGCAAAACAGGTTCTGGTGGAGTCGTCCGCCAGAAGTAACTCGGTCGATATCTGGTGACCGAGAATTGAACTGAGATTATCCACAGCGGTGGACGGCAGGACGAGGTTGAAACCACCCCCGTTCAGCTGGGCGATCCTGGCGCTGATATCGCCGTCGATGGCAGTGTCAGGCTGATCTTTTGAAGTCAATGAACTTTCTACAGCCACCCGCTGCCCGGCAGCTGCCCCGGCGGAATGTGGTCCACCGCGAACCAGCGTGGGCAGGACATCGGCCAGCCGGCAAAAAGATTCCAGTTTGGTGCTCAGTGCCGTCAGCTCGCTCTGAACAGCAGCAAACGCTGCTCGCTTGAGAACCCGAACCTGAATCCTGGTCTGAGCCGTAACGGTGAAAGGCCAGGGCAGACCATCGAAAAATCCGTTGCAGCCAATCAGGTCGCCGGCCTGGAGGGGAGCGAACACCAGCTGGGCAGAACCGCCTGAAACACTGATGTCACCATAGCCGTGGTCGATAAATATCAGATCGGTCAAGCCATCGTCCTGCTGGACCAGATCCTCGCCGGCTTCGAGGGTCATCGGGGTAAGGGTTGCAAAGAAGGTGTTGGCCTCGGCAGTATCGAGTTTTTCGTAGAAGGCGCTCCAGATCATCAGGTGATGATCCTGACTCAGGTGGGTTTGAAAGGCGGTCTCGGCCTCCTGGGCGGGTTCTGCCATTCTCTTGCTGGTAAGCGTGTCGGTCAGCGTCTCCACAAAAATATCGCTCAAGCCCCCGCCTGCATAGCCGGCGGGGGTGTCGTCCTCATTCACCGGGAAGTGAGCCAGCACCTCATCTTCCAGCAAGCTGTCGATCTGGTTATCCTCAATGTTCTGGGAAAAGACGGCCTTCTCGCTGCTGTTCTGTTCGACTGTGCGAAGCGCATCCGTTGCCGTCCTGACCAGGTTGTCGTTTTCACCATAGCGGTCCCGGCGCTCCTCGATCAGTTCCAGAAGGGCCTGGATGGTTTCGGCAGAGGGGTAGACGACCAACCGGCGGCACAGTTTGGCGACGAGGAAATCATGGACATGACTGCTGAAACGGTCCCGCTGACCCCAGAGGTCGTGCAGCGCCTGTTCGATTTCAGGCCCCTTGAACTGGGCCAGCAGATCGAGCAGGTGGGTCTTGAGTTCATCATTGATCATCTGCAGTGCTTCGAGCAGCCGTTCTTTCATGTTTTCGCCGCCGAGCAGTTCGATGCAGTTGAGCACCTGCTGCTGCACCCGTATGTCTTCGTGACTGCAATGAGGCGCGACATTCTGGTAGAACCGGTCTTGCCCGAGCCGGGAGATGATCAGGATAATATTTCTGGTGACGTACCAGGGCTGCCGGTGATCTTCGAGATAGCCGATCAGCACCGGAACGCTCACCGTCCCGAGGCGGGGGATGAGATCGACCAGGGCCAGCCGTTCATCTTTGTCGTTGCAGTAAGTGAGCCTCTCGATCAGAAAGCGGCTGCCCTGCTGCCCCATGTTAATGAGAATGTTTTCCACAACGTCCTTGCGCTGTGATGATTCTTTCAGATAGGCATCGGTGAGGGTCTCGAGTACCGATGGTTCGGCCAGGTTCTGCTGGACACGGGACACCACGCCGTGTATCAGGTTGTTCTTGATCAGCTTTTTCCTGCCGATTTTATTGATTACGATGATGAGCTGCTCGACTTCGTACCATTGCTCGCTGGAGAGCATTTCGACGATTATCCGCTGGAGTTTCAGGCAGACTGGTTCGAAGCCGGCGATAAACTCCGTTTCTGTCTGAAGCCAGTGTGCTGCGATCCGGGCGATAACGGAGCTTAATTCCCTGATATTATTTTTGTAAATGTATTCTGAGAGGATCATCACAACCATCAGTGATCGCTCCCGGATCGGTACTTCGGTGGTGCACAGACTCTGTTCCAGTTTGTCCAGCAGCGAGAGAGCCTTGCGGCGTTGATCGCCCCGGTAGAGCATGAGAATATGCTCGGCCAGGTTCTGGACGAACTCGTCGACGAGCAGAATGTCGAATTGGCCCTGGAGAAACTGGGCGGCTGCCTGGTTGAGGCGGGCTTCCTCCCGTTTGATTTCAGCCTGCAGAAGCGACTGTTTGGCTTTGGCCATGGCCCGAGCCTGTTTTTCTTTATCGACTTCCATCACCGTTCCCCCAGGAGAAGTGAATAAGACTGCTACCCGGTCATATTACCCCGGCGGGGTCAATGCGGCCAGACTTTACCGCAACAGCGTAAAGTATGGTGATAACTTACCCGCTTCGGCGCTCTTTTTCAGGGAGCGCCCGGAAAATCCTCGGCGGCTGGTACAGGGGCGGTTCAGGCGACGGTGCTTTTCAGAAGGGGAAAGCCCATTGCTTCGCGCTGGGCGACATACGCCTCCGCCACGCTCCTGACAATATTTCTGATACGGCCGATATATCTGGTCCGTTCCGCCACGCTGATGGCCTTTCTGGCGTCGAGCAGATTGAAGATGTGTGAGCACTTCAGGCAATAATCGTAGGCCGGAAGAACCAGGCCCCTGGCGATCAGTTTTCCTGCTTCCGCCTCATAGGCATTGAAAAAACCGATCATTTTCTCGACATCGGCTTCCTCGAAGTTAAAGGTCGAAAACTCGACCTCTGCCCGGTGGAAAATTTCGCCGTAGCTGATCTCGTCGTTCCAGGCTATGTCATAGACGCTGTCGACGCCCTGCAGGTACATGGCGATACGTTCCAGGCCATAGGTGATCTCGGCGGTGACCGGGTGCAGGTCTATGGACCCGGCCTGCTGAAAGTAGGTGAACTGGGTTATTTCCATTCCGTCAAGCCAGATTTCCCAACCCAGGCCCCAGGCGCCCAGGGTCGGCGATTCCCAGTCATCTTCGACAAACCTTATGTCATGCTCCATCAGGTTGAGACCGAACCGCTCCAGACTTTTGAGGTAGAGTTCCTGGACATCGAGCGGTGATGGCTTGATCACCACCTGATACTGGTAGTAGTGCTGCAGCCGATTCGGATTGTCGCCGTAGCGGCCGTCGGTCGGCCGCCTCGACGGCTGGGGATAGGCCGCTTTCCAGGGTTCCGGGCCCAGAGCCCTGAGCAGGGTTGCAGGATGGAAGGTTCCGGCCCCGACTTCCATGTCGTAGGGCTGCTGAATGATGCAGCCCTGTGCGGCCCAGTAGCTGTCCAGTTCGAAAATGATATCCTGAAAATTCATGCAAACTCCTTATCTGAAAGGGCTGAAAGGCCCGCTCCGGCAGTTTATCCTGACTGAATACGAGATGACCAATTAACCCCTGGTTATAATTGCTATCTTGACTTTTGTCCAGCCGATCTCCATTATATTTTTCTGGTCAAAATCAAAACCTGAAACCCATTCCGAGCCCATGTCATTTTCAATTTCTGATCTTCAGATGCATTCACTGCTGTCTCCGCCGAAGCACATCGCCGTGGTGGGACTGTCGCCCAAGCCGGAACGGCCGAGCAATCTGGTGGCCCGGTACCTGATCGACAAGGGCTACGCGGTTATTCCGGTGAACCCCGGCCACCGGCAGATTCTGGGGCTGCACTGTTTCCCGGACCTGGCCTCGGTTCCGGCCGCTATCGATATCGTTGACATCTTCCGCAGAAAAGAAGATATCCCGGCCATCGTCGATCAGGCCATTACCGCCGGGGCAGGGGCGGTGTGGATGCAGCTTGGTCTCAGCCACGACGCTGCAGCTCGATCGGCTGTGCAGGCCGGGTTGGCCGTGGTCATGGACCGCTGCATAAAGATCGAGCACGCCCGCCTGTTTTCCGGAGATCGATGATCTGACATGGAACCACAAACAATACGCGTCCGCGGTGCGCGGATGCACAACCTGAAAAATATCGACGTTGACCTGCCGCGAAACGCCCTGGTGGTCTTTTCCGGGCTGTCCGGCTCGGGCAAATCGACCTTGGCTTTCGACACCCTCTACGCCGAGGGTCAGCGCCGCTATGTTGAGTCGCTGTCCACCTATGCCCGGCAATTTCTCGGCCAGATGGACAAGCCTGACGTGGACTCTCTGGAGGGGTTGTCGCCGGCTGTTTCCATCGAGCAGAAGACGACCAGCAAAAATCCCCGCTCGACCGTTGGCACGGTCACCGAAATATACGATCATCTGCGGCTGCTTTTTGCCCGCTGTGGCCGGCCGTATTGTCCTGAATGCGGTGAGGAGATACGATCCCAATCGGTGGAGGACATGGTAAATATCCTGCTGGCCGAACCGGAGGGCACCCGGGTCATGCTGCTGGCCCCGATGGTTGTCGACCGCAAGGGACGGCACGAGCAACTCCTGACCCGGATCAGAAAGGAAGGCTTCGTGCGGGTCAGGGTGGATGGCGATATTCTGCATGCCGACGACATTCAGGCCCTGGACAAGAATAAAAAACACACCATCGAAATTGTTGTTGACCGGCTGGTTCTGAAAAGTTCGGTGCGCCGCCGGCTGGCCGATTCGGTCAGCACCGCAGTGAAGGTGACCGACGGTTTTCTCTGTGCTTACTATCCGGATCGGGACAGCCAGCAGCTGTTCAGCGAACTGGCGGCCTGCCACCGCTGCGGAATCTCGATGCCGCCGCTTTCCACCCAGCTTTTCTCCTTCAACAATCCCAACGGCGCCTGCTCCGAATGCGGCGGGCTCGGGGTCAAGCAGTTTTTCGATGAGAGCCTGATCGCCCCGGATCATGCGCTGTCCGTGATCGACGGCGCCATCGCTCCCTGGGGCTGGCGAAACGAATCGACCTATACCGGCCAGATGCTGGCCGCTGTGGCCAAACACTTCGGTTTTTCACTGAAAACCCCGTTTGGCCGGCTGTCTGAAAAACATCGCCGGGTCGTTCTCCACGGATCGGCTGGTGAAGAGATCGAGTTCTATTACCGCAAAGGCAAGCGGGTCATGACCGCAGTAAAGAGTTTCGAAGGTGTAATCCCGCAGCTGGACCGCCGCTACCATGAGACCCAGTCGCCGATGATTCGTGACGAGCTGGCCCGCTACATGAATGAGCAGATATGTCCGGCCTGCAGTGGGGCGCGGCTCAAGCCGGAAGCCCTGGCGGTCAGGATCGGTGCCCATAATATCTTTGAGCTGACCACCATGTCGGTGGAGAAGCTGCTTGCGGATCTGCCCCTGCTGCCCTTCAACGAGCGGGAACGGGCTATCGGTGAGTCGGTTTTAAAAGAGATCGTCGACCGGTTGTCTTTTCTGGAAGACGTCGGGCTTGGCTACCTGACCCTGGCTCGGAAATCTGGAACCCTGTCCGGCGGTGAGGCCCAGAGAATAAGGCTTGCCTCGCAGATCGGCTCGCGGTTGGCCGGGGTTCTCTATATTCTCGATGAACCCAGTATCGGGCTGCACCAGCGTGACAACCAGAAGCTCATCAACACCTTGATTGAACTGCGTGATCTAGGCAACACCGTGATTGTGGTCGAACATGACACCGATACGATTCTGGCGGCGGATCATGTACTCGACATGGGGGTCGGGGCCGGGGTGCACGGCGGAGATGTGGTTTTCAGCGGCAGTGTGGTTGGGCTTCTGGACCAGGAACGGTCGGAGACCGGCGCCTATCTCTCGGGCAGGAAGAATATCGAGATCCCCGCCCGCCGGCGAAAGGTCAGGAAGCGGGGAGGCAAAGCCCTGAAAATCGACGGGGCCGAGGTAAACAACCTGAAAAAGGTCAGGGTTTCCTTTCCGCTCGGCGTGATGACGGCTATCACCGGCGTTTCCGGGTCGGGCAAAAGCAGCCTGATCATGGAAACACTGTTCAAGCTGGCCAAGTACGGTAAATCGACCCGGCGCGACAAGGTCAAGAGAAGCGGAGCCAGCCTGAGCGGGCTCGAGTACATCGACAAAATCATTGATATCGACCAGAGCCCCATCGGTCGGACACCGCGCTCCAACCCCGCAACCTATGCCGGTGTCTTTACCCCGGTCCGGGAGCTGTTTTCGCGGTTGCCGGAATCCCGGGCCCGGGGGTACAAGCCGGGCAGGTTCAGCTTCAACCTCAAAGGGGGCCGCTGTGAGGCCTGCGACGGTGAGGGTCTGCTGCGCATAGCCATGCATTTCCTGCCCGACGTTTATGTGGTGTGCGAGACGTGTGCCGGCAAGCGCTACAACCAGGAGACCCTGGACATCACCTACAAGGGTAAGACGATCCATGAGGTGTTGACCATGACGGTGGCCGAGGCGCTGGAGTTTTTCGAAAACATCCCGGCCATCAAGAACCGGTTGCAGACGCTCTACGACGTCGGCCTCTCCTACATTAAGCTCGGCCAGTCTTCGGTAACGCTTTCGGGCGGCGAGGCGCAGCGGGTGAAACTGGCCCGGGAACTGTCCGGCAGGAGCAGCGGCAACACGCTCTACATCCTCGATGAACCGACGACCGGTCTGCACCCGGCAGATATCAAACATCTGCTTGCGGTACTCAACCGGCTGGTCGACCAGGGCAACAGCGTACTGGTGATAGAACACAATCTCGACGTGATCAAGACCGCTGACTGGATCATCGATATCGGACCGGAGGGCGGTGATCGGGGAGGTGAGATCCTCGCCGTCGGATCGCCGGAGGATATTGCCGCGGTAAAACACTCTTACACCGGTCTTTTTCTCAAGCAGATTCTCGAAGATCAGGCCGCTGCTGCCAAATAACTTGCGGGATATCAGTCGATACAGTTTAATGCCGACCCAGGTAAACGATTATCTCATAATTACATCCAAGGAGCGAAGCGATGGCTGAAAACGACACAGCGGGTTCTCAGGAAACACCGGAGAAACCGATTCTGCGCATGCAGAAAATGTACATCAAGGACTTTTCCTTCGAAAATCCCAATTCTCCGGAAATCTTCCGGGACAATCATAAATCCGAGCCCAGTGTCGAGCTTAACCTGCAGCTCAACAACAGGAAAATCGGTGAAGATCACTGGGAAGTGGCACTCGAGGTCAACGCCAAAGTGGTGACCAAAGAGGACGAGCCGCGGGTGCTCTTTATCCTGGAAATCGAGCACGCTGCGGTGTTTCTGCTCAAACACATTCCCGAGCAGCACCTGGCGATGGTCCTCGGGGTGGAATGTCCGACTCTGCTTTTCCCGTTCACCCGCCAGATAATCAGCCAGATCTCGGTGGATGGCGGTTTTATGCCGTTTCTGATGGAGCCGGTCAATTTTATGGCCCTGTTCCAGAATGCCCAGAAGGACAAGGAAGCCTCTAACTGATACAGAGGCGAAAGAATTGCGGCAATAGAAAAGGCCGTTTATCCGGATGGATAAACGGCCTTGGTTTTTTGGCAGGTGAGGGGCTTACAGTCCGTAAGTGACGAAATTGTCGATCAGTGTACCGACACTTTTCTCTATGGCACTGTTGAACAGGGCATCATACTGCTGGTCGGCAAAGACGGTCTCCGGGGATACTGCGACCTGAATCCGGTTGGTCCAGACCAGGTTGCCCGTGGCAGCCTCCTGTATCCAGATGCGCATCTGAACGACTGCCTGCTCGGTCTTTCCGCTGTTGTAAGACATATCTCCAAGGAGGGCGCCGGCCCCGCCCCAGAAGATGGCGTTCGAGGTTGCGCTCGAGGCACCGAAAAGCGTATCGCCGTCGAACGGCCATACCGTGTCATAGCCGATCAGGGCGCCATAGGCGGCACCGGCGGTCATCTGGCCGTAACGGTCATAGTCATCGGATCCGGCCACGCCGACAGCCAGGCGTGAGGTGCCCTGAAGAATGAACGGCAGGAGGCCTTTTTTCCAGGGTTCCCAGGTAGGATCTTCCCGGGTTTTATATTCAAGGATGCGGCCCCGGACGATATAGTCGGCGTTGAAACGCCGGCCGATCTGGGCCACGGTGCTCTCGTCGAGCCCGTGGGTTCCGGGAGCAGAAACCGACTTGTTGGTGTTCTGTCCTTCCTGCTCCTGGATGTAGGTCTTGAGGATTCCCTTCATGGTCCCCGACCATTCCCCGCTCAACTGGTTGCGAAGCGACTGGTTCCTGACCTCTTCGTAAGCAACCAGGCTGATCAGATTCTGTTCGATCATGTAGCGGAACACATCCTCCTGGATGGAGGTCCTGAAGCCGCTGGCGGAGAGGTTGTCGGTGAGTGACTCAGTAACCTGCAGGCTGCGGCGGTATGACGCGGCCAGGTCGTCGGCAAAGCTGTAGTCGGCAAATGGTAGGATTACCACCGATTTGCCATACCCTGGTGAGTTCTGTCCAGCTCCTTCCGGTACATGGAGCGTTTCAACAACGGTTTGACCACAGCCGGCCATAACCAATGCCAAAATTCCGATGATCAGATATTTCAGCCTGTTCATAATAGTCTCCCTGCCAAATGGTGAAATATTTTTGTTAAAGAAAAACATCCTGCGATCATATGATGCGCGGTTTCAATAGAATGATCAACTCAACCTTCTGCTTCTGCTTCTCTTCAAAGCCGAAAAGATAGCGAACGACCGGGATCTTGCCGACCAACGGGGCGAAATTTCCTTCCGTGTCGTCAATTTCACTGATCAGGCCGCCAATCACCAGCATCTCATCGTCTCGCACCCGCACGGTCGTACTCATTTCCCGAACTTTGACCCGGGGCAGACCGACCTGCTGGCCTTCTAGACCGATATCGCGGTATTCGATCGGTTCTTCGAGCTGCGAAGTGATCGGCACCAGATTCATGATCACTTCCTTGTCATTGAGGATGTTGGCGGTCAGAGCGATACTGACACCGGAGAGCACACGCTCCGTCTCGACGGTGTAGGTCAGCAGTGTCGTCACTCCGCCCGTGTCGCGGTCCACCTCGATACTGGAGATATAGGTGACGTTTTCACCCACGGAAAGCAGGGCCGGCTGACCGTTCATCACGCTGATCTTCGGATTGGAGAGAACCGTGGTGTCGCCCTGGGTCTTCAGAGCGTTGAGAAAGACGTTAAACGGTGCCGCATTGAGCGATATCTTGGAGATGAAGCGAGTCGGGTCGTACAGGTTTCCGCTGTTGGTACCGTCATTGAAGGTACTGTTGTTAGAGGAAACTGTTGGCCAGATCTGGCCGCCGCCGCCATCGCCGCGGGTAGGATCACCAAAGGTTATGAGTCCGTTGACGTCAAAATTCTGTAGAACCTGGTTCCAGTTTATGCCGATTGAAGAGTTGTCAACGAGCCTGACTTCGATGATCTTGGCCTCAATGGCGATCTGTTTGTAGAGCTCGCCGGTGAGACTGTCGAAGTAGCGCTGCAGCTCATCGAGCAGCGGCCGCGGGGCCACAACAGTTATGATGCCGACCGGTTTGTCGATGAAGTACTGGACACCGCCGCTGGAAACCCGGCGGGATGCCTGCTGAATCTCCGCTTCGGTGTCAGCCTGCTCGATCTCAGCGGTCTGGGCTTCGAGTTCCGGGGTGACGACGGTCGTGTTCCAGGTCTCTATGATCTTGTCCATATTGGCCTGGACACTTTCCCAGATGTCGAAAATGTTCTCCGGGCTATCCAGCCTGATTAGACCCTCGACGTTGGAGTTGAGCGATTCGCCGCCGAGGACGTTACCGCCGGTGGCGGTGGCATAGTTCTGCCGGATAAACGGCATGGCAATGCGAAACTGCCTGGTTTCCTTGTACCTGACCACGATGGTGCTGCCCTGCATCTCGTGGAAATAGTCGACCTGCCTGAGCAGGTTGTCGACGGCTGAGTAGAAGTCATCGCCGGCGTTGATGTCGACATCGACGAGGACGTTCTGATCGACATCGCTGGCCCAGGAAACATTCATCTTTTTCAGGGCGGCCAAGCGTTTGAGAATGTCCCAGAGCGGCTGCGGGCCCCGCGTCGATTTGATCGAGGCTCCGACCTTGAGCGCGGTTTCCTCATCAGTTAGAATGGTCTCTTCATCGCCTTCCGTATCGACTATGTAAGCAGGGGTCTGATACATGGTCGGCAGCGATTCCGGAGGTTTTTCTATCGGATTCTTGGATGCCGCAGTCTGCTGATCCGGAACGATCGGCTCCTCGACAACGGGCTGCTGTTGATTGGTGCATGACGCCGCAAAGAACAGGAGCAGCACAATGGCCAGATAATACATGTGTCTCTTGGTTGCCTTCATCTTTCAGAACCTCGTCGACAGTTATCAAGAAAATGATTCAATTGTTAACCTTGATATAGATTAATTCCCAGCGGTAACCCTGCTCTGGATGTATGCCTTCAGGTCAGGGCGCATCTGCAGTCCTGAGGCCAGCAGCGATCGGTACGCCTCCTTGGCTTTATCTCGATCACCCATCTTGTCGTAAATGCGGCCCCTGCTGACCATCGTGTGGACACTGGTACCGTAGTACTTGTCATAGGTGTCGAGCAGTTTCAGGGCGGCATCCGGACGGTTGTTATTTTCGGTAAATGCAGCGTAGCTGATCAGTGCTTCCTTCTTGGGCGGGTCGCTGCTGATGCTCTGGGCAAAACATTCCAGTGCTTCGGCGGTGCGTTCCATGTTGGCTGCACTGATTGCGCAATAGAGAGCAGCGCGCGTATCCGAGGGGTCAATGGCCAGTGATCGCTGGGCGAAATAAGCGGCCTTGGCGTTGTTGTTCATCCTGCCCAGGTAGATATTTGCCAGTTTGTTGGAGATTCTGCTGTTGTCGGGCCAGAGCTTGAAGGCCTGCTCGTAGAGATCGACGGCAGCTTCGTATTTGTTTTCTTTCTCCAGTTTGTAGGCTTTGAGCAACAGCTCTTTGGCCTGCATTATTGCTGCCGGCTGGCTGGCCGACTCCTGGATTATCAGGGCCTCTTCCTTGACCACTTCGATGTCGGCTTCAAATGAGAGGTTGTCCTCCGCCTGTTCCGGCCAGACAAATTCTTTGGTCTTGGGGTAGATCACCAGGGTGTTGAAGCGTTCTTCCTTCTGCAGTCCGGTGAGGTTCATCACCACGTCAAGGGCGAATTCCCAGGGGACGTCGTTGAGTGCCAGAGTCAGGGTGCCGTTGACCGCCTGGTCGACGATGATGTTCATCCCTGAAATTTCTCTGAACAGGCGAAATACGTTGTGCAGATCGATTTTGTAGAAATCGACGCTGATACGTTCGCCCTTGTAGCCGGAGAAGGAGAAGCTGTCCTCAAAATCGGCCAGTTCGCCGCCTTCCTGGACCTGAGGCATTTTCAGACCGGCACTGCCGTCCTGGGGTGACTCGAAGATCGACTCGTCCAGTCCGCTCTGGCCGGAGGAACCGTCGGCGGTGGCCATCGAAGCGATGTTGATGGAGGTCGCATCAGTTCCGCCAGGCTGCGCCATGATCTTGATGTTCAGGTCGTTGTCGATGCGCTGAACATCGTAGGTGGACGTGTCGTTGATGGCGAATTCGAACCGGGCCAGCGGGGGGTCCTGGTCTCTCAGCATCGACAGATTGAGCGCCGCCAGGTTGTTGGCGGGCAGAATCCGTTCGGGACTGATGGTCGGGTCCAGTTCGGTATCGGCGATATCGATAATCAGGCGGTAGGGATCGAATCGTTCCGAGACGGTATATGCCGGGTTTGTATTTCCGCTGATCGTCATTTCCAGGCTGTCTGATTTGATATCAGTGGTGACACCGGAAATTTTGTACACCTGAGCTTCGGCCACAGATGGGCTGATACCCGCCTGATAGGTGCACATAACGGAGAAAATGGCCAATAATGTAGTTAAGAACCTGGTATACATTGTCTATTCTTCTCCCTCTCGCTTTAACACCATCGCGATTTCGTTCTTGAGAACCTTGCCGCTGCGGGTTCGTGCAGTTTCTTCTATGACAACTCTATCTTCGGTAATATCGGTTATAACGCCGCGCCTGCCGACCTTCATGCCTTCCTCGATGACGTAGCCTCGACCGGTAAAGTCCTGGACCATGGCCAGCTTTTCCCCTCCGGTCAGCATCAGGGCTACCAGGGTCAGCTGTCCCGGTTCGAAGAGCTGCATTCCGGTGAGGACCTCATTGTTTTCGAGGATTTCGTCCGGTCGTACCGGATTGTTCTGGGAAGTCCCGGAAACGAAGGGGGCAAAAGGGTCCGGTCTGTTTTGAACCTGGTATTCGTAGTCGGAGGCGCTTTTTTCAATTTCGATCGGCGTGGTGTTCTCTGCTGTCGCCGGCTCACCCTCCTGGGGGTCCGCTGCAAAAACGGCCTGAAAAAGAAAAAGAGAAAAAAGCGCAACAACGCCGGTTACAAATGATTTCCTTAGACTTCGGCAGCAAACGATCATATTCATGATAGTGCTCATGGGAAGAATTTTATTCTCTTCTACTTCTTGTCTTCCTTTGGTAGCGCCTTGTTGGTAAAGCGATACGTTACCAGCTGCCCGCTGGCGCTGACGATCCATTCACCTAAGTCTGACTTCCTCGGTGAGCCGGCGGTGAGGTTGGTTACACTGACAATCCGGTCCAGTTTGCTGACCTGGTCGAGAAACCCGCCAATGGCGTGGTAGGTTCCGGTGACGGTGATGGCCACGGGAACTTCGTTGTAGAAATCTCGTTGCACCTCCCCCTTAGGAGTGAACGAGACGAAATCGAGGCCGGCGTTTGTGCCCAGTGCCGAGATATCGGTCAGCAGTTTGGGGATTTCGGTACCCGTGGGCAGCATCTTGGCTGCTTCTTCGAACTCTTCTTCGACCTGTTCAACCTGGGCAAGCAGGATCGGCAGCCGCCGTTTCTTCTCCCTGAGATTCTGAATTTCCTTGACCAGCTGGTCCCTGGATATTTCAAGGCTTTTGATCTGTTCGCTCTTGGGCTGGAAAAAGAGGAAATAGAAGAGAGCGACCGGAGCGATCAGAATAAGAGCCCCCAGCAGTAATTTGTATTTCCTGTCGAGCGGGATATATTTTTGATCAAGGAACGTGGCGAATT
Organism: uncultured delta proteobacterium; assembly: GCA_963845115.1. Lineage (GTDB taxonomy): Bacteria > Desulfobacterota > Desulfobulbia > Desulfobulbales > Desulfocapsaceae > JABDQA01. Next base: position 453,955 of record CAWJQN010000004.1, on the reverse strand, counting down.
TTGAGTTGCTCTTTTTCATTGTCTGATCGTATCCCTGAAGTTATTGCTGCGGTTTTTCTTCTGCCTGTGTCTCTTCAGGAGGTGCCGGGGAAGAAACGGATGCCGATATCGAAAATGACTTCAGATTGTTGCCACTGACATTTTGCAGCGAGGAGTTGCTCAGGTTGACACCGCCGATGTACTGGGATTCCAGGGTCAGGTTATCCATGAACTCGGCGATGGTCTTGTTGTCCAGCGCATAGCCGGAGAGTGCCAGGCTGCCCCCGTTCTGATTGAAGGAGGTGATCCACATCCGTTTGGAATCAATGATCCTGGCCACATCGTCGAGGATATGGACGGTCAGGGACGAATCGGTCTTGAGCTGGTTGATAATCGCGATCTTGTTGTTCAGGTCAAGGCGTCTCGCCTCCAGGTCGGCGAGGTCTTTGATCACCTGGTCAAACGACTTCTTCTCGTTGGTTTTGGCGACAATATCCTCGTTGAGCTCGGTAATCTTGGCGGCAAGCAGGATACCGGTGGCGCCAATGAGACCGAGAACCACCAGGAAGATAAGAAAGAAGACGAGCAGCTGGTTGCGCGCTTTGCTTCTCTTCTTGAGCTGTCTTATAGGAAGTAAATTAATTCGGAGCATAGATCACCAGATTCCAAAATTTCCTATATCACTGAGGGCCTGATAGCGATACCCGAAGCTATGGCCATTTCCGGGCCCACCTGCTTGAGGTATTCAGGATCGATTTTCCGCTTGCTCGATTTCATATTGGTAAACGGATTGAACAGAACGACTTCTATACCGGTTTCCTGCTTCAGATAATCGGCAAGACCGGCCACCTTGGAACCGCCGCCGCTCAGTATCAGTTTAACCAGCGGGGCGTCAGGAAAATTGGATCGGTAGAGATCGATGGCCTTTTTGACTTCAAGAATCCACTGGGTGCAGACCGAGTTGAAAATATCCACCAGCTCCTTCTGCCGGTCACCGACCGGTTCGCTGCCGATCTTTATCGCTTCCGCCTCGTCGAAATCCAGGTCGAACTCGCTCATGATGCGCTCGGTCAGCTGTCTGCTGCCGACGACAATGTCTCTGGCGACCACGGACATCCCGTTGGAGATGATATTGATATTCATCTTGGAGGCACCGATATCGATGAGCGCCACGTTTTCAGTCTTCGGGTTGTTGTACTCGTAGGTGTTTTCCAGGGCGAAACCGTCCACATCCACGATGGTCGCCTGCAGGCCGATGCTGTCCAGCATGTCGAGGTAGTCGTCGACGATCTCCTTCTTGGCGGCCACCAGCATGACGTCAGTGCGCTCGTAGCCCTCGGTGTTGGTTTTGAGGTCCTGGAAATCGAGATAGACATCCTGGATGTCGAACGGAATGTACTGCTCGGCTTCGGTCATGATGTGTTCTTCCATATCCGCCTCATTCATGACGGCGAGATTGACCTTTTTGACGATGACCGAATAGCCGGAAATGGAAAAGCCAACCTTTTTCTTCTTGATCTTCAGGTTCTTGAAAAGGTCGGAAATAGCTGAAGCAACGACTTCCGGTTCGTTCAGCGCCCCGTCGTCTACGGCTCCCTCGGGAAGGACCGCGCTGCCGAGATTTACGATGGAATAGGCTTTATCGGTACGCTTGAGCTGGCAGACCTTTACAGAATGCGAGCCGATATCTACACCAACAACTAGTTGCGATGAGGAGAACATAGTCTTTGCATTAGCAGTTGTGAAATATCAATTTCCGTTAGTCGTTGAGGAATGAACGAAGCTGCCGGAACATTCCATATTAGATTACATTTAGGACACAAAAAAAATGCTTTGTCAAGGAAAACGAATAAAAATATTCAATTTTTTTTCTATTTTAAACAAGCATTTATTTGGAATAGTATAAATTTTTATACCTGGTTGGCACCATATATTGTTATGGAATTCCGGCCTCCCTCTGCATCTAGTGTATATTGCTAGGTCATTGTTAATCAAGGAAAAAAAGCATATTGTCAGGCAGTATGGTTATCGATCTTGTAATAAGTGAGGAATTAAAGTAGCTTTGCCGTCACTGTAGAAACCAGTCGGTTCGTACCAGCTTGTTATCCTGGAATTTTTTGACGAGGGAAGAGCAGTGGAGTCAGCCAGCAAGAAAAAATCGGTTTTCAGGGAATATGTCGAAGCTATTGCCATCGCCATACTGCTTGCCCTGTTTATCAGGACATTCGTTGTCCAGGCATTCAAGATTCCGTCCGGCTCGATGCTGCCCACCCTGCTGATCGGCGATCATCTGCTGGTCAACAAATTCATCTACGGAGTCAGGGTGCCGATAACCGGCAAGCTTCTGGTGCCGATAAAGGACCCCCAGTCGGGGGATATCATCGTCTTTCGTTTTCCCAAAGACCGCTCCATAGACTATATCAAACGGGTGGTGGGCGAGCCTGGCGACAAAATCGAGATCAAGGACAAGAAGCTCTATCGAAACGGGAAGCGGGCCGATGACCCCCATGCCCATTTTTCCTCGACCACGAATCTGCCGGCCTCGGTCAGCCCCAAGGATAATTTCGGGCCGATAACGGTGCCTGAAGGCAAGTATTTCGTCATGGGGGACAACCGGGACAACAGCTCCGACAGCCGTTTCTGGGGGTTTGTCGAAAACAGTGACGTGCTGGGCAAGGCGTTTATCATATACTGGTCCTGGGATATTGATGAACCGCTCCTCTCCGTCGACCGCTTCGCCTCGATCCGCTGGGGCCGGCTCGGCGACATCATTCGCTGAATTAAACCCCGGACTGCTCAGGCCGGTTCGACCGGCAGCGAGCCGGTCACCTCGATCTTTTCAGGCGTCACTTCGGCCTGGTAGGCCATTGCCAATACGCCGGCACGTCGTACCTGGGCCAGCGTCGCCGCGTAGAGCGGATCGATGGCCGCCGCCGGGGCGAAACGCAGAGCATCCCGGCGCTGCACCAGAAACAGGATGACGCCGCCGTGCCCCTCAGATACCAGCCGGGCCAGTTCCTGGAGATGTTTGGTTCCCCGGGCGGTTACTGCGTCGGGAAACAAGGCCTTTCCATCCTGCACCAGGGAACAGTTCTTGACTTCGATATAGGTTTTTTTACCGTCTTTCTCGAGCATCAGGTCGAGCCGGCTGGTATCCGAAGTTTTCACTTCCCTTTTCATCGTTTCAAAACCCCTCAGCTCGTCGATCAGGCCGCTTTCCAGAGCTTCGGCCACGATGGCGTTGGTCCGGGCCGTGTTGACCCCGATCCAGGTGCTGCCGTTATGCACCATTTCAAGGGTATGGGGATATTTTCTCTTGGGGTTGCCGGAACGGGAATAACAGACCGGGCTGCCGGGGTCCGAACAGGACCGCATCGATCCGGAATTGGGGCAGTGGATGGTAATCGTTGATCCGTCGGGCAGTTTTATATCGGCAAGAAAACGCTGGTATCTCCTGATCAGTGTTCCCTGCTTCAGTTCCTGGTCAAACAGCATGATTTCTCTCTGGAGTTTTACCGGTACAGTTGCTATTAATAGGCATGGTAATTCATCGGTCGGGGCAGGGCCTGAGCTGAAACGGCCGAGTTCGTCCTGTTCATGTTCGCGCGGGCCCTCATGCAGCCGCCATCAGCAGGCCTATGAACTTTCATCAGTACAACCCAAAATAACCGGATGGGAGAACGTCTGCCATGAAATTAGGAATCAACGGCCTGGGCCGAATCGGCAAACTGTCGCTGTGGAACCAGGTATCCCGGGCCCATTTTTCCGAACTGGTCGTCAACACCGGCCGTGAGGTCGGTTCCGGACTCGAAGATCTGGCCGCGGCCATCGAGCGTGATTCGACCTATGGCAGTCTGGGGTCTTACCTGTTCGGCCATAGAGGTGACCGGGTAATCGAGGAACTCGACGACCAGACCGGTACCTTTACGGCTGCCGGTGTCCCGGTAAAAATCCTCAGGCAAAGCAGGAACCCGCGGGAAATCGGCTGGCGTGAGCACGGGGTGTCGCTGGTGGTCGACTCCACCGGCGCGTTCACCGACCCGACGGCCGACGGTGACAGTGACCGCGGTGCGCTCCGGGGGCATCTGGAAGCGGGGGCGGTGAAAACCATTCTTTCGGCCCCGTTCAAAATCAGGTCGAAGGGGTTGGAGATGCCCGAGGATGCGGTGACGGCGGTGATGGGTATCAACGACGACGACTATAACCCCGACCGGCACACCCTTATCTCCGCAGCCTCCTGCACCACCACCTGTCTTTCCTACATGGTCAAGCCATTGATCGAAAGCCTCGGCGAGGACAATCTGCTCAGCGCCTCGATGGTTACCGTGCATGCGGCAACCGGCAGCCAGCAGGTGCTCGACAGGCTGCCCGGGGCGGGCGCTTCGGACTTGAGAAAAAACCGATCGATCCTGAACAATATCATCCTGACCACCACCGGCGCAGCCAAGGCCCTGGGCCTGGTCATCCCGGAGATGAAAAATATCGGTTTTATTGCCGAGTCGGTGCGCATCCCGACCTCGACCGGGTCGCTGATCATCCTGGTGATCAACATCCAGGACGAGCCCGGCAACCCAACCAAAAGAGATTACCTCAACACCATTTACCGCCGTTTCGCCCAGACCAGCCCCTACCTGAAATACAGTGAAAAGCAGAACGTTTCTTCCGATATCATTGGTGTGCCGAGGGCGGCGGCCATTATCGAGGCTACCGAGACCCATACCCGGACCGCCTCCATTTCGGTGAATCTGGCCAAGGCCGGCGTCGCCGGAGTCGCCGATTCCATGCTTGAAGTGCCGGTCACCCAGGCGGTCATCTATGGCTGGTACGACAACGAGCTGGGCAGCTACACCAATATGCTCGGGGACCTGACGATCAAAGTTGCCGAATCGATGGTCTGAAAGCATCTCGGTCAGGATGCTGGCCGTGGATCAGGTCGAGGCCGTTGTCCGGCTCGAAGAAAACGAACTGTCGGGGTGGAGTCGGGCGTCTGTCCTGGAGGAACTGCAGCGGCCCGGGTCGGTTTCGCTGGCGGCCGCAGACGGCGGCGACCTGGTCGGCTGGTGCTGCGCCAGATTTTTCGAGGATGAGTCCGACTTGCTGAAGATCGGCGTGGCAGCCAACTTCCGACGCCGCGGCTGCGGAACCATGCTGATGGCGGAGCTGCAGCGGCGGCTTCAGGAGTTGGGGGTCGAGCGCATCTACCTGGAAGTCCGGTCTGAAAATGAGGCGGCGGTTTTGTTTTATTGCCGGCTCGGGTTTACACCTTACGCACGGCGCATTAGTTATTATAACCGACCGACCGATGATGCGCTGGTTCTCAGAAAACTCATCAGTTAATCTCAGGCAAGGATAGCGAAGCATGAAAAGCGTCAGGGACCTTCCGCTGGAAGGCAAACGGGTGCTGGTACGGGTTGATTTCAACGTGCCGATGGACGACCAGGGAGTGATTACCGATGATATTCGCATACGTGAAGCGCTGCCGACGCTCGAATATATCATCGAGCAGCAGGGCAAACTGATCATCTGCTCGCACCGGGGACGGCCCAAAGGTAAGAAGGACAGCTCCTTCAGCCTCGCTCCGCTGGCCGAGCACCTGGAACGGCTGCTTGATCGCCCGGTCAGGATGGCCGACGACTGCATCGGTGAAAAGGTAGAGCAGGAGGTCGGTCAACTAGGTGACGGCGAGGTTCTGCTGTTGGAGAACCTGCGGTTTTACCAGGGAGAAACCGACAACGACGCCGATTTCTCAGCTAAACTGGCAGGACTGGCCGAGGTTTATGTCAATGACGCCTTCGCTGTTTCCCACCGCGCCCATGCTTCGGTGGCCGGCGTGGCTGAGCGGGTAGAAATGCGGGGGGCTGGATTGTTGCTGCAGAAGGAAATCGATTATTTCCACCAGGCCATGGATGAGCCGATCCGGCCGCTGGCCGCTATTGTCGGCGGGGCGAAAGTTTCTTCCAAGCTCGGGGCACTTGAAAACATGCTGGCCCGGGTTGACAAAATGCTCATTGGCGGGGCGATGGCCAACACCTTTCTCAAGGCCATCGGCTGTTCGGTCGGTTCGTCCCTGGTCGAGGACGACCTGCTCGACGCGGCGCGCCGTCTGCTGCAGCAGGCCGAGCGTTTTGGGGTCAAGCTCTTTCTGCCGGTCGACCTGGTGGTAGCCGAGTCGTTTGCCAACGATGCGGTTTCCAAGCAGGTGACCTGCCTGGAGATCCCGGATGGCTGGATGGCCCTGGACATCGGCCCGGCCACCTCGATTTATTTCCAGGAGGCGCTCGCCGATGTCCGCACCATTGTCTGGAATGGGCCGATGGGCGCCTTTGAAATGGACAGTTTTGCGCGGGGAACCATGGCGCTGTGCCATGCCGTTGCCGCAAGTCATGCATTGTCGATTACCGGCGGCGGCGACAGCAACGCAGCCGTGAAAAAAGCCGGTGTATCGAAAAATATCAGCTATATGTCAACCGGCGGCGGTGCGTTCCTCCAACTCATGGAGGGCAGGGTGCTGCCGGGGGTCGAATCACTGAACTGAATCGAGGCGGTGAATATCATGAGCAGACGAGCATTGATGGCAGGCAACTGGAAAATGCATAAAAGCGGTGCGGAAGCCAAGCTGCTGGCCGACCAGGTCGCGGCAGCAAGCCGCGGCGCGGACGACAGGGATATACTGCTGGCCCCGCCCTTCACGGCCATTGAAGCGGTTGCTGAAGCGCTGGCAGGGTCAGCGGTCATGGTGGCCGGCCAGAATGTCTGCTGGGAAGAGCAGGGGGCCTTTACCGGTGAGATCTCCCCGACAATGCTCATGAGCCTGGGGGCGTCAGCGGCCCTTGTCGGGCACTCGGAACGCCGCCAGATTTTCGGTGAGACGGATGAACTGATCAGCCAGCGCCTCAGGGGAGGGCTGAAGTATGGTTTGATGATCATCTTGTGCATCGGTGAGACCCTTGAAGAGCGCGAGTCCAACCAGACCCTGGCAGTGCTGGAAAGACAGGTCCGATCCGGCCTGAAAGGGGTTGCCGCAGCGGCCATGGCCCCGGTGGTCATTGCCTACGAACCGGTATGGGCGATCGGAACCGGAAAGACCGCCTCGACCGGGCAGGCCCAGGAAGCCCATGCCTTTATCAGAAGCCTGGCCGCTGAGCTCTATGAAAAAGATATTGCTGAGGGGTTGAGGATATTGTATGGTGGATCGGTTAAACCCGCTAATGTTGACGAGTTGATGGCGCAGCCCGACATCGACGGCGCCCTGGTGGGAGGAGCAGCGCTTGATGCTGAGTCATTCGGGCGCATTATTAATTTTAAGTGAGTTCTGATCTTAGATGGAAACCCTGCTGATTATCGTTCATGTTACTGTCTGCCTGTTTCTGATAGGCATCGTCCTGCTGCAGCATGGCAAGGGCGCGGACATCGGAGCAACGTTCGGGGGCTCGAGCCAGTCCCTGTTCGGCACCGAAGGGCCGCTGCCGCTGCTCAACAAAGTGACGACCTTCTCAGCAGTTGTCTTCATGGTCACCTCGGTGGCCCTGGCCTATATATCCTCACAAAACGGCTCGGGGTCGGTAATGTCAGAGATGGCCGCAGAGCAGGCCGTGCAGGAAGCAGCCCAGCCGGCCGAGCCGCAGCTGATGGTTCCGGCCGACCAGGAAGCAGCTCCGGCGACCGGGCAGACCGAGAATCAGCAATAAGCAGCGAAAACTGCAATATGCCGAAGTGGTGGAATTGGTAGACACGCTATCTTGAGGGGGTAGTGGCCCACGGCCGTGCGAGTTCGAATCTCGCCTTCGGCACCATTTGTATATAAGGCTTGTAACTTTAACCAGTTACAAGCCTTTCGTTTTTCCTGCCCAGGCTCGGTTCAAGGGGGGGCCGGGTCAGCCGCTTTACTGCGGCCTGATCGGCACCGCCTGATGGGTGCATATGAAAGAGGACAAAACGGTGGCTGACCAACAAAAAAGCCCGCAACCCAGAGGGCTGCAGGCTTTATCGTTTGCTGGTGCCGAAGAGAAGACTCGAACTTCCACGGGGGAACCCCCACTAGACCCTGAACCTAGCGCGTCTACCAATTCCGCCACTTCGGCATTAGTGTGGTGAATATGCAGTCTGAACCTGGATTTGTCAAGACTTTCTTGGGGCGTCCAATGAAAATCAGCGTCAAAGGCACCGACCGATGGAACTGTACTGGAATCTCGATGACATCGTAGCGCCGTTTGACCGTGCCTGCGTCACCATCGGCAACTTCGACGGTGTGCATCTCGGCCATCAGCAGCTCTTCGCCAAGGTCGTCGAGAAGGCCCGGCGCATCGGCGGCAGCAGCGTGGTCGTCACCTTCGATCCGCACCCGCTCACGGTGCTGCGCCCCGGCGGTATCCAGCTTATTTCGACCATTGCCCAGAAGATAGAGCAGATCGACCGGGCCGGCATCGACATCCTGGTCATCATTCCTTTCGACCGCTCTTTTGCCGCCACGACGGCGGACCAGTTTGTCGAAGATATTCTGCTCCGCATCATCGGCATGAGCGAGCTGGTGGTCGGTTACGACTACGCCTTCGGCAAGGGCAGAAGCGGGGACACGGCGTTTCTCAGGGAGCAGGGCAGAAGGAAGAATTTCCCGGTCACCGTGGTCGAAGCCTATTACCGAGATGATATGCTGGTCAGCTCCACCCAGATCCGCACCCTGGTAAGCGAGGGCCGGATGCAAGACGCCCGTTCGCTGCTGGGCAGACCGTATCAGATTCGGGGCGTTGTCCAGGTGGGCAAAAAACGTGGCGGCAGCGAGATCGGCTGGCCCACGGCAAACCTCCAGGTCAACGAGCAGGACCTGGTTCCCCGGATCGGGGTCTACGCTGTACAGGTCATCTGCGATGGGGTCTGCTACGGGGGCGTTCTCAACATCGGCTACAATCCGACCTTCGATGACAACAAGCTGGTCGCCGAGACCCACATTTTCGATTTCAAAAAGGATATTTACGGCAAGCCGATCAAGCTGAATCTCCTGAAATTCCTGCGTGATGAGAGAAAATTTTCGAGCATCGCAGGTCTGGCCGAACAGATAGGCAAAGATGCCGCCGCCGCCCAGCAGATATTGGCCGAACACGTCGATGTACTAACGATCTCCTGTGAAGCGGACAGCGGGTTGTTTGGCTGACCGGCGGATTCGGACCGTTTCGAACCGATAGTGCTTGAAAGTAAAGGCGAGGTGTCTATAGTGTATGCCGCTGTCGGCGGTGCCCGAAACCGACCGGTGCCCGGTCGGGTAAAACTTTGTGTTGTCAGAATTAACGATTTGATAATAGAGGAAAAATCATGTCTGAGCAGTTAAAAGAGGATCTCGAAACGGTAATCGAGGAGCTGGAGAAAAAGGTTGAAGAGTTGCCGGACAACGTCATGGCACACCACCATCTCGGACTGGTCTACATGAAGGCGGGCCGGGTCGATGAGGCGATCAGTTCACTGAAGCAGGCAATCGAGCTTGATCCGCAGTCGGCGGAATCGATGATCAACCTTGGTGCCATCCATTTCGGCCAGAACGATCTGGCCAGGGCCGAGGAACTCAACCTTCAGGCCATTTCGGTCAACCCCAAAGCTGTTCAGGCCTATGCCAATCTTGGCCTGATCTGCCAGCAGAAAAATGACCTGGAGACGGCCATCGAGAACTACCAGAAAGCCATTGCCATCGATGAGAAACTGGCCACGGTGTGGATCAACCTGACCTCGGTTCTGACCATGAAGGGAGAAGATGAGCGGGCCCTGGAAGCGGCCAGAAAGGGGCTGGCACTCGATGATCAGTCGCCCCTGGCCCACAACAATCTGGCCGTGGCCCTCTACTTCAGCGAACAGTTCCGCGAGGCCATGAAACACATGGAAAAAGCCCGGGAACTGGGTTACTCGGTTGATCCCAATTTCGCCGCCAGCCTGGAAGAGAAACTGAGCTTATCGTGACTTTGTCCGCCGGCGATTTTTTATGAAGAAAGCACTGATCAAGAAACGGCCCTGGTGTCCTTTCTGCGGCCAGGAGGTGGCCCCGGCGGAGGACAAGCCGAACCGCAAGCTGAGTGAGTTCACCGTCGGCTCATGTTCCTGCGGGGCAGTCTATTCCTGTGATCCCACCGGTCACAATGTCGGTGCCGCGCTGGTCGAGACCCTGGTTCATGCCTGCGGCGACAACGATGAACTGGCCTGGGAACTGCTGCCCGAGGACGACTACCTGACCGGCAGGATCGAAGACTACGACGAGCTGACCCACCAGGTTATCGAAACCAGAAATCTCGACGGTCGGTCCATACGCGGGGTGCTCTATTTCATCCGGCTGCATACTGAGATTACCGGTATTGCCGATCGTCTTCAGCAGAAGCAGCAGCACGATGTGGAAAAGATCACCGCCACCACCGGCTTCGTGCCTCCGCCGGTCGAACCGCAGGAGGCGGGCAAGAAGCAGCGCCGGAAAGCCGACAAGCGGCTGGTCAAGAAGCTCTGCTTTGAAGCCGATGAAGACGGTCTGGTCGCCCTCTGTCTGGACGATAAAAAAACGCTGCGGCTGGCCCAGCGGCTGCTCTACGACCCGGTGGAGGAAAACCGCTGGAAAATCGCCTGGCTGCTCGGCAGGGTCTGTGCCCGGGTCGCGACCCGTGATCCCGGGCAGGTTTCCGAATTGCTGCACCGGCTTTTTGAGGCCTGCTCCGATTCGGCGGCGACCCCGTGGGGCATGATCGAAACCATCGGTTCGGTCATCGCCGGGCGGCCCGATATCTTTGGCGCCTTCACCCGCTATCTGTTAAATTATGTGAGTGCTGATTCCACCAGGGTGCAGACCATCTGGGCGCTGGCGGAGGTGGCCCGGCACCGGCCGGACCTGATTCGCAAGACACCGTTTTTCTCGATGTTTCATTTTCTTGAACACCCCCAGGCCGAAGTGCGGGGGCAACTGGCCCGGCTGCTCGGCAGGATCGGGGCCAGTGAAGCCTCGGTGCAGTTGATGGGGCTGCATGGGGATCATGGTGAACTGGTGATATGGGAAGACGGTGTTCCGGTATCCACCACGGTAGCTGAACAGGCTAATATTGCCGTCAACACTATACAGAGTAAAAAAGCACTATGAGCACACCAATCCAGAAAATCGATTCGATCGGCCCGGCCGGCGAAGCAGCAGAAGCAAAACCCCAGAGCAGTCAGGCCCAGGTCGATTACGACGAGGGCCGCGGTTACGTGGAGCGGGGCGAGGCGGCTCTGGCCGCCGTTTCGCTGCACAATGCCCTGCGCGGTTTCGAAGAAGAGAACAACCTCGAAGGTATGGCCAACGCTGCCAACCAGCTCGGTCACGCCTGTCTGCTCAGAAAAGAGTACGACAAGGCGATCCTGCACTATAAAAAAGCCTGGGAGATCTGTGAGGAGCTCGAGGATCATGTCAGTCTGCTCAGTGTCGCCAAGCATCTCTCCGAGGCTCACACGGGAATGGGTGAATACCGGCAGGCGCTCGATATCTGCCTGGATCTTCTCGACACCTATCAGCGCAACAACGACCCCCGGAATTCCGTTGATTTGCTGGAACGCATGGCCGGCATTTACGTTGCCTCGGGCGATAAGGAACGGGCTGCCGATGCCTACCGGACGGCGGCTTCGATCCATGCCAATTTCAGCCATTCATCCACAGCCCAGGCCCTCAGAGAGAAAGCGGCGCAGCTGCTCCAGGAGTCCGAGGGCTGAAAGATGTTTACCGGGATCATCCAGGGCCGGGGCAAGGTCGTAAGCTTCAAATCGGTGCGGGGCGGCCAGGCCTTTTCCTTTGAGGCCGGGTTCGACCTCGACCGCCCCCAGGAAGGAGAGTCGATCGCGGTCAATGGCGCCTGCCTTACCGCATACCATATCAGGGGCAGAAATTTTTCCGTCGATGTCTCCCCCGAGAGCCTGTCGCGTACCACCCTGGGCCGGCTCACCATCGGCAGTTCCGTCAATCTCGAACGGGCCCTGCAGTTGTCCGACCGGCTGGGCGGCCATATCGTTTCGGGTCATGTCGATTGCGTCGGTTCCCTGGTCGAGCAGAAACGTGAAGGGGATTTCACCATCCTTAATTTTTCGGTGAACCCCGAGCTTGATCGCTACATCATCGAAAAGGGCTCGATCACCATTGACGGCATCAGCTTGACCGTTAACACCTGCCGAAAAGGCCATTTCTCGGTCTCCATCATTCCCCATACCATGCAGATGACGACCCTGGCGGATCTGAAACCGGGCGGTAGGGTGAACATCGAAGTCGACATCATCGGCAAGTATGTGGAAAAGCTCCTTGCTGAAAACAAAGGCGCCGGTAATAGTGAAATTGTGATAAACAGAGGCTTTTTAGCAGAAAAAGGTTTCTATTAACGAGTTTGATCCATTGATTTCTAGCAGGTGAAATATGGCAGTCAGTCCCATTGAAGAAGTCCTGGACGATATCAGGGCCGGAAAGATGATCATCCTGGTGGACGACGAGGACCGGGAGAACGAAGGCGACCTCTGCATGGCGGCTGAGGCGGTTTCGCCTGAGGCGATCAATTTCATGGCCACCCACGGGCGGGGCCTGATCTGCCTGACCCTGAGCGGCGATATCGTCGATCAGCTCCAGCTGCCGATGATGGTCAACGACAACCAGTCACCCTATGGAACCGGGTTCACCATCTCGATTGAGGCCCGCTGCGGTGTATCCACCGGCATTTCAGCGGCCGACCGGGCCCGAACCATCGAGGCCGCCGTGGCGCCCGCTGCCGTACCTTACGATATTATCAGTCCCGGGCACATTTTTCCGCTCAGGGCAAAGGATGGCGGTGTGCTGGTCAGAACCGGCCAGACCGAGGGCTCCGTCGACCTGGCCCGCCTGGCAGGGATGCGGACCGCCGGCGTCATCTGTGAAATCATGAAGGACGACGGTACCATGGCCCGAATGGTTGATCTCGAGATTTTTGCCGAGAAGCATGGCTTGAAGATCGCCACCATCGCCGACCTGGTAGCCTATCGTTTGCGGCAGGATATCCTGGTTCACCGGGCGGCCGAAGCCCGGGTACCCACCGAGCATGCCAACGAGTTCACCGCCATCGTCTATAAAAATGATGTGGACAATATGGAGCATATGGCCCTGGTCAAGGGTGATATCGATCCCGACAAACCGGTTCTGGTCCGGGTCCATTCGGAGTGCCTGACCGGCGATGTTTTCGGCTCTTCACGCTGCGACTGCGGCGGCCAGCTCCATGCCGCCATGCGCATGATCGACAAGGAGGGCAGCGGTATCGTCTTGTACATGCGGCAGGAAGGGCGCGGCATCGGCCTGGTCAATAAGATCAGGGCCTACAGACTGCAGGACGATGAAGGCGTGGATACCGTCGAGGCCAATCTCAAGCTGGGTTTCAAGGCCGATCTGCGGGACTACGGCATCGGTGCCCAGATCCTTCGCGATCTGGGAGTTTCCAAGATGAAGATGCTGACCAACAACCCGAAGAAAATCGTTGGCCTGGAAGGATACGGCATCGAGGTGGTCGACCGGGTTCCGATCGAGATGGAGGCCGGCGAGGAAAACAAGGACTATCTGATGTGCAAGCGGGATCGGATGGGTCACCTGATTCAGGTGGATTAGTCGAAACACTGGTGGACGGTTCGCCGGCAGCCAGGTGAGAAGACATAGACTCAGCAGGATTAACAGACAAGAGGACAGAATGACATGGTAGCGTATATCGAGGGGAACTTAAAAGGTGATGGCAAGAAGTTTGGTATCGTCGTGGCGCGCTTCAACTCGTTCATTTCGGAAAAACTACTGGAAGGGGCCCTTGACAGCCTGCTCAGGTCCGGTGTGACAGAATCCGACATCGATGTTGTCCGGGTGCCCGGAGCCTATGAGATCCCGCTGATCACCAAGAAGCTCGCTGCATCGCAGAAATATGATGCGCTGATCTGCCTCGGTGCGGTCATTCGCGGGGCAACCCCCCACTTCGATGTGGTGGTCAACGAAGTTTCCAAGGGCACGGCTCAGGTCAGCCTGGAAACCGGCGTCCCTGTCCTGTTCGGGGTGCTGACCACCGAGACCATCGAGCAGGCCATCGAGCGGGCCGGAACCAAGGCGGGCAATAAAGGCGGCGAGGTTGCCATTGCGGCAATCGAAATGGCCAACCTGGTTGACAGTCTTGATTGAGCCGAACCGTCTGCCTGAAAATCCATCGTCGATTCGCAGGCAGGCAGTAGTGTTGTCCGTGTTCTCCCCCCTTTTGGTCTGGCGAAACTGATGGGAACCCGGCGAAAAGCAAGGGAGGCGGCGCTTCAGTTTCTGTTTCAGGATGATTTTCTTGGAAAAGGCCTCTCCCCCCAGGCCGAGCAGCTGGACGAGAGATTTGCAGCGTTCAGCCTTCTCTATCAGGTGAACAAGAAGGCGCGATCCTATGGATATGAACTTCTTCAAGGGGTTTTCAGCCATCTGGAGCAGATCGATGCGGCCATCGGTGCACATGCGACCAACTGGCGCCTGGAGCGGATTGCGGCAACCGATCGAAATCTGATGCGAATAGCCATCTACGAGCTGCTGTTTGCCGAAGATGTTCCGGCCCAGGTGGCGATCAACGAGGCGGTTGAAATCGCCAAGCGCTTCGGAACTGAAGACTCGCCGGCTTTCATTAACGGTGTGCTCGATGCCGTCCAGCAGTCCCTGGAGCAGAAGCGGACCGCCGACCCCAGCTGATCAAACCGCTGCCCCTTTAAACGTCAATCTGCTGCCTTTTATTTCGGGCTTTTCACCGCCCTGTCCACCCCGACTCCTCTGTTGATCTGCTGCGGTCCCGTGACTGCTCCGCCTTGCAATTTGGTCTGATTACGGGTACATCTCTTGCCTGAGTACCCAAAAGAGTGAACCTCACAGGAGTAGAAGATTCAATGGCTTCGTCCCAGAATAAGAGCAGTCCCGGTTTCAGGCAGGAAATCGTTGCCGTGCTCGGCTTGTTTTTCGCTGCTTTTGTCCTGATCAGCCTGCTGTCGGCGCAGATTTCCGGATCAGGGAACTGGTGCGGCGAGGTCGGGCGCCTTGTCTCCCAGGTGCTGTTCGGTTTCCTCGGCTGGGGCGCCTATCTGCTGGTCGGTCTGCTGGCCTGGATATCGATTCTGTTTTTCAATCCCCGCATGTCGTTCGAGCGGCTTCCCCAGGTGACACTGGGGGTCAGCGGTGCCATCATCGCCTGCTGTGCGCTGCTCTCGTCCCTCAGTCTGCGCTCTCCCGAACTGCTCGAACTGGGCGGGTTTCTGGGGACAACGGTGTTCACCCTGATCCATTCGCTTCTGGGCAGCACCGGTACGATACTCGTCCTGCTGTTCGTGCTGGTCGTCTCCCTGATGCTCTCCACCCAGTTTTCCCCGTATCAGCTGGTCGCCCTCATCTGGCGATTAATCAAGGGGCTGCTCGTAGGCCTTGTCTCCCTGGTTGGCTCTCTGATCCGGAAAATACGCTCCCGGCCTCCGAAAACCAGACCGCAGCGCACGCTCAGAAAGGCCCCGAAAATACCGGTTGAGCCACTGCCGGAGTCCCCGCAGCCGGCGGTTCAACCGGTGGTCAAAGAATTCAAGAAGCCGGCCGATTCCGGCGATGAAGACAAGGATTTTCGTGCCGAACCGCTGGCCAGGGGCAACTGGAAACTGCCGCCGCTGTCGATCCTGGCACGCAGCCAGCAGGTGACGGAGACCATCGACAAGAACGTCTACCTGAAAATCTCCAACCAGCTTGAGCAGAAACTGAAGAATTTCGGAGTCTCGGGCAAGGTGGTCGGCATCTCCCCGGGACCGGTGGTCACCACCTATGAATATGCACCGGCCCCAGGCATCAAGATCAACAAGATCGTCGGGCTGGCGGACGACCTTGCTTTGGGGCTCAAGGCCCAGTCGGTGCGGGTGGTCGGCTCGGTGCCGGGCAAGTCCGCCCTGGGTATCGAGATACCCAATGAAGTCAGACAGGTGGTCTACATCCGCGAACTGCTTGCCTCGGAACGGTTCAAGAACAACCGGGCCAAGCTGGCCATCGTCCTCGGCCTGGACGTGGTCGGCAACCCGACCATTGCCGATATGGCCAGAATGCCCCATCTGCTGATCGCTGGCGCCACCGGGGCCGGGAAAAGCGTGGCCATCAACTCGATCATCGCCTCGATCCTGTTCAACGCCACCCCCGAAGATGTGCGCTTTCTGATGATCGATCCCAAGCGGATCGAGCTGTCCGGCTACGAAGGCATCCCCCACCTGCTTCACCCGGTGGTCGTCGAACCCAAACTGGCCAGCCGGGCCCTGCTCTGGGCCGTGCGGGAGATGGAGCGCCGCTACCGGATGCTGGAAGAGGCCCGGGTCAAGAGCTTTGACTCGTACAACGAGACCGCAGCGGAAAAACTGCCCTACATCGTCATCATCGTCGATGAGTTGGCCGATCTGATGATGGTCGCCTCCAAAGACGTCGAGGGGGCCATTGCCCGGCTTGCACAGATGGCACGGGCCGCCGGCATCCACCTGATCCTTGCCACCCAGCGTCCATCGGTCGATGTTCTGACCGGCCTCATCAAAGCG
Source organism: uncultured delta proteobacterium (assembly GCA_963845115.1). GTDB lineage: Bacteria > Desulfobacterota > Desulfobulbia > Desulfobulbales > Desulfocapsaceae > JABDQA01. Next base: position 437,425 of record CAWJQN010000004.1, on the reverse strand, counting down.
AACTTTCCGACCAGAATCGCCTTCAAGGTCTCCTCCAAGGTCGACTCGCGGACCATCATCGACGGCTCCGGCGCAGAGCATCTGCTGGGAATGGGGGACATGCTCTATATGCCGCCCAGTTCAGCCACCATCAAACGGGTGCACGGGGCCTATATATCCGAGCAGGAAACCGCTGATCTGGTCAGCTTTCTCAAAAAGCAGGGCAGCGCCGTTTACGACGAGTCGGTGCTCGAGCAGGTTGAGGAGGACGCTTCGCTGACGGCCGGCGGCGAGGACGATTACGATGAGCGCTATGATGAGGCGGTGGCCTTCGTCGGTGAGGCGGGCCAGGCCTCCATATCGATGGTTCAGCGGCGACTGCGGATCGGTTACAACCGGGCGGCCCGAATCATCGAGATGATGGAGAAAGAGGGAATTGTCGGTCCGGCCGACGGCGCCAAACCCCGCGAAGTTCTTGCCCGAAAGTCCTATGAATAATCGCCGTCCGGGGCGATTAAATTTCTTGACAATCATCAGGCAACATTTTATAAGAAAAGTCTTGGAAAATGAGTGAGGACTCATTTTTTCGGAGGCTGAACGGAAATTCCGTTGCCCGGAAAATGTTAATCTAATATCAGGCAGTTAGTCGAATCCCTCATGGCTCCGGCCGACTGCAGGTTGTGAAGCAAGTAGTAAAATTTGTAATGGTTTTAGTGGGCTCTGTCGGTTCAGAGCCACAACAGTTAAAACTAACTGAGGAGGTAGTTTAATGCCAAGTTATGTAGATCCTGAAAAATGTGACGGCTGCAAAGGCGGTGACAAGACTGCATGCATGTACATTTGCCCCAACGATCTGATGGTTCTGAACGTTGAGACGATGAAGGCTTACAACCAAGAGCCTGATGCCTGCTGGGAGTGTTACTCCTGCGTTAAGATTTGTCCGCAGGGATCGGTCTTTGTGCGCGGTTACGACGACTTTGTTCCGATGGGCGGCCAGGTACATCCGATGCGTTCTTCCGACTCCATTATGTGGACCGTCAAGTTCCGCAATGGCAACATGAAGCGCTTCAAGTTCCCGATCCGGACCACGGCTGAGGGTGCTGCCAATGCTTACGCGGGTGAAAGAGGTGCGAACCTCGATGACGAATGTCTGCTCCTCGAGTCAGAACTTCCGACCCCGTAATGAGCTGGATTCTGTAAAATCTTAAAATCTTTATTCAAAAGGAGATTTGAATATGGCATTACCGAACAAACCAAAAGGCGAACTTTTAGCCGTCGTCGATCCTGAGATCGTCGAAATGGATGTTGATGCGTTGATCATCGGTGGTGGTATGGCCGCTTGTGGCACCGCGTTTGAAATCAAAAAATGGGCCCCGGAAGACATGAAGATCCTGCTCGTGGACAAAGCGTCCCTCGAGCGTTCCGGCGCAGTTGCCCAGGGGCTTTCCGCGATCAACACCTACGTTGGCGAGAACCCGATCAAAGACTACGTCAAGATGGTCCGCAACGACCTGATGGGCGTTATCCGTGAGGACCTGGTTTACGACTGCGGCCGTCACGTAGACGAGTCTGTCAAGCTGTTCGAAGAGTGGGGCCTGCCGGTCTGGAAGAAAGACGCCGATGGAGAAAACATCGACGGCGCCAAGCCTGCTCCGACTCTGCGCGAAGGTGGAACCCCGGTTCGCACCGGTAAATGGCAGATCATGATCAACGGTGAGTCCTACAAATGTATCGTGGCTGAGCCTGCTGCAACCGCACTCGGCGCCGACAACATCCTGGAGCGCGTTTTCATCGTCAAGCTGCTGCTCGACAAGAACAAGCCGAACCAGATCGCTGGTGCTGCCGGTTTCTCCGTACGTGAGAACAAGGTCTTCGTCATCAAGTGTAAAACCGCCATCGTAGCCTGTGGCGGCGCTGTCAATATCTTCCGTCCGCGTTCCACCGGCGAAGGTAAAGGCCGTGCCTGGTACCCGGTATGGAATGCCGGTTCCACTTACACTCTGGCCGCTCAGGTTGGCGCCACCCTGACCATGATGGAAAACCGTTTCACCCCGTCCCGCTTCAAGGATGGTTACGGACCGGTTGGTGCCTGGTTCCTGCTGTTCAAAGCCAAAGTATCCAACGGCCTGGGCGAGTTCTACGCCGGCGGCGAAGCTGCTCAGGAAGAACTCAATAAATTCATGCCTTACGGCGCTTCCCCGGTTACTCCGACCTGTCTGCGTAACCACCTGATGCTCAACGAGCTCAAAGCCGGTCGCGGCCCGATCTACATGGCCACCGACGTTGCTTTGAATGCCTTCCTTGAGGATCGCAAAGCTGCCGGTATGGACGAAAAATCCCTGAAGAAATTCTGGAAACACCTCGAGTCCGAGGCCTGGGAAGACTTCCTGGATATGTCCGTCGGTCAGGCCGGTCTGTGGGCCGGTATGAATGTCGAGCCTGAGAAAATTGGTTCCGAGATCATGCCGACCGAGCCGTATATGCTCGGTTCCCATTCCGGTTGCTGCGGCATCTGGTGTTCCGGTCCGGATGAGGACTGGGTACCCGAAATCGCCAACGATTCACGCGCCCATAAGTACAAGTGGGGCTACAACCGCATGACCACCGTAGACGGCCTGTTCACGGCCGGTGACGGTGTCGGCGCTTCCGGTCACAAGTTCTCCTCAGGCTCGCACGCCGAGGGACGTATCGTTGCCAAGCAGATGGTCAAGTACTGTCGTGACAACGCTGACTTCACCCCGGAACTGATGCAGACCGCTCAGGAAATTGCTGACGAGATTTACGCTCCGGTCAAGCGCTACCACGAGTTTGTTGGCGCTTCCACTGCCGAAGATGTAAACCCGAATTACTGCAAGCCTGCCGGCCTGATGATGCGCCTGATGAAGGCCACCGACGAGTATGGCGGCGGCGTTGCGACCTACTACATGACCTCCGGCAAACTGCTGCAGATCTGTATGGATCTGCTCGAGATGCTGCGTGAGGATTCAGAGAAGATGGCTGCCGGCGACCTGCACGAACTGCTGCGCTGCTGGGAGAACTACCATCGTATCTGGTGTGTCGAGTCGCACATCCGTCACATCCTGTTCCGTGAAGAATCCCGCTACCCGGGCTTCTATTACCGTTCGGACTTCCCGACCTGTGATGACGAGAACTGGAAGTGTTTCGTCAACTCCACCTTCAACCCTGAGTCCAAGGAATGGAAGTGTGAGAAAGTCGAGATGATCAACATCATCGAGACCGAGCCGTGGCTGTAATTCGCTGAATGACAGCAGGTTCGTCATGATGTAGCAGAAAATCTCCAGGAGCTTTGCGCTCCTGGAGATTTTTTCTATGGTGGCAACGGTTTTCTCTCGGGAAAGCGACAAGGGTCTTGAAATTTTCCCGATGGAAAAACGTATTTTCAAGGATTTTACAGCAGTGTTGAATATTTGGTAGATGGATCGATTTCCCTTTACGGCGGTCGGCATCTATCAACAGGACAATATTTAGTGACAATGGAGGAATGGTATGACTGACGAGCAAGGCACCGGCGGTGCAATTTTGGTCGTAGGCGGAGGAATAAGTGGGCTGACAGCAGCACTTGAAGCCGCCGAAGTCGGAAATGACGTTTTTCTGATCGACAAGAACCCCTCCCTCGGGGGACGTGTCGCTCAGTTAAATGAGTATTTTCCGAAAATGTGTCCGCCCAGCTGCGGTCTCGAAATCAATTTCAAGCGTATCAGCAACAACCGAAAAATACGTACCTACACCATGGCTACCGTCGCATCGGTAAGCGGTGGCCCGGGCAACTACGAAGTCAGCGTCGATCTGGCTCCCCGCTATGTCAACAGCAACTGTACCGCCTGCGGTGACTGCGCGGCAGCCTGTCCCGACGAGATCGACAATCCGTTCAACTTCGGCATGGACAAATGCAAGGCGGCCTATCTGCCGCACGAGATGGCTTTCCCGAGAAAATACGTGATCGCCAAGCAGGCGCTTTCAGCAGAAGGAGCCGAAGCGGTGAAGGCGTCGTGCAAGTACGATGCGGTCGACCTGGACATGAAGGCTGAAACGGTCACCCTGAACGTTTCAGCGATCATCTGGGCCACCGGCTGGCAGCCCTATGACCCTGAGAAGATGGACAATCTCAATTTCAACCAGTCAGGCGCCATCGTCACCAACATGATGATCGAGCGCATGGCAGCGCCGAATGGACCGACCGGCGGCAAGATCGTTATCCCCGGTTCCGACAAGGAAATCAAATCGATCGGTTTCGTTCAGTGCGCCGGTTCCCGCGATGAGAACCACCTGGAATACTGTTCCTACATCTGCTGCATGGCAACCTTCAAGCAGATGAATTACATCCGCGAGCAGTACCCGGAAGCCAAAATCTATGTTTTCTACATCGACCTGAGAACCCCTGGAAAGTACGAAAAATTCCGTGAAAAACTGATGGCCGACGAAAATGCCAGTTTCATCAAGGGCAAAGTGGCCGATATCCATGTCGATGGTGACGGGGTCACGGTGGTGGCCGAAGATGCGGTGAGCGGAGCCAAGGTCGAGCAAAAGGTCGATCTGGCGGTGCTGGCTACCGGCATGCAGCCGAGCTTTGCCGAAGGCGGAGCCCCGGCGGGCGTCACCCTGGATGAGTTCGGTTTTGTGCTCAGCGAAAATGCCAAGGGCTTAATCGGAGCTGGCTGTGCCAAGCAGGCATGCGACGTTGCCACCTCGGCTCAATCATCCACCGCCGCTGCCTTGAAGGCAATTCAGGTTTCCAGGAGGTAATGAACAATGGAAAAAAAATATAGCGCCTATTTATGTTCTGGTTGCGGCATCGGCGATGCGCTCGATATGGAAGCACTGGCCGAAGTGGTTACCGGCGAGATGTCCATGGACTGCAGGACCGCTGACTGCCTGTGCGGGTCCGAGGGACGCGCACTGATTGAAAAAGATGTAGCAGACGGGATCAATACCATCGTCGTTGGCGCCTGTTCGCCGCGCGTCATGAAAAATGAGTTCTCTTTTGGCGATGGGACGATCACTATCCGGGCCAATCTGCGTGAACAGGTCGTCTGGACAGAGGTGAAGCCGGCCGAGGGCGAGGAGCCCGCTGCCGAGGCCGCTGCGTTTCTCAATGAAACAGCCGCCGACTACATGCGTATGGCCTGCACCCAGGCCCAGAAAACCAAGCCGGCCGAGCCGCACCTGCTGGACAATCTGAGCAGGAAGATACTGGTCATGGGGGGCGGAATCGCCGGTCTGACCGCGGCTAAGGAAGCAGCCGCCGCCGGCTACGAGGTCACGCTGGTGGAAAAAGAGGACCAGCTCGGCGGTAAGGCCAAGGACTGGAGGAAATCGTTTCCCACCGGGGCGCCCTGGACCGAACTGGAGGACAACCCTGTCGCTGCGCTGATCGCCGAAGTCGAAGCCGACGCCTCGATCACCATCAGAACCGCTACCGAGGTTGCGCGAATCGCCGGCGGTCCTGGAGCCTTTAAGGTTTCCATGAAATCAGCCGGCACCGTTACCGATTGGGACGCGCCTGCCAAGGTAACCGTAGATGAGCGGGAGAAGATCGAAAAGGGTGACATGGAAGACCCCAATGCCGGTCTCAAGGACTATATGGCCACCGACCCGGACGCTGAGATGCACGGCGCCGTGGTTCTGGCCACCGGCTGGAAACCTGCCGATGTCTCCGAGTATGAGCATCTGGGTTATGGAGCCATCCCCAACGTGGTGACCAATGTTGAATTCGAAAAGCTGGCCAAGGAAGGCAAGGTTCCGGCCAGCGTCGCCTTCGTTCAGAGTCCCGGCGGCACCGATAACGACAAGGATTTCCCCTACTGCAACTCGGTGACCTCCATGGTCGCCCTGAAGCAGGCGCAGTATGTCTGTGAGGACAACGAGGAAGGAAAAGCGTACATACTCTATCAGCATATGCGTACCCCGGGCAGCCAGGAACTCTACTACAAGCGCGCCCAGGAGAACGACGGCATCTTCATGACCAAGGGGGCTGTCACCAAGGTGGAAGAGAGCGGCGGCAGGCTGAAGGTGGTTGCCGAGGATACGTTGCTCGGCGACAATCTCGAGCTCGACGTCGACATGGTCGTTCTGGCCGCCGGCATGGTTCCGACCACCAAGGCAAACAGCATGATCAACCTGGCCTACCGCCAGGGACCTGCTTTTTCTGATCTCGGCCTGTTCGACGGCTATGCCGATTCGCACTTCATCTGCTTTCCTTACGAGACCAGAAGAACGGGCGTTTACACCTGCGGCGGCGTGCGCAAAGCTGAGACCATTGAAGAGACCATCGATGACGCCACCGGGGCGGCACTCAAGGCGATCCAGTGTCTGGAGTCGACCGACCGCGGAGTTTCGGTACACCCGCGCTCCGGTGATCAGACCTGGCCGGACTTTTTCATGCAGCGCTGCACCCAGTGCAAACGCTGCACCGAGGAATGTCCGTTCGGCGCCCTCGATGACGACGAGAAAGGAACGCCGCTGCCCAACAATACCCGGTGCCGCCGCTGCGGTACCTGTATGGGCGCCTGCCCCGAACGCATCATCGGCTTTACCGACTACAACATCGATCTGATCGGTTCGATGATCAAGTCGGTCGAGGTTCCCGAAGAAGACGACGACCGTTTGAGAATCGTGGTCTTCGTCTGTGAAAACGATGCCTACCCGGCCCTCGACATGGCCGGCATGAAGGGTAACGGCATCAATCATATGATCCGTTTTATCCCGGTTCGCTGTCTGGGATCGGTGAATATGGCCTGGATCCGCGACGCCCTGTCCGCTGGAATGGACGGTGCCATGCTGCTGGGCTGTACTTACGGAGACGACTATCAGTGCCATTTCGTCAAAGGTTCTGAAATCGCCAACAAGCGTATGGAAAACATTGGCGACACGCTTTCTACCCTCGGACTCGAGTCGGAACGTTGTGCCGCAGAGCAGGTAGCCATTACTGATTACGACAAGATTCCCCAGATTCTCAACGATTTCGTCGAAGAGATCGTCGAGATGGGACCGAATCCGTTTAAAGGCTTCTAACCTGCGCTTATCTTGCCGGGCTGTTGAAAACGGCCCGGCACTGCGTTAGATTGCACCCCAGGTGAGTAGCGACAAGATAACAGGAGGCAAAAGATGAACGTTCAACCTGATTTGAGTTTTATTAGATACCTGAAGGGGGCGGGCGGGGACACGCTGAAAAAGTGTTATCAGTGCGCCACCTGCTCGGTGAGATGTCCGTTGTCTTCGGACGAAAAACCTTTTCCACGCAAGGAAATGATCTGGGCTGGCTGGGGCATGAAGGAAAACCTGGTCGCCGACCCCGATGTCTTCCTCTGCCACGCCTGCGGCGACTGCTCCACCTACTGTCCCCGCGGGGCCAAGCCCTCGGAAGTGCTCGGTGCCATCCGCGCTTACGCCTACACCATGTACGGCTGGCCGGCAGGTCTGGCAAAACTGGCGACCTCTGCCAAGAATCTGCCGATCCTGATCGGCATCCCGGTGGTGGTGATCTTTGTGATGTGGCTGATTTCGGGCGGCATGCACATTCCTTCCAGGGATGATTTCGCCACCTACGGCTACCAGCATTTTTTCGGATACTGGGAGTTCAAGTGGTATGCGAAGAATATCTTCTTCATCGTCCTGATCATGCTTTCATCAGTGACCATAGCTGCGATATCGCTCTATAAGGGGTTGACCGCGCTGTGGAAGGCCATGGCCAAAAACGCCGGCATCACTTCGGCCTACCGCCCCTCCATACCCCAGTTCGTGACCATGTTCCTGTGGCCCTCCCTGGTTGAGATCGTCAAGCACAACCGCTTCAAGGAGTGCGGCACTCATACCGATCGGGTTCGCGGCCATCTGCCGCTGATGCTCGCCTTTATCGGTCTGTTCATCGTCACCTGCTGGTCGCTGCTGAAAAACGACGTCATCGGCCTGTTCTGGCCGTCCTGGCATGGTCCGATGCTGTTCTACGATCCGTTCAAGATCCTGGCCAACGTTTCGGCTATTGCCCTGCTGTTCGGTATTTTCGTATTGTGGACCAACAGGGCCAAATCCGATGAAAGCGGTGAAAGCAGCAAAACCTTTTATGACTGGTTCCTGATCTGGATAATTGCCGCTGTCGGAATCACCGGGCTCGGCTCCCAGGTGCTGCGCTGGCTTGGTCTGCCCGCAATTGGCTATATCGTCTACTTCTCTCATCTGGTTTCGGTCATGATGCTCTTTTTGTATCTGCCCTACACCAAGTTCGCCCATATTGCCTACCGTACCACGGCGATGGCATTCGAGAAGTTCCGGGAAAGCTCTTTTGGCAAACCCGCTGTCGAACAGTAACGCGAACCGGCAGACTTTGTTTTTACCGAAAAGCCGGCCCTGACCAGGGCCGGCTTTTTTTGTCAAACATTTGCCGCGCTTTTGCAGGAATTGCGGTTGATTCGAGGCTGCTGTGCAATGCAATCCCGATGGGTCGGCCAACTCGTTTTAGAGGAATGCGAAAAATATGGTTGACTAAAAAAGATATTGAATAAAGTTATCAGCCAATGTATATTGATGGGCTTTGTAAGCTGGCGTAGCTCAATTGGCAGAGCAGCTGATTTGTAATCAGCAGGTTGCGGGTTCAAGTCCCATCGCCAGCTCCAAAAGGGAAAACTACTTTTTAGAGTATTGACTTAGAGAATAAAGATACACGCTTTCTGGCTGTGTGGAGGGGTTCCCGAGCGGTCAAAGGGAACAGACTGTAAATCTGTCGGCGGAGCCTTCGGAGGTTCGAATCCTCCCCCCTCCACCATCTTTTCTCGTGCACATAGCAAAGCGGCGGGAATAGCTCAATTGGTAGAGCATCAGCCTTCCAAGCTGAGGGTTGCGAGTTCGAGTCTCGTTTCCCGCTCCAGGTTTAAACTGAACATGCTCACGTAGCTCAGGTGGTAGAGCGCATCCTTGGTAAGGATGAGGTCACCGGTTCAAATCCGGTCGTGAGCTCCATGGACAAGAAGTAAGATAATTAAAACTTTTTTGGCCTGAGGAGACAGGAAAATGTCAAAGGTAAAATTCGAGCGGACAAAGCCGCATGTGAATGTAGGGACGATAGGTCATATCGATCATGGCAAGACGACATTGACGGCAGCGATCACACGCGTACTGTCTCTGAAGGGTCAGGCCACGTTCACCGATTTCGGTGAGATCGACAAGGCCCCCGAGGAAAAAGAGCGCGGCATCACGATCGCCACCGCTCACGTGGAGTACGAGACCACCAATCGCCACTACGCCCACGTGGACTGTCCGGGCCATGCCGACTATATCAAGAACATGATCACCGGCGCCGCCCAGATGGACGGAGCGATCCTGGTTGTTGCGGCGACCGACGGCGCCATGCCTCAGACCCGCGAGCATATCCTTCTGGCCCGCCAGGTTGGCGTTCCGGCGATGGTTGTTTTTCTGAACAAGTGCGACATGGTCGACGACGAGGAGCTGATCGAGCTGGTGGAGATGGAACTGCGCGAGCTCCTCGACAAGTACGAGTTTCCCGGCGACGACATTCCGTTTGTCCAGGGCTCGGCGCTGCTGGCCCTGGAGAACCCCGATGACGAGGACAAAGCCAAGTGCATCTGGGATCTGATGGAGGCGGTCGACACGTACATTCCGGAGCCTGAGCGCGATGTTGCCAAACCGTTTCTGATGCCGGTCGAGGATGTGTTCTCGATTTCCGGCCGCGGTACGGTTGCGACGGGTCGTGTTGAGCGGGGGGTGGTCAAGGTTGGTGAGGAGGTCGAGATTGTTGGTATCCGTCCGACGACCAAGACGGTGGTGACCGGGGTAGAGATGTTCCGCAAGCTACTGGACCAGGGTCAGGCCGGAGACAACATCGGTGCCCTTCTGCGCGGCGTCAAGCGTGACGAGGTAGAGCGCGGTCAGGTCCTGGCGAAGCCGGGATCGATTACGCCGCACACCAGGTTCAAAGCCGAGTGCTACATCCTGAGCAAGGAAGAGGGAGGCCGTCACACCCCGTTTTTCAACGGTTACCGTCCGCAGTTTTACTTCCGTACGACGGATGTGACGGGCGTGGTGACGTTGACCGAGGGTGTGGAGATGGTGATGCCGGGTGACAACATTTCGGTCGAGGCAGAACTGATTACCCCGATCGCCATGGACGTTGGTCTGCGCTTTGCGATTCGCGAGGGCGGCCGTACGGTCGGCGCCGGCGTTATCAGTGAAATTCAGGGCTAAGGCCCACTAAATACGCAACAAATTGCCCCGCTCTCGCAAGGAGTGGGGCAATTGTTTCTTGACGCAGGAAGTAAAAAGATGAGAGATATCGTTACCCTTGCATGCGGCACCTGCAAGCGTCGGAACTATACGACGACGAAAAACAAGAAGAATACGCCCGGCAAACTGGAGTTCAAAAAATATTGTCCGTTCTGCAGGAGTCACACTCCGCACAAAGAGACAAAATAGACTGTCAGGTAGGCCAGTAGCTCGAATTGGTAGAGCACCGGACTCCAAATCCGGGGGCTGGGGGTTCGAATCCCTCCTGGCCTGCCAGCGACAGAATTCAACAGGGACTTCACGGTGTAGCTATGGCAGGTAAAACGAAGCAGAGCAACAAGCAGGTGGCCGCCGGCAAGGATGAGCCTTCTGCTTTTTCGCCTTCTCAGATAAAGAAATTTGTCGGTGAGGTGCAGGCCGAGTTCTCCAAGATTACCTGGCCGGACAAAAAAGTTACGCTTGGCCTGACCGGCATGGTGGTTCTGCTGACCATTATCGTTTCCGCCTACCTGGGTACCGTCGATGTCATTCTGGGTAAACTTATCTCATTCATCTTGCGTTAAGCCAACAGGAGAAACAGACCAGAGCGGGCAGTCGTGCATCCCGGCGGCTCAACCTTTTACCTGTCCCAAGAACAAACGGTATTTAAATGGCTAGACAATGGTACATATTGCAGGTCCATTCCGGTTATGAGGAAAGGGTAAAGGCAACGCTTCAGGAGCGCATCAGCAAAGAAGGTCTCGAAGAGCACTTCGGTGAAATCCTGATCCCGACCGAGCAGGTCGTCGAGATGATCAAAGGTTCCCGCAAAACTTCGTCGAGGCGCTTCTTCCCCGGATATATGCTGATCAGTATGGAGCTCAACGATACCACCTGGCACATTGTCCATCAGAATATGCCGCGGGTGGTCGGCTTCGTCGGTGATGACCGTAATCCGGTACCGCTGTCCGATGAGGATGCCGGAAAAATCATCGGTCGAATCCAGGACGGTTCAGAGCGCCCCCGGCCCAAAGTGGTGTTCGACATCGGCGAGGTCGTCCGGGTCATCGACGGACCGTTCGCCAATTTTCAGGGAGTGGTCGACGAAGTTTTCCCGGATAAAGGCAGGGTTCGGGTCATGGTCTCCATCTTCGGCAGGGAAACGCCGGTCGAACTGGAATTCGTTCAGGTTTCTAATACCTGATTAGATTAAGATAACAAAACGTTGTCAGTTTCTACGTTACTATTGTTGGAGTAAAAAAATGGCCAAGAAAGTAATGGCATACATCAAGCTTCAGATTCCGGCCGGGAAGGCCAATCCGTCTCCGCCCGTCGGACCGGCTCTTGGGCAGCACGGCGTCAACATCATGGAATTCTGCAAGGCCTTCAATGCCAAAACCCAGTCCATGGGTGACACCATTATTCCGGTTGTCATCACCGTCTATCAGGACCGTTCTTTCAGCTATATCACCAAGACGCCGCCGGCGTCGGTGCTGCTGTTCAAGGCGGCCAACGTTCAGAAGGGCTCGGGTAATCCGAAGACCGAACGTGTCGCTGAAATCAGTCGTGACAAGATCCGCGAGATTGCCGAGATCAAGATGCCGGATCTCAATGCTTACGATGTTGAGAGTGCGATGAAGATAATCGAGGGATCAGCCAGAAGCGCCGGTCTCACCGTTGTCGACTGATTCAAAGATCAACTTTACTACGTACCGCTGAATCCCGGCCGGGCCGGAACACGTACAGTAGGAGGCTGTTATGCCGAAACATGGAAAAAAATACCGCAACAAACTGGAAGGGGTCGATAAAACCCAGGTCCGGACCATAGACGAGGCTGTCAAGCTGGTCATCGATTCATCCTATGCCTCGTTCGACGAAACGGTCGATATCGCCGTCAAACTCGGAGTCGATCCGCGGCACGCCGACCAGATGGTTCGCTCGTCGGTAGTTCTGCCGCATGGAACCGGTAAGGTTACCCGCGTTCTGGTCTTCGCCAAAGGCCCTAAAGAGGCTGAAGCCCTGGAGGCGGGAGCCGATTTTGTCGGTTCGGACGACCTGGTGGAAAAGATTCAGGGCGGCTGGCTCGAGTTCGATAAGACCGTAGCCACCCCGGATATGATGGGAACGGTCGGCAAGATCGGTCGTATCCTCGGCCCCCGCAACCTGATGCCCAATGCCAAGCTGGGCACGGTTACCTTCGATGTCGCCGAGGTGGTAAAGGACATCAAGGGCGGCAAGGTTGATTTCAGGGTCGACAAAGCCGGTATCGTGCATGCCGGAATCGGCAAGGTGTCATTTGGAGAGCAGAAACTCTATGATAATGCGCTTGCCTTCATCGAAAAGCTCGTTCAACTCAAGCCCTCAACCAGCAAGGGCGTGTATCTGCGAACCATCTCCATGTCATCAACCATGGGCCCGGGATTCAAGGTCGATACCCTGGATGTCAGGACCAGGATAAAATAAAGAAGCTGACTGGCAAGAGGAAAAATTAAGCCCGCCCCCGGCGGGGATTAATTTGTCGAAGACAGCAGGCACTCACGTTTAATCGGTATAACCGACCTGCCGAGACTGGTAATAAGTGAGGGATCAACGTCCCCTCACGAGGTAACTGCTGTTTCGAAAAACAAAAACAATTCAAACGTAGGAGGGTAATTTGAATCGAGACGAAAAAGCAGCAATAGTCGCCGAATTGAACGATTCGTTCAGTCGGGCCAAGTTTTCTGTCGTTGCAGACTATTGCGGTTTGAAGGTTTCAGACCTGGAGAAGATCCGCAGGGAACTTCGCGACACCAGTTCTGAAATCCGTATCGCCAAAAACACTCTTCTGAGAAGGGCAGTTACCGATACGTCCTGTGAGTCGCTCACCGATGACTTCACCGGGACGACAGCCATTGTCACATCCTATGATGATCCGGTTGCTCCGGCCAAGGTACTGGCAAAGTGCGCTGAAACGTATGACAAATTTCAGCTTCGGTCCGCTGTTCTCGAAGGAGAGAAAATCACCATCGACAATCTGATCGCCCTGTCCAAGCTTCCGTCAAAAGAAGTGTTGCTCGGCCAACTGCTGTCGGTGATGAATGGCGTACCTACCGCATTTGTCAGGGTACTCGCGGCGGTGCCGCAAAAGCTGCTCTACGGTCTGCAGGCAATAAAGGATCAGAAGGAACAGGCCTGAACCCGGTCTGATACCCTATTTTAAACACGAGGAAAAAAGAGGAACATAACATGGCTGCAACAAAAGAAGACGTAATTGAATTCATCGCCAATATGAGCGTTCTCGAGCTCTCCGAGCTCATCAAGGAAATGGAAGAAAAATTCGGTGTTTCCGCCGCTGCCCCTGTCGCCCTAGCCGCTGCCGGACCTGCCGGTGATGGTGGCGGTGCCGCTGCCGAAGAGAAAACTGAGTTTGACGTGATCCTGGCCGGTGCCGGCGATCAGAAGATCAAGGTGATCAAGGAAGTCCGCGCCATCACCAGCCTCGGTCTGAAAGAGGCCAAGGAACTGGTCGAGGGAGCTCCCCAGCCGATCAAGGAAGGCGTGACCAAGGATGAGGCTGAAGAGATCAAAACCAAGATCGAAGGTGTCGGCGGCTCAGTCGAAATCAAATAGTCTGTTCATAAATCGGATGGTTCTTCCGGGCCATCATGGTTACGACACGCTGCGCTTTTTTGCGCGGCGTGTCGCGTTTATGCCACTTTTTCAAATGGCGTTATAAATTTGTATTTATAACAGTACTTTATCTTTTTTGACCCGATGTGGGGCGACGAGGGAAATTTGACCTTGGAAACGGCGATGCTTACTGATTGTCAAGCTTCACAGGCGGCCGTTCAAACCTATCGATCACTTTTTCTTTCATGGCCCAGCAGCCACTCAGATTATTTTCGAAAACCTTTTGTGACGCATCCCGGCGCTGCCGGACTCACGACAGATAACGTGCCAATCATCCATACGTAAAGGGTTTCACAACCTCGAGGAAAATCATGGAAAGAATCAGAAAGCAATTTGCCAGGGCGACCAGCATTCTGGAGCCGCCGCATCTGATCTCAATGCAGAGAAAATCATATGAAAGTTTTCTGCAGATGAATTGCGATCCTGACCAGCGAGAAGAAATCGGCCTCCAGGCCATCCTGAAGGAGATCTTTCCGATCAACGATTTCAACGGTGTCTGCTCGCTTGAGTTCGTCAGGTACAAGTTCGGAGAGCCGAAGTACACGGTTCAGGAGTGCCAGCAGCGTGGCATGACCCATGAGATTCCCCTGAAAATCGTAGTCCGGCTGATCACTTTCGATGTCGATGAAGAGACCGGCGTGCAGTCCATCAGGGACATCAAGGAGCAGGAAGTTTTTTTCGGCTCCCTGCCGCTGATGACCGCCGACGGCGTGTTCGTCATTAACGGGACCGAGCGGGTTATCGTTTCCCAGCTGCAGCGCTCGCCCGGCCTTTTCTTCACCCATGACCAGGGCAAGAGCCACGCCAGCAGCAAACTGCTCTATTCGGCCCGGATCATCCCGGTGCGGGGCTCCTGGATCGACCTCGAGTTCGATATCAAGGATATCCTCCACGTGCGCATCGACCGGCGCCGGAAGTTCCCGGTGACCACGCTGCTCAAAGCACTCGGCTACGACGGCCCGGAGCTGCTCGAGACCTTCTATCCAATCGTTACCGTCAAAAAGAAACGCAACCAGTATTTGCTCAGCTATGACGAAGAGACGGTTTTCGGCACCCGGCTGGAATACGATCTGATCAGCCCCAAGGACGGAGAACTGATCGGCAAGAAGGGACGCAAGGTGTCGCGGGCCATGTGCCGCAAGATTGAGGCGGCCGGGATCGAATACCTGCAGATCTCAGCTGAAGCTCTGATCGGCAAAGTCATCTCCCATGATATCGCTGACCCGAAAGAAGAACAGCCGTTGATCCTGCACAATACTGAGATCACCGAGTCATTGCTGGAAACGCTTGAAGAGGCCAAGATCAGGGAATTCAGGATCCTGGGGATCGACGGCGTCAAATATTCAGAGTCTTTCAGGAAGACCCTGGCCGTGGACAAGGTCGGTTCGACCCAGGAGGCGCTGCTCGAGATCTACCGCCGCCTGCGGCCGTCGAGTCCCCCGACCCCGGATGTGGCCCAGACCTTTTTTGATAACCTGTTCTTCAACCCGGAACTCTACGATCTTTCCGAAGTTGGCCGCTACAAGATAAACGCCCGGTTAGGGCTTGATGTTGACATATCCCAGCGGGCGCTGACCAAGGACGACATTGTCGAGTCGGTCAAATACCTGGTTCGACTCAAGGACAGCCAGGGAACCGTCGACGATATCGATCATCTGGGCAACCGTCGGGTACGCACCGTCGGTGAGCTGGTGGAAAATCAGTACCGCATGGGCCTGGTGCGAATGGAACGGGCCATAAAGGAGCGTATGACGCTGCAGGATGTGGAAACACTGATGCCCCACGACCTGGTGAACCCCAAGCCGATATCGGCAGCTATCAAGGAATTCTTCGGGACCAGCCAGCTCTCCCAGTTCATGGATCAGACCAACCCGCTTTCCGAGGTTACGCACAAGCGCCGCCTCTCAGCCCTCGGACCGGGCGGTCTTTCCCGTGAGCGTGCCGGATTCGAGGTGCGCGACGTGCACCCGACCCACTACGGCAGAATCTGCCCGGTCGAGACCCCTGAGGGACCGAACATCGGTCTGATCGTGTCGCTGGCCACCTATGCCCGGGTCAACCCATACGGGTTTATCGAGACTCCCTACCGCAAGGTCGCTGACAGGATCGTCTACGACAAGGAGATCAGCTACCTCAGCGCCCTGCAGGAGCAGAACAACTACATTGCTCCGGCCCTGATACCGCTGGACAGGAAAAAACGCATTATCCCGGATATGCTCATCGCCCGGGAAGACGGCGAGGTCATAAACACCAGCGCCGACAGCGTCACCTTCATGGACATTGCCCCCAATCAGCTGGTCAGTGTCGCCGCCTCGCTGATCCCGTTTCTTGAAAACGATGATGCCAACCGCGCCCTGATGGGGTCCAACATGCAGCGTCAGGCCGTACCGCTGATGATTACCGCCGCGCCCCTGGTTGGAACCGGGATGGAGCGTTATGTGGCCCGGGACTCCGGGGCCTGTCTGCTGGCCGCCGGGGACGGAGTGGTCGAGGAGGTCGATGCCAATCGTATCGTCGTCTGTTACGACGAGCCTGGCGTCGACGGCTCGGAAACCGGGGTGGCCGTCTACCGCCTGGAAAAATACAAAAAGTCAAACCAGAACACCTGCTTTAACCAGAAACCGCTGGTCAAGCCCGGGGTTCGGGTCGAGAAGGGCACGGTCCTGGCCGACGGCCCGTCCTGCGACAAGGGTGAACTGGCCCTGGGCAAGAACGTCACCATCGCTTTCATGCCGTGGCGCGGCTTCAACTTCGAGGATTCAATCCTGGTCAACGAGCGGCTCCTCAAGGAGGACGCCTTCACCTCGCTGCATATCGAGGTGTTCGAGACCATGGCCCGGGATACCAAGCTCGGCAAGGAAGAGATAACCCGGGACATCCCCAATGTCAGTGAAGAAACGCTGCGCAACCTGGACGAGTCGGGAATCGTCAGGGTCGGGGCTGAGGTCGGGGCCGGTGACACACTGGTCGGCAAGGTCACCCCGAAAGGGGAAACGGTGCTCTCCCCCGAAGAAAAGCTGCTGCGGGCCATCTTCGGCGAGAAGGCCCAGGACGTCAAGGATTCTTCCCTGCGGGTCCCGCCCGGAGTCGAGGGGGTTGTCATCGACGCCAAGGTGTTCTCCCGCAAGGGGGTCGACAAGGACGAGCGCTCCCTGATGATCGAAGACCTCGAGATCGAGCGGCTCAACCAGGACAAGCTGGACGAACTGGCCAGCCTCAAACGCGGCGTATGCCGTGAGGTCGGCAAGATCATCGACAAGAAAACGGTCAAGGAAGACGCCATCGCCAAGGATGGGACGATTCTGGTCAAACTGGGCAAGAAATTCAGCGGGGAACTGGCCGAGCAGGTCGGTTTCCACGCGCTGCGGCGGCTCGATTTTTCCCAGCGGGCCAAATATATTGACAAGATCGAGGATATCTACGGCCGCTATGAAAAACAGGCCGGTCTGATCAGCGAGCGCTACGACGGCATCATCGACCGGCTGAGGAAAGGCGACGACCTGCCCCCGGGTGTGGTCAAGATGGTCAAAGTCTATGTGGCCACCAAGCGCAAGCTCTCCGTGGGCGACAAGATGGCCGGCCGGCACGGCAACAAGGGTGTCGTCTCCTGCCTGCTGCCGGAAGAGGACATGCCCTATTTCGCCGACGGCACCACGGTCGACATCGTGCTCAACCCGCTCGGCGTGCCGTCACGTATGAACGTCGGCCAGGTTCTTGAGACCCACCTGGGCTATGCGGCCAGAAAACTCGGGGAACAGATCGATGAGATGGCCCGTCAGCAGGGAGCGGAACTGATCAAGGAGAAGCTCAAGAAGATCTACTCCAAGAGCGAATACAGTGCCATCACCAAAAACCTCAGCGATGAAGAGCTGATCGAGTGGGCCCGGGAACACCAGAAGGGCCTGCACATGTCAACGCCGGTTTTCGACGGGGCCGAGGAAGCCGAGATCCGGGCCCTGCTGAACGAGGCCGGGGTGGACGAGGTCGGCCAGGTGCAGCTCTACGACGGCCTGAGCGGCGAACCGTTTGCCAACATGGTAACCGTCGGCGCCATGTATATGCTGAAACTGCATCACCTGGTGGACAACAAGATTCATGCCCGTTCCACCGGTCCATATTCACTGGTCACCCAGCAGCCGCTCGGCGGCAAGGCCCAGTTCGGCGGGCAGCGCCTGGGTGAGATGGAAGTGTGGGCTATGGAGGCCTATGGCGCGGCCTATACCCTGAAGGAATTCCTGACCGCCAAATCAGATGACGTGGAAGGACGGACCCAGATGTATGAGCGAATCGTCAAGGGAGACAACTTCCTGGCCACCGGCCTGCCGGAATCGTTCCACGTCCTGGTCAAGGAACTGCAGGGACTGTGTCTGAATATGGAGCTTATTGAGGAATGATGATCGCCGATGATTAAGGCGCATTTTTCTCAGGACCATCCAGCTCTTCGAGACCCGCGGAACATACCCGGGCATAAAATTTGAAGCAGAGGTGAACTCGTGGAAGAGTTATTCAATTTTTTTCAGAAACCGAAGGCTCCTACCAAATTCAAGGCGGTGAAGATTTCTCTGGCCTCGCCGGAGAAAATTCTCGACTGGTCCCATGGCGAGGTTAAGAAGCCGGAGACGATCAATTACCGGACCTTCAAGCCGGAACGCGACGGTCTGTTCTGCGCCAAAATTTTCGGCCCGGTCAAGGATTTCGAGTGCAATTGCGGGAAATACAAGCGCATGAAGCACCGGGGCGTGGTCTGTGAGAAGTGCGGCGTCGAGGTTATTCAGTCCAAGGTTCGTCGGGAGCGCCTCGGCCACATCAAACTGGCCGCCCCGGTGGCCCACATCTGGTTCCTCAAGAGTCTGCCGTCGAAAATCGGGGCGGTGCTCGACATGACCCTGAAGCAGCTCGAGCGTATTCTCTATTTCGAGCAGTATGCGGTGGTCGAGTCGGAGACCGAGGACATACCGCCGGGGACCCTGCTGAGCGAGGAGAAATACCGCAAGGCCCGGGAGGATTATCCGGGGCAGTTTCAGGTGGGCATCGGCGCCGAGGCGATCCGTACGCTGCTGGCCTCTCTGTCCGACAAAATGAGCACCGACGACAAGGCCAAACTGCTCAGCAAGATTGCCGACAGAAAAGGTTTTGATCACTACGCCAAGCGGGTGACGGCCGGAGACCTGAGCAAGCTGGAGGGGCTGTCCATCGAACTTCGCATCGAAATGGCCGACACCGGTTCCCAGACCAAGCGTCAGAAGCTGGGCAAAAGGCTGCTGGTAATAGAGGCTTTCATCGATTCCGGCAACCAGCCGGAGTGGATGATCCTGGAGGTGATTCCGGTTCTGCCCCCCGATCTCCGGCCGCTGGTGCCGCTTGAGGGCGGTCGTTTTGCCACCTCTGATCTGAACGATCTGTACCGCCGCGTCATCAACCGCAATAATCGCCTGAAGCGGCTGCTCGAACTCGACGCTCCCGACATCATCATCCGCAACGAGAAGCGTATGCTTCAGGAGGCCGTCGACGTGCTGTTTGACAACGGCCGCCGGGGTCGGGTCATCACCGGGGCCAACAAGCGCCCGCTGAAATCGCTGGCCGACATGCTCAAGGGCAAGCAGGGCCGTTTCCGTCAGAACCTTCTTGGTAAGCGGGTCGACTACTCGGGCCGTTCGGTCATCGTGGTCGGGCCCAACCTCCGGCTCCACCAGTGCGGTCTGCCCAAAAAGATGGCGCTGGAACTGTTCAAGCCGTTCATCTACAACAAACTGGAGCGGCGCGGTTATGTGACCACCATAAAGAGCGCCCGCAAGATGGTCGAAAAAGGCGTCAAGGAAGTGTGGGACGTACTCGATGAGGTGGTCACCGAGTACCCGGTCATCCTCAACCGGGCGCCGACCCTGCATCGTCTCGGCATGCAGGCCTTTGAGGCGGTCCTGATTGAGGGCAAGGCGATTCAGCTGCACCCGCTGGTCTGTGCGGCCTTCAATGCCGACTTCGACGGCGATCAGATGGCGGTCCACGTGCCGCTGTCGGTGGAAGCGCAGGTCGAAGCCCGGGTGCTGATGATGTCCACCAACAATATCTTGTCGCCGGCCAACGGCGAACCGATCATCATTCCCTCCCAGGACATCGTTCTGGGCCTCTACTACATGACTCGCGAGCGCATCGGCGTGGCCGGCGAGGGCAAATTGTTCGCCGATGTCAGCGAGGCCCGGATCGCCTACGATCACGGTGAGGTGGACCTACAGGCCCGGATCAAGGTGCGGATGGACGGCACGATGGTCGAAACCACCATGGGGCGCGTGATCATCGGTGAACTGCTGCCCAAGAAACTGCCGTTCGAGGTGGTCAACCAGGTGCTCAAGAAGAAGGCCCTGGCCAAGCTGATCGACCACACCTACCGACACGCGGGTACCAAGGACACGGTTATCCTCACCGACCGGCTCAAGGATATCGGCTATGAGTACGCCACCAGGGCGGGGATCTCCATCTGTATAAATGATATGAAGATTCCGCTGGCCAAGGAGGACATGGTTGAAAAAGCCGAGGCCGCCGTTGCCGACGTGGAGCAGCAGTATTCCGACGGCCTGATTACCTCGGGCGAGAAGTACAACAAGGTCGTCGATATCTGGTCCAAGGCAACCGAGGATGTGGCCAACGAGATGATGAGCGAGATCGAGGTCGACTACGTGCGCGACCGGGACAACAAGCTGATCGATTCGCCCAGTTTCAACTCGATCTTCATCATGGCCGACTCCGGTGCCAGGGGGTCCCGGGATCAGATCCGTCAGCTTGCCGGTATGCGTGGACTGATGGCAAAACCCTCGGGCGAAATCATCGAAACACCGATCAAGGCCAACTTCCGCGAAGGCCTCGGGGTGCTCGAGTACTTCATCTCCACCCATGGTGCCCGTAAAGGTCTGGCCGATACGGCGCTGAAAACGGCCAACTCCGGTTACCTGACCAGGCGTCTGGTTGATGTGGCCCAGGAGTCGACCATCGTCGAGACAGACTGCCGGACGCTGGACGGAATCATCGCCGAGCCGCTGATGGACGGCGGCGAGATCATCGTGCCGATCGGCGAGCGTATTCTGGGCCGGGTCGCACTCGAGGACGTTCTCGACCCCTTCGGCGATGACCTGGTCATCGTCGCTGCCGGTCAAGAGATCACCGAGTCGCTGGTCAAGAAAATCGAGGCTGCCGGAATCGACCGGGTCACCATTCGTTCGGTACTCACCTGTCGTTCCCGCCGCGGTGTCTGCGCTAAATGCTACGGCCGTGATCTTGGCCGCGGGCACATGGTCAATATCGGCGAAGCCGTCGGTGTTATCGCCGCCCAGTCCATCGGTGAGCCGGGAACCCAGCTCACCATGCGTACTTTCCATATCGGCGGTACGGCGAGCAGGGCTGTTGAGCAGGCCGAACTGATTACCCAGATCGGCGGGGTGGTGGCCTTCAGAAACCTGCATTCGGTCGAAAATGCCGAAGGCATCAAAATCGTCATGAACCGCAACGCCGAAATCGTCATGCTCGACGAGCAGGATTTCAACAAGTATCTCGACGGCATTAAGCTCGGTTCGAAACAGGTTGACATCCAGATGATGTCGACCGGGGAAGTGGTTGTCCGCCAAAAGGGTGAAGTGGTTCGCAGTGCCAAAATACGCGAGCGTGAACGGTTCAAGGTCAACTACGGGGCCCAGATCCCGGTCAGCGGGTGGACCCTTCTGGCGCCGGGCACCATTCTGGCCGACTGGGATGCCTACACCATACCGATCGTTGCCGAAGTGGGCGGTATCATCAAGTATGGTGATGTTGCCGAGGGTCTGACCATGCAGGAAAAGGTCGACCCGGTAACCGGCAAATCGTCCAAGGTGATCATTCACTCCACCACCACCTCCCAGCTGAACCCGCGTGTTTCGGTCAAGGGTGAGCGGGGCAAGACCCTGAAGCTGCCCAACTCCGAGATTTTTGCCCGTTACAGCATGCCGGTGGGGTCGATCATCACCGTCGAGGACGGGGCTGAGATCGAGGCCGGTACCATCGTCGGCAAGATTCCGCGTGAGACCTCCAAGACCAAGGATATCACCGGCGGTCTGCCCCGGGTGGCCGAACTGTTCGAAGTGCGCAAGCCCAAGGAACCGGCCATTATTTCGGAGATCGACGGCCGGATCAGCTTCGGCAAGGAACTCAAGGGCAAGCGCCGGGTCTTCGTTACACCGGAGTATGGCGAGCCCCAGGAATACCTGGTGCCCAAGTCCAAGCATATCATCGTCCACGAGGGTGACTATGTGCAGGCCGGAGAACGGCTGATGGAAGGGACCATTGTTCCCAACGATATCCTCAGCGTGCTCGGCGTCAAGGAACTGGCCAAGTTCCTGGTCAACGAGATCCAGGAAGTCTATCGGCTCCAGGGCGTCAAGATCAACGACAAGCATATCGAGGTAATCGTCCGCCAGATGCTGCGCAGGGTTATGATCACCGCTTCGGGCGACTCGAAGTTCATGATCGGCGAGCAGGTCGAGTGGTGGGTGTTCGAGGATGAACGCGATCGTCTGATGGCTGAGCGCAGTGCTTTTATGGCCGAAGGGGGTACCCTGGTCGATGCACCCAAGCCGCCGGCCGCCGAGCCGCTGCTGCTCGGTGTAACCAAAGCCTCGCTGTCGACAGAGAGTTTCATCTCTGCCGCATCCTTCCAGGAGACCACCAAGGTTCTGACCAATGCGGCCATGGCCGGCAAGTTGGACGAGCTGAAAGGGCTGAAGGAAAATGTCATTATGGGCCGGCTTATTTCGGCCGGTACCGGCATCGAGAAGGAGGCCGCCAAATAAGTTGCGGCGCAATTATTTTTGGCTTGACACTGGATGGGGTGTGATGTAAATATTGTCTTTTGTGCCGCAGCATTGTTGCAGACGGTGCGGCGCATGAAAGATGGATACTATCTGACATTTGAGAAGGAGCAGTAAACGCAATGCCGACAATTAATCAACTGGTACGCCAGGGCAGGAAGAAAATCGTCAAGAAGACCAATACTCCTGCGCTGAAAGGGTCTCCGCAGAAACGGGGCGTGTGTGTCAGGGTATATACCACAACACCGAAAAAACCGAACTCTGCATTGAGAAAGGTAGCCAGGGTGCGATTGACCAACGGTATTGAGGTGACTTCATATATCCCGGGTATCGGGCATAACCTGCAGGAGCATTCGGTTGTCCTGATCAGGGGCGGCAGGGTCAAGGACCTTCCCGGTGTACGATACCATGTTGTGCGTGGTACGCTCGACACCTTGGGTGTTTCCGACCGCCGTCAGGGCCGGTCCAAATATGGTGCCAAGAAGCCTTCCTGATAAGGATTGGAGATTTGAATTATGTCCCGTAGAAAAGGTGCAGAGAAAAGAACGACCGAGCCGGATCCGCGCTACCACAACGTGCTGGTGTCGAAGTTCACCAACGGTTTGATGCAGCGAGGCAAGAAGAGCGTGGCCCGGCGAATATTTTACGATGCGATGGAGATTATCGATCAGCGGGTGACCGAGGAAGATCCGATCGTCGTCTTCGAGCAGGCCATGGAAAATGTTCGACCGCGGGTCGAGGTCAAGTCCAGGCGTGTCGGCGGTGCCACCTATCAGGTTCCGATGGAGGTTCGCCAGACCAGGAGAAACGCGCTGGCGATCCGCTGGATCATCGGTTTCTCCCAGTCACGCTCCGGCAGGTCCATGTCCGAGAAGCTGGCTGCGGAAATACTCGATGCCTATAACGAACGTGGCGCGTCGGTGAAGAAGAAAGACGACACCCACAGAATGGCTGAAGCCAATAAAGCGTTTGCCCATTATCGCTGGTAGGAAAGGAGCCGTCTTGCTGAAGCCGGGAGCTGAAATAATCAAGAGAGAAGATGTGAGGTTCGTTGATGTCAGCTTCCAGGGATTTGTCAGCTATTCGCAACATCGGCATCATGGCCCATATCGATGCCGGCAAGACGACTACGACCGAACGGATACTCTACTATACCGGCCGATCGTATAAAATGGGCGAGGTTCATGACGGTAACGCCGTCATGGACTGGATGGAACAGGAGCAGGAACGGGGAATCACCATCACCTCGGCGGCAACAACCTGCATCTGGAATGAGCATCAGATAAATATCATAGACACTCCGGGCCATGTTGACTTCACTGTCGAAGTGGAGCGCAGCCTCAGGGTGTTGGATGGCGCCATCGCTGTCTTCTGTGCGGTTGGCGGGGTTGAACCCCAGTCAGAGACCGTCTGGCGGCAGGCAGACAGATACGCCATTCCCCGGTTGGCTTTCATCAACAAGATGGACCGGGTGGGGGCCAATTTTGAACGTTGTCTGAAGATGATGACCGGGCGGCTGGGGGCCAACCCCCTGGCTCTGCAGATACCGGTCGGTAGGGAAGCAGATTTTGCCGGGGTCATCGACCTCGTAGAAGAGAAAATGCTCAGCTTCTCCGAGCAGTCTCTTGGACAGGAAGTGGTGGAATCAGCCATTCCTGATCACTATAGAGAAGCATTCACGGCCGCACGAATGGCAGTCCTCGAGAAATTGGCCGATTTCGATGAGGGCGTCATGGAAAAATATCTTGACGATAAACCGGTTTCGGTTGACGAGATTTACCGTGCACTGAGAAAGGCCACCCTGGCGCTTGAGATCGTACCGGTACTGTGCGGCAGCGCCTTTAAAAACAAAGGGATTCAGCCTTTGTTGGACAGCGTGGTCAGGTATCTGCCGTCGCCGGCTGATATCGGCTTCGTGGAAGGGCTCGACCGGGAAGGCGAGAAGCTTGAACGCAGGACCGGGCCGGATGGCAGATTCTGCGGCCTGGTTTTTAAGCTGATGAGCGATTCCTTCGTTGAAAACCTCGCTTTTTTGAGGGTTTATTCAGGGGAATTGAGTGTCGGAGACAAGGTTTTCAACCCGGTCAAGAAAAAGAAGGAGAAGATCTCCAAGCTTCTCAAACTTCATGCCAATAAGCGTGAAGAGGTCAAGTCGATCGGGGCTGGAGACATCGGGGCGATTGTCGGGCTGAAGTTCAGCACCACCGGCGACACGCTCTGCGAAAGCGGCGATTTTGTGATTCTGGAGTCGATGGATTTCCCGGATCCGGTCATCGGCGTGGCCATCGAGCCGAGAAGCAAAGCCGATGAAAAGAAGCTGATCGAGACGCTCGACAAAATCGCCCTGGAAGATCCGTCATTCACGGTTGCAACGGACCAGGATACGGGTCAGAAGATTATCTCGGGGATGGGGGAACTTCACCTGGAGATAATCGTTCATCGGCTGCTCAATGAGTTCAAGGTTTCCGCCAATGTCGGTAAACCCCAGGTAGCCTACAAAGAGACGATTACCCGAAGCGTCACCGAAGAGGGACGCTTCGAGCAGACGACCGGCGCCGCCCAGTACGGCCATGTCGTCTTGAAGATAGAGCCACTGTCACGCGGCGATGGATTCATCTTCAGCAGCGAGGTCGATGAGAAGACCGTCCCATCGATGTACCTCGCTGCCATCGAGAAGGGGGTAAAAGACACCCTCGACTCGGGGCCGCTCATCGGTTATCCGCTCACCGATATCAGGGTTACCCTGATCGGCGGCTCCTACGATGAGGAAGACTCCACCGAGATGGCCTTTGGTGTAGCGGCGGCGATGGCCTTGAGAAAGGCCGGCAGCGAAGCCGAACCGGTTCTGCTGGAGCCGGTGATGGACCTGGAGGTGGTTACCCCTGAGGATTATGTCGGGGATGTTATTTCGGACCTCAACAGTAAACGGGGAAAGGTTTCCGGAATAGAGGCAGAGAACAATGCCCAGATCATCGGGGCCCATGTGCCGCTGGCCGAGATGTTCGGCTACTCGACCTCGCTGAGGTCGGCAACCCAGGGGCGGGCCCACTTTACCATGCAGTTTCTGGAATTTGATGTTGTGCCGCGACCAAAAGCGGAGAAAATAATTAAGAAGATCAGAGGGATTTAGACACAATCTTTGTTGAGGAAGGAAGATGTCAAAAGTAAAATTCGAGCGGACAAAGCCGCATGTGAATGTAGGGACGATAGGTCATATCGATCATGGCAAGACGACATTGACGGCAGCGATCACACGCGTACTGTCTCTGAAGGGTCAGGCCACGTTCACCGATTTCGGTGAGATCGACAAGGCCCCCGAGGAAAAAGAGCGCGGCATCACGATCGCCACCGCTCACGTGGAGTACGAGACCACCAATCGCCACTACGCCCACGTGGACTGTCCGGGCCATGCCGACTATATCAAGAACATGATCACCGGCGCCGCCCAGATGGACGGAGCGATCCTGGTTGTTGCGGCGACCGACGGCGCCATGCCTCAGACCCGCGAGCATATCCTTCTGGCCCGCCAGGTTGGCGTTCCGGCGATGGTTGTTTTTCTGAACAAGTGCGACATGGTCGACGACGAGGAGCTGATCGAGCTGGTGGAGATGGAACTGCGCGAGCTCCTCGACAAGTACGAGTTTCCCGGCGACGACATTCCGTTTGTCCAGGGCTCGGCGCTGCTGGCCCTGGAGAACCCCGATGACGAGGACAAAGCCAAGTGCATCTGGGATCTGATGGAGGCGGTCGACACGTACATTCCGGAGCCTGAGCGCGATGTTGCCAAACCGTTTCTGATGCCGGTCGAGGATGTGTTCTCGATTTCCGGCCGCGGTACGGTTGCGACGGGTCGTGTTGAGCGGGGGGTGGTCAAGGTTGGTGAGGAGGTCGAGATTGTTGGTATCCGTCCGACGACCAAGACGGTGGTGACCGGGGTAGAGATGTTCCGCAAGCTACTGGACCAGGGTCAGGCCGGAGACAACATCGGTGCCCTTCTGCGCGGCGTCAAGCGTGACGAGGTAGAGCGCGGTCAGGTCCTGGCGAAGCCGGGATCGATTACGCCGCACACCAGGTTCAAAGCCGAGTGCTACATCCTGAGCAAGGAAGAGGGAGGCCGTCACACCCCGTTTTTCAACGGTTACCGTCCGCAGTTTTACTTCCGTACGACGGATGTGACGGGCGTGGTGACGTTGACCGAGGGTGTGGAGATGGTGATGCCGGGTGACAACATTTCGGTCGAGGCAGAACTGATTACCCCGATCGCCATGGACGTTGGTCTGCGCTTTGCGATTCGCGAGGGCGGCCGTACGGTCGGCGCCGGCGTTATCAGTGAAATTCAGGGCTAAGGTTACGATATGATACCGACAGAGAAAATTCGCATTCGCCTCAAGGCGTACGACCATAAACTGCTGGACCAGTCCACTCACGAAATTGTCGATACGGCGCGCAGAACCGGCTCCGCTGTGGCTGGCCCGATTCCGCTGCCGACTTCGGTAAAAAAATTCTGTGTTCTCCGTTCGCCTCACGTCGACAAGAAGTCGCGGGAGCAGTTCGAAATGCGGACGCACCGGAGGCTTCTGGATATTCTTGAGCCGACCCAGCAGACCATTGACCTGCTGATGAAGCTTGAGCTTTCCGCCGGTGTGAATGTGGAGATCAAGCTACCGTAGTCAGCGGTTCAGCCGATTAGACAGATTAAATGAAGCATCGGATACGATCATGCCAAAGACAATAGGTATACTGGGTAAGAAAGTGGGAATGACCCGCGTTTACGACGAGCTGGGTTTTGCTATTCCGGTCACCGTCGTCGAGGCCGGCCCCTGTACAGTTTTGCAGGTTAAAACCGTCAAGGGCGAAGGCTACGACGCGATACAGATCGGTTTTGAAGCCAAGAAACCGTCCCGGGTGAACAAGCCCCAGAGCGGTCATTGCAAAAAAGCGGGAGCAGACGGGTTCTATCATATCCGCGAGTTTCACGTAGAAAACCCTGAGGAGTTTGAAGTAGGGCAGCAGCTGCCGCTCGACACGGTCGTCCAAGTTGGCGGGCTGGTCGATGTTCAGGGCAAGAGCAAAGGGCGCGGCTTTCAGGGCGTCATGCGCCGGCACGGCTTCAAGGGCGGTGGTGCGGCCCACGGCTCCGGTTTTCACCGTGCGCCCGGTTCGATCGGCTGCAGTGCCTGGCCGTCCCGGGTTATCAAAGGAAAGAAAATGCCGGGACGCATGGGCAACGACACGGTCCTGAAAAAGAACATCAAGGTGGTCGACGTCAGACCAGAGGATAACGTCGTGCTCTTAAAAGGTTCCGTCCCCGGGGCCAAGAACGGTTTGCTGAAAATTTTCTCAAAATAGCAATCAGTTAAGACCGGTCCAAGGAGAAACAAATGTCAACGGTAGAAGTTAAAAATATCAAGAATGAGAAGGTCGGAGAGGTCGAGCTGAACGACCAGATCTTCAACCGCGAGGTTAAAACCTACCTGCTCCACGATGTGGTTCGGCAGCAGCGGGCCGCCAAGCGGGCGGGAACCGCCAGCACCAAAACCCGCAGAGAGGTGAGAGGTTCGGGGGCCAAGCCCTGGCGCCAGAAAGGCACCGGCCGGGCCCGTGCGGGAACCAGGAAATCTCCGCTCTGGCGCGGCGGCGGCACTACCTTCGGTCCCAAACCCCGCGATTACAGTTTCAAGCTCAATCGCAAGGTTCGTCAGCAGGCGATTTCGATGGCCATGTCAGCCCGCTTTCAGGAGGGCAACCTGGTGGTTCTCGACGATTTCACCATGGAGGCGATCAAGACCAAGGAGTTCGTTTCCATCATGCAGCTTCTGGAATTGAACAATGCGTTGATCGTTGTCGACTCGGACAATGACGAGCTCAGCAAATCTTCCCGCAATGTGCCCGGATACAAGGTGCTGAAAAGCGAAGGCGTGAATGTCTACGATATCCTCCTGCACGAAAAGCTGGTAGTTCTGCAGCCGGCCATCGAGCGGCTGGAAGAGAGGGTTACGGCATGAAAAATATCCACAGTGTATTACAGGGGCCCTGCCTCACCGAGAAGGCAAACCTGCAGCAGGAATTGAGCAATCAGGTGGTATTCAAGGTTCACCGCGATGCCAACAAGATTGAGATCAAGGAAGCTGTCGAAAAGATGTTCAATGTCAAAGTCGGTAATGTCCGGACAACTTCCGTGCGGGGCAAGCAGAAGAGAGTTGGGCGTTATATCGGTTACACAAAAGGCTGGAAAAAAGCCTATGTGACCTTGTCCGAAGGCGAAATCAGTTTCGTCGATGAGCTGTAGTCCGGACAAAAAGCTGAGTAACCGCAGAAACTAAGACCAACGCAAAGGATGGAGCGATTGGGAAATCATGGCCATAAAAACGTATAAACCAACATCACCCGGTAAAAGACATCATGTGTCAACCACCAACCCGGAATTGTCAAGCGCGGGGCCGGAACGAAGCCTGCTGACGAATCTCTCCCGGAGTGGCGGCCGCAACAACTACGGACGGATAACCGCCCGTCACCGCGGCGGCGGACACAAGCGTAAGTACCGGATTATCGATTTCAAGCGCAATAAGACAGATATCGCTGCCAAGGTCGTCTCCATCGAGTACGACCCCAACCGGTCTGCCAATATTGCCCTGCTCAGCTATGTTGACGGTGAGAAGACGTACATCCTGGCCCCGGACGGCATCGCCGTCGGTGATCAGGTCGTTGCCGGCGACAAAGTCGATATCCAGCCCGGCAACTGTCTGCCGATGCTGAATATTCCGCTGGGTACCGTCATTCACAATATCGAGATGAAAATCGGCAAGGGTGGACAGCTGGTCCGCAGCGCCGGAGCCTCGGCCCAACTCATGGCCAAGGAGGGCAGTCATGTTCTGGTTCGGCTGCCGTCCGGCGAGGTTCGCAAATTTCATAACCTGTGCCGGGCCTGTATCGGCCAGGTCGGCAATCGCGAACATGAGAGCAAGAAACTGGGAAAGGCGGGCCGTACCCGCTGGCTGGGCAAGCGGCCAAGCGTCCGCGGTGTGGCGATGAACCCGGTGGATCACCCCATGGGCGGCGGTGAAGGAAAGAGCTCGGGTGGTCGCCATCCCTGCACGCCGTGGGGCAAGCCGACCAAAGGCTACAAGACGAGAGGAACCAAAGCGTCTGACAAGATGATTGTCAAACGTAGATCATAACAAGGAGCAGAGCATGTCTCGTTCAGTTAAAAAAGGCCCGTTTGTGGATGATCACCTGGCCAGAAAAGTTGATCAGGCTATAGAGTCAGGATCGCGCAAGGTTATCAAGACCTGGTCGCGCCGTTCGGATGTGACGCCGGAAATGGTCGGCTTGACCTTTGCCGTTCATAACGGCAGAAAATTCATACCGGTTTTCGTTACCGAGAATATGGTGGGGCACAAACTCGGAGAGTTCTCCCCGACCAGAACTTTTTTCGGTCACGCTTCGGATCGCAAGAAATAGGAAGCACACTTTCAGGTATTGGGAGCAGATAGCATGGAAACGAGAGCCGTAGGAAAATATATTCGCATCTCACCGCAGAAGGCCCGGCTGGTTGCCGACACGGTGCGCGGGATGAATGTGGATCAGGCCATTACCACCCTGAAATTCACCCCCAAAAAGGGTGCCAGGATTATTCGCAAGGTTATCGAGTCGGCGGTGGCCAATGCCACCCAGAATGACCAGGTGGATGTGGACAATCTCATTGTCAAGAAGATCGCCGTCGATGGCGGACCGTCGCTGAAGCGCATCCGGCCCCGGGCCATGGGCAGGGCCACCAAAATAATCAAGCGCACCAGCCATATAACGGTAATTTTGGATGAAGCTTAGTCATCAGCATAATAACTGAATCATTGAAATAAAACTCAAAGCTACTCAGTTGGAGGATCATTTTGGGCCAGAAGGTTAATCCAATAGGACTCAGGTTGAATATCACCCGTACATGGGATTCGATCTGGTATGCCGATAAAGACTATTCTTCCTATCTCATTGAAGATCAAAAGATACGGAAATACCTGAAAAAACGTCTTTATCATGCCGGTCTCTCAAAGACCAAGATTGAACGAACCGGAGACAAAATCAGAGTGAAGCTGTTCACCGCTCGTCCCGGTATCGTCATCGGCAAGAAGGGCGCTGAAATCGAGATGCTCAAAAAGGATCTCGAGCGGTTTGTTGATCGTCCGGTCACCCTGGATATCCAGGAGGTCAGAAGACCTGAGGCCGATGCGCAACTGGTAGCCGAATCGATCGCCTCGCAGCTGGAGCGCCGGGTGGCCTTTCGACGGGCAATGAAAAAAGCCGTCAACTCCGCTCTGCGGTTCGGCGTCCAGGGAATCAAGATTTCCTGTGCCGGACGCCTGGGTGGGGCCGAGATGTCGAGGAGCGAGTGGGTCCGTGAAGGAAGGGTGCCGCTGCATACGCTGCGGGCCGACGTGGACTACGCCCTGGCCGAGGCCAACACCACTTATGGCATTATCGGTGTCAAGGTGTGGATCTTCCACGGCGAAGTGCTCGATGAGCAGGAACAAGGAAACTGAAGCGGCGGCAAGACCGATTTCAGCCCAGATAATGGTGGGGAGTAAGACATGCTAAGTCCCAAAAAAGTAAAACACAGAAAAGTATTCACCGGGAAGAATCGGGGAAAGGCCCAGCGCGGCTCTTCCATTTCCTTCGGTGACTTTGCCCTGAAAGCAACGAGCAGCGGTAAGATGACGGCCCAGCAGATCGAGGCCGCCCGTGTTGCTATCAACCGGAAGATCAAGCGTGGCGGTAAGGTCTGGATCAGGGTTTTCCCGGACAAACCGGTCACCAAGAAGCCGGCCGAGACCAGGATGGGTAAAGGCAAGGGAAGCCCGGAATACTGGGTTGCCCCGATCAAACCCGGCAAGATACTCTACGAGCTGGCGGGTGTTGATGAGGAGCTGGCCATCCGGGCTCTGAAGCTGGCGGGCAACAAGCTTCCTTTTAGCACCAAGGTCATTTCTAAAAGGAGCACGTTATGAAAGCCGAGGACATCAGGAAAATGAGTGAAGAGGACCTGCTCAAGAAGGAGTCGGAGCTCCGGGAAGAGCTGGGCAACCTCGTATTCCAGCACGAGCTGCGGCCGCTGGAAGATACTTCGCGACTGAAATCAGTTAAAAAAGATATTGCGCGCATTAAAACCGTAATCAACGAAAAGGCGCTTGGCTAATCGGCTTCTTCAGACGGTAAACGCATCACCCTACAGTGAACGCTATGAGTGAAAACAGAAAAATACGAAAAACCAGGACTGGCTCTGTTGTCAGCAACGCGATGGAAAAGACGGTGGTCGTTCGCGTCGAGAGAAAATTTCGCCACAAGCTCTATGGCAAATACGTTACCACCAGCGTCAAATATCTGGCAGATGATCCGCAAAACAGTTGTAATGTCGGTGATTTGGTGCTGATCGAAGAGTGTCGGCCTCTGAGCAAGAAGAAACGCTGGCGGGTCAAGTCGGTTCTTGAGCAGGCCGTATAGCGGATACGCATCGATTGAGAGCCTGTATGGGCTGATAGAGAGTCAGGTGAGATTATGATACAGACAGAAACAATGCTGAATGTGGCCGACAACTCCGGGGCGCGCAAAATACTGTGCATCAGGGTTCTCGGCGGCACGAGAAAAAGATACGCCGGTATCGGCGACGTCATCGTGGTGACCGTGAAGGAAGCGATTCCCCATGCCAAGGTGAAGAAAGGGGATGTCATGACGGCCGTTATCGTTCGTACCAAGAAAGAGATGAAGCGGATGGATGACACCTGGGTGAAATTCGACGAGAACGCCGCGGTCATTCTTTCTGCGGCAGGCGAGCCGATCGGGACCCGTATTTTTGGACCGGTAGCCCGCGAACTCAGAAACCAGGGATTCATGAAAATTATCTCGCTGGCTCCTGAAGTACTGTAGGCAGATACACGAGATTAGAGGGAACAATAGGTAGAATCATGGCAAAAGGCAGAAATTACCTGAAGGCGGCCGACCAGGTCGAAGTAATCGCCGGCAAGGACAAGGGACGGGTTGGGAAAATTTTGAAAGTGTTTCCCTCTGAGAACAAGGCGACGGTGGAACGGATCAACATGATCAAGCGGCATACCAAGCCGCGCGATCCAGGTCAGCAGGGTCAGATCGTTGAGCGAGAGGCGCCGATTCATGTCTCAAATCTTCAGCTCATCTGTCCCGAGTGTACACAGACCGGCAGGGTTGGCCGAAAAGTTCTCGAAGATGGGACAAAAGTTCGCTTCTGCAAGAAATGCGGCGAATCGATTGAGAGTAAATAACAGGTCACCGCGACGAGTGACGTCAGGAGTTTATACATGGGTGCGCTTAAAGAGTTCTATTACAACGATTGTGTACCGGCCTTAAGAGAAGAATTCGGTTACACGAACATCATGCAGGTCCCCAAGCTGGAGAAAATCGTGCTTAACATGGGGCTTGGCGAGGCCGTGCAGAACCCCAAGATCGTCGAGGGGGCAGCCCAGGAGTTGTCCCTGGTGGCCGGTCAGAAGGCGGTGGTCACCAATGCCAAGAAATCGATTGCCGGATTCAAACTCAGGGAAGGAATGCCGATCGGTTGCCGGGTGACGCTGAGGGGCGACAAAATGTATGCTTTTTTCAGCAAACTGGTGAATATCGCCCTGCCCCGGGTTCGTGACTTCAGGGGTGTGTCCCCGAAGGGTTTCGACGGCCGAGGTAACTACTCGCTGGGGGTCAAGGAGCAGATTATATTTCCCGAGATCGACTACGACAAAATCGATAAGATCAAGGGGTTGAACATAACCATCGTCACTTCCGCGCCGACCAATGCCGAAGGCTTGTCGCTGCTGAAACTGATGGGAATGCCGTTTAAACAATAATAAAGCGCATATTCAGGACTTATTGGAGGTTGGTTTGGCTAAAAAATCAATGATTGCTCGGGCGCAGCGTGAACCCAAATTCAAGGTTCGCAAGTATAACCGGTGTCCGCTCTGCGGACGTTCACGGGCCTACATCCGCAAGTTCGGCGTCTGCCGGATCTGCTTCAGGACCCTGGCTTCGAAGGGTGAAATCACCGGCGTAACCAAGTCAAGCTGGTAGCGCACCGATCACCTCAAACGAGATAGAATTTTACAAGGAGTGTTCGCTATGTCGATGAGCGATCCACTGGCAGACATGCTGACCAGGATACGAAATGCAACAATGGTGAAATTCGATACGGTCGAGATACCCAAGTCGAAG
This sequence comes from uncultured delta proteobacterium, assembly GCA_963845115.1. Classification (GTDB taxonomy): domain Bacteria; phylum Desulfobacterota; class Desulfobulbia; order Desulfobulbales; family Desulfocapsaceae; genus JABDQA01. The sequence continues at coordinate 403,490 of CAWJQN010000004.1, read as the reverse complement.
ATCAAGGTTAACGTGGCCAAAGTTCTCCAGGATGAGGGCTATATTAACGGCTGGAATGTCAGCGATGATGGTCCCCAGGGCACCTTGATCATCAACCTGAAGTATGGCCCCAACGGCGAATCGGTGATAACCGGTCTGAAGCGGGTCAGTAAACCGGGACTGCGGCAGTATGCCCGGGCAGGCGCCATTCCAACGGTCCTGAACGGCCTCGGTGTTTCTATTATTTCCACGTCCCAGGGACTGCTCAGCGATCGAGCCGCACGAAAATTGAACACCGGCGGTGAGATCCTGTGTCAGGTCTGGTAGAACACACCGATTAACGGAGGAGAAAATGTCCCGAATTGGAAAAATGCCCATCGATATTCCGGCCGGTGTCAAGATTGACATCAAGGGTCAGGATATTTCAGTTACCGGCACAAAAGGCAGTCTGAATCGAAGCATCCACCCTGAAATAGATGTCAAGGTCGAAGACAACCAGATTCTCGTCGGTGGTGGGGAGAACGATAAAAAGATCAATGCATTCCGGGGGCTTACCAGGTCACTGATCAACAACATGGTGATCGGTGTGGCCGAGGGCTTCAAGAAGGTCCTGGTTATCGAAGGCGTCGGTTACCGGGCCAGTGCATCCGGCAGGACGATCACCCTCAGTGTCGGCTACTCCAACCCGGTCGATTTCACCCTTCCTGAGAACGTTTCGGGTACGGTTGAAAACAATACCAGGATCGTACTGGAGGCGATAGACAAAGAGGCCCTGGGCATGACAGCCGCCCAGCTTCGCGCGATTCGCAAGCCGGAACCATATAAAGGCAAGGGAATCAGGTACGAAGATGAATATGTCCAGCGCAAAGCCGGTAAGACCGGTGCAACTGCAAAATAATTAGCTAAATTTGAGATATCAAACTGGTTGAGACAAAGACGATGGCGAAAACAAACCCCAGTTCCGTTGCCCGGCAGAAGCGGGTCAAGCGGATTCGGAAAAAAATTGTTGGCACAAGCACGCGGCCGCGCTTGCGCGTATTCAAGAGCAGCAAGCATATCTATGCACAGCTGATCGATGATTCAGCCGGTGCAACACTGGTCTCGATGTCGACGGTCGAAAAAGGTTTTCAGAGCGAGGACGAAAAGGGTAAGACGGCAGACGCCAAGAAGGTGGGTATGCTGATTGCCGAAAAGGCCAAGGCTGCGGGAATTTCCCAGGTTGTTTTCGACCGGGGTGGCTGCCGCTATCATGGTCGGGTCAAGGCTCTGTCAGAAGGTGCGCGCGAAGGCGGGTTGGATTTTTAAATCGTAATAATGGGGGTGTCCCTTGTCTGAATTTACACGTTCGAAAGGCGAAGCGGCCGACGAACTCATCGAGAAAATTGTTTATATCAACAGGGTGGCCAAAGTTGTAAAAGGCGGCCGCCGGTTCAGCTTCAGTGCAATCGTTGTCGTTGGTGACGGGAAAGGCAAGGTGGGCTACGGGCTGGGCAAGGCCAACCAGGTGCCTGAGGCCATCCGCAAAGGAATTGAGCGGGCCCGTAAAAGTATGAAATCGGTCTCGCTGACCGACGTTTCCATCCCGCACGAGATCATCGGCAGGTACGGTGCCGGCAAGGTACTGCTCAAGCCGGCCTCCGAGGGTACCGGCGTCATTGCCGGCGGCCCTGTCCGGGCGGTGCTCGAAGCGGCCGGGGTTACCAATATCCTGACCAAGTGCCTCGGTTCCCACAATCCGCACAATATGGTCAAAGCGACGCTGGATGGCCTGGGGCGGTTGAGAAGCGCTAAAAAAATTGCTGAGATGCGGGGCAAGACGGTCGAAGAGATCATGGCCTGAACAAAGGCGTGGTTTACGACTGAAAGCGACGCTGTAACAGACAGAATATAACGACATTAGGTGTAGTCAGATGGCTGATACAATTACCTTTACCCTGGTTAAGAGCGGAATTGGCAGCACCAGGAAGATCCGGGCCACATTGACCGGATTGGGGCTGACCAGAATGCAGAAAACCGTAACGCGCAAGGACACTCCCGAAGTCAGGGGGATGCTGGCGAAAGTGGCGCATCTCGTTCGTGTGGAGGAAGCACAATGATATCTCTGACAAATCTTTCTCCCCAGAAAGGGGCGAAAAAACAGCGCAAGCGGGTTGGCCGTGGTCCAGGAAGCGGGCTTGGAAAAACCTCCGGACGCGGTCACAAAGGAGCCAGGTCGCGGTCGGGCTACAAATCCAAACCCGGGTTCGAGGGCGGCCAGATGCCGCTGCAGCGGCGGCTGCCCAAACGCGGTTTCACCAACACCTTTAAAAAAGTGTTCGATATCGTCAGCCTGAGTCAGCTCGACTCTTTTGAATCGGGCCAGGAAGTGACCACCCAGACGCTGCTCGAGGCCGGTATGGTCAAGGCCGGCCACCTGGCCAAGGTTCTGGCCAACGGCGAGATCACCAAGCCCATCACCGTCAAGGTGGACAAGGTCAGCGGGCAGGCACGGGAGCTGATCGAGAAGGCCGGTGGTACCGTCTTAGAAGATACACCCCCGGCAGAATAGCGCCGGAGAAGTTCCGACAAAGTGGCCGTCCCTCCGAGGATGGCCGCTTTTTTAACGTCTAAGGACTATTATGAGTGGATTGCAAAGCGCAGCACAGATTCCGGAGCTGAGAAAGCGGCTGCTGTTTACCCTGATGATGCTGGCGGTTTACCGTATAGGCGTCCAGGTGCCGACCCCGGGAATCAACAGTGAGGCACTGACCGCCTTTTTCCAGCAGAATGCGGGAACGCTGTTCGGCATGTTCAACATGTTTTCCGGCGGGGCCTTGGAGAATTTCTCCATCTTTGCGCTGGGAATCATGCCCTACATCAGCGCCTCGATTATCATGCAGCTGCTCACCGTCGTTATCCCTCAGCTCGAAGCCCTGAAAAAGGAGGGTGAGTCCGGCCGCCGCAAAATTACCCAGTACACCAGGTACGGCACCGTGGTCCTCAGTGTAATCCAGGGGTCCTTCATTGCCGTTGGCCTTGAGGGAATGACCGGTCCCGGCGGTGAGATGATCGTGCTCGATCCCGGGGTTCAGTTCAAGCTGATGACCATGATCACCCTGACCTCGGGTACCGCATTTTTGATGTGGCTCGGTGAACAGATGACTGAGCGCGGTGTCGGCAACGGTATCTCCCTGATCATTTTTGCCGGTATCGTGGCTCGGGGCCCGTCGGCGATCATCAACTCATTCGAGCTGGTCAAAGCCGGCGAAATTCAGCTTTTCTTCGTACCCTTCATCGTGCTGATGATGTTCGGGGTAATCGGCCTGATCGTCTTTTTCGAAACCGCCCAGCGCCGCATACCGATCCAGTATGCCAAGCGGGTAGTGGGTCGCCAGGTCTACGGGGGCCAGAGTTCCCATTTGCCCCTGAAGATCAATGTCTCCGGTGTCATACCGCCGATTTTTGCCTCCTCGATCATGATGTTTCCGGCCACCATCGGCAGCTTCATACAGATCGACTGGATCCAGCGCGCCTCGGCCGCTATGTCTCCGGGTACCGTCTACTACTATATCTGTTTCATCGGCCTGGTCGTCTTCTTCTGTTTCTTTTATGCCGCAGTTCAGTTCAAGCCCGAGGACGTGGCTGAGAATCTGCGCAAAAACGGCGGCTTTATTCCCGGTATCAGGCCGGGCAAGCGTACGGCTGAATTCATCGACAAGGCGCTGACCAGACTGACGGTCATCGGCTCCATTTACCTCAGTGCCGTGTGTGTGCTGCCGGATATTTTGATATCCAAGTTGAGTCTGCCCTTTTATTTTGGCGGCACCGCCCTGCTGATTGTTGTCGGTGTCGGTATCGATACGATTTCCCAGATTGAATCCCACATGGTAATGAGGAATTACGAAGGTTTCATGAAACAGGGGAGAATCAGGGGCAGGAGATAACCAGTGACCGCGTCGTCCAGCGCTCCTTCAGGGAAGTCGATCACGATCAAGAGTCGTGACCAGATCCTGATCATGGAGGAGGCCAACAGAATCGTTGCAGAAGTACTGGTGATGCTGCAGAACACGGTTGAACCGGGTATCACCACCTTCGAGCTGGACCGGCTGGCGGAAGAACTCTGCGAAAAACGCAAGGCGATACCTGCCTTCAAGGGCTACCGCGGTTTTCCCGGAAGCCTCTGTGTGTCGATCAATGAAGAGGTCGTGCACGGCATTCCTTCGAGGAAGCGCAAGCTGAAAAAAGGCGACATCATTTCAGTTGATTTCGGCACTTTTTTCAAAGGTTTTTACGGTGATTCGGCAGTAACGATACCGGTCGGAAAGATTGACAGCGTCAAGAACAAGCTGCTCAGCGTCACCGACGAATCGCTGCACCGGGCCATCGACAAGGTGGTGATCGGAAACCGGGTTTCCGATGTTTCGGCGGCGGTTCAGGAGCATGTTGAGAACAACGGCTTCTCGATCGTAAGGCAGTTCGTCGGCCACGGGATCGGGACCTCCCTGCACGAGGGGCCGGAAATTCCGAACTTTGTTCAGAACAACAGCTCCCCCCGGCTGCAGGAGGGGATGGTCCTGGCCATCGAACCGATGGTCAACGTCGGAACCCATAAGGTGAATGTGCTGCGGGACGGCTGGACGGTGGTTACCAGCGACAGGAGTCCTTCCGCCCATTTCGAGCATTCGGTGGCGGTAACGGCGGACGGTCCGCTGGTGTTGAGCTCCCGGGCATCGTTTGACGGCTCAGGGAAATAATACTTCTCTTTTTCGTCATTGTGCATTATACTTATCCGTTTTGACGATTATTGATTAACTCAGGATAGCTTATATGGCCAAGGAAGAAGCGATAGAGGTCGAGGGAACGATTATTGAGCCGCTGCCCAATGCCATGTTCAGGGTAGAACTGGATAACGGACACAAGGTCCTGGCTCATATTTCCGGCAAGATGCGCATGCATTTCATCAAGATATTGCCGGGCGATCGGGTGACCGTTGAACTTTCTCCCTATGACCTGACCCGCGGCAGAGTGACGTTCAGGGCCAAGAACGCCAGGAAAAAGAAATAGGAGTTGCGTTATGAAAGTACGTTCATCGGTTAAGAAAATCTGCAGCGACTGCAAGGTCTACAAGCGCAACGGCATTGTCCGGGTGTCCTGCAAGGTTAAAAAACATAAGCAGAAACAGGGATAATTCATATCCATACGAACAATTGCGTAAAGGAGATACATCTTGGCACGTATAGCAGGAGTTGACCTTCCCAAGAACAAACACATGGATCGGGCCCTGACCTATATCTTCGGGATCGGTCTGACCTCGGCCCGGAAGATTCTCGACAGCGTCGATCTTCCGTATTCGATGAACAGCGACGACCTGAGCGGCGACGATATCAATCGTATCCGCAAGGTGATCGAGGACGATTACATCGTGGAAGGTGACCGGAGAAGGGAAGTTTCCATGGATATCAAGCGGCTGATGGATCTTGGCTGCTACCGTGGCAGACGTCACCGAATGGGGCTGCCGGTGAGAGGGCAGAAGACCAAAACCAATGCCCGGACCAGAAAAGGCCCCCGTCGCGGAGCCGTGCGCCGGAAATAACATTCTAACAATTTGACAGGTAGAAAGTATGGCTGCAAAAAAGACGGAAACACGGTCTAAGCGAAAGGTTAAGAAGAATATACCCGAAGGTATCGTGCATATCTATTCGACCTTCAACAATACCATTGTCACCATTTCCGATAAGCAGGGAAATGTGATTTCCTGGTGTAGTTCCGGTGTCCTGGGCTTTAAGGGCTCCCGTAAATCTACACCGTTTGCCGCTCAGAACGCGGTCGCCGATGCCACCAAAAAGGCGACCGACCAGGGGATGAAAAAAGTCGAAGTCAAGGTCAAGGGTCCCGGACCGGGACGGGAAGCCGCCCTGCGGGCGCTGCTCAACGCCGGTCTCGAGGTCACCCGCATCTTTGACGTGACCCCGATCCCGCACAACGGGTGCAAACCCCCGAAACGGCGCCGCGTCTAGCGGTTGCGGTTTGTATTACGGCCTGAGAGGCTCGTTTCAGCAATTAATCAACGGAGGCTAAGTTGGCAAGAGATACTGGGGCAGCGTGTCGACGCTGCAGGCGTGAAGGACTGAAGCTGTTTTTAAAAGGGGATCGGTGTTATTCCGATAAATGTTCATTTGAGCGCAGAGCCTTTGCCCCGGGACAGCACGGTCAGGCACGATTCAGGAAACAATCTGATTTTGCGGTTCAGCTCAGGGAAAAACAAAAGGTCAAGAGCATGTACGGAATGCTCGAGGGCCAGTTCCGGCAATATTTCAAGAAAGCGGATCAGCAGAAGGGCGTCACCGGCGAGAATCTTCTGATCATGCTCGAGCGCCGGCTCGACAATGCCGTTTTCCGCATGGGATTTGCTTCCTCGCGGAATCAGGCCCGCCAGCTGGTCAGGCATAAACATGTCCTGGTCAACGGTAAAAAGGTGAACATCCCTTCCTACCAGATCATCGGTCGGAGACATCGTCTCCATCAGAGAGAAGAGCCGGGCCAACGGCCTGATCAACGAGAGCCTCGAGGCCGTCGAGCGCCGGGGCGTGCCGAGTTGGCTGGAACTGGACAAGAAAGGCTATGCCTCGACCGTTAAAGCGCTGCCGAATCGCGAAGAGTTGACCATGCCGATTCAGGAGCAGCTGATTGTAGAACTGTACTCGAAATAATTAGAAACAGGAATGTCGGCGGATTTCCGGTTCTTATGAGCCGGAATATCCGTCGTTCTCAATTGCGAGCCTCAGAGGACAGAAGCCAACAGGTTTCTGTCCGTTTCGCCGTCTGGCCCATCCGCTGGGCGGACACCCGGAAAGGGCTCTATAACTCATAGACAAAGGGATGATATGACTCACGCTGCCGACGAGAACATACCTTTTTACCGGAACTGGCACGAGCTTATTAAGCCTGAAAAACTGGAGACGGACAAGGAGCATCACACCGGCTCCCAAGCAAAAATTGTCTGCCAGCCGCTGGAGCGCGGGTTTGCTACGACCATCGGTAATTCACTGCGTAGAATTATGCTCTCATCCATCCAGGGCGCGGCGATTACCACGGTCAAGATCGAAGGTGCGCTGCACGAATTCACTCCGCTCAAGGACGTGATGGAAGATGTCAGCGAGATTATCCTTAATATCAAACAGATTCGTCTCAAGCTCAATTGTGAAGAGACCCAGAAGATCGTCGTCGTCAAGAAAGGGCCCGGTGACGTTCGGGCCGGCGATATCACTCCGTCCGCCTATGTCGAGATCATGAATCCTGACCAGTTGATCTGCACCCTGACCGGCGATACCGAGTTTACCGCGGAGATGACGGTGGAATGGGGCAAAGGCTATCTTCCGGCCGAGCGCCAGGAAAAAGAGGAGCTGTCCATCGGCCAGATTCCCATCGACGCCATTTTTTCGCCGATCAAACGTATGCAGTACGTGGTTTCCCAGGCCCGAGTCGGTCAGATTACCGACTACGATAAATTGACCATGGAAATCGAGACCGACGGCAGCGTCACACCGGAAGACGCTCTGGCTTTTGCCGCCAAGATCCTCAAGGATCAGCTGTCGATATTCATAACTTTCAACGAGGATCGGGCCGAACCGGAGCTGGAGGACGATCCTGAATTAGAGCTGACGCCGCTGAATCCCTATCTCGATAAGCCGGTTGAGGATCTCGAACTGTCCGTGCGCTCTGCCAATTGCCTGAAAAATGCCGAGATATATTTTATCGGAGACCTGGCCCAGAAGAGCGATCAGGAGATGTTGAAAACCAAGAATTTCGGCCGTAAATCGCTGAACGAGATCAAGACTCTGCTGGCCGACATGGGGCTGACGCTTGGTATGAAATTCGACAACTGGCAGCGGCCCCAAATCCCGGAAAAGAAATAGGACCAGATTAATCAGTTGAGGATAGAATCATGAGACACGGAAAATCCGGCAGGAAACTCGGCCGCACCAGTTCGCACCGCAAGGCAATGTTCAGGAACATGGTCACCTCCCTGTTCGAGCATGAGCGTATTGTTACGACCGAGAAGAAAGCCAAGGAACTGAAGCCCATTGCCGAGAAAATGATCACCCTGGCCAAACGCGGCGACCTGCATGCCCGGCGCCAGGCACTGAGTTACATTCAGAGCAGGGATGTGGTGGCCAAGCTCTTTGATCAGATCAAGAGCCAGTTTGCCGACCGGCAGGGCGGCTACACCCGGATAATCAAGACCGGCATCAGACAGGGTGACGCTGCACCGATGGCGATCATCGAGCTGGTAGGGTACCAGGAGGACCTGGGCGAAGAGGATGCCGATAGTTGATTTAGCCCCTGCACCACCATATGAAAAGCTGGCAATGAACCCCGTTCATGTCAGCTTTTTTGTTTTTTCAGGACCATGAGCGATTCGAAACAGTTTCCCGAAGGTTATATCCCGCTCGGAGCAGAGCCCTTCACCTTCAGGTGCCATCCCGGCGTCTCCTGCTTTACCGTCTGCTGCAGAAAAGTGGAGCTCGATCTCTATCCGTTCGACATCATTCAGCTGAAACAGCGGTTGGGCGTCGATTCGGAGACGTTCATGCGCCTCTACACCGAATTAAAAAAAGGGGCGAACCCTTTTTTTCCGACCGTCATGCTCAAGATGGCGGAGTCGGGCGAAGAAGCGCAGTGCCCGTTTCTGAGCGAGCAGGGGTGTTCGGTCTACCAGGAACGACCCACCGCCTGCCGGACCTATCCACTTGAACGGGCTGTGGATAGGCAGGTTGAGCGGGGCCGCGCCCGGGATTATTATTTCCTGACCAGACATGATTACTGCAAGGGGCATTTCGAGCCGGAGCAGACCACCGTCAGGCAGTGGGTCAGGGGCCAGCACCTGGAGCGGTACAATCAGCTCAACGACCTGTGGGCCGAGATCGACACCCTTTTTGCATCCAACCCCTGGCAGGGGGAGGGGAGGGGCGGACCCCGGCAGCAGCTGGCCTTTATGGTCTGCTACGATATCGACGGCTTCAGGGTTTTTACTGAGCAGCAGCGCCTCCTGGGCCAGTACCGGCTCAACCGGGAACAGAGAAATAGAATCGAGGGCGATGACACGGAACTGCTCAAGTTCGGTTTTGAGTGGCTCAAGCTGATTTTCAGCGGGCGTTCTTCACTGGTAAAAAAATAGTGCGTCGTAACCGATTGAAGGTGGCCAGGTGCTTGCATCAGGACCGTTTTTATGGTAGTAAAAGATGTTTTGCGCCGGATATCTCATGGCGCAGTGGAAGCAGTTAAACAAATACGCACATCCCCTGCCAATCTGGTGTCGGCATCGAGCCGATCATCGGGGATGGAGGAACAACCAGAAGGAGGTTTTTCATGGCAAATGCAAGTGTAAAAGAGATGCTGCAGGCCGGCCTGCATTTCGGACATCAGACCAGGCGCTGGAACCCGAAGATGAAACCCTATATCTACGGTCCCCGCAACGGTATATACATCATCAACCTGGATATCTCCAAGAAGATGTTCGACAAGGCCTGCGATTTCATCACCGGCGATATCGCCGCCGGCGGTTCTCTGCTCTTCGTCGGCACCAAGCGCCAGGCCCAGGCCATCATCCGTGAGGAGGCCAAACGCTGCGGCATGTACTATGTCGATCATCGCTGGCTGGGTGGTATGATGACCAACTTCCAGACTATCAAGACCAGCGTCGAGCGGCTCAAATCGATCGAGTCCATGCAGGCCGACGGCTCCATCAGCAAATTTCCCAAAAAGGAAATCCTGATGATGGAAAAAGAGCGCATCAAACTCGAGCGCAACGTTGGCGGTATCAAGGATATGCGGGCCTTACCCAGTACCATCTTTGTGGTCGATCCCCGGGCCGAGTCGATTGCCGTCAGTGAGGCCAGAAAACTCAATATCCCCGTGGTCGCCATCACTGATACCAACTGCGACCCGGATGGCATCGACTACCTGATTCCCGGAAACGACGACGCCATCAAGGCGATCAGGCTGATTACCCGCTACGTTGCAGAAGCGGTCCTGCAGGGACAGGCCATGCGCGATGGTGAACAGGCCTCGGATGAAGCCCTTGAAGCGGCGATGGCCGGCGCCGAGATAGACGCCGTGGCCACCGAGACTGAAACGGTTGCAGAGGCTGAGCCGGCCGAGGTTGCGAAGCCGGCCGAAAGCGCTGAGCCGGCAGCCGAGTAGTCAGACCTGAATACCTCCAGCGATGGATGGTAAATGAGATAAAGGGGCGGTCGTCTGACAGCCCCTTTCCGTTATACCGGCAGCAACCGGCGCTGTTTGCGGCGGCCGGCGGCTGCACCCCGGTAGATGTACTAAAGATAAAAAACAGATTTTGAACTGCGCTGCTCCGATGAATCGGCGCAGGGGTACGGAGGAATATCATGAAGATTACCACCCAGATGGTAAAAGAGTTGCGCGATAAAACCAGCGCCGGAATGATGGACTGTAAAAAGGCCCTGAGCGAAACCGACGGCGATATGGAAAAAGCCGTTGACCTGCTTCGCAAGAAAGGTCTGGCCGTTGCCGCTAAACGCGCCGGCCGCGCCACCTCGGAAGGGGTCGTAGAGACCTATATCCACGCCGGCGGCAAACTCGGTGTGATGATCGAGCTCAACTGCGAGACCGATTTCGTCGCCAAGACCGATCAGTTCCGTGAGCTTGCCCGTGACCTGGCCATGCATATCGCCGCCTCCAGCCCGGTGGCCATCGACCGTGAGAGCGTCCCTGAAGAGGTTCTGGCCCGCGAGAAAGATATCTATGTGCAGCAGGCACTGGAATCGGGAAAACCGGAGAATATCGTCGAGAAGATCGTTTCTGGAAAAATCGACAAGTTCCTCTCCGAAATCTGCCTGCTCGAACAGAACTATGTGAAGGATCCCGATCTCAGCATCCAGGATCTGTTGACCGACTGTGTCGGCAAGATGGGTGAGAATATTTCGGTCAAGCGGTTTGCCCGTTTCCAGATCGGTTTGGAGTAAGACTCGGCCGATTCAAGCCTCACTCTGGCACCACAACCAATAACGGGAGCGCTCCGATGCCGGTCAAATATCAGCGGATACTGTTGAAACTGAGTGGTGAAGCACTGATGGGTACTGATTCTTTCGGGATCAGTACCTCGGTGCTTGACTTTGTGGCATCGGAAATCAAGGCAGTGGTGGCCCTGGGCGTGCAGACCGGACTGGTGATCGGGGCCGGCAATATTTTCCGGGGTGTGGCCGGAGCCAGCAAGGGTATGGATCGGTCCACCGCCGACAATATGGGGATGCTGGCCACGGTGATGAACAGCCTGGCCATGCAGGACGCCCTGGAGCGGTGCGGCGTCGATACCCGGGTTCAGTCGGCAATCCCGATGCAGTCAGTCTGTGAACCCTACATCAGGCGGCGCGCCACCAGGCATCTGGAGAAGGGCAGAACGGTCATCTTTGCCGCCGGGACCGGCAACCCGTATTTTACCACCGATTCAGCCGGGGTTTTACGGGCCCTTGAAATCGATGCCGATCTGATCATCAAGGCCACCAAGGTCGATGGCGTTTATGACAAAGATCCGGTAAAATATTCTGATGCGGTCAAATACCAGCAGCTGACCTATGAGACGGTGCTCAAGCAGGGGCTGCGGGTGATGGATGCGGCCGGCATAGCGCTGGCCAAGGAAGACAGAAAACCCATCCTGGTAATGAATATGACCGTACCGGGCAATATCTCCAGAGCGGTGTGCGGTGAGAACGTCGGAACCCTGATCAGCTCGGAATAAAGAGCCACTTTCAATTCAACGAAAACGGGTGAGAATATGAGCGATGTGATTCTGGATATGGCCGAGAAGATGGAAAAAAGTGTTGAGGCTTTCAAAACTGAGCTGTCCAAGGTTCGCACCGGCCGGGCTTCGCTGGCCCTGCTCGACAACATTCAGGTGGCCGCTTACGGCAGCAACATGCCGCTCAACCAGGTCGGCACGCTGACCATTCCCGAGAGTCGAACCATTGCCATCCAGCCCTGGGACCCGCAGCTGCTCGGCGCCATAGAAAAGGCGATTCTCAAATCAGATGTCGGTCTGACCCCGGTCAACGACGGCAAGATCATCCGGCTCAATATCCCGCAGCTGACCGAAGAGCGTCGCAGGGAACTGGTCAAGCAGGTAAAGAAGGTCGCCGAAGAGTTCCGTGTGGCGGTGCGCAGCGCCCGCAGGGATGCGATCGACCAGCTGAAAAAGCAGAAGAAGGACAAGGAAATCTCAGAAGATGACCTGTTCAAACTCCAGGATGAGGCCCAGACTGAAACCGATGCATACGTCGCCCAGATAGACGAGATCAGTGCTGCCAAGGAAAAAGAGGTGATGGACGTCTGAGACCGGCGGCCCGCTGCCGTTCTCTGGCCCTGATACCGATTGATGACTGACCCGGCCCCCCTCGATCCCCATCGATTACCTCGCCACGTGGCCATCGTCATGGATGGCAACGGCCGCTGGGCTAAAGAACGCAGAAAACCACGATTATACGGCCACAAGGTCGGGGCCGACTCGGTGCGTGAGATCGTCGAGACATCCCGGGAATTCGGCATCGGCCACCTCACTCTCTACGCCTTTTCCTCGGAAAACTGGAACCGCCCCCAGCAGGAGGTTTCGGGCCTGATGAACATCCTCAAGTCCTACCTGGTTTCAGAGCTGGAGCGGATGGAAAAGAACCGGATCCGCCTGCACTGCATCGGGGAGGTTTCCCATTTGCCGGACGGCGTCCGGCAGACCCTGGAAGACTCGATCAGCAGAACTTCTGCTAACGACGAAATGGTGCTCAACCTGGCCTTGAGTTATGGCTCCAGGGATGAGATCTGCATGGCCGTGCGCTCACTGGTCAATTCCTGTGTGCAGGGAACGATCCGGCCTGAGCAGATTGACCAGCAGCTGTTTGGTGATCATCTGTACACCGCCGGGCAGCCTGACCCGGATCTTCTGATCCGCACCGGCGGCGAACAGCGGTTGTCCAATTTCCTCCTCTGGCAGGCGTCCTATGCCGAAATCTATTTTACCGAAACCATGTGGCCCGACTTCAGGAAGCAGGCCTACCTCCAGGCCCTGGCCGACTTTCAGAGACGGGAACGGCGTTTCGGAAAGACCGGGGAACAGCTCAGGGAAACGGAATCATGAACCGCGTTGTGCCCGGCATACTGCTGGCCGCCGGCTGGCTGCTCCTGCTGACGCTCGGATCGTTTCAGCTTTTCTGGGGGGTGGTGCTGCTGATCACCTTTGTCGGCGCCCGGGAGTACTGTGCTATGGCCCTGACCGGCCTGCTCTATGAGTTCGACCGGGTACTGCTGGCGCTGATCCTGATCCTGCCGGTAATCACAGCCGTTTTCGGCCCCCAGTACCAGGTCGCCGTGCCGACCGGGCTGCTGCTTGGTTTCTCTGCCCTGGCAATTTACCTGCTGCGCCACTACCAGCGTTTCGACAAGCCCCTTCTGGTACTGTCGAGGACCATTCTGGGGCTGGTCTATGTCGGCTTTCTCGGCGCCCACCTGGTTCTGATCAGAGGACTGGACGACGGAGCCTCCTGGCTGATAATCCTGACCGCTGTCACGGCTGGATCCGATACCGGTGCCTATCTGGTCGGTTCGAAACTGGGCCGCCGTAAACTGTGTCCCCATATCAGTCCCAACAAGACGGTCGAAGGCGCCATCGGCGGGGCGGCGGGCGGCGTTGTCGCAGCCATTATCCTCTTTTTTATCTTTCCGGTTCAGGCTCCCGTCTGGTTTATCGGACTGCTGGCGTTCGGCCTGGCCCTGGTCGGCATGCTCGGCGACCTGATCGAGTCGGTTATTAAACGGGGCTTTGGCGTCAAGGACTCCGGCTCGCTGCTCGGCGGTCACGGAGGCATACTGGATCGGATAGACTCGCTGCTGCTGGCAGGGCCTGGGCTTTACTACATTCTCATTTACTCAGGTTTTTGATGAAGAAACTTGCTCTTCTCGGCTGCACCGGCTCCATCGGTATCAATGTTCTCAACGTAGTTCGTCAGTTTCCGGGGCGTTTCCAGATCCTTGGTCTCGCCGCCGGCCGTAATGTCAAACTGCTCAGTGATCAGGTCCTCGAGTTCCAGCCGGAACTGATTTCAGTGATCGACGAACAGCATGGTGAAGAGCTGGCTGGGCTGCTGCCCGATGGTTACCGCAGCCGGATCGTTTACGGGACCGATGGAAATGTGGCGGTGGCTGCCCTGGACGGCGTCGATATGACGATCTGCGCCGTGGTCGGAGCCGCCGGCCTGCTGCCCACCATCGGGGCGATTGATGCCGGCAAGGATATCGGCCTGGCCAACAAGGAGACACTGGTCGTCGCCGGGCGGCTGGTGATGGACAAGGTCAGAAAGAACAAGGTTCGGCTGCTGCCGATCGATTCCGAGCACAGCGCCATTTTCCAGGCCCTTGAAGCCGGGCGTCGTCAGGACGTTTCACAGCTCATCCTGACCGCTTCCGGCGGCCCGTTTCTCCATACATCACCGGAAGACCTGCTGACGGTGACCTGCGAGGAAGCGCTCAATCACCCCAACTGGAGCATGGGTAAAAAGATCAGCATCGATTCGGCGACCCTGATGAACAAGGGGCTCGAGGTCATTGAAGCGCACTGGCTGTTCGATATGGCCCCGGAGGCGATCAGCGTGGTCGTTCATCCACAGTCAATCGTCCATTCACTGGTCGAGTACCAGGACGGCTCGGTGCTGGCCCAGCTCGGCATACCGGATATGAAGATACCGATTGCCTACGCGCTGTCCTACCCGGAGCGAATCCCCCTGGGCCTCAAACCGCTGAATCTCTGGCAGTGCAGCGATCTCGAGTTCTACGAGCCCGATTATAAGCGCTTCCCGGCACTGCGGCTTGCCTTCGAGGCGCTGGATCGGGGCGGCATCAGCAGCGCTGTGCTCAACGCTGCCAACGAGGTGGCGGTGGCTGCTTTCCTCGATATGAAAATAGACTTCCCCCGAATTGCCTCCATTGTCGGACAGACCATGGCTCAGATCGAAGGTCCCATGGATATGGATCTTGCCGTGCTGATCGAAGCCGACCGTGAAGCCAGAAAAGTTGCTCAATCGCTGATCGCCCATTGAGGTGTTCAGACGTTTCCTGAAAAAAACCTGTTATGAATACACTTGTCTCTTTTATCGTCGTTCTCGGTGTCCTTATTTTCGTCCATGAACTTGGCCACTTTCTGTTCGCCAAGCTTTTCAAGGTCAAAGTGCTCAAGTTTTCCCTGGGCTTCGGCCCGAAGCTGATTTCCAAGACGGTCGGGGAGACCGAGTACCTGATTTCGGCATTCCCCCTCGGGGGCTATGTCAAGATGCTGGGTGAGAACCCGGAAGAAGCGGCCGACGGCGAGGACCGGGACCGCTCGTTTGCGACCCGCCCGGTGTGGAACCGTTTTTTCATCGTCCTGGCCGGCCCGCTTTTCAACCTGCTGTTTTCGGTGCTCCTCTTCTTTATGATTTTCATGGCCATGGGCATACCCGAAAACATGGACAGTACGGTTATCGGGCAGGTCAGCCCCGAGTCGCCGGCCGATCAGGCAGGCATCATGGCCGGCGACATGATCACCGACATCGACGGCCGCCCGATCAGCAGCTGGGCGGATGTTCTGAAAACCGTCTCCGGCAGTGAAGGCAGGCAGCTGGCATTTACCATCAGGCGCGGCTCGGAGCAGATGACCATCGATATCGCCCCGCGGCTTGACAGCGTCACCAATCTGTTCGGCGAAGAGGTCGAGCAGCGTTTCATGATCGGCATTGTCAAAGAGGACCAGATCGAATATCAGCGTGTGGGACCGATCAAGGCGATGCAGGCAGGGATCTGGCAGACCTGGATGTTCATCTACCTGACCTTCATGGGTGTGGTCAAAATCATCCAGAACGTGATACCCGCCTCCGAACTTGGCGGGCCGATCCTGATCGCCCAGCTGGCCGGCGAGCAGGCCCGGGCCGGATGGCTCAACCTGGCCCACTTCATGGGGCTGCTCAGCGTCAACCTGGGCATACTAAACCTGCTTCCAATCCCGGTTCTGGACGGCGGCCATCTGGTTTTTCTGACCATTG
Source organism: uncultured delta proteobacterium (assembly GCA_963845115.1). Lineage (GTDB taxonomy): Bacteria > Desulfobacterota > Desulfobulbia > Desulfobulbales > Desulfocapsaceae > JABDQA01. The sequence continues at coordinate 387,441 of CAWJQN010000004.1, read as the reverse complement.
AGGGAATCCGCCGCAAGCCGCTGAACGAGCGGGCCCAGATCATGGCTCAGCAGGTCGGAATCGCTCTGCTCGGCACTCTGATGCTGTTCGTCTTCTACAACGACATCGTCAGGATCTTCAGCCAATGACATCGGCCGGCACCATACTGTCATTCGACACCGCCACCAACTGCTGCTCCGTGGCCGTTACCCGGGGCGGTTTTTCAGACGGCCGGGTGCTTGGGGCGCTGTCTTTCGATTCAGGGATCAGCCACTCCCGAAAGCTGCTCGATGCCATTGACTGGCTGCTCAACACCACGGATCTGACCATGTCCGATATCGATGCGGTTGCGGTCGGCACCGGCCCCGGCAGTTTTACCGGTCTGCGCATCGCCATGGCCACCGCCAAAGGACTGGCCCACGGAGCCGGTCTGCCGCTGATCGGCATCTCTTCCATGGACGCGGTGGCGGCCCCGGTATATTCCGAGCGGCTGATCTGCGTTGTCATGGATGCCAGGAAGAAAGAGGTTTACTGCTGCTTCTATCGCTGCCGGCCCGGCCGCATCGCTGTCCGCTGCTCGGAGATGGCGGTAATGGCCCCGGGGCGGCTGGCCGAACAGATCGGTGAGCCGGTGACCCTGGCAGGGGACGGGCTCCATGTTTATAATGATATTTTTAGGTTGAAGCTTGGTGAACTGGCGGAAATGAGACCCTGGATCAGCGCCCCGTCGGCGGCTGTCATCGGTCGTCTGGCTGCAGCGCAGCTGACAGCGGGGCGATTTCTCGATCTTGACCGGGCCAAACCTGAATATGTACGCTCATCCGATGCCCAGTTGAGCCTGGTAAGCCCCCTGGCTAAGACAGATAGGGCAGCGGGGTAGCCGCTTTATGATCAGCAGACGAAAAACACGGCAGATTGAGCTCGGCGGGGTGGCCATCGGTGGCGGCGCACCGATCAGCGTTCAGTCGATGACCAACACCGATACCGCGGACGCCGAAAAAACGGCTGCCCAGATCCATGACCTCGAAGCCGCCGGCTGCGAAATAATCAGGGTTGCTGTTCCGGATATGAATGCGGCCCGGGCCCTGAAACCGATTCGCGACGCCATTTCAATCCCGCTGATCGGCGATATTCATTTCGACTGGCGCCTGGCTGTGGCGGCGATGGAGAATGGTGCCCAGGGTATCAGGATCAATCCGGGAAACCTTGGCGGGGCGGACAAACTGAAACTGGTCGTTGATGCGGCAAAGCTCCACGGGGTGCCGATTCGGGTCGGGGTGAACAGCGGCTCCATCGAGAAGGATCTGCTTGAGCAGTACGGCTACCCGTCTGCTGAAAACCCCCAGGCACTGATCGAAAGTGCGATCAGAAACGTGCGGCTGGTGGAGGGGTTCGGTTACCAGGATATCAAGGTGTCGATCAAATCAGCCGACGTTTTGACCACGATAACCAGCTACCGGGCCCTGTCGCAGCGGCTCGACTATCCGCTCCACATCGGAGTGACCGAGGCCGGCGGACTGATCGGCGGCACGGTCAAATCCAGTGTGGCGCTCGGTATCCTTCTCTTTGAGGGCATCGGTGACACCTTCAGGATTTCGCTGACCAGGGACCCGGTCGAGGAAGTCCGGGTGGCTTATGAACTGCTGCGCGCCCTCAAAATCAGGGAACGGGGGCCGGAGCTGATCTCCTGCCCGACCTGCGGCCGTACCGGCATCGACCTGTTCGCTCTGGCCGCAGAGGTGGAAGCGTTCATCCAGACCATGAAATCGCCGCTCAAGGTTGCTGTCATGGGCTGTGTGGTCAACGGTCCCGGTGAGGCCCGGGAGGCCGATATCGGCGTAGCGGGCGGCCGCGGTTTCGGCATCATTTTCAAGAAGGGTGAGATCATCAGGCGGGTCCCGGAAAAAGAGCTGCTCTCGGTATTCATGGACGAACTCAGGGAAATGGAAGCCGAACGCCTCGGCGGCCGGCAGCCCTGAGGGTAACCTGCTAACCAGCCTGTAAATACAAGGAAACAATGCGCTATTCACAGATACTTATCCCCACTCTGAAAGAAGTTCCGGCAGAGGCCGAGGTGATCAGCCATCAGCTGATGCTGCGGGCCGGTTTTATCAAGAAACTGACCTCGGGCGTCTACACCTATATGCCTTATGGGCTGGCGGCCATCAGACGGGTTGAGAACATCGTCCGGGAAGAGATGAACCGGGCCGGCGCCCAGGAGTTGTCCATGCCGATGGTCCAGCCGGCTGATCTCTGGCAGGAATCGGGGCGCTACGAGAAATATGGGCCGGAGTTGCTGCGTTTCAAGGATCGCCATGACCGGGAGTCATGCCTCGGCCCGACCCACGAGGAGGTCATCACCGATATCGCCCGCAAGGAACTGCACTCCTATCGTGACCTGCCGGTGAACCTCTACCAGATACAGACCAAGTTCCGAGACGAGATCCGGCCCCGCTTCGGCCTGATGCGGGGCCGGGAGTTCATCATGAAGGACGCCTATTCCTTCGACGTCGATGATGCGGCGGCGGAGGTGTCGTACCGTAAAATGTATGATGCCTACAACCGCATCTTCGAGCGCTGCGGGCTGGATTTTCGCTGTGTCCAGGCGGATTCGGGCGCCATTGGCGGCAGCTTTTCCCACGAGTTCATGGTGCTTGCCGAGACCGGCGAGGATACGATCGCCGTCTGCAACGAGTGCAGTTGGGCGGCCAACATCGAAAAGGCCGAAGTCAAGGTCGCCGAACAGGCCCGGCAGCCCGAGCCGCTGGAACTGGTCAAGGTCGAAACGCCAGGCAAGCGCAAAGTCACATGCGGTGTGCGAATTCCTTGAAATCGCGCCTGAGCAGCTGGTCAAGACCCTGGTCTACCTGGCCGACGATCAGCCGGTTGCGGTCCTGCTTCGCGGTGACCGTGAGGTGGAAGAGGTCAAGCTCAAGAATTATCTCGGTGCCACGGACCTGAGACTGGCCGATGACAAGCAGACTTTCGATGCGACCGGTGTTCCCAGCGGCTACCTGGGTCCGGTCGGCATGAAGATACGGATGCTGGCCGATCAGGAAGTGACGGCCATGGTCAACTTCGTGGCCGGTGCCAACGAAAAGAACTATCACCTGCTCAACGTCAATTACGGCCGCGATTTCCAGGTCGACGAGGTGGCCGATTTCAGGCAGCTCTGCGGGGACGATCCCTGCCCTTCCTGCGGCCGCTCCATACGGCTTGTGGAAGGTATCGAGGTGGGTCACATCTTCAAGCTCGGCACGGCCTATTCCGAGTCGATGCGGGCCTATTTCCAGGACCGCGACGGCAACGAGCGGCCGCTGGTCATGGGCTGCTACGGGATCGGCGTCAGCCGGGTCGTGGCGGCGACCATCGAGCAGAACCACGACAAAAACGGCATCATCTTTCCGGTGCCGCTGGCCCCCTACCAGGTGGCGGTGCTCAACCTCGACCTCAAGGACCGGAGGTGAGTGAGGCGGCAGAAAAAATCTACAGCGAACTCGGCAGTGCCGGACTCGATGTGTTCATCGATGACCGGGATGAGCGGCCGGGCATAAAATTCAAGGATGCGGATCTGCTTGGTTTCCCCTACCGGGTAACGGTAGGCAAGCGCTTCAGGGAAAATGGCCAGGTGGAGGTGCGCCGCCGGGTCGATGGTCGAGACCGAAGAGGTATCAATCGATGCGGTGGTCGAGCACCTGTCCTCAAAACTCGGCGGTTAGCTTCAGCTGATGGGCACCAACATGATACAGGCTTCGGCGGTAAATCCCGGCGGTTTGAAACTGCTGGCCGCCAACTACCTTCACGATGTGGACCTGAGTCCGATCGATGAGGCCTGGGAAATTGCGGTCCGGGTCCACCGGGGCGGCAAGCATTTCTCCGGTGAACCCTATCTGATCCATGCCCTGGAAGTTGCATCCACCCTGGCATCCATGCATCTCGATCTGGATACGATCCTGTCCGGGCTGCTGCATGGCGCGCTGAAAAACGGCGTGGCTTTCGAGGAACTGGAGAAGAAGTTCGGCCGCGACGTGGCCTATATTGTCAGCGGCACCACCAAGATTACCAGCGTTCAGTACAACAACCGGCTGGCCAGCCAGGCAGAAAATGTCAGGAAGATGCTGCTGGCCATGGCCACGGATATCAGGGTTCTGCTGGTGCGGCTGATCGACCGGCTGCAGGACATGCTGATGCTCGACCTGGTCGATCGGCAGCGGCAGATCGAGGTGGCCCGCGAGACGATGGACCTCTATGCCCCGCTGGCCAGCAGGCTCGGCATCGACTGGCTGAAGCGCCAGCTCGAGGATTTCGCCTTCAGGTATCTCTACCCGGCCGAATTCGAGGATTTGAACTCCCGGCTTGAGAGTTCGCTGACCGAGCGCCAGAGCTATGTTGATGAGATGATCTCCACCCTCTATGAGAAACTCAAGCAGGGCGACGTCTACCCGACCCGTATTCTGGGGCGCCCCAAGCATCTCTATTCGATATACAAGAAGCTGATTGCCCAGGATATCCCGCTGGAGCGGGTGTATGACAAGGTTGCTTTCAGAATTATCGTCGAGGAGGTCAAGGAGTGCTACGAGGCGCTGGGAATAATCCATGCCAACTGGTCGCCCTTGCCGAACCGGATCAAGGATTTCATTTCGGTACCCAAGTCCAATAACTACCAGTCGATGCATACCACGGTGGCCGGCCCGCGGGGGCATTTTATCGAAATTCAGATAAGAACCGAAGAGATGGACCGGGTAGCCCAGGAAGGTGTTGCCGCCCACTGGGCCTACAAGGAAGGCCAGAAGGTCAACGATCGGGATGCGCGGCTGTTCAGGGATCTGAAGACCCTGGTCAACTCGCTGCAGGATGTCGAGGATTCCCGCGAGTTTCTCGAAAGCCTCAGGGGCGAGCTTTACGACCCGGAGGTCTATGCCCTGACGCCGGGTGGCGAGGTAAAGGAGTTTCCCGCCCGGAGCTGTCCGATCGATTTTGCCTACGCCATCCATACCGAGGTCGGCAACCACTGTACCGGAGCAAAAGTCAACGGCCGCCTGGTGCCGCTCAAGTATGAGCTGCAGAATGGCGATATCGTCGAGATCATTACCTCGCCGAAACAGACTCCCCGGCGCGGTTGGCTCGACCTGGTCAGAACCAGCAGGGCCCGGGCCCGGATCAGGTCGTGGTTTCGCCGCGAAGAGCGGGACAAGGCCTATGCGCTGGGTCGGGAGATGTGCGAGCGTGAACTGAAGAAGCACGATATGACGCTGAAGCGGCTGGTCAAGAGCGGCCATGTCAAGCTGCTGCTCAAATCGCTGCGCTGCAACTCGCTCGACGACATGCTGGTAAAAGTCGGCAGCGGTGCGATCACCATCGAAAACCTGATCAAGGCTCTCGATCCGCCCGAGATGCGCAAGGATCAGGAACCGACCCCCTCCGAGATGACGCCGGAGCAGCTCGCCAGGATGATGGCCTCGCAGGTCCGTTCGGCAAGCAGTCGCGGTGGTTCCGCCATCAGTATCGACGGCATCGACGACATGCTTGCCAAGGTCAGTCAATGCTGCAATCCGGTACCCGGTGATCCGATTGTCGGGTTCATCACCACCGGGCGGGGTGTCTCGGTTCACAAGGCGGACTGCAGCAACCTGCTCAGCTCGGACCCGCAGCGCTGGATAGAGGTCTTCTGGAACAGCCAGGAGAATCAGAATTACCGGGCAGAGGTGCAGGTCACCGCTGAAAACCGGCGGGGCATCTTCGCCGACATCAGTTCAGCCATCGGCGCCGATATGGCCTCCATCGTCGAGATTTCGGCCCACGTCACCCCGGAGGACCGGGCTGAGTTCAGTATCGCACTCGAAGTGGCCAACCTGGATCATCTGCAGGAAGTTCTTCTTCATTTACGCCATATGGAAGCAGTCATCTCGGCCCGCCGGCTTTAATCACGGTGTCCCCCTGAGCAATGATCAGTCTCTGCCCCGTCTGCGGCAATGAAGCCGCCTTGGATCAACGCTCCTGTCGGTTCTGCGGGGCCTCGATTGGAACCGCTGCGCCGGCTGCAAACGGCTCGACGCTCCACCGGGTGATAAATATCGAGCGGGGCCGGCCGCTGGTTGAAACGGCGCTGAGAAAAATGGAAAATGAGCTGACCAGGGCCCGAACCGAGCGGGTGCTGGTCGTTACGCTGATACACGGTTACGGCTCCTCGGGCAAGGGCGGCAGGATCCGGACCGAATGCCGCAAAGTTCTCGATCATCTGAGGGCGGCAAAGTCAATTAAAGAGGTTGTCGCCGGCGAGGACTTCAGGAAACGAACGGGTCCGGGGAAGTACCTTGTAAACCGTTTTCCCGAGCTTGCAGTAGCCTGCCGGTCAGATTTTTCCAATCCGGGAATAACGATTGTGGTGATATAATTTGATTAAGCTGCCCATCGGGATTATGGTCTGACTCGTTTGTCGCAATCCTAACCGAAAGCGATGTTTGCCCGCAGACAATTGCAGTGATGGGCAGCATCATCGAACAAAAGAACAAGGAGAAAAAATGAAACGCATACTTACGACAATAGTGTTCGGACTTGCGTCCATCCCGCTGGCGCTCAATGCAGCAGAAACGGCTGCCGAAGGGGCGTTTGCGACCACCAAGGACAAAGTCAGTTACAGCATTGGGCTCGATCTGGGCACCTATCTGACCAGCATGAAGGGAAAAATCGACTTCGACATCCTCAAGCAGGGACTTGACGACGGATTCACCGGTGCCGAGCCGAAGCTGGGTGCAGAGGAGATGGCGGCGGCCCAGGAGGAGTTCGCGGCAACGCTCCAGGCTGAGCAGGCCGCCCAGATGGAGCAGATGAAAGAGAAGAACAGCGCAGCCGGCCAGGCCTACCTCGAAGAGAACAAGAAAAGAGAAGGGGTGGTGGTCACTGATAGCGGCCTGCAGTACGAGGTGATAACTGCCGGCGAAGGGGCAATGCCCACGGCTGAGGATATCGTTCAGGTCAACTATGTCGGTACGCTGATCGACGGTACCGAGTTCGACAGCTCGATTGCGCGCGGCGAGCCGGTAACCTTTCCGGTGGGCCAGGTTATCCCGGGCTGGACCGAGGCGCTCCAGCAGATGAAGGTGGGCGGCAAGCACCGGGTCGTTATCCCGGCAGAACTGGCCTATGGTGAGACAGGAGCACCGCCGGTGATCGAGCCCAATTCGGTTCTGATATTCGAGATCGAGCTGCTGGCTATCGAGGAGCCGATGGCTGAAGCCGGGGAAGAGAAGAAAAGCGAATAGCGTCAATTCGCAGAAATGGGAAAGGGAGAGCGGGGTGCCGCTCTCCCTTTTTTTGTGCCACAGCCGAATCCCTGCACAAGCTATACAGTGGCCGTTTCCCTGATGTCCAGCGGCTCGGCCCGGCCGAGAACCTGGTTGGCCATTTTGATGTGGCCGACCCCCTCCCACGACTTCCCCAGAAGCGACGTCCCGTAGGCATCCACGGCAACTGGATCGTAAGAAGCGATAATTCTGTTGACCGGCGGGCTGCAGGTCGGCCCCCAGAGGTGGGCCTGGGCCATGCCCACGGCAGCATCGACAACACTGAAATCCGGGCATCGGTAGCGGTTCAGGTCGAAAACCGCCTCGTCGAGCCGCTGATGAAAAGATGACTTTCCCCAGGCGCCGCCCTGCTGGTAGTGGGCGGGAGGAGCGCAGCCCATCATATTTTTCATGGTCAGTGTCACCCGGCACATCGAATGGGCTTTGAGCACCGGTACGGAAATCAGGAAGCAGTTGAACAGCAGCTCGGGCAGATAGATTTCCGGCCAGCGGCCGAAACCAGGGTTGCAGAGGAGTCTGCAGGTTTCGGTGTTGAGGTCCAGCAGGCTGAGCCGCGGTTTTTTCTTCAGCTTCATATAGCCCAGCTGCTCGAAGCAGTGGAAGGTGCCATATTCCAGCGAGCCGGTTCCCTCTCCGATGATGATATCGCTGTTCGAGGTATGCGCCAGCAGATAATCGACAAGCGCTTCGACAAGGTCGACATGGGTGGTGATCGGCGGTTCGAGCGCTTCCACCAGGTTGGGTTTTATCAGGATGGTCTGCTGCCCCGAAAGCGCTTCGGGCAGCCCGGTGCTGTCGAGCATGGCCGGCAGCGAGCGGCGATAGCTGTCGAGCTCAGTGCTCCAGACCACGCCTTCACGGGTACTTGAAATATGCGCTGAATCGCTCACGTTCATTGACCGGGCATACTGCCCGGTTCCTCCGGGTTCATGCTGAATCTTTGGCGGGCTGCGCAGATACTATACTTTTCCTGAGATTATTTGCAAAGAGGGGTGATGGTTCAGTCCAGGAAGTAAGGGGGAAGACGGATTTTTCTCGGTACAGCGGGTTCTGCTTGGGCCGACTGGCTCAGCGGTCGTGGCTGTCGGGGCAATCGGCGGCTGCAGGGGTATTGAATTCGACAGACCAGCCAGGCGGGCTCAGCTCTACGCGCACGCTGGAAGGGCAGCCCCGGGTGAGCGATTTCTCCAACAACGGCGCCTTGTCATACCAGTCGCTGATTTGTTCGTATCGCTCAATAGCCAGGCGCTGGCGGCCGCCGTATATCTGGGCGGACAGGATGAGCGCCACCAGCACGATGGGCAGCCACGATGGTTTTTTCAGCCTGCTGATAAAAAAACACCAGAAAATGGATGCAACCGCCGGGATAAAGAAGGAATAGCGGAATCGAAACCAGTCGTAGGTGTCGTAGTTGAAATAATTGGTGAGAATCTCATAATTTTGGGGCCGCGCCAGAGCGATCATCACCGGCAGCAGCAGCGAGCACAGGGAGAGGACGACAATCAGGAGATACTCAGCGCTCCACTTTTGGGAAAGTAGAAAAAGCAGGCAGAGAAACAAACAGAAGGCGACAAATTTAATCACTGCCTTGTGCTCTGGAATCATTGGCAGCAGAGCGTCTCCGGTAAAAACGTGGAGGATGAAGAAGTAATAGAAATGATTAAGAAATAATCCTGCATATGATGATAATCCCTGGTTGCTGCCGTAGGGCGATGACTCAGAAAGTGAAAAATGGATAACGGCGAACAGGACAATAAAGAGAAGAATCACATATTCCCCCCGGCTGTCCCCCGTCGGCCGATCCCTTTTGAGTACGATTCTGGTCAGATAGAGCGGCAGTAGAATGAGAGCAGCGCCTTCTGAGGCGATACACAGAAACGCCACTAAGAGCTCGGCTGTGGAATAGGGCTTTCCGATGTCCTTCAATCCGTAAATCGCCAGAATGAGAAGCAGGTACCAGTGCAGATTAGCCGCATTGCCAAGCATGACGATCTGTCCCGGAGAGAGCAGCAGCAGCAGAGCGCAGACGAAGGCAAAGGCCCGGCGGGGAAAAAGCCAGCGATACGAACTGCCCAGGACCAGAGATACCGCCCAGCCGAACACCGCATAGCAGGCCAGTACGATGGCGGTGGGAATATAGGCAACCGGCAGCCAGGAAACCGCCAGCGCTATCAGGCGCGGCACCGTGTGGAAATAACCGTCATAGGGAATCAGCAGGGAGGCCCAGCCGAGTTCGAAGGCCTGTTTTAAAAAGACTTTTCCGTCTTCGGCCCAGATACCGGCGTGGACCAGCCGATCGCTGCCCTTCAGCGAGACAAGAATGAGGATGGCACCGATTATGCAGATTGAATAAAAAATCCCTGCAGTTTCCCCCGGGCGGTTTTTTGCGGCACTATTCACAGCGAACATTTCCTTCTGTCAGACACCGACGAGGCTCAGCCCTGTCAAAGCCCGGGATTTATTGAGACTAGCGGTCCTGTTTGCTCAGCAGGTAGAGACCGAACAGCGTGAACATAATGTGGACTGAGAAAGCCGCCGGAAGCGGCATGAAATACCCGGCTTTGGCCAGAGACTGCAGCGCGCCCCACAGGCCCCAGGCGATAAAAGCCATGAAACAGCTGATCGGAATCGCAACCGACAGGTCCCGGCCCCACTTCTGATAGGAAATAATCAGGATCGGCAGGCCGAGCAGGAGCAGGGCGGGCCCCAGCAGCAGATAGGATATGCGGCTGTAAAACTCGGTGATCGCCTTTGTTCTTTCAGGCCCTCTGTCCTGGTCGCCGACATTTTTAAAGAGCCTGGTCAGCGACATTTCCGCCGATTCATATTCCGGCACCAGAAAGTCCTCGGGGGTTTCAGGGAAGGAAAACATCCAGAATTTGAACGGGTGGGAGATGAATTCTTCAGCTTCCATGTCCTCGATCATCTGGCCACTCGAGCACTCCCAGCCAACGTTGTTCCAGCTGCAGAAATCCGCCGCCACCATCGATCTGATATTGAAATTCTCATCCCAGGCCGAATAGGAGAAATCCTTGAAGATCATTTTCTCCTTGTTGGGCCACTCGAACGAATAGAACCCCTCGCTGCCCTTGAAGTAGTAGCGCCCGTTCCTGAAGATACCCAGCGGCACCTTGCCGCGAATCTGCTCGTACCAGATGTCGTTGGTCACGGCGATGGTTCTGGGAAGGATCAGCTGGGCGGCCAGGATGAACAGCAGCGTCGAAACCAGGGCGCCGATCAGAATCGGCCGCAGGATCCTGTGCAGCGGGATGCCGGCCGCCTTGAGGGCCAGCAGTTCGTTGTTATTATTCAGAATGCCCAGGGTGATCACCCCGGAGAGCAGGACCAGGACGGGGCTGAGCTGGTCAACCACGTAGGGGATGTTGAGCATGAAAAAGCTGATTACCAGTGTCATCGGCTCCCCGGCTTCGGTGAATTCATCGAACTTTTCGAAGAAATCGATGAGCAGGTAGAGCGCCACGAAGCCGATATTCAAGGTCAGAAAATAGCGGACATACTGGGCCAGCAGATAACGGGTGAGCAGCTGCATAGGGGATCAGGGATCAGTGCGGATGCATGGCGTTGTTGACCAGCATGAAGCCCGCTGCCACCAGGGCCAGACCGAAGACATTGCTGAGCAGAATGTAGGTGATTGCATACAGGGGCTCACCTGCTTTGAAAAACTGCACATTTTCCCGGGCAAAGGTTGAAAAGGTGGTAAAGCCGCCCAGAACACCGGTGAACAGGAACAGTCTGAATTCGCTGCTTATCGACAAACGTTCGAAATAGCCCCAGAGCAGCCCGATAAGAAAACAGCCGATCAGGTTGGCTGTTAATGTTTCCAGGGGGAACCGGGATCTGGAGACCGAATCGACGGTCAGCGAAACCAGGTACCGGCCGCTGGAGCCGATCGCCCCCCCGAGCGCCACCGCCAGGATTTTAAGCATAATATCTGTCGTTGATAATAGAATGTGAGCACGGGTTAAGACAATTTACCTACCATTACCATATGGTTCAGTCAAGAATAAGGGGATGGTGCGGTGATAATCGTTCAGTTGGCGGACGCCGAAAACGCACCCCGCCATCGAACCCTTTGAGCCGAATAAAATATCGACAATGATAATGTATGTGATTACAAAATGTTATGTGTTGTTTGACGGCTTGAATTTTTTATTTGAACTGTGTTATACTGTCGGCTCGTTCGGCTGTCTGGCAATCCGGAAAGATTATGTGTCAGGCAGCTTTTCTGTCTCCAATGCAAGCCGGTGCGTGGGGAGATGAAATTTAGCAGGAGGTGGCTGACAATCGCTTGTGCGGATGGCCCGACAGTCCATAGTGACCATTTCGACTGTCCATCTGCAGCTGTTTTTGCAGCAATCATAAACGAATAGACCCACCGGCCGCTTGTTTCGACAAGCGGCGGGCCGGGCTCGTGCTGATAGGGATTGTCACGGTTACCATTGATGGCCAAAAAACAAAAAGGAAACGGGCTGTACCTCTGTGAGCTGTCGTACCGGAAATCTGCCAAAATACGTCTCGAGGAGTTCTGGGGGGTATTCGACAAAGAGGATAGTGTCCTTGTCTGCATCAATGCCGACCCCGATTCTCTTGCCTGTGCCATGGCGATAAAACGACTGCTCAGGTACCGGGTAAAAAATATCACCATCGCCCACCCCAATGAAGTGACCCGGCTGAACAACCTGGCCATGATCGACCGTCTGAGGATTCCGCTGGAAAAACTCGGGGCGGTCAAAGCTTCCGACTACAACAAGAAAGTAATCGTCGACTCCCAGCCGGATCATCTGCCGGCTTTCGAGAAGCTCAAGTTTGACGTTATCATCGATCACCATCCGATCAGCAGTGAATGGGATGCCGCTTACGTCGATATCAGGCCCGACTACGGTGCCGCCTCGTCGATGCTGGTAGAGTATCTGCGGGCCGCCAACATGAAGCCCTCGGTGGCGCTGGCAACGGCCCTGTTTTATGGGATCAAGGTCGATACCGGCGACTTCGAGAAAGAGTCGAGGCTGGCGGACGGCATCTCCTTCAGGTACCTCTTCGACATTGCCAACCGGAACCTGGTGCGCAAATTCGAGCTGACCGACCTGCGCCGCTCCGAGCTTAAATATTTCAGCGCAGCCCTGAACGAGCTGCACTACTCCAAGGGCAAATTCTATTCCCACATCGGCCGGGTTCGAAGCCCCGATGTTCTGGTAATCATCGCCGATTTTCTCAACCACGTTTCAGATATCGATTGGGTGCTCGTTTCAGGGATTTACAACGACAAACTGGTTGTCATCTTCCGCTGTGATGGGTATCGTAAAAGTGCGGGTAAATTGGCTTCCCGGGTTTTTGGTCATCTGGGCCCGGCCGGGGGGCACAAGGGAGCCGCCCGGGCGGAGATTCCGCTCAAGGCGCTCGAGCTGACCGAGTATGACATCAACACCCAGACGCTGAAACGCCTCACCTCCCGTCATATGAAATAACAAGCTCGGCTTCGCGGCTTCCGTGAATCCTGCAGTGCGGCCGCGACGGCCGATCCGAACCCAGATGTTGGGAGACATCCGATGTTGAGACCGACAACACTTGCGATGATTCTGGCCGGGGGCAGGGCGGATGAGCTCAATGTTCTAACCTATTACCGTCCCAAGGCGGCGGTTCCGTTCGGCGGATTTGCCCGGGTAATCGATTTCGCCCTGTCCAACCTGATGAACTCGGGTATCGAGCAGATCGCCATTCTAAGTCAGTATCGCAGCTATTCCCTGATCAATCATATCGGCACCGGAGCCGCCTGGGATATGATCGGCCGCTATCGCGGCGTTTCCATTCTGCCGCCATTTATTGACTCGGAACAGCATGACTGGTATCGGGGCTCAGCGGATGCCGTATACAAAAATCTCGATTTCGTCCAGTATCATCAGCCCGAGGAAATATTGATTCTTTCGGGCGACCATATCTATCAGATGGATTATCGCGAGGTAATCGCCTATCACCACGAGAAAGACGCCGATCTGACAGTGGTCTGCAAACGGGTGGAGAAGGCCCGCGCCTCCCGTTTCGGCATGGCCCATATCGATGACGAAGACGGGGAGCGGGGCGGCCGACTGGTTACCTATCAGGAGAAAAGCGACAACCCCGAAGGTGAGTGGTCGTCGCTTACGGTCCTCTGCTTCAAGCCGGAAATGCTCTACCAGGCGCTGGAGGAGAATCAGTCCGATTCATCCTTCGAGTTCGGCCGGGACATCATCCCGAAGCTGATGCGCCAGGGCCGCAGAATCTACGGTTACAAGTTCAACGGTTACTGGGGTTACACCAGGACCGTCCAGGAATTCTGGAACGCCAATATGGACCTGCTCGGAGACCCGCCGCTGGTCGACCTGGAGCAGTGGGGGATCAGGACCAATCTCGACCACCGTGATCTGAGGGACTACCAGCCGGCCCTGATCGGCAAAGAGGCGGTGGTAACCAACAGCCTGATATACAACGGCTGCGCGGTCGACGGCACGGTGAAAAACTCGATCCTGTTTCCCGGTGTTCATGTTGGTGCGGGTTCGGTGGTTGAGGATTCAGTCATTTTTTTCAGCAACCGGATCGGCCGCAACTGCATATTCAAGAAGCTGATTTCAGACGTCAACACCGTATACGAGGACGAGGTGGAGGTCGGTGTTGCTGACGGGGATGGTGGCGGGCAGATCAGTGTGGTCGGCTGGAACAACCGGGTTCCCGCCGGTACCAGGATCGGCAGCGGCGTAACCATATCCCCGAAGATCAAGCGGGATCGATGGCCTGAGGTGGTTGAAACGGGAAGGGTGCTGAAATGAGAAAGCCAGGGGACGCTCTCGTGCTGCTGCTGGCCGGCGGGGTCGGCAGCCGGCTCAACCTGCTGGTCGAAAAGCGGGCCAAACCGGCGGTCACCTTCGGCGGCATCTACCGGATCATCGATTTCAGCCTTTCCAACGTGATGAACTCGGGCTTGACCCGGGTCGGCGTATTGACCCAGTACAAGCCGCTGTCGCTGATGAGTCATATCGGCACCGGCGATCCCTGGGATTTTACCGGCCGTCGCCGGGGGGTCAAGATTCTGCCGCCGCGAACCGGCTCCAGGGATTCGGACTGGTACCAGGGCACGGCAGATGCGGTGCGGCGAAATGTCGACTTCATCGAGGCCAATACCGCCGACGAGGTGGTGATCCTCTCCGGCGACCACATCTATCACATGGATTTCGATGCGATGCTGGCCTTTCATCGCTCCAAGCGGGCGGATGTGACGGTGGCCATGATGGTGGTCCCCAAGGAACAGATCCACCAGTTCGGGGCGGGGATTGCCAACCAGGACGGCCGTATCGTCGACTGGGAAGAGAAGCCGGAGGTGCCGAAAACCAACCTGGCCTCGATGGGGATTTACGTGTTCAACCGCGATTATCTGCTCTCCAGTCTGGCCCGGTCAAAGGGTGAGGTCGATTTCGGCATGCATATCCTGCCCTGGGCAATCGACAACGACAATGTTTTCGCCTATCCGTTTTACGGATACTGGCGCGATGTCGGCACCATCCAGGCCTATTGGGAGGCCAATATGGATCTGCTCAGCAAGGACGGCCAGATCTCTCCTGAACAGTGGCAGATCCGCACCAACGTCGAGGCCGATGATCGACCCGCCGACCGGCCGGCGGCTCGGTACGGCGGCAACGCCAGGGTGAGCAATTCACTGATTTCTGCCGGCTGCGTGATCAAAGGCACGGTGCTCAACTCGGTGCTCTCTCCCGGCGTCGTGGTCGAGGAGGGGGCCCTGGTCAAGGACTCGATTCTGTTCAGGGACTGCCTGGTCGAAAAAAATGCTCGGATCGATCTGGCGGTCAGCGACAAATACTGCCGGTTCGGCCAGGACGCCCGCGTCGGTACCGGCGAACACCACGATATCGCCAACCGTCTCTATCCAAAACATCTCTACACCGGTATAACCCTGATCGGCGAGTCCTCAAAAATCCCTCCAGGCATGAAAATCGGCCGCAACTGTATCGTCAGATGCAATGCCGCCGAGGAGGATTTCACCAGTATGATCCTGCAGGACGGTGAGTCGCTCTCTTGAACAAGGCGGACAACAGCGGCAGCCACTGATGCGCCCGGTCTGCAACAGGAAGATTGACACCGCCCGGTCTCAGTGCTATAAGGTGTTCTCGGATCGCCGGCCGTCCAGGCAATCCTCCCATCCAGCCATTTTTGCCCCCGTAGCTCAGGGGATAGAGCACAGGATTCCTAATCCTGGTGTCGCATGTTCGAATCATGCCGGGGGCACCAATAAATATTCGTTTTAATTGGATCATTTGTCTTTTTTAGATTGTCTGTTTTGCCAAATCGGACAACCGCCTTTTCAGGCTGCCGTATGTCCATCTCAATATGAATCGATCAGGCACGTGGCCCTATTGTCGATGCCCATTCTCACCGATATTCACCCGGGTTGTTTTCGAATTTGCGGGTTTTAACTGCTCCGGTTATCATGGGCTATCATCTTTATCTGACAGGTACCTAAAGTGATGGAAATAAAAACGCGCAATGCAGTGATTATCGGGCTCTCCATCCAGCCGCGGGACCGCTACACCCCGCATATCAAAAAAATCCGCGTGGTCTCGACAGTGGAGTATTACCTGACCGATTAGTCCCGGTCCCTGCATCGAAGGACCCGGCACCATAAAGCATACAAGGAGCAGCAAGATGAATACCAGCAGTAAGCCACGAGTCAGCCCGGCCTTTGCGGTGGAGGAGTTCGACGGGGAAATCCTGCTTTACGACGAGACCGGCGCCAAAGCCTTCTACCTGAACGACACCGCCAACGCGGTGCTGCAGCTCTGCAGGGAGGATGTGAGTGTCGCCCAGATCATCGAATACCTTCAGCAGGCCTACCCGGACCACCAGGAGCGTGTCGAGCAAGACGTCATGACCGTGCTGGAGATGCTGGTGGAAAACAAGGTCATCGAACTCTCAGATGAGTAAGCCCCATCGCGTCCTGGAGACCGGCTTCAAACAGCTCGGTCTGACGATAACCTGCAACAACCGCCAGTCTGCCGATGTGGCCGATTTTCTGTTTGGGGACTTTCCCGGTGGTGATGATGCAGTGCAGTCCAGGCAGTATGACATTGTCTGCGCCGGCCTGCAGCCGAACCTGTCGCTCTGGGAAGGGGAGAAGCGGCTCTATTTCGGTACATCGCTCTACCAGCTGGCCTACACGCTGATGAACGAGGTGATCTATCACTGCATCGACACCGACACGACCCGCCATGCGCTGCATGCCGGCGGTGTCTGCAGAAACGGTGCCTGCATCCTGCTGCCGGGCACCAGCGGCTCGGGTAAAAGCAGCCTGACCGCCTGGCTGGTCGCCCACGGCTATCGCTATCTCTCCGACGAGCTGGTTTTTCTTTCAGACGATGCTACGGTGGCGCCGCTAACCCGGCCGATCAGCCTCAAGGTCGAGGCGGCTCATTTCTCCTGGCTCCCGCCGGAAGACGATCTGGAGCAGGCCCATGGCATTACCTCGGCCCATGGCTCGATGATCCCGCACCGGCTGCTCAACCCCGACTACCGGGCCGAGGATCAATCCGTCACCCATTTTGTTTTTCCACACTATGAGCCCGGGGTGAAGACCGAGCTGCTGGAGATCTCGCCGGCCCGAAGCAGCCTCTATCTGATGCAGTCCCATGCCAACGCCAGGAGCCTGGGCGGGCTTGGGGTCGCGCAGCTCTCCCGGGTTGTCAGGGCGTGCCGGTCCTATACCCTCACATATGAAAGTTTCGACGAGCTGGAACCGATCTTCTTTTCCAGCCAGATTTTTTCCGGCTGATGCGATTTCCACTGCTCAACGTCTGCGCCCGCATCGACGGTCATCCTGCCCAGCATGAACTGGTCCGGCAGCACAGTCTGCAGGTCGTGGACTGGCACAGCCTGATGCAGCAGGCCGAGCAGGAAGGGCTGACCCCGCTGCTATACAAACACCTGGACGAATCCGGCAGCGTGTACCCGGCCGGGGTGCGGCGCAGCCTGCACCTGTCCTGCCGGCATCATCATCTCCTGGCCGAAGCGCGGTCAGAGGTCCTCCAGGAGATGCTGGCGCTGCTCCATGAACACGCCATCGACACGCTGCTGCTCAAGGGCAGCGCCCTGGCCTATACGCTCTATCCCGACCCCGCCCTGCGCCCGATGCGCGACATCGATCTGCTTTTTCGCCCGGAAGACGCGCAGCGGGCCCACGATCTGCTCAAGGCAAACGATTTTAGTCAGGCCGAGGCCGTGATTCCCCCGGATCACTTCCATCTGCCGCCGCTTTACCGGCAGGTGGGGAGCACGAGCATCTGCATCGAGATCCATCGGGGGCTCTACCCGAACTGCCCCCCCTGGTACCCCCAGATCGATTTCGACGGATTGTTAGGGAATGGTTGCCGGTTCAGCATCGGCGGCAGCGAAGCGGTATGCTTTGCGGATGAGGAGATGCTCTACTATCTCTACCAGCATGGCTTTCATCCCCCGCTCACCTACGAGCCTTACAAGCTGATCAACGCGGCGGATATTATCGGCTTTATCGAGAGAAAGTACGGCAGCCTGGACTGGGAGCGCATCGAAAGAGAGTTTCCGCTGCTCCACCGGGCCCTGCCGGCGCTGCATGCGATCTCGCCCTGGGACGGGGCCAGGGTTCCAGTAAGGTTTGTGAAGGGTGCAGCGCTTGAACCACGCCCCTTCGACGGCTGGCCGCATAAACGGCTCAAGGAGCTGAAAGGGTCGGGCAACAAATTGCCGCAGATCGTCGTAAAGACCTTTCTGCCGCCGCGCTGGTGGCTGAAAATCTACTACGGGGCAGAGACGATCTGGGAAAGGCTCAGATGTTTGTGCTGGCGCCATCCCCGTCATATCTGGTGGTGGGTAAGGATGTACCGATCACTTCCGAAATAGGGGCGGTTCAGGCGGTTTGCTCCCCGAGGATGAAGCGTTTCTGGAGCGCCTCCTCTTCCTGGGGCAGCAGCAGACATCTGGGTGGCGACGGAAGGTTCCGTCAAAAACTGCTTGTCAATAGTTCTCAAATACTGATCGATTCCGTGATGACTCTTCAGCCAGGTGACCATCTCTTCGCGGGAGTCGGGCAGGTCGGCCAGTATTTTTTCGAATACCGGTCTGGCGTAGGCAACACCATGGGTGCAGGTAAGGTCTTTGGGAACACTCAGGTGACGACAGCCGTCGGCAAGCGGATAGGTTTGACCCCAGCGGTGTCCGCCGAGATAGAAAAGGTTCCAGTTACGCTGTTTGAGTTCGGCCACACTTTTTGTCAGTATTTCAAGCGTTGCATCTAAAAACAGTGCATCGTCCTCGAAAACCAGCACGTTGTCCAGGCACTGCTGCTGGGCTTCTTTTATGACTGCGCGGTGTGACAGAGCGCAGCCGACATGGTGGTTGTCCGGTGTGGCGACCGCCCTGAATATCCGCACGCTCGTCTCTATCCCGAGGGCCTTGAAGCGCCTTTGCATCTTCTCCCAGCGGGATCCTGTGGTATCGAGGGTAATACAGTAGATGGCGTCGAAATAAAAAAACGGCGACTGTATCTCCTGCTCGACCTGGGACAGGATCTGCACAGCCGCCCCCTCGCCCAGGTGCTCCTTGAAATGGTCCCGCAGCGGTCCGCTATCGAGACCCAGTTCGTCCATTCCGACCATGTAGTTGAAGATCCGGTCATGCCAGTCGATCCTATACGGTACGCCGGCAGGCCGGGCGAAGCGGTGCAGCCAGCGCAGAAACGGCAGACACAGGGTCCTGCCGCCGCGCTGCCTGAACTTCTCGTGGATATAGCCCTCCTCCCCGCCGAAGCCGCGAAAGCGCGGGTTGAAACCGACCCAGGCCGTCTTTGCGGCAGCCGAACAGCCCCAGCCCCTGCATCTCGATATCGAACGGCGGACCGTCAGGGTCTTCGGCCCGCTCGTCACTGCCCCAGTGCCCGTACATGCCGGCGCTCCACTTGGGTTCGAAATGGGTATGCAGACTTTTCAGGTTTTCGGCGTACATCGGCCCCTGGAGCAGGTCGATGCTGTCGGGATTGTCCTTCAGATAGTCGATCAGTCGCTGCAGGGCGCCGGGTTCGATCATCACATGGCCGTCCAGGCAGAGCACGAAATCAGCGTTGGCCTGGCGGAATACCAGATCCCGCACCGCGGTGCTGCTGCGGCTGCCAAAAGGGACATAGCGGTAGTTGGCGACGATACCATCGAGGTTTTTCAAGGCCGAAGCCGCCGGGCCCTCCGGGTTGTTGTCGATCACCAGGATTTCGGTCTGGTCGGTAACTTCGGGATGATACAGCCTGATGGCCTGGACGGTGAAGTAGACCCCGTCGTAATCGTCATAGGTGGCCATGCCGATGGTCAGCAGTTTTTTTGCGCCAGCCGGGGTTGCGGCTGGGATGGTCTGCGGCGGCTGGGTTGATGTGGGTTCAGGCCGGTGGACGGAGCCGGCATGCATCGGCTGAAAGCAGGCGAGCAGTTCCTCAAGCTCTGCGGCAGAGAGGTTTGTATCTGCGATAGAGGACAAAGCCCGGTCCAGATGTGTAAGCTGGCCGGAATCACCGTAGGTCAACCTGAGGCAGCGCACCTTTCGGGTCAACGCGGACGTCAGCTGAAAACTCTTCTGGTTCGGGTGCACCGCGCAGCGCATCAACTCCGCCGCCGCCCGGGCGGGAGACAGGGCTTCCAGACGATAGCGGGTGGTGCTGAGGTAGCGTGGGAAGACGATCAGCGCGGGCTGCGACGAAGCGCTGGAGGAATCGATCTGATCGGAGTTGAGCACGGCATGATACCGTTTTGTTCCGGGAAACGAGCGTTCGATCCTGTCGCCCAGCGGGGCCAGAGCCGCCGGCCAGTCATCGTTTCTGAAGCGAAGGCGGCATAGCCAGGTAGTGATGCGGCTCATCCTTCTCACCCAGACAGACTACATCGTCAGTCGGAAGCGCCAGCCATTCGACACCAGAGACGGCCCAAGCATACTCCTGCCCGACGAACGCGAAGCCGGAAAGAGGATCAGTCTGCCGCCTTTCTCAAGCGCCGAACCGCTGATCAGGCAGCGCGATGCCAGGGCGGCGAAGATTTCGCCTTTGAGAAATGACGGCAGGGTTTCGAGCAGGTGCTGATAGCCCTGCAGGAGATCCGACTGGCTGGTGGGGGCAATGATACGAAAGGAATCACCCGGTCCTGCGCGGACGATTTCAATGGCCTTTTCGGCCCCGGGCCCATCGGCGCGCTCGACATCCCTGAGCAGCAGGCTAACCGGTTCGGCGATTTCGTCGGGGAAACAGAGGCAGAAACGTGCTCCGGCGAAGATGAACCCGATATCGTTCATGGCGATTATAAGATCATTTTGTCGAATGTTTACGTTGGCTTCAATTAAATATACAGAACCACAATCTGCCTTCCCCGGCTATCATTAATAAAAAAGGAGGTACTGAATGTCTAAATCAGTACCTCCTTTTTTATTGTTTCTTGTCTGTCAGAAACCACAAATTTCAGACTCAAAGAGCCATGGATTGTTTTTCACCGAAGGGTTGAAAAGTTAAAAGCTGCTTCGTAACCGCTTACCGGGTACTTTGAAAAATTCTTCGCTTCAGGACGCAAACCAATTAGCGGGCAGGTTCGAGAGCCGCCATCAGCTTTGCGTCGCGCCCGTAGATATCTTCACTGAAGCGCATCACCCCGTCGTCATCGTGCCAGGCGGTCAGGTAGCTGAGATGCACCGGAACGCGCTCGGGCAGATTGACGATGGTGCGCTTGGCGCTGTCGACCACCTCCTCTACCCGCTGCCGGTCCCAGGAGCCGCTGCCCTGATCGAGCAGAAATACCGCCATCGCGTGCGGGTCGCTGAGCCGGATGCAGCCGTGGCTGAAGGCGCGCCGGGATCTGCTGAACAGGTCATGGTTCGGCGTATCGTGCAGGTAGACCGAATATTTGTTGGGGAAAATGAACTTGACGGTGCCCAGCGCGTTCCACTTACCCGGTTCCTGGCGCAGCTTGTAGCGGCTCATCTGGCGCGGCGTCACCGCCTGCCAGTCGATGCTCAGCGGGTCGAGCTCGACCGCGTCGCTGCCCCAGCTCGAAAACAGCTTGATATGCTTTTCCGCCAGGTAATTGGGGTCGCTTCGCAGATGCCTCAGGGTCTCGGTGCGGGCGATATGCGGGGTCAGGTTCCAGTACGGGTTGAATTCGGCGTAGCGGATCCTGTCGCTGAAGATCGGGCTCTCATGGTGGAGCTGGCCGACAATGACCGGCATTTCCAGCTCGAGTTTGCCCTGTCTGACCGCTTTGAGGTCGAACCCGGCGATATTGACCAGCACGTAGGTGTCGCCCAGTTCGCGGTCGTGCCAGCGCCAGCGCTCCATGTTTAGGGTGATCTGCTCGATCCGCTCGGCCACCGGCACATTCATCGCCGCCCGGGTCTGTTCCCCGATCACCCCGTCAGTGCTGAGCCCGTGGCGAAACTGGAAGCGCTTGACGGCGTCGACCGTGCGCGGATCGTAGATGTCTTCAACAGGAAGCGGCTGATCGAGGTCACCGGTCGTAACCAGCAGTTGCCGTATCTGATCCAGGCGCGGATCGCTCTCTCCCGGGTGCAGCGTCGCTCCCGGTCCGATTGTCGGCCAGCCGCCTCGCTGCTCGATTGTCCGGTAGCGGGCCAGATCGTCCTTGAGCTGTCGGTAATATGTGTGCTGCGGGCTGAGCAGCTCGAAATAGGCCTCCAGCCCTTCGGCTGAACCGGCAGCAATAGCAGTCTTCAGCGCATCAACAGGGTCGAAACCGGAAAACCCGGCCTCGGCGAAGAGCTCGGGAAAGGCGTACCGGGCCCGGCTCTGCCCTTCGCTGAGATCGTGCGCATATCTGAGGAACCCGTCGGTCAGGGCCAGGTCGAGACGGGCGAGATCCTGCGGATCTGTGCTGTCGAGCAGCGCGGTTATGTCAGCGGTGTTGTAATCCTCGGGCACCAGGCCGTCGAGATCGGCATTGAGCAGGGTGTTCAACAGCAGTCTGCCCTCGCCGCCGAGGCTGCGCTCCGACAGCCAGATCGGCTTGAACTCCAGTTCGCGGTATACCTGGAAAAGCCACTGCTCCTCGGGCCTCAGTGTTTCATCGTACCACTGGCTGCCGCTCAATTCCGGGAGATGATGTTCCAGTTCGTCAAAAATGGCGTCCTCGACATCGCCGGCAATGGCGGAGGAGCCCCAGATAATCGTTACGCAGGCTGTCTGTAACCAGCGCTGCAACCGTTGTTTCGAAGTATTTTAGAATCGGTCGACAGGTCATTTTCACTCTCTTTTCAAGTTGTTCTCGATGCACGTGCTGATCGGGTCATATCCGATTTCAATTACCGCGGCTGGAGAAGAAAGAAATCTTATCCTCATTTCGACGCGGCGATCCACGTGTTGTGCTTCAGATTAAATTACTCAGCAGCTGATAATAATCATTCTCAACGTATTGTTGAGAAAAAAAATCGACAACCCTACCGGTCGTTATCATGTTCGATTTTGATAATCCGCCAGCGGATTATAAAGCATCCCGATTTTTCAGGGTCGGGTCGCCGTAGGTCAATGCGTCGGGTCTGATAGTAGTCGCTAGGCGTGGCAGTGCTGCGGCTTAGCACTTCTTTCGCCGGTGGTAGATGGATTCGTCAGTACGACAGATCAGCCATTCGATAGGTTAAGCGCTAGCGACCACGTGCTGCCCGACGAATGCAGAGGCCAGAAAGCAGGATCAGCCGAGTCTTAAGAGATACGTAAGCAGCACTCAGATATTAGCTAAGCAGCCTAAAACTTATTAAATGCCAATGAGAGTCATGCTCGTTTAATCCTGCTTCCCAAATCGCTGTCAGATGATTAAAAATCACCTCAGCAACCAATATTTACGCGATTTTTTAAGTGACAAGTCACTTGCCCCGTAATGGCATCAGCTCATTCTGATCATCGGTAATTGAAATTGTAATACTCTGTCTCAGCATCCGCAATACCGTCTAAATTCGGTCTGGTGTAGTAAACGGGGTTAAGATTAGGGACTATTACCGCTTCTAGGAAATTAGTTGTCTGACACTGTAATATCTAAAGAGTATCCTCCTATTATGTTAGGAGTGAATGTACCACATCTAAAAGAATTCCAGCCGTTCCATCTGGAGGAACGCAAAACCGGTGTACTAAAACTGACACTGTTGAAGTCGTACAGGTGCCGCTGTCGTCGTCGCGCGGTCTACTGGTCTCGCCGGGTTCGGCTGTCTGGGCCGGCGGGATGCCGAGGGCGCAGCCGGAGATGGTGCTGGCCCCGGATACCGCAACGCCGACGCCGACCCCGATGACCCCCGGCCCGGCCAGGGTTATCTCGGTCGAATAGCTGCCGTCTGCGGCGGTGGTGGTGAAGGCATCGGTCTCGGCACCTGAGTTGGCGCCGCCGTTGATTATGGTCGCAATCGCTACCTGCAGCCCGCCCACCGGCGGGGTGACGAAACCGGACACCCGGATCACGTCGATCGAGGAATTCTGGTCGCCGCTGACCAGCTCGACCGTACACGGGTTACTCAGCGTGATGCCGCTGACTGCCGCATGGGCCGGCAGGAAAACCTGCTCGACGATGGGCTTCGACCAGTTCGACGGGCAGCACGTGATAGGCAGCCAGCGCCCTGACGCCTCCGGCAATGGTCTTCACTGCCCGGCGGCGGCCGGCGTTTTGGGGATCCCTGGTCAATGCACTTTTACTGGCGCCGTTCACGTTTTCTTTCGACATGTGTTATCTCTCCTCAATGATTGAGCACAAAGACTCTGCAGAGTTCGACACCGCCAAGCCTTCCTTTTTTACAAATTGGATAATAAATTTGGGTACCTGACTATTCACTGATCTTTATTTATAACCTATGAGGTCTTTTACAGTCAACAATTTCAAAAATCACGATCCTAGCCGCCGCTGATCACCGCCTCGGGAATCTGGTAGTGTTCGTAGTCGTTGACCTCGATTACCCAGGTATCACCCTTCTTCTGGGTCTGCACCTGGGCGTCTGCATCGGAGCGTACCGTGTCCCCGCTAAAGGTCAGTACACGCTCGAAACCGCCGGGCGGCGTTAGATGGACTTCGGCATTGCCGGGAGTGGTGCGGATCACGCCGAAGTCGCACTGCGCCGACCCCAGGGGTGCGTCCCCCATCGAGCAGGGCACCTGGCCGGTGGCGTGGTACGGCGTCCCTTCCACCTTGGCATCGGCGGCGGGAGCTGCCCCTGCTGTTGCTGCGGCCGCGGCGCTGCCGGTAATGGAAAAGCTCACGCTGAAATTGGCAACCTCGTCGCGGCGGGCTGCGCTGCGCATCATATAGACCCTGACCTTGTAGTCGCCCGAGGCGGGCAGGATGGTTTCATGCTGGTTGCCGTTGATCGAACCGTTGAACAGGGCAACCTGGTCTTCGCCCGGAGCCAGGATATTGAAATAACTGGCGCTGTTGTCGGTGCTCATCTCGACCGTCATGGTCTGCCCCTGAATCGCGCCAAGTATATAGTCGACGATTTCATAGCCGGTTATCGAACCCTTGATCACAGCGTTTTCCGTGCCGGGCTCGAAAGTGACCCGTTCAACCCTGATATCATCTCGTGCCCCAGCCACACCGGCAGCAAGGGCGCATAAAAACGCTGTCGCAAGTAATGTGCTGATAATCTTTCGCATGGTTTGTTTCTCTTAAAGGTTGTTGAAACGACCTGACAGGATTGCAGCCACGAACCGGCGCATTCCCGGAACCACTCTTACACAAATGTTGCTTCAGATAGGTAAAATCAAGCCTGATCAAGTGAATTGTTACATAACAGGTAATTTGTGCACCTCGTCTGTACCTGGGCTTGACTGGGGTATGCCATTGCTTAGTATTGCTCTATCCGGAACACAGGAGTGATCGAAAATTAAGGCTGGCTGATCTCATATGGTTTTCGATATGGGACAGCAGCTGGTCAAGATTTCCAACCTCCGGGGCGAGCCGAACAACACGGTTATCTCCGGTTTCAAGATGCGCTGAAAAGCGCGGGAGTAATTGACATGATGACATTTGGCAACGCGGTACAGACCTGTCTGAAAGAAAAATACGTCGATTTCAACGGCCGGGCCCGGCGCTCCGAGTACTGGTGGTTCGCCCTGTTCGCCTGGCTGGGAACTATTGTCTTGTCATTTATCGATGGTCTGGTTTTCGGTTCTGCTTCGGGATACAGCATCCTGGCATCCATATGGGGCCTGGCCGTCTTGCTGCCGTCTGTTGGCGTGGGCGTCAGGCGCCTGCACGATCTGGACAAATCGGGCTGGTGGCTGCTGCTCTCACTTATTCCGCTGATCGGATTTTTAATCCTGTTATTCTTTTTTATACAGCAGGGCACCCGAGGCCAGAACCGTTTCGGTGCCGACCCCATCGGCTGAACCCGTCTGTGCGGGTACCTCTAGCGGCAGCGGCTCGGACACGCTGCCGCTGGTAAATTTTTTCTGCAAAAAAATGCAGATTGTCCCGTCTTTTTGTCATTCATAAGACAATTCAATAAGACCAGGTTCGGTGGTCGTCAGGGAAAATAAGGTGTTGATGGCTCCTGCCAGCCGGGTTATTTTCTCTGGACCCGGTACCTGCGGGTGTCTGCCGGGCTCCATTGTGGCAGCAAAGGTGTAGTTTTTTTATATCAATAATGTAAGGAGTTTACCATGTTGAACAAAGTTTTTTCGGTGATTGTTGCTGTACTGATCGTGGGGTTGAGCTGGGCCCAGGCGCCGGATGTTTCGGCCCAGGACAAAAAGCTCAAAGTCGCCTTTGCCCTGCTCTGGACAATCGATGACCAGGGGTGGACCACCTCCCACTACAACGGCATCAAGTACCTGCAGGAGAAGATGGGGGACAAGATCGAGGTTTCCTACACTGAGAAGGTCCTGGCGGCCGATGCCGAGCGCGTTTTCCGCGACTATGCGAAGAAGGGCTACGACATTATCTTCGGCACCACCTTCGAGCATATGGACCCGCTTCTGGCCGTTGCCAAAGATTATCCGGACATCAAGTTCGAGCACTGTTCCGGTTTCAAATCGGCGGACAATATGCGCAACTATTTCGAGCGCATGTACCAGGGCGAGTACCTGGCCGGATACATGGCCGGCCTGATGGGTTTCAAGAAGGTGGGAACCGTCGCCACCCAGCCGATTCCGGAACCGATCCGCGGCATCAACGCTTTCACCATCGGACTGAAGAAGGGGCTGGATGAGGCCGGCGTGCAATACGATGAAGACAAGCTCAACACGGTCGTCTGGCTCAAGTCCTGGCGCGATGCCGCCAACGAGACCACCCTGGCGGAAACCCTGATCGCCCGCAATCACGACCTGATCCGCCAGATGGCCGATACCCCGGACTCGGCGGCGGCGGCCTGCGCGGCAGGCGTGCCGGCCATCGGCTACGGTGAAGACGTTGCCCATTACGGTGTCGACTGCGCCCTGGTGTCAACCACCTGGAACTGGGGACAGTACTACGTCAAGGCCGTTCAGCAGGCTATCGACGGTAGCTGGAACAACACGCCGTACTGGGGTGGCATGGAGGATGACGGCATCATCCTGTCCTCCTTTCATCCGAGCGTTCCCGCCGAGGTGAAGCAGAAGGTCCTGGCCGAACAGGCCCGGCTGGCCGGAGGAGAGGACACCATCTTTGCCGGGCCGGTCCTGGACCAGCAAGGCAACGAGCTCTGGAAGGCCGGTGAACAGGCGACCGATGAGGATTTGCTGACCATGCGGGTCCTGGTCAAGGGCGTGGCCGGCAAGATCCCTGAATAGCGGGGAGTGCCAGCGCAGACGGAGGCGATATGGACGTACTTGACAGCAGGGAGTCGGGGGAAAAATACCGGCTCCGGGTCGACGGGCTGGGCTATGATGTGGATATCCCCTACGTGCTGGTCCCCACCCGCGACGGGGATATCCGTATCGCCTCGTTCAACCTGGTCGGGCAGACCAGGCTGAACAGTGATCTGGGGCGTTTGCTTGCTGAAAAAATTCGCTCCGAGGTGGCCGGCTGGCAGTCGGTGGTGATCCTCACCGCGGTGGAAAAGGCGCTGCAGCTGACCCAGGTGGTGTCATCTGAGCTCGGCATCGAGGCGGTGGCAGTTGCCTACAACCGCATCAAACCGCATATGGAAGCGGAGCGCCGGCCCCTCATCCAGGTCGGTGCCGACTCCATCACCAGCGGCGACAAATTCCTGGCGCTTTACGAGCGGGACATGGAGCTGCTCGCTTCGGCGAAAAGCGGCTACATCATCATCGATGACGTGGTGAGCACCGGCGGCACGATCCTCGGTCTCTACGAGATCCTGGAGGAGGCGGCGGCCCGGGCGGGCATCGGTGCCCCCGAGGTGCACGGCATATTCTGTGCGGCCACCGAAGGCAACGGCAGGCGTGCGTCTTCCCGCCCCGGTTCACAGTCTGGCCCGGCTGCCGGTTCCGCAGGCGGTGATGTCCTGATCCATGCCCGATCCGGTTATATCACTGCGCGGCGTATCAAAGCGGTTTGGCCCGGTGTGGGCCAACCGCGATGTGGACCTGGATCTTTTTTCCGGCCGGGTCCATGCGCTGCTCGGTGAAAACGGGGCGGGCAAATCCACCCTGATGTCTATTCTTGCCGGCCGCTATGGGGCCGACAGCGGCAGCCTGACGGTGCACGGCAAAGAAATCGCGTTTGCGGCCCCCGCCGCGGCGCTGAATCACGGTATCGGCATGGTATATCAGCGCTTCATGCTGATCGAGTCGATGAGCGTCGCCGACAACCTGGCCCTCTCTGCCGGCAAGAAGCATCGACCGTGCTGAAGTGGGCCGTGCGGTCCGGCGGACCGCCGAGCGATACGGGCTGGCTGTCGATCCGGAAAAACGGGTTTTCGAGCTGTCCATGGGCGAGCGGCAGCGGGTGGAGATCATCAAGCTGCTGATGCTCGATGCCGAGGTGCTGATCTTCGATGAGCCCACTTCCGTCCTCACCCCTCCCGAGGTGGAGGCCCTGTTTTCGGTTATCGATAAGCTGCGCGGCGAAGGCAAGACGATCGTGCTGATCACCCACAAGCTCGAGGAGGTGCTGACGCTGGCCGACGACATCTCCATCATGCGCAGGGGTCGGCTCATTTTCTCCGAACCGCTCGATGCCCGGCGGATGTCGCGCCAGCAGTTGGCCCGGCTGATGGTGGGCCGTGATGTGGTGCTCCGCGTCGACAAGAAGGAGGTGGCCGTCGGGGAGACGGTGCTTGGCTCTGCACGGTCTGTGCGGCGACAGCCCGTCCGGCGGGCCGCCCTTTGCCGACGTGAACCTGGAGATCAGGCAGGGGGAGATTTTCTCGATAATCGGCGTTGCCGGAAACGGACAGGCCGGCCTGGTTTCTGCTATTGCCGGGCTCTCCAGAGCCACAGCGGGAACCATTACCTTTGACGGAGCCTCCTACACGGCGCGGGAGTGGGGCAGGACCGCCGCCGCTCAAATCGCCTACGTCCCCGAAGACCGCTATCACACAGGCTCGATAGGTTCGCTGTCCATTGCCGACAACTTCGGCCTGACGCGGCTTCAGGCCTATCGATCCGGATGGGCAGGGATGCTGCTCGACCGGGACAAAATGGCTGCCGACGGCACCACCGCCATCGCAGAGCACAGCATAAAGGCGGAGTCGAGCGGGGAGACGGCCGGTTCCCTTTCCGGCGGCAATCTTCAGAAAGTCATTCTGGCCAGGGAGCTGACCAGAAACGCCCGGCTGTTCATTGCCGAGCAGCCGACCCAGGGGCTCGACATTTCGGCCACGGAGGATATCTGGCAGGCCCTGCTGGATTGCCGCCAGAAGGCGGCAGTGCTGCTGGTCACCGGAGATCTCAAGGAGGTCCTGTCGCTGTCGGACCGCATCGGTGTGATGTTCAACGGCCGCATCCTCGAAGTCATCGATGCGCACGACAGTGACCAGGTCGACCGGGTCGGGCTGCTGATGGCCGGGGTGCGGTGATGATCAGGCTGGAGAAACGCAAACAGCCGCTGCCTTACCAGGGATTGGTCGCCGCCGGCGCAGCGCTGGCTATCGCTTTTGCGGTCGGCTGCCTGGTCTTCGCCGCTCTCGGGGTGAACCCGCTGAGAGCTTATATGACCATGGGCAATGGGGTTTTCAGCTCCTTCGACGCCTTTTCAGAAGTCCTCGTCAAAGCCACGCCGCTGATCTTCACCGGTCTCGCCGTGGCCACCGCCGGGGTGATGATGCTCTGGAACATCGGGGCCGAGGGCCAGATGGTCTGGGGCGGCATCGGGGCGGCAGGGGCGGCGCTTTTTCTTTTTCCCGGCCTGCCGGCCTGGCTCCTGATTCCGCTGGTGCTGGCCGCCTCGGCGCTGGGCGGCATGTTCTGGTCGTTCATTCCGGCACTGCTCAAGGCCAGGCTCAAGGTCAACGAGATTCTCACCACCCTGCTGCTCAACTATGTGGCCATCATCTACATGGAGCATCTTTTTTACGGTCCCTGGAGAGACCCTGCCGGGTTCGGTTTTCCGGGCACCGCCCAGATTCCCGAGGCCGCCCAGCTGTTGCGCTTTGCCGGGACGCGGATTAGCCTCGGTTTTCTACTGGCCCTGCTCTGTGCGGTTTTTCTCTATTTCCTGATCAACAAAACGGTCTGGGGCTATCAGGTCCGGGTTATCGGCAGGGAGCAGCGGGCAGCGCACTATGCGGGGTTTAATGTCACCGGCAAGATTCTGGCGGTGATGGCGCTCTCCGGGGCCTTTGCCGGAATGGCCGGGATGGTGGAAGTGAGCGGTATCCATTACCGGCTGCAGACCGGGCTTGCCGTTGGCTACGGCTATGACGGCATCATCGTGGCCTGGCTGGCCGGGCTCAACCCGCTGGCGGTTCCCGGTGCGGCGATCCTGCTCGGCGCCCTGTTCGTCGGAGGGGAACAGCTCCAGTCGGTACTCGGGCTGCCTTCCAGCATCAGCTTGATCCTGGAGGGGGCCCTGCTCTTCGGTCTCTTCGCCGGTCAGACGCTGGCGGGCTATACCATCACGGTTGCCGACCGCCCCCGGGAAGCGTCATGATCGAAGACCTGACCTTTATCGCCCAGATCTCGATCAAGTCTTCCGTGGCGGTGCTGCTGGCCACGGTCGGCGGCATTGTCACCGAGCGCAGCGGCGTACTCAACCTGGGTATCGAGGGGATGATGCTGATCGGGGCGCTGGCCGGCTTTGCCGCCGGTCATCTTACCCAGTCACCGCTTATGGCCGTGGCGGCCGGAACCCTGGCCGGGGGGCTGCTGTCGCTGGTGCACGGATTTTTCACCATAGCGCTGCGTTCCAACCAGGTGCTGAGCGGCCTGGCGCTGACCATACTGGGAACCGGTCTGGCCAACTTCCTGGGCAGGCCGCTGATCGGGCAGACCGGCGTCCGTATCCGGCCGCTGCCGATTCCCTACCTCTCCGATATTCCGGTGGTGGGTGACGTGTTCTTCAACCAGAGCCCGTTCGCTTACGCTGCTTACCTGCTGGTTCCGCTGGTCTGGTTCGTACTGTTTAGAACGCGCACCGGGTTGGTGCTGCGGGCGGTCGGCGAGGACGCACGTTCGGCCGATGCCGCCGGTGTCAGCGTGGGTCTGACGCGCACCCTCGCCGTTTTCGTCGGCGGCCTTTTCGCCGGCCTGGCCGGCACCTCCCTGTCTCTGTCCTATACGCCCGGCTGGAAAGAGACCATGACCGGCGGACAGGGGTGGATCGCCATCGCCATGATCATCTTCTGTACCTGGAATCCCCTGCTCGCTTTTTTCGGCGCCCTGCTTTTCGGGGGGCTGACAGCGCTGCAGTTCTTTTTCCAGGCCGCCTCGATAGACCTGATCCCGTCCTATATCCTGAAAATGCTGCCCTATCTGCTGACCATCGGCGTGCTGGTGCTGGTTTCCGCCTCCTCCCGGCACCGTAAATCGGCTGCTCCCGCCGACCTCGGCGTACCGTTTTACCGGGAGTTGTAGCGCAGCAGCAGCGGCGCGATCAGTGCCCGTCGAAGGTGCAGAAGGTGTGCACCTTGATTCCCATGTCGGTTATTTTCCGGCTGCCGCCAAGATCGGGTAAATCGATGATGGCGCTGCTTTCCAGCACATCGACGCCGATCCGGCGCAACAGGTTCAGGGCCGCCACCATGGTGCCGCCGGTGGCGATCAGGTCGTCGATGAGCACCACCCGGTGATTCTGTCTGAGCCAGGCGGTCTGGACCTCGACCTCTGCCTGCCCGTATTCGAGCTCATAGGCCTCGGAGATGGTGTCACCCGGCAGCTTGCCTTTTTTCCGTATGGGAATGAAACCGACATCGAGCAGGTATGCCAGCGGGGAGCCGATGATGAAGCCCCGGGCATCGATGCCCACGACGGCGTCTATTTCGGAGTCGCGGTAACGCTCGACGAAAAGGTCGATGACCTGTTTGAAGACCTCTTTGTTTTCCAGAAGAGAACAGATATCTCTGAAGATTACGTGCGGTTCGGGCCAGCCGGCCACGGATCTGATGTGGGCGGTTAAGTCGAAAGAGTCGGTTTTCATGGCTCGTGAATATTTAATTGTAAGATAATGATAGACACACCGGCCGGCTCGGTCGCCCGGCCTTCGGTGCGCGGTTCTTCGGCCAGTAAAGTAATCATAGTGTCCTGATGAACACAAGCGGTTCATGCCTGTCCGTGCGCGGTCCGGTTTTTCAGCTGATGGAATTGATCACAATTGCCCAGCAGTTGATCAGGATGATGAAGAGGATGAAGAAGTTGCCGACTTTTCGGCTGAGCCCGACAAAACAGATAACGGACAGGAGCTGCAGGGCTTTGCCGACAAAATTGCCGAGGTTCGGACTGAACTGCTCCATCATCAAGCGGGTCACCATATTCGCTTCAGCCCCGGTACCGTACCGCCAGACAAATCCGGCAGTCGACAGGAAATCGAAGGCCATGGTGATCAGCAGGATTATCCACCAGATGGTGTAGCGTCTGAAGGAAAAGAGAAGATTTTCCCGAAAATGCAGGTCCTCGCCAAGTAATTTCACCCTCGGTCCCGGTTTGCTGGTTGTTCTGTGCTGGTTCTCTGCCGGCTGATCTGGTGTTTGCCGGTCTGCCTTTGCGTTGCCATGCACCACCCGC
Source organism: uncultured delta proteobacterium (assembly GCA_963845115.1). Taxonomy (GTDB): domain Bacteria; phylum Desulfobacterota; class Desulfobulbia; order Desulfobulbales; family Desulfocapsaceae; genus JABDQA01. Next base: position 355,011 of record CAWJQN010000004.1, on the reverse strand, counting down.
CGAAAAAGCCGGTTGCGCTGCCCACGACAGGTTATGCTACATACCATAGAATACGGTTGATTAAAATGGTTCGGAATCGGAATCTGATCGTTGCTGTTGAGTTATCGGCCAGGATGCGTTTACATAAGGTCCAGGTTCATGGTGTTGATCCGGAGCGTTGCCGGGGAGCGGAGCCGTCATTTTTCAGGAATTTTACACTGGGGCTATGAAAACAGCGATTATCTCAGATATCCATGGCAACCTCGAGGCATTGGAGGCGGTCCTCACCGATATCGCCAGTTTCGAGACTGATCGGATTGTCTGTCTCGGCGACCTGATCGGCTATGGCCCCGACCCGGAAGCCGTTGTCAGCAGGGTCGCCGAAATGGGGATCACCTGCCTGCTTGGCAACCACGAGGCGGCGTTGTTTTCAGAAAAAGAGCTGGGCTGGCTCAATTTTCTGGCCCGGGAGAACAATGTCGCCACCAGGGCGCTGCTCTCAGAAAAAAGTCTGACATACTGTGGTGGGCTGGAGCGCTCGATCAGTTCTGAAAACAGCTGCTTCGTGCATGGATGTCCGCCCGATTCGATTCTCACCTACCTCTACAAGCTGAGCGATTCGGACATACTGGCGTTGGCGGAAACACTGCCGGAACAGCGATTTTTCGTGGGCCACACCCACGACCTGCAGTTAATAACCATCGATGGGCAGACGGTTTTCCGGGAAAAATTGCCCGTGGGCTGCCGGCAGCTTGATGGTGGCAAAAAGTATTTTATCAATGTCGGCAGCGTCGGTTCCCCCCGCGACGGCAGCGGCGCCGCAAAATATGTTCTCTGGGACAGTGAGGCCGGGAGCATCGAGGTGCGGGGCATACCCTATCCCGCCCGGCTGACGGCTCAGAAGATACTTGACCGGGGTTTCCCCAAAGCCTACGCCCTGAGCATCTGTCCGCCGAACAAGTCCGACCGGTCATGAAGGTGGCGGCGGCCCCAAAAAAGAGGAGCACATGAATAGAGATCCAGGAAAATCGCGGCCATGAACAGCATCGGCCGATACCAGATCTGCGGCCGCCTCGGCCGCGGCGGGATGAGCACGGTCTACAAGGCGAGGGCGCCGATAACCGGAAGAATCGTGGCGCTCAAGGTGCTGAAGCCCCGCGACGAGATCTTCGAGGACCTGGTTGGCTGGCGCAAACTCACCGAACTGTTCGTTGAAGAGGCCAAGATCATGGGGTCGATCACCCACGATCATATCGCCAAAGTCATCGATGCGGACCAAGAGGCAGACACGCCGTTTATGGCCCTGGAGTATTTTTCCCACTCCATCGGCGATTTCATCGGTGAAGCCTATCAGGTCGAAACGGACACCCGGGTGATCAGTATCCCCCGCAGCTACATGTATATGGTTCAGGCCCTGAAAGGGTTGGAACGGCTGCATTTTGCCGGCATCGTTCATCGTGACATCAAGCCGTTCAACCTGATGATCACCAACGACGATCGGGTAAAGATCATCGATCTCGGTCTTTCCAGGGTTCGTGGTGAGGCGTCACTGGCGGTGCCGGGGATGCAGGTTGGATCGCCTTATTATGCCGCTCCCGAGCAGATGCGCTCCCCGGAGGAGGCAGACGGCCGGGCCGACCTGTTCAGTCTCGGGGTGCTGCTCTACCGGATGCTGACCGGCCGACTGGTTGAGTTGAGCCAGCCGTGGGATCGAACCGCCCAGCCGTTTCAATCCAGGCCTGGACGGTCCCTGGGATGATTTCCTGCTCAAGGCGCTTCAATCGAAACCGGACAACCGGTTTGCCAGTGCCCTGGACATGCGTCTGTCCCTGGAAACACTCTTTGCTGACTGGCAGTCGTCATCAGCGGCCGTCTGCGGGCTCTACGAGCCGGGTATGCCGGAAACGGCCGACCCTTCTTCATCTTCCCGGTCGATTCGAACCGAGCCGGTCAGGATCATGTACAAGGAGATCCGGCAGAAACTCGGCCTGGATGAGCTGTTTCGTCCACAACACTTTGCCCGCCACCGGCTGCAGACGCTCAGCCCGCTGCTGCTCTGCGATCCGCACACCGGCCTGCACTGGCAGCGGCAGGGCTCGGGCTATACCCTGGACTGGCGCCAGGCCCATGACTATGTCGATTATCTCAATGAGGAGCACTTTGCAGGGAAAAACGACTGGCGGCTGCCGACAGCGGAAGAGCTGCTGACCATCCTGCGGGCGCCCACGGTGGAGCGCGATATCTGCCTCGACCCGAGTTTCGCCCCCGCCATTCACTGGCTCTGGTCAGCCGATCACTGCACCCGGAAACAGGCCTGGATGGCCGATATCGTCGAGACCTACTTCGGCCGCCAGGACCGGGACGGCAGCGCCTCGGTGTGCGCGGTCAGCGGTCGCGGCTGCTGCTGTTAGTCTTAGATTTGCGGTTGTCCCGATAGACCATGATCTGCCCCTGGGAGCCGTCCAGCTTCATGTGCTTGATTTCGAACAGGCAGGTTTCTTCAATGAGCGCTGATAATTTTTCATACCCGTAGTTTCTCGAGTCGAAGTCAGGATACTGCCTTTTGATCAGCGAACCGCTGGCCGACAGCGGGGCCCAGCCGTCATCGTTTGAGCACCGTTCGGCGGCGTTGCGCAGAATGCTTATCAGCGCGGCGTCCATACAGAGCTGCTGACGACTCATTTTCTGGGGAGTTCCGGTTTTTTCAGCCACCGGTACAGCCTTTATCTGCCCGCCATTCTCCCCCTCGGAATCCAATGTTCTCAACACATCGATATAGAGGAAGTCATCGCAGGCGTTCCTGAAGGCGATGGGGGTCTTGCGTTCACCGACGCCGAACACAAAAATCTGTGACTCTTTCAGCCGGCTGGCTAACCGGGTGAAATCACTGTCGCTCGAAACGATGGCAAAGGCGTTGAATTTTTCCGAGTAGAGCAGATCCATCGCATCGATGATCATTGCTGAATCGGACGAATTCTTCCTCTGCGTGTAAGAAAACTGCTGGATTGGCTGGATTGCCAGTTCGTTCAGCGTCTGTTTCCAGTTTTTCAAAGCCATCGAACTCCAGTCTCCATAGGCCCTCTTGACGATCACGTGGCCATTTTTTGAAATCTCTGCGAGAATCGCCTGCAGCGAGCTCATCTGGGTGTTCTCTGCGTCGATCAGCAGGGCTATTTTCTTTTCCTGGTCGGCCATAACAGTCTCTCCATTGTTGATCGCCAAAATGTAAACCGGTAAAATACCGGGGCTGGAATGGGAGAAGCTCTCCACGTCCTGGATTCGGCCTCCGCCAGGAAGCCGTCCAGCCCCGGTCTCTGCAATGGTTTATGCAAAGCCATCGCTACTTTATCATACAACAACTGGAGGACTATCTCAATTATATTGATATTTCAATTTGTTAGGGTGACGCAGCGAGTTCGGCAGCAGTGTTGACAAAGTAGTCCGAGGGTATGAGAATTATTGTTGAAATTTGTGTAAGTGACGTAAAAACAGATTGATAGCTGGACAAGCCTTGATATTATGTTATAGTGACACCGGCTTCTCATCGAGAAGGTGCTATAATTACTGGTTTTTTTAAACTGTGACCACGGTCAGGAGGGTGAACAGTGAGGACTGTTAGATTTTTTGTAGTGATGTGCCTATTGAGTTTGTTTTTTCTTTCCTGCAGCGACAGCGATGATGATGGCGGTGCCACGGGCGGCAGCGGAGAAGCACCGCCGGCGGCGGTGGCTGATGCTTCTGCCAACGACTCCGCCGCGGCGGCCGACCCGGCCGCTGGAACCGCGACCGTCGTCACGAGCAACAATATTTTTCTGAGTGCCTGGGACTTCAATTGCGGCGGCAACTGGACCACACGGGACAATGCGGTTGGCCTGAACCCATACTCCGGACCGGGGTCCTGTTCGATCAGCTTTCCAGGACAGGCGGGAACCTACAACATGACCTTGAGCGCCGTCAATGAGTTTGACGGAAAGTCGCTGTATCGGGTGTCGATCAACGGCGTCACCATCGGCGAGGGAGAGTATGACCTGTCGAGTTCTCTGGGCTGCGACTGTCCGCTGGACAACTGGCGGGAGGTCTGCCCCGATCGCACCCAGTATATTGCTCTTGGGACCCACAACCTGAAGCCGGGTGACGTGATCGAGTTCTGGGGCGACGACGTCTATCCCTGCGGGGAGCATGGGGCCTACGCCAAGTGGCTCGGTATTCAGGCTGATAAAATATGATCAGCTGAGCCGCAGGCGCAGTATTTTTTTGGGAAAATGCTTTCTCGTGGGCAATCATGAGAGAGCATTTTTCTTTTTCGGCAGTTGCCCGCATCGACTCGTTCTACAGTTCGTTAGCCCAATCCTTTGGATTTCATGAAAAGAGATATTGAAACGCTCCACTCCACCAGTTACGACCTGGTAATTATCGGCGGCGGCATTACCGGTGCCTGCCTTGCCCATGACGCCGCCTTGAGGGGCTTCAGTGTCGCTCTGGTCGAAAAGAATGATTTCGGCATGAGTACCTCCTCAGCTTCCTCGAAACTGCTGCACGGCGGTATACGTTATCTGCAGAAGCTGCAGTTCGGCAAGGTGCGCGAGTCGGCCCGGGAGCGGACTTTCTTTCAGGTCATCGCCCCGCATATGACGACCACCATCCCCTTTCTGATTCCCACGGTCAAAGGCGGCGTCATGAAGGGAAAAGCGGCATTGCTGGCCGGCATGACCATGTATCGGCTGATCTGTTCCGGTCTCAACGATCTGATCTCCGATCCGGCCAGAAAGGTACCGTTCGGCCGCCTCTTTTCCAGAGATGCGGCACTGCAGATGGTGCCGATGCTCAGCTCAATTGATGGGCTCAGCGGGGCGCATACCCTGTTCGAGACCCACATGCACAACTCCGAGCGTATGACGCTCGCTTTTGTGAAGAGCGCCGTTCACAACGGCGCCCGGGCGGCCAATCATGTCGAGGTGAAGACGTTCGTCAGCGACGGCGGCCGGATTACCGGAGTGAACTGTGTCGACCGGTTGAGCGGACGGGAGTTTCAGCTTTCTGCCAGACTTATTGTCAATGCCGCCGGCCCGTTCCTGCCCGGGATCAACGAACAGATCGAAAGCCTCAAGCTGTTCAGGCAGACCACCGGTTTCTCCAAGGGTGTCCATATCGTCGTCAGGCAACTGGAGGAAACATACGCGCTGGCTTTGAGCAGCGGTAAAAAGACCGAGGGACTGGTGACCCGCGGCGGCCGGCATATATTCATGATTCCCTGGCGCAACCGGACCCTGATTGGAACAACCAACGTGCCTTTTGACGGCGATCTCGACTCGGTGCGGGTGACCCGCAGAGACATTGTCGATTTTCTTCAGGACATAAATGCCATCGTCCCCGGCATCTCACTGACGGAGCACGATGTTCACTACGCCTTCGCCGGCCTCTACCCGCTGATCAGCGATGAAATCAAGGCCGACACCTATCAGGGTACCGGAGATTACCAGGTGGTCGACCACAGTTCCCAGGGAGGGCCCGAGGGAATCATGTCGGTGATGGGGGCCAAATATACCACCGCGCGGGCCATCGCCGAACAGGCCGTCGATCTTGCCGCCCAAAAGCTGGCAGCCGCTGAGGCGCCGTGCACAACCGCCAGCCAGCCGCTGCCTGAAGGACGGATCGAGGCCATAATCCCGTTCATTTCGCGCAAGCAGAGCCAGTACGCGGACATCCTGGACCCCGGGACCGTGCATGACCTGATCGTCTCCCACGGCAGTGAAATCGATAGTGTGGTAAGCTATTGTCGTTCACGGCCCGGCTATCTCGACAAGTTCACCGATCAGCGGGAGACACTGGTCGGCGAAGCCGGCTATGCGGTGGAGCATGAACTGGCCGCTAGCCTCGATGATGTTGTTTTCGCCAGAACCGGCCTGGGAACCATCGGCCATCCAGGAGAGGCGGTGCTTGAAAAAGTCTGCGACGTGATCGGGCCGCTGCTGGGCTGGGACGAGCAGCAGCGGCAGCGTCAAATAGAAGCGGTGGAACGCAGGTACCAGTGGGTCGACTGACCAGATATTACCAGACATGAAGAGCCAGAACAGATTAGCGGGTGCGGTGCGATGACGGCGCCGATTCTGCATGTCGGGCCGACGCCGTTTTTTGCCAACCGGGGCTGCCACATACGGATCCTTAATGAGATTCGCGGACTCCAGGCCAGCGGCCGGCGGGTCATTCTCTGCACCTACGGGCTCGGAGAAGATGTCGAGGGAGTCGATATCCGGCGTATCCGGTCGATCCCCGGCTACACCAGAACCGGGGCCGGCTTTTCACCGTTCAAGCCGCTGGCCGACATACTGCTCTTTTTCCTGGTCCTCAAGGTTGCCTGGCAGGAGCGGGTGCAGATCGTTCACGGCCACCTGCACGAGGGGGGGCTGATCGGCTGGTGTCTCAAGGTCGCACTTTTCTGGCGCAAGATCAGACTGATCATGGACGTGCAGGGCAGCCTTTCCGGGGAACTACGTTCCTATGGTACGTTCAGGCGGCTGCCGTTCCTGCTGTCCCTGTTCTATTTTCTGGAGCGAATCATCTGCCTGATGCCTGACAGAATAGTCTGCTCCTCGCCGGCCAGCAGGGAGTTTCTGATCGATTCGTGCGCGGTCGACCCGGAAAAAATCGAGCTGGTAGGCGACGTGGTTCCCGCCTCATTTTTTCAAGCGAAGCCCGGTGCCGGACCCGGTTTTTCATCTGATAAGCGGGTGGTCATGTACAGCGGTTCGCTGCTTCCGGGCAAGGGTGTCGATCTGCTGCTCGAAGCAATCGAACCGATAGTCAGTCGATATGACGATGTGCTCTTCGTCCTGATCGGCTACCCGAAAGAACCGATCGAGAAGTTTGTTGCCGAAGCCGGCCTGGACGGGCGGGTTATGCTGCCCGGTGAAGTCGACTATGGTGAGCTCGGCAGCTGGCTTGGTAGCGCCGATCTCGGGGTTGACCCCAAAGCCCCGGGGTCCGGGGAGGCCAGCGGCAAGATCCTGCACTACATGGCCGCCGGCCTGCCGGTGGTCTGTTTCGATACTCAAAACAACCGGGCCTTCCTCGGTGAGCATGCCTTCTATGCGGCTGGCGCCACGGGCCGTGATCTGGCGGCGGCAATCGATTTGGCGTTGACAGATTCTGAGTCGCGGCGTAAGTATGGTGCGTTTTGCCGGGACAGGGCGGAGCATGATTTTTCTTCCGATTTCGCCGGGCAGCGGCTGGATCGTCTGTATCGTTATTTTGAACATTGAACGTCCGGATTTGAGTGTGTGTATCGGCGCAGTGAACCTAAGATTACCGCAGCTTTTGATTGGCTGGGGTTCAAATGATAGCAGAAATGGAGTTGAACGATGAAAATTCTCGTTACCGGAGGCACCGGCTTTACCGGTAAAGCATTGGTCCGACGTCTGCTTGACGACGGCCATCAGGTTGTGGCGCTTGACTTCCAGGAAGGACTGAAGACTCAGGAGCTGAGGGATTGGGGTGCCGAGGTCGTGATCGGCACGGTGACCGATACGGCGGTTGTCGACCGCTGCATGCAGGGGGTCGAGATCGTTCACCATCTGGCGGCGGCGTTCAGGCAGCTCAACGTACCCAACAGCTACTATTGGGACGTCAATGTCCAGGGCACTAAAAATGTGCTGGAAGCGGCGCTTCGTGAAAAAGTACAAAAATTCGTTTACTGCTCCACCTGCGGGGTCCATGGCAACGTCGATAATCCGCCGGGCAACGAGGACAGCCCGATCAATGCGGCCGATTACTACCAGCAGACCAAATACGAGGCCGAGCCGATCGTCAAGGAGTATCAGCAGAAAGGCATGGAAACCACCATTCTGCGCCCGGCGGCTATCTACGGCCCCGGTGACCCGGAACGGTTCTACATGATTTTCAAACGGGTCAAGAAGGGGATATTTCCGATGTTCGGTAACGGCAAGACCCTTTACCACCCGCTCTACATCGACCACCTGGTCGATGCCCACGTCCTGGCCCAGGCACCGGGAAAAGGAGCCGGCGAGGCCTACCTGATCGCCGATGAAAAGTATCTGGAAATAGAGACGCTGGTGCGAAAAACGGCGGCGTCCCTCGATGTGGACGTCAAGATCCCGCATTTTCCGGTACTGCCGGCGATCGTTGCCGGCCACATCTGCGAGAAGGCCTGCAAACCGTTCAAGATCACCCCGCCGATCTTCCCCCGGCGGGTCGACTGGTACCGCCAGAATCGCGCCTTCTCAATCGACAAGGCTAAACGCGATCTCGGCTATGCACCGCACATCAGTATCGATGAGGGACTGCGCCGCACTGCCGCCTGGTATCGCCAGGAGGGTTACCTCTAAAGCACGGCCGGGCCCCCGAAGTAACACCTGGGGCCCGGTACCTGTCCTCTGACTACCGGCTGTGCACCTGGCTGGCGTAGGCGGTGAAATCGATCGGTACGTTGGGGTTTGCTTTTGAGTAGCCGCTGCCCTTGATATCCTGGGCCGCGGTGATGTTCCTGATCAGGCCACCCCTGGTTCCGCTGGAAAAATCGTAAACGGCGATGACGCTGGTGTTGTCGGCGTTGGCGATGCCTTCATCGCGGTCCAGCAGCATGAAAAGGGTTGCCTGGGTGATTGTCGATGAGGCGGGAATGGCGCTCAGGTCGGCTTCAAAGCGGCCAACCCTGCCCGATGACTGTTTGATCAGAAGATTCCCTTGCTGGAATTTCCTGTACGGCTGGTTATTGTCGCCGGTATATCGAACGACGAGCTCGGCGGATTCGAACCAGACGCCGCAGTCGGCACAGGTCTGGGTCGTCTGTTCAAAGAGCAGGCTGAAATTCTTCGAACCGGCTGCCGCCGGCGCACTCTGTGCCACCGGCTGTGCGGCTGCCGGGGCTGCCGCGGCGGCGGTTTCTCCGCTGCCGCCTGCGGTACCGCCGTCATCGTCGTCACCGCAGGAAACGATTAACAGGCCAGCAAGCAGCAACAGGACACCAAAAGCAAATCTCTTCACGGGCACACTCCTCTTTCAATAGATAATAATGGCCGCCGACGGCGGCTGTAAAATAAAATGGTGTCATGATACACCATCGTGACCATTTGTTCACCCATCTGTGGCACTCCGGCGGCGATAGGCTTTGATCCAGCGCCAGACAGCCCGCGGATGTTCAAAAAACCGGGCCTTCAGATAGCCCGGCCCGGCCAGTTGCCCGTAATACACCTGGAGCCACCACTGGGGCGGCAGCAGGGTTTCGTATAGCAGGGCACCGAGTTCCGTAACCGATAGATTTTGGGGCTTGCAGAGGGGCCAGCCCCGGTAGGGCAGGCCGGCTCGCCGGGGGACGCGGTCGATATCGAGTTCCAGCAGATCGATGATCGGTTCGGGCCAGGGGGTGATAAAATGAAAACGGGACAGTACCGGGCGCAGCTGCGGAAAACATTTTTCGGCCTCTTGCCAGTCGATCCGGGAGTGATATCTCTCCACCAGGCTGACCAGGTCGGCGACGTGAATAAAACGGAATTCCTCATAGCTCAGGGGCGGGCGGAAGCCATGCAGATAGAGGTAGTGCAGGCTGTCCTCCAGGTTCAGCGAACCGGTCTGGCTGCTGCCGATGTTAATCGGCAGGGCGGTGGCCAGAGATTTTTCCAGCGGCCAGCGCGGATACGATTCTTCGATGGGCAGCAGGTCATGGTGCAACTCGATGCTAACCGGCAGGCCGTCGATATCCTTTACCAGCGGCGGCAGGTGATAGTAGTCTTCGGGGATATCGTGACTTTTTTTTCGCTGGTAACCGAGTTCGACGAGCGTCCCCTCGGCTTTTTTCAGATCAGCTCTGCTCACCAGGATGTCGATGTCGCGCATCGGCCGGTATTCACTGCTGTCGTAGACGAAGTTGGCCAGGGCAATACCCTTGACCGGCAGATTCCGGATCTGTTTCCGGTCATAGCTCTGAAGAATCTCGCCAATAGCGCGGTTTCTGATCCGGGCGGAAAAGCGGCTGCGCTGATAGAGCGAACGCAGGGTGCGGTGATGCTCCCGGGGCAGGGTGTATTCGATATGTTCGAGGTGTTTGTAGAGAAGCGGTGCCAGCCCGTGGTGCTCGGCCTTATGCAACAGCCGGTCCCAGGACGGATCGCCGTGCTGAAAAGTGAAGAGGGCCCGACTCAGTTTTTCATACATGGCCGGGTGGCCATGGTCACGACTGCAGAGTCCGAGGATGGTGCGAATCATCTGAGTACCGCTAACCATCGAGGATGTGATCGATGAGCATCTCGGCATCCTGCAGGCTGTCGTAGGTGATACGATAGGCCTCAGCCGGCCGGGCAATCTCGAGAATCCGCCTGAAACCATGGCCGGCAAGATTGCGGGCGTTGGCGTGGCAGCCCATCAGCAGGGTGGTGAGCCGGGCCGTGCTGATGGCTTCCAGGGCCGGCTCAGAGCCGGCCCGCCAGCAAGGCAGGATGACCAGTGACGGCGGTGCTTCGGCCGGCTTGAAATCGTTGTTGATGAGCCGGTGCGGAATGATTGCCCCGTGATCATCCTGCACGATATCAGCGGTAGTGTCGGTGTTGATCAGCTGGTCCAGCAGATGCAGCGAGCCGGTTTTCAGGCAGAGGGGCCTGCTGAAGTAAGTTGTCCGGCGGGGGGCTTCGAGGCTGAAATAGATCAGTTCATCGGTCAGATAGGTACAATTGCGGGAGACCAGCCAGGCGGTCAGCGTCGATTTTCCGGCCCCGCTCTGCCCCGGCAGCAGCACGGTTCGACCGTCGCAGACGACTGCCCCGGCGTGCAGGGCAATGCCGCCATCGTTTTCGTTGAGCAGGTGGAAGATAACGGTGTCGTAGAGGTGGGCGGCGAACTCGGTGCCCAGCGGACCGCGATGGACCGGTGAGCTGTCATTGCTGAGCAGATAGCCGCCGCTGCTGCTGTCGGCCCGCAGTGAAAAGCGGCAGCGGACCGGCTCGCTGTCTGTCGGGGCCGACACATCTGCAAACAGCAGGGAGAGAAAATCGAGCCCCTCGGCAGAATCGCAGCTGAACTCGATGCTTGATCCCGCGAAGGTGACGGTGAGCATATCCATAAACATTTCCGGTGGCTGGAAAACCCGTTTGGATCGGTTTATTTCAACTCGGCAATCCCGCGTTCCGTCAGTTGGCTGATCAGCGTTTTCACGTCGCTTTCGATCTGGGGCCGGCTTTCAGGATATTGCCGGCCGAGGGCTTCGATGATGTCTGACACGGTGCGGTCGCCGTCGCAGAGCTCCCAGATCAGCGCCCCGGTGTCGTTGAGGTAGACAGCGGTGGTCAGGGTCGGGTGATAAACGGTTGCTTCACCGTCGATTCGTTCGAGCAGGTAGCCTTCTTTCAGGCGTATGACTTGTGACGTGTCCATTACCATATATCTGTGCAATCGTGAACGGTTCAGGGTGACTGGCAGCCCCGATTCAAGCACAATCGCACCCTGCACTGCAAGACAAATATGAAAACAACGGTTGCCGCTGTAAATAAACAGAAGAGTTTGGCGGCCTGATACGGTATTGATATCAGCACACAGATCTTGTAAAGATGGTCGGCTCACCCGGCTCGCTCCCGAATCTTCCCCTCAGCCCGGATAGCATGAAAAGATGAACGCGGGATTTCTCAAAAAAATACTTGCCATTACCGCAATTCGGCTGCTGATCAACACCAGCCGCCGCTTCGTTTATCCGTTCGCGCCGGCGCTCAGCAGAAGCCTCGATGTGCCGCTTGCTGCGGTCACAACCATTATCGCGGCCGGGCAATTCACCTCGCTGCTTGGTATTTTTACCGGCCCGTTCGTCGACAGACTCGGCTGCCGGCTGATGATGCGGGCGGGGCTGGCGGTGCTGGCGCTGGGTATGCTCATCTGCGGGCTGGTCCCGCAGTACTGGCCGGTATTTGGTGGCCTGGTTCTGGCCAGTTTCGGCAAGACAATCTTCGATCCGGCCATTCAGGCTTTCGTCGGCAACAATGTTCCATTCGAACGGCGGGGCCGGATCGTCGGCATCATCGAGACCGCCTGGGCCGGCAGCACCCTCATCGGCATCCCGGCGCTCGGCCTGATCATCGATCATGTCGGCCTGCAATATTCTTTTTTCCTGCTCGCCATCCTGGGTGGGGCCGGCTGGCTGGCACTGGGCCTGATCATCGAGCCGGACCGGGGCAGCCCCGGCTCGGACCAGGACAGGCTGAAATTCTGGGCCTCGATGAAGCAGCTGGTCAAAATAAGGGCGGCTGCCGGGATGCTGATCTTTGGTTTTTTTATTTCGGTTGCCAACGACTGCCTGTTTGTCGTTTATGGCGCCTGGTTCGAGCAGGATTTCAACATCTCCATCATGGTGCTTGGATTTTCAACCGTGGCCATCGGTCTTGCCGAACTGTTCGGTGAATTCCTGACCGCGATGTTCGCCGACCGGCTCGGCCTGAAGCGGGCAATCATTCTCGGACCGCTGGCAGCCATTGCGGCCTACCTGTTGCTGCCGGCCATCGGCCAGAGCCTGGGCCTGGCCATGTTCGGCCTGTTCCTGGTCTTTCTGTCGTTTGAGTTCACTATGGTCACCAGCTTCACACTCTGTACGGAGGTGATTCCCCGGAGCCGGGCCACGATGATGGCCGCTTATTACGCTGTTGCCGGGGTCGGCCGGATGGTCGGCGTACTCGTGGCCGGACTGATCTGGGCCGGGGCCGGCATAGGGGGCGTTGCCGTGGTCTCCGGCCTTCTGACCCTGCTGGGGCTGTTGGGACTGCTCTGGGGGTTGCGCGGCTGGTCGCCTTCGGGCAAACAGTAGACCAGCCGGCTCAGGGCTGAGAGGGAGGGGCGTGGCCGCCGTCAGGCGTGGCTGTTTTCCTGGTAGAAAATCGGCACCAACACCAGCCACTCGAAGGTTTCGGAAAATTCAACGGCGACGCCGTCCTCTTCCTGTCTGGTGACGACCCCTTTCAGTTTGTCGACAACCAGCCTGCTGTGGTCCCCTTCAAGAACGATCTCGATCCCGTATTCGTTCGAGACCGATGGCTGACCGTCGGTCTCAACCATGAAGCCGGTCCTGCTGAGATTCTTCAGGGTGCCCTGGAAACGGCTGCTTTCGTCAAAGAGGGTGCAGCTCGCTTTGGAGATATTGGCCATCCGGTATGAATGCCTGCGCTCTTCTGAACTCATGGTCAGGTTCTCCATTTAAAGATGAATGGATACGGAAGACGTTATTTATCCAAACGCCAAAGTCAAGCATGATCGAAAGCCAAATGTTCTTGACATTGTTTTACATTTTTAACCTGGTACGATAATTATGCCCCATGATCGGCAGCCTTGCAAACGGTATCTGATGGTGAGGCTGAACGGCCCGGCAGCCATGGTTCGCTCTTGCTCTGTGGGGTGTCAGGCTATTGGCCTTGAAGCTGTTTGATCAGGGCTTCTTTTTCCCTGAGCAGGGCGTTCGCCTCGGCGGCGGCCTCGAAGTTGTCCTGGGCAGCCTGAATCGCTTCTTCCTTGGCCTGCTCGGCATGGGTGATTTTCTGGATCGAGGACTGCACCACTTCGTCCATCTGCTGCTCGAAATGTTTTTCCACCCCGGCCAGCTTTTCGGTTGTGGACGCCAGTTCGTCTTTGAGGGCGGCGATTTCCCGGGTCTGCGTATCCGTCTGGGCCGCTGAGCTTCTGCTCTGTTCCAGTTGCCTGGACAGTTCGGCGGCCTCACCGGCTTTGCTGTGCGCCTCATCTTCTGCCTGCTTCAGCTTCCGGTTCGATTCTTCGAGCTGGGCGCGCAGCTGGCTGTTCTGCTCTTTCACCGTCTGCAGAGACTGCGCCAGCGTATCGGTTTCCCCGCTCCGGGCCTGGAGTGCTGCATCTTTTTGCCGCTGAGCCTCGCCGAGTTCACCCCTGGCCTGCTGGAGCTCATTTTTCAGCGAACCAAGCTCGGCTGACAGCTTTCTGGCCTCACCCCCTTTTTTCTGCAGCAGAATGACACACATCCCCGCTATAACCGCGGCCGCAACGATAACCAGCCATAAGCCCATCGTATCCATGATTTGTTTACCTCAATGAGTTAAATAACGAACGTTCCAAGCAGAGACAGCTGGCACTCTTATCAGCTCCCTCTCCGTTATAGCGCAGCTTCTCGCAGAATTTCAAGTAATGTCTTGAAATAACCGGAAATAGTTTGGCCGTCTCTGGTCAGTGGTCGGTCACCCAGCGGCAGACATGCTGTTCGACCCGGTCGAGAATCAGGTAGAGCATGAATCCGAGCAGTGCCATGCAGGATATACCGGTATAGAGAGACACATAGTCTGCCCGGCCCCAGGAATCCATGATGATGTAGCCCAGGCCGGTGGTGGTGGCGAATGATTCGGCAAAAAACAGGATGGCGACCGAGGTTCCCACTGAAATGCGCATGGCGGTGAGGATTTTGGGCAGGGTGGCCGGCAGGATCAGGTGTCGGTATACCTGCAGCCTGGTGGCTCCCAACGTCTGCATGGAGTGAAAGTAGTTGCGGTGAATGGAGCGGGCGCCGTCCCGGGTGGTCACCAGAATCTGGAAGAAGACGATCATGGCGATCAAAAATATTTTGGAAACATTGCCGATACCGAAGAGGATGATGATCAGCGGCAGCAGCACCACGTGGGGGATCGGGTAGAGCAGGTAGATAAACGGTGAGATCCGTTTGCCGAGCTTTTCCTCTGAACCGGCAACCAGGCCCAGCGGCACTGCGGTCGCCAGGGCCAGCAATATGCCGGCCAGGGCGCGAAAGGTGCTGATGGCCAGATCATCGAGCAGGCTGCCGTCTGCGAGTTTCCGGAACAGATCGAGCGCCACGATCCAGGGTTGGGGCAGGGCCATGGAGTTGAGCAGCAGCGAGCCGCCTTGCCAGAGGACGATCAGGATTATGGCGGCGCCGGCAATGTCACGCTTCCTGCCCATTGAATTCTCCTCTGAGCAGTTCCCGCAGGGCAATGCACTGCTTGAAAAACTGATCACTTAAACGGTAATCGGCCGAACCGGCGCCGGGGTTGTCGACGATGCCGATGATCCGGGCGGGCCTTCTGCTCAGGATGATAATTTTTCTGCCCAGAAAAACGGCTTCTTCAATCGAATGGGTCACCAGGACCGTTGTTATCCGCCTTTTGCGGGTTAAATCGAGAATCAGGTTCTGCAGCCGCTCCCGGGTCAGTGCATCGAGAGAGGAGAGCGGTTCGTCCATGAACAGGATTTCCGGTCTGAGCGCCAGTGCCCGGGCCAGGGCCACCCGCTGCTGCATGCCGCCGGAGAGCTGCCCGGGAAAATGCTCGCCGAAGCCGTCCAGTTCCATTTCCTCGAGCAGCTGGGTGACAACCTGCCCGATGACAGGCTTCTCCACCTTCTGCAGGGTCAGGCCGAGGCCGATGTTCTCCGTGACCGTCTTCCAGGGAAAGAGACCGTAGTTCTGCAGGATGGTGCCGCAGCGGGGCCTGCCGTCGATGTCGATGGTCCCCGAGTCGGGGTGCAGGATGCCGGCCAGCAGCAGGAGCAGGGAGGTCTTTCCGCAGCCTGACGGGCCGATGACGGCGCAGCTTCCCCGGGCCTCGATCTCAAAGGAGATGTCCTGGAGGACGGGCCGGCGCAGGCCGTCGTGATAAAAGCTCAGGTTGGCTGAGCTGACCTTGATCATCGGCTGCAGCTACTCACCCATGAAATCGGTGGCCACCATATCTTCGTAGGCAATGGTGCCGATCAGCCCCTTAGCGGCCAGCCAGGCGGCGGCTGGTTCATAGAGCTCCCGGCTGAACGGCTCCGGGGCCGGATAGGTGGCGATCGGGTAATGCTCGGCCAGGAACGGGGGAATCCTGCCCTTGTCTGCCACCAGGGCCCGGTATTTGTCGGGGTCTGCGTTGATCGATTCGACGGCACGGGCATAGGCCCTGAACAGCGAGGCCACCTCATCTTTCCTGTCGGCAAGAACGGCTGAACGCATGACGATAACCGTCTGTGATAGGCTTTCAGCGGTGTCGCCATCGCTTACCAGCACCGTGGCCCCCTTGCCGGCCGCTATCGAGGAGAGCGGTTCGGGCAGTGTGGCCGCCTTGACCGAGCCGGAGAGCAGCATCTGCATCCTGATCGGCATTTTCTTGACCTCGATCTTCCTGATTTCCTCCAGGCTGAATCCCTGCTGTTCGAGAAGCCGATCGGTCACGTATTCGATGATGGTGGCATTGGATACCGCAATTTCCACCCCCTTGAGGTCGTCAACTGTCCTGATTTCCGACCCGGGCGCCGCCAGGATCGCAAAGAGCCCTTCACCAGGGGTTTTCCCCAGGCCCAGCGAGGTGATCTTCAGCATACCCTCGCCCTTGTCCAGCAGCAGGGCGCCGATCGGGTCGGAGATGGCCCCGTCGATGGCCCCGGCGATCAGCGCGCTGTCACGTTCCAGCGCGCTCAGAAAGGGGATCAGTTCCACTTTGATCTGTTCCTGATTGAAATAGTCCTGCTGCTCGGCCACGTAAAACGGCACCGAGTCTTCGATCTGCAGCAGTCCTATCTTGAGGCTCTGGGCAGCTGCGCTGGAATAGACAAGCAGCATCAGGATGACAACGGCAATGTGCTTCATTTAATTCACCTTGCGGCAGCACACCGGTGCTGCTCTTTATCGTTCATGAGGATCAGTCGGTCTGGTAGCAGGCCAGAATTTCACCGAAATAGAGGGTGTGGTAGTCCCTTTCAGGATAGAGCTTCTCGAATTCAGCGTCGAGTTTGGCGTTGTCCATGGCCGACGAATAGATGATCCGGCACTCATAGTGAACGCCGGGTATGTCGATGACCGGGGATTCGACGGCCGAACTGTTCCTGGTTTTCAGCGAACATTCGGCGAATTTGTTGTAGTCCCTGCCGGAATTGGTGCCGCAGAACGCCAGAGCTTTCCTGCTGCCGGTATCGACCGGGATGGTTACGGTAAAATCATTGCTTTTTTCGATCAGCTCAAAGGTGTACCTCGAGTCCCTGACCGCCACCATCAGTATGTCTTTTTTCCAGACGTGTCCGATGGTTGCCCAGCCGATGGTCATGGTGTTGACCGTGTTACCGGCCTTGACGGTGAGAAATGCCCCTTTTTTAAGTGTATCCATCAATGTTCCGATGTCTTCGAGATAGGATCGTTCTATCATGGCTGTACCCTCAGAAGGTTTTTATTGTCGAAAAATGCTCCGCAAAAAGCTAACTGAATCGGTTCGCTTCTGCAACATAACAATGATCTGCAGATATTGTAGGGGGGAGCCGACGCGGCCGCTCTACCGGTGGTTCACCGTGGGCGCTCTTCTGCACGTTTTACTTTGATGACTATAGTCTGGGTTTACCATGGGAAGACCAGTAATCCCGTAACCTATCAGAGGAGGTGAAATGATGAGCAAAGCAGTTTTCATGAACGCAACCGGCGGGCCTGAAGTCCTCGAGTGGCGCGACCACGACCCCGGCCGGCCGGGCGAGGGCGAGGCGCTGATCGCCCATGATGCGATCGGCCTCAATTTCATCGATGTCTATCACCGCTCCGGGCTCTATCCGCTGCCTGAACTGCCTGCCATACCGGGTATGGAAGGGGCGGGCACCGTGGTCGAGGTCGGCAGGGGTGTTGAAGGTCTGGCTCCCGGCGATCGGGTTGCCTATGCCGGGCTGCCGGTGGGGGCGTACACCCAGCGCCGCTGTATCCCGGCACATCGACTGGTCCCGGTCCCCGAATCGATCAGTTCCGAGGAAGCGGCCGCGATGATGCTGCAGGGAATGACCGCACGCTACCTGCTCAAAGGCTGCTTCACGGTTAAAAAAGGGACCACCATACTGCTCCAGGCAGCGGCTGGCGGCGTCGGTCTGATCATGTGCCAGTGGGCCCGCCACCTGGGAGCTACCATCATCGGTACAGTGGGTTCTGAGGAAAAGGCGGCCCTGGCGCGGGAACACGGCTGCACCCATACCGTCCTCTACAACAGTGAGGATTTCGTCGCCGCGGTGAAGGATCTGACCAACGGCCGGGGGGTCGATGTGGTTTACGACTCGGTGGGCCGGGCGACCTTCGACGATTCCCTGAAATGTCTGCGGCCCCGCGGCATGATGGTCAGCTTCGGCCAGTCGTCCGGGCCGATCGGCCCGTTCGACCTTGGCACGCTGGCAGCACTGGGTTCGCTTTTTCTGACCAGGCCCAGCCTCATGCACTATACCGCCGAGCGCGAGGATCTGCTGGTCCATGCCCGGGATCTCTTCGAAGTGGTGCAGAACAACGCGGTTGCGGTGCGCATCTCCCAGCGCTTTCGGCTCGAGGACGCGGCCGAGGCCCACCGTCAGCTGGAAGCCAGAAAGACCACCGGCAGCAGCGTACTCATACCCTAGCCTGATCCTTGATCAATGGTCCCCGTGTTTGTGGGGATGGTCACCGTGGGGGTGAACGTGATGATGGGTATGCAGGGCCGACCGATCAGCCGGGACGATGCGGCCCGCTTTCATGGCCGCCAGGTCGACACAGGTCGCTGCCAGGAAATCGTAGTCGTGGGAGATGATGATAAAGCCCAGTCCGAGGCCGGCTATGATGTCAATCAGCCGTTCCCTGGTCGCCAAATCGAGGTTGTTGGTCGGCTCATCGAGGAACAGCGCTTTGGGCTGCATCGACAGGATCGTGGCCAGTGAGACCAGCTTCTTCTCCCCGCCGGACAGGTGGTGGGTGGTCCGCTTCTCCAGATGCGACAGTTCCAATTGATCGAGCGTCTGTCGGGCCGCCTTGATCGCCGTTTCGGGATCGGCCCCGAGGTTGAGCGGGCCGAAGGCGACATCTTCTAGTACGGTGGGGGAGAAGAGCTGGTCGTCGGCATCCTGGAAGAGCAGTCCGATTTCCCTGCGCAGCCTGACGAAATCACTGTTCGGGCCTAGTTCTTCACCCCTGAAAAGAAGAGAGCCTGACTGCGGCTTGAGCAGACCCATCATGCAGTGGAACAGGGTGGTTTTCCCGCAGCCGTTGGGGCCGATCAAGCCAAGCTGCTGCTGATGCTGGAGCTTGAGGTTGATCTGGTCGAGCACCGGCTTGCCGGCACCGGGGTAGCGAAAGGTGATATCGGTCAGCTCGATTAACGGCGGCGGAGTCATGATCACGGGCGGTACCCCAGTTCCAGAGCGATCAGGGCGGCGACTCCGATCAGTGTCGAGACGCCGAAAATGATTTCGGCGCGGCCGATGGTAGACCCGTAAAGCGCGTGAAACCGGCCCTGAAACCCTCGCAGTACCATGGCCTGTTTAACCCGATGGGCCCGGTGGTGGCTTTTTACCAGGGTCATACCGAACAGGTAGCCGGTTGTCCGGTAGGTGTGCATATTGGTGCCGGCCTTGAAACAGCGGAGCCGGGCGGCCCGAACCAGGCGCAGATACTCCTGGTGAATGACGAAGATATAGCGGTACGAAAAGAGCAGCAGCAGGCACAGTTTGGGCGGTATCTTCAGCCTGGCCAGGCCGCTGCCGAGTTCGGCCACCGAGGAGGTGGCCAGCAGCCCGATCAGGACCAGGACCGCACCGTTGGTTTTGATACTGATCAGGCCGGCCAGCGCGACTCCCTCGCGGCTGAGGGAAACCGGTCCGAAACTGAAGAGGCTGATGCCGGGGTAGGTCAGCGGCAGGGTTACCCAGAGAAAGGCCACGAACCCGTTCACCAGGATCAACCGCTTAACGACGGCCCGAACGCTCAATTGTGCCGAAATGACCAGCAGAGCGGCAGCCAGCAACCCTGCTGCGGCGGCGGGGAAGCTCCGGCACAGGGCGATAACGACAATAAGGGCCAGGCCCGAGACCAGCTTCACGCGGGTGTCGAGCCGGTGGATAAAGGAGTCGCCGCTGCTGAAGCTCTCAAAGTTCATCGGCGCTCAAAGTCACTCAGGTGGATCCACAGAACAGCGCCGATCTCAACTTCCTTTTCTTCACCCGCGGGGCTTTTCAGGGTGTAATCGGCCATGCTCAGGGAGGCGAACCCCCACCAGCCGCTGAGCGGGCAGGCGAAGCTGAACACTCCGTTGTCATCGGCCACGAGAACCTGGGTCACGTGAGTATCGGTGGGCGCCCGGTAGGCACCTTCCTGGTCGTAATACTCGATCTCTACCTCGGCACCTGGAGCCGGCTTGCCGTCGATCAGCACCTGGCCGGTAAAACTGTTGCCCTGGTAGTTGCCGAACGGTCTGAGCAGCGGCTTTATTTCGGCCGGCAGTCCCGCCGGCTCCATCCAGTTTTCCTCCGAGCCGAAGGCGCTGATTACGGCCTTGGTGTAATGGATGATGAATCGATCCTCCACCGGTTCCCAATAGGGCTGCGGTTCCATGACAAAAGAATAGACCCCGGGCCGCCGGGGACTGAATGCATAGCTGAAGCCGCTGCTTTCCATAATTTTCTCGGGACTGAGCTCAGCGCTGAGATCGGTTTCTTTGCCGTCGTGCAGCATGAAAAAGCGCTTGGGTTTCTCCAGGTCCATGCCGATACCCTCGAACGGGTGAGAAAAGGACAGGTTGATTGTGGTGGAGCGGTTCTGTTCGGTCAGAACCGGGTGTTCGGGAATGACCATGCCGAAATGGGCGCTGGCCGTTCCTGCTCCTATTGTCGTCATAAAGAAAATGAGTGCGGCTGGAATAGACAGTTGAGAGAATTTCATCACTTTCCTCCTTTTTTTCTGGACCAGGCGATCAACAGGCCGAGTCCGATAATACAGATTACGCCGGTTATGATATTTTTCAGGGGCGGGTAGGCGGCCACCCGGTCCTTGGGGGCCGATTCTTCCCGAATCTGCCCGGAAACACTGTTCTGCTCTGGTGCGGCTGAAAATTCCTCGGCTTTGATCTGCCACTGGCTGCGATGGCCCGGGCCGGCATCGAGCCTGACCACCAGGTCAATCGGCTCCGGCAGCTCGAGTTGTTTTACGGGTATGACAAAGCGGCCGTTTTCATCGGTCTGGCCGGTGAAGAGAATCTGTTGCCCATCTTCTATAAGAATGGTGATGACACCGTTTTTCACCGCGTTGCCGCCGGCCAGGGAACCCTCTCCCCTGATCTCCCCGTTTTCAACAGAGGCGAATACATGCACGCTGTGGGCAGCGCCGATGTTCACCTTTGCCAGCACAAGGAGCAGCACAAAGGGGATGAACAGTATCCGTTTCATGGTGCTGTTCCCGGGAGCAGGTCGGGGTGCACCCGACCGATAAAGGAGACGATGAACATGGTGATGAATCCTTCGATCACCATGATCGGGATATTGGCCATGATGGTGATCTTGGCCGTCGCCAGAAAACCGCTGTCGGTCAGGGTGAGCGACAGCGCCAGGCCGACGGCGGACAGTAAAATGGCGCCGCTGCCGGCGATAAAGCCGGCGACGGGCCGGGTTTTGGGGTTCTTCATCAGGGGACGGACCAGGTGGAAACAGAGGACGGCGGGAACGGCCATGGTCAGTGTGTTCACCCCCAGAACCGTCAGTCCGCCATACTGGAAGAAAACGGCCTGCATCAGCAGGCCGACGAGGATGGCCGGGAAACAGGCCCAGCCAAGCATGATGCCGAGCAGCCCGTTGAGCACCAGGTGGATGGATGCCGGCCCGATCGGAACATGGATCAGCGAGGCGATAAAAAAGGTGGCGGTGAGCATCGAAACCTCGATGATCCGGTCCAGGTCGAGCTTTTTCAGACCCACCATGGTGCCGGCAGCGGTCAGTGCGGCGCCCCCGATGAGGACCGGGGCGGATAGGATGCCTTCTGAAATATGCATTGTGCTATCGAGAAATTAACAAAATCATGTATAGTGATTCAATTTCATCGCTGCGAAACCAAACCTGGTAACACAAAAAATAAATTCGTAATACCGATTACCCGATTGTCGTCAGCGATGTCAAGGGTTTCTTGAGTCTGCACATGAATTTTTTTGCTGCTGCTGCCAGCGGCGACCGGGTGAATCAGAAACCGGGGTGATAGTGATGATCCGGCCTGGATAGTCTAATCTGCCGGATACTTGAGATGAATCAGAACGAGAACTGGTGGTATGCGGTGCTGCCGCTGAGCCGAACACAGACGCGGGAATTGTTATGAAAAGGCATAATCTTAGGGTTGAGAAGATTGGCGGGACCTCGATGTCACGCTTCGCTGAAATCCTCGACAACATCATATTGAGAAATCCCGACGACATCTTCGGCAGGGTCTATGTCGTTTCCGCCTATGCCGGCATCACCAACGATCTGCTCGAGCATAAAAAGACCGGCCAGCCGGGCATCTATAAGCTGTTCGAGGAGCAGCAGAACTACCCCCGCAAGATGCTGGCCCTGCGTGACCGGCTTTTTGAGCACAATGAAACGCTGGCCGGCTGCGGTCTCGATGTCGACCGGGCCAATGATTTTATCGGTGACCGGATCGATCTGTCCATCAATATTCTGCGCAGCATGGAAAACGTCCTGGCCTCGGGATATGTAACCCGGGGGGCGCTGCTGCTGGCGGCCCGGGAACTGCTCGCCTCTCTGGGTGAGATGCACAGCGCCTACAACTCAGCTGAAATCCTGAAAAGCAGGGGGTTCGACTCGACCTTCGTCGATTTGAGCGGTTGGGACGACGGCCGGCAGTTGACCATTGATCAGCGGATCAAGGACAGCTTCGATAGCATCGACCCGTTCTCCAGCATCTGTTTTGCCACCGGCTACACCAAGGGGACCGAAGGTATCATGCGCGAATTCGACCGCGGTTACTCCGAAGTGACCTTTTCCAAGGTTGCCATACTGCTGCACGCCTCCGAGGCGATCATCCACAAGGAATACCACCTGTGTTCCGGGGACCCGCTGCTGATTGGCGAAGATGTCGCTCACCCGGTCTGCAACACCAACTATGACGTGGCCGATCAACTGGCTGATGTGGGTATGGAAGCGATACATCCGAAGGCTTCCAAGCCGCTGGAAATCAATTCGATCCCGATTCGGGTCAAGAACGCCTTCGACCCCGATCATCCCGGCACCCTGATCACCAAGGATTTCGTCGCGCCTGAATCGAAGGTGGAAATCGTCACCGGTTCGAATCGGGTGATGTGCCTCGAGATTCACGATACCAGAATGGTCGGTGAGGTCGGCTTCGACCGCCGGATCATGATGGTCTTCGGCAAGCACAGTGTTTCCTACATCAGCAAGATGACCAATGCCAACACCATCGATCTGATCGTTCTGGAAAAGGACTGTTCCCCGCACCTGATAGCCGAACTGAGCGATAATTTCGAACGGGTGTCGGCCAACCAGGTGGCCATTGTCTGCGCCATCGGCTCCAACATCGCCCAGCCCGGCATCATGGCCCGGGCGGCAAAGGCCCTGGCCGATGATAATATCAATATACTGGCCGTATCACAGACCACCCGGCAGACCAATATGCAGTTCATCGTCAAGCGCGATGAGTTCGCTGCTGCCCAGCGGGCGCTTCACGCCGCCCTGTGTATGTAGGAATCGTTTCCGGGGTAGACCGGAGGGGGAGCCGGGAGCGCTGGGGCGCTCAGTCCGGGCGGGGCCAGACGGTGTCTTTTTCCTCGTTCACCAGGTAGCAGAATCTGTTCCATTCGAAGGTCCTGCTGGAAACCGGACAGCGCAGGGTTACGGTGCGTTCGCTGATGGCGGCCACTTCCCAGTCGCCGGCCCGCTTCGAGTTCTCTATCCGTATCTTCTGTCCCACCGAAAAAGGGTAGGGTGTGAAAACGCTCACATCGTGTCCCATGTCCAGCCTCCTCTCTCTGATGATAAGGCCTTCAGGCCGGGCATTTTTCCTGGAGCATTTCATCAACGGCGGCGACGGCCGGTGAATCGTCGGCAAGTTCCATCAGCGATCGCTTGTCCATGTCGAACTCGAGCAGGGCCGGGTCGTCAGGGATAATACCGACGATGGGCAGGCCGATCTCCTCGACTTCCTCGAGAAATTTGGCGTTGAGTTCGGCCGGGGCCCGGGTGACGACGATGCCCATGTCCCCGATTTTCAGTTTCAGGCTGTCGAGCATGTCGTGAATTCGCTTCAAAGCCCTGAGCCCGCGCAGCGAATAGTCGGTGACCAGAAAGAGCATATCGACCGTGCCGCTGGTCCGGCGGCTCAGATGCTCCATACCGGCCTCGTTGTCAACAACCATGTACTCATAGCTCCGGGCCAGCTTTTCGGTAAAGTTGTGGAGGATATTGTTGACCATGCAGTAGCACCCCTGACCCTCCTGGCGGCCCATGACCAGGAGGTCGAACGCAGGTTTTTCGATCAGGGCCTGTTCGACCAGACTCTCCAGGTAGATGGTCTTGTCCATTCCGGAGGGAACACCCTGGGGGTCGCGCATGAAATTTTCGCGGATGTCGCCGATGGTCGAGGTGACCTCGAGACCGAGCGTCTCGCCCAGGTTGGAATTGGGGTCGGCGTCGACGGCCAGCACCGGTGTTTTACCGGCCCTGGACAGATTGCGGACAACGAGTGACGCCACGGTGGTTTTCCCGACGCCGCCTTTACCGGCAAATGCGATTACTCTGCTCATATCTATCCTGTTGGTTCAGTTAGGGTTGATGTCTGGTGTCTTTACGCCAACGATTATAATCACTGGCCGGGAAAAAAAAAGAAGCAGATCGGGGAGTACTCCTCCGGTCTGCTTCTTCTGCCGTGTGAGGGGGGACGATCAGGCGGCTGCTTTTTTTCTGGCTTTCCCGCGTTTTTTCTTCTCCACCGGGGGACCGAGCAGACCTTTCAGCTGTTCGACATGGGCGGCTTCAATGGTGCTGTTCTGCTCTATTCCAAGCACCTTTTCTTCGATTCCGAGACAGAGGCCGAGCAACTGGGGCAGCAGCAGCACCGGCAGGACCTGCCGGCCCTCCTGGGGGGCTCTGATATTCAGCTGGGTGGTATCGAACTGCAGGTGACAGTAGGAGCATATCGGGGTGATGAACCGGGCACCAGCATTAACGGCGCCGTCGATCTTGTCGTTGAGCAGGGTGTGGGACAATTCGCTGTTCAGTCCGGCCAGGGCGGCCCCGCAGCACTCGAGCTTGCCCTGCCAGTCGAGGCTGGTCGCCCCGGTAACCGCCAGCAGTTCGTCGGTTATCCTGGGTACGAAAGAGTCGTCGAAGAGTGTCACCTCTCGGGGTCTGAGGACATGACAGCCGTGGATGACCGAGAGGTCGAGGTCGCTGACCATGTGGACCAGGTTTTTGCGAATCGATTCGATGCCGATGTCCTGGTGGAGAACACTCAGAAAGTGCTTGACCGCCGCTTTACCCTGGTACTTCAGGCCGTCCTTGGCGAGGATGTCGTTGATTTCATCAGCCAGTTGCGGATTGTTGGCCATCACGGTCCGGGCTTTCTGCAGACTGGCAAAACAGCAGTTGCAGATAACCATGATGTCGAGCCCCATCTTCTCGGCAATGGCCATATTCCTGACCGAGGGTATGATATAGGCCTTCTCGTCCACGTTTCGAACCGGGTAGCCGCAGCAGGTGAAGTCCTCGACGATTTCCAGCTCGACCCCGAGCTTTTTCAGCACCGCTTCGGCGGAGACCGCATACTGCTCGATTCTGATCGGGATGTTGCACCCCTGAAAGAACGCCAGTTTCATGCCCGACCTCCTTCGATCTGCCTGATCGCAGCGTTTTTCAAGTTGTAGAATATGTCGGTCAGCTCCACCTTGTTGGGGCAGTGTTCCTGGCAGAGATAGCAGGTGGAGCAGCTCCAGATCATCTGGGAGCCCATGGCGATATCCTTGTTGCCGATGCCCAGGCTGAAAATGATCTGGTGGGGCAGCATGTCGAGCTCCGCCACCGGGTCGTCATAGAGTCTGACCACCGGGCAGATGTTGGTGCAGCGCTGGCAGGAGTAACAGCTCTGGTAACTGTCGGTACCGACCAGGGCCGGGTCGGAGACGGTGATCGAGCTCAGGTCCTTGAGCCTGGTGAAGGAATCCTTGAAGATTTTTTCCAGCTTTCTCAGCGCTGCCCGGTGGTCGTCGATGAAATTTCTGGTCAGCGACAGCGGGAAAGAGAAGTGGCTGAGCATCGATGTTTCGGGTATCCCGGCGCCGAGCAGCTTATATCTCGAGCTGATGAAAAGGTCGCGCAGGTTGATGCCGGACGGGCAGACCTCGGAGCAGCGGTCGCAGCTGGTGCATATGTAGAGCCCCTTCTGCAGGTTGGTCAGGGTCTGCTGATCGACTTTCTGGCCGGCAGCCACCTTCTTCAAGAGCTGCACTTTTTCAGACGGCAGAATGAAATCGTTCTGGAATGATTCGTAAAACATCAGCGCTGAACAGAGCTCGCTGCAGGAGCCGCAATGGGTGCAGGCGGACAGGCCGATCATCCTGCGGCTGAGTACGTTGGCCGGGTCGCCGCCGGGCTGTTTAAAGCCCATTACCCCGTTGATCAGCAGCGACGTCGGGGTGGCGATGACATGGAACATCTTGGAGAACGGCAGCCAGGCGAGCAGTCCGAGGCAGAGGATGATGTGCAGATAGAACAGAAAGTTCACCACCCCCTCCTCACCGATTCCGGCGGCCACCGGGCCGACGACCGCGGCCAGCGGGAAGCTGATGAAGGCGCTGCTGGCCGGGGCATGGCACTCCATGCAGGTGTCGGCGGCGATTTCCCTGCCCTCCTCGACCAGATCAGGGTCAAAGGGCCTGGCCACGTTTGCGGAAACGAGGCCGTGTTCAGCCGCCCAGTAGGTCTCCAGGGGCAGAATCTCCTCCGGGTCGCTCAGGCCGCCATAATCTTCAGCCATGGTGGTGAAAACCGAATGCGATGAGATTTTCGAGCTTTCCAGCAGCATGCCGGAGAGGATGATCGAACCGACGATGGCGATCGATATCCAGTCGCTGGCGTAGCTCTTCACCCGCTGGGGCTTGTCACTCAGCCGGCGGTAGAGGGCGATGGCCAGGCCGGCCAGAACCATCAGTCCGAAGAGGTTTCTGAGTGTAAGGTAGGGCTGGATGGTGGACTGATAGTTGCTGAAAAAGAACTCACTGACCCCGGTGCCCAGGCCGTGCATTACCAGCAGGGCGATGAAACCGAAGAAAATAAGCGTGTGGGCAGCCCATCTCAGTGCCGATTTACCGAGCAGTCTCTTCTGGAACAGGACATCGGTGAAGAACGTTTTTACCAGGGTGATCATTTCGCCGCTGAACACGGTTCCCAGAGTGCCTTTGGCGGCAGCGCCGAAGCGCGGCGGGGGAGCGGGTTTGCCGGCCGGCAGAAGCGTCTGCGTCAGCCAGCCATAGATCCGATAGGAGACTCCAGCAAGAAAAACAAGAAGCGACAGGCCTACAAGTAAGGTCATAACGATCTCGCAGCTTGGGTTTTGATCAGCCCGAATCGTCGGGAGTGGTTCACCACCTTCCCGGTACGCTCAGAGACAGGGATGTTGTGAATGTGGACTGTACAATCCGATCAGATAAATGTCAATTATTGTCCTCCCGCATCCGCCCGCCCGGACTGTTGTCTCAGTCCATCGCTCGCAGGGGCTTACCAGGAGGCGGGCCGGCGTGGCAATGCCGGCCTGATAATCCTTTTTTCGGTGACCACAGCATCCAGAATCTGGTCGTGGGGCTGCAGTTCGAGCCTCTCCCTGATCTGCAGTTCGAAGGCCAGACCGTATCGGGCCGCTGCGGGGATCTGCGCCAGCAGCCTGTCGTAGTAGCCGCCGCCGTATCCGAAACGGCCGCCCCGTTCATCGAAAACCGAACCGGGAAGGATGACGAGGTCCAGTTCTTCGGCCCTGACGTTTCTGGCTGCGGCCATTTCCTGGCGCGGTTCAGGAATGGAGCAGTAGCCGGGAACCAGGTCAGTTTCGGGGTCTTCGATTCTGACGATTTCGAGCCGCTTCTCAGCGATCATGGTCAGCGGCACGGTGACGATTTTGTCGCGCTTCAACAGCTCGGTTATAATGGGCACCGTTTCAACCTCGCTTCTGAAACTGACATAGATGAAAACGGTGGTGCTTCGCAGCAGTGCCTCTGAGGCGAGCAGGGCTGACGCTATCTTGCCGCTTCTGGTGCGGCGCTGCTCAGCGGTCAGCGCATCGCGCCGGGCCAGTACATCGGATCTCAGCTGGTTCGAGTCATTCAAGGTCTCATTCTCCGGTTGGATGGTTCGCTGTTCTCATCAATACATCACAGTCTCTGAATCGTGTACATGAAAAGCGGCAGCCTGCTCAGTCGCTTGAGTTTGTAGAAATCGAACAGGCGGGCTCGTGACGGGTCGCCGAAACGAAGCGGGGACAGATAGATGCAGCCCTTGTCTCGTCTTGTCTCGAGCCGGTCCCTGATCAATGTCAGCATGGCCTGGTAATGGGCGGCAGGCAGGTCCGGGTCGGTGACGAAGTTGGCGGTGATCTCGATGGTGGCGCAGCGGTGGTTGATACGCTGGGCTCTGTCGAAGGCTCTGGCGACATCGTCGGCGTCGACCGGTTTTTCAAGCATGTCCAGTGTCCGCTGATCAGCCGATTCGAGCCCGATGTTGATAAACGTGGTTCCCGGGAGCCGTTCGAGTTCATCGAACAGCGAAGCTTCGGCCTCGAGCAGCGACTGGACCGAGCCGAACAGAAAAATATTGCTGCCCTGGATGTACGAGTTTGCCAGATTCAATTTCAGCTGGGCTTTTTCGATCGTGTGACAGATCGTTTGAGTGTCGCAGTTCAGTCCATCGTGCTGCCCCAGGAACAGACCATTGAAGTTGACCAGATCGGCGGCCAGCAGCTTCCCGAGCCGCCCGATCTGGGTGTCGATCTCAGCGATCGGTTTCTGCCTGAAGCCGTGATTGTTCTTGACCCGGCAGAAGCCGCACTTGTAAAGACACCCGTCGGCAATGTTGAGGGGCACTACCTGATAATCGACATGCCGGGTATCGGGCGGCAGCACGCTGACCGGCCCCCCGATGATCCGGTGCAGGGTCCGGGCTTTGTCAGCCAGGGCAGAAGGGGAGATAGCGGTTATCCGCTGCAGGGCAGCGTGATAGGGCGCGGCCAGGTCGTCAATCTCCGACTGCAGGCGGCTGAGCTGCTCGGGCCAGGCTTCGAGCAGGCCGGCGACCGCCTTGTCGTGCAGCGGCCTGCCGCCCAGGTGATTGTTGGTCCGGTAGGAAAAGTTGGGCAGGTAGAATTCGCCGGTGGTCTCGTACACCCCGGTATAGCCGCCGGTCGAGTAGTAGATCCAGTCATTGGCAATGGTCCGCTTGAGCCATTCCTGCGGGTGGGGCCAGTCCCGGTCCCGGCCGGCAAGGCGGATAATTTCGTGGTTCAGGTTGAAATCCATCCGGGCCCGGGCCGTTTCGATCGAGTGGTAGATCCCGCTGCGCGCCGGGTAGCTCGCTTTGCGGTAGCGGTTCAGCCCCCGCTTGAAGAACTCGAAGCAAAGCGAACCGTGCCGGTAGGTCAGCGGCTCCGGCAGGGTGGCCTGCGGTTCAGTTCTGGCGTACATCGTTCGACCTGGGCATCCTCGTCTCACCGTGCAATTGTCGGCAGGGATCTGCCGGCAAAATTATTAATAACCTTATACAAAAAGATCAACTCGGGCGAGCCCTGCGGGGCCAAAGCAAAAAAGAGATTGTCATAGTGACAAAATTTAACAATAATGGGAACCGTTGTGCTGTGCAGACAGAAGATATGACCACTCATTATTTCTGATCAGAGCCCGTTTTCTTATCGGTACCTGCACGCAGCCGGCAAGTTATGCAGGCAGGGCCTGATCCTGAGGAGGCTGTTTTGACGAAGAACACTCCCCTGGAACAACATGTCGACAGGGTAGGCTCAGTATTGGTCGTAGGCTCCGGAGTTGGCGGAATGCAGGCTTCGCTTGACCTGGCCGACAGCGGCCTGCTGGTGCACATGATCAATGAGGAGCCGTCCATCGGCGGCACCATGGCCCGCCTCGACAAGACCTTTCCCACCGGCGACTGCGCGATGTGCATGATTTCGCCCCGTATGGTCGAATCCAGCCGTCATGCCAATATCAAGATGTATACCCAGACCAGGGTGGTTTCTGTCGATGGGGAGGAAGGCAATTTCTCCGTCAGACTCGAAGAGAAAGCCCGCTACATCGACCCGGGCCGCTGCACCGGCTGCGGGGCCTGCGAGCCCACCTGCCCGGTCAAAGTGCCAAACATTTTTAACCAGGGGCTCGACAACCGCAAGGCAGTCTATGCCCTTTTCCCCCAGGCGGTGCCCAATACCCGGGCCATCGATCCGGAGCACTGTCTCTATCTGACCAAGAATGTCTGTCGCAAATGTGTGAAGGCCTGTGATGCGGAAGCCATCAACTTCGAGGACACCGATAAGCACTACGATCTCAAGGTGGGCTCGATCGTTCTCACCCCGGGCTTGAAAGCCTACGACCCGGCCATCCGCCAGGAGTTCGGCTACGGACGGCTGAAAAATGTGGTCACCTCGCTGCAGTTCGAGCGGCTGCTTTCGGCTTCGGGGCCCTGCGGGGGAGAGGTGGCCCGGCCGTCGGACGCCGACCATCCCAAAAAGCTGGCCTGGATCCAGTGCGTCGGTTCCCGCAATACCCACAATGCCAACGGCTGGTGCTCGTCGGTCTGCTGCATGTACGCCGCCAAGCAGGCAATTATCGCCAAGGAGCACGACGACGAGGTGCAGGCCACCATTTTCTACATGGAACTCCGCGCCTTCGGCAAGGACTTCGATAAATATATCGACAAGGCCAAGAACGAAAGCGGTACCATTTATCGCCGCGCCATGGTCTCCGAGGTGATCGAGAATCCGGAGACCAAGGATCTGACCATCCACTATATCGACGAGGAAGGAAAACGGATCAACGAAGAATTTGATATGGTGATCCTTTCCATCGGCTTCGAGCCGCATGATGAAGCCCTGGCGTTCGCCGACAGATTCGGCATCGAAGCCGATGAGTTCGGCTTCGCCAAGACCTCTAAGCTCAACCCGGTGGAGACCAGCCGCAAGGGCATCTACGTGGCCGGCATCTATCAGGGGCCAAAAGACATCCCCGAAACGGTCACCCAGGGCAGCGGGGCTGCGGCTGGGGCCATGTCGGTGCTGGGCGATCGGCGCGGTACCGAGGTGGAGGAGGTGGTACTGCCGCCGGAGCGCGACATCAGCGAGGAGGAACCCAAGATCGGTGTATTCGTCTGCCACTGCGGCGTCAATATCGCCGGCACCGTCGATGTCCAGCAGGTGGCCGATGCGGCCGCCAAAGAGCAGGGCGTGGCCCACGCTGAGACGATCATGTACGCCTGTGCCCCGGACGGCCAGGCCAAGGTCAAGGAACTGATCGAGGAAAAAGGGCTGAACCGGGTGATCATCGCCTCCTGCACGCCGCGCACCCATTCGCCGCTGTTCCAGGACACCATCAGGGAAGTCGGCCTCAACAAGTTCCTTTTTGAACTGGCCGATATCCGTGAGCAGTGTTCCTGGGTGCACAAGGATGACAAGGTGATGGCCACCGAGAAGGCCATCGACATCACCAATATGAACGTCGCCAAAGCCAGGCTGCTCGACCCGGTCAGCCAGAATTCGGTGGGCGTCAATCACGCAGCCCTGGTGGTCGGCGGCGGAATCGCCGGCATGACGGCAGCCACCTCGCTGACCGAGCAGGGTTACCATGTCCATCTGGTTGAGCGGGAACCACAGCTTGGCGGCCTGCTGCGCCGGGTGCGCAGAAACCTCGAAGGCGACGATGTTCAGGCCTTCCTGACCGAGACCGTCACTGCGGTGCAAAGCAACAGCGCCATCACTGTTCACCTGAACAGCACGGTGGGCAGCACCGACGGCTTCATTGGCAATTTCGTCACCACCCTGGACAATGGTGAGCGAATCGAGCACGGCGCCATCATGATCACCACCGGCGGCGTCGAATATGAGCCCAGCGAGTATGGCTTCAGCGACTCGGAGCGCATCATTACCCAGCGTCAACTCGAAGATATGCTGGCCGAGCGCGGACCGGCCGACGGCGAGACCTATGTCATGATCCAGTGCGTCGGGTCGCGTGAGGAGCCGGTCAACTACTGTTCCCGGATCTGCTGCCAGGACGCGCTTAAGAACAGCATCGCCATCAAGCGGAAGAACCCGGCGGCCAGGGTCATTGTGCTCTACCGCGACATGAGGGCTTACGGACTGAAAGAGGAGTTCTACCGGCAGGCCCGGGATCTGGGGGTGCTCTTTTTCCTCTTCACCCCGGATGAAAAGCCGCAGGTCGAGGTCCTGGACGGGGGGCTGAAGGTCAGCCTGCCGGGCAAAGTACTCGGCAAGGAGATGATCATCGAGCCCGATTATGTGGTCCTGTCCACTGGACTGCGGCCGCAGCCCGATGCCACCGAGTTTTCCAAGAAGTACAAACTGACCTGTAATATCGACGATTATTTCCTCGAGGCCCACGTCAAACTGCGTCCGGTCGATTTTCCCAGCGAGGGTTTCTTTCTTGCCGGGCTGGCCCACGCCCCGAAGAACCTCGAAGAGACCATCAGCCAGTCGCTGGCCGCTGCGGGTCGGGCCGGAGCCCTGCTGTCCAAGGAGAAACTGACCGTCTCGGGTATTATTTCCAAGCACGACCGTGATATGTGCATGTCCTGTCTTGCCTGCTTCAGGGCCTGTCCGTTCGGATCGCCGTTTATCGACGAGGACGGCATGGTCAGTCACAACGAGGTGAAATGCACCGGCTGCGGTATCTGTGCCGGCGTCTGTCCGGCCAAGGCCTTTCAGGTCAACTTTTTCAGAGATGATCAGATCACCGCGATGATCGACTCGGTAACCGAAATAGATTGACCGTGACCGGAATTGCTGCACTGCCGGTAATGTCCCGGATCGACAATGATGGAAACCAGGAGGAATTGAATGGCACCTGATGAAGCGCAAAAAGAAGCATCACTAAATCCCGAAAAAATCACGGGCCCCGCGCCGGCTGACTGGAAGGCCAATATCATCGCCTTTGCCTGCCACTACTGCGCTTTTGCGGCGGCCGACCTAGCCGGGGTCATGCGGCTGTCCTACTCCCCCAGCGTCAAAGTGATCCGCCTTCCCTGTACTGGCAAGCTCGACCAGATTTATGTATTGCGGGCCTTCGAGCGAGGCATCGACGGCGTCTTCGTGGCTGGCTGACTGCCCGGTCAATGCCATTTCCTGGAAGGAAATACCAACGCCGCCAAGAGAGTCGAGCAGGTTAAAAAAAGCCTGGTTACCGTCGGAGTAAACCCTGAGCGTCTGCACTTTTTCAACCTCTCCGCCGCCCAGGGGCCGCGCTGGGCTGAAATCTGCACCGAGTTCACCGAAAAGATTACGGAACTTGGCCCGTCCCCTGTCTGGATGGCACTGAAGAAAAAGAAGGATGCGGCCTCGCCGTCGGACGTCCATTCAGCAGTTGTCGAAGAGAAATAGCATAACAGTCAGTCCATACCGATAAAGGAGCGTAGGTTATGATCGTTGGCGAACAGAAACCGTTTGAAGAAATCTGGGAGATGGTCAAGGACCACAAGCAGCTGACCGTTTTCGGCTGCAACACCTGCGTCGCCGTCTGCCACCAGGGCGGCAACAAGGAGGCCGGTATTCTGGCTGCCCAGCTGAGGATGCGGGCCAGCCAGGATGACGTCGACATCGAGATTGTCGACAGCGGGATCGAGCGGCAGTGCGAGCACGAATTCTTCGAGCGGACTGAGGATCTGGTTCAGAAATCCGAGGCGGTTCTCAGTCTGGCCTGCGGGATCGGGGTACAGTTCATGGCCAGCAAATACCCGTCTACGCCGGTTTACCCGGCCCTGAACACGACCTTTCTCGGCGATGTTCCCGAAACCGGTCTGTTCACCGAGAAATGCCAGGCCTGCGGCGATTGCGTACTGGGTGTAACCGGCGGCGTCTGTCCGGTGAGCCGTTGTGCCAAACGGCTGTTCAACGGGCCCTGCGGCGGCTCGACCACCGGTAAGTGCGAAATTTCCAAAGACCTCGAGTGTGCCTGGCAGCTCGTGGTTGACCGACTCGAGGCCCTGGGCCGTCTGGACAGCTATGAAAAATTGATGCCGCTCAAGGACTGGTCCAAAGATCGTTCCGGTGGACCGCGCTCATTCAAACTGGAGGACTTCTAATGGCAGAGACCGTCACCGGCAGCAAGCTCGAGAGAATACTGAAGAGCGGCCACCAGGCTGTCACCAGTGAATGCGGCCCTCCACGCTCGAGTGATCCGGCCCATATCAAGGAGAAAGGTGAACTGATAAAGGATCATGTCGATTCGATCAACGTCACCGACAACCAGACTTCGGTGACCAGGCTGTGCAGCCTGGCCGCCTGTATTCACCTGAAAACCATGGGACTCGACCCGGTGCTGCAGATGGTGGTACGGGACCGGAACCGCATTGCCCTGCAGAGCGACATCCTGGGCGCGGCGTCCTTTGGCATCAACAACATCCTCTGCCTCTCCGGCGACCACCAGAGCTTCGGCGACAGCCCCCAGGCCGCCAATGTCTTCGATCTCGATTCCATGCAGCTGGTCCAGACGGTCAGGTATATGCGAGACGAGGGCAAATTCCTCAGCGGCGACGAGATCAAGGTGCCGCCCAGTATGTTCGTCGGTGCCGCGGCAAATCCGTTTGGCGATCCGTTCAAGATCAGGGTGCCCCGCCTGGCCAAAAAAATTGCCTCGGGCGCCGAATTCATCCAGACCCAGTGTATCTACAACCTGGAAAAATTCGAAAAATGGATGGAGGGTGTACGGGAACGCGGCCTGCATGAAAAGGTCTATATCCTGGCCGGGATCACCCCGTTGCGTTCCGTCGGTATGGCCCGTTACCTGCAGAAGAACGTACCCGGCATGGATGTCCCCGATGAGCTGATAGAGCGTATGAAAGGGGTCGATAAATCCAAACAGGCCGACGAAGGGATTACCATAGCGGTGGAGTCGATCCAGCGCCTCAAGGAGATGAAAGGGGTGGCCGGATTCCACGTGATGGCCATCGAGTGGGAGGAGAAGGTTCCTGAAATCGTCGAGCGTTCGGGGCTCTATCCACGACCTCCGGTCGATTGAGCCCGAATCCGGCGCTGAAACCGTAAAAAGGCGGGGAGATGCTGATCTCCCCGCCTTTTTTGTGGGTCGTTTCCTGTGACCGAAAGAACAGTTCTTTGAAGCTGTGTCAGTCGATCAGTTCAGGGGCCGGTTGGCCTCGCCGGCTCTGCAGCTGCCGCACAGCCCGGAGAATTCGATGTGGTGGCCGAGCACCTCGTAATCACTCATTTCTGATGCCGCTGCATCGAGCTGGGGCATGGCCGCCATTTCGATGTCATCAACCCTGCCGCAGCAGCTGCAGCGGATGTGGTAATGGAGATGGGTGGTGGCATCGAAGCGCTTCTGTGAACCGCCCACTTCCAGTTTCAGCACGAGGCCGTTATCGGCCATCAGCTCCAGGTTGCGGTATACGGTGCCCAGGCCGATCCGGGGCAGGCGCTTGCGCACCATGTCGTAGACTTCATTGGCGGTGGGATGGCTCTTTACCTTGGCGAGTTCCTCGAGGATTACCTGACGCTGGGGTGTGAGCCTGATAGCGGTCTGTGCTTCCATGAGATATCGGTGTCCTGGTAATGGGTATCTGATCGTGTCTGAGGCACGATGATAATATCTATCATTACCATCTTAAAATATTGATTAAATTTTACAAGCCCATAATCGGGCCGAAGTGGATAAATAAACCGGGCTGTGTGCTTCTGGGATACCGTGCCGCCATGGTAAACCGCTGGTCAGGGGTTGAGGCAGGGGTTGTAATAACCGAAGCGCAGGGCCGGAAACCGGGTGCGCACCAAATTCAGCCAGGTGCGGATGCCGAAGGACGGCTGACCGTATGGGGAGCCGATTTCCCGCAGGTACCACTCCGGGTCGATGTTGAGGTTGCGGAGTTGAACGAAGTCCGGGCCGGTCTGCTCGATCAGCTCCATGAAGGCGGCGGTCTCCTCCTCGGAGTCGGTGAACCCGGGCAGAACGAAATAGTTGAGCGAGACGAAGCCGCCGCAGCCCTTCATGACCCTGATCGACTCCCTGACATCGGCAAAGCGATAATTGTTGGGCCGATAATAGTTGTGATAATAGTTCTCGCGGGCAGAGTTAATACTGACCCGGATCGAGTCGAGTCCGGCTGCTCCGAGCCGCCCGACGGCCTCAGGGATGCTGGCGTTGGTGTTGCAGTTGATCGTGCCGCTGGCCGTTTTTCGGCGTATTTCCAGAACTGCCGATTCGAGCAGGTCCGCCTGAAGCAGAGGCTCGCCCTCGCACCCCTGACCGAAACTGACAACCGGCCGCTCGGCCCTGTTCAGGTGGGGGACGCTCACTTCGACAATCTCCCGGACCGAAGGCGTGAACTGCAGCCGCTCCTGGGTGGATGGACAGGATTGCGAGGGCTGCAGCGAGATGCAGCCCAGACAGCGGGCATTGCAGCCGGGCGAGGTGGGCAGCGGCGCCTCCCAGCGGTCGAGGAAATAATTTCGGGCCGCCGGGCAGCGATAGGTCAGGCAGCAGGTTCCGAGATGCTGGATCAGTCGATTGCCGGGATAATCCCTCAAACGGCGGCTACAGCGCCGGTCGATGGTGCGCTGGTCGAAGCATTCAGCGTCCTGGCGAGTGTCCGGGTCGCACCTGAAGCCGGCAACAAAGAATTTCCCGTCATGCCAGCCCACCGCGGTATAGGCGAACAGCGGCAGCAGGGGGGCATTGTCCAGGGTTTGAAAGGCAGCTGTCAGGGTGGCGGTGTGGGCCGGAGCCATGAAGGCGGCCACAGCGTACACTTTCCTGCCCGGAAATCGCGGATCTTCCT
Source organism: uncultured delta proteobacterium (assembly GCA_963845115.1). Classification (GTDB taxonomy): domain Bacteria; phylum Desulfobacterota; class Desulfobulbia; order Desulfobulbales; family Desulfocapsaceae; genus JABDQA01. Next base: position 318,276 of record CAWJQN010000004.1, on the reverse strand, counting down.
CCACCAGCAGCGGTTCACCGGTGGCTTTGTCGATTCCCACCGGCAGCCGCTGCGGCAGGGTGAAAAAATCGCTGCCCGCGGGGAGCTCGATCAGATCCTCGGGGGCTGGTTGGAGGTATCGGCCGTGGGACGTGCCGGCCATAAAGAGATCGGGCAGGTCGAGGATGTTGCCCGATTCATCGCAATAGACGAGCGAGGGAATCCCGTCGGGATGATTCACTTGGGCCGCAGCACCTTGGTTACCGAATCGATGGCCCGGTAAATCTCGATATCTTCACCGAATATGTCCTGAATGTCGGGGTGCTCGATCAGGTCTTCGATGATATACTGGGTGAGATACAGGGTGACGATGTTGGGGTCCTGCACCAGGGTGCGCACCGGCGCAAGCTTCATCTGCAGATCGAACTCCTCGATCAGGTGCATGGATTTGAACTGGTTTTCAAGCGCCGTGCGGATCGATTCCACCGAAGTGGTCTCGATGATGCTCTTGTCGAGCAGTCGCTGACAGAGCTTGGTTGCCAGCGGCTCGGCATGATCCCTGGCCAGGATGAACATCCGTTTGCGTTCCTGCTCCCGCTTTCTGTCAATTGCTCGAACCGCTTTGTCGGTGGCACGGTTTGGGTTGACATGTATTTTGGCCATGTAAATCTCCTGATCAAGCCGCTATCAACGGGCTGGAATTTTTTCATTACAAAAGAGCCGCCTGCCGAAAACCAATGGCTTGAGAGCTGCAGTCCCGCTCTGTTGCCAGCTGCGGTGAATTACCGCAGTGGCTTCTCGTTTTACCGTCGGCAGCCCGGGCGTATCGCTTTATTACCACCACTCACTCTATAACGAAAGAGTAAATATCACTAGGATAAAGTACAGCGACTATTTTTGCGGTGCCGGGTGAACACCATCAGAGCAACCAGCCCCGGACCGATGCCGGACCACACCGGCAGGTGATTGTTTTGGTACTATTTTCTGACAAAGAATAACCCCCGTTTTTCCAGCTTCTGCCGGCCGTCATCAGCAGCTCATCGACCATCGTATTTATAGGTATCCCAACAAAATAGTTCTTGTATTTGCGCACAACTTCTCTATATTTGAAAGGTTAGAGACTATCCGATGAAAATCGTATCCTGATAGGGGAAAAAAGTAGTCAGTGCGCTTGAGATTTGATAAAATTTATGTTTAAAAACAGGAGGTTGTAATTATGTTGAGAAGAATGAGGGTTTTCTTGCCGTTGTTGATCTTGAGTCTTGTTCTTGTTTCTGGCTGTGCCAAGAAGGACAAGATGAAAGATGAGGCGATGAAACCGTCCACCGACAGCGCTGCCATGGGTAAGGAAGAATCGCTGGAGTCAAAACCGATCGGCATCTCAGAGGGCCGCACCTCAGAGGGAATGCTGCCGGTTTATTTTGATTTCGACTCTTCGGACATACGCAATGATCAGGTGTCAAGGATTGAGGCCAACGGAGATTTTCTCAAAAGTCAGGCCGATGTGAATATTCGCATCGAGGGCAACACCGACCCGCGCGGCACCCAGGAATACAACATGGCTCTGGGTGAGCGGCGGGCCTTGAGCGCCAAAAAGTATCTCGTCAATCTGGGCATTGACGAATCTCGACTGAGCACCGTCAGCTTCGGCGAGGAGCGGCTGCTGATGCATGGTCATGACGAGCTGTCCTGGGCTCAGAATCGCCGTGCTGACTTCGTTATCGTAGAATAAGCAGCTTAGACAGAGACAGTATATCTGGCGGGCCCTCGAGGCCCGCTTGTCATTTATTCGGAGTGGTTATGTTAGCGCGAATTATTTCAGTCGGAATCCTTTCAGCCTTCTGCCTTGTTCTCATGGTTGCCGGTTCAGCTTCGGCGGCCGACATGAAGGTCGGTGTCATGAACGTTCAGCAGGTCCTGGTCAATTCGGCTTCGGGCAAGGTGGCCAAGGAAAAATTCGATGAGAAAATGAAAAATCTGCAGGCCAAGTTCAAGGCGGAAGAGCAGGAACTGGTCGATATGCAGAGTGAAATAGAGAAGAAAAGTTCGGCCTGGAGCGAGGAAACCAAGCAGCTCAAGGTTCGGGAGTTCCAGAAAAAACGGCGCGAACTGCAGGAAAAGTCGGAAGATGCCCGGTTTGAACTGAAGACCCTCCAGGACAATGAGCTGGAACCGATCTTGAAAGCACTCGAGAAAGTGGTCGCCGACTATGGTGATGGAAACGGCTACACGCTGATTCTTGATTCCAAGGGCGGGGTCATCTATTTCAGCGAAGCGGTTGACATTACCGATGAACTGGTGAAAGAGCTCGATGCCGCAATGGCTGCCAAATAATAATTGCGGCGAGGTTGAACCTCCAATGGACGATGCCGGGCTCTGGCCCGAGCATCGTCTTTTTGTTTCTGTCAGCAGGTATGGATACGCAGGCGACGGGGTAATTGATGGCACTGAAAAGCATGACCGGTTACGGCCGGTCCGAAATCGAGCGGCAGGGAAAGGTCTGGACCGTGGAGGTGAAAAGCGTCAACAACCGCTTTCTCGATACCAAGGTTAAACTGCCGAGAAATTATGGGGCCTTTGAGGATCGGGTCAGGAAGAAAGCCGGCTTCTACCAGCAGCGCGGCCGGGTCGACCTGGTGGTTGGCGTCAGCGGCGATTTCTCCGATCTGGTCACGGTCGAGGTCGATGTCAATCTGGCCAGAACCTACAAGGAGCGGCTCAGCCGCCTGGCCGGTGAACTCGGTATCGACAGTCGGATCGATCTGTCCATGCTGATCGGCCTGCCCGATGTGATTTCCAGGGAGCAGCAGAGCGAAGATCTTGATTCCGTCTGGCCGCTGCTCGAAGAAAGCATCGACAGCGCCTTCGAGCAGTGTGTCGAGATGCGGACCCGCGAGGGCGAGGCGCTGACGGCCGACCTTGTCCAGCGTCTGCAACTGTTCACCACGGTGCTCGATTCAATTGAGAAATCCATTCCCCAGGTTGTCGCCGACCGCGAAGCAGCCCTCAAGGAGCGGCTTGAAAAGCTGCTGACCGTCATAGACGTCGATCCGGGCCGGCTGGCCCAGGAAGTGGCGATCCTGGCAGACAAGAGCGATGTCACCGAAGAGATGGTGCGGCTGCGCAGCCATATCGCTCAGTTCGAGGAACTGCTCGGAAGTTCCGAACCGGTGGGCCGCAAACTCGATTTTCTGATTCAGGAGTTTCTCCGGGAGGTCAATACCATCGCCTCGAAGATCAATGATGCCGACAACGCCCACAAAACGGTGACGTTGAAGAGCGAACTTGAAAAAATGCGCGAGCAGGTCCAGAATATCGAATAGGGCCAACCCCAAACAGACGTCGACAGGAACAGGATGCACCTTCTCAATATTGGATACGGCAACACGGTCATGGTGGAACGGGTTGTCGCGGTGATCAACACCGGCTCGGCCCCGGCCAGAAAGCTCAAGGAACTGGCCAAGAATTCGGAGCGGCTGATCGATGTCACCGAAGGCCGGCGGACCCGTTCGATCATTGTCACCGACTCGAATCATGTGATCCTCTCCTCCGTCCAGCCGGACACCATTGCCCAGCGGCTGATTGTTCTGCAGGAAGAGCATCATCTGGCTGAGCACCGGCAAGGGTTAAAAGATGATGAGTGGGAGAAGAGATGAGCGGCACCCTGATCATTGTCTCAGCACCGTCGGGAACCGGCAAGACCACCATCCTGAAACAGGTCATGGCCCGGGTCGAGCGGCTCGCCTTTTCTGTCTCCCATACGACCCGGGAGCCGCGCACCGGGGAGCAGGAAGGAACGGACTATTTCTTTGTCACCCGTCAGACTTTCGAGAAGATGATCGAGGCCGGCGCTTTTCTGGAGTGGGCCATGGTCCACGGCAACTGCTATGGGACGGCGATTGAGCCGATTCGGGAGCAGCTTGCCGGTGGATTCGATGTGATTCTCGATATCGACGTGCAGGGGGCCGATATCGTCAGGGGCCAGGGGAAACTCGATTTTATCGATGTCTTCATTGCTCCGCCGGATTCGGCGGAGCTGGAAACGCGACTGCGCCGGCGCGGCACCGAAGACGACAAGAGCCTCGCCGTGCGGCTGGCCAACAGTGTTGAGGAGATGGGCTGGAGCGCGAAGTATCGCTACCTGATCGTCAATGACCGGCTCGAAGAGGCGGTCACCCTCCTCTGTTCGATCATTTATGCGAAGCGGGCCGAAGGCCGGCGGACCATGGACGGGCTGCCGATCGCTGAGCGGGCGGACTGAATGGGCCGCAGCTCGAAATCAGCAGGCCGCGAGCAGCGGATACGCTACGGTGACGATTTGGTCTGGGGTGTTCATCCGGTGCTTGAAGTGCTGCACAATCAGCCGGATCGCGTCGTCGAAATCTTTGTCCAGAAGGAGAAGCACGGCAGGGTCTGGCAGGATATCATTGAGACTGCCCGCAGGCGCAGCATAAAACTGACATTCGTTGATCGAGTCCAGATCAGCGGCGGCTCCGAGCCCATCAGCCAGCCCATTAACCACCAGGGTGTGGTGGCCAGAACGGCGCCGGTACCGCTGGTCGAACTGGATGCGCTGCTGGCGGTTTTCAAGGCCTCGGCAGAAAAGGGAGAAAAGCCGCGGCTGATGGCCTGCGACTCGATCCAGGACCCGCACAATCTCGGGGCGATCATACGCTCGGCCCATGCGGCCGGCGTCGATCACCTGATCGTCACCCGCGACCGTTCAGCGCCGCTGGCCGGCACAGCCGCAAAAGCGGCGGCCGGAGCCATGTCCAGGGTGCAGATCTGCCAGGTGACCAACCTGGCAGAGACGCTGAAAAAGATCAAGGCTGCCGGCGGCTGGATTTTCGGGGCGGTCAAGGATGAGCAGGCCCATTCGATTTACCGGACCGATTTCAACCTTCCCGCCTGTCTGGTAGTCGGCAACGAAGGCAGTGGACTGAGGCCTCTGGTGCAGCGGCATTGCGATGTTCTGGTGTCTATCCCCATGGTCGGGGAGATCGATTCACTGAACAGTTCGGTGGCCGCGGCTGTGATCCTTTTCGAGATGCTGCGCCAGTCGCTTGCCTGAGGCGCCGTCTACTTCTTTTCCTGCAGCTTGGCTTTGAGCAGGGCCCCGAAACTGCCCATCGAATCCTTCTGCGCTGCCGATGGCCGGGACTCCGTCCGTTTGGAGCGATAGTCGGTGTAGTCTTTGCGCTCTTTGTCGGCTTCGTCCTCGGTCGATACATAATCGGATGGGGCGAGGCTGATCCGTTTGTTCTCCGGGTCTATCGATTCGATGACCACTTCGATATCCTGGCCGGCCTCGACCACTTCCCGGGGGTGATTGATCCGTCTCCCGCCGCCGAGTTTGGAGATGTGAATCAAACCGTCCACCGCCGGCGCCAGGGTGACGAAGGCGCCAAACTGGGCCAGCCGCGACACCTTCCCGACATAGACTTTTCCCTCGCCGAGGCCCTGCACGGCAGAATCCCATGGGTCGGCGAGGGTTTCCTTGATGGACAGGCTGATACGGTCGTTGTCCCAGTCCAGTCCCTTGACCACCGCCTCGACCTGCTGGCCGACCTGATAGGTCTCTTCGAGGTTCTCAACCCGGCTCCAGCCAACTTCGGAGATCGGTACCAGCCCGTCGATGCCGCCGATATCGACAAACAGCCCAAAGGGGCGGATGGCAGACACGGTGCCCTGGATACTCTGGCCTTCTTCGAGCTTGTCGCGCAACTCCTCCTTCTGCAGGCGGCGCTCCTCTTCCTGCAGCATCCGGGCCGAGAGGACGATATTTCGGCCGCCGGCTTCGAACTTTGATATCAGAAAGGTCATGTGCGTATCCAGATAGGTTTCCGCTGCATTGTCCACCCGCCGCAAACCCATCTGGGAATAGGGGCAGAAACCCCTGACGTTGCCCGACAGGGTGACTTCGAAGCCGCCCTTTATCTCGGCTTTGACGAAGCCCTCCACCGGCACCGAGTTGTGGTAGGCCTCTTCCAGATGGGCGCTGCTGGCCCCGGAACCGAGGCGGGCGGTGAAGATCTGGCCTGTTGGCCCCGCCTTGAGGCAGTATACCTCGACCTGGTCGCCGGCTGAAATCGACAGATTGCCATCTTCATCGATGAATTCGGAAGCTTCGACGATGCCTTCACTCTTGGTGCCGACGTCGAGAAACACCGTTTCATTGTCGATGCCGACCACGGTGGCTGTTATTTTCTGACCGGGTGAGAGCTTTCTCAATGTTTTGTCTTCAGTCTGGCTGAAAAGCGCTTCAAAACTGTCGCTGTCGTGTTCCATGTCGGGTCCTGTCGTATTCCTGCTGGGATAAAAGGCCGGGGGCTGTGCACAGGCCAGTTACTGGTTGATGATCTCCGTGCCCTCGGGCGGGGTGAAGGTGAAACGATCGAGGGTTTCCTGCCTGTCGGCACCGTCGAGCGGATCGATCCTGATGTTTGAAAAATTGATGGTCGTTCTGGTATCGAAGTTGTCCACCAGTTCGATGCGCCGGATCAGATCGTCACTGCCGATCCAGAGGTGGATATTGTTGATCTGTGAATTCTGGTCCAGCGGCCGGAGCTGCAGAATCTGCAGCTCCGGTGACGGCTCTGCGGGCAGATCCATTTCCAGGTTCGGCGGCAGAATGGTAAAAAAACGGTCCAGCGGCTCTGCCGCGCTGAAAAATGAGAAGAGGATATCGGTCTGGGCCTTGTCCACCGGGGAGATAATCATCTGGTTGAGCTTTTGAAAATACATCCAGATGGTCTCTCCGTCGCTGACCACCACCTGTGTGTCCGGACTTGCATAGTTCCAGCGCATCAGCGTCTTGTCGGGGATTTTCGCGTATATTCCCTGACCTTTGCCGGTTTTGGGCCTCCCGGTCATGGGGCCGGCGGTCGTCTGGCTGAAGGCAAAACTCATACTGCCGATCTCCGCGTAGGTTGACTGCAGCTGCCGCGCCAGCTCTTCCGGGTTCTGGGGGTCGCCAGCGGGCGCCGCAACAGGAAGAACAAGCAGGGTGAAAGCGATCAGGCGGAGCAGATTAAGAGGATGTAGGGGGTGCATGACGGTTCTGGTTGACGATTGACGGTGGTGCCTTATCGATGGAACTGCATTTCAGATGATCTATACCAGAAACGGCGCGTAACAACAACAGGGGACGCTGTCCCGGTCCGCCGGCCGGATGGCGGCGCTGGCCAGCCGGCAGGAGAGTGTTGACAGATGGGGCCTGAAGAATTATCGTTGCAACCGAAAATAAAACAAGAAATTCGGTTGTTTTTATCGAATGAGCAATCTTTTTTATCAGCTTGGAGAAGTACGATGCCGGTTTACGAGTATGAATGCAGCGCCTGTCAGCACGTAATCGAAGTTCAGCAGAAGATTTCCGACGAACCGCTGAGCAGTTGTCCCGATTGTGACGGTCCGGTCAGAAAATTGATGTCGATGTCCTCTTTTCAGTTGAAGGGCGGCGGCTGGTATGCCGACGGCTACGGTTCAAACGGGGCCAAGAGTGAGAAGAAAGAAGACAGCACCCCGGCGGCACCTCCCTGCCAGACCGGGCAGGCCGGAGCCGGCTGTGCAGGCTGTCCGGCGGCGGCAACCGGAAAATAGAGCTCCCTTCCGCAATACATTTCTCCGTTGTCCTCAATGATCCGGTTTGCCTGGCGGCGAACCGGATCAGCTTATTATTGCCATCGCGTCGCCATAGGAATAGAAGCGATAGTCCTGCTCGATGGCCGTCCTGTATGTCTTCAGCAGCCGTTGTCTGCCGCACAGCGCCGACACCAGGAAAAGCAATGACGAGCAGGGCAGGTGAAAATTGGTGATCAGATTATCGATCACCCTGAAGCGAAACCCCGGCGTAATGTAGAGATCGCACCAGTCGCTGAGCGGTTCGACCCTGCCATTCTGCTGCGCCGCAAACTCCAGTGCCCTGACCGTTGTGGTCCCCACCGCCCAGACCTTTTTGGAGTTCGATTTGGCCTCGCCGATCAGTCTGGCCGTCCGTTCTGGAATGTCCACGTGTTCCCGGTGGATCTGGTGGAGGGAGATATCGCTTACCTGAACGGGCGCAAAGGTCCCGTAGCCCACATGCAGGGTGATCGAAGCCGTCTGCACGCCGGCATCTGCCAGCCGGTCCAGGAGGTCGGTGGTAAAGTGAAGGCCGGCGGTGGGTGCCGCTACGGCGCCCGGCCGACCGGCGTAGACGGTCTGGTAGCGCTGCCGGTCGCTGGCCAGCCCGCCTTCGCTTCTTTTGATATACGGCGGCAGCGGCACCTGACCGGTGCGGTCCAGCAGGGCATCGAGCTCGGTGTTGTCTTCGAGGTTCAGCTCGATCAGCCAGTTGCCCCGCTCGCGCCGTTCGAGCAGCACCGCATGGTTGTTTTCGTCAAACCTGATTGTGGAGCGTTCCCGGGGAGGGCGTGACGACTTGATCAGTGCCTGGCAGCGAAAGGCCTGCCCCGCACCCGGATGGTCCCGGCTCACCGGCACCGGGTAGGAGAGCAGAAAAACCTCGGCCCGGCCGCCGCTCTGTTTGCTGCCGTGGAGGCGGGCGGGAAAAACCCTGGTGTCGTTGATCACCAGGAGGTCGCCTGGGGCCATCAGCGTGTCGATCTGATGAAAATGCAGATGCTCGAGCCGCCCCGAATTCCTGTCCAGAACCAGCAGGCGTGAATGATCCCGCTTCTGGGTCGGATACTGGGCGATATTTTTTTCGGGAAGGTCGTAATGATAGGACTCGAGCTTTAATTCATCTTGCATGATGGGGTCCGGTTAATTACAAACTAAGAGAGATAACTGCCACCGTGCCATTGGTGTGCGTCATAGGGTATTCATACGTCAATCGCTTCCGCCACGGGTCGGATTTCATAGCATGATTCTGCTTACCGCCGCAACTCAAAATGAAATGGATGCGCTGCGGACTTTTGACCTGGCCGCCACATCCGCCCTGCGCCTGCTGATAACCGGCGTCGGCCCTGTGGAAACCGCGCTTTCCCTGAGCCGCTGCCTGGAAAGAGACCATACGAAGATTCGCTCCGTTGTCAATTTCGGAATAGGCGGGGCCTATCTGTCCGAGCGCGGAACCTCGATCGGCCTGCTCGATATCTGCCTGGCCGAAAGGGAGGTGATGGGCGATTTCGGGGTCTGCTTCGGCAATCGGGTTGAGCCGTTTGCCGACGGCGATTTCGGGGTTAAAACGGTTTTCATCCTTGATGAGGCCTTGGTGCGGGAGGCTGAGACGGTGCTGGCCCAACAGCAGATCAGCACCCATAGCGGAACCTTCGTCACCGTCAATGGAGCCAGCGGCACCAGGGAGCGCGGCGAGCAGTTCAGGGCCCGGTACGGGGCGCTGTGCGAAAATATGGAGGGCGCCGCCGCTGCCCGGGTTTGTGAAGCATACGATCTGCCGCTGCTGGAAGTGCGGGCGATTTCGAACCTGGTGGAGGACCGCCCCGGGGCCCGGTGGAAAATCGATGAGGCCTGCGTCCGGGCGGCAACGGCCGCGGCCCTGATCAGCCGAAAACTGCAGGAACGGTGATGAGCATGAAACAACCGCTGAGCCTCGGTTATTCCCCCTGCCCCAACGATACCTTTATCTTCTGCCGGCTGGTGGAGGAGATGCGGGGCCAGGGCCCGCATCTTTTCCAGGAGCCCGTCCTGGAAGACGTCGAAACCCTTAACCTCTGGGCTTTTGAGAAACGGCTCGACGTTACCAAACTGTCCTTTCATGCCGTCGCCCATCTGCTCGACTCCTATTGTATCCTCGCTTCGGGAAGCGCCCTGGGCCGCGGCTGCGGACCGCTGCTGATCAGCAAAGAGATGGTGAATGAGGCGGGTCTGGCCGGCAAGAAGGTTGCCATTCCAGGGCGTTACACCACCGCCGCGCTGCTTTTTCAAATGTTCTGCCCGTACCCGGTCGAACTGGTGAAGATGCGTTTTGACCGGATCATCGAGGCGGTGGCAGCCGGTCAGGTCGCTGCCGGGGTGATTATCCATGAGAGCCGTTTTACCTACCGCCAGTCCGGGCTGGTCTGCCTCCAGGACCTGGGGCAGTGGTGGGAGGACTCCTTCGATGTACCGATCCCGCTGGGCTGCATCGCTGCCCGGAAAACCCTGGGTGGTGAGCTGATCAAAGAGGTCGATCGGCGGATACGGCAGAGCCTGCAGTGGGCCTGGTCGAATCCGGCCGGATGTCGCCCCTACATCAGGCAGTTTGCCCAGGAGACGGCGGATACGGTTGTCGACCAGCACATCAGTCTGTATGTAAATGATTTTTCATTAGATCTCGGTGATGAGGGGCGCCGGGCGGTGGAGATCTTCTTTGAGCAGGGGCGCCGACGGGGACTGCTGCCTCCGGGCAGCACCAGCGCCTTTTGTCCGGGGTGCACGGTAGCATGATCCGGCTGCCCCCCCACCTGCCGGTATTGTCCGTCTCACCGCCGCCGGCGGCCGGGGACCAGGTGCTGGTCGATATGCTGCTGGCCGCTTTGGAGGCTGAGGGTGTACGGGCAGTGATGCTGCGCGGCGACCAGCCGCTGGAGGCTGGGCAGCTGGTCAGGCTTCTGGCCGAGACCGATCTCGTGGTTGGCTGCGGAGCTGTCGTCGCTGCTGCCGGCCGGCTCTCTTTTTCTGGAAATCTTCCAGCCGGGCGGCAGCCTGGGGCCGGGTCCTTTGGGTGCATGGGCACGGAGACCATTCCCGCCTGCGCTGCCCGGATCGTTTCCTGGCTGAAGCGCTGCACCGGCACCACCCCGGTTGCCGGAGCGATCCTGATCGGCGGCCGGAGTTCCCGCATGGGCCGGCCCAAGCACCTGATCGAGGACAAAACAGGAACGGCCTGGGTTGAAATCGCGGTTAACGCGCTTTCCCCCTTCGTCAGCGACCTGGTTATCTCCGGGCAGGGGCGGCTTCCCGGAAGCCTGAGCAGGCTGACGCGCATTGACGACCTGCCGACGTTAGAGGGTCCTCTGGCGGGGGTCGCGGCGCTGTTCAGGAGCCGGCCCTTCTCTTCCTGGCTGGTGGCTGCCTGCGATATGCCTCATCTCGGTGAAGCGGCAATCGACTGGCTTCTGGCCCAGCGCCGACACGGCTGTTTCGGGGTGACGCCGAAGAACCCGAGGACCGGCCGAAACGAGCCGCTGCTCAGTTGGTACGACTACCGCTGCGGGGCGCTGATCGAGGAAATGATCGCTGGCGGGGTTTCAAGAATCAGTGCCTTGTGTGAACATGATCGGATCCTGCAGCCCCCGATACCGGAACATCTGCTTGATTGCTGGCGAAATATCAATGTTCCCGGCGATATCTGATCCGTTTGTCGAGGACCACTGGGCTGTCAAAGGCAGCGTGACCTGAACTTCAGGCTAGAGTTTCATCTGGGATGTAAAGACCGGGCAGGTGCGGCAGACATGCAGCTTGTCCTCCCAGCTCTTGCGGGTGTCGCTGTTGCAGATGGTTCCGCTGATGAACCAGCACAGGTGGCCGGCGTTGAATTCCCAGGCCGGGCAGGATTTTTTCACCTCGTCGGAGCACTGGCGGATATCCCAGCAGAGCTGCTGGCTGGTGTTGTTCTTCTGGGACAGCAGGAGCAGGAGCTGGCGCTCCACATGGACGGGAATGTTGCGCCATCCCTGCTCATAGCTGCTGATCGCCTTGAGGGAAACCCCGAGAAGGGCGGAGAGCTCTTTCTGGGTTTTGTGCAACCGTTTCCTGATGGTGATAAATTCTTTTTTTTCCATAAGAACCTGAACTGCTGTCAACCTGAATAAGCTGTTTTATAACACATTGTAGCATCCAGTGGTGATATAAACAACAAGTATCACATTTTTGTTTGGTCCGGCTGATGATTATTTCTGTCGGGCTTCAACGGATGGTCGATGCTGCTTGTAAAAGCGGTTCGATGGAGTTACGATTCTGCGATGAACCTGGCCCTATGAGTGATTTTGTTCTGAGTCGATGACTATCTGCACGAAAATAACCGCCCCGCATTCTCTGTTATTCGCCTTCGTTTTCTGGCTGAGTCTGGCCCTTTTTCTTCCGGGGTGCAGCGCTGACCGCTCAGACCGCCTGAAGATCGGGGACAGGGCCCCGGACTTTTCCATTGTCGATCTTCAGGGTAATACCATCTCGTTGGAACAATGGCGCGGAAGTCCCGTTATCCTGCGATTCTGGGACACCGAGTGCAAATATTGCCGGGCGGATTCACCGATCATCAACAGCTATTTCGACACCTATCACCAGCGCGGCCTGAAGGTGCTCTATGTGGCGACCTCCAACGAGACCGTCGACAGGGTAACGAGCTTTATCCAGGACCTGGATATCGTCTTCCCGGTTGCCATAGACACAGACGGCGCCATGGCTGAAGATTACCAGATCAGCCTGGTGCCCCAGACCATTTTTATCAGTCCGGATCAGAAGATCATCACCGCCGTTCTGGGGGGGGTCGGAGCAGCTGAACTTGAAGAGCTGGTGGGACCGTACGTACCATAAATTTACAGAGGGGAGAAAAACATGAGACCAATAGCCTGGTGTCTGGCTGCCGTTCTGGTGTTGGGTGCTGCCGGCGGCGGTCATGCAGATCCGCTGCATCCGGTGGGCAAGGAGGAGAAATGCCCGGTCTGCGGCATGTTCGTGGCCAAGTACGAACAGTGGCTTGCCCAGATTGTTGTCGAGGACCAGAAGCCGCTGGTTTTCGACGGAGTGAAGGATATGATGGCCTATTATTTCAACAGCGAACAATATGGGGGCGGCAGCGATCTGACCGGTGCTCAGATCTGGGTGCGCAACTATTATACGCTCGACTATATCGACGGCAGAACGGCTTTCTATGTGGTGGGCAGTGAGGTGCTGGGGCCCATGGGTGATGAACTGGTTCCCTTTTCCTCCCTCAAGGAAGCTGAGACCTTCAAGGCCGACTATAACGGCACCGCCATTCTTCTCTTCGATGAGATCGACGCGGGGCGGATCATGGAAATGAAGAAGAAGCACATGATGAAGATGAAGAAAATGAAGGCCCAGAAACAGGCCGGCTAAGATGCGGCCGTCGGTTCTGTTCCTGGTTACCCTGACTGGCTTTCTGGTCGTCCAGCTTGGTCTGGTCTGGTCTGCCGGGCAGCGGCTGGAATCCTCGTCCCGGAGCGAGCACCAGATGCGAGCGATCATTCGGAACTACGGGTTGAGCGATCTCTGCATTGCCACCGATGCCCGCTACATCAGACATCCGGCTGTCAGCGACCGGGTGGCGCCCTTCATGGACTATCCGGGCAGCATCGAACACTTTCCGACCGGTTCGTTCTGGACTCCGGAGCCGTAAATGGCCATCTCCCACCTCAACCGGCAGCTCAATATCGCCGACTATGCGCTGGGCAGCTTCAGGAGGCGATTCTGGAAAAACAGCGGTGTGGTTCTTGTTTTCGCCCTGGTTATTTTTCTGGTCGCCTCCTTTTCCCTGATCACCACCGCTCTCAAAGAGTCGGCTGCGCGCCTGCTCCAAACGGTTCCCGACATCACCGTCCAGCAGATGTCAGCCGGCCGGCAGGTGAGCCTGAGCGAAGAGGTCATGGCCGAGATCGGGCAGATTCTCGGGATACGCTCAGTTCAGCCCCGGGTATGGGGCTATTATTTTGACGAAAACAATGGGGCAAACTACACCGTAATCGGCCATCAGGGGTTTAATCAACAGCGCCCGATTCCCGGTCTTGGCGTCGACCATCTGCCGGAAATAACCATGGCTGAAGCGGTGCATCCGGCGATCATCGGCGGCGGCGTGCGCGACAGCCTGGAGCTGGGCAGCCGCCGTACTTTTTCGCTCTTTCGGCCTGACCTGAGCCTGCAGTCCTTCGTCACTGCCGGTACCTTTGTTCCGCATACCTCAATGATCACCGATGACCTGATCGTCACCGACCTTCAGGCGGCCCGGGATCTGTTCGGGCTGGGCCCTGACCAGCTCACCGATATCCTGGTCGAGGTGGCCAATCCGCTGGAGATTGACAATATCGGCGAGAAGATCGGCGTGCTGCTCGACAACGTCCGGGTGGTGACCAGGGAGCGGATTGCCAAAACCTACCGGGTCGCTTTCGGCTGGCGGTCGGGGTTCGGGCTGGCCTGCCTGTTTGGTGCGGTGGCCGCCTTTTTCATCCTGGCCTGGGACCGGGCCACCGGTCTGACCCCGGACCAGCGACGGGAGGTTGCCATTCTCAAGGTCTTGGGCTGGCAGACCGAAGACGTCATAACCCTGCGGTTCTGGGAATCGGTGGTGATATCATCGCTGGCTTTCGGCTGCGGCTACCTGGCTGCCTGGATACATCTGCTTTTCTTTGACGGGGCGCTCTTCCGACCGGTGCTCCTCGGCTGGTCCGTGTTGAAGCCGTCGATTGAACTCCTGCCGGTGTTCAGTTTCACTGACCTGCTGCTCGTTTTTTCGCTCTCCATTCTCCCGTACCTGGCTGCGACCGTTATCCCTGCCTGGCACAGCGCCTCCATTCGGCCCGACTCGGTACTCTGAGATGAAGATCGAACTCAACGAAGTTCATAAATATTATAACCGCGGCCGGCCGAATCAGGTCCATGCCTTAAACCGGATCGACCTGGTCATCGACACCAACGAGGCGGTCTGCATCCATGGTCCGTCAGGGTCGGGCAAATCGACGCTGCTCTCGATCCTGGGCGGCATTGTCGGCCCGAGCAGCGGCAGCGCTGTGGTCGACGGCCGCAAACTGACCCGTCTTCCGAATCATTTTCTGACCCTCTACCGGCGTGAGCACATCGGCTTTATTTTTCAGCGCTTCCAACTGATCGGCGAACTCAGCGTTCTCGACAATGTGGTGCTGCCCCTGCTGCCGCTCGGCATCAGGCCGCTGGAGCAGAAAAGACGGGGGATGGAACTGCTGGAGCGCCTGGAAATAGAGCATCGCAGCAGTTTTGCCGCCGCAGAGATCTCCGGCGGTGAGCTGCAGCGTGCAGCCGTGGCCCGGGCCTTGATCAACGACCCGTCGATCATCATCGCAGATGAACCGACCGCCCACCTCGACACCCGGTTGAGCGGGGAGTTTCTGAATATCATGGCAGATCTCAAGGCCGCCGGCAAAACCATCATCGTCGCCTCGCATGACCCGCTGGTGTCACAGAGTACGCTGGTTGACCGCTGCCTTTTTCTGCGCGACGGCAGGCTGCAGGAGCCAGGCTGAGCGGACATGATCCTGGAATTCTGGTCCATAGCCCTGATTACCTGCTCCCTGGTAACGGTTTTCCTGGGAATTGCAGGGGCGGCTGTAGCGCTGCAGGTGCTTCGCTGGTGGGACCTGGGTTCCGACTCCGAGCGGCAGATCAGACTCGAGGAGCGGGTCTGGCTGGCGGCCGCGCTGGTTCAGTTCGGCCTTGTGGTCCAGGTCGTTTCAGCGCTGATCTTCATCTATGCCGCCGCCTATTTCGCCACGGTGCTCAAAGGGGCCATGTGCGCGGCCGGTTCATTGACCGCAAACGTCTACGGGCTGCCCGCTCTCGGGGTCAAGCTGGTCACTATTTTTATGGCCGGGTTGTGGATCGTCCTGCATCGGCTCGACATCGGCCATGAACGCTTTCCGCTGACTACCGTCAAATCGGTCTGGCTGCTTGTCCTGCTGCCCTTTCTGCTGGCTGATGCGCTGCTCCTATTTCTCTATCTGGTCAATCTGGAACCCGAGATCATTACTTCCTGCTGCGGGATTATTTTTGGTGATGCCAGTGCCGGCGGGTACAGTCTGTTCGATGTCGATTCCCCTGCACCGTTACTTGTTTTAGGCGGCGCCCTGACCGCGTTGATCGCCTTGTGCTCTTCTTTACTGCTGGCCAGGGATTCAACGCGCCGGCCGGTCGCGGGCTGGGTTCTGGCCGGCTGCTGGATCGGGTTCTATCTGCTGGCCCTGGCCCTCATCATCGTCTGGGTCAGTCCCTATGTTTACGGTCTGCCCCACCACCGCTGCCCGTTCGATCTTATCCAGTATCCATACAGTCTGATCGGTCTGCCGCTCTATCTGTTCCTGCACGGTTCGGTGCTGTCCGGCCTGGCCGGGGCTGTGGCGGCGATCGTTTCCGGCCGGGGGGAAACGCCCTGCAGGTTGCGCCCTTTATTCGGCGGGCACTAAAGCTGAGCCTGGTGCTCATGCTCCTGTTTATGGTCCAGGCAGCATGGCCGCCGCTGAAATATATCTACTTCGGTGGGCAGTGACCGGGCCGGCAGCCGGATATCCGGGGCGATTGTTATTTATTTTTCGATTCGGCGGTTATACTGTAGAGTAAAGCGGACTCGGCGAAGCACACGCCTGCCTGGCGTCAACCACCATATCCAGAAGGACGAGCAATCCGCTGGGGGTAATGAAATCTGATGGCCGTACACCCGAACAATCCGCCACCATCCTTTGACCCGCATTTCAAGGTGTTCCATGAGTTGATGCCCTTCAAGATCCAGGAGATCCTCCTGGTCTCGAGCCTCTATGATGCCTACATCATGGAGGAAGACGGCAGCATCACCACCAAGCTGATCCATGAATACCACGGCCTCAACCTGAGCAAGGCGCCGAAGGTGCACCGGGTGTCGACCGGAGAGGAGGCCCTCGACAGGATTAAAAGCCGACATTTCGACCTGGTCATCACCATGCCCTACCTGGGCGGTATGGACGCCTTCAACCTCGGCCGGCAGATCAAGCAGATCAAACCGGGACTGCCGGTTATACTTTTGACCCACAACCTGAGGAGCCTCTATCCGCTGCCGCCCGGTTTCGACCGGCAGGTCATCGATGACGTATTCCTCTGGTGCTGCGAGGACGATCTGCTGATGGCCATCATCAAGAACGTCGAAGACCATGCCAATGTCGACAACGACACGGCCAAGGCGATGGTCAGGGTCATCATCTACGTGGAGGATTCACCCGACTATCGGTCGCTCTTCCTGCCTGCCATTTACCGCGAAGTTGTCAAGCAGACCCAGGCGGTGCTTGACGAAAGCATCAACGAGCGGCATCGACTTCTGAGGATGCGGGCCCGTCCCAAGATCCTGATGGCCCACAGCTACGAGGAGGCCCTGCAGCTCTGGGAGACTTACAAGCCGTATGTTTTCGCGGCTATCTCGGATGCCCGTTTTCCCCAGGGCGGCCGGGTCGAGCCCCGGGCGGGGGTGCGCTTTTTATCGCTTATCAGGGAGCAGGTGCCCGACATGCCGCTGCTGATGCTTTCTTCGGAAGCCGAAAACAGGCAGCGGGCCGAGGATATACCGGCGGTGTTCATTGCCAAGCAGTCCCCCGATATACACAAGGAACTGCATCAGTTTTTTCTGACCTATCTCGGTTTCGGTGATTTTGTCTTCAGGATGCCCGACGGCACGCCGATCTGCAGCGCCTCATCCATTGTCGAGTTCGAGCGCGAACTGGCCAGTGTTCCCGACGAGTCGCTGCGCTATCATGCCCTGTGCAATCATTTTTTCAACTGGATGATGGCCCGCTCCGAAGTCCGTCTGGCTCGCAGCCTGCATCGTGATTTTATCGGTGATATCGAGCAGATCGACGTGGTGCGCGAAAATATCGTCACCAAGGTGCGATCGCTTCGCAAAATTCGCCAGCAGGGGGTTATCACCGGCTTTGACCGGGAAAAATATGACCCCGACGTCAACGAGTTCGTCAAAATCGGCACGGGACCGATCGGCGGCAAGGCCCGGGGGCTGGCCTTCATGTGGGGCCGCCTGCAGCGTTCCGACGGCGACGACTCTATCCTGGCCAGACATCGGGTGGCCATACCCCGGTCGGTGGTCATTTCAGCCGACGGGTTCGACGATTTTATCGCTCAGAACAACCTGCTCTTATCCGCTGACATGAGCGATGAACATATCGCCGATCTGTTTATCGATGCCCGGCTTCCGTCATGGCTCAGGCAGGACCTCGAAGCGCTGCTCCGCCATTGCGACTTCCCCCTCTCCGTGCGTTCATCGAGCCTGCTCGAGGATGGCCAGTTCAGGCCGTACGCCGGTCTTTATTCCACCTATTTTCTGACCAACAGCCATGAGGATTTCAGCGAGCGGCTGAGCCAGCTCGAGACCGCCGTCAAGCTGGTCTATGCCTCGACCTGGTTCGAGAGTCCCCAGGCCTTCTCCCGGGGCGTGGGCTCGGGCGGCCGGGAGGATTCCATGGCGGTCATAATCCAGGAACTGGTCGGGGGCAATCACCATTCCCGCTGGTATCCGGCCGTCTCCGGGGTGGCCCAGTCGCACAACTACTATCCGGTTCAGGACATGCTGCCGGATGAAGGCATCGCCCACATCGCCCTGGGAATTGGCAAGACCGTGGTGGAAGGGGAGCGCACCCTGAGGTTCTCCCCGGCCCATCCGCAGAAACTAATCCAGTTTTCAACGGTCGAGGATATCCTCGCCAACTGCCAGCGGCAGCTCTACGCACTGGACATGACGGATCCCGACTGCCTGAACCGTTTTAACGCCAACCTGACCCGTTACGACGTCCAGGAGGCGGCCACCGACCGGCCGGTCGGTCTGCTGGCCTCCACCTACATAGCTGAGGAGAACCGGATTCGCGACGTGGATATGGCCGGCGTGAAGATTCTGACCTTTGCGCAGATTCTCAAGTACTCGATCTACCCGCTTGGTGAAATCCTCTCCGAACTGCTGAAGATCGGCCGCCACGGCATGGGCAGCGAAGTGGAGATTGAATTCGCCGTGCAACTCGGCCCGACGCTGGACCAGTCGATCTTCTATCTGCTCCAGATCCGGCCGATGGTGACCGGCAGTGAGCGTGCCGATGTGGGGATCTGCGAGCATGAAATAGAGCAGTCCATCATCTATTCCACCCAGAGCCTCGGACACGGCAGGTTTGCCAATATTACCGACATCATCTTCGTCAAGCCGGATGTTTTCGAACCGGCGGCAACCAGGGACATCGCCCGGGAGATCGGCGAGATCAACCGGGAACTGCAGGTCGAAAACAGGCATTACCTGCTCATCGGGCCGGGGCGCTGGGGCACCGGCGACCACTGGCTCGGGATTCCGGTGCAGTGGGTCGATATCTCCTCGGTTCAGGCCATCGTCGAGGTGCGCAGCGACCTGCTCAGGGCCGACCCATCCCAAGGTTCTCATTTTTTTCAGAACATCACCTCGCTGGGTATACCCTATCTGACCGTGGATGAGAAAAACCACGGCGCGGGGGGCAACGGGGACCGGATAGACTGGGACTGGCTGTGCGGCCTTGCTCCCCATCGTGACGGCCGCTGGGTGCGGCACGTGAGGCTCAGTTACCCGCTGACCATCAAATGCGAGGGGCCGGAATCCACCGGGATTGTCTTGTACCGTGAAGATCTTGTAAACAGTATCTGTACGACAGAAGATTGAACGTATTCACCAGAACAGGAGAGAACCATGCAAAACATCGTTGAGATGATTCAGTCGCGGGACCCGGAGCAGTATGAGTTCCATCAGGCGTTGGAAGAGGTGATGGAATCGGTCAAACCGGTTCTGGACCGGAACCCCGAGTATCGGCAGCAGGCGGTACTGGAGCGGATAACCGAACCGGAACGGGTGGTGATGTTCCGGGTTCCGTGGATGGGAGACAACGGCCAGGTCCATGTCAACCGCGGATTCAGGGTGGAGATGAACAGCGCCATCGGTCCCTACAAGGGGGGGCTGCGCTTTCATCCGTCGGTGAATCTGGGAATCATCAAATTCCTGGCCTTCGAGCAGGTCTTCAAGAACTCCCTGACCACGCTGGCCATGGGCGGCGGTAAAGGGGGGTCGGATTTTGACCCGAAAGGCAAATCGGACAACGAGGTGATGCGCTTCTGCCAGTCGTTCATGGCCGAGTTGTATCGGCATATCGGCCCCAACACCGACGTACCGGCCGGTGATATCGGTGTCGGTGCCCGGGAGATCGGCTACCTGTTCGGTATGTACAAGAAGCTCAAAAACGAGTTCACCGGCGTATTGACCGGCAAGAGTCTGAACTGGGGAGGCAGCCTGATCAGGCCCGAGGCCACCGGCTACGGTGTGGTCTATTTTGCCGCCGAGATGCTGGCCACCCGCGGCGAGACCCTGACCGGCAAAACCTGCCTGGTGTCCGGCTCGGGCAATGTCGCCCAGTTCACCACCGAAAAGATCATCGAGCTGGGCGGCCGGGTCGTCAGTCTCTCGGATTCGGCCGGCTACATCTACGACGAGGAGGGGATCAGCAGCGAGAAACTCAGCTTTGTGATGGATCTGAAAAATATCAGGCGCGGCCGGATCAGTGAGTACGCCGAAAAATATCCGCAGGCTGTCTATACGCCATTGGATGCGAGTCTCGATTACAATCCGCTGTGGAACCACAAGGCCGACTGCGCCTTTCCGTCGGCGACCCAGAACGAGATTAATGCCAGGGATGGCGCCCATTTATTGCAGAACGGGGTATACCTGGTCAGCGAGGGTGCCAATATGCCCTCCACCCCCGAAGCGGTGGACCAGTTCATCGATGCGAAAATCCTCTATGGCCCCGGCAAGGCCGCCAATGCCGGCGGTGTTGCCGTCTCCGGCCTGGAGATGGCCCAGAACTCGATGCGGCTGGCCTGGCCCCGGGAAGAGGTGGACAGCCGACTCAGGCATATCATGCAGTCGATCCACCGCACCTGCATCGATGCCGCCGACCGTTATGGGGCTGACGGCAACTATGTCGCCGGCGCCAATATCGCCGGATTTGTCAAGGTGGTCAACGCCATGCTCGATCAGGGCCTGGTGTAGGCCCGGGGCCTGCAAAAGGAGCTGATGGGGCGGGGATGTCGGTGTACGATGAACAGTGTGACTTCGAATTTGCCGGGCTGCAGAGCAAACTCGATCGCTATTTTGTCAACATGTCGATGGACTGCCCCTATCAACTCCCCTATACGGCCACTTTCTACCAGGCGCTGTTTGGCCCGATCACCGACCGCATCATGGAGCTTTTCCTGGCCGCCGGTTACCGGCGTAACGGCAACAGCCTCTATACGATGCGCTGCGCCGACTGTCGCCGCTGTCAGCCGATCAGGCTTCACCCCCGTGAGTTCAGGGCCAACAGAGGCCAGCGTCGGACGCTGAAGAAGAACAGCGATCTGTCGGTGCATTTCAGTTCGGTGCAGATGAGCGAGGAGAACCTCGATCTCTGCGAGCACTTTCTGTCGGACCGCTACCCGCAGAAGAACAACACCGCGCTGGGCTACTATTCAGGTTTTTTCCTCAACCACATCGTCACTTCCCTGGAGCTTCACTATCGCAAGGGCGGCCGGCTGCTGGGCAACGGAATCATCGACATCGGGGAGAACTGGATGAACGCGGTCTATTTCTATTTCGACACCGGGGAGGCGCACCGCAGTCTCGGGACGTTCAATATTCTGACCATGATCGATTTCTGCCTGCAGAAGAACATCGATTATCTGTACCTGGGCTACTTCATCGACGGCGTCTCGGGCATGCAGTACAAGAGGGGCTTCCGGCCCTGTTATCTGAAACGGGACAAAGGCTGGGAAGTGCAGAAATGAAAGAAGCACTGCTCTATGTCAGCAGGGGCGATACGGTCGTCTGCGGGCTCTGCTCACACCGCTGCCGCATCGAAAACGGCAGCCGGGGAATCTGCGGGGTCAGGGAAAACCGCGGGGGAGTCCTTTACACCCTCTCCTACGGAAAAATCTCAGCCGAGCATATCGACCCGGTGGAGAAGAAACCGCTGTTTCATTTTCTTCCCGGTTCGCTGACCTATTCGGTCGCCACCGTGGGCTGCAACTTTACCTGCCTGCATTGTCAGAACTATTCGCTTTCCCAGGCGGGGAGTGAGATCGATCGACTGGGCCATGTGCAGAAAACGGCCGAGGATATCGTTGCGACCGCCCGGCGGGGAGGGTGCCGGTCCATCAGCTACACGTACTCCGAGCCCACCATCTTTTTCGAGTTCGCCGATGAGTGCGCCCGGCTGGCGCGGGCCGCGGGGCTGAAGAACATCTTTGTTTCCAACGGCTACATGACCGGCGAAGCGGCCGCTCTGATGGCTCAGGTGGTGGACGCCATCAATATCGATATCAAGGCTTTCACCGAAGATTTCTATGCATCGACCTGCGGCGGAAGCCTGCAGCAGGTTCTTGATAATGTGCAGTTTTTTCGCTCCCGGGGAGTATGGGTGGAAGCGACCACCCTGGTCATCCCCGGCCTCAATGACTCGACCGGAGAATTGACGGCACTGGCTGAGTTCATCGCCGCAGTCGACCCGAACATCGCCTGGCATGTCTCTGCTTTCAGGCCCACCTACAGGATGCTCGACCGGCCGCCGACACCGTCGGCGACATTGATCGAAGCTCGAGAAATCGGTCTGCGGGCCGGGCTCAACCACGTCTACATCGGGAATGTGCACGGCGGCGGCGGAGAGAACACGCTCTGTCCCTCCTGCGCTGAAACGGTTATTTCCCGCCGCGGTTTCTCGGTGCTGAACAATCTCCTCAGAGAGGGGCGCTGTCCGTTCTGTTCCTGCGCGCTGGGCGGGGTCTGGTAAAGGCCAGCACTGTTTCAGGCTTCCTCTTTTATCATCAGGTCGGTGCTCAGGTAGCGCTCACCGGTGTCGGGCAGAATCACGACGATCTGTTTGCCTCCGTTTTCCGGCTTTGAAGCCACCTGCAGAGCAGCCCAGGCCGCCGCCCCGGAGGATATGCCGCAGAGGATGCCTTCCGAGCGGGCCAGGAGCCGGGCAGTCTCGAAGGCATCGTCATTGGTCACGGTAACGATCTCATCGATAATTCCGGTATTGAGTATCTCCGGGACAAAACCGGCCCCGATCCCCTGTATCTTGTGGGGGCTATGGGTGCCGCCGGACAGAATCGGCGAGTCCGCCGGTTCGACGGCGACGCTGTGCAGCGAAGGCTTTCGCTTTTTCAGCACCTCGGAGACGCCGGTGATGGTGCCGCCGGTGCCAACCCCGGCCACGAAGATATCGACGGCCCCGTTGGTGTCATGCCAGATTTCCTCGGCAGTGCTGGTTCGATGCACCTCGGGATTGGCCGGGTTGCCGAACTGGTTGGGCATGAAGCTGTTTTGGTGTTTGGTCAGGATGTCCTCGGCGGTGGCAATTGCCGCTTTCATGCCGCCGGAGGCCGGCGTCAAGACCAGTTCAGCCCCGAGATGCTTCATCAGCATGCGGCGTTCGATGCTCATGCTCTCGGGCATGGTCAGAATCAGCCGCAGTCCCTTGGCAGCGCAGACAAAAGCCAGGCCCAGCCCGGTGTTGCCGCTGGTCGGCTCAACGATGACCGTATCATCGTTGATCAGTCCGTCGCGGATGCCCGCCTCGATCATCGACACGGCGATCCGGCATTTGACGCTGCCCATCGGGTTTCGTGATTCCTGCTTGGCCAGGATGGTGGCGCCGGTTTCACTGCCGAAGCGCTGCAGGGCGATCAATGGGGTGCAGCCGTAAGTCTTGGTCAGGGGAAGGGACATAGTGTCCTCCTGTTGGTCATTTTGAGTTGTAGTAGATCAGTTCCGGTCGTTTGAGCAGGACCTTGGTGCCGGTACTGACGCTTTCGGTGAGCCAGATATTGCCGCCGATAACCGAGCCCGCACCGATGACCGTGTCACCGCCCAGGATCGTGGTGTTGGCATAGACGATCACGTCGTCTTCCAGGGTCGGGTGTCTTTTCCTGTTTCTCATCGAATCGCCGGCGTCGCGCGGCAGCGACAGCGCACCCAGGGTCACGCCCTGATAGAGCCGGACGTTTTTACCGATAATCGTGGTTTCACCGATGACCACGCCGGTACCGTGGTCGATGAACAGTCCCGGCCCAATCTGGGCTCCCGGGTTGATGTCGATGCCGGTTTCGCCGTGGGCCCACTCGGTCATGATCCGGGGAATGATCGGAACCTCGAGCTTATACAGTTCATGGGCCACCCGGTAGACGGTCAGAGCCAGCAGGCCCGGGTAGCTGAAGATCACCTCGTCGGGACTCTGGGAGGCCGGGTCGCCTTCCAGGGTCGACCTGATGTCCTGGGCCAGTACGGACGCGATGGCGGGTAGCGTGGTTATGAAGCTGTAGGCCATCTCGCTGGCCCGCTGTTCGCAGTTGGTACAGGGCCGTTCCTGCCGGCGGCAGTCGTGGCGGATGGCCATGGTGACCTGTTCGCACAGGCGGTCATAGAGCTCGGTCGTTTCCTTGCCGATATAGTACTCCAGGTTGGCGGCATGCAGGCTGGCGGAGGTGAAGTAGCCGGGAAAGAGGATGCGCCGGGCCTGCTTGATGATATTGATGATTGCCGTGTGCGATGGAATCGCCACCGGGCTCACGTGATCGTAACACTCCTTGGTGCTCCAGGACTGCATCAGACTGTCGACCACCTGGGGAATCAGGTGATGCTTGGAGGCGTCGCTGACATGCTGGTGGTCGCAGCGTTCGCCGATCAGATTGATATCGAGTTTTTTTGGTTTCTTTTCTGTACTCATGCTCAGGCCTCTTTTTCGATCATGAAAATGCCATAGGTTGCCCTGAAATTGCTGAAAGATCTGACGATGCTGCCGTGATCGGCATGGTGATCCGTTTTGATGGCCGCCTCCTCGACGATCCGATAGCCTACATCCCGGGAAAAATTCCTGAAATCCTTGAGCGTGATTACCCGGATGTTCGGGGTGTCGTACCAGTTGTAGGGCAGCTCGTTGCTTTTCGGCGCCATTCCGTTGAACAGGAGCTGGAGCCTGATCGAGTAGTGGCTGAAGTTGGGGAAGCTGACGATGAAGCGCCGGCCGATCCTGGACAGGGAGTAGAGCAGCCGGGCCGGTTCGTACACCTGCTGCAGCGTCTGGCTGAGGATCACATAGTCGAACCGTTTGTCCGGGTAGTCGTCTACCTCTTCGTTCAGGTCCCCCTGCAGAACACTCAGCCCGCTGGAGATGCAGTGCGCCGCCTTGGCCTTGTCCTGTTCGATGCCGACGCCGCTGACCCTCTTGTTTTCGTTGAGCCAGGACAGCAGTTCGCCGTTGCCGCAGCCGAGGTCGAGAACGCGGGAGCCGGGTTCGATCCACGAGGCGATCACCTGCAGATCGAAGCGCATGTTCTCAGTTTCGGGAAACACCATCGAGAAATCCTCCGACCAGCGTTCCCAGCCGCTGGTCTGGAATAAGAAAGGCGTCGTGGCCGCAGTCCGCTTCGATTTCACAGAAACTGACATCCAGGTCGGCCCGCTTGAGGGCCTGGATCAGTTCCCGTGCCTGATAGGTCGGGTAGAGCCAGTCAGAGGTGTAGCTGATGACCAGGAACCTGATCGGCACCCCGCAGATATCCTGGAGTGAGCGGGAAGGGGGCTCACGGTCGACCAGGTCGAAATAGTCGGCGGCTTTGGTGATGTACAGCACCGAGTTGGCGTCGAACCGTTTGACGAATTTCGAGCCCTGGTAGCGCAGGTAGCTCTCGACCATGAAATCGACATCGAATCCGTAGGAGAAATTAGCTTTGTTTTGCAGCCGGCGTCCGAACTTGCGGCGCATTGCCTCGTCGGAGAGATAGGTTACATGACCGATCATGCGGGCCACCGACAGGCCGAGATCAGGTTTTTCGGAATCGTAATAGTTGCCCTTGTTCCACTTGGGATCGACCATAATGGCCTGTCGGGCCACCTCATTAAAGGCGATCGCCAGTGCCGAGTGGCGCATGGTGGTGGCGATCGGAACCGCCGAGCGGACCATTTCCGGGTAGCGCACGCACCACTCAAGCACCTGCATACCGCCGACTGATCCGCCGATAACGCTGTGCAGCGAAGAGATGCCGAGATGGTCGAGCAGGGTTTTCTGGGATTCGATGATGTCGCCGATGGTCATCATCGGGAAATCGAGCCCATAAGGCTTGCCGGTTTCGGGGTTGATCGAGGAGGGGCCGGTGGTGCCCGCACAACCGCCCAGTATGTTGGCGCAGATAACGAAATATTTGTCGGTGTCGATCCCTTTGCCGGGACCGATCATACTGTCCCACCAGCCCGGCTTGGCACCCTTTCCGTCCTCATGATAGAGGCCGGCGGCATGGGAATCTCCGGAGAAGGCGTGGGCGATAAGCACCGTATTGTCCCGCCGGCTGGAGAGTTTTCCCCAGGTTTCGTAAGCGATGGTGACCGGGCCGAGGCCGGCGCCGCTCTCAAGCGTCATGCTCCCGGGCGGCTCACCATAGGTGAAAAACTGTTTTTCAGTCACCCCCGCCGAACCGGTCTCCAGATATGTTGCAGCTTCACCGCCCATGCATCACCCCGGGATCAGGCCGCAGCCTTCTCCAGTCCCTGCTCGATATCAGCAATGATATCGTCGATATGCTCGATACCGATGGAGAGCCTGATCATCGAGTCGGTGATCCCCGAATCGGCCAGCTGTTCGGCGGACAGCTGGGAGTGGGTTGTCGATGCCGGATGAATGGCCAGGGTTTTGGCATCTCCGACGTTGGCCAGGTGGGATATCAGCTCGACCCCTTCGATGAATTTTTTGCCCGCCTCAAGGCCTCCTTTCACCCCGAAAGTTACCATGCCGCCAAAACCGTTCTGCAGATATTTGACGGCCGACTCGTGGCCGGGCGACCCTTTCAGGCCGGGATAGTACACCCAGTCAACCGACGGGTGACCGTTCAGGTAAGCGGCCACCGCCTCGGCGTTGCTGCAGTGCCGCTCCATGCGCAGACCCAGCGTCTCGATGCCCTGCAGGAAATACCAGCAGTTGTCCGGGGTGATGCTGGCGCCCAGGTTGCGCAGCGGTACCAGTCTCATGCGCAGCGCAAAAGCCACCGGGTTCAGATCGCCCAGGTCGTGGGCATAGCGCAGTCCATGATAGGAATCGTCCGGTTCGTTGTAGAGCCTGAACTTCGGATCGGTCCAGTCGAACCGGCCGCCATCGACGACGATTCCGCCGATACTGGTGCCGTGGCCGCCCATCCATTTGGTCAGGGAGTGTATGACCACATCGGCGCCGTGCTCGAACGGTTTTAACAGGTACGGGGTGGTGAAGGTGGAGTCGACCACGAAGGGCAGGTGGTGGGCTTTGGCAATAGCCGAAATGGCCTCGAAGTCGATCACGTTCAGGGTCGGGTTGCCGACGGTTTCACAGAATATGGCACGGGTCTTCTCGTTGATGGCCCGTTCGAAATTTCCGGGATCATCGGGGTCGACGAATTTAACGGTGATGCCGAACTGTGGCAGGATAGAGTCGAACTGGACAAAAGTGCCGCCGTAGAGATCATTGGCGGCGATGATCTCGTCTCCCTGGGAACAGATGTTGATGATCGTGTAGAAAATCGCCGAGGTGCCTGAAGCCAGGGCCAGAGCTGCGGCACCGCCCTCGAGCTGGGCGACCCGCTGTTCAAGAATGTCCTGGGTCGGGTTGCCGATTCGTGTGTAGATATTGCCGAGTTCCTTTAAGGCGAACAGGTTGGCCGCATGTTCAGTACTCTTGAAGACGTAGGAACTGGTCCGGTATATGGGTACGGCACGTGACAGCGTGTCCTGATCGACATGCTGGCCGCCGTGCAGGGCAATGGTTTCGAATTTCATGCTCTCTCCTTTATCTGTATCTGAGTATCACTTGCTGCTGTTTTCAGCCTGTACTTGAGCGATCAGCTCCTTGAGCGGCATACCGCTGCCGGTCGTGTAGCCGGGATCGATGGCCAGGACGGACTGCCATGAGGCGATGGCCTCGTCGGTTCTACCCAGGTCGAAGTTCAGGACGATTCCTTTGTTGAACCTCGACGGGGTGTGACTACTGTCCATCGACATGGCCTTTTCGAAGGCTTCGATGGCCTTCTCCGGCGCCCCCGATCGCCGGTACATAACGCCCAGATCAGTCCAGATATTGGCGTTACCGGAATGCAGCGACAGCGATTTTTCGTAGGCGCCGACCGCTTTAACCACCTGGTTGCTGTCGAAATAGAGATGGCCAAGCTGGGTCCAGGCGTTGAAGTTGTCCGGGTTGGCGGTCACCTCGGCTTCGAGGTTGAGGATGGCCTGCTGCTCCTGCTGCGACTGGCCTGGCGGCTGTGCAGGGTTCTGGGCCACGGAACCGGTATCGGATTTCATTACGGTGAATACGATACCGGCAACGAAACCGGCGATGAACACGACCAGCACGCTGATGTAGAGGGTTTGTTTAGAAACGGTTGCCGGATTTTTTTCCATGTTTACACTCTGAGTATCCATACGGTTGTGAATAAAATTACAGAACAAACAACGGTCCAGATGGCATTCCCTTATAATAGACATGAAAAAGGGAAAGTGTATACGACATTGTGAGATATTTCCCCGGTTCACGGATCATTGCAGGGAACGCTCAGGCGAATATGACGGAGCCGGTTGCGGATCGTTGTTTGATTATGATGTTTCATGGTAAAATGATGCATACCGGCCCGCAGGACTCAAGGCCTTATTACAACCGTTTATTTCCTAATTAATAGAGTGGTGCGATTTGTTGCATCGCTGTTTTTCTCCTGGAGGAGTACAGATGAGCAGGCCAGCCCCCGACATTTTGTCTGAAGCGCTTCAGGATAGCGGGTCACAGAGTTTTTTCCCGACAACCGCGGAGTCGATCAGAGACAGCATCGTCCATCATCTGATGAGCTTTCAGGGACGCGACCCGGAGCGTTCCGGGGCGTCCGACATATACAAGTCGCTGGCCTTTACTCTGCGCGACATCATGGTGGAAAAGTGGCTCAAGACCCAGAAGACCTTCTATGCCAAAGAGAAGAAGCGGGTCTATTATTTGTCGCTGGAATTTCTGATCGGCCGCTCGCTGGGCAACTCGATCATCAACCTCGGCCTCTATGACGAAGTCAAGGAGGTGGTCGAGGGACTCGGCTACTCGATGGAGGAAATCCGGGAGCAGGAGGAGGACGCGGCGCTCGGCAACGGCGGTCTGGGCAGGCTGGCCGCCTGCTTCATGGACTCGATCGCGACCTTGAAAATTCCCGCCTACGGTTACGGTATCCGCTACGAATACGGGTTGTTCAACCAGCAGCTCATCAACGGCTACCAGGTGGAGCGGCCGGACAACTGGCTGCGCTACGGCACACCGTGGGAATTCGAGCGGCGACTGCCGGTTTTTACCATCCAGTTCTACGGCAAGGTGAGCACCTATCTGGACGACAAGGGGCAATACCGTTCCAAGTGGATCGACACCCAGGATGTGATGGCCATGCCCTGCGATATCCTGGTGCCCGGTTACAAGAACGATCATGTGATCAATATGCGCCTCTGGACGGCCCGGGCCTCGAGCGAACTGGACCTGAGACATTTCGGGGAGGGTGATTACATCGGTGCGGTCCAGCAGAAGGTCAGTTCGGAGACTATTTCCAAGGTGCTCTATCCCCCCGATCACAACTATGCGGGCCAGGAACTGCGCCTGCGTCAGCAGTACTTCTTCGTGGCCGCGACCTTCCAGGACATCATGCGCCGCTACAAAAAGAAAAATGATACCTTTGACAAGTTTCCCGACCGGGTGGCGGTGCAGCTCAACGATACCCATCCGGCCATCGCCATTCCAGAGCTGATGAGAATACTGCTCGACCTGGAAGGGCTGAACTGGGAAAAGGCCTGGGATATCTGTACCCGGACCATTGCCTACACCAACCACACCCTGATGCCCGAAGCCCTGGAGCGCTGGTCGGTGGATATGATCGGCAAGGTGCTGCCGCGGCATCTGCAGATTATCTTCGAGATCAACCAGCGTTTTCTGGAACAGGTGGCCCAGCGTTACCCGGGCGACCTGGACAAACTGAGCCGCATGTCGATCATCGAGGAGGGTTACCCGAAAATGGTGCGCATGGCCTACCTGGCCATCGTCGGCTCACACTCGGTCAACGGGGTGGCGGCGCTGCACACCCAGCTCCTCAAGGAGCGGGTATTCAAGGATTTCCATGCTTTCTACCCGGACCGGATCAACTCCAAGACCAACGGCATTACGCCGCGGCGCTGGCTGCTCAAGTCCAACCCCGAACTGGCCAACCTGATCAACGAGAAAATCGGCCCCGGCTGGGAAGTGGATCTGGACCGGCTCAGGGAACTGGAGCCCTTTTCCGGGGATAAGGAGTTCATAGATCGGTTCCGGCAGATAAAACTCAACAACAAACTCAAGCTGGCCGACTATATCGGCATCACCACCGGTGTGCTGGTCAGCCACGAGACCATGTTCGACGTCCAGGTCAAGAGGATCCATGAATACAAGCGCCAGCTGCTCAACGCCCTGCATGTCATCCATCTCTATCACCGGTTCGTCACTGAGACCGACAGCGGACTCGCTCCCCGGACCGTCATCTTTGCCGGAAAGGCGGCTCCTTCCTACTGGCGGGCGAAACTGATCATCAAGCTGATCAATTCGATCGGCGAAGTGGTCAACCACGACCCGCGCATCGGTGACCGTCTGAAGGTGGTCTTCCTGCCCAACTACAACGTCAGCCAGGCCGAGCTGATCATTCCGGCGGCCGATCTTTCCGAGCAGATATCCACCGCCGGCACCGAGGCTTCCGGCACCGGCAATATGAAGTTTGCGCTCAACGGCGCCCTGACCATCGGTACGCTGGACGGGGCGAACATAGAGATCAGGGAAGAGGTGGGTGAGGAAAATATTTTCATTTTCGGGCTCGAGGCGGACGAGGCGGAATACGAGCGCATCCACAACAGCAGGACCCCTGAACAGATCTGTCGGCAGAACGGCGAGGTGGCCCAGATCATGGAATCGCTGGCGGACGGGACCTTCAGCAACGGTGACCGGAATCTGTTCAAGCCGCTGGTGGATTCGCTGATGAGCCCGCACGATCAGTACCTGCTGATCAGGGATCTGGAGTCCTATCTCGACTGTCAGGAGCGGGTCAACGAAACGTTCATCGACCCCGACCGGTGGACCACGATGGCTATTCTGAATGTGGCCCGGATGGGCAAGTTTTCCACTGACCGGACCATCAGGCAGTATGCCAACGAGATCTGGGGTATAAAAGTATGAAAAAGAAGGTGGAGCCGCTGCCCGATTGACCGCCCGGCAGTTTTGGGGTATTTGATAAAAAAAAGGTTACAGGATAATGACCTGTAACCTTTTCTGTATGGTGGAGGCGGCGAGCGGATTCGAACCGCTGAATAATGGTTTTGCAGACCACTGCCTTAGCCACTTGGCTACGCCGCCATCTATCTCGGTTGAGACCGTTGTTTATACCATAGTCAGCATGTTTGACAAGGGGAATATTGTTCATGGGAGCGTTCTTGGACGGGCTGGCGAGCACCAATAAAGAGATGCTTGCCGGGCTGGAAAACCTGATCGGTTATCGTTTTACCGATCTGCGTCTGCTGCAGAAAGCGATGGTCCATTCTTCATATGCTTTCGAGCAGGCCAATGGTGGACAGGACAACCAGGTGTTCGAGTTTATCGGCGACGCGGTGCTGGATCTGGTGATCGGCCACCTGCTCAGCAGGCGTCATCCGGAAATGAAGGAAGGTGAACTGACCAGGTTCAGGGCCTCACTGGTGAACGAGTCGCACCTGGCCGAGATGGCCAGGGGACTGGGGCTGGGAACCTATCTGTGCCTGGGCAAGGGGGAGGACAGTTCGAACGGCAGGGACAAACCGTCGATCCTGTCCTGCGCTTTCGAGGCGCTGATCGGCGCCGTCTTCGAAGACAGCGACTACGAGACCGCAGTAGCCCTGGTTGACCGGCTGTTCAGCGAATCGATCGAGGAGAAGCAGGAGGATCTGCAGTTGGGTGACGCCAAAAGCCGCCTGCAGGAGCTGCTGCAGGAGAAACACAACGAGGCGCCCACCTACCGGCTCGATGGTGAAGAAGGCCCATCTCATCGCAAGCGCTTCATCGTTTCGGTGGTGTTTGACGGGCGGGTTTTAGGTACGGGTGCCGGCAGCTCTAAAAAAGTGGCTGAGCAGCGGGCCGCGGCGGCGGCGCTGGCCGCCACCGCAGCTGACTGACCGCTGTTATCAGTGCCGGTTCGGGTATCGGGGGACCTGGACTTCAGTCAGCCATTGCTGCCGGGGCCGGAAGAGGGCCCACCATACTTTTCATTTGATGGAAAAAAAGCATCGGTGCCAAAGAACAGGCTGCGGCCTCAGCTCAGGACCTTTTTGCCTTTGAGCGCCTGGGCGACCCTGGTGACATGGGTGGAGTGAAGCCTGGTCAGCGACAACACTGCATTGTCCAGCCCGTTGTGCTGCATGTCCACATCGGCCGAACGGCCGTAGGGCCCCCACTGCAGTCCGCCCATTTTGTAGCCTTCGGTGTTTTTCGGCAGCGGTACAATGACCATACCCAGTTCGGCGAAGTTGTTTAACAGCGACAGCATGGTCAGTTCGACCCCTCCGCCGCCGCCCCCGAAACCGCTCCCCGAGGCGAACACGCCGGCAACTCTGCCGTTCATTTTATCCTGCATCCACAGCCCGCTGCAGACGGTGTCGATCATCTTTTTTAGCCGCCAGTCCATACTGCCCATATGCACCGGAGTACCGACAATGACCCCGTCGGCGGCGGAGAAGTCCTCGGCGCTGACCTCTTCCGCTTTTTTCAGGACTGCTTCGGCGCCGTCGACCGAGTTGACTCCCTCGGCGGCCGCCCCGGCCATTTTTTCGGTCGAGCCATAATCACTTGCGTATATTACCAGTATCTGTGTCATCTTCTTTACTCCTGATTTAATGGTTGTTTTTCTGTTCCCGGGCAGTTGCGGTGCGTACCGATTCGATATCTGCTCTGCCCAGTCTCTTCAGCAGGCTGCCCAGTGTTTTCTGTTCCCGGCTGTTCAGCACCGACATCCGTTTTCTGATGGTCTCGGCATGCGGTGGGAACAACTTGGCGATCAGGGCAGTTCCTGACGGGGTGGGATTGATCAGGTAGGATCTTCGGTCTTCCGGACTCCTCTGTCTTAAGACCAGCCCCCGTTTCTCCAGGTTGTTGATCACCATGGTTATATTGCCGGGGCTTTTCAGGATTTTTACAGCAAGCTCTTTCTGCGACATCGGTCCACGGTGGTACAGGGCCTCGAGAATGCCGAACTGGCTGATCGTCAGTCCGGCTCTGCCGAGATGCTGGTGTACGTCAGCTGATACCGATTCGGCCGCCCGCATCAATTTGATGAAGGTGTCAAGGGCGGTGGATTGTTTTGTGGATCGATTGAGGGCTTTCATATTTCATCAGGCACCTGGTTCAGTGGTTTTCTCCGGTTATTTGTTTAACATTAAACTAAATCCGGTGAGCGCGTTGTCAAGACGGCCGCCGCCATATTTTCCCGGAAGCGGCCCGCCAATCTTCGCGTCTTGTCAGCGGGCGCAGTTTGGAGTTAAATGCGGCCTGAATGAGAGAACTGCGTTGATGAAAGGATCTGCGGTCTTTTGAAACCGGTCATGCGATCATGCTGATTATTCCATTTTTCATACATCACCAGGGTTGCCCCCACCGCTGTCTGTTCTGCAATCAGCTGGGCATCACCGGTCCCACCCAGGGCGGGGCCAAAGATCCGGCTGCTGATCTGCAGCGCACGGTTGATGAGTGGCTTGACCGATCACCTAGCCATGAGGAAGTTCAGGTCGCTTTTTTCGGGGGTTCGTTCACCTGTCTCGATGAAGCACTGCAGAACCACCTGCTTCAGACCGTCGCCCCATACATCGATGAGGGTCGGGTTGACTCGGTCAGGTTGTCCACCCGGCCCGACTGTGTAACTGAATCCGTCTGTGATTTGCTTACCGCTTCAGGGGTGAGAACGGTGGAGATCGGTGCCCAGTCGATGAACGATCAGGTTCTCGAGTCAGCTGGTCGGGGTCACACGGCTCAGGATGTCGAAGGTGCTGCGCGGCTGCTGGCCGCACGAGGGCTGCAGGTTGGTATACAACTGATGGCCGGTTTGCCCGGGGAGACGACCCGGTCGTTCATGGATGGGGTAAAAAGAGTGGCGGACCTGGGGCCAGAGCTGGTCAGGCTCTATCCGACCCTGGTGCTAAAAGACACCGGGCTGGCGCAATTGTTTCACCGGTCATCCTGGAAACCGCTCTGCCTGGCTCGGGCAGTGAGCCTGGTTGGTCGCGCCCGCCAGCTGCTGCTGGACAGGAACATCAAGGTTATCAGGATGGGACTCCAGCCCTCGTCCGATCTGGAAAAGCAGCTCATCGCCGGTCCCTACCACCCTGCTTTCGGCGAACTGGTGATATCGAGAAGCTGGTATCTGAAGGTTCGGCCGCTGCTGCGGGCCGCCGGTCCCGGAAGGACGGTGAGGCTGGTTGTTTCCGACAGGGATTATTCTGCCCTGGCCGGTCTGAAGAAGCAGAACTTGAGGCGGCTGCAGCGCCTGGACCATGATGCCCGGCTTCTGGTTGAAAGGGACCCCGCTCTGGCCCGGGGTCACTATCACCACCGGCTTGTTTAACTTCCCGTTGAAGCGCGGATCCCTGCAGCCGGGATACGGTGGCGGGCTGGTTGGGCGCCCGGGGTGCGGGGACATTTACTCTTGACATTCGCTGGCAGATTATATCTAAAGTGGCAGGAACAAAATTGGTGCAGTTCGCATCTTCGCAGTGTTACCAGTAAATTATGATGTTGGAGACCGATATGACACAAGCTTATCGCATTGCCGTAATCCCTGGCGATGGTACTGGACTTGAAGTGGTTAATGAAGGCCGCAAGGCCCTGGCGGCGGCGGCCGAGCGCTTTGGCTTCAGCCTGGAAATGACCGATTTCGACTACGGCGGGGACCGTTACCTGAGGACCGGCGAAGTGCTGCCGGAAACCGCGGTCGACGACCTGAAGGGTTTTGACGCGATCTACCTCGGGGCCATTGGGCATCCCGATGTCAAACCCGGAATCCTGGAAAAGGGCATTCTGTTGAGCCTGCGCTTTGCCCTGGATCAGTATATCAATCTCCGGCCGGTCCGGCTCTACCCCGGTGTCGATACACCGCTGAAAAATAAGACTCCTGACGATATCGATTACGTGGTGATCCGGGAGAATTCGGGCGGCATCTACACCGGTACGGGGGGTATATCGATGAAGGGAACCCCGCAGGAAGTGGCCGTGCAGAGCATGGTCTACAGTCGCTTTCAGGTTGAGCGCTGTCTGCGCTATGCCTTCGAGTACGCTCGTAAGTTCGGTAAGAAGGCTCGCGGCAAAGGCAGTGAGAACACTCTGGGGCTGGTGGGCAAGACCAATGTCCTGACCTACGTGTTCGACCTCTGGGAGCGGGCCTTTCATGAGATCGGCGAGCAGGACTACCCCGATGTCAAGCGTGAGTACTATCACGTGGATGCCACCTGTATGTGGATGGTCAAAAGCCCGGAGTGGTTTGACGTGCTGGTCACCTCCAACATGTTCGGCGATATCATCACCGACCTGGGTGCTGAAACCCAGGGAGGCATGGGCATTGCCGCAGGGGGCAATATAAACCCGGAAGGGGTCAGCATGTTCGAGCCGATCGGCGGGTCGGCGCCCAAATATACCGGGCTCAATGTGATCAACCCGCTGGCTGCCATCTGCGCCGGGGCAATGATGCTGGAGACGCTGGGCGAGACCAGGGCGGCCACGGCCATCGAGGACGGGGTCAAATGGGTTACCGGCACCAAGATCAAGAACCTGGCCGCCGGCAAGATGGGTTACTCCACCAGTGAAGTTGGTGATCTGATCGTCGAACACATCCTCAAAAACAGCTGAACTCAGTAGCTACATCATGGAGGGCCGGCGCTCAATCAGCAGTGCCGGCCCTCCATTTCTATTCGAACACCCGCAGAGCAGGCGATCTGGAATCGTCCTCCTTCCCCTGTCAGGACAGAAGGAACGGCTTGTGACAAAAAATGTCAGACCGGTGCCAATAATCCTGATTACCCCGTCGCCGTTCTCGATGGTGGTTCATCGCGCCTCTCTTTCTGAAATAAAAATATAATATAAAACCATATATTTATTTGATTTTTCCTGGGAAAAGTTCGTAAAGGCACGGTTCCTGCTAGGGTTTTTGTACGACACCAGCTACGGGATTGAATAAAGGCTTGAGATAATACAGTCACAGCTTTTTGCAGACGGTAAATCGATGAAGACCATACATGTGGATGTAAATGGAGAAAACCTGGTCACGTTTCAGTGCCCGTTCTGTGAACGGTCGCTGAGCATGTCGGTCTCGAAGTTCGAAAAGATCAAGCAGCAATGCACTATTCGCCGCTGCTGCTGCAGCAGACATTTCCAACTGGTTCTGAACTTCAGGCGATTTAAGCGAAGAGAGGTGATCATCGTCGGGGAAGCCCAAAATCTCTCGGGGCGCAGCGGTGACTGGACCGTCATGACGATCATGAATCTTTCCCGAGGCGGTCTGCGCTTTAAAATTCTGGAGCCGATCAGTATGCAGATGGGTGACAGGATTCGGGTGCGCTACACTGTCGATGATCCCCGCGAAGTTCTGGTCGATGAGGAAGTGATCGTAAGAAACACTGCCGGCGATGAATTTGGCTGTGAGTTCGTCGATATTTCAAGTCAGCCGCAAGAATTCCGCTCAGACCTCTCTGAAGTTGCCGCCTGACAGAAGCAAAACGCTATCCAGCCCTCGTTCCATTGGGCACCGGGACTTCTGGTGTGGCAAGGCAGGGGGTGATATTGTCCTGATAACCGAGATCAAAGAGCATTCCCTCTGAAACCTCCCCTGCCATCTTCTTTACAGGCAGGTTCAGAACGAAAAGAGCCTGTTTGTTTTCGATCTCTTTGGGGTCTTCACGCTCCTGCCGTATTCCCGCCAGGATCGACCTGGTATGGTCCCCGAAATCGACCATCAGTTTCATCAGTTTTTTCGATTTCTCCACCTCGGAAACGGAGATGATGGTACCGACTCGAATATCGATTTTTTCAAAATCCTCAAAGGAAATTGGATTCTTGACGGGGCAAGGGTTCAATGTGGAAGGCCTCTCTTAGTTTATCTGTTTTATGCGGATTCAGTATCAGCCCTTTTTCCCTGCACTCCATTAAGTACACAGGCGACTGTGAACGATCATCTCACTGTTTTCCTGAAATTGAGGGTCTCGTTTCTTTTATTGCCGAAGCTCTCGACCAGTTCAAAGCCATGGGCACCGAGAAGGTGCTGCAGTTCCTCCCTGCTGAGCTTGTCCGGATCTCCGGCGAGTTCGGTGATCGACACCATGCCGTCATCTTTCAATACCCGGCGTATCTCTTCAATATACTGGTCTTTGTTGTCTACCTCGCCAAGGACGGTAACCATGAAAACCCGGTCAAAGGTGCGCTTT
Organism: uncultured delta proteobacterium; assembly: GCA_963845115.1. Taxonomy (GTDB): domain Bacteria; phylum Desulfobacterota; class Desulfobulbia; order Desulfobulbales; family Desulfocapsaceae; genus JABDQA01. The sequence continues at coordinate 281,093 of CAWJQN010000004.1, read as the reverse complement.
TCAAGTTCGAAGCCGGTGCCGTCGCACCTTTGGTAGTCCACGTTACGGATAGCTCTCTTTTCAAGTCTCTTGCGGGAGATATCGAGCATCCCCTGCTGAAGATCGAGAAGCACGAGGCGGCCCTTTTTGAGAGCCCGGGCCACCGGCAGACTGAAATACCCGGGGCCGGGACCGATCTCCAGGACGCAGTGATCCTCTTTCAGACCCAGTCGGGAGATAAGCGTTTTCGGAGACAGGAACATGTTTCTCAGCGGAATGAGCAGGGTAAACGCGTAGGCGACCGGGAATACGCCTTTTCCCGAAAAGCTTTTCTTGTGTGGCTTCTCAGTCTGCCGCATGTCTGCCGTCGCCATCTGATCGATCCTGCCTGCTGCATTGCAGCTGTAAATTCTCGCCCTGCCTCGGCCTCAAAATATTTGATGCTATTGTAGCACTTCCCGCTGGAGGCCACCACGCAGAAATGATGCCCGGCCTGACAACATCGCCGGCAGCAGGCGAACAGAAGCGGACTCATTCAGAGGCAGCGTTTTCGGGGTCGGGACCAAAGATGCGCTTAACCAGTCCTTTCATTTTCTGAAAAGACTATTATCATGGTCTGGCTGATCACGTGTGGCTGTTCCGGCCCCTGCCGGAGCTGCCGTTTTTAATGTATAGAACCGAAACAATAACATAAACTAGTACCATGCTGGCTATTAACCACCTCGATATTCGGTACGGGGAAAAACATCTCTTCAAAGATATCTCCACGGTTGTTCATCCGGGGGACCGGATCGGCCTGGTCGGGGTCAACGGCACCGGCAAGTCGACCCTGATGAAGATCATGGCTGCTGAAATTGCCGCCGATGACGGTGTGGTGAGCAAATCGAAGCACTTTTCGGTCGGTTATCTGCCCCAGGAGCCGGCCGTGCTCAATTCCCAGCGAACCCTTTACGAGGAGGCGGTGCAGTCTTTTGCCGATCTGCTGGAATTGCAGAAAGAAGCCGATCGGCTCCACAAGCTTCTCGGCGAGAGCGATGAGACAAGCGCTGGCTTCGATGACATTCTCCAGCGCCAGGGGGAGATACAGCAGCAGCTGGACGCCAGCGATATCTACAAGATCAGGACGCAGACCGAGACGGTGCTGTTTGGGCTGGGGTTCAGTGAAGAGGATCTGCAGGCGGAGGTTTCATCGTTTTCCGGCGGCTGGATCATGCGGCTGCTGCTCGCCCGGATGCTGCTGCAGTCGCCGTCGCTGCTCCTTCTCGATGAACCGACCAACCATCTCGACCTCGATTCGCTCACCTGGCTGGAGTCCTTTCTGCAGAGTTACCACGGCGCCCTGGTAATCATCTCCCATGACCGCACATTCCTGGACAGGACCACCAGCCAGACATGGGAACTCAGCCTTGGGCGGCTTACCAGCTACAAAGGGAATTACTCGAAATATATCCAGGATAAGGAGGAACGGCGCCGGATCGACAAGGCCTCCTATGACAACCAGCAGGCCCGGATCAGGCAGACCATGCGCTTTGTCGAACGCTTCCGGGCAAAGTCGACCAAGGCCCGTCAGGTCCAGTCGAAACTGAAGCAGCTCGACCGGCTCGAACGGGTGGAACTCGCCGAGGAGGAGCACTCGATCCGTTTCACCTTCCCGCCGGCGCCCCATTCGGGCCGGGATGTGATGATGATCGAGTCGATAGACAAAAGCTTTGCTGGGAAAAGTGTTTTCAAAGAGATCGGTCTTAACCTGCAGCGCGGTGACAAGGTGGCAGTGGTCGGGGTCAACGGGGCCGGAAAATCGACCCTGCTGAAAATCCTGGCCGGCCAGCTGGAGCCGGACGGCGGCCGCTGCCGTCTGGGCAGCGGTGTGCAGCTCACCTATTTCGGCCAGCACCAGGCCCAGGAACTGCCGGCTGATTTTACCGTGCTGGAAAGCCTCTCCCATGTCGCCGGCGATATGACCATCACCCGGATGAGATCGCTGCTCGGCGCCTTCCTGTTCAGGGGCGAGGACGTCGACAAAAAAGTGTCGGTGCTGTCAGGGGGGGAAAAGAGCCGGCTGGCCCTGGCCCGGATGATCGCCGTTCCGGCCAACTGCATGCTCCTGGACGAACCCACCAACCACCTGGACATGCTTTCCCAGGAGGTTCTTCAGGAAGCCATGCGCCAGTATGACGGAACCATCGTCGTGGTCTCTCACAATCGATATTTCGTCGACTGTTTCATCAACAAGGTTCTGGAAATAAAGGATGGACGGGCCACCATATTCGACGGCACCGTGGCCGAATATGTGGCTGGTCAGGAGCGGCTATCTCTCAAGCAGAGTGATGACAGTATCCTCAGCGGGCAGGACGGGCCGGATCTGCAGGATCCGCAGCAGCAGGGGAGCAGAAAAGAGAAACGCAGGCAGGAGGCGCTGAAGCGGGAAAAGCGCAGGAAAGTTGCCGGTCCCTGGCTGAAAAAACTGGCCGAGGCCGAGAAGAAGGTGGAGAAGCTCGAACGGCTCAAGGACGAACTCGAGGCCGAGCTGGCCGACCCTGATTTGTATCAGAAGAGCGATAACTGGTCGGCGGTCAACCAGAAATACAATGACTGCGCCCGGCGGCTCGACCGCTGGATGAGCCGTTGGGAGGAAGCCCAGGCCAGAATCGACGAAATCGACCGTGATGAAGTCGGGCTGACGGATTGAATATTCAGGGCTCTGCCGGCAGCGCAAAAAATTGACATATGCACACCTCTGGAGTAAAAACTAACCAGAATTGTAAAGATTTCTGTGGTTAGGATAAACCTGAGAAAGACAGCGGAGGCCTGGACAATGAAGAAGTGGGAATGCACGGTATGCGGCTATATCCATGAAGGCGAGCAACCGCCGGACGAATGCCCGGTATGCGGCGCCGGCCCGGAGTATTTCAAGGAGTATGTTGAACCCGATAAAAAGACCGAGCCCGTTCCCCCGGCTGAGCCCCAGCCCGTCAGCGGCACCGATGCACCTGCGGTTGAGGCCGGGCAAAGCGGGGTGGTGAAGAAGTGGGAATGTACCCTCTGCGGCTATATCCACGAAGGTGAGCAACCGCCTGACAGCTGCCCGGTCTGTGGGGCCGGTCCGGAATATTTCAAGGAGGTGGTTGAAAAAGAGGCGAAAACGCTGACCGAAAAAGTCCTTGAACCCCAAGGTGAAGAGGCGGATACATCATCGCCACCCAGCCTGTTCAGACGGATGGTCATGAAACATCATCTCCACCCGATTGCGGTCCACACACCCAACGGAGTGTTGCCGATGGCCCTGGTCTTTCTGGCGATCGGCGTTGTCCTGGGGCTGGCCGGGTTCGAGCAGGCGTCTTTCTACAGCCTGGTCTTCGTACTGCTGAACATGCCCTTTGTCATCGCCACCGGCTATGTGGCCTGGCAGGAGCGCTACAAAGGCGCCAGAACCAAACTGTTCGGGGTTAAAATCGGGGCCACCATCGTGGTCTGCGCTACGGTTCTGGCCCTGGTGGTATGGCGGCTGCTGGAGCCGGGAGTGGCCACCTCGGCGGGCCGCTGGACCTATCTGCTGATCTGTCTGGTCAGTGTCGCGGCGGCCGGGCTGGCAGGGCATATGGGGGGCAAGCTGGTCTTCGGGGCACGAAAAGACTAGCTGTTCATCGGAAATGATTGGAAAAAGGGTGCCGCCTGCAGCAGGGCGGCACCCTTTTTTTATGGCGATGTCCGGGGTTTTACTGCTTCAGGGCTTCAGCCACCGCGTCGCACACGTAATCGATGTTGGCGGTGGTCAGCCCGGCAACGTTGATCCGGCCGCCGCCGACCACATAGATCGATTTGTGCTCCTTGAGCCAGGCGACGGTTGCATCATCCAGCCCGCTGAACGAGAACATCCCCCGCTGTTCCTTGATATATGAAAAGTCCTGGGCTGCGCCTCGAGCTGCCAGGCCCTCCACCAGCGCATTGCGCATCGTCACGATCCTGCTGCACATGGTGGTCAGATCCTGGCGCCAGCTCCGCTCCAGTTCTGGACTGGTCAGCACGGTTTTGACGATCAGCCCGCCATGGGCCGGCGGATTGGAATAGCAGACCCGCACGGTCAGGTCCAGATGGCTTTTGGCGACAGCTGCTTCCTGTGCGGTTGGACATACCACGGTGATGGCCCCGGTGCGTTCGTTGTAGAGACCGAAATTTTTGGAGAAGGAGCTGGCCACCAGGAAATCGCTGCCGGTCGCGGCGAATTCCTCCACACTCCGGCGATCGGCCTCAATGCTGTCCCCAAAACCCTGATAGGCGAAATCGAGAAAACCGATCCAGCCTTTTTCAGCGGCCACGGCGGCTACCTCCGACCACTGTTCATCGTCGAGATCCACGCCGCTTGGGTTGTGGCAGCAGGCGTGCAGCAGCACCACATCGCCGGCGGGCACCTGTCTGAGCGTGTCGATCATTTCGGGGTAGCTGAGCCCCCTGGTTTCGCTGTTGTAATATGGATAGCTCTTGATAGCGAAGCCGGCGGCGGCGAATATGCCGTTGTGATTGGCCCAGGTGGGGCTGCTGATCCAGACCGAGGCGCCGGGGTTGAACTTGCTGATCAGTTCGGCGCCCATGCGCAATGCTCCGGTTCCACCGGGAGCGTGAGCGGTGACAGCCCGCCCGGACTGTATCACCTGGCTTTGATCCCCGAACAGCAGCCGCTGAACGCAGTCACCGTATACCGGATCACCGCTGATGCCCAGGTAGCTCTTGGTCTGTTCCCCTTCGAGCATCAGCCGTTCCGCTTGCTTGACGCAGGGAGGAATGGGGGTAATTCCGCTGTCATCCTTGTAGACCCCCGCGCCGAGATTTACTTTGTTGGGGTTGGGGTCTCTTTTGAATTCTTCGGTCAGGCCGAAGATAGCGTCAGGCGGCGCGGCCGCAATCGATTTCCACATGGGGGCCTCTCTGTCGTGTCGGTTGAAAAGAAAGTAATCGCAAAGATAACTACTGAGGTGAACGGCTGTCAAGATCGGCTGCTGAAAACCGGTATCGAATCGGTCGTCAGACAAATAAGATGGCCGCATCCCGATTTCATGGTAGAGCTGAACAGCACAACGCTCAGATGGTCCACGAGCGCGGCTGTTTTCAGCCCGCTTCAACCGCTAACCTGCATCTAAACGTGAATATGGCTGCTCGATTCAAGGCGCTGATTTTCGATATGGACGGTACCCTGGTCGATTCCGAACGGGTGCATCGACAGGCCTGGGGCGCGGCGCTGCGGGCCCATCAGATGGCGGTGCCGGATTTTCAGGTTTTTTCGAAATATGTCGGTGTCAGTGACGAACAGATGGCTGACGATTTTATTGAAGCCGCCAATCCGCGTATCGGGCGGGCCGGGCTTGTCGCCTCCAAATGTGGTGCCTACCTGAACCTGGTGCCGCAGATCAGACTGCTTCCCGGTGTCGAGGATGTTCTTCGGCGCTGCCGGGGTCGGTACCGGATGGCGGTGGCGTCTTCCTCGCCCAGCACGGAGCTGGCTGCCATTCTCAAGCATCACGCGCTGCTTCATTATTTCGAGTATGTGGCTGGCGGAGACATGGTCGAACGGAAAAAACCGGACCCGGAAATTTACCGTCTGGTCACCGTAAACCTGGGTCTGGCCCCGGCCGAGTGTGTTGCCTTCGAGGATTCGCAGACCGGAATCGCCGCAGCCCGAGCCGCCGGCCTGAAGGCGGTCGCCGTCCCCCACGCCATGTCGGCGGGCCATGATTTCAGCCGGGCTGACGCGCTGCTTTCGAACCTGGGCGAAGTCGATGACCGGTTGTTGGAAAAACTGGCCGGCGGTGCTGCTTAGTCGATGGCAGCGCTCAGCGGCCAGGCCGGGAACGTCTAACGCTTGTCGTCAACGACCACCGGCATATAGGTGGAGAGGTCTTTGACATAGCGGGTCAGCACCTTGTATTTCTTCTTGTTCAGGATGGCCACCGCGCGGGGCCCGTCCTCTCCAGAGAGCCTGAGCACCAGCTGATTGATTTCCGGGTAATCCCGCAGCGGCCAGGTGATCAGGCTCTGAATGTTGATTTCGTGATCGCGCAGGATGGCCGCCAGGTCTGCAATCGTACCGATCTGGTCGCGAACCAGCACACAGATCCGCACCGACTCCTCGCTCATGCCGATGGCATCGAGCAGCACGTCCATGACGTCGGTGCTGGTGATAATGCCGACCAGTTCGTCGTCCTCCATCACCGGCAGGGCGTTGATGTTGTTGTTCTGCATGATGAATGCCGCCCGTTCGATGGTGGTCTCGGTGGTGATGGTGACCACGGTCTTGACCATGATCATTTCGACCAGCAGCTTTTCCAGCAGAAAGGCCAGCTCGTGGGTGCTCAGGGTGGTGGCCGGCGACGCCCAGTATTGCTTGAGATCCCGGTCCGAGAGAATACCCACCAGCTTGCCTTTGCCGTTGACCACCAGGAGGTGGTCGATGGCCCACTTCTCGATCAGTTCCTTGGCTTCCACCAGGGTCGCCTGGGGCGATACCGTTATCAGGTTGGTGTGCATGATTCTGCCGACGTACATAGAAGGTGCCTCCGCCAAAAATTTTATCCGGGGTGAGTTGTCGATTTCGCTGTAGACGCTTTCCTGTTTGATTATAGGACGATGTTGCGGATGAAACAATGTCTTTGTAGGAAATGGCAGCTCTGCCCGCACACCGTTTGACGGAAAAGTCCCGATAGCATCGGGATCGGGGGAAATAATCCTTGCCTGGAAAGCGGATTTCAGAGTAGTTTCACCAATTGCCTTGCAAGGCGGCCCTGCCGGCCGTGAACCCATAAAGACAAGACAGAAGAGCGATACGGACGAAATCTGATGACTGCACAAAAACACGACAATTCGACCTGGATGTCCGGTAACGAAGCCATCGCGCTCGCCGCCCACGAGGCACGAGTAGCAGTTGCCTCCGGCTATCCGGGGACTCCCTCGACGGAGATCATGGAATATCTCTCCACCTACAACACGGTCTACACCGAATGGGCCCCCAACGAAAAAGTGGGCCTCGAGGTGGCCATCGGCGCATCCTTTGCCGGCGGCCGGGCGCTGGCAACCATGAAGCACGTCGGACTCAACGTTGCCGCCGATCCGCTCTTTACCGCCTCCTACACCGGCGGCAAAGGGGGCCTGGTGGTTCTGACCGCCGACGACCCCGACATGCACTCCTCCCAGAACGAGCAGGACAACCGCAACTATGCGCTGGCGGCCAAGGTACCGATGCTGGAACCCTCCGATCCGGCCGAGGCCAAGGATTTTCTGAAACGGGCTTTCGAGCTCAGCGAGCTCTTCGACACCCCGGTACTGTTGCGGATTACCACCAGGATCGCCCACGTCAAGGGGGTTGTCCAGCGAGGCGAGGTCGCCGCGCAGCCTGCCCGGCCGGTGATCGAGAAGCAGCCGGCCAAGTTCGTCATGCTGCCGGCCATGGCCCGGCGCCGTCGACACCACGTGGAAGAGCGCATGCAGAAGTGCTGCGAGCTGGCGGAAAGTGCTGATTTCAACGTGGTGGAAGAGGGTGATCGAAAGCGGGGCTTCATCACCTCCGGGGTATCTTATCTCTACGTCAAGGAAGCTTTCCCGGAAGCGGCCGTTCTCAAGCTGGGCATGTGCTGGCCGCTGCCCAAACAGAAAATCAGGGATTTTGCCGCTTCAGTAGAGGAGCTGATCGTGGTCGAGGAACTCGACCCGTTTCTGGAAACCCAAATCAAAGCCATGGGCATCGACTGCCGCGGCAAGGACCTGATTCCGGCCATCGGCGAGCTCAACACCGCCATCGTCAGAAAATCGATCGATCCCGACCGGGCCCCCACGGACCTGTTCGAGCCGGTCGATCTGCCGCCCCGGCCGCCCAATATGTGCCCGGGCTGCCCGCACCGCGGGATTTTTTTCACCCTGTCGCGCATGAAAGTTTTCGTTTCCGGCGATATCGGCTGTTACACCCTGGGCTTCCTGCCGCCGCTCAACGCGCTTGATTCGACGGTCTGCATGGGGGCTGCGATACCGATGGCCCACGGTATGGTCAAGGCCATGGGGAAAGGCTCCCATGACAAGGTGGTATCGGTTATCGGCGATTCAACCTTCGTCCATTCCGGTATTACCGGGCTGATCAACTCGGTTTACAACGGCTCGGCCGCCACCCTTATCATCCTCGATAACCGCATCACCGCGATGACCGGCCAGCAGCCCAACCCGACCTCGGGCAACTTGATCAGCGGCGAGGCCGCCCATGAACTGGACCTCGTAGCGCTGTGCCGCTCGGTCGGCGTCAAGCATGTGCGGGTGCTGAACCCCCACGATGTCCCTGAATGCCGCAAGGTTATCCGAGAAGAGGTGGACCGCGACGAGATGTCGGTGATCATCGCCCAGGCACCCTGTGTGCTGCTGCCGGAGCTGAAACTGCGCAAGCCGGTATCCTACTATACCAATATCGATAATTGTGTCGGCTGTACCTCTTGCATCAGGCTGGGATGCCCGGCGATCAGCTGGACCGCTTTCAAAGAAGGCGAGGCCGAGGCCAGGGGCTACAAGAAAAGTCAAAAAGGCTACTCCAGGATCGATGAGGTGCTGTGTAACGACTGCGGCCAGTGTGCGTCGCTCTGTAAATTCAATGCCATCACCAGAGGGGAGCCTAAATAATGAGTGATATTAAAAATATACTGTTTTCAGGAGTGGGCGGGCAGGGCATCCTGCTGGCCAGTGAGCTGACCGCTGCCGCACTGCTGCAGGCCGGCTACGATGTCAAAAAAAGTGAAGTGCACGGCATGGCCCAGCGCGGCGGTTCGGTAACCGCCCAGCTTCGCTACGGCAAAAAAGTTTATTCGCCGCTGATCGACCCGGGCGCCGCCGATATCCAGATGGCCTTCGAGATGATGGAGGCGGTCCGCTACCTGCCGTATTTAAACGTCAACAGCACGGTTATCGTCAATACCCAGAAGATTCTGCCGCCTTCGGTGGCGACCGGACAGGCCGCCTATCCCGAGAACGTTCTCGATGAGCTGGTCAAAAGAAATATCCGGGTGATCGGGGTCGATGCCTTTACCATCGCCCGCGAAGCAGGAGAGGTTCGCACCGCCAACGTGGCCCTGGTCGGGGCCCTGTCGGTGCATCTCGATGTCGATGCAGCACTGTTTGAATCGATCATCGAGGAACGGGTGCCCAAACGGTTTCTTGAAGAAAACATGAAGGCTTTTGCCGGCGGCCGGGCCGCCGGCGTAAACTGAGCGGAGCCTTCGTCCGGCAAAGAAGAGGAGCGTAATGTCGACAATTTATTGGGATGAAGAGATGGAAACCCTGCCGCGGGTCGGGCTGGAATCCATTCAGCTTAAGCGGCTGCAGGCATTGATCGTCAGAGTCTATGAGACGGTTGAGCCCTATCGGGCCAAGATGGTAGAGGCCGGTGTCAAGCCGGAGGATATCAGGGAACTCGATGACCTGCAGAAACTGCCGTTCACCGTCAAGGAGGATCTGCGGGAGAATTACCCGTTCGGTATGTTCACCATGGGCCTTGACGATATCGTCCGGGTGCATGCCTCGTCCGGGACCACCGGCAAGCCGACCGTGGTGGGCTACACCAGAAAGGATATCGACACCTGGGCCAACCTGATGGCCCGGGCCCTGTCCTGTGCCGGCGCCACCAGAGGAGACATGGTTCACAATGCCTACGGTTATGGTCTCTTCACCGGCGGCCTCGGAGCCCACTATGGGGCGGAGAAACTCGGCGCCACGGTGATCCCTGTTTCTGGCGGGAACTCCAAGCGGCAGATCACCATCATGAAGGATTTCGGCTCCACCATCCTGATGTCGACGCCGTCCTACGCCCTGAACCTGGCAGACGCGATGGAACAGATGGGCATCGATCCAGCCTCGCTGTCGCTTCGGGTCGGGATTTTCGGGGCCGAACCGTGGTCTGATAACATGCGCGAAGAGGTGGAGAACAAGCTCAACCTGAAAGCGGTCGACATCTATGGGTTGTCAGAAGTGATCGGCCCCGGCGTCGCCCAGGAATGTCTGACCTCCAGCGGCGGCATGCACATATTCGAAGACCACTTTCTGCCCGAGATCATCGATCCCGAAACTGGCCGGAGACTGCCTCCCGGCGAGCGGGGGGAATTGGTCTTCACCACCCTGACCAAAGAGGCCTTCCCGGTGATCCGCTACCGGACCAGGGACATTACCACCCTGCATTATGAGACCTGCAACTGCGGCCGTACCCTGGTCAGGATGGACAAGGTGACCGGGCGTTCCGACGATATGCTGATTATCAGGGGTGTCAACGTATTCCCATCCCAGGTCGAGCACGTACTGATGGGCATCGAAGGCGTGGAGCCGCATTACCAGATTGTCGTGGAACGCGAGGGGACACTCGACTCGATGACCGTCGAAGTCGAAGTCAGCGACACCCTCTTTTCCGATGAGATCAAGGAGCTGGAACGGCTCACCAGACGAATTACCCGGGAAATCAAAGACATTCTCGGTGTCACCTGCCGGGTGAAACTGGTCAACCCCCGCACCATCGAGCGCAGTCAAGGCAAAGCGCAGCGGGTCATTGACAATCGTAAAATCTGAGTTGGGAGAAGATCATGCGGGTAGAACAGATTGCGGTATTTCTCGAGAATAAATCGGGTCGGCTGGCCGAAATAACCTCTATCATCGCCGAGAACAATATCAATATCAGAGCCCTGTCAGTTGCCGATACGGCCGATTTCGGCATTTTGAGACTGATCGTCGACAAGGTTGAAGAGGCCGAAAAAGCCCTCAAGCAGAAGGGGTTTACCGTCGGCAAGACCAACGTTATCGCCGTCGAGGTCCCGGACCGTACTGGTGGTCTGGCGGCGGTGCTCGACTGCATTCAGAAAATCGGTCTCAACGTCGAATACATGTACGCCTTTGTCAACAAGACAGGTGAGAACGCCGTTCTGATTTTTCGCTTTGATGACATGACCAGGGCGATCGCTTCGCTTCAGGAGCATGGGTTTACCATTCTTGAAAGCTCTCAGGTCTACAACCTCTAAGAAACACAGATGACGATCCTGAGCGGTCCTGCTGCAGGCCGGCGGCGATGGTGCCTCCTTTGCCGGACAATCTGCTGTCGCGGTCAGGAAAGGCAACGGCGCTGCCCCAGAAAAAAAGATACGATCCTCGGTGAGACAATGAAGCGTTGGTGGATATGATGGTGTGGGATAAAATCGAGCAGATCTCAGCCGATGATCTGGCCCTGCTGCAGCTGGAAAGGCTGCGGGCTACCCTGGGCCGTGTGGCCGCCCATGTACCGTTTTACCGCAACACCTTCAAGAACGGTAAAATCGATGTCCTGTCCCTGAACAGTCTTGACGATATCAGGCGATTGCCCTTTACCACCAAGCAGGACCTGCGCAACAACTACCCCTACGGCATGTTCGCCGTGCCGCTCCGGGATGTGGTCAGAATTCACTCCTCCTCGGGAACCACCGGTATGGCCACCGTGGTCGGCTACACCAGAAACGATATCAACACCTGGTCCGACTTGATTGCCCGGATCCTGACCGCTGCCGGGGTCGGTGCCGATGATGTCATCCAGATCGCCTTCGGCTATGGCCTGTTCACCGGCGGTTTCGGCCTGCACTATGGGGCCGAGAAACTGGGGGCCTCGGTCATTCCGATCTCTTCGGGCAATACCCGCCGACAGATTCAGATCATGCAGGACTTCAAAACGACTGCGCTGGTCTGCACCCCCTCCTATGCCCTGAAAATCGCCGACGTGATGATGGATGTCGGGGTCAACCCCAACGGGCTGTCGCTGCGATACGGCCTTTTCGGCGCCGAACCCTGGTCGGAGAAGATGCGCGAGGAGATCCGGGACCGGCTCGGCATCCTGGCCACCGACAACTATGGCCTGTCGGAGGTCATGGGGCCGGGGGTCGCCGGAGAGTGTCAGCAGTGCAACGGCCTGCATGTCAATGAGGACCATTTCCTGATCGAGGTTCTCGATCCCGTCACACTCGAGCCGGTGGGGCCGGGAGAGACCGGTGAACTGGTCATCACCACCCTGACCAAGGAAGCTTTCCCGGTGATCCGCTACCGGACCAGGGACCTGACCAGGGTGCTGCCTGAGCCCTGCCCCTGCGGCCGGACCTTCAGGAGGATCGAGCGCATCACCGGCAGGACCGATGATATGCTGATAATCAAAGGAGTCAACGTCTTTCCGACCCAGATCGAGTCGATTCTGTTCGATATCGAGGGGACCCAGCCCCACTACAACCTGATCATCGAGAGGGAGAACAACGAGGACAAGGTTACCGTCCTGATCGAGGTGGTCGAGGCGATCTTCTTCGACCAGATGAAAAAACAGCGCACCATTATCGAACTTATCAAGAAACGGCTGGCCTCGGACCTCGGTGTCGGGGTCAATGTCAAACTGGTCGAGGAGCGGAGCCTGGAGCGATTCAACGGCAAGGGCGCCCGGGTCATCGATAAACGTGAGCTTTAACCCCCAGGGTGGATCTATGCGCAGAGACAAGCGGGAAGCCGGACAGCTCAGGCCTTTTTCGGTGCAGACCGATATCCAGCCGCAGGCCTACTCGTCGCTGCTGATCAAAACCGGGAACACCCAGGTGATCTGTGCGGTCAGCCTCGAAGACCGGGTCCCCTCCTTTCTGGAAGGTACCTCCCAGGGCTGGATTACCGCCGAATATTCGATTCTGCCCGGTGCCACTTCGTCGCGCTACCGGCGGGAGATCGGCAGCCGGTCCGGCCGCAGTATGGAAATTCAGCGTCTGATCGGCCGCAGCCTGCGGATGATGGTCAATCTCCAGGATCTGGACGGCTATACGCTGCGGGTCGACTGCGATGTCCTCAACGCCGACGGCGGCACCAGAACCGCCTCGGTGACCGGCGCGGCCCTGGCGGTCAAGACGGCGATCGAGAAAATGGTGGCCGAGGATCGGCTCGTGTTCCTGCCGGAAATTCTCCCCATGGCGGCCGTTTCGGTAGGCATGCTCGATGGCGAGGTGCTGTTGGACCTGGATTATCTGGAAGACTCCCGGGCCGACTGCGACGGCAACTTCGTGATGGCCGACGGGCGCTGGGTCGAGATTCAGGTGACGGCCGAGGGTGTGCTGCTCAGTGATGCACAGTTTTCGCTGATGAAAGATTTCGCCGCCCGGGGAATAACCGAATTGTCCCGGCTCTGGGATTAAGTATCCATACTGTCTGTTTCGATGATCAGCGGTACAAAGGAATGGGCGGTGGCGGAGCTAAACTGCTGCCTCGGCTGCCCCCATGACTGCCGCTACTGCTATGCCCGGGCCGCTGCGCTCAGGCGCGGATTGATCGATTCCCCGGAGCAGTGGCCCCGGATCCGCTGTTCCGATCAGGCCGCGGCGGCCGATCCGCCCCGCTACGATGGGCAGGTGATGTTCCCTTCAGCCCATGACATCGTTGAAGAAAACCTGGAGCTTTGCAGTGCGGTTATCGATCGTCTTCTGGCCGCCGGAAATCGTGTGCTGATCGTCTCCAAACCTTCCGTCTACTGCATCGAGCAGCTTTGTGACCAATTCCGCGGGCAGCGCAGCCGGATTCTGTTCCGCTTCACCATTACTGCCAGGAATCATGAAATCCTGTCTTTCTGGGAACCGGGAGCCCCCGCCTATCGGCAGCGGCTGGACAGCCTGAAGCTGGCTTCCGGCCATGGTTTTGAAACCTCGGTCAGCATCGAGCCGATCCTGGATATGGCAGATCTCCAAGATATGATCCTGGAGATTGAACCGTACGTGAGCCATTCGATCTGGCTGGGCAAGATGAACAGGATCGGCGAGCGGGTCGCTTTAGAGAGCGCCGAAGCCGCGGCTGAGGTGTCCAGAATCGAGGCTGAACAGGATGACGGAAGGATCAGGGGGCTCTATGAGTCGCTGGGTGGAAATCCGCTGATCCGCTGGAAAGAGTCGATCAAACAGGTTGTCGGCCTGCCGCCGGCACCCAGGAGCGGGCTTGATATCTAACCTGGGCGGACGGCCGCAGGTCGCCTTTAACGGATACATCGCCGGAGAAAAAGAAGATGCAGTCGATGAAGAGAAAGCGGTGCGAGATAACCAGAAGAGAGGAGATCGATGCCGTTCTGGCCCGGGGCAGGGTGGGCCGGATGGCTACCACCAGTGCCGACGGGTACCCCTATGTCACTCCGGTTAATTATGTTTTTTGTAACAATTCCATATATTTTCACTGTTCGAAAATTGGGGAGAAACTGGACAACCTGCGGCGCGACTCGCGGGTCTGTTTCGAGGTGGATATTCCGCTTGCCTATCTCGATCTCGACTATTATGGTGAAAACCCTGAGGGGTGCGGAGTGACGCAGTTCTATCAGAGCGTGGTCGTCCGCGGACGGGGCGAGATCGTCGAGGATATCGACGAAAAGGTTCTGGCGCTCAATGAACTGGTTGCCAGTCATGAACGGCCCGGACGCCCGTTTCAGGCGATTACCCCCCAAACCCGGGCAGTCCACCTGTGCGAAGTGGTTGCGATCAGAATCGAGAGGATCAGCGGCAAAAGCGAGCTGGCACAGAATAAGGACGAACATGAAAAACACGCACTCGGCACCTTTCTCAAGAACAGGAATCTGCCTGGTGACCGGGAAGCCGCCGACCTGATAACCGGCGGCAAAGATCAGCATCAGTGAACGAACAGAATAATCGGGAATTAACCAGCAGAGGGAGCAGCCTTGGAAGATATCAAGTCGACGGACAGTGAAATATACGAATTGATCAAGCAGGAGGAACAGCGGCAGTTTGACAAGATCAGGCTGATCGCCTCGGAAAACTACGTGTCTTCGGCTGTGCTGCAGGCCACCGGCTCTGTTTTGACCAACAAGTATTCGGAAGGCTACGCGGGTAAACGTTATTACGAGGGACAGCAGGTAATCGACCAGGTGGAGCGCATTGCCATCGAGCGGGCCAGAGACCTGTTCGGCGCTGAGCATGTCAACGTTCAGCCCTACTCGGGGTCACCGGCCAATGTGGCGGTTTATCTGGCTTTTCTTAACCCCGGTGACACGATTTTGGGCATGGCCCTGCCCCATGGCGGCCATCTCACCCACGGTGCCTCGGTCAGTATCTCCGGGAAATATTTCAACGCCCAGTCCTACGCCCTGAGCAGGGAAACCGGCCTGATCGACTATGACGCAATCCGTGAACAGGCACTTTCCTGCAGGCCGAAAATCATCATCGCCGGCCATTCCGCCTACCCGAGAATCATCGATTTTGAGAGGTTCAGGGAGATTGCCGATGACTGCGGGGCACTGCTGATGGTCGACATGGCCCATTTCGCCGGCCTGGTTGCCGGCGGCTCCCATCCCTCCCCGATGGAATTCGCCGATGTGGTGACCACCACCACGCACAAATCGCTGCGCGGCCCCAGGGGGGCCATGATCATGTGTCGGGAGCAGTACGCCGCAGCTATTGACAAGGCCGTTTTCCCAGGTCTCCAGGGAGGTCCGCACAACAATACCACAGCGGCCATGGCTGTGGCTTTCAAGGAGGCCGACAGTGAGGGCTTCAGAGAATATGCGCACCAGGTGGTAAAAAACAGTCAGGCGCTGGCTGAGACCATGATGGCCAAGGGTTTTGATCTGATTACCAGAGGTTCGGACAATCATCTGCTGCTGGTCGACCTGACCAGTCGCAACATCGGCGGAAAGCCTGCTGCCAGGGCGCTTGACAGGGCCGGACTGGTGGTTAACTACAACGCCATACCATTCGATCCCCGCAAGCCGAACAGCCCCAGCGGCATCCGGATCGGCACCGCAGCGGTGACCACGCGCGGTTTCAAGGAAGAAGATATGGTACAGGTGGGTGAGTGGATCAACGCGGTGGTCTCTGAGCCGGAAAACGACCACCTGATCGATGAGATAGCCGCAGATATATGCTCGTTCTGCCGGGATTACCCGCCCCCGGGTATTACTGTCGGAGGGTGAGAGGAGTTTTACCGGTTATCAGCCCGGCAGTGATTGTTTCAGCCTGCTTATAAGAACGAAGGCAAGCGCCGCCCGTTCATTTCTGGTAAGCTTCACTTCGATGTCTTCGAGCAGTGCCTGAATCTTTTCAGAAGAACCCGACTCCTGCTCAGCCAGCCGCCAGGCCTCAGCCATCTGCTGCTCGTTGATGCAGTGGACCGACTTACCCCCCAGCAGCGGAATAGGCTCGTTCATACTAGCTGCCACAGCCCACCTCCTCGCGGCTCAGCTCGGGAAATCCGGCCACGGCGAAGCTGGCCCCGCAGCCGCAGGATGAATCGTTGCTGCTGTTGCTGAACCGAAATCCAGCGGTAATCAGGTCATCTGAGTAATCGATAACCAGTCCGAGAAGGTAGGGAATACTGCCGATAGTGGTGACCACATCGATGCCGTTATAGGTCTGGATCACTTTTTCATCAGGGGCCATGTGAGAATCGATTTCCGCGTCGTAGGTCATACCGGCGCAGCCCCCGGTTCTGACCCCGACCCTGAGGAAATTGTCACCGCCGGCACCCCGATCTCTTAGTATCTTTTCAGCTTTTTCTGTTATGGTCAGCATCATTCTTTATGTCTGGTTTAGTCGCTATCTGCCGTACGCTTAGTACGACAATGTCATATTCATAAAATAGGGCCAGTTTCGAAATTCGGAAGGGGCTGTTTAAAGAAAATGTGAAATATAACTGCGGAAAACCTCAATCCAACCGAGCGAAGCGCCCAAAGCGATTGATTAACAGCAGCGGTTATGGTACAGGAAGAGCAATGGCAGTTGGCGATCGATATCGTTTTATTCCTGGACCACGCGCTTTTACAGACCTTCCACCATCCATTTCTGAGGAGAGGAGCACTGATATGAAAAAACTGTTGATAGTGATGCTGGCATCCCTGTTCTGCCTGCCGACCCTGGTTGTCGGGGCAGAAACCAAAGATCCGCTGGCCGCCTGGCAGCCTCAGTTCGATCCCAGCGGAGCGGAATTCACCTATATCCTCTCCAATATCTCGCACCCGGTAATCGAAGGCGTTGCCGTCGGCTACAGAATCCGTGACAAGGTCTGGGAAAAGACCAACGGCCGGCTCTACGTCGATTTCCGCCCGCTGGCTCAGCTTGGCGGTGAAAAAGATGTTATCTCCAAGTTGAAGCTGGGAGCCGTGCACGGCATGCTCAGCTCTTCAGTCGCCGCCGCCAATGTTGCTGACCGGCTGGGAATCGTCAACCTTCCCTACGTGGTCGACACCTTCGATAAGCTCGATACCTTCAGAAATGACGCTGATCTGTGGGCACCCTTTGCCGAGGCTGCATTGCCGAGCGGCATCGTGGTTGCCGATGTCACCGGCTACGGCCCGTACGGATGGGCCACGACCACACCGGTGAAATCCATTGCCGATGCCAAGGGAGTGAACTTCCGTATTGCCGAGGCGCCGGTCAACACCGACACCTATAAGGCCTGGGGACTGAAATTCACGGTCATGCCCTGGCCGGACGTGCCGCAGGCTCTGCAGACCGGCGTAATAAACGGCCTTGACCACACGGCTATCGTCTGCAATATCACCAAGAAATTCACCATCGCCAAATCGTTTACCCAGTTGAATTATGCCCAGGGCCTGTTTGTTCACCTGATCAACAAGCGCTGGCTCGATAAACTCCCCGATGATCTGCGGTCCACCTTCCTCGAGGTTGTTGCTGAAGAAAGCGCCGCGACCCGTGAAGCCACCAGACAACAGCAGGAAACCCAGATTGCCAGCGCCAAGGAAGCAGGTGTCGAGTTCATCGATCTGCCGCCGGCCGAAATCGAAGAATTGAAAAAGCTGGCTGAGCCGGTTCTCGAAAAGTGGGGCCAGAAAATCGGCCCTGATTATCTGGCCACCGTGAGGAGCAAACTCGGCAGTTGATCACCAGCTATTATTTCGATACGTTCATGGTCGGGGGGGGGCGCTTCCCCGGCCATTTTCTTTGCAACCACACATCATGCTGATAAGAACCTTCAAAGCCCTGGACCGCACCTTTCGTCACTTCGAGGAGTGGGCCCTGTTCATCGCTGTCGGCGTCGCCCTGCTGACCGCCATGGCCAACGTTATTCTTCGCAAGACCACCCAGAGCTACAGCCTCTACTGGTCGGATGAAGTGGTGCGCAAGGTTATCTATTTCTCGACCTACATCGGCTGCGTTGCCGCGATCAGGAGCCGATCGCTGATACGCGTCGATGCACTGCCGCAGTTGATACCAGTGCTCAAAAAGCCGCTGGCCCTGCTTTCGCACCTGGCCGTGATCATCTTTGCCGGAATCATGGTTTACCTCGGCTGGGAGATGACCATGATGATGTATCGGGACGAGTACGCCCGGACAGCGACGCTGCGGCTGCCGGAGTGGCCTTTTTACGCGGTCCTGCCGCTGATGGGGGGAATGATGATTTTCAGGACGCTGATTCTGATCTGGGAAGAGATCGTCGACCGTCAGGAAATAACCGGAGACCATTGACAAGATGGAAAGCAGTTATCTGCTGATCCTGGCAATTCTGGTCGGGTGTCTTGCCGCGACTATTCCGGTTTTTATCGCACTTTTCTTCACCGGTATGGTTGGTCTGGTCTATCTGATCGGCATCGATCCGCACATCGTCATTGAGGTTCTCTACCGCAGTATGGACAAGTTTGCCCTGATCGTGGTGCTCTTCTTCGTCCTGTGCGGCAATATCATGACCACCGGCACCATCGTCGAAAAGCTGATCAAGGCTGCCAATGTCATTGTCGGCTTTCTGCCCGGCGGGCTGGCCATGTCCGGCATTATCGCCTGCGGGTTTTTCGGTGCTATTTCAGGTTCGACGGTGGCCACCGTGGTGGCCATCGGCAGTTTCATGATTCCGGCCCTGATCGAAAACGATTACGATGAAAAATTTTCAGTCGGCCTGATGACCACGGCGCCGATTCTGGGGGTTATCATTCCCCCCTCCATCGCCATGATTCTCTACGCCATGGTCAGCAACGATCAGCTGGAGGCACTGTTTCTCACCGGTTTCATTCCCGGTATGGCCATCATTCTGGCAATGAGCCTCTACACCTACTTCTTCTGTAAGCGGATGGGCATGACCAGGCGGCCGAAGCCGTCGTTTTCAGAAGTTATATCGGTTCTAAAAGAGAGTGCCTGGGCGCTTTTTCTGCCGGTGCTGATCTTCGGCGGCATCTATTCGGGCCTGTTCACTGCCAATGAAGCGGCCGTGGTCGCCTGTTTCTACGCCTTTTTCGTGGAAACCTGCATACACCGGGATATGAAGTTCGGCTCGATCAAACGGGTCATTGTCGAATCGGCCATCACCTCAGCCACGCTGCTGGTTATCGTTGCCGGCGCGTCGGTGTTCGGCGAGTACCTGACTTTCGAGCAGATTCCCGCTAAAATCGCCGCGGTGGTGGTTGAAAATATCTCCTCGCCCTGGGTCTTTCTGCTGTCGGTCAACGTTCTGCTGCTGATCATCGGCATGTTCATGGACATTATCTCGGCGACGCTGATCCTGACCCCGATTTTTCTGCCGCTGCTGGCCAAGTTCGGCATCGATACCATGCACTTCGGTCTGCTGATGACCATCAATCTCGGTATCGGCTACTGTACACCGCCGCTAGGCGTCAGCCTCTATATTACGGGGGCTACTGTTGACAAAAATATCCTCTATGTGTCAAAAGCGGTGATTCCCTTTATCTTGATACAGATCGGAATTCTTCTGATCATGACATTCTGGCCCGGCCTGGTACTGCTGCTGCCCAGACTGGTATACGGTTAACGAGAACCCTGAGATGAGTTCATTGACGACTGACTATTCAGGCTACTAAACGGAACAGGAGAGACATTGATATGGATCCCAAGATTCTTGTACCGGTTAACGATTCGCCCACGGCCCGTGCGACCGTTTACTCGATCATATCATTGAAGGACAAGTTTCCCCGGAAACTGACATTGCTCTATGTGATCAGAAAGGATTTGCTCTCCTACAAGATGATTCCGGACACCCAGCTCGAAATGGTCAGGGAGAATGCCAAAAGAGGGGGCCGGGCGGTGCTGGACAAATACTGTTCAACCCTTGCTGAGGCGGGATTTGAGCCGGAGACGATGCTGGAATTTGGGACACCGCAGGTGGTGATTTCCGAGATAGCCGACCGCGACGGCTTCGATCTTCTGGTTATCGGCCGGCATGAGCGCGGCGGCCAGATCAGAAACGTGCTCTTCGGTTCGGTGGCCAGTTATGTGCTGCACAACGTATCCTGCCCGGTTCTGCTCTTTTGAGCGCAGGTTTTCATGGCGGCGACTGGCCGGGCAGCCGCCGGTATCTTCGGATTTAATGATTATCATAGAAGTCGGCAGCAAGGTAAATCGAAGTGACGGGTCGGGTTGACCCCCAGAATAGCGGTGAGGAGCAGCGATGGCACAGGATAAACTGACGGAACTCAGGGAAGAATGGTACAGCGAGCCGGAGCATGAGCCGGAAACGGTCGAAGAGGAAGTCGATGATGAGTTTCTGGCTCTCAACATCCTGTTCAAGTCCCGGGGGGTGACGGTGGCCGGGGAAGAGAGCGTCACCGTTAGTTCCGACGACGGGAACGACACCCCCGATTCAGCTGCAAACCAGGAAGATAAAGCCTGACCGGCGCCGGATTCAGCACTGCGCCGTGAACCGTTCAGCGGCCTGCATAATTGCCGATCAGAGAGTACGGTGAAAAATCGGCTGCTGGGACCGGTTCAACGCGGGGCATCATAGCCGCCGGGGCAGCCGGAGGGCGACATGACGATCTGCCAGAGCTGGTTCTTGCGGGCCCTGAACGAACCGGCGCAGGCCAGAAGGTCGTATTTCCACATCCGATAGAAGCGCTGATCGCATCCTGTCCTCAGGCAGCAGTTCGAATTCACGGTCGAAATTCTGGAACCAGTGCATCAGGGTTATGCCATAATCGGTGCCGAAGCTGTGCCAGCCCTCTAGAATGAACAGTTTCTCTGCTGCCGCAACCGATGCCCAGCGCCTTGCAGTCCCACCATCCGTCCATGTAGGATTCACCCAGTCCCAGGGAACCCTCGCCCAGTAGCCTGGCGAAAAACCGATAATTGTTAACCTGTATGTCCCAGGGCCGCGAGCCCTTGATCTGCACGTCGGCCAGGCTGAGAATGGTGCGGCAGCGATTTTTAAGATCAAGGGTCTGAGCCCTCTTTACGGATACAGGGGATCCATTGCGCTGAAGATTGGGGGCGGGGAAAATACGATCACCGAAACTCATGGTCCAAAAACTCAGAGAAAATACTGAAATTTATAGATTGAGAGCCACGATACAATCCTGAAACCTTTCCTTAATGACCATTATAAGAAATGAATTGCTCTTCGTCAAATACTCGGATGTATGACATTTTCAGCGGTTTGGCAGGCTCACTGAAGCGTTTATTCCCCCTTTTCAGGAGTGTATTTTGAAAGAATCTGAAAAAAGTCAAAGAGATGTCAGGACTGGTCGTTACCCTGATCAGTAAGCGCTCTCATCGGCCGAAGAGACCTAAGAGAGGTACCTGATCAGTACCTGAAAAATCCACTACTACGGAGTTATTCTATGAAAGCGAAAAGCCTAGTAATGTTTCTTGTCTGTACCATGGTCCTGGTGACTTCTGCCAATTACGGCATCAGCGCCGACAAATCAGTTGAAAAACCGGTGGTCGAGACCAGCGCCGCAGATATCGGCAGCCTTGGTGCCGACAAGCTCGATTTGAATCAGGCCGATACGGAGATGCTGACCACCCTGCCGGGAATCGGCCCCAAAACAGCAGAGAAAATAACTGCCTACCGGGAAGCCAACGGCCCTTTCAGGTCGGTGGAAGATCTTCTCAATATCAAAGGCATAGGACCGGAAAAACTGGAAAAAATAAGAATGATGGTAACACTTTCCTGAGGTCGTTTGCGGGCTGAATCGGCCAATGAGGCATATTGAGCGGGCCATGCGGCATGGTTCGTTCAATATGCCTGCCGGGCGCGGCTCAGCTGAAGGTGTTCTGCTCAGGCACCGGGGTGCTGCCCCGGTATGCACCATTGACGAAAACCAGGCTCTGGTGTTCAAGGCTCGATGACCGAAGAACTTCGATTCTTGCTTCGGCCTCCGCCGGGTCTTCACCGAGCAGGTCGACCAGGAGGATGGGGGACCTGCCTGCTCGTTTTTGTGCGTCCCCGACCAAAGCCGTCATCTCTTTTGCTGAAGTGCTCTGCAGCGGCAGCATCATCATCAGCGGCAGCTCCTCCTCGACCAGTTGCCGCGCGGTTCCGAAGCGGCGCCAGCGCGCCACTTTTTCGAGCAGCACCTCGACATCGCACATATCCTGCTGATCATCTTTCACCCCCTTGAGCCAGGCTTCCAGCTGCTGCGCTGTGTTTTCCTTGATGCGATCGGTGCCTGCCATGGTGTCGAGGAGATGGGTGATCCTTTCCTGACCGGGATGATCAATATCGAGCTGTCCGCAGAGCCGGCGAAGATCTGGGGAAACTTCGCTCCAGCGGCTCGAGGAGGCCAGCTCGACAAAATTGATCCAGCGGGAATAATCAAAGCGTCTGCCCACCTCTATCCGGTCCGTTTCGTAGAGCGGCGGGGTGATCTGGCCAAGTTCTCTGACCAGGTCGGCGGGGCAGTCGAAGATGCCCATGGCGATGGTGCGTTTGGCGGGCTTGACAATTTTCAGATAGCCTTCCCGGGTTGTCATTTCCTGCGGAAGTCCGCTGAACGGCTGATCGACGCTGCAGTTCCCCGGGGGATTCAGTGATTCGACTGCCTGGAGAAACAGCCTGCCGCTGATTGGATTTTTGAAACGGAACAGGTTGATGAGGGGCCCGAGTTGCAGCCAGTCAGTTTCAGGGAGATCACCGAGGCCTCGAATTTTTACCTGCAGCAGGCGCATGAACCGATCCCTGTCAGATGTTCTGGAATTTTCGTTTTCAGCAGCTGCCGGAGTACTGCCAGGGGCTGCCGATTCAGCGCCATTGCGCTCAGCAGAGCCACCCTGTTGAGCCGCTGTCCCTCCAGCACGATTTTTGAGGTGGACATAGCGCCCAAGGCGAGTGTGGCTGCGCTCGAACCGGTGGTACCGGATTTGCTGCACCACTCCCGTGCTCTTCTTCGGTGCCAGGATGCAGATATGACGCTGAATATCGGTCACGATGCCCGGTTCTGCTGTCTACAATAGTCAGTATGCGCTATAAATAAAGGTGCGCCACTCTTGTGGTGCAGCGAGAATTTTAGTACATAACCATGATCCTCATTCCCGGAATCCAGGGACAACAGAAGGGACAGAAATACGAAATGGGCAGCCTCAAGAAAGTATCCGTTCACGGCGGTCACAGTGGTCAGTTCTGCAACCATGCCAGCGACACACTCGAAGAGATCGTGTGTCGATACATCGATGACGGGTTCAGCTGGGTCGGTATCACCGAGCACACCCCGGCCTTGAGCGAGGCTCTGCTCTATGAGGATCAGCGCCGGGCGGGACTGACGCCGGCCTGTCTGCTCGATCAGTTCGATGCTTACATGGGCGAATGCCGGCGCCTCCAGCAACGGTATAAAGCAGAGATCCAGCTTTTTGCCGCCATGGAGATCGAAACCTACAGCGGTTACGAGGATTTCGTCCCGTACCTGATCGAACGGTTCGAACCGGATTATATCGTCGGCTCCGTTCACTTTGTCAACGATATCAATTTCGATTACTCTGCAGAACTGTACGAACAGGCCGTCGCGTCGGCCGGTGGCATCGACCAGCTCTACCAGCGCTATTTCGATCTGCAGTACGACATGATCAAGCGCTTGATTCCCGCAGTGGTCGGTCACTTCGATTTAATCCGCATTTTCGATCCAGCTTATCGGCAGCGGCTGAAGCAGCCGGAGATCAAAGAGCTGATGAGAAGGAATCTCACCCTGATTAAAGAGCTGGATCTGATCCTCGATTTCAACCTTCGGGCTTTGAGCAAGGGGGCTTCGGAACCCTATGTCAGCGACTCGATTCTGGATATGGTCTGTGAGTTAGGCATAAAAATCGTTCCCGGTGATGACTCGCATGGCCTGTCGACGGTGGGAAACCACTTCGATCAGGGGGTCGCCATTCTGCACCGGCACGGATTGAGCAGCGACTGGCCCAAACCCCGCATCCTGAGCGCCGAGCCGGCACCAATAGAGAAACGCTGATCCGTGCCGAGGTGCTGGCTGCCATCCGGGCGATGCTCACAATGGTGGAATGGCCCCCCCGGTGCCGCTTGATGAACGGCCGGGTCGCCCGGCTGTAACAGAAATATGATGTGGTGATAGGCTGGCGGGCTGTTTCCCCGTTAATTCTGTCAATAACCGGGCAATGGGGAGGAGTTGAGCCTCGACGTTGCTGAAATTTTACTGCTTTCCCATGCAAAACGATGATACATGAAAAAGTGAGGCTGCTGGTTCTGACCACCTGTCTGCAGTGCCGGGCGCTGAAGGATCTGTTGACCGAAAACGAGGTGTCTTTCGAATCGACTGATGTGGATCTGCTGTTCAAGGATGAGCGTGACGAGCTTTTCGTCGGGATGAAGGAATACAACGAGAAAAAAGCTTTTCCGGTCACCTATATCGGTGATCAGGTCATTGTCGGCTATCAGAAACGGCTGATCCTCGAAACGCTGGGGCTGAGATGATGGATGCCCGGCAGCTCTATCAGCAGCTCAAGGCGATCCACGAGGCCAAGGGGTATTTCTTCAACCGGGACATGGACAAAACCATGTTTCTTATCGAGGGGCTGCTTACCAATCGTGAGCGCTATGGCTACATGTGCTGCCCCTGCCGGCTGGCCAAAGAGGATCGGGAGGCGGATAGGGACATTATCTGCCCCTGTGAGTACCGGCAGCCGGACATTGCCGAATACGGCAGCTGCTACTGCGGTCTCTACGTCTCCAGACAATGGAACGAGGATGTCATAGAACATGTTTACGTGCCGGAGCGAAGGCCGGTGGAAAAGTGCTGAACCGCAGTGACTCTCAGCTTACCGATTCAATGAAGGTCCGGGCCCGTTTTTCAGACCAGTAGGGCTGTTCCAGCCAGCTGCCCATAAATCCCACATGTCCCCCGAATTCGGGCATCTCCAGGAAAAGGCTTTCGCTGCCGGTCGCCGGCTCGACCGGGTAGCATGAAGCTGGCAGAAAGGGGTCGTCCTGGGCCTGGACCACCAGGGTCGGTATGCGGATCGCCCTGAGAAAACGGTCGGAGGAACATTGTGCGTAGTAGTCCGCCGCGTCCCTGAATCCATGCAGCGGCGCGGTATATTTGTCGTCGAACGGCTCAAATGTCTTCATCTGATCGAGCCCCCGGGTGTTGATAAGTCCGGGAAACCTGAGCGCCTTCTCCTCGATTTTCTCTCTCAGGCCGGTCATGAAATATTTCATATAGAGCTGGTTTGACGGCCTGCTCATTACCGCCACCGCGTCATCGAGCCGGCAGGGCACGGAAAAGGTAACAGCCGCCTTGACCTGCGGGGGGACGAGGTCGGGGTCTTCCCCAAGATATTTAAGGGTCTGATTGCCCCCCATGCTGAAGCCGACCAGCGCAGCCCGTTCATACCCCCGGGTCAGTCCGTGACAGAGGACACGGTGAAGGTCATCGGTGACGCCGGAATGGTAGAACCGGGGCAGCCGGTTGGGCTCGCCGGAGCAGCAGCGAAAATTCAGGCAGATGACATCCCAGCCGCTATCGCTGAGATGGCGGGCCATACCGAGCGGATATTTCTTCCTGGCATGGCCTTCGAGGCCATGACTGACCACGACCAGACCGCTGCATGCCCTGGTCGCATGGCGATGCCAGTCGATGTCGATAAAATCACCATCATCGGTTTCGATCCGCTCTTTTTGCGGTTTCGTTTTCGGGGTTTTGCGGAACAGGGTCGGGTAAACGGTCTGCAGATGACCGCTGGTGAACGGAAAGGGCGGCCGATAGTCGGGCGGGGGCAGAACCGGCATGACTCAACCGCCGGTAATGGTCCGGAAGACCAGGACAGAGGAGGTCAGAAACAGGGTCGTGTAAATAAAACTGGTGTAATGATTTTCTTTCATGCTGCGGACGATGAAATAGCCGGTCAGTACCCCTATCGGGATCAGCGGCAGCATCTTCAGATCGACCATAAGCTGCTCTTTTGAAAAACGGCCGAGCAGGGCGAAGGGAATCAGCTTCAGCGCATTGAGAAACAGAAAGAAGTAGATCGTGGTGGCGGCGAACTGGGTCTTGGCCAGGCCGGTTCTGAGAAAATACATCTGCATTACCGGCCCTGCCGCATGGCTGATGGTCGAGATGAGCCCGCCCCAGAATCCATAGAATCGGGCCCGGTTCCGGGTGTTGACTAACTCGTCGCTGCTCTGCAGAAAGAGGCGCCTGCCCCAGAAATGCCAGAAAGTGAAGAGCAATCCCAGCAGGCCGATAACCAGCTTGAGTACCCGGTCAGAAACGGAGATGCCGCCGTCTGAAACGAACAGAATGGAGGCCACCAGTATACCTCCAATGGTGGCCGGCAGCAGCATTCGAATGTGGCCCCAGTCTGGTTTGCCGCGATAGAGCGCAACGCCGACCAGGTCCATGGCGCAGAGCAGCGGCAGCATGAAGGAAACGGCGGAGCGGGCGGCCTGCCCCTGCTCGGGCCAGATCAGCACCAGAAGGGGCAGGGCGACGCCGGTGATCGGCAGACCGCCTCTGGACATCCCCAGGATGATGATCACCAGGCTGATACCGAACCATTCCGGGGTGCTGAAGTCGCTCATCTAGGTCTTCAGAAAGGGGGCGGGGTTGACCTTCCGGGGCAGCAGTTCGGGGCTGAAGGGCAGATATTTAAACAGGTACTGTTCCAACTCGGCACAGCGGTCGAAATTTTCCCTGATCCGTTTCTTGATGGCCTCATTCTCCCGGGAATAGATCTCGATGATGTAGTCGTAGCGTTGCTCGAGCGATACGATTTCGTTGTGGCGGACCCGCTTGTCGGCGTAGTAGACGATTTCGCGCGCGGGGAAACGGCCGCGCTGGTAATCGTCGGGGGTGAAACTGCTCAACAGCACGTGTTCCCGGACGATCTGGCCGACTTCGGGATAGCCGTGGTGGCAGCAGATATGCATGCCCTCTTCGTCATGTCGGCAGCTGCCGTCCAGGCATTTTGTCTTGGCGATATCGTGCAGCAGTGCGCCGGCCAGGACCAGGTCGAGGTCGGCGGCCCTGACCGGGTCGTCCCCGAAGTCGCCAAGCCCGCAGACGATGGCCTCAGCCACGCGGGCAACCAGGTGTGAGTGCTCCCGGATGTTGTCCAGCATGGCGTAGGTATCTATCAGTGCCAGACATTGGGTGATTGATGGAACCTTCACGACCGGCTCTGCCCGCTGTCAGCGAATGCTCAGTTCGTGGACGGCATCGACGGCGATTCTGGCCTGCTCCGGGGGGGTGAACTGGTGAATACCGTGCCCCAGGTTGAAGATATGACCTCTGGCGCCGCGGGCATCGTCGAGCAGTCTTTTTATCCTGGCCCGCAACTGGTCCCTGGGGAGCAGCAGCGCGAACGGGTCGATGTTGCCCTGAACGGCCTTGTCGCCCACCCGCTTTATCGCATCAGCGATATTGATACGCCAGTCAAGGCCAATCACATCGGCACCGGACCGGGCGGAGAAGTCGAGCAGGGTGGCGCCGTTGTTGGCGAAATAGATAAACGGCAGCCCGGACGGTTTTAATTCGGCGATAATGCGCTTCACATACGGGAAAGCGAAGGCTTCGAAATCGCCGGGGGCCAGGATGCCGGCCCAGGAGTCGAACAGCTGCAGTGCCTGGGCGCCGGCTTCGGCCTGGGCCTTGAGATAGGAAATGGTGCACCGGGTGATCTTTTCCATCAGGGCGTGGAAAAGATCCGGTGCGGTGAACATCATCTTCTTCGTTTCCCAGAATACCTTGGAAGAGCCGCCCTCGATCAGGTAGGTGGCGCAGGTCAGCGGTGCTCCGGCGAAACCGATCAGCGGGACCTTCAGCTCTTTTCTGAGCAGACGAATGGTTTCCATCACAAAACCCATGGTTTCGATCGGGTCGGGCACCACGAGACGTTCGACCGCGGCCTGGTCGCGGACCGTCTGCGGGAAAACCGGCCCCCTGCCTTCGTGAAACTCGAGCTCGAGCCCCATCGCCTCCATCGGAATGAGGATGTCGGAGAACAGGATCGCCGCATCCATACCGAAAATATCAATGGGCTGAAGGGTCACCTCCACACAGAGTTCCGGCGATTTGCACAATTCCAGAAAGCTGCGGCCCCGGCGGACCTTCTGGTATTCGGGCAGGTAGCGTCCGGCCTGGCGCATCATCCAGATCGGGGTGTAGTCGGTGGGTTCGCCTCTGCAGGCTTTGAGGAAGGTGTCGTTCATGCTTTATCCCTGGAAGTATCGTTTGAGTGCCGGCCGGGCACGTAACTGCAGAACGGCTCCTGGGCGAGATAGTCGCCGGTGACCGCGTAGGCCCGGGCCCGGCAGCCGCCGCAGACATTGACATATTCGCAGCGCCCGCAATTGTCCTTGTAGCTCTTGAAATCCCGTAGGCTGTTGAACAGTTCGGAATTCTCCCAGATCTCCTTGAAAGGGGTCTGGTTGACATTGCCGGCCGATTTCGGGAAGTAGCTGCAGGGCAGCACTTCACCGTCGACGTCGATCAGGCAGATCAGCTGTCCGGCCAGACAGCCCTTGGACCCGCCGGTGGAAAATTTCAGGTTGCGGCGCTTGAAAATCTCCCCCTCTTCCTTGGCTTTCTGCCGGACGATCCGGTAATAGTGCGGGGCGCAGGTGGGCCGCATCAGGATTTCAGTTTCCTCTTTTTCCACCTGATAATGCCACTCGAGGATCTCGTCGTAGAGTTTTTCCGGGATCAACTCGTCCATCACCTCTTCACCGCGTCCGGTCGGTACGATCATGAACATGTACCAGGCGGTGGCCCCGAGCTTTTTAACCAGATTGAAAATCTCGGGAACCTCATCTTTATTTCTGAGGGTAAAGGACGAATTGATAAGAAAGGGAATGTCGCTGCGGTTGAAAAGCTCGATGGCCTTCATGGTTCCGTCGAAGGCCCCCGGCTGGTTGCGGAAGTCGTCGTGGGTAGCTGCCCGGGCACCGTCGAGGCTGAGCGACACCATTTTGATGTCGGCCTGCTTTATCTGTTCACAGGTCGACTGGTTGACCAGGGTGCCGTTGGTTGCCAGACACATGCGCAGCCCCTTGTCGGTGCCGTACCGGGCGATATCGAAGATGTCCGGGCGCAGCAGCGGCTCCCCCCCCGAAAGCACCATGACCGGACTGGCATAGGAGCTGATATCGTCGAGGATCCGGGTTGCCTGTTCAAACGAGAAGTCGGGGTGCCCCTCGACCTCGAGGGTTGATGATGACCTGCAGTGAACGCACTTGAGATTGCAGCGCCTGGTTGTCTCCCAGGCGATCCATTTTGCTTCGAATTCCATACATATCACGAAACCGGGGTTGAAGCCGGAACATGCCGGTTTGCAACGCCCTGGTCATTGAATTGAAAATCTATTTTATTTCGTAGTTTTACCTTGATCGAGTGGTAACTATATTTCCTTTTATAATAACTTCAAAGATAAATGTCGAAGGATGCTTACTCTTTCTAATCGAAAACAAATCGCATATAATGGCAGCCGCATTGGCGTTCCCGGCCATTCCAGCCGGCCGGGTGCCTGAACCGAAACTCAGATATGACTATGATTGTCAAAGCCATAGAAGCCAGAAGCACCGAGGGAATCGAAGCCGTCGACAAGCTGCTGTCCCGTTTCGAGACAGGAGATGATTCATGCGCCCGGGCGGTGGCGGACATACTCGAGGCGGTCAGAACCGGGGGCGATAAAGCCCTGCTGGGCTATGTCCGCAGGTTCGATTCGCCGGATATCGATCTTGAGGCGATCACTGTTTCGGCCGAAGAGCTGAAACAGGCATATGACCAGGTCGACATCGATTTCCAGGAGACCCTCGAGATTGCCATTGACCGGATTCAGTCCTTTCACCAGCGGGAAATGGAAGACTCCTGGATGCAGACCCGGGAAGACGGGACCATCGTCGGACGCCTGGTCAGGCCGGTGGACAGCTGCGGCCTCTATGTTCCCGGCGGCAAAAGCGGGTCGACTCCGCTGGTCTCCTCGGTCCTGATGAACGGTATCCCGGCCGCCATTGCCGGAGTACAGCGCCGGGTGATGGTAACCCCGCCGGGGGCTGACGGAGCGGTGAGTCCTTACCTGCTCGTCGCCGCCCAGGAAATCGGTATCACCGAAATCTACAAGGTCGGTTCGGCCTGGGCTGTGGCGGCCCTTGCCTATGGAACCGAGACTCTGCCGCCGGTGGATGTCATCGTCGGTCCTGGAAACCAGTATGTGGCCGAGGCGAAACGGCAGGTATCGGGACTGGTGCGCATCGATATGATCGCCGGCCCCTCGGAGGTGCTGATCGTTGCCGATTCCAGCGCTGACGCGGGCCATATCGCCGCCGACATGCTGGCCCAGGCCGAACACGATTCCCAGGCCCTGGCCCTGGTTGTCACCACCGACAAGGCGCTGCCCGCAGCTATCCAGGCGGCGCTGCAGGTCCGCCTGCCGCGCCTCGAGCGCGAAGAGATTGCCCGGGAGGCACTGGCGGCCAAAGGCATGATACTGGTGGTCGACCGTATCGAGGAGGCGGTCGAACTGGCCAATCAGGTCGCTATCGAGCACCTCGAGCTGCTGATCGACGACCCCTGGTCCCAGCTGCCCTTTATCCGTCACGCCGGGGCGATTTTCCTCGGCAGCTATACGCCGGAAGCGGCCGGCGATTACCTGGCCGGCCCGAACCATGTGCTGCCCACCATGGGCACGGCGCGGTTTGCTTCGGCTCTCGGGGTCGAGACCTTTCTGAAGAAGAGCTCGATCATCTCCTACTCCAGAGACGGGCTCAAGGCCGATGCCGTGCACATCAAGAAACTGGCCAGACTGGAGGGGCTGACCGCCCATGCAGCCTCGGTCAGCGCCCGTTTCGAAGATGACTAGGGCGGGCGGCTCAGAGCGACGGGTTGGTCAATGGAATATGAATCGTTCGGCTCGCTGATCCGTCCGGGGGCCGCCTCATTGGGGGTCGCGCTCGGTGAGGACCAGAGCCGGCGGCTCTACAGCTATTTCCTGGAACTCAGGCGCTGGTCTAAAAAGGTGAACCTGATTGCCCGGGGTACCGCCGATGAGGAAATCGTTGAAAAACACTTCATCGATTCCCTGGCACTGCTCGACCTCCTCCATGACCCTGGCGCCCGGTTGCTGGACATCGGCAGCGGCGCCGGTTTTCCCGGGCTGGTCTGTAAGGTGGCCCGGCCGGATATGACGGTGCACCTGGTTGAGCCCCGGCTGAAACGGGTTTCGTTTCTGCGGCATATCATTCGTCTGCTGGGACTGAGCGATATCGTGGTGCATGGCTGTCGGCTGGAGGATGGCCCCATCGAGGCCGAGTCGAGCTTTGACTGGGTGGTTGGCCGGGCTGTGGCCGATGTCGGTAATTTTCTGGTCCTCTGCACCCGCTTTAAAAATTATGGATCTTCGGTTGTCTGTATGAAGGGGCCGGGGTATCTTGATGAACTGGATGAGCAAAAAGAGTGCAGCAACGGCTGGCAGCTGAAAACGACACACTCATATCAGCTGCCGTTTTCCGGGGCCCGGCGGGTTCTGCTCGTCTACACCAGCCTGTAGCTGCCTGCAGTGACTGGTGTTGGCGGACCTTCAATTACAGCTAAAGGAGCCGGAACCGAAATTCGGTAGCCGATCGGAAATGGTCAGACAGCGACGTTCACATTCGATGATTGCCCACAACCTGGCCGACGGCCTGGTTCACAACCTGGTGCTGGTGGCCAACGAGGCTTCGACGCCGCTGGCAGCCAAGGTGGCGGATCTGCTCGGGGTCGAGTTCTCCGGAATGATCCGTAAACGTTTTTCAGACGGTGAACGTTATCATGCTTTTCCCACCGATATCGCTGAAAAGGATCTGGTCATCATCGGCGCCACCCACAATGACGAATCCCACCAGGAACTGCTCGATCTGATTCAGGGCGGCCGCTACTGGAATGCGGCCTCGATCAATGTGGTGATACCTTATCTCGGCTATTCGACCATGGAGCGGGCCAAGCCTGACAGCCGTGAAATACCCAAGGGAATCACCCGGACCCGGCAGATTTTTCGAGCCCAGCCCAACTTCGTGGCCTTTATCGATCTGCATTCGGAATCGGTGATGCACGCCCATACCGGAGACATCAGGACCAAGCACATCTGGACCGACCGTTTGGTTATCGAGAAGGTTCGCAGCCTCGGTCTAGAGGATTTTGTCCTGGTTTCCCCCGATTACGGATTCTCCAAGCGGGTGGCCCGGCTGGCGAGCCTGCTGGACTGCCCCCACACGGCTGCGGACAAGGACCGGTTCGATACCGACAAGACCATAGTCAGTCAGGTATCCTCGGTGGTCAAGGGCCGCAGCGCCATTGTCTGCGACGATATGATCAGAACCGGCGGGTCGATCATCCAGACGGCCAATCGCTGCCTCGACGCCGGAGCCAGGGAAGTGTTTGTGCTGGCCACCCACCTGGTGCTCTCCGGCGATGCCCGGCAGCAAATTTGAACAGAGCAGCATCGTCAAAATTATCGGGTCGGACACTTATCCCGGCGTCCAGGCCGACCAGCTGGTCGATCTCTATTCGGTCGCCCCGCTGATCAGGAAGACCCTGAAATCCCACCTTATTTCTCCGGCCGACCGGGTCAGGGAACGGTTCTAGTAAAACCCGGTACACTTGCCATTCAGCGATGAAACCTGAGTTAATCCGTCAATATCTCAAGCACACGGTGCTGTTCAAAAACCTCAGTGCCCAACAGCTTGAGACCATCATCGAGAACACCACGGTCAGGCATGTCCGGGAGGGTGAGACCGTGCACCGCAAGGGTGATACGGCTGACACCTTTTATGTGGTGGCCGTCGGCGAGATGGAGCTGCTCATGGAAGGGGAGGACGGCATCAAGACGATTGTCGGCCGGGTCGGGCCCAGCGGCCATTTCGGTGAAACCTCCCTGCTGACCAACAAGCCCCAGACTCTGACCATCAGGGCCCTGTGCGATGCGGTGCTGCTCTGCTACAGCGATCGTTTTTTCAGGCGCATGCTCAACGAATTCCGCCTTGTCCAGGAACAGATCGAAGCGGCCCTGGCCGAGCGCCTCCGGCTGTCCTTCCAGAATTTGTCGTCAGGCCTGCTGGCCTGTGATATTTCCACCCGCGAGGAGATTCGCATCGTTGATATGATGCCGCTCAACGGGGACATGGCCGATCTTGACGAGCAGGGCAGCCGGGAGCGGATTCTGCGGTCCCAGTCGGCCCGGGAGATCCAGGCCGCTATTGAGCGATTTTCGTTGATGGACGATCCGGTGCTGCTGTCCGGCGAATCGGGAACCGGCCGGCGGTTGATCGCCAAGCAGATTCACCTGCAGGGCAACCAGGCCCAGGGACCGTACATCGAAATCGATGTGCGCGATTTCACCGGGGATGAGCTGAGTAAAAAACTGTTCGGGATCAGGCACGATTTTTTCCCGTTCAGCCAGGTCAAGCAGACCGGAATCCTCGAGCAGTTCTGCCGGGGCACCGTGGTCATCAGACATTTTGACCAGATGGGAGCAACCGTCCAGGACAAGATCGCCCGGGCCGTCCGGACGCTGTTTTTCACCAGGGAAGGGGGCGAACGGCAGATTGCCTTCCAGGCCCGGGTGATATTTATCAGTGATCTGTCTGTGGAGAAAATCAGGGAGCAGCACCTGCTGACAGCCGATCTCGAGCAGGCTCTGGCAGACAACTATTTCAATGTTGCACCGCTGCGTTTTCATAAACGGGATCTGCCCCACCTGGTGGACTACTACCTGCACCGCTACGGCCGCGAATATGGCAAGAAGATCAATGCGGTGGCGCCTGAAACCCTGGGTATCCTGATGAATTACGACTGGCCCGGCAACCTGACCGAGCTGTCCACGGTCATCCAGCGGGCGGTTATGCTGGCCCGGGACGACGAACTGCTCAGCGATCATATCCTGCTGGGGCTGCCCAAGAGCGAGGGTAAATGGGAATTCAACCTGCTGAGAATCGGCTGGATCCGCTCCCTGATCGAGAGCCGTCTCTACCCGGCACTGCCCAGCGCCGTTGTCGGCGTAGTTCTGCTGATTGCCGTCGCCACACTGTTTTTCGGCCCAGCCGACCCGGAGAAGAATATCGGTATCACCCTCAGCTGGGTGATCGGCTGGCCGCTGCTCTTTTTCTCCTTCTTCTTCATGGCCAGGACCTGGTGTTCGGTCTGTACGCTGGCCATGCCCGGGACACTGCTGCAGTTCCTGGTGAAACCGACCCGCTCCACCCCGCTGTTCATCAAAAAGTATTCAGGCTGGATCATGGCCTGGCTCTGCATCATTGTGCTCTGGGTCGAGATCGTCTGGAACGCTTATGAAAATCCGGTGCTGACCGGATGGATCATCCTGGCGGTAACCATCGGTTCGATCGTTTTCAGTCTCTTTTTCAAACGCCGGGCCTGGTGCCGTTACCTCTGTCCGCTGGGTGCCATCAACGCCATCTTTGCGATGCCCTCGGTGCTGGAAGTGCGCTCCAACCGGCACCTCTGCCTGAACCGTTGCGAGGATCACGCCTGTTATACGGGGGACCTGGAAAAAGAGGGCTGCCCGATGTTCCGGCATCCGTTCATGGTCGACAACAACAGGGACTGTATCGTCTGCGGACGCTGCATCAAGAACTGCAACAAGCACTCCGTCCATCTCAATGTCCGGCTGGCTCCCCAGGAACTTTGGGACATCGAGGCCCCGCGCCGCCCCGACAGTTTCCTGATCGTTTCGCTGGGGGCCATCTTTTTTCTGTTCGCCCTGCACACCGAATTCTACCAGCTGGTCTATTCGCTGCAGCAGAGCTATCCGGCCCTGCTGGGCAGAATCCCTTTTGCCCTGATCGGGTCGGCCGTGTTCTTCGGTTTGATCTTCATTTTCCAGATCGGTTACTATCTGACGGTCAACCTCCAGGCCTACCTGACCAGGATCGATCGAGTGATGATCCTGCGGCTGCTCGGATACGGTTTCATTCCCATTATTCTCGGTGTCTACCTGGCGGTATATTTCGAGATTTTCGTCTCGGAGTCGTGGCGCCTGGCCGCCAATCTGCGGGAGATGTTCAACATGGAAGCGGTCAGGGAAGGGGCGCGCCTCATCAGCCCCGACGCATCGGCGCTCATTCAGGTGTTCACCGTGGCCGGCGGGTTCTTCGCCTCGCTCTATGCCACCCACCGGATCATCGACCGGATCAAAGGCGGCGGTGTGGTTACCAGGGACCTGGTCCTGCCCTACAGCCTGCTGTTCGGCTTTACCATCCTGTTCATATTTTTCATGAAGACGTCCAAAATTATCCTGTTCTAGGCAGCCCCGCAGAGGGCGTAAACCCCAGCACATGAGGCGCAGATGGATCGACTAATGGGAGCCTGTCAAGCGGCGGCGGAGATTCGCAGCGGACGCCTCAGCTCCGAGGAGCTGGTCAGGTTCTGCCTGGAACGGATCGAACGGCTCGAGGATAAGATCGGGGCCTGGGCCTATCTGGACCCTGCTTACGCAATCGAGCAGGCCCGCGCCGCCGACCGTGTCCAGAGTCTGGGCGAAGCCCTCGGGCCGCTGCACGGGGTGCCGGTGGGCGTCAAGGATATAGTCGATACCAGAGATATGCCGACCGAACATGGCACCGTGCTCCATGCCGGCCGGCGGCCGGCCTCCGATGCCCCGCTGGTCGCTTTGCTGCGGCAGGCAGGTGCCGTCATCATCGGTAAGACGGTGACCACTGAGCTGGCCGTTTTCTTTCCGGCCAAAACCAGAAATCCGCACAATCCGGCCCATACGCCGGGGGGCTCTTCCAGCGGTTCGGCAGCTGCCGTGGCGGCGGATATGATACCGCTAGCGGTGGGCACCCAGACCAACGGGTCGATGATCAGGCCGGCAGCGTTCTGCGGCGTCTACGGTTACAAACCGACCTTTGGCCTGATCTCCCGCCACCGGGTTCTGCGCCAGTCGAGGCTGCTGGACCAGGTCGGGGTCTTCGGCCGCAGCGTCGAGGACCTGGCGCTGATCACCGAAACCCTGAGCGGCCATGAGAGCGGCGACCCGGATACACGGCTGCAGGTCAGGCTGGAACTGATGCGGACCCAGGCGCAGCCACCAGCGCGCCGGCCGCGGCTGGCCTTTGCCAGGACGCCGGTCTGGGATCAGGCCGAGTCATCCACCCGCGCCGCTTTTGAGAACCTGGTCCGGGAACTGGGGGACGCGGCAGTAGAAATCCCGCTGCCGGCCTCGTTTGAACGGGCCCACGAGCAGCACCGGCTGATCATGGAGGCCGACCTGGCCCGGAACTTTGCGGCCGAATACAGCTCGGGCGGTGATCAGCTGAGCGATATCCTGAAAGAGATGATCGAGCGGGGACAAAAGGTGACGGCGGTCGATTATAATAATGCGGTTTCGGCCCGGCGGACACTCTCTGGAGCACTTGAAGAGATATTCCGTGACTATGACGCGATTATCACCCCGGCGACGGTCGGTGAAGCTCCCCGCGGACTGGAATCAACCGGCAGCCCGGTTTTTTGTACGATCTGGACACTCTGCGGTGTACCGGCCATTTCCCTGCCGCTGCTCACCGGCGTCAGCGGTCTGCCCCTTGGCGTCCAACTGGTCGGCCGACGCGGTGATGACGGCCGCCTGCTGCAGACTGCCCGCTGGCTGGCGGAGCGAATCGGGGAAAGCCCGAGCCTTCGTCACCCTGCCTAATCGGTCAACTCGACCGCCCACTGCTCCAGGGGCGGTGCTTCCCCGATGATCTGCCGCTCCATTAAAAAATCGGCAAAACGCAGGTATCGGGTTCTATCCAGGGCGCCGGGCCGCAGCGCGAAGCGCGGCAGAGTGTCCCGCCAGGCCCGGCGATTGAGCTCGTTGTCGAGTTCCCGGCGCTCGCCTGAAATAAACAGTTCCCAGCTCTCTTCCGGGTGGTTGACCAGATACTGGGCTCCCCGTTCCAGGGCGTCGACAAAACTGCGTAATTTCTGGTCCCCCAGGGCATCGCTGCGGGCGACCATGATCAGTTCGTCGTAGGCGGGAATGCCGAACTCCTCGACGTAGAAGGCCCGGCCTGGACGGTTCTCTATATCCATCTGGTTCAACTCGAAATTTCTGAAAGCGCCGATAACGGCATCGGTTCTTCCGGCAAACAGCGATGGCGACAGGGAAAAATTTACGTTGACGAGTTT
The DNA here is from genome assembly GCA_963845115.1 of uncultured delta proteobacterium. Taxonomy (GTDB): domain Bacteria; phylum Desulfobacterota; class Desulfobulbia; order Desulfobulbales; family Desulfocapsaceae; genus JABDQA01. The sequence goes on along the minus strand of CAWJQN010000004.1, from coordinate 243,787 downwards.
GACATCATCGAGGCTGAGGTTTGCTCCTTGAAGCATCGCTTCGAGCAGCACCGTTTCAAAACCGCCCACCGAATAGCCGATGGTTTTCCCCTTCAGGTCCCCGATCGTCTCTATGCCGCCGTCGGCCAGCACCACCAGGCTGTTGAGCGGCGTAGCCACCAGCGTGGCGATGCGCACCAGCGGCAGCCCTTGGTCCACCTGGATCTGGTGCTGGTGCTGATAGGATACGGCCAGATCAGCCTTGCCGGCGGCAACCAGTTTAGGGGGGTCGTTCGGATTCGATGGGGCAAGCAGTTCCACATCGAGGCCCTGGTCGCTGAAATAGCCCTTTTCAAGGGCCACGAAGAGCGGTGCATGATCCGGGTTGACGAACCAGTCGAGCAGCACCGTCATTTTTTCAGCACTATGCCCGATCTGTGCGGAGCACAATAGCAGCAGCCCCAGCGTTGTCGTGAGCAGAAAGCGAGTAGATTTTGTCATGCTGCAATTCCTCGGGTTGATTCCCAGAATACGATTTTGTCGAGCAGGTAGTCGATGGAAAAATAGAGCAGCAGTGAGGCCAGCGCCAGCAGAGTGAGAGCGGCGAACATTGCATCGATCTGCATCCGGGCGTTGGCGTGCAGCATATAGAAGCCAAGCCCTGAACTGGAGCCGACCCATTCCCCGACAATCGCGCCGATGGGCGCAACTGCGGCCGCCACCCGCAGGCCCGAGGCAAAGGCCGGCATTGCCGAGGGGATGACGATATGGCGCAGGGTGGCCCACTGTCCAGCCCCCATGATGCGGGCCAGTTCAAGCAGGTCCGGGTTGGTTCGGCGCATGCCCTGATAAAAGCTGGCGGCCACCGGGAAAAAGATGATCAGTACCGCCATGGCAATCTTCGAGGCCATGCCGTAACCGAACCAGAGAACCAGCAGCGGTGCCAGGGCAAAGACCGGAACGGCTTGGCTGATGACCAGCACCGGCTGCATCCAGCGCTTCAGCATCGGTGAGATGATCATCGCCAAGGCGCAGGAAGTGCCCAGCAGGCTGCCGATAATCAGGCCGGCCACTATTTCAGCGGCCGTGACCCTCAGGTGTTTGAGCAGGACCGGGCCATGTTCGATAAGGGCGCCGGCCACCGGCACTGGTCCCGGCAGGATATAGGCTGGGACCTGGGTAATCATTACCAGCAGCTGCCAGAATCCGGTCAGGCCGATGGCCAGGGTTAAAAGGCGCAGCCCGGCCATCAGTCGTCCCCCAGCAGCAGACTGACCAGTGTTCCGCAATGATCCAGGACTTCGGGATTGTCGATTGCGCGTGGAGTCGGCGTCCGCAGTTCGATGATCTTTTTGACCCGGGCGGGCAGTCCTTCGAGGATGAAAATCCGGTCAGCCATCCGCAGCGCTTCAGCTCCATCGTGGGTCACCAGCACAACGGTGGTCCCCCGGGTCATTTCAGCGGCCAGATTCTGGAGTTTTATCCTGGTCAGCGCATCGAGGGCCGAAAACGGCTCGTCCATGAGCAGCACCGGCCTCCCCTCCATCAGGGTGCGCAGCAGCGCTCCCCGTTGCCGCATGCCGCCTGAAAGCGCTGCCGGCAGCACCCCTTCATAGCCCGCCAGCCCGGCTCTTGAAATCAGTTCTGCTGCCTGGCGGCGGTTCGCCTCATTAATTTCGCCGCGCAAGCGGTAGCCCAGCAGGATATTGTCCTGCAGGGTCAACCAGGGCAGCAGCAGATCGTCCTGACTCATCCAGGCGACGTCGGAGCCGGATGGAGGGCTGAACTCAATGGCTCCCGTGTGGCAAAAAACGCCGGCACCGGAGATGAGGCGCAGCAGGGTCGATTTACCGCAGCCGCTTGGACCGAGGATGGCGGTTGTCTTGCCGGCGGCTATCTCGAGGTCGAGGCCATCGAAAATAGTTGAGCCGCCGTTGAAACCAAGCGTCAGGTCGCAGATCCGTATGGTCGGGGCGACCACGTCTTTACCGGGAGCCATGGTGCGATACACCGGCTGCCCGATCGACCATGTCCCTGAGCTGCTGTGCCGCAGCGGCCGGGTCGGCGGCCGAGACAATCGCCGAAACGACGGCGATGCCGTCAGCTCCGGCGGCGATCACCGATATAGCATTGTGGTAGTTGATGCCGCCGATGCCGACCAGCGGGATCTTGACCAGCTCACGAATCGCTCTCACCCCGGTGAGGCCCAGTGCAGGGCCGGTATCGGTTTTGGTCGGTGTTGAAAAGACCGGACTGATGCCGATATAGTCGGCACCCTCCTGTTCAGCCCGGACCGCGTCATCGATCGATTCAGCGGAAATACCGATGAGCAGCGAACCTGAGCTGATTTTCCTGGCCAGATCGATGGGCATGTCCTGCTGGCCCAGATGGACGCCGTCGGCACCTGCGGCCAGGGCGACATCGACCCGGTCGTTGATGATGAGCGGGATGTTTTTTTCCCTGAGCAGACTTCTGATCGATCGAGCCTGCTCGATGAATTCCCTGGTTCCGCACTGTTTTTCCCGAAGCTGAACGCAGCTGACCCCGCCGGCCACGGCAGCCTCGACGATTTCCCTGGTCGAGCGCCACCGCGACAGGGGCCGGTCGGTAACCAGGTAGAGGGAATAGTCGATCATCCGATCATCCCTGTTCGATTCTGCACCCGGCTCTGATGTCATCGGCGGTGATCAGGTAGAGTTCATCGAGCAGTTCGGCCATGAAGGTGCCCGGGCCCTTGGCCCTGACTGCGGCACGTTCTCCGGCAAGCCCGAAAAAGGCCAGCGCGGTGGCGGCCGCCGAGAGGGGGTCCAGGTCGACGGCTGCGAAGGCGCCGATCAGGGCGGTGGCAGTACAGCCGGTTCCCGTCACCAGGGGCATCATGTGATGGCCGTTGTCCACCGTCAGTGTCCTGGTCCCGTCAGTTATGAAATCGCTGGGGCCGGTGATAGCCAGAGTGGCGCCCAGCTCCCTGGCCAAGAGCATTGCCGACTCCCGGGCTTCGTCCACTGAATGAAGCGAATCGACCCCCTTGCCCTGGGAATCCTGATCGTGCAGGGAAAGGATTTCAGAGGCGTTGCCGCGTACGATGGTGACATTGGTCTCGGCAAGGATCGTTTTGGCTGCTGCGGTCCGCATCCGGGTGGCGCCGGAGCCGACCGGGTCAAGCACGATCGGGGTGTTGAGTTCACTTGCTTTTCTGCCGGCCTTCAGCATCGAGGCGATCCAGGTTTCAGAGAGGGTGCCGATATTTAACACCAGGGCACCGGCAAAGCTGACCATCTCCTCGACTTCATTGGCGGCATGGGCCATGACCGGCGAGGCGCCGGCGGCCAGCAGCGCGTTGGCGGTGTAATTCATCACCACGTAATTGGTGATGTTGTGAATGAGCGGCTTATTGAGTCGGATTCTGTCGATGTTCTCGGCGCATTTTGACGTAAAGTCTGACATTTAATTCCTCGATATTGTGTGTTTTTCAGTGACGCAGGAAGCGGGCCGAGAGGAAACCGGGGAGATAACCGGAGAGAACGAGCTGAGAAAAAGGCTTGAACTGCTATTCCCTACGCTGGCATTAACCAGATCAGGTTCTATGGGTATTATCTCAGGCCAGACGGCCACCCCTGCGTGCAACATGTTCTACCCATGTATAAAGGGTTGTTCCGGCTCTGTCAAGGCTGGCGGCCCGCAGGCCTGGCGCTGCCGCGCCGGGATCTTTGCTTTTTTACGATTTGGTGTTTATCGGTTAGTGTAGCCGGGCACCACAGGCTGAATCGAGCTGCTCAATCAACAAACCCGAACCGACGGAGTGAAACCATGCTGTGTACTGATAAAATTGCCAATGCATTCACCGCCATCTGTGAAGAAGTCGATAAGATCAAGAAGGGCGATCTCCCGGAGAAAACCAGGAAACGGTTGAAAACGATCGTTTCCATCGCCAAGCATCAGAGCGATATCAGGGGTGCTAAGAAGGGTACCTGCACCGGCCATAACGATACCTGCTGCTGATCGTTTCAACGTCTCGCCGCCATCGGCCAACCTCCCTGAAACCGGCAGCTCTGCCGACAAATCATCTGGAATTGTCAACGCCATTGTTGTACAACCAGTATCTGACAGCACTGGCAACCGACCATCAACCGGAAACAGGGAGAACACCAGATGAGCATTGAAATCTATATCGGTTTCGTGTTGGCCTCGAGTCTGATACTGATCATTCCGGGGCCAACGATCATTCTGGTCGTCAGCCAGGCGATTGTCCATGGCAGAAGATCCGTTATACCATTGGCCGGAGGGGTGGTGACCGGCGATTTCACAGCGATGACGCTGTCGCTGATGGGTGTCGGGAGCCTGCTGGCCGTGTCGGCTGAACTGTTTGTGCTGATCAAGTGGCTTGGCGCCGTTTATCTGGTTTACCTGGGCATCAGATTGTGGAGATCGGGTTCCGAGGTATCCGAATTGATGCTCGAGACCCCAACCGATTCCGCCCGGACCCTGTTCAGATCATCATTTATCGTCACGGCGCTGAACCCGAAAAGCATTGCCTTCTTTGTCGCCTTTTTCCCACAGTTCATCGATCGGTCCGGGTCGTCTGTTCTGCAGTTGGGTCTGCTGGGTTCGACCTTCCTGGTTCTGGCGGGAATCAATGCCGCGCTGTATGGCGCTTTTGCCGGGCAGTTCAGGGAATTCCTGCAAAAAAAACGGATCAGAAAACTGTTCAGTCGCGGGGGCGCCGCAGCCCTGATCGGCGCGGGGGTCTTGACGGCTGGGCTGCATCAGCGTTGAAAGCGGAATTGTCGGGAGGTCCAAGCGGTGCTGCAGGTGGGACAGCCGATCTGCCGCCAGCGGGTTTGGCGGTCGCATCGACCGTTTCTCCCCAAATGACCGGTCTGGCCCGAAAGCCAGCGGAGAATAGATGATGAAAGCTTTGCAGGATGTGCATATCGCCATTACCAACGATGACGGCATCGATTCGCCGGGGCTTCGGGCTGCCGCAGAGGCGCTGGCCGGGGCCGGCAGGCTGACCATCATCGCCCCGACCGACCAGCAGACGGCGACCGGCAGAGGCTTGACCGGAAACAAGGACTCGCGCCTCGAGGCGCACCCGTTCATGATCGGCAGCACCGCTGTCGAAGCTTACCGCTGCCCCTGTTCTCCGGCCCAGGTGGTACGGCACGCGATGTTCACGCTGTTCCGGGATGATAAACCCGATCTTCTCATTTCAGGCATCAATTATGGTGAGAATCTGGGGTCCATGATCAGCTGCTCCGGTACGGTCGGCGCCGCCCTCGAGGCCTCGAGCCACGGAGTCCTGTCGCTGGCCGTCTCCAAACAGACGGATATCGCTTCGCATCACCGTTACACCGGTCAGGATTGGGCCGGGGCGGTCTATTTCCTGGAGAAATTCGCCCGGCTGGCCCTTGAAAAGAAGCTGCCTTCAGATATCGATGTCCTCAAGATTGACGTTCCGGACATGGCTACCGTCCAGACACCCTGGCGGATGACTCGTCTTTCCAGGACGATGTACTATTCCAAATATCTGGCCACGCCGTCGGTCGACAGCATGATCAGCGATTTTGAAACCCGGATAGCGTTCAATGAAGAAGATATCGAAACCGATTCTGATATCTATGCTCTGGCCGTGAAAAAGGAAGTCGCGGTCACCCCGCTGAGCCTCGATTTCACCTCCCGGGTCGACCTGGGTGAGTTGCAGGCAAACCTGTCCTCATGAACCAGCGATACGATGACTGATCTCCATATCCAGACACCCCTGCTGGAATCGCTGGCCCTGTCACGCATTGCCGGGACCGGGGTCTGGCTGAAAATGGAAGCGCTGCAGCCGTCCGGCTCCTTCAAGCTCAGGGGGGTCGGCCGGGCCTGCAGTCACCATGTGCGCCGCGGGGTGCGGGCTTTTATCAGCTCCTCGGGCGGCAATGCCGGTATCGCGGTGGCCTATTGCGGCAGGAAACTGTCTGTCCCGGTAACGGTGGTGGTGCCGGTATCGACACCGGACCGCGCCGTGCAGATGATCCGGCAGGAACAGGCGGAGGTCGTCGTCCATGGGGAGTCCTGGCAGGAGGCCCATGACCATGCTTTGAGCCTGACCGGTGTTGACCGGGTGCTCATCCACCCGTTCGATGACCCGCTGCTCTGGGAGGGACATGCGACCCTGATCGACGAGGTTGTGGCCGCCGGTTTCAGGCCTGATGGGGTGGTCTGCTCGGTTGGCGGCGGCGGGCTGCTCTGCGGGATTGCGGAAGGACTGCACAGAAATCAGCTGACGGATGTCCCCGTTCTGGCGGTGGAGACCGAGGGGGCGGCTTCGCTGGCCGCTGCCGTTTCCGCCCAAAGGGTGGTGGAGCTGGCAAAAATCGACACCATCGCCACTTCGCTCGGTGCCAAGAAAATCAGTGTTCGGGCTTTTGAGTGGAGTTCAGCTCATCGGATCGACAGCCTGGTCGTTTCCGACCTCGAGGCGGTCGATGCTTGCCTGCGCTTTGGTGACGATCACCGGCTGGTGGTGGAGCCGGCCTGCGGAGCAGCCCTGGCGCCTGTTTATCGTGGAGCCAGGTGGCTGAAAGAGAAAAAATCGATCCTGGTCGTGGTTTGTGGCGGAGCGGGGGTGAGCTTTGCTCAGCTGAATCGATGGCACCGGGACCTCATCGACACCAGGAAAGATATCGCAACGAATCGGGAGAAACCATGAGCACTAGCAGAAAGACCGGGCGGGCCAGCGCTTCCCAGGCCGCCAATTGTGCCCGCTGCCCCTACAAGATCGCAGACCGGCTGTGCCGCAATGAAGAGGGCAGGGGGCCGGAGTCCTGCCCGACGGCTAACCTGGCCGAACTGTCCCGCGAGAGCCTCTCCCGCTACCGGGACGACCAGGGTGTCGGCGAATTTGCCCGACAGGCTTCTATTCAGGAAGGAAGCGGCTACGGCAACCGGGAGCTGGGGTACGAAAAGGTCAGACCGATGAAGACCAGGATCGAGGAGATCATCGATTTTGCCGGCCGAATGGACTATAAACGGATCGGCATGGCCTTCTGCATGGGGCTCAGGACAGAGGCCGGTGCGGTCGAAAAGCTGATTTCCTCCCATGGGTTCGAGGTGGTTTCGGCGATCTGTAAAGTCGGACGAAATTCCAAAACGGTGATCGGTCTGAGCAGAGAGGAGCAGATCGACGCCTCGGGTGAGGAGGCTATGTGCAACCCGATCCTCCAGGCCATGGTCCTCAACCGGGAACAGACCGAGTTCAACATCCTGCTCGGGCTCTGCGTCGGTCACGATTCACTGTTCTTCAAATATTCCGAGGCGCTCTGTACGGTTCTGGCCGTCAAGGACCGGGTGCTGGGGCACAATCCGCTGGCAGCCATCTACAACGTCGACAGCTACTATAGATCACTGAAGTAGTCAGCCCTGCTCAAGCGCCTGCTGAATGGTGCGGTGAATGATTCTGGAAATCATCCTGAAGCCGGCCGGGGTCGGATGAATTTCGTTGCGCCACTGGCTCTCCGACAAGGTGCCCTGGGTATTGGCGATATGGAGTCTGGAGCCGTATCGGCGCTGCACCTGGTCCAGACGTGCGGCAAAGCGCACCAGCATGAACCTGATCACCGCTTTCTGCTCCTCGAGGCTGGTGAAACCCTTCTCCTGCAGATAGGGGTAAATCCAGGATTCCCCTATGGGAAAGATATCGAACAGCTCGTACCCCTCCGGCGAAGGCCGGCAGAAATCGTAATTGTGGCTGACCACCACGGTTCCGGGATTGAGCGAATAGTGCTCGACCCGCTCCATCAACTCGATATAGACCGACTCGATCAGGTCCAGCTTGTTGTCCAGCCGTTCGATATCGATACAGTCCTGCCAGCGGGCACTGCTGTCCCGCGGTTTCAGCAGAAAATCGAAATCATATCTGCCGACGATATCGTTTCCGCCCCCGGAAAACAGGACGACATCGAACTCGCTTGTGGCCAGCCGCTTGGTGAAGCCGAACTTCTGTTCCCCGGTCAGCATGGTCGCCGCTTCGTCGCCGATGCCCGAGGTCGAGTAAATCAGGTAGTAGCGGCGCTCGGCCAGTATCTGCACGACATTGGCCGCCTGGCCGAAGGCGATGAAACGCCGGGGATAAGCGAACCATGAGTCACCCTCTGCCAGTATCCTGACGGCACTGGGATACTGCTGAACGAGACTCTGATAACCTCGGGAATCGGTGGTGTAGGGCATGGCAACCTCCCAGACCAAGAGATTGATTACAGATTGCTTTCCAGCACCCCGTCGATGAGGGTCAGGCAGCGGTCCATCTGATCCGCCAGCAGCCGGTTGTGGGTGACCATCAGGACGGCCAGTGAACGTTCTCTGGACAATGTCTTGAGCAGCTTGAATACCATTTCCCCGGCCCTGCTGTCCAGGTTGCCGGTCGGTTCGTCGGCCAGCAGCAGCTCCGGTTCCATGATCAGCGCCCGGGCCAGGGCGGTGCGCTGCTGTTCGCCGCCGGACAGCTCATGCACCCGGTGTTCCCAGCGGTGATCCAGTTCCACGGCAGCCAGCAGCTGCCGGGCCGGCTGTTCGACCGCCGCTTTCGATTTGCCGGCGATAAGGGCGGGCATCATCACATTTTCCAGGGCGCTGAACTCGGGCAGCAGGTGATGGAACTGAAAGATGAACCCCAGCGATTTGTTGCGAAAGTCGGCCATTTCCCTGTCGTTTTTCTGGTCCAGGCGGTCGCCCTTGAACAGCAGCTGGCCGCTGGACGGTGCCGCCAGGGTGCCGAGAATCTGCAGCAGGGTGGTCTTGCCCGAACCGGAGGCGCCGACGATCGCGGTCATTTGACCCGGGATGACCTCCAGGTCGATGCCTGTGAGTATGTCGATGTCTTTCAGGCCGCTGGTATAGGTTTTTCGCAGGTCCAGGGCCTGCAGCAGCGGCCGGTTCATGCGAGCACCTCCGCCGGCTTTACCCGTGAGGCTTTCCAGGAAGGATAGATGGTTGCCGACAGGCTGATGACGATCGAACAGACGGCGATAATGGCAACGTCGGCGGGCAGCACCTTGATCGGCAGGGTCGTCATCGGGTAGACGTTGGAGGGCAGTTCGATGAACTGATACCTCGACAGCAGCTCGCTGAGGCCCAGGCCGCCCAGAACACCCAGTACTGTTCCGGTCAATGAAATAACCATGCCCTGCAGGAAGAAGATCTTCATGATCGACCCCGAGGTGGCGCCCATCGATTTGAGAATGGCGATATCGCGTCCCTTTTCCATGACCAGCATGATCAGGGCGCTGATGATGTTGAGAGCGGCCACCAGGATAATCAGGGCCACGCAGATGAACATGCCGATCTTTTCGAGCTTGAAGGCGGCAAAAAGATTCCGGTTCATGGCCATCCAGTCCCGGGCTATGGTCCCCGGGCCGATTTTTTCAACGATTGCAGCAGCCACCTGGTCCGCCTTGTTGAGCAGGTCTCTTTCGACCACGACCTCGATGCCGTGGGCCACATCGCCGATTTCCAGAAAATCCTGGACGGCGCCGATATCCATGTAAGCCAGAGACGAATCGTACTCGTACATGCCGGATTCGAAGATGCCGGCCACCCTGGAGGTCTTGATTTTCGGTATCACCCCCATCGGCGTCAGCGGCCCCGACGGGGAAATGAGCCGGACCTTGCCGCCCACATCTACCCGCAGTTCTTCGGCCAGCCGGGCGCCGATGATGATCGGCGGGGTTCGATCGTCTCCCCGATCATCGAGGTCGTCGATGCTGCCGGCGATCATCTGGTTGCCGAGGCTGATGACCTGGCTGGCTGTCTTTGCCTCTATGCCGCGCAGGACGATGCCCGAGCCGCCTGATACGCCGCTCAGCAAAGTCTGGGCGTAGAGATAGGGAGTAGCTCCGGCGACCCCCTTGACAGAGACGATCTGGTCGCGGGTAAGCTCGTAGTTGTCGATGCTCCCTTCAACCCGCTGGACGATGATATGGGAGTTGATGCCCAGGATCTGGTCGCGAAGGCCCTCGGTAAAACCCGAATATACCGCCAGAACGACGATCAGGGCAATGACGCCGACCGTGATGCCGACCACCGATATCAGGGAGATCAGGGAGATGAAGCCATGCCGGTGTTTGGCCCGCAGGTAGCGGCGGCTGATGAACCACTCGTACATATCAGTCGCTGTCCGCTCTATTGTCTGAATCGCCCGGCTGTGCAGTGTGCTCCTCGGGTTTCATATGAGGAAACAGGATCACATCACGAATCGACGGGGCGTCGGTCAGCAGCATCACCAGCCGGTCGATACCGATACCTTCTCCGGCCGCCGGGGGCATGCCGTACTCCAGGGCCCGGACATAGTCGAAATCGAGCTCCGGATGAATTTCGTCGTCAGCACCCCGTTCGGCTATCTGCTTCTCGAACCGCTGCCGCTGGTCAACCGGATCATTGAGCTCACTGAAGGCGTTGGCGATTTCGCGACCGGTGATGAACAGCTCGAAACGGTCGGTGACGGTCGGATCAGCCTCGTTGCGTCTGGCCAGCGGAGAGACCTCGGTCGGATAGGAGGTGATGAAGGTCGGATCGATCAGCTTTTCTTCCACCAGGAGTTCGAACAGCTCGGTCTTGGCCTTGCCGGGGCCCGCTTGTTCTTCAAGGCTGATGCCGAGGCTTCGGGCATGTCCGATCACCTGCTCGTCATCGGCCAGGATGGCTGCCTCGACACCGCCGATGTCAATCAGGGCCTGCTCCATGGTCAGCCGCTTCCAGGGTGGGCTCAGATCGACCGGTATACCCTGGTAGCTGATGCTCAGGGTGTTGTTCACCGCCTGGCAGACCGACGATATCATGTTCTCGGTCAGGTCGATCAGATCCTCATAGGTGGCATAGGCCTGGTAGAATTCGAGCATGGTGAATTCCGGGTTGTGCCGGGTCGACAGCCCTTCGTTCCTGAAGTTTCGGTTAATTTCGAACACCCGCTCGAAACCGCCCACCAGCAGTCTCTTCAGGTAGAGTTCCGGGGCGATCCTCAGATAGAGGTTCATGTCCAGCGCTTTATGGTGGGTCTTGAACGGTTTGGCGGTGGCCCCGCCGGGAACCGGCTGCATCATCGGGGTTTCCACCTCGAGAAAGCCGCGCTCACTGAGATAGTCGCGGATCAGGCGGATAATCTCCACCCGTTTGCGAAAGGTAGCCCTGCTCTCCGGGGTAACGATCAGGTCCACATAACGCTGACGGTAACGGGTCTCCACATCGGTCAGGCCATGCCATTTTTCCGGCAGCGGCCGCAGCGACTTGGAGACCATGACCACCTCGTCGGCATGAATGGAAGGCTCGCCGGTCTTGGTTTTGAACAGCGAACCACAAGCCCCGACGATATCGCCGATATCGAACTTCATGAAAGCGGCGAACTGATCATCACCCACCGTATCCTTGCGGATATATACCTGCATCTGTCCGCTGGCGTCGACCAGGGTAATAAATGCCGCCTTGCCGAACTTACGCATCGCAAGGATCCGGCCGGCGATCGAGAACCTCGAGCCGGTTTCTTCTTTCTGCTGCGGTTCGAGCGGTTCAGCCTGGGGCAGGATCGACTCGATGCGGTCGGTCGGCTTGAAGGTGTTAGTATAGAGGTTAACGCCTAGATCTGCCAGACTCCGGGCTTTTTCTCTTCGCTGGGCGAGGAACTGGTTGTCACTGCTCATGGTACGTCCTGTCTGTCGGCGTCGGTTGCTGTCGCCGCTGTCTGATCGATGTCTGGTGCCACAGCCTGGTCAACATAAAAAAAAGCGGCTTGCGGCCGCTTGGTTGTGGTTGTCTTCACATAAGACGAACCGTGCGGGTCGCACAGCCCACTCTTCGTTTACAGATAATTGCACGGATTGTCAATGTTTTCGCCATCAGGAGCCGCTCTTTTCCAGGACGACAACGGTTTCGATGTGGTGGGTCTGGGGAAACATGTCCACCGGCTGAACCGTGTCGATGGTGAATCCTGTTTTGACCAGCTTCCCCAGGTCGCGGCACAGGGTTGCCGGGTCGCAGGATACATACACCAGCCTTTTACCGGTCAGCCCGGAGAGCATCCCGGTGAGCTCAGCCATACCGCTGCGCGGCGGGTCGCAGACAACGATATCGAAGCGTTCCTGTTCGGCAAGCAGCGAGCGGCAGGCGGAAGCAACATCGCTCTTGACGAATCGGCAGTTAGATAAATCGTTGGCCCGACTGTTTTTTTGGGCGCTTCTGATGGCAGAGCCCTGACCTTCGATTCCGTGAACCTCGCGGGCCTGCCGGGCCATTGCCAGGGAAAAATTTCCCATGCCGCAATAGAGATCGAGTACCCGATCCCCGGGCTGAACCCGGCTCAGCTGACGCACCAGGTCGACCATGACCGTGTTCTGCCCGAGATTGACCTGGCTGAAGCCGCCGATCTCCCAGTGAAGTTTCAGCGGCGGCTGGTCATCTGAGAGCAAGCCAATCGTGTTGCCGAGGGTTTTCTCATCAGCTTCCCCGCGGCAATAGGGGCCTTCGGTGCTGAAGGTCCGCCCGCTGAAGAATACCCGCTCGATACCGCCCGAGGCGGCGCAGAGACCGCGGGCCTGCACCCGGTCCGCCGGCCGGGGTGGCCGTTTCAGGCTGAACAGCAGTGAAACCTGGTTGCTCAGCGGATTGAGGATAATCTCCAGCTCTTCGGTAATTTTCGCCAGCCTGCTGAAAGGGTCGAGTCCCGGCAGATCGGCCAGGCAGCGGTTGATCTGTTCGTCAGCCAGCAGGCAGCTGTTCACCTCGACGATCCGGTGTGACCTGAAATGGCTGAAACCCGGTCGGCCGCAGTCGTCTATCCTCAGCCTGATGCGATGCCGGTAGCCGAACTGACTGGCGGAGCCGATGATTGGTCTGATCAGATCATCATGGCCGGTCTCAGAGATCCCTGGTATGCGGGAAAAAAGCTCCGAGAGGACATCCTGTTTGATCAGGCATTGGCTCCGGTAGTCGGCGTGCTGCAGGTCGCAGCCGCCGCAGCGGCCATAGTATGGGCAGGGCGGACGGACACGGCCGGCCCCGGGTTGGCGCACATCGGTCACCTGGGCAAAAGCCACCCGGTTTTTTTCATCGTTTATTTTTATCGCCACGGTCTCGTCGGGCAGGGTATAACGGACCAGCACCATTTTGCCGTCAGCGGCTGTGGCCAGGCCATAGCCGCCGTTTACCATCTTGGTTATGACGACAACCTGATTATTGCAGTTCATGGCCCATTGAGACTATAGTTGTGAGTCTATACCGCGTCCTTTTCTGACTGGAAAAACTCCAGTCATAACCCTGCTGCTGATAATACCGCATCCTTGTATTCCCGAGCCCTCTTTTTTTTCGCCCTGCTGATCCTTCTGGGTCCGCTCGCGGCTTTTGCCGGACCGCCGCTGGAAGTGACGGTGGAGGGGGTCGAGGGTAAGCTGCTTGAAAACGTTCTGGCTCGATTGAGGATCAATGTTTACAGCCAGGACAGCGATCTGAGCGAGGCAGAGATCCTGCGTCTGCATCAGCTCGGCACGGAGGATATCGGTGCGGCACTGGCACCGTACGGCTACTATTCCGCTCAAATCAGCGCCTCGCTGACGCGCTCCGGCGAGGGCTGGACGGCATCCTACACGGTTGATCCCGGCAAACCGGTGGTGATCGGCTCCGTTTCGGCTACGGTGGTCGGCCCGGGGGCAGAGACAGCCGGAATCCTCGACCCCGGGGAGCTGGCCTTGAAGGAAGGGGACAATCTCAACCAGCGTCTCTATGAGCAGGAAAAGAGACGGATCCTGCGGCAGGCAATTGCCCTGGGCTATCTCGGTGCCGCATTTACCAGGCATGAGATACGAATCGACCGGCCGGCATATAATGCCGAGATCATACTGCAGCTCGATACCGGTCCGCGCTATTATTTCGGTGATATCACGGTCAACCAGGATATTCTCACCGAAAATCTGTTCTTCCGCTTTATCGAATTCGACAGCGACGACTATTTCTCCGCCCGCCGCCTGCAGGAACTTCAGCGCGACCTCTACCGCAGCGATTACTTCAGTTCGGTGGTCATCGAGGGGGACACGGCAAACCCGGACGGCCGTCGGGTACCGGTTGCAATTACGGTGGAGCCGCTGGAAACATACAACCGCTATAGTTTTGGCCTGGGATATTCGACCGATACCCTGGCCTATGCCCGGTTCGAGTATTTCAACCGGATGCTCAACAGCAGAGGGCACCGTCTATTCGGTTCGTTGCTGTACGGTGAGCGCGAGCGCTCTGTCGTCGCCAGTTATATGATCCCGGTGGTCGACCCCCGCTACAACAGTGCGGTCGGCACCGCCATGTGGAGCCGGGAGACCTGGGAGGAGACCGCCACCGAGTCATCTTCCATCGGGGCGCTGTACGAGTATTCGACTCCGGAACATTACTACGGGGTATCGCTTGAATATCTCGATGAAAATTATCGGATCGGCGATACCGATGGCGAAAGCCAGCTGCTGATGCCCGGCCTCAAGTGGACCTGGGCGCTGGCCGACGATATTGTCACCACCAAGCATGGCGTACGGGCATTGATTGAGCTTACCGGCGCCCAGAATGACGTGTTGTCCGATGCAACCTTTTTGAAGCTGCGGGCCGAAGGCAAGGCCATCATCACGCCGTTTGAGCGTTTCCGGGTAATCGGTCGAGGTTCGGTCGGCACCACCCTGGTGGACGACATCGATTCGATTCCACCGTCGATCAGATTCTATGCCGGCGGTCAGAGGAGCGTCAGGGGCTACCAGTATCGGACGCTGGGGCCGACCGATTCCGAGGGGAATGTGATTGGCGGTAAACTTCTGCTTACCGGCGGCGTGGAACTGGAAAAGCAGTTTTGGGACAACTGGCGCGGAGTCGTTTTTTACGACGCCGGCAATGCCATGAACGATATCGAGGTCGATTTGGCGCACGGCGTTGGCGCCGGCGTCGGTTTTGTGCTTCCCTTCGGCCAGGCCCGCCTGGAGGTGGCCTATCCACTCAATGACGAAGGTGATGCCCAGTACGTCTACCTGAGTGTCGGAGCAGACCTGTGATCAGGCGTATTCTGTTCATTGCCATCTGCCTGCTCGGCCTGAGCGGGGGCGCAGCCGGGTTTATGCTGCTCACCGAAAAGGGGCTGCAGGTCTCGACCGCGCTGCTTGAAAAGCTCAGCGGCGGCCGCCTGGATATCGGCAGCAGCACCGGAAGAATTCTGGGGGACTGGCGTCTCGGCAAGATCACCATCCACGCTGATGCCGTCGATATTGTCATCGATGATCTGCGCTGCAGCTGGCAGCCGAAGCAGCTGAGCAGAAGCGTCATCCATGCCGGGGAGCTGTCTTTTACCGGCGTGCAGATCATCCTTAAAAGCCAGGCTGCAGGCGGGCGGGCGGCAGGTGCAGCGCCGTTTGCACTGCCGGAAATCTCATTTCCGCTGTCCCTTCTGATCGGCAGCCTGCGGATCGACCAGCTGGAGATTAAACAGCTGGGCGGAGAAAACCTGTTTACCCTGCACACCTTTTCTGCCCGTTTATCCGGTACGACGAGTCGGCTGGTTCTCTCCGAGGCCATATTCAGAAGCTCGGCCAAGGGCGCCGTATTGAGCGGAACGGCGGCGGGGGAGCTGCAGATGGCTGGTTCCTGGCCGGTGGAGATAACTGGCGGCTGGCAGCTGAAAGCAGCCGGCTGCAGTGAGCTCGGCGGCAGGCTCCAGGTCTCTGAGTCGCTCAATGATCCGCTGATTGAGCTGCAGGTCACCAGTCCGGTAACGGTCGATGGCAGGCTGAGCCTGTCGAAGCTGTTCACCGCCCGGTCCTACCAGGTCGATCTCGGGGGGACTGGTGTCGTGCCGGGTGCGGTCTGCGATTCATGGCCCGATGTTGCTGTCGATCTCGAGTTGCAGGCCGGCGGCGAAGCCGGGGAGGCCGCCGGGGTTCTGCGGGCGGCGGTGGTCACCGATGACTCGGCGCCGCTGACAGTCGAGCTTGATTTTACCATGGATGGCCGAAGGCTGACCCTAAGCAACGGTACCGTCGGTTATGATGAAAACCAGGTAGGGATCAGCGCCGGGATTACCTTTGGCCCTGAACTGAGCTGGGACGGCGTGCTGACCGTTGATTCGTTCGATGTTTCCAGACTGGCGCCGCTTCCGGCGACCAGCCTCGATACCCGTGTTAACTTCTCCGGCAGGGTCACTGACGGCGAGGTCTTTTACACCGGCAGCGTGGAGCAAATCGAAATATCGGCAGCCGAATTTGATCTGCTGCTCCACGGGGGGTTGGCCGTCGACGGCAATCTGCAGGGCCTCGAGATCGCCTCCTGCCGGTTCAAATGCGGTGAGGGTGCCGTTGATCTGGCCGGATCCCTGAGCTGGGCCGACGGGCTTCGCTGGCAGGCTGATGTTCGTCTGGAATCGTTCGACCCTTCTGAAATCGACGGGTTGCCGACCGGCTCCATCAGCGGCAGCCTGACCAGCGAAGGCTCTTACCGCGATGGTGATCTGCGGCTGGTGACTAAAATCAATACGCTGACCGGTACCCTGAGCGGCTACGAACTGAGTGGCGGCGGGTCGCTGATCTATCAGGACCGGGTACTGCTGCTCAACGGCGTCGATATAGCCAATGGCGGGAATCGCCTCACCGCGGCGGGAAGAATCGATGAGCATGTCGTTCTCGAGTTTACCCTTGAGGCGGCCGAACTCGAGCGGCTCTTTCCGGACTTGGGCGGCAACCTGGAGATTACCGGGACGGTTGAAGGGCCGCGGGCTGAGCCGACGGCGCATATCGTCCTCGATGGCAGGGATATGCGCTATCAGGGTTATGCGGCAGGTGGTGTCAGTGCCGAGATCGATGCCGACCTGGCCGGCCGGGCGGTGAACGGCAGTCTGCAGCTCGACAGGCTCGATCTCAGCGGATTTGGTGTATCCGCTGTTAAGCTGGCTGTAGACGGAACCATGGAGAAGCATCGCCTCAGCGGAGTGCTCGAACTGGAGCGGGGCCGGCTTGAGGCTGCAATGAACGGTACCGTGCAGGACAATGTCTGGAAAGCGCAGGTCAGCCGGACGATCTATGATGACCAGCGCTTCGGTGCCTGGCGGCAGAGCGGCTCTGCTCATCTGGTGTTGTCGGCCGATGGCGTCGCCGCCGACAATCTCTGCATTGATTCCGGTCAGAACCGGGCATGTGTTCAGGCCGCCTGGGAACAGTCCGGTATCTGGTCTCTGTCTGTGGATGAACTCTTTTTTTCAATGGCCAGTCTCAACCAGTGGGGGGTGCTCGATAAGGAGATAACCGGAACCCTGACGGCGGCCCTGCAGGTGAGCGGCTCCGGGGCGGTCATCGATTCAGGGACGGGCCGCGCCTCAATAGACAAACTGGGCCTTATCCTCGGACCAAATGCTTATTACGACGACCTTGTCTGGTCCGGCACCTCGCTGCATTTCACCGTTGAAGACACCAACCTGGATGGTCGGCTTGCAAGCAGTTTGGTTGACGGAAGTTACCTGAACGGGATCGTTTCTCTAGCTGGTGCCGGAGATTCCAGTAAGTGGAACAGCACCATGGAACTCGGCGGAAATGTCGATGTCCATATCATCGATCTCGCCTTTTTACAGACCTTGACCGGTGATTTCCTGCTCCCCTCCGGCAACCTGTCGGGCAACGTCGATATCGGCGGCACCCTGGGGCAGCCCTCTGCTGCCGGCAGTGTGGAGCTGGGCGATGGAGAACTCCGAATTCCTCTGCTGGGCATTCATCTGAAAGAAGTTGCGGGGACCATCGAGGCCGGTTTCGACAAGCTGGCGCTGGAGCTCGACAGCAGGTCCGGCAATGGTACATTGCGCAGCAGTGGGGTCTTTGAATTTGGCAGCGGGGCCTGGAACGGCCGCCTGACTATTTCCGGCCGTGACTCCCTACTTTTGGACAGACGGGCGATAACCATGACCGCCGACCCTGAACTCGATCTTACCCTCGATGGGGACGGCGGTAATCTGAGCGGCAAAGTGGTTGTCACTGACGCTTTGATAGAAGTCGAAAAAATAGATCGTTCGGCTTCGGAGTCGAGCGATGTGGTTTTCGTCGACCGGTTCGAAGAGACAGCGCCCTGGCCGTTTCGCTACAATATCGAAGTCGTTCTCGGCGACGCTGTCAAGGTGGTCGGCCATGGCCTGAACGGTAAGCTCGGCGGCCATCTGATCGTGGCCAACAACCCGGACGGTTCCACGGTCGGGCGCGGCTACCTCGATATCGTGGACGGCAGTTTTACCGTCTATGGCAGTCCTCTTCGGATCAGCAGGGGCAGACTGTCGTTTGACGGCGGACCGGTGGACAATCCCGGTCTCGATATCAGGGCCTCGAAATTCATCGAGGAAACGCGGTTCGGGTATGATGGTGTCGAGGCCGGGGTCAATGTGACCGGCAGCGCCGACGACTTCGTCATGGATCTTTTTTCGGTCCCAGGTATGGAGGAGGCAGATATCCTGGCCTATATCCTGCTGGACAAGCCGCTCAGCAGCGAGGGTGCAAGGGGGTCTGAGGGGTTCATCAATTCCGCAGTCCAGGCCATTGGCCTGGGCAAGGGTTCGGACCTGCTCACCGATGTCAGTTCGATGCTTCCGGTTGATGATATAAGGGTCGAGGGCAGCATCGAATCGCAGGAGACCTCGGTCGTGGTCGGCAAGAGGCTTTCCAAAGACCTGTCGGTGAGTTATGATTACAACCTTTTCAAGAACGCCGGCTCCTTCAGGGTCCGCTACGATTTCGGCAAGGGGTTCTCGGTGGAGAGCAGGAATTCCTTGGACTCCAACGGCGTCGAACTGCTCTACTCGTTGGAGCGTTGAGGCGGCTGATTGGATGATTTCGACTGGATCGGGACAAACAGAAGCAAACGACAGATGCCAATGCAACCGGGAACGACTATGAGACTCCAGGAAAAGGTCAGTGCCGACCTGAAGACGGCAATGAAGAATAAGGACAGGGTCAAAACCGACGCCGTTCGCGTGCTGATCGGCGAGTTCCAGAGACAACCTGAAAAAGAGTTGAGCGATGAGCAGGTGGCTGCGATCATCAGAAAGCTGATCAAGTCGGAAAAAGAGCTGCTGGCCGCTTCCGGCTCCGATGATTCCGGGTTTATCGAGGTCCTCCAGGAGTATCTGCCCCGGCAGGCGGGAGAAGAGGAAATCAGAGCCTGGATTGCGGAGCACATCGATTTCAGTCAGTTTAGCAACCGGATGCAGGCCATGAAGCCGATTATGGCCCAATTCGGCGGCAGCACCGACGGCAATACGGTCAAGAAGATACTTCAGAGCTTCAATGGCTGATCGTGTTTTTAGCCTTCATCTCCTGAGGAGCCGCACGAATGATTAAGCGATTACGGGGCAAGGAAAAGATCCTGATTCTGGGTCTTGGCGGAGTCGGTTTCTATCTGGCCAAACGTCTGCAGCACGAGGAGTATGCGGTGACGGCCATCGAGCCCGACTCCAATCGTTATCAGTACGCAGATGAATCCCTCGATATCAGGCTGATCCGGGGCGAGGCGATGGATATAGACTGCTGGCACGAAGCCGATGCCGGGACCATGGCCTGCGTCATCTGTGTCACCGATAACGATGCCGTGAACATGATGGCGGCCCGGATTGCGGATAAATTCAGTATTCCCTACAAGATCGTCAGGGTCCATTCGCTGCAGTTCGGATTGCCCGGTTCACTACTGAGCCCGGAGGACCTGAAAGCGAGCCTGATGATCAACCCCGAGGAGATGGTGGCCCAGGAGATAGCCCGGCTGATCAAACTGCGTCACGGCAATGAGGTGATCGACATAGCCGAGGACAAAATCCAGATGGTGGCCGCCCGGGTAACGCACGATTCACAGTTCGCCAACAAAAAATTAAAGGAAATCTCTCTGCAGCATTCGGAAATGGCCTTCAGGGTGGTCGCCGTGGCCCGGGGCATAACCACGATTATTCCCGACGGCGAACTGGAAATTCTGCCCCACGACCAGATCGTGGTCATGGTTGGAGCCGGGCATTTACCCGAGATAATGGAGATTGCCGGGGTCCCGCAGGGGGCTCGCCAGCGGGTTCTGATTGTCGGCGGCGGCCGGATCGGCAGCCGGGTCGCCGAACTGCTCAAGAAATCGGTGGAGATCACCCTGGTGGAGATTGACGGCACCAGGGCGCAGGAATGTGCCGGGCTACTCTCCCATGTGGAGGTCCTACACGGCGACGGCTCCAAGGCCGATGTGCTGAACATGGCCGGGGTCCAGGAGATCGACACCTTCATCACCACCACCGGCAGTAACGAAGCCAACATCATGAGTTCGCTGCTGGCCAAGAACCTGATGCGGGGCGGCAACGGCGAGGAAGCGACGGGCAGGGAAAAGACCATCGCCGTGGTCAGCAATGAGGATTACCAGGTCCTGGCCGCCACCATCGGGATCGATATCGCCCTCAACAAAAAGATCATGGCGGCCAGCGAGATCATGAAGCACATCCGGCGAAGCGAACTGATTTCCGTGGCCCACCTGCACGGCTTCGATGCCGAGGTGGTCGAACTCGTCGCTGCACCCAAAGCGCCAATCACCAGAAAACCGCTGTCAAAGCTCGATTCCTCCTATCACGGTAAACTCCTTATCGGCGGCGTCTACCGGGATGGCGACTGGCTGGTGGCCGTCGGCAATACCCATATCGGCGGCAATGAAAGGGTCATCGGGGTCTGTCTGTCCAGACATCTCAAGGACATGAGAAAATTGTTTGCCGTCTGAGATCTCAACCAGCAGCAAGAGAGTAAATTCGTTAAAGAGGCGTTCCACCAGACCTGGCCCCTTTCGCGGCCCAGGCCACGAGTGTCTGCGCACCCCTGGCGATGGAATTGATCAGCGAAGCAGTGACAGCGGCAACACCGATTATCTCAAAGGTTCTGGATATCGGATGCGGGGCGGGTCATACTGCAACCAGATTCCTCGGAAAATACGACAAAGACTCTGACTGCTGCCTTATCGATCTCAGCGGTGATTTCCGAGGGTCTCACTTCTTCCAGAAAGCGGGAAAGAAGATGACCAGGGCGGAAAACATTTCCAGCCGGCCGACCAGCATGTTCCAGGACAGGAACCATTTGCCGAAATCGGAAATAAAGGCGTAGTTTTCGGAAGGGCCGACGGCCCCGAAACCCGGACCGATGTTCATCAGCGAGGCGATGACCGCGCTCATCGCGCTGATGTAGTCGAGATCGTCCGATATCGCCATAACACAGCCGCCGACAAAAACCAGTAGAATATTGATGATGAAGTAACAGACGGCCAGATCGATGACGGTCTGCTGAACCGGCTTGCCGTTCAACCTGACGGTGACCAGCGACATCGGCTGGATGTAGATGCGCTTGACGGAGGCGTAGAGATATTTCCAGATAATGGCATAGTGGACGACCTTGATGCCGCTGGTTGTCGATCCGGCACAGGCGCCGATGAAGCAGACCGCAAACAGGAACATCTGGGCCGCCGGCGGCCAGAGTTCGTAGTCCGCGGTGGTGAAACCGGTGGTGGTCAGCAGCGAGACGGTCTGAAAAGTGCCGTAGCGAAGGGAATCCCAGAAACCGTCGTAGGTTTTGCTGAACCAGAGGTTGACCGATGCGGCCAGAGAAAAAATCATTACCAGCGAAATGTACCAGCGCAGCTCAGTATTCCGTGCAACCTCGCTGAAATTGCCCCTGATCATCTGGTAAAAGAGCACAAAGGTCATGCCGCCGAGAAACATGAAACAGATGGTTACCCAGTCGAAATAACCGTTCTGGTAAAAACCGATACTCTCGTTTTTAGGTGAGTAACCTGATGTGGAGACGGTGCCGAAAGCGGTGCAGAGGGCATCGAAAAGATCCATGCCGCCCAGTGAAAGCAGCAGGGTCTGGGCTGCGTTCAGAGCCAGGTAGATGATCCAGAGCCAGATCATCGCATCCCGGTTCCGGGCGATGAATTTATCCCGGGTGATGATCTGGCCCGGACTTGACTCGGCCCTGAACAGCCGGACGCCGCCCATGCCGTGGGGGAGGAAGATAATGGTCAGGGTCAGAAAACCCATGCCGCCGAGCAGGTGGGTCTGGGAGCGCCAGAAAAGCAGGCCGTGGGGCAGGGCCTCGATGTCGGTGAGGATGGTGGCCCCGGTGGTCGTGTACCCCGACATCATCTCGAAAAAGCCGTCGGTGAATGACGGGATCGAACCATGGATGACAAACGGCAGGGCTGACAGGGCAGAGATAATGATCCAGCCGATGGTGGCGGTGAACAGACCCTCCCTGACCGAGAGTTCATCAATTTTCCTGAACAGAAGTCGCAGCACAATGCCGAGAAAAACGATGATCCCGGCGGAGATGCTGAGGCTGGCCAGATCATCTTCCTGGTACACGAGCGAGCAGATGATCGGCAGGATCAGCGATCCACCGGTAACCAGCATCAGGGTGCTGAGTACATTGCAGATCGGTGCAAAATTCACATGCTTCCCCGATGGTTGAATTGCTGGCTCACGGACCGAGCGGACAAACAGTTTCTGAGCATAAAACAGTCAATCACAAAAAGATCAATGATGCAATTCGCGTTTGCCGGGCAACCGGATAAAACCGTTGCCAATGAATGGATAAGGCGCTGGAATGACCACTGTTCTCCGTCGGAATCCTGCTGTCTGAGGCTGCCAGCGGCGGTGAAGTTCGTCTTCTGTATGAAAACCTGCTACCTGATGATCGCCATTCCCGGATTGGTGATGACGGCTTTCGCCCTGGCCGCGAACGTGCGACGCTGCGAAGGCCGGCTGATCATCGGGCCGCCGGTTCGTCTTTGTTGTCCGCTTCGGGAGGTGTCTGTTCAGGTTTGGCCTGCAACTGGGTCAAGGCTTTGCCCACCTCAGGCAGGTAGTCCTTGAATGAATCTCCGTAGATCGACCAGATCGTGCTGAACAGAGCGGCAATGATGGGGCCGACAATTATGCCGAGGATGCCAAACATCGACAAACCGCCCAGCGTCCCGAACAGGATGAAAAGATCGTGCATCTGGGTATCTTTGCCGACCAGCCGCGGCCTGACCAGGTTGTCGAGGTTGCCCGAAATTAATCCGCAGATGATGGTCAGTATCAGCACTCCTCCCCAGTCGCCGATAAGGGCCAGAATTACCGCCGCCGGAATCCAGACCAGAAAGGTTCCCACCGCCGGGATTACTGAGGAAACCGCCATGATCGTTCCCCAGAATACCGAGCCCTCGATGCCGGCCAGAAAAAACGCGAACCCGCAGATAGAACCCTGCATGATGCCGATGATCAGCGTACCTTTCAGGGTCGCCCGGGTCACCGAGGTGAACTGCTTGAGCAGCCGCTGTTCATCGTCGTCCTTGAGCGGCAGAAAGTAGAGGATTTTATAGAGCAGGGCTGTTCCCATCGAGAAGAAATAGAACATCACATAGAGCATGATGACCACGCCGATCAGCGCGTTGATCGTCATTTTGGTTGCCGACGAAAGGGAATTGACCAAAAAACTCGATATGGTTGCAACAGTCTGGCCGGCGCGCTCGATCAGAATATTTCGAAACGGCTGCAGCTCATTGTAAAACGGCAGTCCTTCGACATAGCGGGTTATCGCCGTCGGTTCGTTGATCAGTTCCTGAACAAACGGAGTAACCGCCTGACTGACATTGACTGCCTGGGTGGCAACAATGCCCACCAGAATGGTCAGTGGGGCCAGGACCAGAAGAACAATGCCAACAATGGTTATCAGCGAGGCAGTATGGGAGCGGTCGCCCAGTTTCTTAGTCAGCCAGCTGTGGAACGGACTGAGTATTGCGCAGAAGATGCCGGCCATCAGGGTGGGCATCAGAAACTGGCTTATCATGTATAGGAACAGCGCCGAGATGGCAATTACCAGAGTGATCAGCACCAGATTGTTTATCGATTCCTGTTTCATATCACTCAGCGCTCGGTTATGGGTTCGAAACGATTGGTCTCCAGGTTTTTGCGCACATTGTCCCAGCTGAAAACCCTGCCGCTCATGACAACATAGACCCCGCGCTCAAGGCTCTGAACCGCTGCCAGCCCGCAGCCGATGTTGAACAGGGCGTCGCTGGTCTTGAACAGGGCCGGCTCCAGCGCCCCGGTGAGTACGATCGTTTTGGCTTCGATATCCTTCAGCTTCTCGGCGGTTTTCACCATGGTGTCGGTTCCATGGGTGATCAGGATGCGATTCTCTGTGCTGGCCAGCACCTGGTCATGGATCAGCCGCCGGTCTTGGTCGGTGAGGTCGAGGCTGTCCTTTCTCAGGATGGAGACCACCCGATAGCTTATTGAAAGGTTCAACTCGGCCAGAATATCGCCAATGTTGGGCGGCCCGACTTCATAGGCGCTTTTGGCATCGAAATAGATCTTATCGATGGTGCCGCCGGTGGTCAGAATGAGAATCGTCTCCATGCAACGAATCGCCGTGTTCTCCAGATAGTGGTTTTATAATCGGCCGGTTAAACGATTGTTCCGACCTTTCTATAGTGGTATTATGCTCAATGGTGAGTGATCCGTGCCGGCCAGGTCGTCGTCGCGGACGCAATTCAACAAGTACCATTTATAGCAACTCATAACAAGGTGGAAACCATCATGAATGTCGTCGCGTTTAGTGCAAGTGCCCGTAAAAAAGGAAATACGCACCATCTGCTGCAAACGGTGCTGGAGCCGCTCGAGGCTGGCGGCGTGAACACCGAACTGGTTGAGCTGGCCGGCAGCAACCTGAAGGGCTGCAAGGCCTGTTTTGTCTGCATGAAAAAGAAAGACCAGAGCTGCGCGATCAAGGACGATCTGGTCAATGAGTGCATCGACAAGATGGTCCGGGCGGATGCAATAGTTCTCGGGTCACCGACCTATTTCGCCGATGTCAGCACCGAAATGAAGGCTTTGATCGACCGCTGCGGCATGGTCGGCCGGGCCAACGGCGATCTTTACAAACGTAAAATCGGGGCCGCCGTTGTGGCGGTTCGGCGGGCGGGCTCGATTCACGCCTTTGACACGATGAACCACTTCTTTCAGATCAGTCAGATGATCATCGTCGGTTCCAGTTACTGGAACATCGGTATCGGCCGGGAAAAAGGAGAGGTTGCCGCCGATGAGGAAGGCATCAGGACGATGCGCCATCTGGGTGAAAACATGCTCTGGCTGCTCGATAAGCTCAAATCCCAGTAATTATACGGGGCGCTGGTGGGTTCTAACGGTTCCGGGGTCGATATTCTGGTTGTTGACGATGAACAGGTGCACCGCTATATGCTCTGTTCGATGTTCAAGGAGTGGGGCTACAACTGTGTCGAGGCCGATGACGGCGACACGGCCGTGGCCGTGGTCGAGCGACGTGATTTCGATGCCGTGCTGATGGACGTCAAAATGGCCCGCATGAGCGGGCTCGAGGCCTTTGCCCGAATCTCTGAGATGAAGCCTGCTCTGCCGGTTATCATCATGACCGCTTACTCCTCGGTGGATGATGCGGTGGAGCTGATCAAACAGGGCGCCCATGACTACCTGACCAAACCGCTCGATTTTGAACGGCTCAAACTGACCCTGAAGCGGGCCCTGGACCATCATCGGGTCGAAGAGCGCCGGCGGCAGCCGGTCACAGAAGCGGGCCGGATCGACACCTCGATTATCGGCACCTCAGCGCAGATGGAAGAGCTGCTCGAGACGATCGGCTATGTCGCCCCGACCGAGGCAACGGTCCTGATTACCGGTGAGTCGGGTACCGGTAAAGAGCTGGTGGCTGAAACCCTGCACCGCAACAGTGACCGGAAAGATAAACCGTTTGTCAAGGTCAACTGCGCCGCGCTGGCAGAATCGCTGCTGGAATCGGAACTGTTCGGCCACGAGAAGGGCTCTTTCACCGGGGCTGAACGCCAGCGCGAAGGCACCTTCGTCCAGGCCGACGGCGGCACCCTTTTTCTCGATGAGATCGGGGAGACCTCGACCGCCATGCAGGTCAAGCTGCTCCGGGTGCTCCAGGAAGGCGAGCTGCAGCGGGTCGGAGGGGACAGAACCATCACGGTGGATGTGCGGATCATTGCGGCCACCAACCGGAATCTGGAGGAGGAGGTCGCCCGGGGCCGGTTCAGGGAGGATCTCTATTACCGGCTCAACGTGGTGACGCTTGAAGTCCCGCCGCTACGTGAGCGGCAGGGTGATATTGATCTGCTGGCAGATCACTTCATCAGCCGCTTCGCTGAGAAGAACCGGCGAACCGTCGAGTCGGTCAGCCGGGAGTGCAGGAGGCAGCTGGCAGCATATCCGTGGCCCGGCAACGTCAGGGAACTGGAAAATGCGATCGAGCGCGGGGTCATCCTGATGCGTGGCAGCCAGCTGAGCGAAAAAAGCCTGCCCCTTGCCGTCCAGAAACATTTCAGCAATAACCCTGACAGCGACTTGGGACGGCCGTCAACCCTCCAGGAAGCGGAAATGGAGTTGATCCGCCTGACCCTGAAAGAGACCGGCGGCAACAAGAGCGAGGCGGCCAGGCGTCTGGGGATCACCCGCAAGACTTTGCAGAACAAGCTTCACAAGTACGGTGATAGCTGAAGCCCGGTCAGGATCGCCCGCACCTCACACCATTGCTCGGGCCGAGGCCTAGCCGGTCAGCGCCCGGAGCCGTTCTTCTCCGACAACGCCGTTTTCGTCCACCAGCGTATCGATCATGCCAATATCCACCAGGTCATGGGAGTAGGTGGTCAGCCGGTAGGTTGAGCGCGACGAGGCTACATCTTTGTCGACCCGGTATATTCTCTGGGCATCGGCCAGGCCGTGCGAGAAATGGAACGAATTGGCGAACAGAAAACTTCTGATCCCGTTGAGCTGGCAGAGGCTCAGGGTGGTGCTGGTGCCCACCGGGGCAACCACCTTCAGGTCTCTGGTCACACTGACCGCGCCGAGCAGCAGTTTGTTGGCCCGCTCGACATAGTGGCAGAGATTGAAGGCCGGGATGACGATATGGGGAATCTCCTGCTCTTCGAGGGAGAAGGCCACCTGGGGGGTGCGCACCGGGTCGAGCTGCAGGACAATGACTGAGAATTTTTTAAGCAGCACGCGCTTTGCCTGAACCAGCACATTGGTCACCATCGAACTGGCCGAATGGACGATGATTCCGTCCCCGTCCTCGATGAACTGGATTCCGTGGCGGACCACCCGTTCAGCGTGGGCCTGGTAGAGGTTCACTTTGTTTTTCAGGATCCTGATCGCATTATCCTTGAGTTCGTCGAGCTCAGCGCTCCAGTAAGGTTTCATCTCCGCTTCGAACTGTTCGAGCATATGGCTCAGCGGGGTTATGCGCGGCTGAGTGGCCTTGATGGCTGCGGCCAGTTCCTGGTAGCGATCGACAATCTCATCCTGGCTGCAGTCGAGCTGTTCGAACGCCGTTATCAGTGCATTGAGTCCCAGCGAGGTGGTGCGGGCAGCCCCGAGCACATTACCGTGGTATAGAAACAGCGAGTCCAGGTTTTCTTTTTCTGATTGGATCATAGGCTCAGCCAGAGATAGAGGCACAGGTAGAGGGAAGCGACCACGAGGGTGACAAGGGTAATCAGGGCACTGGTCCTGAAAAAATCGATGAAACTGATTTTTACCCCCGACTGCTTGGCCATGCCGATCGAGACGATATTCGCCGATGCTCCGATCATGGTCAGGTTGCCGCCGAAACAGGCGCCCAGCGCCAGCGACCACCAGAGAATATTGTGGGGAATCGGGGTGGACTCCATCATCAGCTGCACCACCGGAATCATGGTGATGGTAAAGGGGATATTGTCGAGAAAGCCCGAGGCGATTCCTGAAACCCAGAGCACGGTCATGACGATAACGTAGGGGTTGTCCCCGATCCGCAGGAAGACGTGGTGGGCAATCCACTCGATCACCCCTTTTTCCTCGAGGATGCCAACCAGGATGAAGAGGCCGGCAAAAAAGAGCAGGGTGGACCATTCGATTTCTTCCAGCATCTCCTCCACATCGACCTTGGCGATGCTGAACAGAATCATGGCGACCAGCATGGCGACGACTCCGGGGGAAAGTTTGGTGATGGACTGGGTGACGAACAAGGTAATTGCCAGTGCCAGGCAGGACAGACTCTTGATCAGCAGGGCCCGGTCAATGGGGGTGTTGATGAAATCCAGCCGAATCTTCCTGAGCAGCAGCTGGATGGAGAACAGCTTGGCCAAACTGGTATTGACCGGGCGGAAGATCTCCCGGTTGGTTGCCCAGATGATCAGCAGGGCCAGGGCGAGAGAGACAATGACCGGGATGAAAAGGTTGACGGCAAACTGGTTGAAGCTGAGGCCGACTTTCGAGCCAATGATGATATTGGGCGGGTCGCCGATCAGGGTGGCCGTACCGCCGATATTGGAGATAACCGCCTGGCTGATGACGAAAAGCCGGGGGTTGAGGCCCATGCCGGCCGTCAGTTCCACGATGATCGGTATGATGATCAGGACGGTGGTCACGTTGTCGAGAAATGCCGACATGGTAGCCGTTACGACCGAGAAGAGAATAAGGATCTTCAGCGGGCTGCCCTGGGTCAGGGTGGCTATTTTGACGCTGAGCAGGGTGAACACGTTGGATTTTCTGAGGATCACCACGATGCTCATCATACCGAGCAGAAGCATGATGGTTTCAACGTCGATCAGGCCTATTGCGTGATGTTCGTCAACGATGCCCAAAGCCAGCAGAATCATCACGCCGAGCATCGAGGCTACCGCTTTGTTGAGCAGCTCGAAGGTGATGATCAGGTAGACGACGACAAATACAGCGATGGGGAGGAGTGCTCCATCCATATCAATATCTCCTGGCAGGCGGATCTGCCGGTTTGCAGCGCCGGGGCTCCACTGACCTGTTGTGATCGCTTCGGCATCGTGCCCGCAGCAGCGGGCTGGTGCGTCCCCGGTTCTATAGCGGGGCTGGGAAAAGCCGGGGCATTATATCTGAAAGGTATAGAAAATGATAGGATTAATGACGCGGCATGCCGCTTCTCCAAAAGCCTTTTGTACCGGCCTGTCGATCGTCCGGAACCAGGCCGCCGCGTATTTGATTCATCGTTTGCGGCGGGATTTTTGTATTCACCAGGTTTCGATGGTAAAACAGTTGCCGGTATGTCCGAATAATAGCGGCTGAGAAGAAAACGCGCTTGACCTTTCAGAACTCTGCCATAAAATCAGGTAACTTCTTTTCCGGTGCATGTTGCACTCCTCACCCACTCGCACAAGACGAGGTTTCCCATGATTGATCTGATGTCCATCGCCCGCACCGAACATGAAGGCGGCGATCTTTTCGGCCTGCTTGCCAATCTCTTCCAACCCACCGGTGAAAAGCCCGCCGGCTACCCGGAGGCCGTCACCTGGCAGGGCGGCAGCCATGACGGCAGGGTCAAGCCGATTGCCCATTCGCTTACCGATGCCTACGCGCTGCTGGGCACCATCGCCGCCATCGATGTGCTGGGCCTGCCCTTTTATGCGGTTCCCATGTGGGCCCAGTACCGGCATGACACCAGGCTGGCTTCGCTGGCCTGGTTTGGCAATATGAACTGCACCTCGATCAAATGGTCAACCGCCGGCGACGCCTACGTTAATGACGGCAGCGGCGGCAAGGTCGTGGTCATGGGTAAATCGGGTAATGCGGCACTGAGGACCCAGGCCGGCGTTTACTGCAATGTGCGCCCTTACGGCCCCATTACCGTTGTCAGGTCAATGCCGTGTTTGCCCTACTCCCAGGACCGTGCAGCGTTTACGGTGGATGGCCAGAGCGGGATCATTCATTCGGAGATGAATACACCGGGCGTGCAGATGGCCTATGCCAATCGGCTGTTCCTGCAGATGGTAAACGATACCGGCAGTCTGGGCCGGGTGGCGATGAAGCCGACCCAGGCCATGGAAGACGGTATCAACGCCGGCATCCATTCCTGGCTGCTGCAGGGCTCCGGGTTCACGGTGGGGCGCCGCTATGCGGTCGACGGCTACGTCGAGCACCAAGAGGCGGTCGATAAAATCATTTCTCTGCTGCCCGGGGACTTCAAGAAGGGGATGGGCAGCTGGCAGGGACAGATCGAGCAGCATATATCCGACACCAATTACGGCCTCCTGCTCTGGGACCTGATCGAGAACCGGGACTGCATCGTGCTGGCCACCGATCTTGACGGTGACCGCCTGACCGATCTGCTGGCTGATGTGTCCGACCCGCTGCGGGCTTTCGGCGGTATGGTGGCCAGCCATCTCGGGCAACAGGTGGATACCGCCGAACTCTGGAAAGCGATGGGGTACACGACCGGCAACGGCCGGGATATGACTTCGGTCATGTACCGCATGTCGGGGCCGCCGATCTATGAACAGACCCTGGGCTCGGCAGATGCAATGCTGCTGAGGCTGCTTGACGGGGACGAGAGCATGGGCGGCACCAAGAAGCCCTACGATCCGCGGATTCACTACGTGCTGATCAGGCAGGCCTACCTCGACGCCAACCCCGGCAATGATAAGCTGAGAAACTGGCTTGACCAGGCCCTGGCGACCTTTGATCAGATTTACAGCGGCGAACGGCCCGGCTTCATTGAAGGATACCGGCAGCTCAAAGAAGCGATCACGCCCTGGGGCTAGATTTGGCCCGCAAGAGCACGTCTCCGGTCAAGCGCCGAAAACCGCTTAACGAGAGGCATATTATCGGCTTCATGTTCGGGACCTGTCTGGTCCTGACCCTGTTCCTCGGTATTCTTCTTTTTACCCTGGATCAGCTCCGTATCCCGGGTATTCGCGACGTTTCCCAATACAGCCCGGCCCAGGCCACGATCATCTATGATCGGCACGGGGCGGTGGTGGAGCGGGTATTTGTGGAAAACCGTGTCGTCATCGGTCTCGACGGTATGCCGCCGCTGCTGCCCAAGGCCTTTGTTGCCGCCGAGGACGGCAGGTTCTATGA
Organism: uncultured delta proteobacterium; assembly: GCA_963845115.1. Classification (GTDB taxonomy): domain Bacteria; phylum Desulfobacterota; class Desulfobulbia; order Desulfobulbales; family Desulfocapsaceae; genus JABDQA01. The sequence continues at coordinate 212,886 of CAWJQN010000004.1, read as the reverse complement.
ACACCCGGGCCTCGATCTTTATTCAGTGTTCAGGGCGTTTGTCAACAATATGCGGCAGGGCGGCAAGAGCCAGGGCGGGTCGACCATCACCCAGCAGGTTGCCAAGGGCCTGCTGCTCAGTCCGGAGAAGACCTACCTGCGCAAGTTCAAGGAGGCGATCCTGGCCTGGCGTATCGATCGGATGATGACCAAGGACGAGATCATCTACATTTATCTCAATCACATCTACCTGGGCGCCGGCGCCTACGGCGTTGAAGCCGCGGCCCTGACCTATTTCGACAAGCACGCCTCGGAGCTCAACCTGTCCGAGATCGCCCTGCTGGCAGGTCTGCCCCAGGCCCCGAGCCGCTACTCGCCGCTGGACAACTGGGATAAAGCTCATCAGCGCCAGCGCTATGTACTCAATCGGATGGCTGACGACGGCTACATCACCGAGTCGGAAGCCCAGACGGCCTACCAGTTCGTTCCCAAACTCAACCATCCATCTGAAAAACTGCAGGCCAACGGCTATTATCTGCAGGTGGTTAAAAAACGGGCGGAAAAGATGATCGGCGGATCACTGAAAACCGCCGGCCTCAGAATTTATACCAATCTTGATCAGCGGCAGCAGTTGGAAGGGCAGCGGGCCGTTACCCTGGGCGTTCAGGCGGTGGCCGCCCGGAACAAAGCAGATAAGGGGCGTCCGGAGGCTGCCCTGGTGGCGCTCGAAGGCTGCAGCGGCCGTGTCCGGGCCCTGGTGGGCGGCAGCGATTTCAGTGCTACGCCGTTCAACCGGGCGGTGCAGGCCAGGCGTCCGGCCGGTTCGGTTTTCAAACCGCTGGTCTACAGTGCTGCGCTGGAAAAAGGCTGGCAACCCGATACGATCATTGTCGATGAACCGCTGTCGATAGCGGGTGCCAACGGAAAGGTGTGGCAGCCCAGGAATTTTTCCGGCCGCAACTACGGACCGGTCATGCTGAGTCAGGCCCTGATCCATTCCTACAACATCCCGGCGGTGAAGACCCTGCAGAAAACCGGCGTCAAGCCGGTCCAGGAACTGGCCAGAAGGGCCGGAATCAGCTCCGATATGGCCGCCAATCTGTCGCTGGCGCTGGGGACGCTTGATGTGTCATTGCTGGAAATGAGTGCTGCCTATGATCCGTTCGTCTGCGATGGTTCCCATACCATGCCGACCCTGATCGATTCGATCAGAACCGGTGACGGCAAAGTGATCTATCGTTATCAGCCGAAAAAGACGACGGTGATGAGCGGCACCACTGCCGCCCAAATGAAAGGGATGTTGATCGAGGTCATCCGCCGGGGAACCGGCAAGCGGGCAGCCGGTCTGCAGGGCTCCACCGGCGGCAAGACCGGCACCTCGGATGAAAACCGGGATGCCTGGTTCATCGGTTTTCAGAACAACCGGATCACCGGTGTCTGGGTCGGGCATGACCGCAACCAGAGCCTCGGAGCCTCGGAGAACGGCGGCCGCACGGCGGCCCCGATCTGGCGTGATTTCATGGCTCGGACCGGCGGCTGATCAGTGCATTCCCCGTTCTGATTAACTGAAGATCCCCTTCAGGGTAAAGAAGAACAGCATGGCCATAATGGCCCCCGCCGGCAGGGTGACCAGCCAGCTGACGATGATGTTGAACACCACCCGCAGGTCGAGTGCACCGATGCCCCGGGCCAGTCCCACGCCCAGCACCGAGCCGACCAGGATATGGGTGGTCGAGACCGGCAGCCCGGTACGGCTGGCGATAACCACGGTGGTAGCCGCCGCCAGTTCGGCGCAGAATCCCCGGGAGGGGGTCAGTTCGGTTATTTTTCTGCCGACGGTCAGCATAACCCGGTAACCGAGCGTAACCAGGCCAAGAACGATTCCGCCGCCGCCAAGCAGCAGTATCCATACCGGCAGCTCTGATTCCTGCATGACCTCGCCGCCGGAGCTGACGATACTGACCACGGCTGCCAGCGGACCGATACCGTTGGCCACATCGTTGGACCCATGGGCAAAGGCCATGGCGCAGGCGGTGAACAGCATCATCGGTGCGAATACACGCTCGACGCTGGCGAAATGAAAATCCCGGTCTGCCTGGCGATCGGCCTCGATGCGCCGGATGAAGTACCAACCGATTCCGGCTGTAGCCATGCCGACGATGACGGCCACTCCGAAACTCTGCGGAACGCTCAAGTCGATCTTGAGGTGCGTGAGGCCTTTGAACATGGTCACCAGGGAGATGATGAAGCCGACCAGGAAAACATAGCAGGGAGCGTATCGCTTGGCATTTTTCAGCGGGTCTTCGGTATCGAAAATGAGCTTCCTGGTGCTCATGACCAGCAGAAAACTGATGGTGCCGCCGACCACCGGGCTGATCACCCAGCTGCCGACAACGCTGCCGACCTTGCCCCACTTGACTGCCTCCGGCCCGATACCCACAATGGCAAAACCGATCAGGGCACCGATGATCGAATGGGTGGTCGAAACCGGCCAGCCCTTCCAGGAAGCGACCATCAGCCAGAATGCGGCGGCCAGCAGAGAGGCCAGCATGCCGTAGACCAAGATTTCGGGTGAGTCGACAATCGAGGTGGGATCGATGATGCCTTTGCGTATCGTGCTGGTGACATGACCGCCGGCCAGCACCGCGCCGGCAAATTCGAAGATGATGGCGATACAGATGGCCTGCTTGATCGTCACCGCTCCGGCACCCACCGATGTGCCCATGGCGTTGGCCAGGTCGTTGGCGCCGATGCCCCAGGTCATGTAGAGGCCGAAAAGGATCGCCAGGATTACAAGAATCGTTCCGTAGGAAGCAATAATATCCATGGTATCTGTCTACTTAGAGAGGAATAGAAGGAGCCGGTCGGCCACGTTTTCTGCCTGGTCGGAAATGGATCCGATCAAGGCAATGAGCTGATACCAGAACACCGTATCCACCGGGTTGAGCTGGTTCTCGATTCTGAACAGTTTGCGCCGCAGGCGGTGCAGGATGCCGTCGATATTGTGCTCGCTGCGGCGAACGCCGGCAATCATCAGGGACACTTTTTCCTGCTCCCTGCCCCTGAATCCGACCTGGAGCAGCTCGTCGAGGCGTTCGATCAGGTCTTTGGCGGCCACGGAAATTTCCATGGTTCCCTCGAGCAGTTCGTCGAGTGTGTCCTTGAGCGGATCCGGCACCTCCAGGTCACGATACATGAGGATCTTGGCTATTTCTTCGATGATATCGGCCAGTCCGTCCTGATCACCGATCAGGTTCAGCAGATCTTCCCGGTCAACCGGCAGCAGCAGGGTATTGGGCAGATTGACCCTGAATTCGTGCTTGATCAGGTCCGCCTCAGATTCCAGGGTGATGATCTCTTCGCCGAATTCGGCCAGCTGCTCATATTCTCTTCGATACAGTGCATCAAGCAGCGGCGGCAGAAGGCAGATGCAGGAGAAAGTGAGCCGCATATGCTTCTGCACCGGTTTGAACGGCGAGGTCCTGAACAGACCCGAGAGTGGCGTCGTTGATTTGATATCCATATCGTTCCCCGTAAAAAGCAGGTGGATTGCCTGTCAATACAAGATTTTTACCGATACCGCAGGGATGCATGAATCTGACTGGTCCGCTCAGGCACCCATATCAGGTGTGCTTCCGACAGGCTCGAGTTAGGGTTTAGTTAGCAGAAGATTAGGGTAAAAGACAAGAACTATATGGCGCTGACACTTCTCTTTGCTACAAATCGGGCGGCGATTGAGCACCCTGGGGGGAGCCAGGGCTCTGGTGGTGCAGGATGGGGAGAAATATTAGAATTTGATTAGGAAACGGTGCGTCCCGGCGGCAGCTGTCTCAAAGCCGGTTGATCAGCCGGGTGAGCGGTTCTGAAGGGTAGGTCAAAGGAATCATTTTACTCCTGATCCTGATGAACACGCCGGGCCCGCTCTGGTTTGATGTCGCGACAATGTGATGGTTCTTGATGGATCCGACGTTCTGCCAGATGGAGCCGAACGGGTCGAGCGGGGTGTGGCCGACAATGATCGGCGTCGATTTCGGGGCATCGAGGGCCCGGCGCAGCGATTTTATTTCAGCTTTTCCATAGCCCGAGAGGTAGTAGGGACGTTTGATCCGATTCTGGGTCAGCTGACGGGCCAGATCGGGATCATCACTGATGTCGACCAGCTGATTTTTCGTGGTTCCCTGCCGCGGCGGGCCGGCATGGATGCCGATGAACGAATCGGAGACGATCATGTAGGGCAGAAGATCATAAAATCGCTGCATCTCCTCAACATAGGCCGGGCCCCGCTGCTCCTCGAGCGAGCCTTTCATCAGGATTCCCTGGGGGATGCCGTTTTTGGAAAGATCGGGGCTGAAGCTGTCATGGTTGCCCCTGAGATAGAAGACATTGGCCGGAAACCGCTTCTTCAGCGTGAAGATCAGATCCATGATCAGGATCGAGCTGTCCATCTCCTCCATCTCGTTGAGGTTCTCCGAGTGGACAGCGTCGCCCAGAATGCAGAGTATGGCCCGGTTGTTCTGCAGCGCCTGTACCAGGCAGTTCTCGGTGAGAATCTTCAGCAGGTTATCCACCTGACCATGCAGGTCTCCGACAATCACCGGCGAGGCTTCGTCACCGAGTTCGAGGATGCCGCCCGGCCTGTTCTTGCTGTCAAGCGGCCGGCACGGCTCATCCTCAAGGATTTCGTTCACCTTCCTGATCAGCTCCAGTGCCGGTTTTTTCCCCAGCTGATGGACGGATCTGCCGAGCAGGTCGCGGACCTCGAGCATGGCGCTGATCCGGTTGGCCCCCATCTGTTCCCGGGTGTCCTGGTCGTCGAGCCTGACGATCTGCACTTTCTTGTCCCGCTCGAGCGGACGAATGATCAGATCCCCTTTGTCGTTGGTAATCGTAGCGTGGCGTTTGGCCACATCTTTCTTGAAATTGAAAATATCGTCATAATCCTTGTTCGAGCGGCCCAGCAGAACCGTTTCCCCCGGCCTGATCCGGGCAAATCCGCGAATCTGGCCGTCGCTGCAGGTCTCGGGCCTGCGGATGATCCAGTCCTTGTTGCGGCGCAGATATTTTTTCCTGGCTCCCAGTGGAATTTCCGGGGACATCCTCAGGTGGAGCCGGCCGAGGACAAGATCGAGGCTTTTACCGTCGTGCGCTACCCTGGATGGCTCATTGAGGTTCTGAATCTCACTGGATACGGTGAACCAGGGAATGACGGTCTGGCCAAAAAAGGTCTGTTTCCAGCCGTTGGTCGTGGTCAGGTCGGGCCGGGGCTCAATGGTTGCCACCGCCCAGGGGGGCAGCGCTACATCGCCCTTTTCACTGATCAGCATCGGCGGCTCGTCGATGACCGTGCGGATATAGACGTTGAGGCCGGCCCGGTGAAGAAAGAGCGCCACCCTGCTGTAGACATCGAGCTGTCTGGCTACGGTGTCGAGGTCGAGGTTGGCGTCGACCGGGAAGTAGCCCTCCTTCTGGCGGCTCATTCGACGCTCGTAGATGACTTCAGGATCGGGCAGCAGAAACTCGAAAATATAGCGGTCCCGCCAATTGGTGGACAGTTTCGAATAGGTTTCGGGGGGAATTCTGATGCGGCGGTAATCGATCTTCATGGCACCGGGCTCGAGCTCGAGCCAATCCTGATCGAACACGGCCAGGGCCTCCTTGATACCGTCATACGGTATGCCCAGGTGAATCTCGCGGGGACGGTAGATAAGGCTCTGGTTCTTCCACCAGCCGCGGGCCGTCAGATCCAGGTAGCCTTCATTGGGCCAGCCTCTTATCTTGTTGATATAGTATGTTTTTCCGGCGCCCGGCGGTCCGGTCACGACCAGCTGCCTGAACTCCAGGCCGACCGGCAGTTCGACGCCGCGAATGGACTGCACTTCGCTGATCGGCTGTAACTTTTTATGCAGTGCGTCCTTCATTGATTGACACAATGGAAGTATGGTAATGGGTGATGATACCGGCCGCTCTTGAATATATCATCTTTTCAGACAATGTCATCATCTGCGCCGCCGGCCATGGGCTCTTGTTGAGGCATGGTTAAAAAGAATTCAGAACGAGGATCGTTGTCATGATTGAGAACAGCGAGCGTATCGTGGTCGAAACCGCTTTCGGCCCCCTTGCCGTTGAAGCCGATGACCACCAGCTGCTTTCGGTGCGTTTTATTGGCCCGGATGCAGAACGGACAGAGGCGGCTGCGGGTCCTTCCTCGCCGCTATTGGCCCAGGCGACCCGGCAGCTCGAAGAGTATTTCGCCGGCAGCCGGCAGCGCTTCGAGCTGGCCTATCGGTTATCCGGCACCGATTTTCAGAAAAGCGTGTGGCGGGCGATAGCGGCCATCGATTTCGGCAGTCAGCGAAGCTACGCCGATATTGGTGCTCAGCTGGGCAATCGTAACCTTGCCAGGGCGGTGGGGCAGGCGGCAGGTAAGAATCCGCTGCTGGTCGTCATTCCGTGCCACCGGCTGGTCGGCTCCGGCGGAGCACTCGGCGGTTTTGCCGCCGGTGTCGGCCTGAAGAAAAACCTGCTTGAGCATGAGCGGGGAGTCGCCCGTCTGGGCGAGTAACAGAGCCCCTCCGCCGGACCACCCTGGAGGCGTCCGGTCGGCGGGGCTTGTTCGGGCTGCTGCTGTCGGCAGCTTAATAGGGGTTCATCTGCCAGATGCCGCAGGGGCAGGTGTCGGCGCAGAACCCGCAGCCGATACACTTCTGATCATCTGAGAGGTATTCGAAACTGAGGTCGTCCCCGAACTGAATTTCTTTTCGGCTGATGGCTCCGGTCGGGCAGATGGTTTCGCACAGATGGCAGTCTCTGCAGGTGGCACAGGAGAGGCAGCGGGAGGCCTGGTCATCCTCGGTACTGCCTTTATTTCCGGGGTTATAGTGGGTGATGGTCAAGGCCTGCTGGGGGACCAGCGGTTTGGCAAACGGCCGCCACTCTTCACCGCTGATCTCGGCCAGGATTGCTTCTGCCGCATTCTTGCCGGCCCCCAGAGCATCGGTCGCCAGCCCCGGCCGTTCGACGTCGCCGATGGCCAGGATTTTTCCGTCCGAAGTCTTGTGGGCCCTGTCGGTCTCGATCCAGTCAGCGCCGCCGACCTTCAGTGTCTGGACCGACGCAGGCAGAAAGGGCAGGGACGGTACATCACCGATGGAGATGAACACCGTCTGGGCCGGTATCAGCTCGCCTTCACTGGTAACCAGGCCTTCACCGGTAACCTCCCTGGTAAGCACCGGCCACTTGAATCCGGCCCCGAGCGCCTCGGCCGCTTCTTTTTCCTTGCCGAAGGCCAGCGGTTTCTGGATATCCACCAGGGTGACCTTCTCGGCGCCCAGACGATAGGCCTCGCAGGCCACATCGCAGCCGACGTTGCCGGCGCCGATGACCACGACCTGCTTGCCGATGTTCATCGAATCCTTACCTTTGGCCTCTTTTAGAAAATCGAGTGCCGGAATTACCATCTCGTGGCCGGGGAAGGTCAACCTTCTCGGCTCATGGGTGCCGACCGCGATGATGATGTAGTCGAATTCGCTCTGCAGTTGTTCGAACCTGGCCGGAGACATGTCGGTGTCGAGATGGACATGCACATTGGACAGCGACATGAAGCGCTTGATCTCCTCATCCCAGATAGCCTGAGGGAGACGCTCCCAAGGGACCACCTGGGCGAGCTTGCCGCCAAGCTGGGAGTCGCGCTCGAAAATGTGGGCCTCGACCCCGCCGATGGCCAGCTGCCAGGCGGCGTTGAGCCCGGCCGGGCCACCGCCGATGATGGCCACTTTTTTACCCAGTGACGGAGCTTGCTCGGGGGCGTCGAAATTGGCGACGGCCCGGCCCAGTACCTGCATCTCGATGGAGCCGTCGACACCGGTCCGGGTACAGTTTTCCATGCACAGGTTGGGGCACACGGCGCCGCAGACCGATGCCGGAAGCGGGGTGTAACTGAGGATCAGTTCATAGGCCTGTTCGATCTTACCCTCCCGGATGAGGCGCAGCCGTTCCACTGTCGGGATGTGAATCGGGCAGTAATAGGTGCACGGCGCCGCCTGCTCATTGTTCGACCACCAGGGGGCGCGCCTTCTGACGTCGCCGGTGACGATGGCGCCGATGGGAGAGCGGTCGAGCCCCGGGGCCAGGTCGCGCAGCGGGTCTCCGCCGCCAAAGGCTTTTGACCAGAACTCTTCGCGGTACTGGCTCATGGGCATCGGGCCGGACCACATCAGCGCCCGTTCCTGGGGAGTGACGGCGTTGAGCACCTGCCACTCATCCCTTCTGGTCAGGGTGTCGTAGAGCTCCTGGCGGCCGATTTTCTCCAGGTAACTGGCGATATTGTCAACCAGCCACTGCCACTGTTCATCGGTTGGAACGTCGAGCCGTGAATTGGTCGGAGAATGCGACCCGTCTGCTTGACCGCGAAAGTAAATGAGACCGCCGACCATACCGACGCAGGGGCGGTAGCCGAGAACGTTGTCGGGGTTTTTGGGATTCACCCCGCAGACGACGGCAATGCCGCCGCAATTGAACTCGGCGAACGAGTCGCCGACCGAACCGAGAACCCAGAGTTCCGGTTTTTCATATTCCGGGTTCCACTTGGTCATGGTCAGCCCGCGGGCGCCGATGGACCCGCCGATAAAGACCTTGCCGGCGGCCATGGCGTTGCAGACACCGTTGGTGGCGTCGCCCAGCACGGTTATTTCGGCCCCGATATTGAGGTAGCCGACGTCATCTGAGACTGAGCTGTCGCAGGTTATCGAGGTGCCCGGCATACCCATTGAGCCGAGCCGCTGGCCGCAGGGGCCGCTGATGTGCAGGTGGAGGCCGTCCTCGCGCTGAAGCCGGATACCGATATTGTGTTGACCGTATGACTCCAGCCTCAATTCCTTATGCTGAGCCGCGGCTGCACGGACGATATACTCGAAATCCATCGAATTGATGCGGTTGCCGTCCTGGTCAAGACCTTTTATAACGTTTGTCACAAAAGAACTCCTTATCTGAAATAAAATCCGTTGATCTCGCTGTCTCAGCAGACGTACTTGATCTGCAGCCGTTCGGCGGCATCTTTGTCACCGATGCCGATGGCGTCCGACATGCCGATGGGCAGACTCTGCGATCTGCCGAGCGGCGCCATGATCTTCTTGACATCGGTCTGGATGGCCATGAAGGTCTCGGCCACCCGCTCGGCCACCTTGTCCGGGTCGAGACGGCGATAGAGCTTCGGGTTCTGGCTGGTTATGCCTTTGGGGCAGATGCCGACGTTGCAGACGTTGCAGCGGTTCTGTTCGCTGCCCAGACAGCCGGCGGTGGATTGCATGATGTATTTGCCGATGTGCACGGCGGTGGCTCCGAGCATGACAAGGGCCATGCCGTTCTGGGCCACGTTGCCGTTTTTACCGACGCCGCCGGCGGCATAGATCGGCACCTCGTTCTGCATGCCCTGGGCGGCTAGTTCGAGGTAGCACTCCCTGACATTTGAGGCCACCGGGTGGCCGGTCGCATCCAGCGATACGTTGTAGGCAGCGCCGGTGCCGCCGTCGATGCCGTCGATCAGCAGGCCGCCGGCGTAAGGGTTTCTGACCAGGTTGTTCAGTACCGACTTGGCCGAGGTCGAGGCCGAGATTTTTGGATAGACCGGTACCTTGTGGTCAAAGGCCATGGACAGGGTCTGGATCATCTTCATGACGCTTTCCTCGATGGAATAGAGCGTCTGGTGGACCGGCGGAGACGGCAGGTCGACCCCTTCGGGAACGCCCCGCAGGCGGGCGATCAGCTTGGAAACTTTGTACCACATCAGCAGACCGCCGTCGCCGGGCTTGGCCCCCTGGCCGTATTTGATCTCGATTGCCGCCGGATCGCACTGCATGTCCGGAATGGCCCTGATGATCTCGTCCCAGCCGAAATATCCCGAGGCGATCTGCAGGATAATGTACTTGAGGTAGGGGCTCTTCAGCACCCAGGGCGGGCAGCCGCCCTCGCCGGTGCACATCACCACCGGGATGCCCAGCACCTCGTTGCAGTAGGCCACGCCCTGGAGCAGACCGAGCCACATGTTGGGTGACAGGGCGCCAAAGGACATCGAACCGATGACAAAGGGAAAGATCTCCCTGGTTGGGGGAATCCAGCCGCCGTTGGTCCTGCGTTTCAGATACTCCTCGGGGGACAGGATGCGGCCCAGCGTGGTCGAAACGGTGAACTCGTGCCGGCCGGCGTCGAGGGCCGGGTCGGTCAGCATTGAGATGCGGTCGAACATGATCCGGTCCAGCAACGTTGTGCCGGTGGCATTTCTGCGGCCGCCGCGTTTGGGGGCCTCACCCTTGAGATTGTTGAGAAACAGGGTTCGGTTTTCAACTGAATTGGGTACCGGTGTAATCGCCTCGTTCGGACAGACCATTGCACACATGCCGCAGCCGATGCAGGCATGGGGCATGTCGGTGCGCTGCCTGATACCGACAAAGGTGCGGTATTCACTGCCCCGCTTCTTGCTCAGTACCTCGAGATTGGGCATGCGCTGCCGCCGGTAGGTGAGGTGCAGACATTCCTTGGGGCAGACACTGGTACACTGCCCGCACAGGGTGCAGCGATCCTCACGGTGCTGGATGATCCAGGGCAGATCGTGATAAGTTAAGCTGCCAGGCTCAACGGGAACTGATCGAATTGGGACCATATCTGTAATTCCTTTCTCTCTGGTGGAATGATGATAGTGTGTTCTCTCATCGGTTGAAAATCCAAACTCGGGTCACGGTCGGGGATCATCGCATCGACCCCGCACATCTCCGAAGCGATTGCCCACACCCCTTCTCTGCCGCCAACCGTGGCCGGGCGGAGTTTTTTCTGATCCATGACCAGCAGGCAGGTTTCATCGGGCAGCGTGCCGATAACCGCGTTCGGCCCGTCGATGATGAGCCGCTTGCAGACGTTGCGGAGTCCCCTGAGGAAGTCTCCCTGGGGGTGCTTCTCCAGCTCTTTGAGACTGAGCGGGGTGATGACATGCTTGTAGGCCTGCAGGGGAAGATTGAGCTCTTTGATGGTGTAGTGGAGGATGTGGGTGAACACCTCGGAATCACTCTGGTAGCCAGTGTAGCCATCGAAGGCTCTGCCCAGCAGCCAGTCCCTGATCGGCACGAAGGCCGTATTCTCGCCATTGGTCATGGTCGAGATACCCTGGATGAAGAAGGGATGACAGGCGTAGAGATTGATGCCGTAGTTGGTATTCTGGCGGCCCTGGGCCATGCACACCCGTGAGGTGATCTGGCCGTCGTGGAGGCTCAGCAGGTCACCGACCTGCAGCGGCCAGCCGACCTCCTTTATCATCGCCACATCCGGCCAGAACGAAAACACCGACAGGTCGCCGCCGTGCATTTCCCCGTCCTTGCGAAGGGCCAGCCGGGTGGCCATCAGTTCGCCCTCCCGCTCTTCCATCTCTTTTCCCTGGAACTCTTCCGGCATCCGGTAGGCCCTGAGGAAATAGCGGTAACGGTCTTTACCGTGCATGTGGCTGCGTTCCATGTGGAACTTGTGGTCATATTTCAATTCGTAGCCGCGCGCTTCCATGAACCGGTCCAGCCGCTTCCAGGCTTTCTTGTTCTCGGCGATGCCGGAGAGGATTGGAAACCGGGGGTTGTACTTGAAATCTTCAAACTGCATACCCCGGAGCAGCAGCCCGAGACCGGAGCCGTCATAACCTTCCTGCATGGCCTCCATGGCCTGCAGCACCTCGTAGGGCGAGAATGGCTCATTGGCTGTTTTTAAGGCTAGTCGACACATGTATCTCTCCTGATAAATAGATGAACCGCCTTCCGGCAACGATATGAGTTAGTGGTAGAAAGTGAACCGCAGGTAGGGTACTTCCAGCCGCCTGGTAAAAAACATTTTACGGAACCGATACAATTACACAAAATGCAAAAATGCGTCAAGTGGCGGGCTTGACAGCGACAACCAGGCAGACGTGGCGGACACGGCGAGAAGGACGAATCCCTCAGAATCCAGAAAGGGAAATGAGCATTACATCAAAGAAAAATGATGCATTTGACAAAGCGATTACTTGGTAATGGAGGTGATATTTTTGACCTTGTCGATCTTGTCTTTAACTTCGGCGACCTCCTTGACGCCGGGGATATCAGAGAGCAGTTCCTTGCCGCCTTCTTCGACGTCACCGATCCCCTTTTTGAAAGATCCGATTGCTTTGCCCAGGCCGGAACCGATTTCAGGCAGCTTCTTGCCCCCGAATATCAGTACGGCAATGCCCAGGATAACGATGAGTTCCGGGGTTCCGAGTCCGAACATGGCTTTTTGCTCCGTTAGTTGAGAACCTCAGGATCAGGTTTTGGTGGTGTCTTCAGGTTCCTTGCTGGAATCGTCGATCGACTTGGCATCCTCCTGCTTGGTGGCTTCCTTGAAATTTTTGATGCCCTTGCCGATGCCGGAGCCGATTTCAGGAAGTTTGCCGGCACCGAAGATGATGACGATGATTACCAGTATGACAATAAGTTCAGGCATTCCCAGACCGAACATGTGTGTACCTCAAGTGAAAGCGGTTGAGTTGACGGTGAACCGGCAGCAGTTCTGCCGTTCTGTGGCTGAATGTAGAGCAGTATCGCCAGAAAGTCAAGCTGGACAACGCGGCTGCTGCACAGAGGCGCCTGCGCTCATTTACCCTTTCCGGATTGTCCCCTGATCTTCAACACCCTGGTGCTGATCTGCCCCATGGCGGCGAGCACACGATCCTCGTCGAGGGTCAGCAGCTGGCGATCTTTCATCACCCACCGGCCGTTGATCATCGAATGCATCACATCACTGCCCCGGACCGCGTAAATCAGATGGGAAACGATGCTGTAGAGCGGCGTCAGATGGGGCTGGTCCAGATCGACAACGATCAGATCCGCTTTTTTCCCCGGTTCCAGGCTGCCGATCAGCGACCCGGCTCTCAGCGCCTCGGCGCCGCCCATGGTCCCGCAGTGCAGGGTGGTCTCGGCGTCCATGACGGTGGGGTCCATGGCAACCGCTTTATGCACTTTGGCTACGCTGCTCAGCTCCGAAAACATGTCGACGTCGTTATTGGAAGCTGGCCCGTCGGTGCCGATTGAGACGCACACCCCGTGGTTCAAAAGTTCCGGGACCGGTGCCGTGCCGGAGGCCAGTTTCATGTTCGACTCGATGCAGTGGCTGACTTTTACCTGCCGCCTGGCCATCAGCTCGATTTCCGCAGGTTTCAGCTTGACGCAATGGGCCGCCACCACCCTGCTGTTCAGCAGCCCCAGCCTGTCGAGGTGGTGCACCGGCGTGACGCCATAGCGATCCGTGCAGGTCGCAACTTCGGAGTCGGTCTCCGACAGGTGGATCACAAAGAGGCTGTCGAACTCTTCAGCCAACTCCCCGCATTTCTTTAAAAGCGAGGGGGCGCAGGTATAGACGCTGTGCGGATCGACGGTGATGTTGACCAGCGGTTCGGTCCGGTAGTGGACAGCCAGGTCCCGGACCAGGCCGAAACCGTTTTCAAGACTGCCGTATGAGGGCGAATCGAAATCGTAGAGTACTTCTCCGACCCAGGCCCGGATGCCGGTTTCCGCGGCGGCCCGGGCAACTTCGCCGGCAAACAGGTACATGTCGCAAAAACTGGTGGTGCCTGAGCGGATCATCTCGGCGATCGAGAGCAACGTTGATTGGTAAACCATCTCCCGGTCGATTTGCTGCTCCACCGGAAAAATGTGCTCGGTCAGCCAGGTCATCAGCGGCAGGTCGTCGGCGATGCCACGCAGATAACTCATCGGGGCGTGGGTATGGGTGTTGATCAGGCCGGGCATGATCAGGCCGCCCGGTTCGTTGATCTCCTCGGCCTGCGGAAATCGGGCGATAAGCTGGTCGCGGCCGCCGACCGCCGCGATCCGATCCTCAAAGACGGCCACGGCGCCGTCCTCGATCAGTTCGTCCTGGCGCCAGCCGGGCAGCAGGTATCTGCCCGAAATGATCTGCTCAGCCTGTTGTAAGTCCATAACAATGCTCCGCCGTTCAAGGGTGATCGAGTCTGCTGATGAACTCGACGATCAGCTTCTCAAGTCGAGTTCCAGCCCGTTCCCCTTCGGCGATGATATCCTCCAGCAGAATCGGCTGAAAATTGTCCGGATCATTGACATTTGCAATCAGGGAAAGGCCCAGCACCTGCATCGAGCCGTGCCGGGCCACCAGAACTTCGGGAACGGAGGACATGCCAACCGCGTCGGCTCCGCACTGACGCAGCCAGCGCGTTTCAGCAGGGGTTTCCAGGCTGGGGCCGGGAATGCAGGCGTAGGTGCCGGTAACGACCTTGTCGATGGTGCAGTGATCGGCGCTGTCCAGGGCCAGCTTGATCAATGGCGGGGCATACGGCTCGGAAAAATCGGGAAACCGGGGACCCCACTCGTCAATGTTGGGACCGCGCAGCGGGTTTTCCCCGAGGAAGTTGAGATGATCGCTGATCACCATGATGGTGCCGGGCAGAAACAGCGGGTTAAGGCCGCCGGCCGCGTTGGTTACTATAAGATTTTTCACGCCGAGCAGCTGCAGAACCCTGATGGGCAGGGTGATTTCTCTGGTCGAGTAGCCTTCGTAAAAATGAAACCGGCCGGCCAGGACCATGACCGGGCACCCTTCCAGACTGCCGATCAGCAGGGCGCCCTGATGACTCTGTACCGTCGAGCGTGAAAAATGGGGTATGTCCCGGTAGGAAATGTGGTGCTCGATGCGCAGGCGCCGGGCCAGACTGCCGAGGCCGGTGCCGAGTTGGACGGCGGTGCCGGGGAATTCGGGGCAGATGGTGCGCAGATAGGCGGCGGCCTCGCAGACCTGCTCCCGGTAGGAGAGGCCCGGGCCGGTCATGGCAGGCTGAGCCCGTGCTGCTCAATGTGGGCCATGATGGTTTCGACGGAGCAATCCATCACCTCGCAGCGGGTCGGTTTTTCGGCCAGTCCTGCCAGCGCCGGCGGCAGGTCGGGCTGACGACCGATGGCCTGTTCAACAGTGGCCCCGAACTTGGCCGGATGGGCGGTGGCCAGGCAGACAACCGGTACCCCCTGGTCGCGATACTGCTCGGCGGCGCTGACGCCGATGGCGGTGTGTGGGTCGAGGATGTAATGGTTCTTGCGGTAGTAGCGGCCGATGGTGTCTTTGACCTGCTCCTCGGAGACGGCGGTGGCGACAAAATCCCTTTTGATGTGGGCCAGATAATTCTCCATGTAGAGTTTGCCGTCGACCCGGAATTTGAGCATCGCTTCCCTGACCAGGTCGGGCTCGCGGTCCATCAGGTAATAGAGGTAGCGTTCGAAGTTGGAGGCCGCCTGGATATCCATCGAAGGAGATGAGGTGGCAACGACCTCACTGAGGGAATAGTCCCCGTGGTTGACGAACCGGGCCAGGATATCGTTGGCGTTGGTGGCCAGGATCAATTTGCTGATACAGCCTTCCGGCAGCATTTTTTTGGCGATGTAGCCGGCGAAGATATCGCCGAAATTGCCGGTCGGAACCGAAAAGGCCACGGCGCTGTTCTTCTCGTGGTCGGCCACGTGCAGGCAGCTGTGGATATAATAGACGACCTGAGCCAGAATTCTGGCCCAGTTGATCGAGTTGATCGCTCCGAGCCGGTATTCGTTCTTGAAACCGATATCGCCAAAAATTTCCTTGACCAGTGCCTGGGCATCGTCGAATGTTCCTTTTACGCCGATATTGAAGACGTTGGCGTCGGCGACTGCAGTCATCTGCTGTTCCTGCACCGGGCTGATGCGCTTGTGGGGGTGGAGGATAAAGATGTTGATCCGGTCCCGGCCCTTGACGCCGTAGATGGCAGCGCTGCCGGTGTCGCCGGAGGTGGCGCCGAGGATGTTCATGTACGAGTCGTTCTGGGCCAGCAGGTACTCGAACAGATTGCCCAGAAACTGCAGGGCAATGTCCTTGAAAGCCAGGGTAGGGCCATGGAAAAGCTCGAGGATATGCAGCTCGTCCAGGTGGACGTAGTTGACGATGTCCGGGTGATCGAAGGTGTCGTAGGACTTCTTGATCAGTGACTTGAGGACCGAGGTCGGAATGTCGTCGATAAATCGTGACATGACCTCATAGGCCAGTTCAACGTAGCTCAGCGATTGCCAGGATTCGAGCGTCGTCCGGTCGATTCTGGGGATGGCCCGGGGCAGCAGCAGGCCGCCGTCCTCGGCCAGTCCGGTCATCACAGCCTCGGTGAAGGAGCGGCTTCCTGAACCGCCTCGGGTGCTCAGATATTGCATGGCTCAGCAGTCTGTTCGGTCTTGTCGGGAAACGGCCTCAGCTCTCGATCGCCAGCCGCGGCGCATCGTGCCACAGGCCTTCGAGATCGTAGAAGCTGCGCTGTTCATGATAAAAGATATGGACAACCACATCACCAAAATCGAGCAGGACCCACTTCCCCTCGGACAGGCCCTCGGCTCGGCTGGTACTGATACGCTTGGATCTTAGTTCGTTTTCCATACTCTCGGCCAGGGCCTGGACATGGCGGGTGGAGCGGCCGCTGAGAATGACGAAATAGTCGGTGAACGAGGAAATTTTACGAACATCGAGGACCACGACGTCTTCGCCCTTGCCGGCGGAGGCGACTCTGGCACAGGCATCGGCCAGAGCAGCGCCGTCCAGATCCCGGAATTCTTTTTTAAGCTGTTTCATTTTTTCTATTTGGGGTCAATCTATTCGAGCTGTCAACTCTTTTTTCTCTGTTTCCTCGGCCTGCGGGGCGGAAACTCGAAGCTGATTTTGCCTTTGTCATCGAGCAGCAGATAGGCATCGAAGGGTTTTCGCTTCTTGGAGATAAAGCCTTTGAGAAGCGATGTTTTACCATCGCTGAGGAGCTTTTTGATATCCTCTTCACCAATCGATTTCGCCAAAATGATCTTACTGATGCGCAACCCTTTCTTGTCGTCACCGTTCAGGGCTGACTCGGACAGGTACCCGGTGGGGGTCTCGTAAACCGGTGTCTGATCCACCGGTGACAGTCCCAGCGAGCCGTTCTTCTTGACCGCCTCGATATCGAGGTCGGCGTTGGCGTCCATGAACATGAAATCGACTTTGTTGTCCTTGAGCCTGATCGAGGCGCTGAACGGTTTACCCTTTTTGGAGCGGAAATCGGCGAACGGCCCGATGGTTTCACCGCTGATCAGGGCGACCACCTCATCTTGCTTCATGATCCTGCCGCCGAGAATCTTGCGGATGGTGATCTTTTTGTCCTTGCTGATATAAGCCGACGGCGTCTCATGGAAAACCGTGCCGTCAATCGGACTGAAATCAGCTTCCCTGGTGTCACCGGATTCATCGTAGCTTTTGATACGCTCGGTGATCTGTTCGGTCAGACGGCGAATCTCGTCCATGAACTTCGTTCGGGTCAGCGCCCCCTTGAGAATCTGGTTGAGTTTATATTCCCATTCTCCGGTCATCTCCGGGGAGGCCAGAACATCGATACGCATCGCTTCGAGCAGGGAAAGCAGTTCGAAGGCTTTGCCGGTGGGGGTCAGCTCCTTACCTTCTCTTACCAGATATTTGTCCTTGATCAGTTTTTCAATGATCGATGCCCGTGTTGCCGGTGTGCCGAGGCCGCGCTCTTTCATTGCCTCGGCCAGTTCATCATCGTCGAGCAGCTTGCCGGAGTTTTCCATGGCCGAGAGCAGCGTCGCCTCACTGAACCGGGCCGGCGGCCTGGTTTCCTGCTCCTGCAGCTCGACAGAGCGGCAGTCGACCTCGGCGCCAGCGGGAATCGGCTCGATGATATCATCCCCCTTCTCGGGCCTGCCGGCCAGATAGACGGCCTTCCAGCCCGGTTTCTGCAGGATTTTACCCTCGGTCAGAAAGGACTCTTCAGCAACCACCGAAACCCGTTTGGTCTTCAGATACTCGGCCGCAGGAAAAAAAACGGCCAGAAAACGCTGAACCACCATGGTGTAGACCTTCATCTCCGCTTCGGACAGTGACGTGGGAAGCTTGTTGGTGGGGATGATGGCGTGGTGGTCCGAGACCTTGGCATCATTGAAGATACGGGTATTAGGACGAATATATTTCTGGTCAAGAATGGTTTCTGCAAAGGTTTTATAGCGCCAGCCCTGTTGCCTGGCGGTGACCGAAGCGGCGATCTTCATGTAGTCCCGGGGCAGGTAGCGGGAGTCGGTACGCGGGTAAGTAAGTACCTTGTGCCGTTCGTACAGCGCCTGGGCGATGGACAGGGTGTTCTGGGCTGAAAAACCGAAGCGGCCGTTGGCTTCGCGCTGAAGCGACGTGAGGTCGTAGAGCTGGGGTGGAGCCTGGGTCGTTTTTTTGCTGGTGTCGGTGACCCGGGCTGGCCGCCCCCCGCACTTTTCGACAATCTCCTCCGCCCTGGACCGATCCCAGATCCGGTCCCGCCGTTTGTCCGGGTCTGCCGGATCTTTCTTGAAGGAGGGAGCGATCCATTTGCCCGTATACTGATCGCCGTTGAAGCCGAACGTGCCTTCGAGATTGTAGTAAGTTCTGGGTTGGAAATCGAGCCGCTCCCGTTCCCGCTTGACCAGCAGCGACAGGGTCGGGGTCTGGACCCGGCCGCACGGGGTTTTGAAGAAGCCCCCGAACTGGGACTTGTAGGCAGTCAGGGCACGGGTGGCGTTGATCCCGATCAGCCAGTCCGATTCGGACCGGCACAAAGCGGTGTCCTCCAGCGGAACCATCTCTTCGCTGGAACGCAGAGCCGAGAATCCGTTTCTGATTGCCTCGTCGGTCATGGACTGCAGCCACAGCCGTTTCACCTGTTTCTGGGCGACCGATTTGTTCCAGACACAGCTGAGGATGTATTTGAAGATCAATTCACCTTCGCGGCCGGCGTCGCAGGCGTTGATAATGGTGCCCACGTCTTTACGCCTGATCAACTTCTGCAGGGCGTTGTACTGGGACTTGGTCGAATCGAGGACTTTGAGCGGGAACTGTTCGGGCAGGATCGGCAGATCATCCATTCGCCATTTCTGGTAGCGCGGATCGATCTCTTCGGGGTAGCAGATAGAAACCAGGTGGCCGACGGCATAGGAGACAATATAGTCCGAGCCCTCGTAGTGCGTTCTGGTTCTCTCGAACGAGCCGGGCAGAATCTTGGCCAGATCTGCAGCAACGCTAGGTTTCTCGGCAATTATCAGTGTTTTATCCGTCATCGACTATGGTGTCTCTCGGCGTCTGAAAGCAGGCTGTTTTAGCTATTCATCATTGACCCGATTGCCCGGGGGGATTGCAGAATCTTTTGAAATATCCGCAACGATTTGTCAGACGTTGTATTAACCTGTTTTCGATTTGTCAAATGTATTTTGTTTGGAGGCCGCTTTGCTCGGAGTCTATAAAGCAATGATATTATGGATTATATTTGGCAAAAGTGGTCCATTTAAGTGGCCTGGTCGGTTCCGGGCAGGGCAGGGGGCAGGCGTGTTTTGCCGGTGACTGATTGCAAATACCGGGTCAACCGTCTCAGGGCGGGGCAGGATCCTCACAGGACTCATTGAACGGTTCTGAACTTGACTATTATATAATAGTGTGTTTATATATGGTGCTTTTAGGCTAGGGATATGCGGGCATAGCTCAGTTGGTAGAGCGCGAGCTTCCCAAGCTTGAGGTCGCGAGTTCGAGCCTCGTTGCCCGCTCCACAAGGATCTCAGCGGTACCGGGTCCGGGAACTCAGGGTTATACCTGTTTGGGAATTGCATCGACGTTCTGGTATGCAATGAACCCGGGCGGGAAGTGAAAGTGGGCTTTGCCCGCTTTTTTTTATGCTTGAATGAGGCTGTCTGCAGGGTAATAACCCTCCAGAAAAACGAAAGATATGAGCGATGCGGTCATAGAGCGGCTGCGGGAATTTGCTGATTCGCTGCTGCCGACAATGGGACTGGAACTTTTCGATATCCAGTTTCGCCGGGAAGGACACGGCTGGGTTCTGAGACTGATCGTCGACAAAGCCGATGGCCTAACGCTCGATGACTGCTCTCGAGTGAGCCGGGAAACCAGCGATTTTCTCGATGTGGAAGATATCATCGGTCACCCGTATCACCTGGAAGTTTCATCGCCAGGACTCGAGCGGCCACTGAGATCGATCGAGGAATGCCGCAGGCACTGCGGCAGGAAGGCCCGCTTCAAGCTGAGAGATGACGTTGACAACCAACGCCTGATCATCGGAGATCTTCAGACGGTCGAAGATGATCAGATAAGCGTGGTCACTGAAGAAGGGAATAGATACCGGCTTTCATGGGACAACATCGTGAAGGCCCGGCTGACACTCTGATACCGCAGGACGCCAGGGTCGGCTGAGCAACGCCGGAGATGCAGGCAGTTATTGCGAGGAACGTAACATGTTATCTGACTTAAAACGGATTATTGACCAGATCAGCAGAGATCGCGGGTTCGACAAGAAGCTTCTGATCGAAGCCATAGAGGAAGCGGTGGCCTCTGCCGCCCGGAAAAAATATGGAAGCCGGCGCGACATCGAAGTGCATTACAACGAAGAGTATGGCGAAGTGGAGGTATTCCAGTTCCGCAATGTCGTTGAGGATGCCGTCGACGATCAGACCGAGATACCCTTTGAGCAGGCCCAGCGGCTCGACCCCGAGGTGCAGCTCGGCGATGAACTCGGTGAGAAGATGGAAAACATCACTGACCTCGGCCGGATAGCTGCCCAGTCCGCCAAACAGGTTATTATCCACCGGATGAAGGACGCCGAGCGCGAAGTCATCTATGACATGTTCAAGGATCGCCAGGGTGACGTGGTCAGCGGTATCGTCCAGCGCTTCGAGCGCGGCAACATGATCGTCAACCTGGGCCGCACCGATGCGATACTTCCCAAAGAACACCAGATCCCCAAGCGTTCATTCAAACAGGGTGACCGGATACGGGCCTACCTGCTCGAGGTCAAGCAGAATGCCAGGGACTCGCAGCTGATCCTGTCCCGCACCGCCGATGAATTCCTGGCTAAACTGTTCACCATGGAAGTCCCGGAAATAGCCGAGGGTATCGTCAGGATCATGGGCGTCAGCCGGGAACCGGGATTTCGTGCAAAAATTGCCGTCTCCTCGACCGAATCCGATGTCGATCCGGTTGGGGCCTGTGTCGGGATGAAGGGTTCACGGGTTCAGAATGTTGTTCAGGAGCTGCAGGGTGAGCGCATCGATATCGTCACCTGGAGCCCGGACCCGGCCAAATACGCCTACAACGCGCTGGCGCCGGCCCATGTCAGTATGGTTATGGTCGATGAGGAGGCAAATTCTCTGCTGGTTGTCGTTCCCAACGATCAGCTTTCACTGGCCATCGGCCGCCAGGGCCAGAATGTGCGCCTGGCCTCCAAGCTGATGGGCTGGAGGATCGATGTGAAGAGCGAGCAGCGCTGGGCCAACCTGGAGGACGAGGGGTACCAGACTCTGCTGCAGATCGCCGGAATTGATGAGGGGCTTGCCGATCAGTTTTTCAGCAAGGATATCAGGTCGGCCGCCGATCTTGCCCATGCGGCAATTGAAGATCTGACGATTATCCGGGCGATCGATGACGACTTCGCTCAGCAGTTGATCGATGCTGCCGCCGATCTGGCCGAACAGCTTGGCATCGCTTACGAAAAGCCGGAGCCGAGCGAAGAGGAGGTGGCCGCTGCGGCCGCTTCTGCAGAAGAGGGCGAGTCGGCAGCGGCCGAGGCTGAGGAACTCGACCCGGAAGAAGAACCGGCCCAGGAGCTGGATGAACCGGTCGAGGCGACCGTCGATGCTGCTGAAATCGGGGCCGTGGATGAGCCTGGCCAAGAGCAGCCCGAAGAGAGCGACGATAAGCTTTAGGAGCCACTATGTCCGGGGAGCCGATCAGAACCTGCATCAGCTGCAGCTGCAAACGGAACAAGTCCGAGCTGAACAGACATGTCTGGAGCGGCAGTTCCCCGCTGTCCGACCCACGTCAGGTCAAAGCTGGACGGGGTGCCTATCATTGTGACAACGATGAGTGCAGGGAAAGGTTTTACGCAAACAGTAAGAGATTGAAACGGGCGTTTCGTCTGAACTGATACAGAGCAAGAACCCAAGATCAGGCCGTTGCGGCCGGTCTGTGATTTTTATGTTTTTCAGGAGCAGGGTATGAGCAGAGTGAGGGTTTACGAACTGGCAAAAGAGGCCGGCATGGGAAGCAAGGAACTCGCCGACAAATTGATTGCAGCCGGTTACGAAATCAAAGGCCACAGTTCGACAGTGGATGAGGATATTGCTGATAAAATCCGCAAGACCATGTTCACCAAGGCTGCGGTCAAAGTCGGGAAAAAGGCCGGTGCC
Organism: uncultured delta proteobacterium; assembly: GCA_963845115.1. Classification (GTDB taxonomy): domain Bacteria; phylum Desulfobacterota; class Desulfobulbia; order Desulfobulbales; family Desulfocapsaceae; genus JABDQA01. The sequence goes on along the minus strand of CAWJQN010000004.1, from coordinate 190,630 downwards.
AAAGGTGCGGCCCCGGTCAAGGCCGTGCCGAAAAACAAGCCCAAAGCTGAAGCCGAGGTCAAAGCCGCAGTCGAAGCCGATGTCGAAGTCGAGGCCCAGCCTGAGACGGAAACGGTCGAGCGGCGGATTGAGGGCGAGGGAGACCAGAAGTCGACAGTCATACGCCGGCGGACCACGATAATCAGACGGCGTGCCAAGGCAGACCCCGAAGCTGAGGCTGAATCGGCAGAGGCTGAGACTGAGGAGGATGTGCATTCAACTGATGCTGATCCCGAGGTCGAGCAGCAGGTCGATGCCGCCGAGACGGAAGCGGCGACGGAAACTGCTGATCAACCCGAGGCTGAGGTGGAAACTGCGGAATCGGCCGAGGCCGGGGACGAGGCTGAAGCTGGGCTGGAGAGCGGCGAACAACCAGCGCAGCCGGCGGATGAGACTGCCGCGGACACCGCTGAAACAGCAGTCGAGGAGTCTGGCGAGCCCGAAGAGACGGTTGAGATCAGGAGTACCCCCGTTGTTGAGCGCAAAAAGATCGCCAAAGTGGTCGGCACCATTGAATTGCCGGCCCAGCTGGAAGAAGAGAAAACGGAACGGCAGCGGGCCAAGCGGCCCGGAGGTCAGTCACCTGCCAGGGCTGGCAGGGCTGGTGCCCCCAACGAATTCCAGCCGGCGCCCACGTCTGATTCGCCGGATCGGAGCCGTAAAAAAGGTAAGCGAGGCGTGGCTGCAAATGACGATGACGAGCGGCGCAGCAAGGGTTTCAAGAAAGGCAAGAAAAGTGTCAAATTCACCCATTTCGATGCCGACTACCAACGCGGCGGCAGGCGCGGAAAACGGGGCAAGCTCAGATCGGACCGCAAAGCGGCCCCCTCGACCATCGAGATGAAAGCAAGCAAGAAAAAGATTACGGTTTTCGACACCATCACCGTGGGTGATCTGGCCGCCAAACTGAAGGTCAAGGCCAGCGAGGTGATCGGCAAACTGATGGGCCTGGGTGTCATGGCCACGATGAACCAGGCGGTGGATGTCGATACCGCCACGCTGATCGCCACTGAATTTGGTTATGACATCGAACAGGGCATTACCGAGGAAATCGGTATCCAGCTTCTCGATGCCCAGGAGGAAGGGGGAGAAGCTCAGATCCGGCCGCCGGTGGTCACGGTTATGGGCCATGTCGATCACGGCAAGACCTCGATTCTCGATGCAATACGTAAAACTGACGTGGCCGAAGGCGAGGCCGGCGGCATAACCCAGCACATCGGCGCCTACCACGTGCGATCCAAGGCCGGTGATGTTACCTTTGTCGATACCCCCGGTCATGCGGCGTTTACCGAGATGCGGTCGCGCGGAGCCCAGATCACCGATCTGGTCATTCTGGTGGTGGCTGCCGATGACGGTGTCATGGACCAGACCCGTGAGGCGATCAGCCATGCCCAGGCGGCCAATGTGCCGATTCTGGTTGCCGTCAACAAGATCGACAAGGACAACGCAGATCCGGACCGGGTCAAGCGTGAACTTGCCGAGCTCGAGCTGATTCCCGAGGACTGGGGCGGTCAGACCATTTACTGCGAGACTTCGGCCAAGCAGAATATCGGCATTGACGATCTGCTGGAAAACATCCAGCTGATGGCTGAAATCCTTGAACTCAAGGCCGATCCCAGCAGAAAGGCCAAGGGCAGGGTCGTCGAAGCCCGGCTCGACAAGGGCCGCGGTGCGGTTGCCACGGTGCTTATCCAGGAAGGTACGCTGAATGCCGGAGACAACTTCGTGGTCGGCCAGTTCAGCGGTAAGGTCCGGGCCATGCTCGACGACAAGGGCCGCCCGCTCAAGAGTGCCGGGCCGTCTGAACCGGTGGAAGTACAAGGTTTGTCCGGGGTGCCCCAGGCCGGCGATGAATTCATCGTGGTCACCGATGACAAGATGGCCAAAAGTGTCAGCCAGGCCCGCTCCATGCGGGTGCGTGAGTCGGAACTGGCGGCCGGCAGCAAGATTTCCCTGGACAAGCTGTTCGAACAGATGAGCGAGGGAGATGTCCAGGAACTGCGAGTCATCATCCGGGCCGATGTCCAGGGTACGCTCGAGGCCTTTGCCAAAGCGGCCGAAGAGCTGTCCACCAGTGAGATCAAGGTTCGTGTCCTGCATGAAGGCGCCGGTACGATTTCGGAATCCGATATTCTGCTTGCTTCGGCATCCGACGCCATCGTCATCGGTTTCAATGTCAGGCCTTCAGCCAAGATCAAAGAACTGGCCGAGAAGGAACATGTCGACATCCGTTCCTACGACGTTATATACCATGCCCTTGATGATATCAGGAAGGCTATGGTCGGTATGCTCGACCCGACCTTCGAGGAAGAGGTTATCGGCAATGCCGAAATCCGCGAAGTGTTCAGCGTTCCCAAGGTGGGTAAAATCGCCGGTTGTGCGGTAACACACGGGGCCATCAGGCGAAATGCCGGTGTCCGTGTATTGCGCGACGGCGTGGTGGTCTACACCGGTAAAATCTCCTCGCTGAAACGTTTCCAGGATGACGCCAAGGAAGTGGTTTCCGGCTACGAGTGCGGTATAGGCGTCGAAAATTTCAACGATATCAAGGTTGGCGACAATCTGGAGGCATTTGTCATGCAGCAGGTTGAGTCCACCCTCGAATAGGGAGTACCAGCGGACATGGCACGACACTGGCATCCCAAACAGGAGCTGGAATCACTTGGCGCTGCCCGGTCGCAGCCCCCGAAGCGGGCTGCACGGGTGGCCGACGTGATCAAGAACGAGCTTTCGCTGCTTCTCGTTCAGCGCGCCCAGGATCCTCATTTGCGCGATATAACCATCAGCCGGGTTGAACTCTCCGACGATCTTCGCCACGCCAAAATCTATTATACGCTGTTCCCGGCGCAGGCCCAAGCGAGCAAGGTGAACCGCAGTCTGGTCAAGGCCACCGGTTTCATGAGGAGCCATCTGGCCAAAACTCTGAATCTGAGGTTTACGCCGGAGCTACGTTTCTGGTATGATGAAGAGTTCGAAGAGGTTGAAAAAATAGAAAGACTGCTCGACGAGATTTCCCAGGAAAGAGATACTCGTGAAGAAAATTCCCCAGAAAATCCTCGAAACAATTAAGTCTGCGGACCATTTTGTTCTGGTCACGCATGTTCAGCCTGACGGTGATGCCATCGGTTCGCTGCTGGGCATGGAGAGTCTGCTCAAGCAGATGGGCAAGCGAGTCTTTGCTTATCTCGATGAGCCGGTGTCCCACCTCTACGATTATCTTCCCGGAAGCCGCAAACTGATTTCCGATATCGACAAGCTGCAGACTTTTGTCCAGGAGGCCGGCACCGGCATCTGCGCAATCGCTCTTGACTGCGGGGAGGCCAGTCGGATCGGTGATTACGGTGACCGGTTCATGCGCATATCGCCGTTTCTGGTCATCGATCATCACCTGTCCCACGGTAATTTCGGTGATTATCGCTGGGTCGAGCCGGAGCGCAGTTCAACCGGCGAGATGGTCTATGAAATCGGGGACGCGCTGGGACTGAAGCCTACCTATGAAGGCGCCATTGCCCTCTATGTGGCAATCTGTACCGATACCGGCTCCTTTCGCTATGAATGCACCGGGGCGCGAACCTTCGATATCGCCGGCCGGCTGGTCGAGGCCGGCATCAAGCCCGGCGAACTTGCCAGCCTGATGTACGACAACTACAGTCCCGAGCGAATCAGCCTGATGCAGATGGTGCTGGAAACACTCGACCTGCAGGAAGATCGGCAGATCGCCAGCATTTACGTCACCAGGGACATGTTCGATAAAAGCGGGGCCGTGGCCCAGGATGTCGAGGGCTTCGTCGAGTATCCCCGTTCGATCAAGACGGTACGAGTCGCCGCTTTTCTAAAAGAGACCAAATCGGATGTGATCTCGGTCAGCCTCAGGGCCAAAGGGGACTGCAATGTCGCTGCGGTCGCCCAGCATTTCGGCGGCGGCGGGCATCGCAATGCCGCCGGCTGCCGGTTCCCCGGCGAATCGATTGAATCGGTCAGGCACAAGATAGTGGCCCGTATCCGGGCCGAGTTCAACTCGCCTGCCTGATCCCCGTCCTCCGCACAAAGCACGTTTCCGATCAGATGGATCCCCACCCCGATCCCGGTATTGTCCTGGTCGATAAATCGGTCGGCAAAACATCATTCAGCGTCGTTCGCACCGTGCGCCGGATCTTCGGGGTCAAAAAGGTCGGCCATGCCGGCACCCTCGACCCGTTTGCCTCGGGACTGCTGGTGGTCTGCATCGGTCGACCGGCCACCAGGCTGATCGAGGTGCTGATGGAGGGGAAAAAGACCTATCTGGCGACCGTTGTTCTCGGTAAGGTCTCGACCACCCAGGACCCCGAAGGCGATATCGGCATCGGCGGGCCGGTCACCGGCATCGATGGCGCGGCAGTCGAGAATGTCCTGTCCCGGTTCCGGGGAACGATCATGCAGACGCCCCCCGCCTTTTCCGCCCTCAAACACAAGGGCAAGCCCCTCTACCACTATGCCCGGCAGGGCATCATGATCACCAAGGAGCCCCGGCAGGTCACCATCCATGAGCTGGCCCTCCGCGGCGCCGGTCTGACGGAAACCGACGAGGGGGCGGCGATCGAACTCCTGATCGACTGCAGCAAGGGGACCTATATCAGAAGCCTGGCCGAGGATATCGGCAGGGAACTGGGCTGCGGCGCTTACCTGTCCAGGCTGCGGCGGCTGCGCAGCGGCTGTTTTGCGGTGGAGGACAGTATCCCCGGAAGCATTCTGGACGATCCGGACAAGGCGGAGTGGGTGAGAAATCAACTGATTGGCCTGGAGGCGTTGGATAAACTCTTGCATTCTTCATGAACAGTGGATATTATTGTATGTTTGATTGCGAATATCGCCATTGGCGTGATCTCTACTGGTTGAGATTATTAGTAGCGCATAGTATGTTTGATGCGCACCAATTGATGAATAACAGCGTTGAAGGAATATAGGAGGTTTGTGGTGGCACAATCGGCAGTAAGGAAAAACGAGATAATCGAAAAATTCAAGACACACGAGTCCGATACCGGTTCATCTGAAGTTCAGATTGCTCTGTTAACCGAGAGAATTCAGTATCTTACCGAGCATTTCAAGGTTCACCAGAAAGATCACCACTCCCGTCAGGGGTTGCTGAAACTGGTCGGCCAGCGAAGAAGTCTGCTCGACTATTTGAAGAACAAGGACATTCAGAAGTACAGAGCACTGATCCAAGAACTGGGTATACGCAAGTAAGCCTGCCTGACAGACTCTCATGTCTATCGCTGTTCGAAAGCGGCCGGGTTTCTGCCGGCCGCTTTTTTCAACAGGTTCTCAATACGAACGTAAATACCGGACGAACGGGCCGCTATTCAAACGGCGGACCGACTGCCCGGGCTCATTTTTCCCCCAGCCGAATTTATAGATGCTGTAAAAGCTGTTCTGCAATAGGGCGGAATGGTCAGGTATGATTAGGAAGCGATTCTAATTTGAAGGTAAAGCCGGCCGCCAAAGAGATGGCCGGAGTTCAGTGGAGCCGAATAAGCGGCCCACATGTGGAGACATTATGATTAATAAGGTAGAGGCTACAATCGGCACCAAAACAATTTCCATCGAGACGGGCAAACTGGCCAAACAGGCCTCGGGCTCGGTTATGGTGAGATGTGGAGAGACGGTTGTTCTGGTTACAGCTGTTGGAGACAAGGAACATAAACCTGAATTGGGGTTTTTGCCCCTTACCATAGAGTACCAGGAAAAAATGGCCTCGGTAGGTAGGATTCCGGGCAACTATTTCAGAAGGGAGATCGGCAGGCCGAGTGAAAGCGAGGTTTTGACCTGCAGGATTATCGACCGGCCCATGCGGCCGCTGTTCGCCGACGGCTATTTTTCCGAGACCCAGGTAGTCGCCTCGGTTCTGTCGGCCGATCAGGAACATGCCCCGGATATGCTGGCCCTGACCGGCGCCAGCTGTGCCCTGACACTATCAGATATACCCTTTGCCGGCCCGGTGGCCGGAGGGCGAGTCGGTTACATCGACGGTAATTACGTTATGAACCCGACGGCCCAGGAACTGGCCGAATCAGCTATGGATATCGTGGTGGCCTGCACCGAAAACGCTGTGGTCATGGTCGAAGGTCAGACCGATACACTGAGCGAGGAAGTGGTGCTGGAGGCAATATTTTTTGCTTTCGATAATCTGCAGCCGCTGATCGACATTCAGAAAAAGCTACAGGCAAGCAATGGCAAACAGAAACGACATGTAGAGCCGCCGCAGTTCGATGAAGCCCTCTACCAGAAAGTCGTAGACAGTGCCTCAAGCTCCATGGGCGAGGTTATCTCAACATCGGACAAGCTGGAGCGCAGCACCAGATATGACGAATTGAAAGCCAGGGTCAACGCCGAAATCGACCCGGAAGGCGAGCGCAAGGGCGAGATCAAGGAGCTTCTGTCGAAGTACCGGAAAACCGCAATGCGTTCGATGATCGTCAACGACTCCAAGCGTATCGACGGGCGTGCCTTCGATCAGGTCCGGGAGATAAGCTGCGAGGCCGGCTACCTGCCCAGAACCCACGGTTCCGCCCTGTTCACCAGGGGTGAGACCCAGGCGCTGGTGACCGCGACCCTCGGCAGCGAGCGTGACCAGCAGCGGGTGGAAACCCTGGGCGGCGAAGAAAACAAGCGTTTCATGCTGCACTATAACTTCCCGCCGTTCTGTGTCGGCGAGGTCCGCCGGATGATGGGCCCGTCGCGTCGCGACATCGGGCACGGTGCCCTGGCCCGACGAGGAGTCAGTGCCGTCCTGCCTTCCGATACAGACTTTCCCTATTCAATCAGGGTGGTCTCCGAGGTGCTCGAATCCAACGGTTCTTCGTCGATGGCCACGGTCTGCGGGGCGAGCATGGCCCTGATGGATGCCGGTGTGCCGATAACATCGCCGGTATCGGGCATAGCCATGGGACTGATCAAGGAAGACGACAAGGTCGTCGTTCTCTCCGATATCCTTGGTGACGAGGATCATCTGGGCGACATGGACTTCAAGGTCGTCGGCACTGCCGATGGCGTCACCTCGCTGCAGATGGACATCAAAATCGACGGTGTTGATCGCGAGATCATGGGTAAAGCACTGGCCCAGGCCAAGGCCGGCCGGCTGCACATTCTCCACGAAATGGAAAAAGGCATCTCAGAGGCTCGCGCCGAGATTTCCGATTACGCGCCGAAGTACCACGCCCACCAGATCAACCCTGACAAGATCAGAGACATCATCGGCCCCGGTGGCAAGATTATCAAGGAACTGTCCGCCGAATACGACGCCAAGATCGAGGTGGAAGACAGCGGCCTGGTCAAAATCTTTACGGCCAACGGCAGCAATTTCGATGCGCTGATGGCAAAGATCAAAGAGATCACCGCCATGCCAGAAGTTGGTGCGGTTTACAAAGGAGTGGTCAAAACGGTCAAGGATTTCGGCGCTTTTGTCGAGATTCTGCCGGGAACCGACGGACTCGTTCATATCTCCGAGCTTGACAAGAGCAGGGTCAACAAGGTGACCGATGTGGTCAACGAAGGAGACGAACTCGAGGTCAAGGTTCTCGAAATAGACAACCGCGGCCGCATCCGGCTCAGCCGCAAGGCGCTGCTGACCGACTGATCAGCTGCATTTCAAATCCGAGCCGACTGTCTTTTTGCAGTCGGCTTTTTTTTTGGAGTATCCCCGATGAGCGGCGAGCGTTCGATTCAGATTGAAATTCAATGTGCCTGGCTGAACCCCGAAGCTGCCCGGGACCTCAGCCTGCCCGCCTATGAAACTGCCGGTTCCTCGGGCATGGATGTCCGGGCGGCGGTGACCGCCAATGTCGTCATTGCACCTGGTCAGCTGGCTCTGATACCGACCGGTTTTGCGGTTGCCATCCCCGGCGGATACGAGATCCAGGTCCGGCCGCGCAGCGGACTCGCCGTCAAGCAGGGGCTGACGCTGCCCAACAGTCCGGGGACCATCGATTCGGACTACCGCGGCGAAGTCAAGATTGCCATGATCAACCTCGGCCATGAGCCGGTCACCGTCAAGCGGGGCGACCGCATTGCCCAACTCGTCGTGGCGCCGGTCATCAGAGCGGTGTTCACGCTCGTTTCCGAACTGGACGACACCGGGCGCGGCAGCGGCGGTTTCGGCCACACCGGAATCTGAGCATGAAGTTCTGCGTTCTGGGCAGCGGCAGCCGGGGGAACTGCCTGTACGTTGAAAGCGGTTCGACCGCCATCCTGATCGACGGCGGCTTCTCGGGCAAGGAAATCGGCAACCGGCTGGCCCTTATCGGCAGGGACATCAGCTGTCTGAAGGCGGTTTTCGTTACCCACGAGCACCACGACCACATCAGCGGTGTCGGGGTTATTTCCCGGCGCTGTCGGGTGCCGGTCTTTGCCAATCAGGGCACCTACCGGGGGGCCGGAAAAGGTCTGCAGAAACTGTTCAGGTACGAGGAGTTCGAAACCGGCAATATCACTGTTTTCGAGGATCTGCAGGTTCGTTCTTTTGCGGTCTCCCATGACACGGCGGACCCGGTCGGTTTCGTCATCGACAACGGTAAGGCCCGTCTCGGCATCTGCACCGACACCGGCATCGGCTCCCGGCTGATCAGCCGCCGGCTCAGCAATTGCGACGGCCTGGTGCTGGAGTTCAATCACGATCCGCAGATGCTCAAGAACGGCCCCTATCCGCAGTCCCTGAAGCAGCGGGTCAAGTCGTCACACGGTCATCTTTCCAACGCTGACGGAGCCGGCCTTCTTGAGACGGTGCTTCATGAGCGCCTGCACCACATTGTTCTGGCGCATCTCAGCGAAACTAACAATCTGCCGGAAATTGCCTACAATTCAGCAGAAAAAGCCATTCGCGGCCGGCTCGATATTTCCGCCCTCTCCATCTCCGAACAGCAGATCCCGACCCGGCTGTTCGACCTCTGATATTTGCCTGCAGGGCACCTGCTCAGGCCGGAACCTGCTTCAGGCTGAGCTCGTGCATCGGCATGATCAGCGCACCGGACTGCTTGACCTTCTGGATCGACTCCCAGGCCTGGATGGCGTCGATGTGAACGCCGGGGCAGACGGCCGGCCCGTTGGCCGGGAAATTTCTGCTGTTGCAGCAGAAGCCGGTGATAATCGTTTTTCCTTCTCCGGTCCGGACCTCAACGCTCAACGTTCCAACGGTATGCCCCGGCATGTGTCTGACTGTGAGGCCGGGTAAAATCTCCCGGTCGGCCTCCAGTTCGGTGAAGCTGATGCCTTCGATAAAGTATTCGTCGTAGCGATGATCCAGCGGGTGGGGGTTTCTGCAGAACTCGATTTCACTCTTGTGGGCGAAGAAGGCCGCCTTCGGGAAGAGCGTATTGTTGCCGCAGTGGTCATCATGCAGGTGGGTGTTGATGATGATATCGATGTCCTCGGGCTGTAGTGAGAGATCATTGATGCAGTCGACGATTGATCGGGGCGCAAGACCGGTCTCTTCGGTAAAGCCGGCCGGTGTCATCAGCTCGTTTTCATCGAGTCCGGTATCGACCAGAATGTTTTTGTTTCCCCCCTGAACAAGAAAAGCCCAGATCGGCAGCCAGATTGGTGTGCCGTAGCCCTGCTGGTAGGTCATGATGCCCTGGTCCGGGTTGCGTACCCCGGTTAACAGCGGGATTATTGAATAGGTCATGGTGCACCTCCCTGCTAGGCGTGTTGTTCTGTGTCCTGCCGGCAGATCACCCGGTTTTCCACCATCTGGTCGCGCAATGCATAATGAAAGACGCCGCAAGACAAATCAGTGATTGGTTCAACAGATATTATGAGTTCCATATCGTTCAGGTATTGGCCTCATTGCTGCAGCGCTATCGCATCGATCTCGACATCCCGGTGCAGCGAGAGAGCGAAGAGCTGATACCTGGGCTGCCGTTTGCCCGGGTTGGTTGGTTCGTAAATACGGACAATGGCCAGAATCGGTCTGTCGTCAACGAAGGCGACGTAGTCCTTTTCATTGACTGAAACGTTTTTCCGCTGCAGTTCGCCGATCAATTGATTGTTCATCGATTCGAAGGAAAATGTGGCAAATTCTCCGAACCTGCCGATCCCCAGGACCCTGGTGAGACCGGTGAAACTGTTTTTCCGGTAGCGGGTGTCGTGACAGACGATGATGTAAGGGGGGAACAGGACGCGGCCTTCTTCGGACAGCGTCTTTTCGCGAACACTGTCGAGGTCTTCAACGAAACGGCGGGCCCGCTTCGAGGTCAGGTTCAATTCGGTTTTATTGTAAACGTAATACATCGGGGGATCGATGAGTCCAATCGACACGCAAGAGCTGATCCTGGTTCGCGCGCCGTAGGGCGGCTTCATGTAGGTGGGGCAGTGGCTTTTGATGATATCGTCAGAACCGATTTCAAAAGCACTGCTGCTGCCGACTTTCTTGGTGCGGCGAAAGGCCGTCTTCTTGTAGGTGTAGATGCGGCGGGCGGCCCGCGAAAAGAAGCCGCTGTCGAGGTTTATCGCTGAAGCAATTCCATCGGGATAGAGCAATGTCGCGTTGTCGTTGCGCATCGACTCTCTGATCTTTTCCCTGAATGAGGCTGCAGAAATTTTCCCGTACGGGTCATAGCGTATGAACCGTTCATCGACGTCCTGATAGATCAGACCGCCGGGAATGAAGATCGCCCCTTTGTTGTCGAATGTCCCGGTGGCCCCTTCCTCGTTGACTGCGGGCATGATCCCGTTTTCGTAGCGTCTGAGCAGCTGGTGCAGGGTGTGCAGTCGAATGGCAATGACCTCCTTCATCAGTTCATTGCCGATTATGTGTTTGAGATGAATCACCTGGCCGCTCGGTTTTCAGATTTTCGTTGCTTTTCTGAAATCATACACAACAAATGGTGAAAAGTGAACGGGAATGGCGGGACCATGACGACCGCAGGCAACAGATTTGCTGCCATCATTGTCACCGGCAGGGTGTCAGGCAGGTTGAAGGTTTTCCTGGCGGATTTCCTGCCGGACAGCAGAACCGCACCCATCCAGGCAGATGATTTGCCGCTGGCAGGTTGACTTGCTGACAGCGATGGATAACATTTCATAAGTTTAAAAAAATCAGGTAATTAATCACAATAAAAAGAAAGGTTTAAGGTGATGCGTCAGATTGATGAAAATAGACAGCAGTTGGTTTCAGCCGGGACCCACCTGCTGCTCAAAGGTGCCCTGCACGGCATCGAAAAAGAGGGTTTGCGGGTGGACGGCTCCGGGGCGCTGGCCCGAACAGCACACCCCCGGCGTCTCGGCTCGGCGCTGACCAACGCCACGATCACCACCGATTTTTCGGAGTCGCTGCTCGAACTGATCACCCCGGTATTCGAAGATCCGGGGGCGGCGATGGCGTTTCTGGAAAAGCTGCACGGTTTCACCTATCAACATATTGGAGAGGAGCTGATCTGGGCCGGCAGCATGCCGTGCTCTATTCCCGACTCATCAGTCATCCCGCTCGCCCGGTATGGCACATCGAACATCGGCCAGATGAAATACGTTTACCGGGTCGGCCTGTCCCACCGGTACGGCAGGATGATGCAGTCTATCGCCGGTATTCATTACAATTTTTCGCTGCCCGAGGATTTCTGGCGGTCATATCAGCAGACGGTGGGAGACCAGACCTCGCTGAAGACATTCCGTTCGGCTTCCTATTTCAGGATGATCCGCAATTTTCGCCGTCATTCCTGGCTGCTCGTCTACCTGTTCGGTGCTTCACCGGCGCTTTGTGAATCGTTCCTCGAGGGTAAGGAAAACCGGCTGCAGAAACTTCGTGACAAAACTCTCTACCTTCCCTGGGCAACCTCATTACGCATGAGCGATCTCGGCTATTCAACCAGGGTCCAGGCTTCGCTGAACATCTGCTTCAACCACCTGAGCACCTATCTCAAGTCGCTCTACAACGCCGTGCAGACTCCGTACCCCGCCTATGAAAAAATAGGAGTCAAGGTCGATGGCAGCTACCGCCAACTCAACGACACTATTCTGCAGATTGAAAATGAACACTACAGCGATGTCCGCCCGAAGCGCGTCGCCAAACCGGGAGAGCGGCCGCTCGAGGCTTTGGACAGGGGGGGGGTGGAGTACATCGAAATCCGCAACATCGATGTCAATCCGCTGCTGCCGGTCGGCATCGATCTCGAGCAGGCCCGCTTCCTGGACACGTTTCTGGTCAGCTGTCTGCTGATGGATGATTGCATCATCTCCCAGGCCGAATGCGCTATGGTGAGCCAGAACATGCAGGAGGTGATCAATCGCGGCCGCGACCCCGAACTTATTCTGAAAACCATGGAGGGCAGTCGCTCGCTGAAGGAGTCAGGCCGGCAGCTGCTCGATCGGATGCAGCGCACCGCCGAGATGCTCGACAGCGTGCACCGGAGTCAAGGGTACCGCAGTTCGGTCAATGCCCAGGTGGAAAAAATAGAAGATCCGGCGTTGACGCCGTCTGCTCGAGTGCTCAAGGCCTTGCGTGACAGCGACTCTAACTACAGCGAATGGGTGCTGCTGCAGAGCAGGGAGCATAGAGAGCTGTTCATCCATGGTTCGCTGAGCCGGGAACCGGACCCGGAACTGGTGCGCGGTGCCGCCGATTCGATAGAAAAGCAGCGGCAGCTTGAAGCCGCAGATAACAGGAGTTTCGATGATTTCCTCGCTGATTTTCTGGCTGTCCAGATGGGTGGTTGAAGAGCGTATCTGCAGCCGCGCTGCAGCTGTCGGCAAACAGCTGCAGGGGAGAGGCGATGGTCAATTCCAAATTTCGTCAAAGGGGGCACGGAGCGCTATATGCATCTTAACGATCTGAGGAAATTGAAACGTTTCAGACACATCGCCGCCGTACTGCTCAAATATGGTTTCGACGAGGTGGTCGACCGCCTCGAAGCGCCAGGTGCCGAATATCTGCGGCAGATCAGTCCCGTTGAAGAGGATTTGGACCTGTTTGAACGGATCCGCTCGGTGCTTGAGGAACTGGGGCCGATTTTCGTTAAATTCGGTCAGATCATGAGCCTGAGGCCCGATCTCCTGCCCCGGGAACTACTCGACGAGTTGGAAAAACTGCAGGACAGTGTTCCTGCGGTCGATTCGGAAAAGATCATAGCGGTACTCGAAAATGACCTGGGCGGCCCTCTGTCTGAAATCTTCTTGGAGTTTGACCCGGAGCCGGTCGCTGCCGCTTCGCTGTCCCAGGTGCACCGCGGGATCCTGAAAAGTACTGGCCAGCATGTGGCGATTAAAATTCAACGGCCCGAGATACGTAAATCGCTTGAGACGGAGCTCGATATTCTTGACGGAATCAGCAAGTTTCTCGATCAGCAGTTCGAGGAGCTGCAGAAATATGAATTACCCGATCTGGTTAAGACCGTCAGGTACACGATCGTCAAGGAAATCGACTTCAGAAACGAGCTTCAGAACATGGACGTGGCCCGGTCCTATGCCGCAGGCACCGCTATCTATATCCCCCGGACCTTCGAACAGTACTGCGGTAAAAGGGTGCTGGTCATGGAGTTTATCGAGGGGACCAAGTTCAAGGACATCCCGCCGTCCGATAAACCGGAGCGTGAGCGTATCGCCAGGCAGGGGCTGCACGCGGCGGTCAAACAGATCATAGAAGACGGTTTTTTCCACGCCGATCCCCATCCTGGTAACCTGATTATCAGACCGGACGGAAATCTGTGCATGATTGACTGGGGGATGGCCGGGCGGCTGTCGGATCACGACCGCTTTTCCCTGGTCTCCCTGCTTTCCTCGATTGTCGACAAGAACAGCGACGAACTGGTAAGCAGCTTTGTCAGGTTGTGCCGCCACAAAGTACAGAACATAGACAAATACGGACTGCAGAGAGAAATGCTCGATCTGCTGGACCGATACCATGCCGTGCCGCTCAAGGAGATGGATATCGGCCAGTTTCTGACCAGTCTGCTCGGGTTGCTGCGGGATTTTAAACTGCAGCTGCCGCCTGAAATGATCATCATGGTCAAGGCACTGATCACCGCCGATGGCTCCGCCCGGCTGGCGGACCCCGAACTGAATGTGATCGAGGAGGTCGCCGACCATGTGCACCGGGTCTCCCGTGAACGCTATAACCCTTCTATACTGCTGAGAAAACTAAAGAATTCTTTCTCTCATTTTCTCTATCTCCAGAGTGAATTGCCCACGCAGCTGCACCAGATCATTAAAAATATCGAGCAGGGTGAGTTCAGTCTTATTTTCCGGCTCGAAAAGCTCGAAAAGCTGGTGGAAACTCTGGAAAATTCATCCAATCGGCTGACCGTTGCCATCATTACTGCATCAATTATCATGGGTTCATCGATGATCATAACGACGGGGGTCGGGCCTTTTCTGTTCGGCCTGCCGGCACTGGGCGTGATTGGCTACCTGCTGTCCGTGGTGCTCGGACTGTGGCTGGTCGTCACGATTTTAAGAAATAAGCGCTATTGATTTATAAGGAGGAACGATATGGCTTCACGACAGGAGTATATTGAATCCCTGCACCGGAAGATCGATGCATGGAATAGTGAAATCGACAAACTGTCGGCCAAGAAAAGCAAATTGGAGGCCGAGTCGAAACTGGAGTTGCAGAAACAGATCGATTCGCTCAAGAGCAGGCGGAGCGAGATGGAGCTGCAGCTCGAGCATCTCAAAACCACCGGCGCCGAAGCCTGGGAAGACGTGAAAAGCGGTGTCGATCTGGCCTGGGAGGCAATGAACCAGGCGGTTACCTCAGCTGTTTCACGTTTCAGCAAATAGCGCCCGGCTGAATAGGAAAATTGGCTTTTGGCGTGTTCAGGTTTTGAGTTCTGAACCGCATGCCGTAAATCACGGAGAGCTACACTCTTTCCAGCTGAGCTATACACATACTCTGGGTTTTCGGGGAACAGGAAGTATTTTTTCCCATCTTTACTCAGCTTTGGTGAGGTTTGCTGGGAGCATCTCTATTACTCATCGATAGTATTGCCAGAATATACCGATAGAGCCTGTGCTTCAGGAACCAGTCAACTGAGGCGGGGAGGGCGGTGTGAGAACGGCCTTGAGAATCTTGATTCGTCTTGATGAATTTATTGCATAACCATGAGGGTGGACGAGAATTCAGCTTCTTCAAGGTATCCTCATTGGTTTTTTCTGAAAGGGTTATTCATCAATAGCCATACCGAGTAGAAGTATATGCTTCCCGCAAGGACAAAGAGGTATCTGTTAACGAAATGAACATGAATGTCTGAGTGGTTTTTCATGATTGCGTATCGAAAGATAACAACTGCGACCATGAGCAGGAAGCCAGACAGCACAATAAGATACTTTCTCATCAGCAGATTCTTGCCCGTCCGTATGGCATACCCCAGGAAAAAAACACTGAGGGCAATATTGAAATATATGAAATACACGCTTGCCTTGACCCACTCACCCAGCAATGAAACACCATAGGTGGGTGTATCAATCCATTTAAACTGTTGCATCAACACAAAGTGCCAGGTCAAATCGTCTTGTATTTCATTCTTGTTACTTGTGCGGAGTTTGATCGCTTCGATCAACTGATAGAAAACATCGAGCGATCCCATTGCCAGTGCCAGGGCGATATGTTTAAAAAGAATCGAGCCAAAAAAACTGACACCATAAATCAGACATGACGATATTGCTCTTCTCACCAGCTGATAGGTCCATTCATCGCGCGGCATGAATATCTCGATGAAAACGATCATCGACAGAGCATAGATCAACGATCCGTCCAACTGGTAAAAAAAGGCGTTGATTGAACCGCCGATCACGAGTGCAAAGATGTCGATATGTCTATTATTTTTAAAGACCTGTCGTAAAACAATCCACAGATTTACCCATAATATCGCCGACAATAAAGGAACCGAGTAAGCAACTCCCCCGAAAAACAGAATTGATGCACAATAGTAAGCGGTAAATGTATAGATGATAAAAGCTAACCCGAGCCTTCTGTCGTAGTACATCACCAATATATTGGTCAATGCCAGTCCGAACAGTGTGCTGATCTTGATAAGCCAATGAATTTGCGATAAATGCAGGACGGGAAGCAGGAGCGATAATACTGCTTTGACACCATGCCACAGTCGTGGCTTATGGGTTGTCTCCCAGGCATCACTGTCGTGAAGCTCCCCTGGAGGCGTCGTGATGGCAATTACCGCCTGTTCACACATCAGCAGATTATTCTTATGCCGCAGATAACCAGGGTTTAACGCGTCGACCAGAGAGGAAGTCCTGGTTTGATTAAAGAGCATCAATGCATAAAAACACTCGGTATACTGATCGATTCCTGACAGGTTGGCTCTGCTGACAATGGATTGCAAATGAGGATAATTGTCTCGAAGAATTATCCCATCGTACAACGCTGCGGTATAGCGCTCAGAAATGAGAGACATATCAGACTTGTCTGCGAGAAACAGGGAGAGTATGAAGACAAGATTGACAAGGGTAAAAACTATTGCGGCCTTGAGAAAAGAACTGATAGCTACTGCCATATCTTATTCAGGAGATCATAGCTTGCTTGGGGTCAATATGAAATGTTCCCAGATGCATGGCTGGATTGAAAATTATAACGAACATGCTCCACCCAATGGTCTGAAAATTATGTCTTCTCGACGGTTGCTGAGCAGACTATCAGGTGAAAGCATGTCTCCTGACAACATTTGAATCGTGTCCGGTTTTATAAGGGTAAATCCACCGCAATGGATAATCTGAAAAAACGATACCAGATTACTCATTAAACTCCTGGTAAAATTAAACAGAAACAGAAAAAGAGCTACAGGAGAACCCTGCAAGCAACTATGTAATGAGTGTTTCAGCCTGACGTTTCCAAGGAGCCTTAACCCCTGCATTACGCACGGGCAGAGATCGCGATAGTCACACATTCCACAGTTTTTTACGCGTCTTCGGTGACATCGTATTCTCGCGAAGGGCATCGGCATCTTCCCCCGTCTTACCCTGTATGCACAATGACGGACTCTCATTTTACTTAATTACTAGCGTCGGATTCACCGGTTTGGCGCTGTTTGTGAAAGATAGTGGAATCCTTTGCCATGCCTGCTTCTACGAATGGCTGCCTTGCACCAGGGCCGCTCCCACCACCACAAGGCCTATACCGACGAGCTTCATCATATTTATCGGTTTTACCGCAAGCCCAAAGGCCCCAACCTGGTCGATTAACGTTGATCCGATGAGCTGCCCTGCAACGACACAGATAAAAAAGAGGGCCACACCAAGTACCGGGGCAGCGACAATGCTGCCAACGACAAAAACAACCCCCACCATGCCTCCAATGATTACCCACCAGGGCAACATCCTGAAGTGTGCGATCTCTGCTGTTCCTTTACCCCAGCTCAACCACAATATGACAGCGATCACTAAACTGATAAATAGCGAAATCACTGCTGCCAATAACGGGCTGCCAAGACCTCGAGCCATGGTGGAATTGATTGCCGGCTGAACGGAGATCGCTGCTCCCAAACAAACCGCCACTGCAATGTATAGAACGTTACTCATTTATTGTTCTCCTGATGTGTTCAAGGTGGAAAAAGGCATAACTCTGATTAATCGGCGCCGGTGCGGAGAAGCAGCGCTTTCGGGCGTCGCGGTGAGGGCAGCTGGCGACTCGAACCGGTTGTTGTGCTGCTGCTTTTCACAAGAATGAATAAGCTATGAAACAGCCGAATGAAAACGCCACAAGACCGCCGGCACGAGCATATGGTTGCAACAGGTTCAACACCCAATCAACGAGTTTTACAAATCTGTTTTTACCAATGGCCAGCAACACAATTGCGGTGATAATTGATACCCAGCCAAATATTTCAATCAGAAAAGGAAATTTCGATACGGACGCATTCAATAGTAACAGGGTCCCGAGAACGATCCGCACCCAAATCGCTACTTGATGAACCCAGGGTTTGCTTTTGTTCTCATCAAGATAATCTAATACAACGCCTGGCATGCATAGCATGAATATGCCGGCGATTGCGATCAATACTCCACCTGCAATGAGAATAAATATCATGATGTATCCAATAGCAGCACAATGACGGTAGTAACCGTGTCACCGCCATAAGACGGTAATCTCACACCCGCCTCATCGGCGGCTCCGGTTCACCGCACCGCCTGGTTATGCCCAGACTCCGTTCAGCCAGCAATCCAAACCATCGGTACACAAATGCCACAAGCATCCTACACCGACAGCGCGCCACCTCCAAGAGGGAATGGCCAGCAGCCCGGTGTAACCGATTCCGGCCCCCAGTGTGTGAAGCGGATGAAAGCCAATACTGCAACGCTCAGGATCAAAAACCGGGTCGGCCAACAGGTGGTCCAGATCGATCAGAATCGTGCCTGCCATAATCAATCCAGCCGCCCGCCAGTTTTTGTCCCAGACGATGTTGGCAATGACAAACGGGACAAGCAGATGGTTCGTGTAGTGGAGGAAATGTCGAAAAATGTCCGGATCAACATTCATTACAGGCAGGTTCAATCAGAATATTTATGAGTCGCTGATGGCCCTTCGGCCTCCAGTTGGCGAATCGATGTCGTTCAAGTTTCAAAACAATTTCTTTCCTTACCATAACGCTAAGCACGGTTGTCGCACCGTTGCTTCCACGGTCAACGGAAGCGCTTGATTCTGGCAAGTATATTTTGATAAAAAATTAAAAAATATCAAACGCTTAAATGCAGTTATTCTGAAAAACCCATAAGAACCAGGTATCAGTCCAATTGTTACTATGTGGGAAATACTTCCAGGAATATCATTTTTTTCATGCTTATGGTTGGTTTGTCAGAAATGCTATCCTATTATCAATAGGCGTGCACAGATAAACAGCGAGGTAAGGTTGTTTGAAGGTTTTGTGTCATTTAATACGAGAGACAAAGCATCCAATCACTCCAATGACGTTTTGGCATTAAGGGCAACTATTAAGAGTCCTTCTCAAGAATCCATAATACCACCAATAATACAAAATCGCGATTAGTGAAGATGGTACCTAATCGGTACCTAAAACAGAAACAGCCACTTGGCTTTGTTGGCTAAGTGACTGTTTTAACTGGTCGGGATGAGAGGATTTGAACCTCCGGCCCCCTGAACCCCATTCAGGTGCGCTACCAGACTGCGCTACATCCCGTTATTTTGTAGATGGTCTTTGTACCACGCGCGGTGGGTGGTGTCAATCTCGAGTTGCCTTGGTTCTGTTGGTTCTGTGGAGCCTCTGACTGCTCTCAGTCTCTGCTGAGCAGGTTTCTGATTTCCAGCAGTTCGCCCTTGATCGCTTCGAGCTGGGCGGAATGCACTCTGCTCTGTTTTTCTTCAAGTCTGATCGACTCGAGGTCGTCGGTTTCGCTGATCAGCTTCTTGGCCCCGGCAATGGTGTACCCCTGGCTGTGCAGGAGATTCTTGATAACCAGGATGAGTTCCACATCCTTGCGGCGGTATAGGCGCTGCTTGGAGCCGGCCCGCTTCGGTTTGATGGTGGCAAACTCGCTTTCCCAGTACCTCAGGACATGGGGGGCGACCTCAGCGAGTTTGCTGACTTCGCCTATCTTGAAATAGAGCTTATCTGGAAGTTGGCTGGTCATCAGGGCGGTTGTCCACATCCGGCAGACGACCGGCGGCTGTTACGAGTTGTTTATTTTGGCTCGTAATTTCTTGCTCGGCCTGAAGCTGACGATCTGCCGTTTTTCAATGGTGATGGTTTCTCCGGTCCGGGGGTTTCGCCCTTTTCTCGGATTCTTATCGCGAATGGAGAATGTTCCGAAGTGTACTAGCTTGACCGATGTTCCGTCAAGCATTGACGATTTGAGGGAGTCAAAAAAACTGTCGATGATGTCCGAGCAGGTGCTCAGCGGGTAGCCGAGTTTCTCGGATACCTCCTCGGCCAGCTCCTTCCGGGTTACATTGTTTTTTCTCATGCTGTTATTCCTCGCGAAGGGCGCCGCCGAAGGTGTCGGTAAGCAGTCTCACCAGCTTGGCATGGGCCTTTTCGACATTCTTTTCAGTAAGGGTCCTGGCGGCCGAGCGAAAGGTAATACTGAGTGCTACACTCTTCATGCCGCCGCCGATTTTGTCACCTTGGTATACGTCAAACAACTCACAATATTCAACAAGTTTTTCGCCGCTGGATAAAACAGTCTGGACCAGGTCGCCGGAGGCGGTCGCTTCCGGGACCACCAGGGCGATATCACGCTTGACCGACGGGTAGACCGGCAGCGGTGAAAAGGTTTTTGCCGCTGTCGGCAGTGCTGCCAGCGCGGAGAAGTCGAGATCGAAATAGTAGACATCGCGCTTGATGCCGAGGTCGAGCAGAAGGTCGTTTTTAAGCCGGCCGATGGTGCCCAGCACCCGGTCCCCGGCGCGCACGGCGATGCCATAGCCCGGGGCACAGAACGGTTCGGTCGACTGCTCGTCCGCGGCAGCCAGGGATAGTTGGGGCGCCCCGGATGTGCCCAGCAGCCGCATCTGTCCGAGCAGGGTTTGCACCGCTCCCTTGATGTCGAAAATATCGGTTTCCGCCGCCTTGAAATGCAGCGGCGAGCAGGTACCGTGGCGGTTACCGGTCATCACCCCGGCAATTCGCATCGGCTCATCGGGGAGTTCGGCCCCGGGGCGGGGCAGAAATATCTTGCCGATTTCGAAGAGATTGCAGCTTGTCTGCTGATAGTTCAGATTCCTCCTGACGTTCTCGAGCAGTCCGGGCAGCAGGCTGGTGCGCATCACATCCTGGTCTTCGGTGAGCGGGTTGAGCAGCCGGACATGGCTGCGTCTCAGGTCATTCTCACCCAGCTGCAGCAGGTCATCGTAGGTGCTGGAAACGAAGCTGTAGTTGATCGCTTCGCTGAGTCCGGCCCCGGTCATGATGCGGCTTGCCTCGTTGCGCTTGACCCGCTCGTCGTCCTGGTCCGGGAAGCTGAGGTCGACGCCGGGCAGGGTGGTGGGGATCCTGTTGTAGCCATACAGACGGGCAATTTCCTCGACCAGATCAGCTTCGCGTTCAAGATCCACTCTGAAGCTGGGCACCTGGGCCCGAAGGGTGTCTTCGTCTTCTATGTCGCAGCATATTTCAATCGACTGCAGCAGTTCCGCCAGCTGGTCCCGGCCAAGGTCCAGACCGAGCAGCTCGGCGGTTTTGGAGGTGCGCAGCTTCAGGGCCGCCGGCTGATTGCCGACATTGATGTCGATGCCCCCCGGTTCGGCCGTTCCCCCGGCTATCTCGCAGATCAGGTTAACCGCTCGTTCCATCGCGTCGATGGTGCCCTGGGGGTCGACACCGCGCTCGAACCGGTAGGAGGCGTCGGTGGAAAGATTCAGGCGGCGGGCTGTTTTTCTGATCGACACGGCGTTGAAGCAGGCGCTCTCGAGCAGGACGCTGGTCGTCTGGTCGGTGACCTCGCTGTCCAGCCCGCCCATGACGCCGCCAACCGCCACCGGCTGCCTGGCGTCGCAGATCATCAGCATGTCCCGGTCAAGGGGGCGTTCGATGTTGTCCAGGGTGGTGAAGGTCTTTTCCTCATCGCGCGGGGTGCGGACCACGATCTTGCCGCCGATCAGGGTTTCGAAATCGAACGCGTGCAGGGGCTGGCCGTACTCGAGCATAACGAAGTTGGTCACATCGACCACGTTGTTGATCGGCCGCATACCGACGGACAGGAGCCGCTTCCTCAGCCACCATGGGCTGGGGCCGATGGTGATACCGGTGATCAGGCGGGCGGCGTAGCGGGGACAGAGGTCCGGGTTCTCAACTTCGACCGCAAAAGTGGTGCTGGTTTCCGACAGCTGTGTGTTTCTATACGGCAGGGTGATCGGTTTTCGATAGATTCCGGCCGCTTCCCGGGCGATACCGATGACCGAGGCGCAATCCGGCCGGTTCGGGGTCAGATCGACCTCGATCTGGGTGTCGCGCAATCCGGTGGCGTCGATAAATGACTGGCCCGGCTCGATGTCGTCGGCGAGTTCCATGATGCCCTGGTGGTCATCGCTGAGGCCGAGTTCGCGCTCCGAGCAGATCATGCCCCGGGATTCAACTCCGCGTACCTTGGATTTCTTGATTTTGAAATTACCGGGCAGGGTGGTGCCGGGCAGGGCCACAACCACATTGAGACCCGGGCGAACGTTGGCTGCGCCACAGACGATCTGCTGCCGCTCGTCACCGACCATTACCTCGCAGACGCTCAGTTTCTCAGCATTGGGGTGGCGCTCAACGGAGAGCACCCGTCCGGTTTTCAGGCTGCTGAGGTCCTCGTACAGGGCGGTGACCGAATCGACCTCGAGGCCGACCATGGTCAGCTCGTCGGCCAGCTTTTCCGGGGCGACGTCATCGAGATCGACATAATTCTTTAACCAGTCCAGGGTAAACTTCATGATACGCTCGTGGAAGAATTAAAACTGAGAGAGAAATCGCAGATCGTTTTCGTAGAAGAGCCTGAGATCGTCGATGCCGTACTTGAGCATGGCGATCCGCTCGACTCCGAGGCCGAAGGCGAAACCGCTGTAAACCTCCGGATCGTAGCCGACCATCTTGAAAACTTCCGGGTCGATCATACCGGAGCCCAGAATCTCTATCCAGCCGGTCCGCTTGCACACCCGGCAGCCGTCGCCGCCGCAGATCACGCAGCCGATATCGACCTCGGCGCTGGGTTCGGTGAAGGGAAAGAAGCTCGGCCTGAAACGCAGGGCCAGATCTTTTTCGAACACTTTCTGCAGAAAAACCGTCAGGACGCCCTTGAGGTCGGCAAATGATATCTTCTTATCCACCAGGAAACCTTCGACCTGCTGGAACATCGGGGTGTGGGTGATGTCCGAGTCGCAGCGGTAGACCTTGCCCGGGGCGATCAGGCGCAATGGGGGCGGCTGCTTCTCCATGATCCGGGCCTGCATCGGCGAAGTGTGGGTTCTGAGCAGAACCGTGTCACCGATGTAGAAGGTGTCGTGCATGTCGCGGGCCGGATGATGTTCGGGGATGTTGAGCGCCTCGAAGTTGTAGTGATCCAGCTCTATGTCGGGGCCTTCGGCGATGGAGAAGCCCATGGAGGCGAAGATCTGACAGATCTCTTCCATGATCTGGGTGACCGGGTGCAGTTTGCCGCTTGGTCGGCGCCTGCCGGGCTGGCTCAGATCGGGGGCGTCGAAGCCGCCCTGCTGGCCGGCCAGGGCACTGCTCTTCTCGGTGAAAAGCTGCTCGAGTTCGGTGCGCACCGCGTTGGCCAGCTTGCCCAGCCTCGGGCGATCTTCCTTGGCAGCCGAACCGAGCTGTTTCATCAGTGCACTGAGCTGACCGTTGCGGCCCAGGTAGGTAATCCGGAATTGCTCGAGCTGGCTGGAATCGTTCACCTGCTGGAGAGCGGCAGCCGCTTCGCCGCGCAGTTTTTCTAGGGCTTGGTCCATGGCTTCATGAAGGTGGAGGTCGATAAAACAATATGCCGGTTACGATCAACTCGAATCGCAACCGGCATCGAAGGCAGAACAGAAGGGGGCGTGGTTACGCGTTTGCTTCGGCTGCGATTTTGACCACTTCTGAAAATGCGTTGGGATCGAGAATCGCCATATTGGCCAGAACCTTGCGGTCAAGCTCGACACCTGCTTTATTGAGACCGCCCATCAGTCTACTGTAACTGGTACCGTTCATCTTGGCACCGGCACTGATCCGGGTGATCCACAAACGCCTGAAGTCTCTCTTCTTGGCCCGGCGGTCCCGGTAGGCATAAGCGAGCGCCCGATCGACCGCCTCGGCGGCGGTGCGGTAAAGCTTGTGACGGCCGCCGCGATAGCCTTTGGCCAGCTTCAGAACGCGGTTTCTTCTTCTGCGGGCTTTGAAGCCCCTTGTAACTCGTGGCATTGCTAACTCCTCTGTATCCGAATCTCAGATGGATCCACTACCGGCAGACACTCTACAGGTAAGGCAGAATCTTCCTGATCGC
This sequence comes from uncultured delta proteobacterium, assembly GCA_963845115.1. Classification (GTDB taxonomy): domain Bacteria; phylum Desulfobacterota; class Desulfobulbia; order Desulfobulbales; family Desulfocapsaceae; genus JABDQA01. The sequence goes on along the minus strand of CAWJQN010000004.1, from coordinate 166,693 downwards.
TTTGGCATTCGTGCTGTCAACCAGACCGGATTTTCTGAGATTGCGTTTTCTCTTGGTCGATTTCTTGGTCAGAATGTGGCTGCTGAAGGCCTTGTTACGCTTGATCTTGCCAGATCCCGTCGTTTTAAACCGTTTGGCAGCGCCTCTGTTTGTTTTCATTTTCGGCATGATACCTACTCCTTTACAGGCAAAATAAAACCGTGACCAGCAGCCAGGCCGTGGGTTGGGGGCGGCCGACCGTGGTCTCCGGTGGGAAACCTCTGCTATTTCTGTAATTTCGGGCCGACGAACATGACCATCTGACGTCCTTCCATGGTCGGCGGCTGCAGGATGACCGCATCTTCTTCCAGAGTCTCGGCTATCCTGTTCATCGCTTCCAGGCCAATCGTCTGGGAGTAGACGATCTCACGGCCGCGGAAGCGCATGGTAATCTTCACCTTGTTTTTCTGGCCAAGAAATTTTTTGATATGTTTGATCTTGAAGTTCAGGTCATGTTCCTCCGTTTTGGGTCGGAACTTGACCTCCTTTGTTTCGATCGTGGTCTGTTTTTTCTTGGCTTCCTGTAACTTTTTCTTCTGTTCGTACCGGAATTTGTCGTAATTCATGATCCGGCATACCGGCGGTTTCGCGGTAGCCGAAACTTCGACAAGATCCAGGCCGTCATTGTAGGCCCGATCCCGGGCTTGGTCGGCAGTCATGATTCCCAGCTGCTCACCTTCCGCGCCGATCAGTCTGACATGGTCATGCCTGATGCCGTCGTTGATGACTGCCTTTTCCTCTCTCTGTCCCGGGCTGGGTTTTCCTCTTCTTTTAATGTTGGGCCTCCTCTCTTGTACGAACGTATCTGCCGATTGACGCCATGTTCTCCGTTATGGCCGGCGTGGTCGGCGCTTCCCTTCTATAATCCTGTGCCCTGACGGCTTTCCTCTTCGATTTTCGCAGCAAATTCGTCGATCCTCATCGGCGGGAGATTCTTGCCATCCCGCATGCGCACCGTAACCGTGCCGTCGGCCTTCTCTTTTTCCCCGACTATCAGCATGTAGGGGGTCTTGGCCATCTGAGCTTCACGGATTTTATAATTCAATTTTTCGTTACGCAAATCTTTTTCGATCCGTACCCCGGCTTTTCGCAACTGCGCGTAGACTTTTTCGCAATAAGCCGCCTGGTCGTCGGTGATGTTCAGAATCCGTGCCTGGACCGGGGCGAACCATATCGGAAAAGCGCCGGCGTAGTGCTCGATCAGAACGCCGACAAAACGTTCCAGCGAACCCATCAGGGCGCGGTGGATCATGATCGGCTGATGATCACGGTTGTCCGATCCGGTATAGGTCATGTCGAAGCGGGCCGGCAGGTTGAAATCCACCTGGATCGTGGAGCACTGCCAGGAGCGGCCCAGCTGGTCCTTGATCTTGATGTCGATCTTGGGACCGTAAAAGACCCCTTCACCGGGATCGATCTCGAAGCCGAGGCCTTTCTTCTCCAGTGCCTGTTTCAGTGCTGCCGTCGATTTATCCCAGATGTCGTCGGAACCGACCGATTTTTCGGGCCGGGTGGACAGGTAGATATCGTAATCCTCGAAGCCGAAGCGTTTGAGTATCAGCAGGTTGAGGTCGAGAATGTTGAAAATCTCCTCTTCGAGCTGATCCTCCCGGCAGAAGATGTGGGCGTCATCCTGGGTAAAACCGCGAACTCTGAGCAGTCCGTGCAGGGCACCGGCGCGCTCGTAGCGGTAGACGGTACCGAGTTCTGCCCAGCGAATCGGAAACTCGCGGTAACTTCTCTTGTCGCTCTTGTAGACACCGATGTGAAAGGGGCAGTTCATCGGTTTGAGCTGATATTTGACCTCGTCGATTTCCATCGGGGCGTACATGTTCTCGGCGTAGAAATCGAGATGGCCCGAGGTCTGCCACAAATCCTGGCGGGCGATGTGCGGGGTGTAGAGCAGTTCGTAGCCGTGCCGGTAATGTTCGTCTTTCCAGTAGTCCTCGATCAGCTTTCGAAGCTGCGCGCCCTTGGGCTGCCAGAGTATCAGTCCGGGTCCGATCTGGTCGTTGGTGGTGAACAGCTGCAGTTCCCGTCCCAGTCGCCGGTGGTCACGTTTTTTTGCCTCTTCCAGGTCGTGGAGATACTTGTTCAGGGCCTTCTTGTCGAAGAAGGCCGTTCCGTAAATGCGCTGCAGGACGTCATTTTTCTCATCGCCGCGCCAATAGGCGCCGGCTACCCGCAGAAGCTTGAAGTCCCTGACCCAGGAGGTGTCGGGTATATGGGGGCCCCGGCAGAGATCGACAAAGCCGCCCTGCTGATAGATGGAAACCTCGTCGTCCTCTATTTCCTGGAGCAGCTCCACCTTGTATTTCTCGCCCTGCTCCCTGAACATTTCGATCGCTTCCTGCCGGCTGATGTTTCGGTGGGAAAAAGGCAGGGACTGCGCGGCGATTTCGGCCATCTTGTTTTCGATGGCCTCGAAATCTTCGGGGGTAAACGGTGTGTCTCGCAGGAAATCGTAATAAAATCCGTTTTCGATGGCTGGTCCGATGGCGATTTTGACTGTGTCGCCAAAAAGCTCACGCACGGCCTGGGCCATGATGTGGGCAGTGGAGTGACGCAGGATCTCCAGCCCCTCCGGGCTGTCTTTTTTGATCGGCACGATGACCGTGTCTTCACTCAGTTCAGCGTCGAGGTCGACCGCCTTGCCGTTGGCAAGGACGGCGATGGTCTGTTTGCGCTGTTTGCCGGAGAGAAGCGAGCTCAGTGCCGCTGCCACCGTGGCGGGAGCAGGCAGTTGGGCTTCCTGGTCATCTATTTTTACTGCGATTTCAGCCATGTCAGGTTCATTTTGCATAGAAAAACAAAGGCTAAAGAGCAAACGGTCCGCAACCCCGTTCTTCCTTTAGCCTTCGAATCTGGTAGGCGCGGGCGGGATCGAACCGCCGACATCTACCACGTCAAGGTAGCGCTCTCCCACTGAGCTACGCGCCTGCAATTACCTAGTTCCCATCAAAAGACAGGTAATTCATCTGCTTTCCGGATTGCACTCAAGTATAGTGACGAAAACACAATCCTTCAAGATCAGAACCTGCATCACTTACCAATATTGGCCCACAGTGTCAAGATTTTATTGTTGCGGAAGGCGGGTCTCAGACTGCTTTGAAACGGCTTTCTATGGCGCGGGCCAGTGTATGCTGGTCGGCGTACTTGATGTCCATGCCCATTGGAATGCCGCAGGCCAGCCGGGTAAGCCGGATTGAGAAGCGGCCCAGGGTGTCGATCAGGTAAGAGGCGGTGGCTTCTCCGGGTACCGTCGAAGAGGTGGCGATCAATACCTCGCTGACTGCGCCGGATTGGATACGGGCGATCAGTTCTTTTATTTTCAGCTCATCGGGGCCGATGCCGTCCACCGGCGACAGAACCCCATGCAGAATGTGATAGTGGCCCCGGTAATGATCGGTTTTCTCGATGGCCATCAGGTCGGCCGGCTGCTCCACCACGCAGACCAGCGATGCGTCCCGGCGCTGGTCTGCGCAGACACTGCAGGGGTCGGTCTCCGAAAAAGCCATGCACTGGGAGCAGAGCCGTATCGAGCCGTGCAGCCCGGCCAGTGCCGCCGCCATTTCGCGGGCTTCGGACGGTGGTTTACGCAGGATGGTCAGGGCCAGCCGGGTGGCCGTTTTGGCGCCGATCCCGGGAAGCGATGAAAGGCTTCTGACCAGCCGCTCGAGTGCCGGCGGCACAACCTGGATGTCACTCATGATGATTCAGAAGAGATTGGTAAGGCCGGGGATCTGCACCCCGCCGGTGAGGCCTGACATCTCTGCCTTGGCCAGTTCCCGGGCTTTGCGCAGGGCGTCGTTGACTGCCCCGGTGACCAGGTCCTGGAGCATTTCCTTCTCGGCCGGGTCGATTACTACATCTTCCACCGAAATGGCGAGAATTTCCCCTTTACCGGTGGCCTGAACCGTCACCATGCCGCCCCCGGCGCTGCCGGTGACCGTTTTGGCGGCAAGCTCATTCTGAACTTTGTTCATTTTCTCGTGCATCTCACGAGCCTGCTGCATGATCTGACTGATATCCATAATCTGTTCCTGCTGTGTCGTGGGTGTTTTCGTTACTTGTTGGGTTCGGAGATGCGGATAGCGCCAACCCGGCCGTTGAAGATTTCCTCGGTCATCCGCACGACCTGGTGACTGGCCAGCTGCTTGCGCCGCCGTTTGGGTTCGTCGCCGTTCCCGGCGACCAGGCCGTTGCTGTTGTCGGGGCTGACGATGCGAATGGACAGGTCCTGCTGGAAGAAATCGAGAACATATTCGGTCAGAACCTGGCGATGTTCTTTGCTGCGCAGGACAAAACAGTCGTTCGGGTCGTCGAACTCGAGAATCAGCTCACTGTCCCGGGTTTTGACAGAAACCGTCTGCTGCAGAGCCTGGGCCATCCACTCCTTTTCGTTTTTCAGAAAGGCGATGAAATCCAGCCAGTCTTTTCGTACGTCACGGGTTTTCGGCAACTCTTCCGCAACCGCCGGTTCGACCGTTTGCGGGGCAGCGGCTGCGGTGGCCGGTTTTTCCGGTTCGACGGCAGGCGGTGCCGCAACTGGCCGACCCGGTTCTTCGGGGTCGGTATCTTCCAGGGGGCCCATGGTAAAGGTCGGTTTGGCCGAGGGGCTGTCTTCTGTTTTCCGCTCATCCGGTGGGGCCGGCGTTGCCGGCGCTGCCGGAGGCTTGGGGCTGGAGGGCGGCACCACCGCCGCTTCGACCGGTTCGCCGGGCAGCTGCTCCAGTGCTGAGTCGATTCTGGCCAGCAGCGTCTCCAGGCCGACCACATCACCGGCGGTGATGATCGACAGAAATCCGCTTTCCAGGGTGAGCCGCGGCTGGAACGAAAAGCGCAGGTCGTCGGCGATGCGCATCAGCAGGTTGAGTTTCTGATGGATCGACTCGACCGTCTGTCCGTGGCCGAGCGCCTTAAGGGCCGCCGTGTCCTCGTCGCTGTGCTTGAGCAGCGATTCGCAGCCGCCGATTTTGATCAACAGCAGCGTCCTGAAGCAGTCGAGCAGGTCGTTGATGAAGCGCTTGACATCCATGCCGTAATCGAAGGCATCGGCCAGCATGGCCAGCGCCCGGGAACGGTCTCCGAGCAGCAGCGCTTCGGTGATTCCCAGGATGACATCGCGTTTTACCAGGCCGAGTACCTCGACAACGGCATCGTCGCTGATCGGTGATTCGGCGTAGGAGAGGACCTGATCAAGCAGGCTGAGCCCGTCTCTGACAGAACCTTCTGCTTCGCGGACGATCAGTGACAGCGCCGCCGCCTCAAGTGTCACCCCTTCGTAATCTGCCAGCCGGCTGAAATGTTCTCCCAGCTCAGCCGAGCCCACCCGTTTGAGTTCGAAGCGCTGGCAGCGTGACAGGATAGTGAGCGGGATCTTGTGCAGCTCCGTGGTGGCGAACATGAAGTAAACATGGGCCGGCGGCTCTTCAAGTGTTTTCAGAAGGGCGTTGAATGCCTCATTGGTGAGCATGTGCACTTCATCGATGATGACGATCTTGTATCGCGATGAAGTGGGCATGAACTTGATCTTTTCCCTGAGCTCACGAACTTCCTGGATGCCGCGATTGGAGGCGCCGTCGATTTCAAGCAGGTCCAGGGCTGAGCCGCCGCTGATTTCGGTGCATGACTGGCAGTCATTGCAGGGTTCGACGCCCGGGCCGTTGCTACAATTCAGGGCCTTGGCCATCAGCCGGGCCAGGGTTGTCTTACCGACTCCGCGAACACCTGAAAAAAGAATGGCGTGGGCGACCCGGTCGCGCTTCAGGCTGTTCTGCAGGGTCTTGACCACCGGTTTCTGACCGACGACCTCGGCGAATGTGCGGGGACGATATTTCCGAGCGAATACCAGGTAGGACATGGGATACCAGTCTGAGTGAATAACGATCGATGACGGCCGAAAAAATGATAGCCGGGCACCCTGCATCACACAAAGGGGCTCACTACCGTTGCTTCCTCCCGGACCTGGCGGAGTTCGTGATTCTTTGTTGCGCAGGACCCGGCTATCAAGCCGAAATCTTGTAGTATCCTGAAATCATTGCAAGAATACAGAGCTCTTGATGATCGTTGCAAACACAGGCCGGATTTATACAAGCTTTTCCGTGTTGCGTCAAGCAAATCCCGTCATTTGATTCCAGGCTTAACTTCATCTGAAAATATAAGGGATCGGGGCAGACCGGTCAATGGGCAAAACTAAATCCGGACGGCAATCCGCGAGGGTCGGCCGCTTTGCTGTGAAACCTGACTGTACCTTCAAGTGCAATCAGCAGGGATACAAAGATAAAGTACAAAATCCGGTTCCTGCAGCGTTTACGACCGCGTTGACGGAATGCAGCCGGCCGCATCGTGTCTGCTTCAAAGGGTTACAGACCGTTTCTTCAGGTAATGATTTCGAAGGAGCTGGGTGAGGGTGGATGAGTGCCAGTGAATTAATCGATAGTTTGTACTATTAATAATCTTCTGTTTAGCCCCCATTGCCAATGGGTGGAGCGTACATAAATTCTTAATCATACCGATGAGAAGAGATGCATGAGAGAAGCACAAGTCATCGCGATCTGAGGTTGGCAAGCAGCAAAACAAAATAGAAAGCTGGTCGATGCAGCCTGATGAAAAAGAACAAACGGCGCCGGCAGCAAAAAAATGAGAGGTAAGACCATGAGTATGCGAGGCGAACTGATATCACAAGAGTACAACAGTATGGTTTTTGTAAGAGACGACAACGGCGGCGAGTATGTCTGCTACAGAAGCGATCTGCAGAACCCCGACCGCATCAGCGATGAGGAAAAGGACAAATGTTTGGACACCAGCCAGGTCCTGGGGCCGAACTGGTAGCCCCTCTTGACATCACCCCGGTGCAGCCGCGTTTCTAATTGTACTTAAAGCCGCGGGTGAGAAGATCACCGATCGTGTCCACCACCGGGCTTGATCGGTGATTTTTTTTGATAACCGAAGATGAAAAGGGCTTCGGCAGCGCCAATGATCAGTTCGGATCAGATCAGATCAGATCGTTGGTTGCACTGGGGGGAGCGATATGTTCGACTGGAACAACAGCTCAGGCAGTGAGGGAAGTTCTGTAAACATACAGTCGGAAGTCAGAGGGATTGCCCATGACTCTTGAACGTGATTACCAGGTGGTGATTGTGGGGGCCGGTGTTGCCGGCCTGTCATGCGCTCGACTGCTCGCCGAGCAAGGCGTGGAATACCTCGTCCTGGAAAAATCCGATCGTCCCGGAGGAAGGATTAAAACCGATTACCTGGATGGATATCAGCTGGATCACGGCTTTCAGGTCGTGCAGACAGGGTACCCGGGGATCGGGCAGCAGCTTGACCTTGAATCGTTGTCGCTCAGGTCTTTTCCGGCCGGGGTGACGATTCGACATGGCGGGCGTTTTTACGCCGTTGCCGATCCCCGTCGTCATCCTGAGCACCTGATCAGCACCATTGGCTCTCCGATTGGCGGACTGGGTGATCGAATGCGTATGCTCAAGATGGCTGTGTCGCTGAGCCGTGAGCCGATGCAGAAAATATTCGAGGACCCCGAGGAGAAGACCGTCGATTTCTTGAAGCATCGCGGTTTTTCAGAGAAATTCATCACCAGTTTTTTTACCCCGTTTTTTGCCGGAGCCAGTCTCGATAAAAGTATGGAGGCTTCCAGCCGGGTGCTCAAATATGTCACCCGCCTGTTTGCCACTGGTGACGCCGCACTTCCCGCAGACGGGATGGCCGCCGTCCCCGACCAGCTGGCTTCTGGTCTCCCCCGGGATAGCCTGCAGTTCGGCCGTGAGGTGGTTGCGATCGAAACAGGCCAGGTGCGCTTGGCGGACAGCACAGTAATAAGGGCAGATAAAATTGTCTGCGCCCTGCCTCAGCCGGTTCTTAGCAAACTGCTTGAGCTGGGCGGCCCCGCTCACTCAGTGGGTGAGGCCTGTGTCTATTTCGCCACCCGCTGGCGCCCGCCGTTCAAGAACCCGTTTCTTCTGCTCAACGGTGAGGGCCGTGGACCAATAAATAATATTGCTTTTCCGAACCTGGTTTCTCCCAGCTATGGTCCGGAGGGCGCAACCCTTATCGCCGTGGTGGTGCTCGATGAAGCGTATCTCGGCGATGACGGCCTGGTCACGGCGGTTCGAGACCAGTGCAGGGAATGGTTCGGTGCGGCTGTTGATGACTGGCAGCATATCCGGACGTATACGATCGACCATGCGCTGCCCAGGCAACTGGTTCCGACGGCCAACCCGTATGTGATGCCCGAGCCGCTTTACGAGGACCTCATCGTCTGCGGGGAGCATACCAGTCTGCCGGGGCTGCAATGGGCCATGATGTCGGGCGAAATGGCCGGGCGCCGGATCCTTGAAGAGGGGTTCGGGCGGTGAGAAGTTCACGGCGGGAACCGGAGATAAGATCAAGCACCACAACAGGGGGGAGTGATGAACAGATCAGATCGGGAAATGCATGAGCGCATACGCGCCCTTCTCGACACTCAGCCGCTGGCCGTACTGTCTACCCAGCGGGACGGGCAGCCTTACGCCAGCCTCATGGCTTTCGCCCACACTGATGATTTGACCAGGATTGTCGTGGCCACGGGGACCTCGACCCGTAAACACCAGAACATCATAGCGGATTCGCGGGTGGCGCTGCTGGTCGATAATCGCTCAAACCGGGAAGAGGACTTCCATGAAGCTGCCGCCCTGACCATCCTGGGGGTTGCCCGTCCGGTGCAGCTCGAAGAGCGACCGCTTTATGAGAAGCTCTATCTGGGCAGACATCCGTATCTGGAGAAGTTCCTGTCATCGCCGACAACCACCTTGTTCACGGTCGCCGTCAACCACTATCTCATGGTGACCCGTTTCCAGACCGTCATGGAGTACCACCTGGATCATGAAACTGATCTATTCACCTGATAACGTTGCCGAGCTTGACAGCGCGACGATCGGCGGAAAGGGACGGGCACTGTTCCAGATGTTCGCAGCCGGACTGCCGGTACCTAAACCGCTGTGCATCAGCACCAGGGCCTACGATCTGTTCGTCGATCACAACGGTCTGCGCCAAAAAATCGGCCTGGAACTCTATCGCAAAAAAATCGGCGACATGCGCTGGGAGGAAATCTGGGACGCCAGTCTGCGCATCCAGAATTTATTCATCAAGGGGGCGTTCCCGGCTCAGATTCTGACGGAAGTGTTTCCGGCCGTCGCGGACGCCTTCGGCGACCGGCCGCTAGTCATCAGATCGTCCGCCCCGGATGAGGACGGGACCGGCGGTTCCTTCGCCGGCCTGCATGAGTCCTTTGTGAACATCACCAGTGAAGCTGAGCTGAAGCGTAAGATGAAGCGGGTCTGGGCTTCACTCTGGTCGGACCGGGCAATCCTCTATCGGCAGGAACTGGGTCTCGAGCTGCTGACAAGCCGGATGGGAGTGGTTGTTCAGCCGTTTGTCGAAGGCAGTGTCTCCGGTGTCATGTTCACCAGAAATCCGCTGGATGGCAACCAGATGGTTGTCGAGGCGGTGTACGGGCTCAACCAGGGCCTGGTTGACGGTGCGGTGGAGCCGGACCGCTGGCTGATCGAGCGGGAGCAGCGCCAGGTTGTCCAGCATCGTGCGCCGGAAAACAGAGACACCGTGTTCGGGCGGGCCAGCGGCGGTGGGGTACGCAGTGAAAGAATCACCGATATGCGGCGGGAGCGTGCCCCTCTTGCTGATGGAGAACTCCGCGAGATAATTGATCTTGGTTTTCAGCTCGAGCGTTTCTACCAGTCTGAGCGGGACGTCGAGTGGACCATCGACCAGGGGCGCTGCTGTATCCTCCAGGCCCGGCCGATCACCGCCGAGGCCGGCACCGGTTCAGATGACAAGAGATCGTGGTACCTGAGCCTGACCCGCAGTTATGATAATCTGCTCTTGCTCTTCAAAAGAATTACCAATGAACTGCTGCCAGAGATGGATAGAGACTCGGCCCGCCTGGCTGGTGCCGACCTCGAGCGCTTGAGCGCGGCAGAACTGGCGGCTGAAATCAGGCACCGAATCGAGTTGAACGAGCAGTGGACGGCTGTCTACTGGAGTGACTTCATCCCCTTTGCCCACGGGGTCAGACTGTTCGGCGAACTTTACAACGAAGTGATCGAGCCGGATGATCCTTTTGAGTTCGTTGCCCTGCTGACCGGGCAGCACATGCTCAGCACGGAGCGCAACAAGCTGTTTGCGCAGTGCGCGAAAATGGCCCGTAATGACGAACAGCTGCTGCACCAGATCAGGCAGGGGCGGCTGGGGGATATCGAGCATCGGGAGTTCAGGGAGAAAATCGAACTGCTCCGCTCCAGGTTTTCAACCGATTATGTCGGCATCGGCAGCGGCGCTGGAGCCGAGGCGATCATCGCTGCGATGATTCTGCAATACATTCTCGTGGACGATGAGCCGGTCGCTGAATCGGCGGAAGATCGGCACCGGCTGGAAAATATCTTCCTGCAAAAAGGTCGTGAGTCGCTTTCCGTTGATCCGGAAAAACTGCTGCAGCTGGCCCGGGAAAGCTACCGGATACGAGATGACGACAACATCCACATCGGCAGGATCGGCCAGGAACTAGAGCGCGCCGTCCTCTGTGCCAGAAAAAGGCTCGAAGGTGAAAAAAAGATCGTCGCCGTCGATCTCTCAGCCGAAGATCTCTGCTCGATGCTCGAAGGAGCCAGCAGGGAAAGGGCAACTGCGGAGAAAAAATCAGAACAGGTTAGCGCTGTACCCCGGACCATGGTCAGAGCACGGCAACTCCAGGGACAGCCCGCCAGCCGGGGAATCGCCGTCGGCCGGGCCCGGGTTCTTCAGGGCAATGCGGATCTGAAGGATTTCAGAAAAGGCGAGGTTCTGGTCATTGATTCGATCGATCCGACCATGACCTTTTTTGCCCCCCTGGCCGCAGCAATAATCGAGCGCCGCGGCGGCATGTTGATTCACGGGGCGATCATCGCCCGGGAATATGGTATCCCCTGCGTCACCGGTGTTGTCGGCGCCACCCAGTATATTACGACCGGCGACCGGGTGACCGTGGACGGCTATCTCGGCATCTGCACGGTTCAAAGAATCTCAGGGCGATAATCGCGGATCGGATGAGGGCGGGGCATGATAGCGAAACGCGGTGAACCGGCAGAATAAAAAAACCGAGCATTGACTCGTTGAACGGAAGGCTGCTATGAAATCGAAAGAAACCAAGGCGCTAGGACCATATACGAAAGGCGAAGCTGCTATTCGCCTCGGGGCAGGTGCGGGAAAGCGTAAAGGAATTTACCCTGGCTGAACAGGAAGGGTATGAGCTGATCGACATCTGGCTGAGCAGGGGCGCGGCACTGCTCACCCTGGGGCATTTCAGCCAGGCTGAAACGGATTTCAGCAACGTGCTGGAGGTCCAGAAGGACAATGAGCGGGCCTTCTATTATCGCGGCATTACCCGCGCTGCCCAGGGACGCCACCAGAAAGCGATCGATGACCTTACCGCCTCCCTGAGCCGCAATAATGACCGGGGCATAGCGCATCTGCTCAGGGGACTGTCATACGCTGAACTTGGTAACCGCTCCGACGCGATACTCGATATCAACAGCGCGGGGGCTTTCTCGGAGGCCGAGATACGCAGCTTTACCAAACTGTTCGGTCCCTCGGTCATCCGTTTAGAAACGCCCGTGCGCTGATGGCGGAGGAAAACGCTCCGTGGAACAATCTGCTGGACCAGGCTTCGGCGGAAACCCTGATGAGGCTGCTGCAATGAACCCCGGCGGCTCGCCTGCGCAGCCCGCCGGACTCTCAATCAGTGCGAATCGAACCCGCCAGCTGAAAACGATTGTCACCATCCCTGCGCATCAGTACAATCTCGCCGGACTGGGGGAATATGTTGCTGAAGGCTGTGATGTTCACCTGGTGGGTAACGAGAATCAGCGGCCTTGTCAGCGGCTGAGCTGCCAGCCAGGATCGCAGTTCCTCTGTCTGCTGTTCCCGGCGGCCGACTTCTCTGAAAAACGAATTGAGGAATGGAAGTTCTGTCGGGGCGCCAAAAGAGAGAAGGGCGGCGGTTTCGCGGCAGCGGCACCATTGGCTGGTGTAGATGTCCGCCTCGGTTATACCTGCCTCTCTCAGTTTCGTCCCGATCCTGGTGGCCTGTTCCCTGCCCGAATCTGACAGGTTTCGCTGGGTGGTGCAGTCGTTGAGGCTGAAGTCGTCGGGGTCGCCGATACCCGGCGCCAGAGCATGACGCACCAGGGCAACGTGGTTGCCGGCGCTGAAATCGTTGAGGAGCTTTTGATCTTCCTGCTGCGCCACGGCGGCTGTCCTGCCGGCCGGAGATAGAATCAGCAGCAGAAGTAGAAAGACAGCGAGCGAAGGTGGCGATATTCGTGCAGTGGGCATGGTTTGATCACTATTTTGGGGGTTCTGGATGTTTTCCGGGCCGGATGACGGTTGTTCTCAGTCAGCGTGGCTGAAAAAAGTGCTGGTGGAGCCTTTCGTTTCGCGAACTTTTTCAGATCCACCCCCTGGCTTCGACCGAAAATATAATCAGATATGGCCAAATGACAGCATAATGAACCGCTTTTATGTTAAAATGAAGAGTGAATCATTTGAATATCATGACCGCATCACATTGAGACTCCACTGAGCATTTTCAACGACCCCGTGAGCTACAGATTTGCCATAATCGGCGGCGGACTGACCGCAACATCAACGATCTGCCAGTTGGTAGATAAACTTGAGAGCCTGAGGGTGAGGCCCGCAGCTGCATTGGCGGCCTGTTGTCCATCGACCTGTTCGAAAAACAGGAGGTGGTCGGTCCCGGAACAGTCCATAATGGCCGATTCGTGCTGCCGTTCCACATCACCAATATGTGCGCCGCGGACATGAGCGTCCGTGTCGACCGGCCCGCCGAGTTTCAAGCATGGGTGCTGGAAAACCGCGGATCGCTGGCGGCAGAGTTTCCCGAACTGGCGGATATGTTGAGCGGAAACGGAGCTGAGGATGGCCTGTGTCGCCACTATCCCCGGGCGATCATGGGAGCATACCTGAAGAGCCAGATAGAGGGTGCGGTTAGAACGGCAGAAGAGATGGGTTTGCAGCTGAGGATTCATGCCGGCTGCGAAGTAGATGACCTTGATGAATCGGACGGGTTCATCTATCTGAGCATCAACCATTATTCGGCCAGCCAGGAACGGGAAGGTCCCTTTGATGGCGCACTCCTGGCCACCGGCCACTGGGCCGCGCCAGCCCGACATGATCGCTGGGTTCCGTCGCCCTGGCCGGCCGCTGAGCTGCTGCGAAAAATCCCTCCCGGCTCGACGGTCGGAGTTCTGGGTTCGAGTCTCAGTGGTATCGAGGTGGCCTTGACACTGAGTTCGGACGGGATCTTCAACAGAGGCAGCGACGGGACACTGGCCTACCTGCCCTCCGACACCCCCAGAAAACTGACTCTCTACTCCCGGCGGGGCCTGCTGCCGCGTGTCAGGGGCCGCATCGGCAGCCGCCAGAACCGCTTTCTGACCGCGGAGCGGCTGCGCGGATTAATCGCCGCCCGTCCCTGCCGGTTGACGCTGACCGAGATATTCGAGCTGCTCGACCAGGAGTTGAGCGCAGCCTATGGACGCCGTATGGACTGGCATCGGCTGTTGAAGCCGGAGCGGGGACCGGCAGCGCTGCTGGAAGAAGACCTCGCCTGCTCGAAAACCGGCGACGGGCCGGAGGGTGAACTGGTCTGGCAGACGGCTCTGGTGCAGATATTCCCGGTGGTGAGGGCCTTGTACCTGAACCTGGAACCGGGCGAGCGCCACCGATTTGATCGACAATTCAATACCCATTTCTTCCGTCACGCCGCCACTCAGCCGGCTGAAAACGGCGAGAAGCTCCTGGCCCTGATGAAGGCAGGCATGGTTTCGGTGGTTCGGACCGGAAGCGATTATCAACTGGACGCCGATGGAGGGACCGGCGATTTTAGTATTGCTTTCCGGCGGGACGAGGGAAAACGTCGCGATACCTTTTCCTATTGCGTGGATGCGCGCGGTCAGACCCGTTCGGTCGAGTCCGACCCGTCACCACTGATCAGGGGGCTGCTGAGAAAAGGAATTGTCCGGCTCGAACGCACCGAGCGCCGCCGTCTCCGACAAAACGGATCCGAGAAACGGTTTTGCCAGCGGCAGTATCGTCGTGGACCCTCAGACGCATCGGGTCGTCAGTCCAGAAGAGCAGCAAACCGGCGGGGGTCGGCCCACGGGCAGCGGAATCGATCTGTTCGCCGTCGGGGCGATGACGCGCGGCCAGATCATCGATTCGAGCATGGCCCAGGGAATCGCCCGATCAACGGAAGCTATCGCCGCTTTCCTGAGCGCCCGAACGGGGCGCTAAGATGTTGCTGTACAGGGGGGATTTTTCGGTTATATATGCAGATTTGCATGGCCGGCTCAGAAGGTTCTGCCGGCTTTGGGGATTCTATTGAGCAGCACACAAGAAAGATATGAAAAACGTAAAGCTATACAGTTTGAGCACCTGTACTTTTTGTCAGGCAATAAAGAAGATGTTGACCGATTTGAAAATCGAGCATGAAGCCGTGGACGCCGATCTACTGAAAAGTGACGACCGCGCCGTGCTGGTTGACGAACTCCGCCAGATCAATCCCAGTTGTTCTTTTCCAACGGTACGGGTCGACGACACGGTGATCATCGGATTCAAAGTGCAGGAGATCAAAGAGGCGGTGGGTGTCCGTACCGAGGTCGATGACCTCCACGATGTGCTGAAAAAAAGCCAGGAGGCCAAGGGGTATTACTTCAACAGGGATCGGGAGCGGACCTTTGACCTGCTCAGGGGGCTGATGACCAACCGGGAGCGCTATGGATATATGGCCTGTCCCTGCCGGCTTGCCTCCGGTGATCGTGAAAAGGACCGCGATATCATCTGTCCCTGCGTCTATCGCGCGCCAGATGTCGAAGAATTTGGGGCCTGCTTCTGTCAACTCTATGTCAGCCAGTCCTGGAACAGGGACGAAGTCGAGCACCTCGAGGTCCCCGAGCGGCGACCGGCCGAAAAGTTCTGAGTTCAAATCTTTTCTGTTTGAATCTGCGGCGGCTGGGTATACCAGGCCTGAACGCCAGCGCTCGGGCCAGGCGGAAAGGTCCCGATGCGGCTCCCAGCAGTGCTCCGAGCACAGCACCACGACCGCAGTTGTCGCCGCCGCACATGGTATTGGCAACCAGCGCCTGCTCAGGCCGATCGTGATATTTCGCGGCCAGGTAAAGGGTCGCCGGCAGGGCCTGGTCGAGGTAGCAGGCGGAGGAGTAATGTCTGCCGACAACAACCTGGTCCGGGTAGTCGAACATAAAGAAAAACTCAGGCGCTGTCGACGTCTGATGATGCTCCAGCCATGCTGTCTCTATGGCCTGCTGCAGCGGTTCCCCCTGGAAAATCTCGAAGTATCGTATCAATGACCAGCGCTCCCCAGCGGTTCATCAAAGCACCGCCATGGGTCAATTGCAGGTGTTCGAGGCCGCGTTTTCTGGCCGCCTCGGGCTGCCCGGAAAAATAAATGACCAGCGGCAGCATCAGACTCAGTCCGCCGATGTGATGCTCGTCGTCCCGGCCGCAGTGCAGCGGGTCGATACCTTTTCCATAATTGCTGAAGAAGTGCCTGAGATACTCTTCCACATAGGTGTCCTGATGGTTCCCCGGCGTGGTAAGAAATGAGATGAAGTGTTCCAGCCAGTTTCGGGGTGCGTAGTTTTTTTCCCTGTCGAGGTAGAGAAGAAGCTCCCGGGCCAGTCTGAGGTTGAGGGTGTTCTCGCCGGCCTCAAGAAACTGGTGGTAATGGACTCCCTTTTTACCCCAGTAGCGGGCCTGGTCGTGCAGGATGTCCGCGGCGGGACTTGTCGGCCTGAATGATGAGCGATACAGGATCGAGTCAGGATGTGGATTGCGCGGCCTGAGATAGTCGCTCACCTCGCCGTAATCGCGCCTCAATGCCCTGGTGTCGTAGTACCAGTGCACCGGCATGGCAAGGGCGTCGGCGATGAAGAGGCCGAAAAGGGCGCCGTGGACACGGTCTGAGGCGGTGATCGATATATTCATATGACAATGATAGGTCATGATTGGAGGATCGCAAGCAGTATGGGGGATCACTTCAGGGAATGGCGGCGAGAAGGAGCACCGGCACAAAGCCTGCCACTCCGCTTTATTATCCAATTAATGGTGTTTAAGGTAATTCCAGCTTCAGTTAAAACGCTCCACCAAGAGTAGGACATGACAGCTATACGGATACGGGGAATCGGGACTGCGGTGCCCGAATACATCTGCGATCAGTCGACGGTGCGCGGGATTGTCGAAAAGATGTTCAACCGGCGGATCGACAATCTCGACCGCCTGCTGAAGGTGTTCGATCACCTGCATATCGAACGGCGTCACTTTGTGCGGGATCCCGACTGGTACGGCAGGGATCACGGCTTTGGAGAGGCCAACGACCTGTTCATTGAAGCGGCAACGGCGCTTTCGCTGGAGGCGGCCCGGAAGGCGCTGGCCGATTCCGAAGTTGACGCTCAAGGAGTTCTGCGGCGTGGTTGTGGCCAGCACCTCCGGCGTTATGACGCCGAGCCTGGATGCCCATCTCGTGCAGGATCTGGGGCTGCCGCTGAACGTCGCGCGCCTGCCGCTGTTCGGCCTTGGCTGTGCCGGCGGGGTGTCGGGGCTGGCCCGGGCGGCGGAACTCAGTGCTGCGCGGGGCGGAGCGCCGGTTCTGTTCGTTGCTGTTGAGATCTGCAGCGCGACATTTCAGCGCAATGATTTTTCCAAGTCCAACCTGATTGGAACTTCGATTTTCGCCGACGGGGCGGCCGCACTGGTCGTTGGCCATGCTCAGTCCGGGCCTGAGTTGACGGGCTCCTACCATCGGCTGTTTCCGCAGACCTATGACATCATGGGCTGGGATGTGGTTGACAGCGGTATGAAAGTCCGCTTCTCAAGAGATATCCCAGCCTTTGTCAGAACCCATATTCCCGGGGTAATCAGCGATGCCTGTTCCTCCTGGGGAATTGCTGCGGACGAGATCTCCTCCTTTATCGTTCATCCGGGCGGGGCCAAAGTGCTCGAGGCCTTCGCCGCGGCCGTCGGCAGAGAGCCGGAAGCGCTGGAGGCCTCTCACCTGATTCTGAGACGCTATGGCAACATGTCGTCCGCCTCGGTTCTTTTTGTTCTCGAACATCTGCTGAAAAATGGCGGGCTGGGCCAGGGGTTTGGCCTGATGTCGGCTCTTGGACCAGGTTTCAGCTCCGATCAGCTCCTGCTCACCATCCCATGACGCTGCCCGTTATCGTCTTGAGTATCGTCGTTGTCCAGCGGTTGAGTGAACTGGTGCTGGCCAGAAGGAATTTCCGATGGGCACTGCAGCACGGCGGCACAGAGGTTGGCGCTGACCATTACTGGTTTTTTATTGTCCTTCACAGCGGTTGGCTGGCCTCCTTCTTTTTGGAATGTTCTTTTCGGGAAACCTCGGTCCCGCCGCTCTGGCCCCTGCTGCTGGCAATGATTGTTCTTGCTCAGATCCTGCGTTATTGGGCAATCCGTTCTCTGGGTAAGCACTGGAATACCCGCATCGTTGTTTTTAAAAATTTTTCCGCTATAAGGTCAGGGCCCTATCGTTATCTGAAACACCCCAATTACGTCGCGGTTGCCGTTGAACTGTTTGCCATACCAGCGCTGCTCGGCGCCTGGTACAGCGCCATCTTCTTTTCGGCGGTCAATGCGGCATTGCTTCTCGGGATAAGAATACCGATGGAAGAGCAGGTGCTTAAAGCGGCAGAAAGCAGGGCTAAACGTGAGGAGGGGTGAGAAGATATCCGAGGGGCAGGGGCTGACCGGCAAGATCATTTCGGTGGATGGCGGCCGTTCGATCCTGTAGCTTGACCAGCAGACCTCAGCAGCAACCTGGCCAGTGGCTACGGAACCCGCCAGCACTATTGGACAGATCGATGATTGGTTTTGAAAACAACAGGGTAGTCGTCAGTCGGCGGATCCGCTGCAGGATAGAGGATGTCTGGCTCGTTCTCACCGATACGGAGCAGTGGGAGCGATGGGGCCCTTCCGTTTCCAGGGTGCGGTCTGGGCAGCGTTTCATCGGACCGGCATCGACCGGTACGATACGGACCGCACTGGGCTTCCGGGTATCCTTCGTCATTACCGATTATCAGCACCTCCGCTTCTGGAGCTGGCGGGTCGGCGGCTTCCAGGCAACCGGGCACCGGTTGAAGGCGGTTGACGAGCAGACCTGCCGGCTGTCGTTCGACCTGCCCTGGTGGGCATTCCCTTATGCTGCGGTCTGCCTGGTTGCTGTTGCCCGAATCGGCAGGATCTGCGAATCCGGCGAATTGAAACGGCAGGAAGCGGGGTTGAGCTCAGCGATTCTCTGATGTGCCGACCACCGCGGCCATCAGGGCGGGCGCCAGCAAGAGGTCGGCCGCCAGTGCCAGAAGCACGGCCGATCCGGCAAGCAGGCCGAAATAGAAAAGATTGTTCATCGAGGCGAACATAAAAATATAGAAGCCGATCGACAACACCACTGAAGTCGTCAGCATCGCCCGGCCTGCCGTTGACAGGGTACTTCTGACTGCACTGCTCACATCGTTGGTTTCGCTGTAGTAGCGTTTGAAATTGTGCATGAAGTGAATCGTGTCGTCGACGGCGAGACCGATGACGATCGAGGCGATCAGCATGGTGAACATGTCGAGCCTGATGGAGAGCCAGCCCATGAGGCCCAGAACCGTAATGATCGGCCCGAGGTTGGGAATCATGCTGATCAGGCCGAGTTTGAGATTGCCGATCAGCAGCACCATCATGATGGTGATGACGATCAGGGCGATCCCGTAACTCTGGGCGGCAGAGTACATCGCCGCATGAATGATCCTGCCGAACAGCGACATGATTCCCGTTACGGTAACCTGCATCGTTTCTCCGCCCTCAAGACGACGCTGTCCGAAGACCGACTCGAAGCGCTGGCCGACATCTTCGATGAACGGGGTGTACAGGAGCGCATCCTGCCACGGTACCTTGAAGGTGATCCTGGCCTGGCGAAACTGGCGGTCCACCAGGTCACCGAGATCGTCTGATCCTGAATTCTCAAAGAGCAGAAATTCCTGGGGAATGAGCGTTTGATTATCCGGTATTTTATAAAATTCCGGATCATTGGCATGCAGGGCCTGATGAATTTCCTTCAGCAGCGATGTCACCGAAACCGCCTTGCCGATCGGAACCGGCCGGCTGGCATGGTAGTGGCTGAGTTCATCCATTACCCCTTCGATGTCCAGCAGCACGCGGCGGTCATAGAGGCCGTTTTCTCTGCCGGTATCGAGCACGACCTCCAGAGTCACCGTTCCTTTCAACTCGCGGTCCAGCAGACGGGTGGCGTAGCCGATCCCGAGCTCTTCGGGCAGCCATTCCAGCCCGTCATGGGAGAACATCACTTTTGAGGTGCCGACCAGCCCGAAGCAAATCACCAGCGTGGAAATTGCCAGTACCAGCCGATAGCGATTGACGCTGAATGCAGCGATTGCATCCAGCAACCGGTCCATCATGAACAGGCGCCGGTTCTGATGCTGGCTCAGCGCTTTAAGCGGCAGCAGCGACAGCACCGAGGGCAGAAAGGTGAAGGTGAAGAACAGCGAAATGATTACCCCGATCGCTGAGAAAATACCAAGGTCTGCAATGGGCGCCACCGTGGCCATGGCAAAAGAGGCCAGACCGGCCGAGGTTGTCAGGGAGGTCATCACCAGGGCGAGTCCGGAGTGGCCATAGGCGGTGATGATCGAACGGTTTTTTTCGATTCCCCGGCGCATGTTCTGAAAGGTCAGGGACAACACATGAATACTGGCACCGATCCCGACCGTGAGAATGAATGAGGGCAGCATGGTGGTTGGCAGCTTGAACGAGTGGTCGAGCAGTGCCATCAGACCGACCGTGGAAACCAGGGAGAGGGCCACCAGCATCAGCGGCAGCACCACACCGCTGAGACGGCGAAACATCAGAAAGAGACAGGCGCCGATGACCAGCAGGGCCAGCTGCATGAAGCGGACCGCATCAGCCTGCATGTAATACTTTATGGCATGAAGGTTCAGCGGCGGGCCCGCCGTGTATATCCTGAAGTCCTCACCCTGATGGCGGCTGACGACCTCCAGCACCGCTTCGACGAACTCATCATTTTCCCGGTCGCTCAGGTATTGATCTGACGGGGTCTCATCGCCTGGACCGGCAGGCCTTCTCGTCAAAACCGGCCAGCAGGTCCGCCTCTGTCAATTCCGAGAAAACCTGGGTCTGCAGAAGAAGAGCGGTGTAGCGGCCGTCCTCGGATATGAACTGGTTGACATACAGCGGGCTGCTCAGCACCCGCAGCCGCAGAGTATCGAGTTCTGAGACGGTCTCGGGAATGGTGGCCAGGAGGTCGTCGACGATCAGCGTGTCGCCCTCGCCACGGGTGTTCCTGATAGTGATCAGCGAGGTCACATCCTCGAGATGGGGAACTGAGTCCTCGAGGTCATCCTGCAGCGCTGCCAGTCTCGCCAATGTTTTGGCCGAAAAAAGATTGTCGCTGTAGACGGCCAGGACCAGATAGTCGTCACGGCCGAATTGTTTTCTGAACGTGTTGTAGGCCTGAAGGGCGGGATCATCTTCGTGGAGAAAACCTTCATTGGATGTGTCGAAGGTCAGATGCCGAAGCTGAACTCCAAGACCGGCTGAAAACAAAAGGACAAAGAGCAGAACCGGGATTCGGAATCGCAGCACGGCTGTGATTACGCTTTCGAAAAAACGATTGGCCCCTTTCGGTCGTTGTGCCATGATCTTCCAGATTTTTTATAGATTCAAGAAATGTTCCTGTCAAAACAAATATTACGTGGCAATTTTTAATTGGTTCGCGACCTCCGGAAACAGAATCCTCCTGCTGGTCTTCAGGACATGAGTTTAATCGAATCGATTCGGCGAAAACGATTCAATGTCAAATGCGGGAGCTATATCAACCATAAGATCTGCCAGTATTTCTCCAAGAACAGGAGCGAACTTAAAACCGTGTCCAGCCAGCGAAACTCCGAATACCCTCTGAGATCCGGGTCTTCTGCCAAGGTAGAAATGCCCGTCGGATGTCATCGAGTAAAGGCACACCTCAGACGTAACGCGGGCTTGGTGAAGGCTCGGCAAAAGTTTAGAAATAATTTCTCTAACCATATGTGTCTCTTCAGGCAATACTTCTCGAATGAGCGTGTCTGGATCACAATCGACAAGCCCATTATGAAACGCGGCTTTTACCTTTTTCCCCGGGTCAATTACCGGTAACGTGTAGAATTCTTTATACGTTTGGGGGGTGGACAGGTTTTTCTCCGTGGGAATCTGCCAGAAATTGACTGGAAAATTGCCAAGATGAAAACTTCTATCTCTCGGTGCTTCAAACCAGTGCACAGGAACACGTTTTGGCATCAGCGGGCTGTCCGGGAGATTAAGAAGTCTATTCGTCCAGGCGCCTGTCGCCAAGAGCAGCCGATCGGCTTCATAAGTTTTTTTTGCTGTATGGACCTGAACAGTGCCGTAGCCCTCAGTCCAACGATCCACCCGTTCATCCGCAACCAGATTAGCACCCGCCTTTATAGCTTCAGCTAAAAAGGCAGCAATACTTGATTCGGGCAATACAATACCCGCCTCTTTTTCCAATCCCGCTGCAAATGAATCGGGTGGGGCTAACTGTGGCCATCGCTTTCGAACCTCAGCCGCGGTCAAGCACTCGTGAGGGATATCATATGACTGAGCACTTGCCACAAATCCTGAAATCGCTGGACTTTCAGACGGGCCAAGAGTCAAATTACCAGTCTTGGTAAGCAGTTTCTGCCCTGAATCCTTCTCCAGTTTTCGCCAAAGTTCCCAGGATCTCAATGCCATCGACACATAAGAGGTTCCTTCCAGGTAGGCACAGCGAACGCTGCGTGACGAGCCGTGGTGACTACCCATTTTGTGAGGGGGGGAGTATTGATCAATACCCAGCACGGTAAAGCCCCGACGAGACAGGGTCATGCAGGCTGCCGAGCCAGCTGTACCTAAACCGACAATTATGAAATCGTATGTGGCCATCAGGTTTCCTGGTATTTCCGATCAATCATTCTGACTGCGTTTTGCAGAAGTATCAGCCAGCCTCAAACTGGAGTCCAACTATCATCCAGCAATCTTAAATATCGTCGATCTGCATCATACAATTTTTATCTTACCCGCGGCAAGTTCCTCTAATCTGAAGAAACTTCAAGACAGCCTTTGTTCCTAATAAACGTTCGTTCATCAATCAGATGATCACATCGCTGGCCCGGGCTGCTATCAATTCAAAACCAATTCCACAGCATCATTTGAAGCTGGCTGAGGAATGGTGGTAATCAAGAAAAATTAAGTGGATTTATGGCCACCAGTTGAGAACTTATGACAGAGGAGGTGAGATTAGATTTTACCGACAGGTGCCAGATACACCGTAAACTCATTTTCTCCATCAACCTGCAATAGCTCATCCATTGCCTCTTGGTCATAAGCGGCGATTGCACAGGTACCGGCTCCAATATTTTCACAGGCTAGGTACAAATTCTGACAGACATGACCTGCATCTAAGAGAATGACACGGTGCGCCGCATCAAGATAACGCCACTCCATCCTGTAAGGAATGGTTGTCCAGACAAACGTTGCTGCACTCGTTGCAACAAATTTTTGCCCGAAAGATGCCGCTAAAAGGAGTGTTTCTGCTCTTTTGTCAGTCTCATATAATAACACGAGTTCATGTGATAGTGGCAGAAAGCGGTACAAACCCTGGGGTATCCTTTCCACCCTGTGAACAAAAACATAGGTTTCAAAACTATGTCTCGCTCCGGCTGATGGAACTGTCCTGAAATGGGATACTCCCTTTTCGGGCTTTCGTATTCCCTGAGTTGCCCAGAGCAAGAAGCTGAGTTCATCTATGGTAAGATATGTCCGATTGAATGAACGCCTGCTCTTTCTGGTAGCAATAGCAGAAATAACATCTTTTTTGGGGATTTTCTTACTCCATTCTTCCTTCGTTGGGAGAATAGTTCTGACTGCATCCCAAGGAACAGGTTTTTCAACAGGTGGACTGGGGATTCCATTGTTCTGGTCACTTCTCCTAAAGTCGATTTTCTTTCTCAGGCTATCTTTTAGAAAATCCCTATTCCATTTATAGTCTCTCATAATATGTCATGTTTGCATGAATCATAATAACAATGATATACTGATGATAATCATCTATACTGACAGGTGAAAGCCGCTGCACCATGCCAAGGATGTTTACTGATATGTCTGTCAATGCACCGATCCACCATTGTTGAGCACTCAGATCTGCCGAAATCAGATCTGTACAGGAATAATCTTCAGAAATTAAAAAGGCAGAGCCATTTCTGACCCTGCCCATTTCAACAAATTAACAATTAGCTTACGGCTACTAATCCACCGGAGTGGCAGCTAACTGCTTTCTATAAATATTATATTCTAAGGTACCTACAGTTTCTATAAGGCTAAGAATATCCCTCTGTTCCGTCTGAGGATAAACCACTGGAAATTTAATAGTTCCGATTGGCTCGATTTTCACAGTACCGTCAAACGTTAGAACGGTATCCCCACCAGTATCTTGAAGAACTCCATTTTCTGGGATGTTGGCTAAGATATATGTAATATTATCAGCCTTTCTTCCGCCCTTACTCATCATCGTTTTATAATGATCGGTTTTTTGCCATTCAGAAAAAGTCAGCAGTTGTTCTTCGTAGGTCTCAAAAGACTCTGACGGTTCACCTTCATACTGCTCCCAGTTTGCTACGGCAGGGTGGCGCTCATTATAGTCATCAAGAAATTCTTTCGCATCGGGAGGTATCTTATAACAACCTGAAAGTGAAAGGACACCTACGAGTACACTGAGTTTGCAAAGAAATGCTCTCCTCATGTTCTCTCCTATTGCTCGGGAGGAATCGTCAGATATAAAATTACCAAGAATTTAATCCTGATTTTATATATTTCCCGGTTTTCCCGTCTTGGCTACTATAAACTCTTACCTTGTTCTCCCCAATTACCACCCAACGCTCACAAATTCTTTTACCCTCGGATATTTCTTTCCAAACCCGACAAAATTCATCGCCAACTATTTCCCATGTTCCATCAATTTTTAACGTCTTCCCATTGTCTGTTATAGCTTGCCCTTTTCCTGTGCCGTCTGCTTTCAGAACCAACTCACCTTTATAACCTTCGCCATCTCCTCCAAGTATCAACGTCTTTCCTGATCCAAGTAATTGATGCAACTGCTCACCAGTCATATGAGTGCCAGATGCCATGACGATAGTGGAACTGAGCATCAAAAGAAAAACCATTATGTAGCTAATACTTTTCATTATTTATCTCCTTTTTTTCTGATATTTAAACGGTCATCTCATATCATCTCTTTCCTCAAAAAAATACCACTGAGGGTGCGCCCCAAATTGTGGCAATACATAAGTACAATAAGATTGTCAGGTTGTCTATCAAGAATCAAAAATGAAGGAGGGAAGTACTCATGATATGGACCGGAAATGATGTGTCTGAGATTGAAGATTGTTCCTGTGAAAATTCGAGCAGAGATGCACAGGAATAATCTCTGATTGTGAAATACAAAACTACGTGAACAGTCAACCACGTTGTGGTCTTGACTTTCATGTGATTTTTAAGATAAGACTATGTAGTAGTGGGTAAATGCTCAAAATATCACAATGTAATACAACCAAAGTATAAGGAGTCTACTATGAAAAAAGTTTTGTCCCTTTTAGCAGTACTAACCCTAGTTGTCAGTATGGCTGTTTCTCCAGTATTTGCTGGTGGAGGAAAAAACCGCGGTGATGTTGGGGTAGGAGAAGTAGACCAAGGAACGACAGGTGGAGATGTAGGCAATGCTCCTCCTGATCCTCCAGGAGTTGTAAGGTAGACTAAAATCCTTATCAATAACTATATTTAAATACCTACAATAAAAGAGGCATCCCTATCTCAGGGATGCCTCTTTTAAATTATAGATGTTTCCTGTACATTTCCGATTAGGTACTCACCCAATATTTTCTTGAAATTTTTCCATCAGAGTTAATCTTTGCAGGGAAATCAGGCAATTGTACAGCAACATTTCTAGCTATTACGCACCAGTAATATCACTGCAAAAATGAGTCCTATGACTGACACTACTATAACTGCGAGCAAAGCCCCACCCATCAAAGTAAGCTTTTCATCCGAACAGACAGCCCCAAATTGGCAATACTCAAACAGAAATTTTTCCCAGACACTCTGAAGAAACGGTGAAATTGCCTCCCAGGCTTTAGCAGTATACCGAGATATTAGGTATACAAAATCGAGAAGATAGGAAAGGAATATCTCCCAAATTTCAATAAGCTTTTCCATGTCGCCTCCAAGAAAAGAGTAGGTGTTTTATGGATTAGTTATTGTTAGGCACATAAAATAACATACTGCTCACCTGGCTTGCATCTAATAGATGAGGATTTTTTTGGCAGTATGGTTTGCCCTGTTTTTTAAACGGAGATTTCCGAGGATAGGGCGATTCTGAAGATCAACAGGAATAAGGTTGACGACAGTATCGAAAATAACTACGAGACTTTGCATATGACAATCTTTAAATACTAAAGGCTACCTTGAAAAATTGTCTTTTTGCCCAAACGCTGCGTTGCGTGTAAAAATTTTATCCTCGGAATATCGATTATATGCCTGCGGCAAAATTTTAACACGCGCCTTGATTTTGAACCAAATTCCTAATTTTGCAAGGTACCCTAAAGCGGTTAGGAATGCCAGCCTAACCGCTTGGCGGTGCACGTGAAGCTGCTCAGGCGGGGTGCCAATAAATACAGGATAACCCAGAACTATCAATCTAGCTGGGCCAGAAACTCCTCAGCCGTCATCACCTGCCCAATAGCCGGAAAAATTTTCTCTTCGGCATGTTGTTGCTCTTCGGGAGATGTGGCAGCAGTGGCGTCCTTGATGATAGTGACGGAGTATCCTTTGTCGTATGCGGTTCGAGAAGTTGACTCAACACAAAAATTGGTCAAAAAACCTGCAGTAACTACATTTTTTACCCCAGTGTCTTTCAATATCTCTGCTAAATCGGTGTTGTTAAAACCGCATAATGTGCATTTCCCTCCAACCACTTTGTCGTTCTCTGCAGGCTTTAGCTCATCGATGATCTCCGCACCCCACGTATTTTCCATTAAAGCATCCGCATCAGCTACAGCTTTCACAATGCCTACCATTTGATGTTCTTCATAGTAAGCTGGGTTGAATATAAAAGGCGCGTGGACTACCAGCGCGCCCTTATCCCGCGCCCCCTGTGACAGCTTTACTGCATTCTCGATTGTCCGTTGTCTGGCGATCTCACTGTTGACACCGGGGTTGAGTTTACCACCGTCTTTACAAAAATCATTTTGAAATTCGATCAATACCACGGCCGTTTCTTGAGCTTTCATAATCTCCTCCCATTACTTTGTTAGACAACGAGTTTGAACTGCCACCAATTAATTACAGATTAATTGATAGGCAGTACCGGGAAATCGTATTCTCATACTATTTTAAAGCCCCCATGTGTGCAAGTGGCACTCTACAATTGTACCTCTAAATGTTAGGATGTGAGCAGAAATTGCTGTGCCTGCCACCTAATTTGCCTGTACAGGTAAAGGCACGCCAATTTTGACCGGGAAACGGTATTGCATTGGCATTTAATATGGATCTGATTGACATCAGATTGCGCTCTTTGTATGCATGGTCGTGACCATGGACCATTTGAGTGGAACCGACGTGACCCAGCGTTATCCCGGTGTGCCGGAAGAGAGTGGTCCCAGCGCAACTCAGCGGCGCGGCAGTCCCAGGCTGAGAAGCGCCGCCAGGCCGTAACAGAGCGCCGCCGACCAGCCCACCATTCCAAACCCCCAGCGCATCGCCAGCAGAGGAGCCAGCAGGGTGGCCAGCACCGATGTGAAACCGTTCACACTCCAGGCCCATGGAATCAGCTCTGCCTGCCCATACCCCAGGCGCCTCACGCCCAGCGGAAACATCATTCCCATGAGCAGGGCCAGCGGTCCCGTGACCAGTGTCACGATTGCCAGCCTGAGAGGAAGAATCATTGCCTCGGTCATGGACAGCACGGTGTCGAGTTGCAGCAGGTAGACGATGGCGAGCGCCGCAATGGCAGAGCCAATGCTGAAGTGCGTTCGATTAAGATGAGTTCTGAAAGCAGCGCTGATGATGCTGCCCAGTCCACCGAAGAAAAGAAATCCGCAGAGCACTGCCGTGGCGGCGTAGACGGGGTGGCCCACATAGACTTCCAGTTTCTGCAGAAAACCTATTTCAAGAAGCATGAAGCCGCCGCCGATGGCGGAGAAGAAGGAGACAACCAGCAGCTGTTCGGATCTGCTTCCGAACAGACCGACGGTGGGCACCACTGGTAAAACGATGAGCACAAGTGCCAGAACGGTGGCCTGCAGGAAGGCTGCGACAAGCAGCAGGGAGCCTATTTCCGCATAGGAGCGGCCTCTTTTGCCCAGCTGGCTGGAAAAGTCGCTGGTGCTGAGGCGACGGCTGAAATGATGGAAAAACGGCTTCCCGTCGTCCGGGCTCCGCAGATCATAGACGTATTCAGCTGCAAACTTGTTATGCTGGGCGCCAAGCAGGTGCGTTGCACCAAGAAAGTACTGCGGCTCATCCAGGACATGAAACCGGTTCACCTCGGCAGGTTTGATATCCGGCAGCCACACCAGATCGAAACCCCGTGACCGGCAGAAGGTGCGGATTCTGGCGGCCTGTGGAGCGCTTATCTCACTCCTGGCAGCGACCAGGGTCACTGTTGCCCAACTGCGGATTACGGCCAGGTGGGTGCGGGGGTCTTTACCGCTCTGGGCAAGGAGAGCAGCAAACATGTTAAGCAGACGCAGACTCTCGCGTGGCGGGATATGGGCCTCGGTGGTGATACTCATCACCCCATCCGGTTCGAGCCGGTTAAAGCAGGCGCGGAGGGCCTCCAGGGTGAGAAGCGGGTTGGGCGCCGCAGACCTGAATCCTCCGAAGTCGTGCCCGGTCACCGGCAGATGGATCATCGAGTAGCTGGGGGGAGCGGTGTGCACATATCCCCTGAGCGTCATGGTCACCAACGAAACTTCCGGCCGCCGGTAAAGATCGCCGATCTGGCCCGCCAGCTCGGCGGTTTTAAGCCTGGTTAAGGTGCTGTTGTCAGACAGCGCGGTAATTCTCTCAGCCCCATGATAGAGGGCCAGGCCGATCTGCTCGGTGCCCGCTTCCGGACCTATCAGCACCCGGGACGGGGTGTCCAGCAGCGCATAGCTGAGAGCCATGGTGGTGTTGTCCAGGAAGGCGAAATCGTCATCACCTTCAATGCGGTGAAGCGTGCCGTCAAGGGCGCCGTCGATGAGCACCAGCAGTTGCTCGGGTACCGATGCCGTATTGGAAAGCGACAGACCGGGAGCGCCGTGGTAGGCGGGGGCACGGACAATGTGGACGAGCCCCTGGGGGCTGGAGCGGCTGAGGACTATCTCGCTGTCGGGCGCAGCCATCAGCTGGGGAAGATCCTTGTCAGCCGAAATAGGCATCGCCGGGGGCAGCTGCCAGATCAGTACGGTCAGTATAATTGCTGCGCACACGCCGCCTGCCGCTCTGCGGCTGCCCCGGCCATCGAACAGCGCTGCCCCGAAGATCAGAATCGCACAACCGAGCATGATCCGGCGCGGAGAGAACAGGAAGAGCAAGGGCAGCGCCATAAGTCCGCCCATGGCCGAGCCGATGAAGCTGGCGCCATAATGGCCCGCTACTCTGTCCGAGTCATCCTGGAGCGCCAGACCGATGTACATTCCGCTGAAGATGAACGGCAGGGTGAGGATTAGCTCGAGTTGACCGATGCGCAACGCCTGGGCCGGCTGCCAGACCATTTGTGCGAGATCGAGATCGATCAATCCAGCCACTGCCAGGCAGAACGGTATGCTGAGGGCGAGGCCGAGCAGGGAAAGGTATCGTGTGGTGGAGGTAGTGAACCGGCGGAAGCGCTGTAGCAGCAGGAGAATCGTACCGCTGATGCCGAAGCCGAGCAGGGCGATGGAGATTACCAGCCAGGCGAGGTGTTCCCAGAAGCGCAGGGCCAGTTCACGCATCAGGGCTATTTCCACGACGATGGTGGTTAGGGAAACCAGAAAGACCGTCGCCCGCAGGCGAGCCGGATCGTCAGTATCCATCGCTCATTTCCTGACCAGCGGAACGAAGCGCACCGCCATCAGGTTCTTGCTTGAGACAGAGCCATCCTGGTTTTTGGTCACCAGGATCAGGTACTGGGTTCCGAACCTCTTGCCGACCGGAATCAGCATCCGGCCGCCGGCAGCGAGCTGCTGCACCAGCGGCGGCGGTATCTCTCCGGCGGCACAGGTGACGATGATGCCGTCAAACGGCGCCATTTCGGGCCAGCCATAGTAACCGTCCCCATGCTGTAACTGAATCGTGTCGTACCCCTGTTTTTCAAGAGTCGCCCTGGCCCGTTCCAGCAACGGTTCGATAATTTCAATGCTGTAGACCTGGGGAGTGAGTTCGGCCAGCACTGCCGCCTGGTAGCCGGATCCCGTCCCTATTTCAAGCACCTTCGAGGCGGGGGTGAGCTGCAGTTGCCTGGTCATTTCAGCAACGATGTAGGGTTGTGAAATGGTCTGGCCGTAGCCGATTGCCAGCGGCGTGTCCTGATAGCTGTACGGGCGATTTTCATCCGGGACGAACTCGTGGCGCGGCACCCGCTCCATGGCTTTCAGCACCTCGGGGTCGTTCATGCCGTAGTCGCTGATCACTGCCAGCATATGCTGAATCGGCTCGTCCAGCTCGTCTGATGCAGCTGAATCGGAGGGAGAAAGCAGGACCAGCAGAGCCAGGGCCATCACCTCGATTGAGGCCATGCAGCTCGCCAATCTCCGAGTGTTGGGTCTGTATGCAGTGGTGTCCGGTACCATGTCGGTCATCCTTTCAGGCTATGGTTCCTGAGAATTTTCTATCGAATTGCGGGACTGCATTCAAGGCTTTGCAGAGGGGCCGGAATTGACCAGAGATCATTGCCTGCCGCGCTCAGCATATCCGCCCTGCCGTGGGAAATGTCCAGAAAAGGATAATCTGAAACATCCGTCACCACGATGTTACATTTACAGAGGGGACCGAATCGTTATATTATTATGATAATACCAATTTTTTCGCACTTTACATACCGTCTGCAGGGCATGCCCCGCTGCAGGCTGTAGACGGGAGGCGGCGATGAAAGGTATGATTTCCAGCAGTGTTATCTTTACGGCTCCACGTGCTGTCGACTCCAGCAGCATTTCACCAGGGATCTGCACGCCTCATTCCTGTTCTCGTAAACTCACTGAATTGTTCGAAAATAGTCGAAAGGAAAGGTTTTACAACGGGCCTTCGGGTAGAAATCACATCAGTTTTTCAGGGTGGTCGGCAGAGGGGATGAACCTGGACAGTTCTGCAACCATCCTGTACTTCGATGCTGTCAGGATGTGCGGACAGCATCGGCAAACCTTAAGTCAAAATCTGGGGGTGGGTCATGAAGTTTAGAGATCTGTTTGTTGCCAAGTATCTGCACAGTGATCCTGAGGTACGCTTGAAGTTCGTCATGAGCTCCAACGACGCCAAGCTGCTGCGGCAGATGTCTGAAAAAGACAGTGATGAAAGAGTGCGCAAGGCTGCTGAGGAGCGTGCTGACACATTAATGACCGGTCAGCGTCAGCCGGCGTGATCGGGCCGCTGAAACAATTAGGTAGTCTCTCCAGATGAACTGCCGCGCTTGAGCCCGGGCAGTTCTCGTTTCACTTCCAGAGGGTAGTCTTATCCGTTTGTTCGTGCCGGAATAAGATTGATAAATATGAATAATATCAAAATTATACGGTTTTTTCAGGGTGAAAAATGGTGAAAAGTGGTCGATCGGTGATCAGCTTCAGAAAAAATCGAGGCAAAGGTCGGAAGAGCTACTCCTTCCCTCGTTCCACAGTGAGCCTTAATCCCCTGAGTCCCCTGAACACGCTGACGTCCCCTTCGATCCTGGCGAGCGGATTACCTGGTGAGATCAACCGAGGCTTATCAGAGGTACTCGCCGGGGTGCGGCCATACAGGATGCAGAATCCTGAACCTTGCAGCCAGTAAGCGATATCGCCGATGTCAAATTCCTCTTGCGGGTTTTCGGCGGGAATATCCACCGGAATGGCGCCATACAACTCATCCCCCCAGGTGGACAAACTGATCTGCAAGGGGAGGGCTTCCCAGAATTGTGCACAGGTCTCGGGTGCGGTTTCGGTAAGCAACCTGGCCGTTATTTCACCTATTTCCTTGGCTTTGAGCACAATAGTTTTCATCTTTTTTCCTCGAATGTGATGGCTCCCGTGAAAAATGAGGATCCTGGCTCAAAATCACGGTGTGCAGGGAAAATCTTAAATTTGATGATAAATACCCAAGCTACTTATCAAGGCGGGACAATCATAAAAGTGAATAAATAATAACCCAACGTTATTTCATCCAGCCATACTCTTGAAGAGTTGATTTGCATTGCTCGCTTATATTGGCCTGATTAAGTTTGAGACAATCTGTTACTTGACCAGTCCAAAATCTCGAGTCACTAGATGTCCTCTTTAAGTCCTCTCTAAAAGCATCAAACGAAAGAAGTACCTTCGACAGAACTTCTTGCAACCGTCCTTTCCCAGTTATTATTGGTTAGGTCTATGGGTGTGATCGGAAAATATATGTGAGAGCTTACGGAGTAAACTCCGAAAGATTCTCCTACGGAGAGGGTGGTAAGTATTCTGTGGCTGTAATGGTAAAAAAACCGTCCCTGAGACGTACCTTAATAAAAACAGGGACAGTAACCTATTGAGATTCATGGTCTTATGTCTTCATGGCGGAGAGGGTGAGATTCGAACTCACGGTACTTGCGTACACACGCGTTCCAGGCGTGCACCTTAAGCCACTCGGTCACCTCTCCGCAGAGGTCGGGCAGGGAGTGCTACTACTTAAACGTTCGGGGCCAATTTATCAACGAAAAAAGGGTTTGGCACCGGAAAATCAATGGTTACCGCCGTCGCTCCCTGAAAAAATCTTTTAAAATCAGGCTGCACGCATCCTCCAGCAGGCCCCCTTCAACCAGCAGCGTGTGGTTCAGTCTGCCATCGCTGCCGACCTGGTAGTGCGAGACTGCGGCGCCGGTCTTGGAGTCGCGGGCCCCGAATACCAGCCGTTCGATTCGACTGTGGATGATAGCACCCATGCACATCAGGCAGGGCTCGAGGGTGACGTAGAGTATGCCCCCCAACCGGTAATTGGCCAGCTGGGCGGCGCCCTGGCGGATGACCTTTATCTCCGCATGGGCGGTCGGATCATTGCTTGAAATGGGGCTGTTTCCGGCAGCGGCGAGCAGTACCTGATCTCTGACCAGCACGGCCCCCACCGGAACTTCGCCTTGTCCGGCCGCTGCTTGTGCGTGTTGAAGGGCTGTCTGCATCCAGCCGGTGTCTTCGCTGCTGAAGGTCATCGGCGATGAGCCTCGCAGAGAATCAGTTTCTGCCCAGTAGATGGCGGATGAAAGGACCGACAGCGGCGGAGATAGGCACTGAATCCGGTGTCGAGTTCCGAATGTTTGCCGGTACCGCCTTTGCGGGCGGCGCAATAGATAAAACCGCCCCCGTAGCTGTCCAGCTCGCTCATCCGCTCGTCGCTAATTAGGGGGAATAGATCATGACCGGTGCAATTCCCACTTCTTTAGCAGATTTGAACAGAGGACTGACTTCCTCGGGCGGCAGGTCGGGCAGGATCAAACCCCGGATCCCGGCCTGGGCAGCACGCTCGAGAAAACGCTATGAGTATTCTGGACCTCTGCCCGGGGACGAACCGAGCACTGAGCACCGTTTATATTACTGCATTATTCCCAAATAGACTTATTGTCTATATGGGGTCCAGGGGACCCACGTTACTACCTTGATGGTATTGCACGTACGTAATTATTGAATCTTTCCCATCTTCACCTCTTCACCACATCCATCGGGGCATTTTAATTTCTCCACCCTGAGTATTTCCTTCACGTAAAAATTCTTACGTTCAATGGGAATCCAGAACACGCAGTGTAAGGAAGGACGAAATTTGAGCCTAACCACCGTAATAGGTTATTTTGCCAGGCACGATGAAGCACTAAAAGCCCTGAATCAATTGGCCCGACAAGGATTCAGATCCGCGGTTCTGATACAGAAAAACCCAGATGGATTTACTCAGACAGTAGATCAATTTACCCGCCGGCGCTCTTTTTGGGCAGTTCTTGCAGCCATCCTGTCTGCAGCATTCAGCGGGATTACAATATATTTCCTGCATTGGCTGCAGCTTCTCCCCGCCTGGACCATCGCTTCTCCACTGGCTTTGATCCTGGCCTGTGGAGCCATCGGTGGAGTCGCTGTTATCGTTTTTATTCGACGCGAACGGTATGGCGTAAAACTCAGCATTATGCTCAATCATACTCGCTGGCTTGTAGCTGGAGAATCTGTTCTGATCCTCAGTGCACAGCTTGATATGTTATCGCTGCCAATGAAGATTCTGCAGGAAAGCGGTGATATCCCCCCAGCGCTTTTCGTACTGCATATCAATCGTGAAAATCGCCTTGAAAACAGGGGGGCTGATAAAAATCTTTCTCCAACCCAAGTCCATGAACGTGCCAGGTTCCTTGCGGGCGAACAACAGGTTGATAAAAGCCCATCCTCTAATATCAGTTTGTTGAAACGCCTCAAGCAGCTACGCAAATGGCTGCGCCAGGTCTGTGACGATCTTGCTGCAGCAAGCCGGCTGGAACAGAAAGCGACTCCCGCTGCCGACTGGATATTAGATAACGAGTACATTCTGGAAGGCAATGGTCGTGATGTGCTGCTCAATCTGCCCCGTCGATTTTACCAGCAGCTGCCAAGTCTGGCCTCTGGTCCTTATCAGGGACTGCCGCGTGTCTACGGTGTTGCCAAGAGTCTTGCTTCCCATCTGGATTTGTATCTAGACCGGGAAAATATTCGTGCCTATCTCGATGCCTACCAATCGGTGCGGACACTGACCATCGGAGAACTCTGGGCAATCCCTCAGATGCTGAGAATAGCCCTTATTGAGAGTATTCAGAGCTTGGCTGCTACAG
This sequence comes from uncultured delta proteobacterium, assembly GCA_963845115.1. Classification (GTDB taxonomy): domain Bacteria; phylum Desulfobacterota; class Desulfobulbia; order Desulfobulbales; family Desulfocapsaceae; genus JABDQA01. The sequence goes on along the minus strand of CAWJQN010000004.1, from coordinate 132,432 downwards.
CTCTTGCGGATCTGCGCGATCGCCAGCTGGCTGATTTCTGGGCGAACAGGCTGATCGCTGCCAATCGCCGCGATGCCAACCAGCTTTTTGCCCTTCTCTCCGAACTGGCCATATCAGAACCGAAGCCAAGCCCTTATTTCGGGGTGCAGTTGCTTGGCCTACTCTATGATGAGGTCGCTGTCCTTTCGCCCGTCCAGAACTGGCTTGAACGCACCCTCAAAACTCCTCACCACGTTCTCAAGCTGCGTGAACTTAATCGTCAAACCAGTGAACAGCTTGCTTGCGGAAATGCTTTCACCAGTCTGCGCAATCTCGCTCTGCTTGACTGGCGGGAAATCTTCGAAAAAATCAGCCGGGTCGAACAGATCTTAAGACTTGACCCTTCCGGTATCTACCCCGGTGTCGATTTCGCAACCCGTAACTCCTGCCGTGGGGCAATCGAAGAAATCGCCCTTGCAAGCAGCAAGAGTGAGGATGAGATAGCTGAGCAGGTTATTGATCTGGCCACGCGGGCAAAAAGAGAAACAACGAGCGATGAATGTCGCAGCCATGTGGGCACCTGGCTGACCGGAGAGGGCCGGGCAGAACTGGCTCGCCTTCTCGCCTTTCGCGAAGCGTTCCGCCACCGATTTATGGCATGGATCTCAGCCCACCATACTGTGGTGTATTTTTTCGGTATTGGTCTTTCCTTCACTTTGTTCATGTGTTTGCTCGTCATTTTTGTCCTTTCCCCCAGCCCAGTTTTGAGCGGGTGGTCCTCAGTCATATTTTCCGGAATGCTGCTGCTCTTGATAATCCCGGTCAGCCAGCTGGCAATCGAAGTGGTCAATTACCTGATCATGCGCATCCTGCCACCCAGGTCTTTGGCCAAAATGGATTTTGCCGACTCAGGGATTCCCGATAATTATCGCACCCTGGTGGTCGTGCCGATGATGCTGGTCAACAGGGAGACAATAATAAATGAGGTGGAGAAACTGGAAATCCGCTATTTAGCAAACAAAGAACCAAACCTGCTCTATAGCCTCTTTTCTGACTATACCGATTCAACCACCCGTTGTTCTGGAGATGACAGCTCTCTGCTGCAAACAGCCCAGCACAGTCTGGAGGCTCTCAACCAGCGCCACGGTGGAGAGCGTTTCATACTGTTTCATCGCCAGCGTATCTGGAGCGAGTCTGAGCAGAAATACATCGGCTGGGAGCGTAAACGAGGTAAACTCGAGGAACTGAACTGTCTGATCGACGGCACCCGCCCCGAGACTGCACCGTCCCTGGTCTATGTGGGAAATCCGGACCATTTGAAAAATGTTCGTTTCATCATCACCCTTGACAGTGACACTCAATTACCGCACGCGACGGCCCGCAGGATGGTCGAGACCCTGGCTCACCCCCTCAATCAACCGCGCTTCGACGAGGCCGGTCGAATCATTGCCGGTTCATACACCATCATCCAACCACGGGTAAGCCCGACTCTGGAGAGTACCAGCAGCTCGGTCTTCAGTCGTCTTTTTGCTGATGCAATCGGAATCGATCCTTACACGGCAGCTATCTCCAATGTCTATCAAGATCTCAGTGGCGAGGGGTCGTATCAGGGCAAAGGCATCTATGATGTGCGGGCCTTCAGCCGCATTCTGTCGGGAAGGTTTCCGGAAGAGCGGGTTTTGAGCCATGACCTGATCGAAGGTTCCTATGCCCGCACGGGATTGGCCAGCGATATTGAGCTTTTTGATGACTTCCCCCAAGGTTACCAAAGTTATACCAGGCGCGCCCACCGCTGGATCCGTGGAGACTGGCAGATTGCCGGATGGATTTTTCCTCGAGTACCTCTGGCGGATGGTGGGCGGGAGCCAAATCCGCTATCGTCCCTCAATCGCTGGAAAATTATCGATAACCTACGCCGCAGTCTGCTGCCGGCCGCCAGCGTGGCACTGCTGATAGCCTCATGGTTTATTTCCAGTCAGATGGGTATTTTGGCATCATTGCTGGTCGGTATTCAATTGATTTTCCATCCGCTGGCCCAGCCCTTCACCATGGTTACCACCCATAACGGATATAAAAATTTTGATTTAAAAAAGATAGGCCACGATATTGTCCGGGCCCTGGCTGATGCCGCCCTGCTGCCGCACCAGGGAGTGGTGGCGCTCGATGCCATCGTCCGCGTTGGATACCGGCGGATGATTTCCAGGCGGCGATTACTTGAATGGACGGCCCAGTCTACCCAGACTACCCATGGGAGCAGTTCCCGGTACCGATCATTTTTTGTCGCAGGCCTGGCATTGGGAAGTCTTTTCAGTATTGCTCTTGGCCTGACGATCTTTTCCGTTAAACCGGAAAACCTTTTATTGGCCTTCCCCTGGCTAGCTCTCTGGTTCTTATCTCCGCTGATCGGCTGGCTTTTGAACCTGCGGCCAGTCGAACGAAAGGATAGCAGCCCGCTGCCGGAAGCGGATCATCGCCTGCTCCGGCAAATTGGCCGGCGGACCTGGCACTATTTTGCTACCTTTGTCAGCGACGAGACGTCCTGGCTGCCCCCCGACAACTACCAGGTTGCCCATCAGGACCGGCTGGCCATGCGAACCAGCCCGACCAATATCGGTCTCTGGCTGGCCAGCGCTCTGGCAGCCCACGATTCGGGCTACCTGACCACTGACCAACTCCTGGATCGACTGACAAAAACCATCGCAACCCTGGGCCGCCTTGATCGATATCAAGGGCATCTTTTCAACTGGTACGACATCCAGACCCTGGCCCCCTTGGAGCCTCGCTACGTCTCCACCGTCGACAGCGGCAACCTGCTTGGCGCCCTCTGGACACTGGAACAGGGAGTACGAGAGTTGGTCCACGCCCCCCTGCTTGACCCTAAAACCTTTGCCGGAATGGCCGATACCGGAGAACTGCTAAAGCAGGGTGTAATCAAGAAAAACACTGCCAGCTTTTGCCACCAAACCCTTGATTCCCTCGTGACCGACTGGGATGCTGCAGCATCCACCCTTACTGAAATGCTTTCTCTGCAGGACCGGACGATGATCGATATCACTTCGGTCATTGCTGACGCAGTCGAAACGCCCTGGGCACAGGAACTTGGCAAACAGGCAGAAGCCTCCGCACTGGTGGTCGATCGCTATCTCACCTGGGCCCGAGTCCTTGCTGAGAAGTCTGAGGAAGAGCTTGCGCCATTGGGCGAGCCTGCGGTACTGGCCATCCGTAAAGACCTGGCCGGAGCGCCGTCACTCAGCCTTCTTGCCGAGGGGAGCATTGATTCAATCCTGCGCCTCAAAGTGATTCGGCAAAAGTCTTTGGATACGTATCCTGAGCTTAGCGAATGGTTCGACCGTCTTCTTGCCGCCTTTGGGAAAGCGCAATGGCTGGCCGGAGAAACCCTGGCCGTGGCAGAGCAATTGATTGCCGGTATCCATAGTCTGGCCGCTGAGACGGATATGCGTTTTCTCTACGACCGCAGACGCAAGCTGTTTGCCATTGGCTATAACGTCTCGACCAATCGCCTCGATGGCTCAAGCTACGACCTGTTGGCCAGCGAATCGCGTCTTGGCAGTTTCATAGCCATTGCCAGGAGCGATGTGCCGCTGGAACATTGGTTCTCCTTGAGCCGTCCCTATGGCGCAATCGGCCGAAAGCGGGTGCTGCTCAGCTGGACCGGGACCATGTTCGAGTATCTGATGCCGCTCCTGTTCCAGCACTCATATCCCCATTCGCTTCTCGACAAGGCGGCCAGAGAAGCGGTGGCTGTGCAGATTGACTATGGCCTTAACCATGATATGCCTTGGGGAATTTCCGAGTCGGCCTTTGCTGACCTCGACCTGGACAAGACCTATCAATACAAGGCCTTTGGCGTGCCGGCGCTGAGCCTGAAGCGTGGTATGGATGAACAACCGGTCATCGCCCCCTATGCCACGCTGCTGGCCCTGAACCTGGCACCCAAGGCGGTATTGCAAAATTTAAAAAAACTGATCGACTTCGAATTACTTGGCGATTACGGCTACTTCGAAGCTATGGATTTTAGCCGTAAAGCGCAGCGTGATCTTGTCGGCAAAGATCGCAAACGCGGGGTGGTTATCGAGGCCTACATGGCTCATCACCAGGGCATGGCCTTTCTGGCTCTGACTAATTTTCTTCACGACAACCCGTTCCCGCGCCGCTTCCATAAAGACTCTCGGGTTCAGGCCTTTGAGGCCCTGCTGCAGGAGCGCATTCCGACCCTGCCGCCGCTGCATCTCATCTCCACCCGGCCACACGAACCGGAACTCATGGGCCCCGACCTTGTCGCCCCGGCAGGCAGCGTCTTTAACACGCCCCATACGCGAAGGCCAAGGAGCCTGTTGCTAAGCAACGGCAGGTACGCTCTGATGATCACCAACAGCGGGGCCGGTTACAGTCAATGGGGTGACCGGGAACTGAGCCGCTGGCACTCCGATCCAACCTGTGATCGGCAAGGGACCTTCTGCTATATCCATGAGGTCGGTACGGATCGCCTCTGGTCGACCACCTATCATCCGTTTGGTGGGGATCCTGACAGTTATTCCGTCGAATTTGATCTCGATAGGGCTCTCTTCAAACGCACCGATAACTCCATCTCCTGCGAAACCGAGATCATCGTCTCTCCGGAAGATGATGTCGAACTGCGGCGGATAACCCTGGTCAATCATGCCACCCAGAGCCGTCGCCTCAACCTGACCAGTTATGTCGAGCTGTCGCTTGCTCCTCATAACGCCGATCGCCAGCACCCAGCCTTCAATAAACTCTTCATCCAGACCGAAGCACTCCCGAAGCAGGAAGCCTTGCTGGCTTACCGGCGTGCCAGGAGCGAAGATGATCCGCCGCTCTATGTCGGCCACTGTCTGACCCTGCAGGAAAGTGAAACTGCATCCTGTGAGGCAAACGGCTGGCAGTTTGAAACCGACAGGGGACGCTTTATCGGACGCGGCCGAACCCTTGCCAGGCCGATGGGAGCCATGCAAAAACTTGGCGGCAGTCAGGGCTTTGTGCTCGATCCGATTCTCAGTCTGCGTCAAAATTTTATCATTGAGCCGGGTGGGCGCATCCAGGTTTGCCTGATACTCGCTGCCGGGGCAAGCCGGGAAACGGTTCTGCTGCTGCTTGATAAGTACAGTGATGCGCATGCCACCGAGCGGGCCATGGATTTCACCTGGCACTCGGCCCAGCAGCAGTTGCAGATGTTGCGCATTCAGCCTGACGAAGCCCGTCGTTTCCAGCAACTGGCAAGTCATCTGCTGTTTCCCAACAGCCTCCTGCGCGCTTCTGCCAGGCGACTCCTGGAAAACCGCAAGGGACAGGCCGGGCTGTGGCCGCATGGCATTTCAGGAGATTTGCCGATAATTCTCGTTACTATTGGTGAGGTACGCGAAATCAGTCTGGTACGGCAGATGCTTCTGGCCCACACCTACCTCCGGATGCACGGTTTATCGATCGATCTGGTGATCCTCAGCGAGGAGGCGGGGAGCTATGAAAGGCCGCTCCAGGACAGACTCGAACAGCTGATTCATCAGCACAATCTCTTGGTAGCGGCAGAAAGGGAGGGCGCAATCTTTCTAAAAAATATCAACCAGATCCCGGAGGAGGATAAAAGACTCCTCAAGGCAGTGGCCGCTGTCGTTCTGGTGGCCGCTCGCGGCAACCTTTCCCAGCAATTGGGCGTTTCGGTGGAGGTACCCGGACTGCTTGAACGTCTTGTCCCAAAACGCAGCCGACCGGAACCCTCCGCGCCGCTTCCCTTTATGGAGTTGAACTATTTCAACAGCCTGGGCGGTTTTACCCCGGATGGTCGGGAATATGTGATCTATCTAGGCCCTGGTACCAATACCCCGGCACCATGGGTGAACGTTATTGCCGGACCCACCTTTGGGACCATGGTAAGCGAGACGGGGTCCGGCTTCACCTGGTATGGCAACAGCCAGCGCAACCGCTTGAGTGGCTGGTCGAACGACCCGGTGCTTGATCCTGCGACAGAAGCGATCTACATCCGTGATGAAGAGAGCGGTGCCTACTGGTCGCCAACCGCTTCACCAATCCGTGAACAGACCGCCTATCGGGCCCGACACGGAGCCGGATACACAGTTTTTGAGCATAACAGCAGCGGTATCGAGCAGGAACTGACCATCTTTGTGCCGGTTGACGAGAACGGTGGTGCACCGATCAAACTCCAGCGCCTGCAGCTCACCAATGCATCATCAAAAAAACGCAGATTATCGATAACCTACTATATCGATCTTACCCTCGGAGAACACCGAGAAACATCCCAGATGCATATCTCAACCCGCTGGGATGAAGAGGCTATGGGCATACTGGCAGACAACCATTATCACCCTGAGTACAATGGGCGGGTCACTTTTGTTGCAATTACCCCTGACGCTGACAGTTACAGCGGTGACCGCACTGGTTTCATTGGTCGAAACCGTTCGCTGGCAAGCCCCGCTGCAATGGAATTGGTTCAGCTTTCACAGCGCACCGGGGCCGGACTGGACCCATGCGCGGCACTCCGGGTGAGTGTCGATATTGCCCCCGGCGAAAGGCGGGATATAATCTGCATGCTCGGCCAGGCCGGGTCGGTGGATGAGGCCCGTGCGCTGGTGCAGGGTTACCGCGATAAACGGGCATTTGAAGACGCCTTTGATGAGACCAGGGCCTGGTGGGATGAGCTGCTCGGTACGATTGAGGTCCATACCCCGGAGCTGGCCGTTGATCTGCTGCTCAACCGCTGGCTGCAATACCAGTCGCTGAGCTGTCGGATATGGGGGCGCTCCGCTTTCTACCAGTCAGGCGGCGCCTTCGGCTTTCGTGATCAGCTGCAGGATGTCATGGCCTTCCTGTATGCCAGGCCCCAAATTGCCCGTGACCAGATTCTGCTCTCAGCAGGTCGGCAGTTCCGGGAAGGCGATGTCCAGCACTGGTGGCATGAACCTGCCGGGGCCGGGATTCGTTCCCGCATCTCCGATGATCTGCTCTGGCTGCCTTTTGTGGTGGCACGATACGTTCGCACGACCGGTGATACGGATATTCTCCAGGTGAATATTCCTTTCCTCAGTGGCCCCCTGCTGGCAGAAGACCAGCATGAGCAGTTTTTTATCCCTGAAATCACTGCTGAACGAGCCACCCTTTTTGATCACTGCCGGCTTGCTGTCAGTCGCGGTCTGACTCAAGGCCCCCATGGTTTGCCTTTAATGGGAACAGGTGACTGGAACGACGGCATGAACCTGGTGGGCGCAGAAGGAAAGGGGGAAAGCGTCTGGCTTGGCTGGTTCCTGTGTGATGTTTTGCAGGGCATGGCTGAATTGGCCGGGCTTGTGCAGGAGCCGGAACTCAGCCAACACTATCTAATCGAGAAAATTGACCTGATCGAACGGATCGAGAATGGTGGCTGGGACAATGAGTGGTACCTTCGGGGGACATTCGATGACGGTACGCCGCTTGGATCGGCCAACAATGTCGAGGCAAGAATCGATTCCCTGCCTCAATCATGGGCATGGCTCTCAGGTGCCGCTGCCCCTGCGCGGGCAAATGAAGCCCTCGAGTCAGCCTGGCGCCATCTCGTCCGTGAGGATGAGGGATTGGCCCTGCTTTTTACGCCTCCTTTTGATAAGTCCGAACCTTCACCCGGATATATCAAGGGGTATCCTCCCGGGGTGCGTGAGAACGGTGGCCAGTACACCCATGCTGCCCTGTGGATGGCCATGGCCTTCGCCCGCAAGGGAGATGGGGAGCGGGCTGTCAGACTGCTCCGCCTGCTCAACCCGATCGAGCATGCTCGTGACGCGGCGGCGGTCTGGCACTACGGAGTCGAACCCTATGTGGTCGCCGGAGATGTCTATCGCCTGCCCGGTCGGATTGGTCAGGGCGGCTGGTCCTGGTACACCGGGGCGGCGGCATGGATGTATCGGGCCTGGATTGAAGAGGTCCTTGGTCTCAAAGCAAAGGGTGACCAGCTCTGGATCGAGCCGGTGATCCCCGCAGACTGGCCAGGTTATAGCCTCCGATATCGTCACGGCCAGGCGATCTATGAGATTCGCGTGGAAAACCCGCATCATTGCGAACGCGGGGTTGAATGGGTGGAGGTGGATGGCAAACGTCTGAGCGGTAAGGTGATCCTGCTTGAACGTGAATTAGTCAAACACCGGGTTGTTGTCATGATGGGAGAAGCAGAGCAGGAAGATACCGAAGGGGACCAGCTTTTCAGCCTTCATTGCCAGGGTTCGCTTTAAGCCCCGCAACCCCTGTCAGGATTCTTCCTGACTTATTGATTGCCGAGTTTACTCAGTTCAAAACCTGCTGAGGTGAGTATATGGAACAAGTTTTGTTGAAATATTTTGATGATGTTTTTGGCTCGCTCCGCGAGCCGCTGGTGCTGCTCGACAATGACTTCAAAGTGGTGAAGGCCAACAGGGCCTTTTACCTGAGCTTCGAGGTCAAGCCTGAAGAGACTGAAGGTGTCGTGATTTACGAACTCGGCAATCATCAATGGGACATCCCCAGGCTCCGGGAATTACTTGAGACAATCCTGCCGGAGAATACGGTTTTCAACGATTTTGAGGTGGAACATACCTTCGAGAATATCGGTCTCAAGATCATGCATTTGAACGCCAGACGCATCTATCGAAAAAAAAACCGGACCAGATTTGTTCTGCTGGCTATTGAGGATGTAACCGAGCGAGAATATTATAAACGAAACCTCGAGGAACTCGTTGCCAAACGAACGGCCGAGCTCAGCACGGCACGGGAGATGGCAGAAGCCAACAGGCAGGTGGCGGAGACAGCTCTGAGTGAGATCAAACAGCTCAAGGACCAGCTTGAGGCCGAGAGAGCCTATCTTCAGGAGGAGATCAAGCTTGAGTTCAACCACGACAACATTGTCGGCAGAAGTGACGCAATAAAATACGTATTTTATAAGATCGAGCAGATAGCTCGAACAGACACCAGTGTCCTGGTGCTGGGTGAGACGGGCACCGGCAAAGAACTGGCTGCCAGGGCAATTCATGGCATGAGCGGAAGAAAACATCGGGCCCTGGTCAAGATGAACTGTGCGGCGCTGCCCGCCACGCTGATTGAAAGCGAGCTGTTCGGTCATGAGCGAGGTGCCTTTACCGGGGCACAAGCCAGAAGAATCGGGCGTTTTGAGGTTGCCAACGGCGCCACGCTGTTTCTCGATGAAATCGGCGAACTGCCGTTGGAACTGCAACCAAAATTGCTGCAGGTTATCGAGAGCGGCCGATTTGAGAGGTTGGGCAGCTCCGAGACAAGGAGCGGCGATGTGCGGATCATTGCCGCGACCAACCGGAATCTCGAAGAGGAAGTGCGCCAGGGAAGATTTCGTGAGGATCTCTGGTATCGGCTGAATATTTTTCCAATAACGATGCCGCCGCTGAGGGATCGGCCGGAAGACATTTCACTTCTTTCCACATTTTTCATCGAGAAGATTACCAAGCGGCTAGGCAAGACAATTGAAGTTATACCCACTGGTGTTATGGAAGCGCTGCAGAGATATCATTGGCCGGGAAATGTTCGGGAGCTTGAAAATGTCCTGGAACGGGCGGTGATCAATTCGTCCGGCCCAAAGCTTCACCTGGTTGATGAACTCAGGAAACCTCCCAAGGATTCAGTGGTGAGCCGAAAAACCCTGGAGACGGTGGAACGGGAGTACATTCTCCGGGTACTGGAACAGACCCGATGGAAGGTCAGCGGAAAAGACAGCGCCTCTGAAATTCTCGGGCTTAACCGCAGCACCCTGCGCGCCCGTATGCGAAAGCTCAAAATTAGAAAATAGCTTTTTCCTGTCGTATTACTTTCCAGACTCTGGGCGAGTTCTCTTCGCTCTTTTTTCATCGCACTGCACCATGGTATTTTCTTAAACACACCGGGCTCCAGTTCCAGCAGACAAGAATGCCCGCACGGTTCGGCAGTGGCTGTATATGACCACTTGGGCATATATGACCGTTGATGCGTCGCATGTCTGACTCCTTCTGAAAACAAGGCATGGTCAATTGTCGCCAGTAACAGGTGGATCGTAGGACATCTCCTTCTACCTGCCGGGCCTGGCATGAACATTGCTTTCAAAATTGTGAATACATATCGGCTGAGAAAGAGGCCGCCGCGGTTCAGTCCGGAGGAGCAGTGAGCCGGTTATAGGTACTAACCCAGGCAAAAGGGTAATGGCACGTTCAAACACGGAAATGGGAATTGATTATGGTGATAGGGTGAATCGACGGTCGATTGATACGACATGTTCCGAAATCAACATCAAGCGAGGAATACTACCATGGGAGACAAAGGCGGGAAGAAGGACAGGGAGAAAAAACAGAGACAGAACGACGATAAGGTTTCCAGAAAAACACAAAAAAAGCGTGAAAAGCAGAAAAAAATCACGCCTGTACTGTTACCTGGGTCAGCTTCAGGGTGAACGTCAACATACTGGATACATGAAATGAAAATCGGTCCATTGCATGATCGTGTTCTCGTTCGGAGGGTTGTAGAGGATACAAAGGGAGGAGGCGGCATGGGTGGAATGGGCGGTATGATGTAATCATAGCCTTTGATATGCTTGGCTTTATTGAGGTATAATCCATGAAAATCAGAAAAGCGGTATTCCCGGTAGCAGGTCTTGGTACAAGGTTTCTGCCCGCAACGAAAGCGATGCCTAAAGAAATGCTGCCGGTGGTTGACAAGCCAATCATCCAGTATGCCGTTGAGGAAGCGCTTGCTTCCGGGATAGAACAGATAATCTTCGTTTCCGGTTCTGGCAAAGGAGCACTTGAAGATCATTTCGATAAAAACCAGAATCTGGAAGAAACGCTGCGTGACAAAGGCAAGTTAGAACTGTTGCGCACGGTCGAGTCCATCGTGCCCAGCAGCGCGCAAATCGTCTATACACGTCAAAGCGAGCCTCTCGGTCTGGGCCACGCAATCTGGTGTGCCAGGGACATCGTCGGCGATGAACCTTTTGCCGTTCTGCTCGCAGATGATCTGATGCAGAGCGAGGTGCCGGTGCTGCACCAAATGATTAATGAATTTGACAGGCTACGGGCCTCGATGATGGCCATCATCGAAGTACCACCCGATGAAACGGATAGATACGGAATTATCGAAGCGGATAAGCTCTGAACGGAACGGTGCAGGTTCGGTCAATGGTGGAAAAACCACATCCCGGGGATGCCCCGTCGAATCTGGCGGTGATCGGCAGATACATCTTGACGCCACGAATCTTCAAGCATCTTGGAAAACAACAGAAGGGGGCCGGCAACGAAATCCAGCTAACCGATTCGATGTCGGCCCTGCTGACTGAGCAGCCGATATTTGGCTACAAATTCAAAGGCACTAGATTTGACTGTGGCGACAAGGCTGGTTTTCAATTGGCCAACATAGCTTTTGCCCTGGAGCGGCCGGAAATCAGAGAAAAGCTAATTCCCCAACTCAAAGTGTTGCTCAATCAGGCAGAGAGCTCGACTAATTAACTCACTTTTCAACTCCGTCCACCCCGGAGATTATCGTCAGAACAAAATCGCTGTAACAATGCTTTTTATACCACTGGAGTACAATTGGCCGGCGGCATGGGTAAGGTGGCGGTCGTAATTGCCATACCACTCCATGGTTTTCCCTTTCTTCTTCCAGCAGACGATACCGGCACGTGGCCTTATATGGCCACTTATACCGTTATAGTCCTCCTGGCTCGCATTACTGACAGACAAGAGAGCATTTTTAAATCAAATAAAACAGATAGTAAACAGTTGCTGGGTTGGGCTTGTGAGCTGGCGCAGAGATTGCAAGGACAATAGGTACACTGATACGCTCTGGGGGGGGCTTGTGGGACATGTAAACGAAGTTCGCAGATACTTCGGACTGCTCAGGGAGGAATGAGGAAATGGCATCTGAATCGGAGAATAAACCTCTGAAAACAATAAAAGATAGGCTCTTTTCCCTGGCTGGTTCAAGTGATACCAGAAAAGGCGGGAAAGGATTGCCCCCCAAGGCTCATTTCAGTATCTGGTACTTTGTTCTTGCCATACTTTTTTTTTCCTACCTGCAGCCAATGCTCTTTTCTTCAAAGGTCGAGACGATTTCATACAGCCAATTCAAGCAGTACCTTTCCGATGGCAAGTTAGAAAAATTGAGCATCGGGCCGGACCATATCACCGGTAAGCTTTTTGGTGTTCCTGATCGTGAGATCTCCACTGTTCGGGTGGATGACCCCGGCCTGGTAAAAGAGTTGGATGAGAGCAAGGTTAATTATGCAGGGCAATACCGGAGCAAATTCCTCGGGGCCATCCTCTCCTGGGTCCTGCCACTTGGCATTTTCTTTCTGATCTGGCGGTTTGCCATGAGAAAGATGGGCCCTGGCATGGGAGTGATGTCATTCAGTAAAAGCAAGGCCAAAATTTTTGCCGAGAGCGATACCAACGTCACGTTCGAGGATGTTGCCGGGATCGATGAGGCCAAGGAAGAACTCGAAGAAGTCGTTGAATTCCTGAGTACCCCGGAAAAATCCCAGAAGCTGGGAGGCCGTATACCTAAAGGAGTGCTGCTGGTCGGTCCGCCGGGGACGGGGAAAACGCTGCTGGCCAGGGCCGTTGCCGGGGAGGCCAAGGTGCCTTTTTTCAGCATCAGCGGCTCCGAGTTTGTCGAGATGTTTGTCGGTGTGGGCGCGGCTCGCGTTCGCGATCTTTTCTCCCAGGCTGCGGCTCAGGCGCCCTGTATCATCTTTATCGACGAGTTGGATGCTCTGGGCAAGGCCCGCGGTATGAACGCCATGGGGGGCATGATGAAAGAGAGAAGACCCTGAATAACTCCTGGGAATATGGACGGATTCGAAACGAATAAAGGAGTCATTATCATGGCTGCAACCAACCGCCCGGAAATTCTCGATCCTGCCCTGCTGCGACCGGGGCGTTTTGACCGGCAGGTCCTGGTTGATCGGCCTGATTTCAATTCTACCGTAAGCCGTCCTGAATCCATTTATAAAATGTTTTGCTGAGCTCCGAGGTCGATCTCGGTCAGATCGCCGGCCGTACCCCCGGATTTGTCGGGGCGGATCTGGCCAATATCGTCAATGAAGCTGCTTTGCTGGCAGCGAGGAACGATAAAGAGATGGTGGAGCCGATAGATTTCGACGAAGCCATCGATCGGGTGGTTGCCGGTCTGCAAAAAAAGAACCGGGTGATGAATGCAAAGGAAAAGGAGATCGTCACCTATCATGAATCCGGTCATGCAATCGTGGCAGAGTCTGTCGAACATGCCGATCCAGTGCATAAAATATCAATTATACCTCGCGGCGTTGCCGCCCTCGGCTACACCCAGCAGCAACCGACAGAGGATCGCTACCTGATGACCCGTTCAGAACTCCTTGATCGTCTGGCCGTTCTACTGGGCGGCAGAGTGGCAGAGGAGCTGGTCTTTCAGGAGATATCGACCGGAGCCCAGAACGATCTGCAGCGGGCCTCGGATATCGCCCGTTCCATGGTCACTCAATACGGTATGAGCGATCGCCTCGGACTGGTGAGCTATGAGCAGGAGCGCCAGGCGATGTTTCTCCCTGAGGGGTTCGGTTCCGCCAATAACTAGAAGAAAGCAGTCGACATTGCGAGGGATAAACTGCGTAAGTCGACGCATCTCACCACGGGTAGATTATACGCACGGAGGGAATATCTTAACGCTCAGCAACAACGTTTATTATTCTTGGAAAGAAAGTGTTCATGGTGATGAACTGAGAACGATGCTGGCGGCAGGCGAACCTGCAGAGAAATCGTCATTTCCCGAGCCGCCGTCACGAGAATAAACAGCGGCAGCACTAGTGCCCTGTCAAGCCTCATCTGTCGGATCTGGCTTGCCCTTTTGGCTTCCTGGCTTCGTTACTCCTTCGGTTACATAGCGCTGCTATGCGCCCTCAGTCGTGCCTCGCAGGAAGTCAAAATTGCGGCGCCATTTTACGACACCCGAGCTTGAAACTGTGTCGGTTTGATGATCGTTGGCGATCTTTGAGTATTGCCATGATGCTTGGGTGACAAATGGTTTTGCTGCCTCGTACCGCTTCCCCCCCCTCATTTTCCAGCATGACCGTGTTACGGGTTCCAGGTTCAATTGCCGTCTTATTTGGCCTCATGGGCAAATATGACCGCTCCGTTTGACCGGCAAAGTTCATTCCCAAAGGAACTATATGGAATATCTTATCTCATTACAACATGTTATCTAGGTTTAATCGGGGACTGACAATCAGGCCCAAGAATTGCTGAATATTAATATAGAATGACTTGTATCGGCGGCCTTATTGCTAGCCGGATCGACGATTGAGCTGACCCTGCCATTGCTGCGCATTGAAGGACAGTGACAAGGTCAAAAAAGGGTGTTGACTGTGCCGGACTGATTTTCCCTGGGATGATAACGTTGCGTTTTCAAATCATAAGCGAAGGAGAATCTGATGAGTGTGAAGGATGCCTACGGGAAGGAAATGGAAGTCGAGCTGGAGGTGGCGCAGGTCAAATTGAAGACATTGAGGGCTTTGACAGCAAGCCTGACGTTGGAAGACGGTAATGAATTCACCAGGAATATTGACTCCGCGGAGCTGAAGGTTCTTGATATGAGGGCAAAGCTGAGGGAGCTCGATCGGGTCCGGGGAAATACCCGGCAGCAGCTCCAGGGTGTTGTAGAGCAAGCCTGGGCGGGTTTGCAGATTACCCTTAATGATGTCGTCATGGGTTTTGGAGCAAGAAAATAGGGCAGTCATACTCTTCGAAGGGCTCGGTCGGAATAAACCAGGAGGCTAGGAAATGATCATCGCCAGAACCTATCTCAATGCACTGCAGGAGAAGCAGAAAGAAGTAATGCAAACGCTGCTTTCGATGGCAGAGCCACCGAAAAACGGAAACGGGCTGATCAATTACGCCATCTATCGAGATATTGAAGATAAAAACGCATTCAGTCTGATATCTTCATGGGAAACCCGCGATCATTTAAACCACCATCTGAGTTCGGAACGATTCGGCGTGCTGCTTGGTATCAAGGGTCTGCTGAGTCATCCGATTGAAATTGAAATACTCACCATTCTCGCAGTGGAGGGAATGGAAGCCGTCAAAGTGGCCAGGAAAGATAAAACCTGATGCAATGGGACAAATTCTGTGCAATGGAGCCAGATAAAATGAACCTTTTGCACATCTATCCCAAATTTCCGGAGACCTTCTGATCTTTTATCTATGCCCTGAGTTTTATCGGCAAGAAAACAGCCTTCCCGCCACTTGGCCTGCTCACCGTTGCAGCCATGTTGCCGGATGACTGTAACAAGCGCCTGGTGGATCTTAATGTTCAAGGTTGCGGATGAGGATTTGCAGTGGGCTGATCTGGTTTTTATCAGCGGCATGGCAGTACAGCGAACATCTGCGGAGCAAATCATCGCCCGCTGTCAATCTCTTGCGCGAACAGTCGTTGCCGGCGGGCCTCTTTTCTCGTCCGAGCCAGAGGAATTTGGAGAGGTTGATCATCTTGTACTCGACGAGGCTGAAATTACGCTGCCGATCTATTTATCGGACCTGGGCCGCGGTCAGGGGAAAAAAATCTACCGGCTGACGGATTCAGCGCCCTTGCGCCACCCCGCCACCTCAGTGGAATCTGGTACAGGTCAAACATTACGCATCGATGAGCATTCAGTTTTCCCGAGGTTGCCCGTTCAACTGTGAATTCTGCAATGTCACGACGTTGTTTGGCCGACAGACCCGGACCAAATCGCCTATGCAGATCATCGCCGAACTTGATGAGATCTATGCCGCCGGCTGGCGCGGCTCCATCTTTTTTGTGGATGATAATTTCATCGGGAACAAAGGTTATCTGAAAACCCGATTGCTGCCCGAGCTGATCGAATGGCGCAAAAACAAGAAAGGCTGTGTGTTTTTTACCGAATCATCGATCAATCTCGCCGATGATCCTGAGCTTATCGACTTAATGGTCGAGGCAGGTTTCGACTCGGTTTTCATCGGCATCGAATCGCCGGACGAAGCAAGTCTGAAAGAATGTCACAAGCACCAGAACAGGAACCGCGATCTCCTGCATAGTGTCAAGAGCATACACCGTTCCGGTCTGCAGGTAATGGGCGGCTTCATTGTCGGCTTTGACAGCGACCTGCCGTCGATTTTTCAGAGGCAGATCGATTTTATTCAGAACAGCGGTATCGTCATTGCCATGGTCGGCATGCTTCAGGCACCGCCCGGAACAGGTTTGTTCGAGCGGCTCCGGCGGGAAAGCCGTGTGGTCGAATTCTTTTCCGGAGACAATGTCGACGGTACGACGAACATCATTCCTCGATGGGAATGGACAATCTCCGTGAAGGTTACCGATCGATCATGGAGCATATTTACTCCCCGGCTAACTACTACCGGCGGTCAGACACTACTCCGGAGCTTAAGGCCCCTGAAACACTATGCCTTAACCTTAACGTTTCTGTCATTTTCCCGGGCCGCCCCCTCCACCTTCACTTACCTATTCTACCCTGACCGTGTCCAACAACTGGCGTTGGCAGTTACCTTGTCGATTTATGGCCCACTATCGAAAGATATGCGAACGCTGCATTTTTGAAGATGGAAACGAGAGTGTGAAGCGGGTCACCTGAGCCAGTGAGGAATACGGGTTCGTGTCATATCAAGTCTCTGATGTCGTAAAATAGCTATTCAGATCAGATAGATGAGGCTTGACAGGGCTCGAGTTGAGAGGCGGATCCCCTGTTGAGGAGGGAAGCAGATGACGGTCATTCGGACGTGACAACATGCACCATGAGCAGCACGCATACAAAGCAGGACGGCCATGGCTGAATAAAATGACTCATTAGGGAAATCATTGAAACCGTTTCTTGATGAACTGGAAAATCAGCGCCTGAAACTGGGTGGTTTCAAGTGAGCCAAGGCCTGATAGTCATCCATCTCGCGCTGGAATTGTTCTCGGTATCGCCTGGTTCACCGTACAGCCGGAGAAACCGGGGTTGTGCAGCGGTTTGGCAGGTATGAGCAAGGCAACGGAGTAAGGTCGGGGCGAAGAAGAACTGAGCCTAATTAATGGCAAAAAACCTGATATATGAGAAAGCGGAAGAAAGAAGCGCTGCTTATCGCCTTTTTTAAGCAAAAAATTAAGTATGAGCGGTTGGGGGAGTTCATCGTCCATCTCATCAGAGATGACCCTTCGGCTCCTAAAAATCATTTCCACACAATTTTCTACCGTCTCAAGGATGAGAAAAGATTCATTGAGAAGATTGATAAAGAGAATAAAAATCTTCCTGGAAAAACATCATCGATTACCACCAAAAACTTTCGGGAACGTATTGGCGATCTTCTCGGCATCAGACTGGTCTGTTTACGTCTTGCCGACATTAAAATTGTTGAAGCTTATCTTGAAAACCTGGTGCAGGACAACATCCTGCAATTTGTCAAAGAGCCGGTGCAAAAACGATCTTTTATCCTTCCGGTAGATCCTGGCGAAGCAATAAAGGATAGGCCTGATCTCATGTATAGCGGTTATTCATCGATTCATTATCAGATCGCCCTGGGCGATAATTCGGGTGCCCCGGATGAATTGAAGAATCTCCAGGCGGAGTTTCAACTGCGGACGATTCTCGAGGAAGCCTGGGGTGAAATAGACCATAAATATCGGTATGCCTATTGCCGAAGTGGGGTGGACCTTCCTGAACATATCCATTCAGGATTTTATAATTTGAGTGCCTATCTGCAGGCTGCTGCCATGCAGGCAGAATATTTGTGCCGACAGGTTGAGGTGCATGGTCAGGCGCAGAAAGTAGAAGGTGTGCCAGAGACAAAACCGAAATCGAAATCAAAAGCACTGCCGCCGGCAGGTATTGCTGATTCGGCTTCCGAGTTGTTTGATCAGGCTGAGGAAGATAATGCCCTGTACCGGGAGGAAACAGAAAAGGTGGTGAAAAAAATATTCGGGTTCAGGCCAACAGACAGAACATTGTTCTATATCCGGAAAAGGTTTCGAGAATTCGGTTACCCCGATCCGCAAAAAAAACATATTGAGAATCTGGTGAACAAGAGACTGTTAGGGAAGTTCAAAACTGTATGTGTCGAGACATTTGGTTGGGAGGCTTTTACCGATAGCACAAGGCGAAACATTGATGTGATAAATGCTGTTAATTTTGTCCTGTTTCATGAAACTCAGGGAGCCAGGGTCGCCCTGGAAGGATTGAGATCCGTCCTCCAAAAAAGAAAGGAGCGAGCAGAGATATAAGAGGTGGCCCTCACTGATTAACAGGAAAATGCACATATGCTATAGTGCAAGACTACGTCAAGAGATTCTCTTCTCGCTTTACAGGGATGTGTCAGATCAAATCTGAACTAGTGTCCATCCGGAAACGGCCCTTTCTTTCAATATCTTCGTTGTGCTCGAAATTTTATCCTCGGAATATCAACTATATGCCTGCGGTAAAATTTCTCGCACGCCTCGATCTTGAAGAAAAATTCCTCGTTTCCGGACGGAAACGAACTAAAAGGACTTCAGGAAAATAGACCCGTCAGTCACATTATCTTCGCCTTATCGAAATCCAATCCCTGCTTTGACTGTTTTCTCTCCCTCTTGGCAGCCTTCTTTTCTTTTGGGGTCAGGTTTGATTTCTTTTTTGCTTCCTTGTTACTTCTTCGCTCTTTGGACATGGCTATACTCCTGGTAATTAAGGACTGCTGCTATGGTCAGCCAGTTTGCAACCTGGCAGCCTATGCTCGATTTGATGTTTTCGCTTCAATCAACTATCTTTTGAGATTAATTCAGAACATTTCTCCGCAACCATACTATCAGGCGTTTCCTCATAAGGCATGGTTGCCCAGCCCTGTGTCTTGATATATTTTTGCTGATTCCACGAGCTTTTCTCTTTCAGAGTCAATAAATTCTCTTCGCGCTGCGGGTCCATATTAAATTGATGAACGCAAATTGGGGCCAAACGCTCGGCGACTGCCACCCGGGCCATTTTCTCACCCATGCTGATAGAGGTGCTGCCCATAACCCATCCGCCCCAGTTGAAGCCGATTATCATGGTTATAATGGCACCTCCAATGGCACACCAGGCGCCTAATGATATCTTATCTTTAATTGCTTGATTGATTATCATTTTTTCTCCTTCTAGCGTGAAGATTAAATTCCTTTACTCAGTAACTGTCACATTTGTGTATTCAATTTCCATGCCACCTTGGGATGCCATTAAAAATATTAAACAACCTCATGATTTAATATGATTTCCTGATGCCAAACGAGTGCCGTCAAATCAGTACGTTGAAATGGGGGAAAGGTCATATATGGCTTATGCCCAAATATGGCCTTTTTTTGAAAGGGTGATAATCAAACACACTTAAAAATTTCAGTAAAATTATCTCAGAAAATCAATCTGATGGCTAACAACCAAAGAAAACCAGGAAGCTGGAACAGAGTTTGCTAGATGTATATAGGCAGAGCGACGGCAAATAACGATTCTCGCTGGACAGGGCATGAGAACAGTTTCTGCTTGTCAGTGAGCTGATGGTTTGATGCTTTGCTTTGTACCTACCCATTGATTCATGACCATACAATGACATTTGTTATGGCCAAAAACTAACGGGCATTTGTTCTCCGGCAGCTCCGCTGCCGATTCTATATGCTCAAGGAGAATGTTATGAAGCTGACCAAAGAAGAGCTTAAAACTGCAATTCTGGCAAAAGCCGAAAAATCACCGAAACCGCAGCTATACATCAAAGATTTCTATGCCTGTGATCCGGAGACCAAACCACGCGAATTGAAAAACGTGGCAAATGACCTGGTCAAAGAAGGGAAGCTCATGTTCTGGTCTTCTGGGTCAACAACCATGTATGCCCTGAAAAACCGCATTAAAAATGAAGAGGGTGCTGGAGGCATTTGAGTAACGTTAAAAGGCTACATTGAAATCGTGTGCCTGATCAGGGCCATGTTGCTTGACTGTAAGCCTCACACCCCCCGGAGGGAATTTTGGCAGTATTGACAAGGAACTTACGCATAGGTGAACGCGTTCGACACCTGGCCAGGACCGAATGGGGTCTTGGTAAAGTTGCTGGTGTGGATAGATGTGGCACGGTAAGAGTAATTTTTGAAGGCAATAGAGAATTATCAATAGCAAAGGCGGCACAACACCTCAAAAGGGTGACGTTGGAATAAGAGCTTTTTTCCATCTCAGTGTTCAACCCGTAACAACATTTTTGAAAATTATTTCATTGAGGAGCATGTATGCAAACATCAGTAAAAAGCTGGTTTCGCGATAAGGATTCCGGATTCCTTGATAATGGCGCCGGACCTGACATAGCGGTGCACAAGAATGATCTCATTGGCTGTCATTTTTTAAAGAGTCGGTCAACGGTTGATTTTGAATGTCACATCGATGAGAAGGGTCTCGTTGCCAAAAAAGTTAAGGTTATGAGGAATAAATGTAATCAAAAACAGAAAACCGCTAAGCAGAGCACACAAAAATCTCCTTTTGGAGTAATGACTTAGCTGCCAGCATTTCTTAAGAGTCAGAAACCGCTAAAGCTCTCCAGCAAAGACCGACAATTAAGCTGTCGGGCGTTCCATCGTTGAGGAAATCGTTATTGTCGCAATCGACATCGAGATATCTTTAGCTGATGGGTGTCGAGAAGGTTTCGCTCCACTGAAAGCCAAGATCTGCACACCTGCAAACCCGAATTTCTGGAGCGCGCCCTAACTTTGATGCGAAACGATATAAAATTCCAGGATATCAAAGCCTAGATAATTGAAGCACGGGAAAACGATGTAAATATTTGATATTATATATTAATCAGGTCGAATGGCGGAGAGGTTGAGATTCGAACTCACGGTACTTGCGTACACACGCGTTCCAGGCGTGCACCTTAAGCCACTCGGTCACCTCTCCGCAGAGGTCGGGCAGGGAGTGCTACTACTTAAACGTTCAGGGCCAATTTATCAACGAAAAAAGGGTTTGGCACGGGAAAATCAATGGTTACCGCCGTCGCTCCCTGAAAAAATCTTTCAAAATCAGGCTGCACGCATCCTCCAGCAGGCCCCCTTCAACCAGCAGCGTGTGGTTCAGTCTGCCATCGCTGCCGACCTGGTACTGCGAGACTGCGGCGCCGGTTTTGGGGTCGCGGGCCCCGAATACCAGCCGTTCGATTCGACTGTGGATGATAGCCCCCATGCACATCAGGCAGGGCTCGAGGGTGACGTAGAGTGTGCCCCCCAACCGGTAATTGGCCAGCTGGGCGGCGCCCTGGCGGATGACCTTTATCTCCGCATGGGCGGTCGGATCATTGCTTGAAATGGGGCTGTTTCCGGCAGCGGCGAGCAGTACCTGATCTCTGACCAGCACGGCCCCCACCGGAACTTCGCCTTGTCCGGCGGCTGCTTGTGCGTGTTGAAGGGCTGTCTGCATCCAGCCGGTGTCTTCGCTGCTGAAGGTCATCGGCGATGAGCCTCGCAGATAATCAGTTTCTGCCCAATAAATGGCGGATAAAAGGCCCGACCGCGGCGCTGGACTGCTCATCCACCAGTTTGATGGTCTGGGAGCCGACCACGCCGATATCCGCCAGGCCGATCAGCGCTTCGATATCAGCCCGGTTCTGGATGCCGAAACCGACCGCCAGCGGCAGGGTGGTTGCGGCGCGACAGCGGCGGAGATAGGAACTGAATCCGGTGTCGAGTTCCGAATGCTTGCCGGTGACGCCTTTGCGGGCGGCGCAATAGATGAAACCGCCCCCGTAGCTGTCCAGTTCGCTCATCCGCTCGTCGGTGCTGGTGGGGGAATAGATCATGACCGGAGCAATTCCCGCTTCCTTCGCCGATTTGAACAGAGGAGCTGCCTTCCTCGGGCGGCAGGTCGGGCAGGATCAATCCCTGGATCCCGGCCTGGGCGGCCCGCTCGAGAAAACGCTGCTCCCCGTATTTGAAGATGATATTGTAGTAGGTCATGTAGAGAAACGAGATGGCGTGGGTCGCACACATCTCAGCCCCGAATTCCAGGCAGGCTTCGATGCTGGTGCCGTTTGCCAGGCTGTCCTGGTTGGCCTTGAGAATAACCGGCCCATCGGCCATCGGCTCTGAAAAGGGGATCTGCATCTCGATACAGTCCACGCCGTTGTCGACCATCTCAGCGATGACCGCACGGTTGACGTCCAGGGATGGGTAGCCCAGGACGATGTGGGTCATCAGCAGGATTTCCTTGTCAGCTTTTCGTTCCCTGATGTAATCTTCCAATTTCATAACCGCACCGGGTTGTATCATGTTGTGTTTTTTTGATAGCTACGAATTGTATTGTCTGGCCCGATCGATGATAAAGGCCTTCCAGGAAGGGTCGTCGAAGGCGTGGGCAATGGTGAAGATATCTTTGTCGCCGCGGCCGCTCATGTTGATGACCAGTGCATCGTCCCGGGACATTTCGGGGGCTTCCTTGAAAGCCTGGACAAAGGCATGGGCCGATTCGAGCGCCGGAATGATGCCTTCCATTTTCATGGTCAGATCCAGAGCCTCGATCACTTCGTCGTCGGTGGCGGCTTCGAAGCGGACCGCTTTTCTCTCCCACAGGTCGGAAAGAATCGGGGACACCCCGATATAATCGAGTCCGGCCGACACCGAGTGGGTGTCAAGCATCTGGCCGTCATCATTTTGCAGGAACATGGTCCGGTAGCCCTGGGCAACCCCGGCCGACGCATCGTTGCCGCACAGCCGTGATGCGTGCTGGCCGCTGTCGAGTCCGCGTCCCCCGGCCTCGACCCCGATCAACTCGGTCTGGTCCTCGTCGAGGAAGCGCTGGAAAATACCCAGCGAATTGGAGCCCCCGCCGACACAGGCGTAGATCCGTCTCGGCAGAGAGCCGTGCTGTTTCATAATCTGCTCGGCGGTCTCGGTGCCGATGATCGACTGCAGCCAGGAAACCATCTCCGGGAACGGTGCCGGCCCGCAGGCGGTACCGAAAACATAGTGGGTGGTGTCCATGTTGGTGACCCAGTCGCGGAAGGCCTCGTTGATCGCGTCCTTGAGCGTTCTGGAGCCGTCCTGCACCGGCACGACGGTGGTTCCCATCTTTTCCATCCAGAAGACATTGGGCCGCTGACGCTGGACATCTTCCTCGCCCATGTAGACGGTGCAGTCGAAACCGAACTTGGCAGCCATGGTGGCGGTGGCGACCCCGTGCTGCCCGGCCCCCGTTTCAGCGATTACCCTGGTTTTACCCATGCGCTTGACCAGCAGCCCCTGGCCCATGACATTGTTGGCCTTGTGGGCACCGGTGTGATTGAGGTCCTCGCGCTTGATATAGATCTGAGCGCCGCCGAAGTGGTTGGAGAGGTTTTCGGCGTGGGTCAGCGGTGTCGGGCGGCAGGAGTAGGTGGACATCAGGTGCAGGTATTCCTCCCAGAAAGCGGGGTCGTTTCTGATCTCCTGATAGGCCGCATCAAGCTGCCTGAAGGTTTCGTGCAGTGCTTCCGGGATAAAGCTTCCGCCCCAGTTGCCGAAATATTTTCTGGTACTCATGGTAAACTCCATGGGAGAACTGTTTTTTTCAATATGCGTAAGGGGTGCAGCCTACACAACAGAACCGCTTTTCTCAAGGAACAATAGCGCTCACCGGTCGGCCTGGCAAGTCTTCAGGGGGACTGCTCGAGGCTGAGCCGGCAGGCGTGGGCAAAATCCTCCGGATAGTGACCGTTGATGAAGCGCAGCTGGGTCTCGCTGAAGGCGCCGGGAGAATGGGGCAGTTTGGGCATGAAACTGTAGATCAGCGGTTGATCCGCCAGCATCGACGAGAACCGCTTAGAGTACTCGATGGTGGTGACCATTGTCGCTCCGCGCCGGGCCAGCGCCTGCTGGGCCCTGAGTATGCCGAGGTCGATCGAGTACCGGACCTGATCGGTGGCTTCAACGATATTGCCGGGAAAGGTATCGCCGCTGTCCGGTTTGGTCATCAACTGCAGCTCCCACTGGGAGGTCTGCGCTTTCGGGACAAAGAGGACGACGCGGTCGTCCTGCCAGACAACCAGATCGCTGCTTCGATCGCTGCGGCCGTCCATGCGCCGGTTGTTCCGCATGGCTGTGAGGTAGTCGAGAAAGAGGCTGCTGTTGAAACAGTTCCGGTAGGAGCTGATCATCTCTTCGACCATATCCCCTGCAGAAAAGGGACGATAGTCACCGGCGCTGTTGGTGAAACCGTCACTGCAGGCCTCAACGGCCCCGGCGATCATGGCGTATTGCTGATGCACCTGCTGATGTGAGGCATGCAGCCGGTACCCCGAACCACTGAAGTCAAAACCGAAATTCCAGCCCCAGAGGGTGGCCGCCATATCGATCTTCCGGTAATCGGGGTGGGCGAGGATCCGTTCCCGCAGATCTTCGAGCAGATCCTGGCTCAGGGGCAGGGACGGCAGTGGAATTGAAAGTTCATTGGCCAGCCGGACAAAACTCCGCTGGTAGTAGAGATGCCGTAATCCGCTACATATCATCTTCTGAGAAGTCGGCGATCCGGTACCTTATGGCGTCATCGGCCATATTGGCCGCATAGTGGCCGCCGCCGATGTAGGAGTTCCGGCGCAGGTATTCGTAGATATGGGTCGATCCGGGTGCATGATGGTCCCCGACTATTTCGCTGCCTCCCTGGGCGCCGGGTCTCAGAACCATGGCGATCTTGTAATCGTCTGGCAGATGCACATTGTTGGCCACCGCCTCGAACAGATCGATATCGTCTATTTCGGGCTCTTTATCAGAATGCTCTACATAGCGCAGGCCGACCGGCCGGCCGCGGTCATCGAACTCGAAACGGCAGCTTTTCTGAGCCAGCCGGACCAGGTCATGCGCATCGGTCGAGGTGACGGCCAGGCCAAGCAGCAGCGGGCGGGGCAGGGCGTCGATCAATTGCGGGTCTATTGACTGCTCAGCCAGGTAGTGGTGCAGTGATACTTCCGGCCGGGACGGCAGTCCGATCCGTTCGGGCGCTTCGGCATTTCTGTCCGCCCATGATTTGCCGATATAGGTGGTTCCGCGAAAACCAAGCGGGTTGGCAATTTCATAGATCCAATCTGCCTGCTCGACATTGACATCACCGTCCGGGTAGTTGGTC
This sequence comes from uncultured delta proteobacterium, assembly GCA_963845115.1. GTDB lineage: Bacteria > Desulfobacterota > Desulfobulbia > Desulfobulbales > Desulfocapsaceae > JABDQA01. The sequence goes on along the minus strand of CAWJQN010000004.1, from coordinate 107,351 downwards.
TGGTTGGAGACCGGCCGATTGGCGCTGTCGCTTCCCAGACCTTCAACCCTTGTGCGCTGCCGCAGGTTTGTGGCCGTGTAGCTCGGTTTGTGGAGCCCGTATATGAAGGTGCCGTCTGGTCTTATGCAGGTTCTCATGGGTGCGGAAGGGGTTATGTTTTATTCCAGATGTCGAGTGCCTGCCGATAGATTTCCGAGCGTCCGATACCCATGTCGGCGGCCACTTTTTTACAGGCGTCTTTCATGGACAGGGTTTGGTTGTCGCGGTACCAGACCAGGATTTCCTCCAGCGACAGCTCAGGCGGCCGCTGCTGTTCACCGGGGTGAATGATGAGAACCAGCTCGCCCCTGATTTTTTCCCCGCTGATTTTTTCAAGTAACGGTTCGAGGGTGGTCTCCTCGATATCCTCATATTTCTTGCTGATCTCCCTGGCCCAGAGCACTGTACGATCTCCCAGCACCGTGTGGGCATCCCGGACAAATGAGCCGATCCGGTGCGGAGACTCATAGAACACGATCGGGTACACCGAGGCTGACAGGGACTGCAGCAGCTTTTTGCGCTGCGAGGACTTGGCTGGAGCAAAGCCGATGAAGATGAACGAACCCGGCTCGAGACCGGCGCAGCTCAGCGCCGCGCTCAGTGCCGAGGGACCGGGGACGGGAACGATGCGGATGCCTTCCAGGCGGGCCCTTCTGACCAGAACCGAGCCGGGGTCCGATATTCCCGGTGTTCCGGCGTCACTGACCAGGGCGATGTTTCTGCCGCCCAGAAGCTGATCGGTCAGTTCATCCGAGCGGTGCACCTCCTTCTCGCGGTAATAACTGATCATCGGGGTGGTGATCGAGAAGTGGTTCAGGAGCTTTCTGGTGTGCCGGGTATCCTCGGCTGCGATCAGATCGACCTCCTTGAGCACACGGACTGCCCGCATGGTCATATCTTCGAGGTTGCCGATGGGGGTGGCGACGATATAGAGGATTCCTGACATGGATGGTTGGCAGATAACGCTGGATAGAGTTAGAAATATGTCCATTATGGTCAATGACGCTGAAAATTGCATCTTCTTTGTTGCGCGCCATCCGGCTGCGTTTTATTATATGAACAGATATTCATATAAAACCTTCTGCAGGAGAGCAGATGAACCAGGAACTCTGCGAGCGAAGAATTATTCACGAGGATCGCCTGGAGATTGCCCGTCAACACCTGGGAGCCTTCAGCGAACTGGAATCGATGAGTGATCTGTTCAAGGCCCTGGCCGACCCGGGCAGGCTGAAAATACTGCTGGCCCTGGCAACCCAGGAGATGTGCGTGTGCGATCTGGCAGCCCTTCTCGGGGTGAGTGAATCGGCGGCCAGTCATCAATTGCGGATATTGCGTACCATGAACCTGATCAAGAACAGAAGGGAAGGCCAGGTTCTCTATTACCGGCTGGTCGATGACCATGTCACGCAATTAGCCGGCGTGGCCCGTGACCATGTCGCAGAAGGCGCTGGAGGAAGCTAGTCAGATGTCGGCAGCAGCAGAAATTGTAATCGAAATGTGGAGGATTCTTCTGGATTCCTCTTTCTATATCATCTTCGGCATCGTGGCTGCCGGTTGTCTCAAGGTGTTCATCAGCCAGCAGTTTATCAGCCGCCATCTCCGGGAGGGACGCTACCGTTCGGTATTCAAGGCCTCGCTGTTCGGTATCCCGCTGCCGCTCTGATCCTGTGGTGTGCTGCCGGCGGCAGCATCGTTCAAGAAGCAGGGTGCCAACAAAGGGGCGCTGGCTTCCTTTCTGGTTTCAACACCTGAGTCAGGGGTTGATTCGATCGCCATAACCTATGCGCTGCTCGACCCGATCATGACGGTGGCCCGGCCACTGGCCGCTTTCGTGACCGGAATCTCGGCCGGCATCCTCGAAAATACGCTGAGCTGGAAGCGGGCTCCGGAGTCCGAGCGGTCGGCTGCACCACCACTGCCGCTAATTGACAACGAATTACCTGGCCACAAAACCCCCCTCGTCAACCGTCTGATAGAGGGCCTTCGCTATGGCTTCAAGGAGATCTGGGCAGATATCGCCCTGTGGTTCTTCGTTGGCCTCTTCCTGGCCGGGGTGATCACCGTCTTTATGCCTGAGAGTCTCTCCGAGGTGGTTCTCGGCGGCGGCCTGGTGGCGATGCTTGCGATGCTGCTGATGGGTATGCCCATTTACATCTGCGCCACGGCATCGACGCCGATTGCCGCCGCGTTTCTGCTCAAAGGCGCCAGTCCGGGAGCGGTTCTGGTTTTTATGCTGGTCGGTCCGGCCACCAACCTGACATCTTTGTCGGTGCTGATCAGGATACTGGGTAAAATGGGCACTCTGCGCTACCTGGCGGTCATTGCTGTGGTATCCATTCTGTTTGGACTCGGGCTCGACGGGGTGTATCAATACTTTGATATCGAGGCGCGGGCGGTAATCGAAGAGGTCCGGGAGACGATCCCCTATTGGCTGAAACTGAGTTCGGCCCTGATTCTGCTGGTGCTGTTCATCCATCATCTCTACGAGCGCTACCGGCTGAGCCGGCTGAAGAGACGGGGGAACCAGGTAATCACCGGTTTTCCTGAAATAGGCGGTCGACAGCAAGGAAATCACACCAAACAACCGGTGGTGGTCCCCGTTGATTCATCATCGCGGTCCGGCAGCCGTTCCGCCAAATAAGTTCCTGCATTTTTCTGTCTGGTGATTATAGTCGGACCGGAAGAGACTTATCATTACATCCAGCACAGTCAGGAAGTGTCATGAACAAACATATCGGTATATTGACCGCCGGGGGAGACAGTCCCGGTCTGAATGCGGCGATCAGGGCAATCGGCAAAACAGCGCTCGATACCGGCACCATGGAAGTCGTCGGTTTCAGGGACGGTTTTCGCGGCCTGATGGAAAACAGGATCATGCGGTTGGAGCGCTCCATGCTCGCCTCGATTCTGACCCTGGGCGGTACTATTCTCGGGACCAGCAGGGACAAACCGCACAAAATGCCGGTGGGTGGTGAGTTGATGGATATGACCGAGGTGATCTGTGACAACTATCACCGGCACAACCTCGACGCCCTGGTCTGCATCGGTGGCGGCGGCACCCAGAAAAATGCCTATCGGCTCGCTGAACGTGGGCTCAACATCCTGACCTTGCCGAAGACTATCGACAATGACGTCTATGGCACCGATGTTACCTTCGGGTTCGACACGGCCATGGAAATTGCCACCGAGGCCATCGACCGTCTGCATTCGACCGCCCACAGTCACCACCGGATTATCGTCGTTGAAGTGATGGGGCACAATGCCGGCTGGCTGGCACTGGGCGCCGGGGTCGCCAGCGGGGCCGATGTGGTGCTCATCCCAGAGATTCCCTACGATCATGAAAAGGTGGCTCGCGCCATTCGTCAGCGTCAGCAGCGGGGCAATAATTTCAGTATCGTCGTCGTTGCCGAAGGGGCATTGTCCACCGATGAGAAGAAAAAAAGGGACAAGCTGCGCAACAGAAAGTTCAAGGCCAGGGAAAATGGCGATCTGAAAGAGCGGAAAAAGGCAACGGAGGCATACACCAGATTTTCAAAGAAGCGGGCGGAGCACACCCTGAGACTCTCTCAACGGCTCGAAGAGATGACCGGCCTGGAATCGAGACTGACCATACTGGGGCATTTGCAGCGGGGCGGCACGCCGTCGGCCACCGACCGGGTACTGGCTACCAAACTGGGCAGCGCCTGTGTACGTTATATCGAAGAGGGTCGCTCAAATATTATGATTGCGGTCAGGGGGGACGCCACGGAGCCGGTTCCACTCAAAGAGGTTATCGGCAGGAGAAAGGTCGTTCCTCTGGATCATTGCTGGATCGACAGTGCCCGCAGCGTCGGAACCTGCCTGGGAGACTGAAGGGCAGGCGACTGGTAAGGGGGTTGATGGGCTGAAATGAAAATATACCAATCAGTTAAGGAGACAGGCATGTCACTGAAGCGATTCAACCAAGTGCAGTACCGTACCGCTGCACTGCTGTTTTTTTCACTGCTGCTGGCTTCCTGTGCCACCACCAGCTTGACCACATCCTGGCATGATGCCCAGTTTTCAGGCGGCGCCATGTTTGACGATGTTCTGATTATCGGTGTTTCAGAGGACGAGACCTTACGAAGGCTCTACGAAGACGGTTTCGTCGCCAAGCTCTCGGAATCGGGTCTCAGGGGTGTTGCCAGCTACACGCTGGATATCCCCGACATAAAACCGACCCAAAAAGCGGTAGCTGCCGCGGTCGAAGCGGCCGATGCCCGTTATGTAATGATAACCAGACATGTGAGCACTGACACCAAACAGCATTACCGGCCCCCCGAGCCGGTTTACGTCGACCCGTTCTATTCGCGTATGGACCGCTATTACCCGCTGGCCTACCGCGAGGCTTATTACCGTCCAGGATACTCCTACAGTGTGACCACGGTATTGCTCGAGTCGAACCTCTACGATGTCGAGACCCAAAAGCTGATCTGGTCGGCCCAATCGAAATCAGTAGACCCCGCCATGACTAAAAAATATCTGGATGAGCTGATCACCGTTTTTACCCAGGATTTGAAGAAAAGCGGATTGCTGAACTAACGGGACCGTATCGGATAAAAACTAAAAAAATAATGATTGCGGTTGGTTGTCAGACGGTTTGTCTGTTGGCTGATTCGCTGAAGAGTATATCACCCGTTCATAGTTCAGCATAAGCTCCCGCCTTTTTCGCGGTTGAGAGCGGCAGATGAAAAACGTTGCCTCACCGGTGCTGTTCGGCTAGGATTGCCTTGTTTCTGCGGTCTGCCCCTGTCTGTCGATCATTTTCAGCCCCCCAAAGGGCGAGGAATTGCCGAGATTTTTGCGCTTTTGTGCAGAGATCCTCCATGGGACACTGAAGGCTTGAGAATGGACGCATAAAGAAAACTGCTGATGAATTTTTTTTCCTCGAAACGATTGGTTGTCTATATCGCGTTACTCTTCCTGGGCTTGAAGTTGTGGCTGGTCCAGGCTCACGCGCTGATGGCCACCGATACTCCCCATGATGATTTGCTCTTCGTTTCTCAGGCCCACAACCTGCTGAGCGGCAACTGGCTGGGGGATTACAATCAGCTGACGCTGATCAAAGGGCAATTCTATCCGATATTCATCGCTCTGGGTTATTATCTCGGTATACCGCTGCTTCTGTTCCAGCAGCTGCTCTATGGATTGGCCGCTGCCGTGGTGGCCTGGGCGGTGGCGCCGCTTGTCAGGAATCGCTGGCTGTTGCTGCTGATCTTTCTTGTTCTGCTTTTCAACCCATTTTCCTACAATTATCCCGCTGTTGGTCGCGTTCTCCGTCTGGGGATTTACGCACCGCTGGGTATGCTCGTTCTGGCGACGACCATAGGGCTGCTTGTCCGCTCGCACCATTCTCTGCGGCACATCGCAGGCTGGGCTGTCGGTAGCGGCGTCTGCCTGGCTGCCTTCTGGAACACCAGAGAAGAATCGATATGGATTGTTCCGTCACTGCTTATCCTCTATATCCCCCTTTTCTGGTCACTGCGCCGCTATCGTTGGCCATATGCACTGGGAAGACTTCTGATCTTTCTGCTGCCGTTCATTATCCTGGTGGGGGTGAACAATGGCATCGTTTATAAAAATAATCAGGCCTATGGCGTACCTGCCAGGATTGAGCTCGATACACCGGAGTTCAAATCCGCATATGGCGGTCTGCTCAGAATAAAAACAGAGGATTGGCTGCAATTTTTTCCGGTCACCTCCTCTGCCCGCCAGCAGGCCTATGAAGTGAGCCCGGCGTTTCGTGAGCTCGAACCGTTTCTCGACGGTCCGGTCGGTAAGCGGTGGATGGATCTCTGTGTCTGCGAAGATCTGCCTGCCGCTTTTTTTATCTGGGCCTTCAGAGATTCAGTTGCAGCAGCCGGCTATTATAAAGATGGTCCCGCCACGCTCGAATTTTATCGGAGAATGGGAGAAGAAATTGATCGTGCCTGCAACGATGAAACGCTTGACTGCCGTCCACGGATCACCTCTCTTGTTCCTGCCTGGCACCGGGAGTATAATCAATTGCTGTTGACCGAGTATCTGTCGGTGCTGGGTCAGATCATCAGCTTCAGAGATTTTTCGGCGACGACTGCAGGTATGCTGAGCCGGGGCAAGGCAACCATCATGAGGGTTTATGAAACGGTGACCGGGGAGCGACTGCTGACCAGCAAACCGGAGGCCCTGCGAAGCTATCCTGCATATCAAACCCGCCTCGAATGATGAAAAAGTCAGAATTCTCAACGATATCGGAGCGGCTGTATAAATCGGTTCTACCAATACTCTTCATAGTGGCCGGAGCCGGTTTTGTACTGTTCACCGGGGTCGGTATCTACAGGCGATCCCTGTCAGTGTTGATCATAGCTGCTGGAGCGGCGCTGGCCGGAATATTGGCGATAGCCTTTATTCTTACGCTGCTGAAAATAACCTCCTACAGTGAAATAGAAAGAGCCATGCACTCCGCTTACGGACTGGTGCTGATCTTCATTGTCATGGTTGCGCTTGAGATGATAGACCGCTGTTTTTTTAGAAAAAACAGTGGTCAGGTTACGGACCAGTATGCTGCAGAAATCAGCGGGCCGCGGCAGGATATATGAGCGCAATTCTGCTGAGCATCGATCTGGAGGATGTACGGGACTGGGTGGAGGATGGCCTGCAGCTATAGGGAAGCGGTACCCGTCAATACCAGAAAATATCTCGACTGCTTCGACCAGTGGGGCGTTCGGGCCACTTTTTTTACTGTGGGCAGGGTGGCCAGGCGCTATCCCGAACTGATTCGGGAAATAAGCGAGGCGGGGCATGAACTGGCCTGCCACGGGGATACCCATGTGCAGCTGGACAAATTGAGCCCCGCAGCCTTTCGGCAGGATCTTCAAGAAAATATATCCGTTCTGGAGGATTTATCGGGCCATCGGGTAAGCGGTTTTCGGGCGCCCACCTTTTCGCTTGTTGAAAAGACCGCCTGGGCCCACGAAATCATGTCGGAACTGGGGCTGCATTACTCCAGTTCCATATTGCCCGCCCGGAACCCGCTCTATGGCTGGCCGGAATTCGGCACCACGGTGAGGCGTCTGGAAAGCGGGCTATGGGAACTGCCGATCACCCTCAACCCTCTGCCACGATTTTCTGTTCCGATTGCTGGGGGAGTCTACTTCAGGGTGCTGCCTTTTCTGCTGACTCGATGGGCCGTGAAACGCACCCTCCTAAAAAAGACGGCGGTCGGGACCTATTTTCACCCATACGATATCGACGAGGGCCAGGAACGTTTCATGCACCCCGATCTTGGCAGAAAAAAACACCTGAACCTGCTGATGTACATTGGCAGGAAAAAAGTTCTTAAACGTCTCGCCTGGCTGAGCCAACGCTATCAGATGATGCCGTACGGCGACCATGTGGCGCGGCTCAATGAACAATCGGGTTAAGTTGAAATTTACGGTTTACTTCTGCGGGCGTGCAGGCTGAGATTTTGTCTTATCAGTGCCAGTTGTTCGGCGATGAGGCCGAGAAAGAAAAAAATCAGGCCGGTAACGAAGAGAAACAGGGTGCCGACCGAAATTCCCTCGCCCCGCAGCAGAATCGGGAGTCCCCAGACGGCGCTGAAGGTCAGGAAGAAAAGAGCCGGCGGCAGGAAAATCCGCATCGGGTTGAAAAGCGTGACAATGTGAAGGATTTCCAGGACCGTATCGATTGCCGTCTTCGTGTTTATCGTCGAGGTGCCGGTTGTTCGCGGCTCGATGGTAATCGGATGTTCGGTGACCAGGTGACGCTGATTGATGAACACCAGGGTTATCACATCGCTGAAAGCCATCGTGTCCGGGCAGAGTTCGATGTAGCACTGGGCCAGTTCGGTTCGGTAGATCTTCATGCCTGAGTTGAGATCCTGAATGTGGATCGGCATGAGCAGAGTGGCAATGGTGCGGATCAGTGATTTGCCGATCTTTCGATACAGGTTTTCCCGGTGAATTTTGCGCTTACCGACGACCATGTCGGCATCGATTTCCCGCAAGCGCCTGATACAGTCTGGTGACATCTTCGAGTCGGTGCTGGCCGTCAGCATCGATGGTAATGACCAGTTCTGTCTGGGCCGCCTGGATGCCGGATTTGAGGGCACCGCCATAGCCCCGGTTCAGCTTGTGATTGATGGCGAGGAAAAACGGTTCCGGTCTGTATCGGTCCAGCAGTTCAAGGGTCTGATCTTTGGAACCGTCGTTGACGATGATAAGTTGACAACCATTATCCCGGCAATATGCAATCAACTCCGGCAGAAAAGTGGTGAGCGCCTGATATTCATTGTAGGCCGGGATGACGATGGTCAAGTCTTTCATAAGATAAGAGGATATCGGGAAAAATATTGATGTAGAATGAGCACATGTCGAGTATATAAATCTCCGTATCCGTGTCAAGCGAAAAACCGCTGCTGCCTTATTTGCTGCACTATTCTGGAAAAATAAACCCATCGTATTCAAGGCAGCTGTGCAGAAGCCCGCAGCGATGGTACCATCCTTTGCGGCCGGCATCGGCTGTTACTATATGACCGGATGGTGTAGAGCAGTCAATCAAAGACAAGGTCCCAGGATGAACCTCACTCCCTATATCAGAATTGCCCGTTTCGACCATTGGTTCAAAAATGTATTCATGATCCCGGGGATCGTGGTTGCCTTTTACGCTCAACCTGATCTCCTGGCACCGGGGGTGATCTTTCGAATCATTCTCGCTTTTCTGGCAACGGGCTTTGTCGCCTCGAGCAATTATGTGATCAACGAGCTTCTTGACGCGCCCTTCGACGCCCTGCACCCGGTCAAGAAAAACAGACCGGTGCCTTCGGGACAGGTCAACACGTCGATCGCTTATTGCGAATGGATTGGACTGGCGGTAGCGGGCCTCAGCCTTTCGCTGCTATTGGGCTGGCAGTTTTTCAGTGCTGCCCTGGCCCTCTGGATAATGGGCTGCATCTACAACATTCCGCCGCTGCGCAGTAAAGACAAGCCCTATATCGACGTGTTGTCGGAGTCGGTCAACAATCCGCTTCGTCTTCTGCTGGGCTGGTATGCGACCAGCATTCTGATATTGCCGCCGGTATCGCTTGTTCTTGCCTACTGGATGGTCGGTGCATTTTTCATGGCGGTAAAGCGATTCGCCGAATATCGGAGGATAGGCGATCCTCAGGTAAGTGCCAGTTATCGGCAGTCGTTCAAACACTATACGGAGACCCGGCTTCTGCTGAGCCTCGTCTATTATGCTGTCTGCTTTGGGCTGTTCTTCGGAATTTTTCTGATGCGTTATAAGATGGAACTGATCCTCTCAATTCCCTTTATCGCTGGCTTTATCGCCTGGTATATTCATCTGGGAATGCTCGAAGACAGTCCGGCCCAGTACCCTGAATTGCTCTATAAACAGACAGGCTTCGCATTATATTGCCTTTTCTGTGGAATCTTTATGCAATTGCTCTTGTTTGTTGACCTGCCTTTTCTCTATCAGCTGTTTCAAGCAACCATGCCGGATGCGCAGTAGCGGAGGGCGGCATGGGGCTGGCGCTTTTCGACTTTGATGGAACGATCAGCAATAAGGACAGTTTTCTGTTGTTCATGTGGTGGGCGGATCGCAGACGCCTGGCCCGCACCATGGTCTGGCGACTGCCCCAGATTGTTCGGTTCAAACTGAAATACGAACCGAACCAGCGACTCAAAGAGGGCTTTTTAACCGATATGTTCGCCGGTCATCATTCGGATTCACTACGGGAATCAGCTGAAAAATTCTGTGCACAGAAGCTGCCTTCTATCGTTCGTCCCGGGTTCTGGGCGTGTTGCGAGCGGCATAAAGATCAGGGGGACCGGCTGGTTGTCGTGACCGCAACACCCCGGCTGATCCTCGAACCGTGGTGCCGCAAAAACGGCATGGAGATAATCGGATCGGAGCTGGAAATCGACCGGTACGGAAAGGTAACCGGTCGGCTGATCGGCAACAACTGCATGGGTGAGGAAAAGGTCGCCCGAATCAGAAAGCAGTACGACCTGAGCGCCTACTCGACGGTGTACGCATACGGAGACACCGCCGGCGACCTGCCGATGCTCGGCCTCGCTTTGCCGCAGAACCGTTTTTACAAACCGTTTCGTCAAGCAGCGCCCGGCCGCTGATCTGCTGTGCTGCAGGTGATCCGGACAGCGTAAATATAAACGGTTACGCTGTCCGGCTGATGTGACTCGTTGCCGGCATGTATTTCTACTGACGAAATGTCCGGCTTATTGCTGTTATAGGGCCAGCAGAGAAGTTTCAGCCCGGTAACCCTTTGTGGGAACCATAGCGCTCCCCCTAATCAACAATATACGCTCCTGCGCATTAAACAGGATGTTGGAAAACGGCCTTGACCCACTCGGGGTGCGTGTCTCTTCTGGCATACACTTCCATTGTCGGGATATCCGGGTTGTTGCCGCTGTACCTGCCGCCCGGCTGGTACTTCATGTTGTCCGGTGTCTGTATCTTGCTCTCAGGGTTGGGAACGTGGAGCCTGTTGCCATCTGCATAGACCAGATCGAACGGTTGGCTGGTGTACTCAGGCCCGAGTTTTGGAAAGACGAACTTGTCATAAAGGTAACTGTTCCAGCTCATCTTCTGCCCGGTGTTCATGATCTTTACTTCATTGGAGTGCAGCTCTGTCTGGGCAGGGTCAGCGGCAGCTACCTGCTCGGCTGCTGCGACGGCTTCAGGAGTATCTGCAGCTTCGATTTCCCGCTTCAGTTCTTCGATCATCGATTCGAGCGAGCCGCTGGTGGTGGCATGAGCGGGCAGGGTGCCAAACTCCACGAGAGGAGAGGTCCATTTTTCAGGCAGAGCATTGATGCCGGCGAGAGCGGCTGTACCAACAGCCATTTTCTTGATAACCGACCGTCTGCCGATTTTTTTGTTTTCAACTGGTTGGTTAATTTTTGAATGTAACAGAACGTCTTGATTGTCTTGTTTGTTTTCAATACCAGCCATGATTCTCCTCAAATTAAGATTAGAAATATACTACAAACAGCTTGATTCGCGTGAAAATACCTGCCTTGTTTTAAAAAATCAAGAAATATCGACATGATCGGAACCTAAGGGGTCGACCGCAAGAGAAATTGAGGAGATCATCGCAACATTGTGACGATTCATTCCATGGTGTTTTACCGGCCGGATTTGACATTGGTGTACCGTAATGGTGAATCACCAGCCAATTTATATTGCTATCATCGGATATTTTTCTTATATATCCTTAATATGTTAATATATTTGGTGTTTTTTAACCTTTTCAGAGTGGGGCGGCGCCGCTCATAGCAGTAGGCAAAGATGCACATGGTTTCCCGGCTGAATGAATTCATGAACGTACTCTGTCGAAAGCGTACGCTCTTTGAGAACCTGATTCTGACGCTCTGGGTTATTCTTGTCATCATCATCACGCTCAACCATGAATTATGGAGAGATGAAGTCCGGTCTATCAATCTGGCAATCGGTATAAGCTCGTTTCCAGAATTTGTCGAGATGGCCAAATATGATGGTCATCCGATACTCTGGCGCTCCATTCTTACGCTGATATATGAGGTGATCCCCAGTCCGGTAGTACTTCAGGTCTCGAGCCTGATCATCGGATTTTCCTCGGTCTGGCTGCTGGTTAAAATTTCACCGCTGCCGCTGTGGATCAAGGGACTTTATATTTTCGGTGTAGTTCCTGTGATGACAAATGCGGTGATGGCCCGAGACTATGGCATCAGCACGCTGCTCTTTTTCATTTTTGCAATCCTGATAACCCGGAAGAAACAGCGGCCCCTTGCCGTTGGTGTCATCCTCTGCCTTGCCGCCAATACCAATTCCTACGGTATGTATATGGCCGGCCTGCTTCTCGGCTACTGGATTGTCGAATCAGGACTTCATGTGTGCAAAGATGTGCGCTATCTCATATCGATATTTCTGGTTGTTGCCGGCATCCTGTTTTCCCACTGGTCCACCCGTGTCGATGTTGATACTGTTTTCATGACCCCCGAGTTCATGGCCCGCATCGATTATGGGCGCTATCTTCTGAAGGCGCTCATTCACCCTGGTGAATATATCTGGTATATGCTCAACCTCGATCCGGTCTACCGCGACATTTTCATGGTTCTTCTCATTGCAGGGCTGATGGTTGTCAGTCCCTGGCTGGGGCTGACCGTGCTGGTCGGTGTGGTGGTCTTCAATTTTGTCGGTGGAGCGATCATTTACCCGAAGTTACGGCATCAGGGCGTTCTGCTCGGTTTTATCATGACGGCATTCTGGATCGCAAAGGCTATCCTGCAGAACAGAAACAGCCTCTCCCATTACAGAGTACGCACCATAATTTACCACGCGGTCCTTGTCGGTTGTTTCGTACCCTTCATGATCCACAACATCGCCCACACGAAAAAGGCCTTTCTCGAAGAGCTGGCTGTGGACAAGAGCTCGGCCTTGGCGTTGGGCAGCTACATCGAAGCCAATGACCAGTTGAAGAACAGCATTATAATAGGAGAGCCTGACTATGCGATTCAGACCGTCGCTTACTACAGTGATAATCCGATCTATCTCGCCCGGGAGAAGAAATTCGCCAGTTATGTAAAGTACTCCAAAGAATTCCAGGCTCCATACCGTCTTTCCGAGCTTCTTGGCACAGCCAAAACGCTCAACGAGACCCATAATGTTCCGGTGCTGATTGTCCTGGGCTTTTTCGGTATCCCCGAAGATAAGGACCGGTCGGTGAATGTTTATTACCGCGGGACGTTCGAGATGAGCAGCGAGGAGATACGAGCATTCAAGGAGCAGACGCTGAAACTGGCCGAGTTCAATAACTCGCTCGGTGATGAGGACTATCAGCTTTTCCTCTATGGTGACAAGGACTATCTCGACCGCTATCGTGATCGCTACATGAATTTACGTTGAGCCGCATCGCTCATTCACTTTGACAATCTGATCAGGCGATGAACCGTGTATATCGCGGCGCTCATTCCCGCCGCCAGCAGCACAAAGGTGTAACGGGATACGATAAACCAGTGTTCGAATGAATGGTTGACCATGAGGAAATACCTCATGAATACAATCAGGGCGATACTCAGGTATATGCTCAAGGCACAGACATCATCGAGCTTCCGGCGCCAGGCAATTATCAGTATAAAAAGTCCCAGTGCCACGATCCAGCCTGTGGCGCCCATAACGAGAACCGTCTTGTAGAGGAAGGGATTCCACAGGACAGCGAGGTCATAGGTCTCGAGCTGTCCATAGAAGGATTGCCAATGATTCCAGTCCGGGCCGCCTTCCGTGCTCAATCGATAACCAACCATACCGACAAACTGGTCCCATACGGTGGAGAGGTCGGTTACTAATCCGGCGATCAGCTGTTTGAATACCAGCGACATAACAAAGGATGCAGTAAAGAGCACGACAGCCGACAGGGTATCGCGCCAGCGCGCCATGGCGGCTCTCCGCGGGTGTGCAAAAAAATAGGTGGAGAAGGTGATTATCGAAAGAGCTAAAATCAATGATCCGTCAGTGAGGTAAAAAAAAGCCAGGATGCTGCCGGCGGCAACCGCATAGGGCATGACCAGTGATCCACGATCAAGCCTTCTGAGCAAGGCCATACCCACCCCCAAGTAGAGTGCGGCGGCGAACGGCATGGCATTGGCAACACCACCGTAATAGGGGATTCCCGATCCGAAGATACCGACCATACTGAACGGCAGGACCATGAGTCCGAGTTGAGCGGAATGGGAAAAAGCAATGGCAAGAAGCAGGCCGAAGCCAAAATAGGAAAGCTGTTTGATAAAGGGATACAGCTGCGCGATTTCGAATTTGCTCAGCATCAGGACCGTGACTGGTCGTGTGCCGAACCACAGGCGTGCCTTGGTGTTGATTGTTGCCCCATCCGGGTCGACCCCGTCGATGACCAGCATCTTCAGGCTGAGACAGTACTGCTCCTCTTCAAAAGAGGGGTATCCCGGGATAATCGCATTGAGCAGGGGGGTGTCAGGATTTCGGTGGAGGGCCATCAAAGCATTGACGCATTCACTGTACTGGTCAATTCCGTGAAGGTTTTTTTCCGAGTAGGTCCCAAAAGATTTAAACGGGTATTGCTCACTGTAAAAATGACCGCTTTGAAAGGCATTGCGCAGCCGGGTTTCAATGAGTTCTCGATCAACTAGCTGGTCACTGATGTAATGAAACCCGATAAAAGAAAGGTTGGTAACAACAAAAACAGACAGCAGGACGAACAATAGCGAGATTGATCTCTTCATGAAGAACCGGACCCGTGCAATGCAGAGAGTTTGACAGCAGGTTTCTGCGCCAGTTTAGTTAATTTCCCAACCTGAATCAATTGCTTTCCTCATCAAGTCTCTGAGACGACATTTGCTGTAAACGCAAAAACCCCCAAGCTTCGAAGAAGCGAGGGGGTTTTTGTTATAAAGAATTCGGCGGCGACCTACTCTCCCACACAGTTGCCCGTGCAGTACCATCGGCGCAGAAGAGCTTAACGACCGTGTTCGGAATGGGAACGGGTGGATCCTCTTCGCTGTGACCACCGAAAAAGGGTAATTCGGTATAATCAAATCAAACAATCAATAAATCGATAATCAAACAGTAGAGCAACGCCCAGCAGCAGCTTCATCAAAAAATATGGATAAGCCGCACGGCACATTAGTATCGGTAAGCTCCATGTGTTGCCACACTTCCACACCCGACCTATCAACGTCGTAGTCTCCGACGTGCCTTCAGATGGCCACTACAGCCATGGGGTATCTTATCTTGGAGTGGGCTTCCCGCTTAGATGCTTTCAGCGGTTATCCCTGCCGAACATAGCTACCCAGCAATGCCCCTGGCGGAACAACTGGTACACCATCGGTTCGTCCACCCCGGTCCTCTCGTACTAGGGGAAGATCTCCTCAAATACCCTGCGCCCGCAACAGATAAGGACCAAACTGTCTCACGACGTTTTAAACCCAGCTCGCGTACCACTTTAATTGGCGAACAGCCAAACCCTTGGGACCTGCTTCAGCCCCAGGATGTGATGAGCCGACATCGAGGTGCCAAACCTCCCCGTCGATATGGACTCTTGGGGGAGATAAGCCTGTTATCCCCGGAGTACCTTTTATCCGTTGAGCGACGACCCTTCCATGCGGAATCGCCGGATCACTAAGACCTAGTTTCCTACCTGCTCGAAATGTCTCTCTCGCAGTCAAGCTCCCTTATGCCTTTACACTCTACGGCTGGTTTCCAATCAGCCTGAGGGAACCATCGCGCGCCTCCGTTACGCTTTAGGAGGCGACCGCCCCAGTCAAACTACCCACCAGACAATGTCCCGGATCCGGATCACGGACCGCGGTTAGATTCCTAAGATAGCAAGGGTGGTATTTCAAGGGCGACTCCATGAACACTGGCGTGCCCATTTCAAAGTCTCCCACCTATCCTACACATGCTACCTCAAAAACCAATGCCAAGCTGTAGTAAAGGTTCACGGGGTCTTTCTGTCTTGTTGCGGGTAACCGGCATCTTCACCGGTACTACAGTTTCGCTGAGTCTCTGGTTGAGACAGTGGGGAAATCGTTACGCCATTCGTGCAGGTCGGAACTTACCCGACAAGGAATTTCGCTACCTTAGGACCGTTATAGTTACGGCCGCCGTTTACCGGGGCTTCGGTTCACTGCTTCGCGTGAGCTGACAGGTCCCCTTAACCTTCCGGCACCGGGCAGGCGTCAGACCCTATACTTCGTCTTTCGACTTCGCAGAGTCCTGTGTTTTTAGTAAACAGTCGCTCCCCCCATTTCACTGCAACCCTCGTAAGCTCATTCATGTATATAAATTCACCATGAGGGCACACCTTCTCCCGAAGTTACGGTGCTATTTTGCCGAGTTCCTTAACCAGAGTTCTCTCAAGCGCCTTGGTATACTCTACCTGCCTACCTGTGTCGGTTTACGGTACGGTCACCATTATAACTAGATACGAGGCTTTTCCTGGAAGCATGGAATCAACCACTTTGCTGTCAATTAAGACATCGTCATCACGCCTCAGTGTTATACAAGGACCCGGATTTACCAAAGTCCTCCACCTACACGCTTGAACCGGCTATTCCAACAGCCGGATGGCCTATCCTTCTCCGTCCCCCCTTATCATCAAACATTATAACAGTGGTACAGGAATATTAACCTGTTTCCCATCGACTACGCCTCTCGGCCTCGCCTTAGGAGCCGACTAACCCTGAGCAGATTAACTTGACTACAGGAAACCTTAGGCTTTCGGCGTGAGGGTTTCTCACCCTCATTATCGCTACTCGTGTCAACATAAGCTCTTGCAGAACCTCCAGCGCTCCTTTCGGTACACCTTCTCAGGATACTGCAATGTTCTCCTACCATCGAGAAAACTGACTTAAACCTATTAACGCTTCTAAGCTGCTATGCTTAGGGGAGGGGATTTTGTTCGCAAAATACGCTCACAAATGTCATTCCCTCCTGCTAATAACCTTAAATCAGTTTTCTCGATCCGTAGCTTCGGTACTATGCTTAGCCCCGTTACATTTTCGGCGCAGATTCATTAGACCAGTGAGCTATTACGCTTTCTTTAAAGGGTTGCTGCTTCTAAGCCAACCTCCTGGTTGTATCAACAATTCCACCTCCTTTCCCACTGAGCATAGATTTAGGGACCTTAGCTGACGGTCTGGGCTGTTTCCCTTTCGACCATGGAACTTATCTCCCACAGTCTGACTCCCGCACTAAAACTTGTCGGCATTCGGAGTTTGATAAGGGTTGGTAATCCGGTGGGACCCCTAGCCTTGTCAGTGCTCTACCTCCGACAGTCATCATGCGAGGCTATACCTAAATATATTTCGGAGAAAACCAGCTATTACCGAGTTTGATTAGCCTTTCACTCCTATCCACAGCTCATCCGAACAGTTTTCAACCTATATCGGTTCGGGCCTCCATCTCGTGTTACCGAGACTTCACCCTGGCCATGGATAGATCACCCGGTTTCGGGTCTACCCCATACAACTAAGACGCCCTCTTAAGACTCGCTTTCGCTGCGGCTCCGCTTCTCAGCTTAACCTCGCTGCACAGGGTAACTCGTTGACTCATTATGCAAAAGGCACGCGGTCACCCTGTCTAAAGACATAGGGCTCCCACTGCTTGTAAGCTAACGGTTTCAGTTTCTATTTCACTCCCCTCCCGGGGTTCTTTTCACCTTTCCCTCACGGTACTCGTTCACTATCGGTCATCGGGTAGTATTTAGCCTTGGAAGATGGTCCTCCCATATTCCCACAGGGTTTCACGTGTCCCGTGGTACTCGCTCGAGCTAGTCAGAA
>CAWJQN010000004.1:0-87500 GCA_963845115.1 uncultured delta proteobacterium | reverse complement strand
ATTAAATCAGACGTATCCGGTATTAGCACACCTTTCGCTGCGTTATCCCGAATGCGAGGGTAGATTACTTACGCGTTACTCACCCGTGCGCCACTCTACTAAAGTTCCGAAGAACTCGTTCGCGTTCGACTTGCATGTGTTAAGCACGCCGCCAGCGTTCGTTCTGAGCCAGGATCAAACTCTCCAGTTTATATCCTGAACTGAATCGATCAGTCTCCTGATCTCCTCGGTCCTTATTATAAACAAATAAGGCTCTGCTGTTTGACAGAACCCCTGTATCCAATAGGATACGTGGGCCCGTTTGCGTATTTGCTGTTATTCAGTTGTCAAGGATCGTTGAACCGGACACGCCGGACACTCATGACGAGTGCGGAAGAACGTCAATCTAATATGAACTCAACTAAATGTCAATCAGATTCTGTACTCCTGAAACCCTTTAAATCCTCTTCAGCCTAGCCCGAAGGCTACCGTCAAAGCCGCGACAAACTAATTGAGTGGGCACCCTTTGTCAACAGGGAATATAAGGATTGTGTTAAAAAAAATGATAAACAGGCGGGCGACCCTTTTCAGGCCTGGGTTTTTATCCAGTTCTGCAGTGATGAGGCTATCTTTTCGGCCTGTTTGGCGTTGGAAATGTTGAATTTTGATTTGGGGATGTAGGTGCCCTGTCGTTTCTGGTAACGACGTATCGAATACATTTCCGGACCGAACTCGCCGGTTGTGCGGTTCAGGTTCTGGTACCTGAAAAGTATCGTGGTCCAGGCACCTTTGGAGAGGATGACCTTGTCCAGTTCCCTGACCAGTTCAACGCCGTCCTCTTGGTAATTGACCGTTAAATCTTCAACATTGGAGCTCATAGTGTTTCTCAACTGTGTTCGTTTCTGCTTTGATAATAACAGGCTTTTCTTTCCTGGGCCTGCCTCTTTCTAAGGATACCGTCCTTGGTCTGGGGCTCGTAGGACTGCACGGGCGTCGGACGGTTGTTTTCGTCCAGGGCGACGAAGGTGAGGTAGGCCGAGGCGATATGGGTAACGACGCCTTTGAGCAGATCTTCGGCTTCGACCCGGACGCCGATCTCCATCGATGTCCGTCCGGTGGCGTTGAGCGATGCCTTCAGGATCAGCAGGTTGCCGATATGCACCGGTTTGTGGAAATCCAGCCGGTCGATCGAAGCGGTGACCACGGTGGTCCGGGCGTGTTTCATGGCCACGACACCGGCCGCATCGTCGATGTATTTCATGATGTCGCCCCCATGGATGTGCCCGAACGGGTTAGCGTTGGTGGGCAGCATCATGTGCGACATCAGCACCTGGCACTGGTATTCGGATTCGCTTTCAGACATTGTTCACCTTCAAGGCTGCATGGCCGCTATTGGCAGACCATGCAACCATATCCGCTGCAAAAGGTAAAGTGAAACCTCAAGACCAAGGACCGGTTCACTCTACCAGTTCGGCTTCGACAATTACGGTCTCGGGCTCAGCCCGCTCTGGTTTTGCCGCGGTAAAGGTGATGCCGTCCGTGTCGGCATCGACGAGGATCACCGAGTCTTCGTCGAAGCGGTTTTCCAGCAGTTCCATGGCCAGCGGGTCCTCGACATATTTCCTGATGGCGCGCTTCAGCGGCCGGGCGCCAAAGAGCGGGTCGTAGCCTGCCGATACCAGGTACTTCTTGGCGTTCTGGCTGAACCGAAGCTTCAGCTTCTGATCCTCGAGCCTTCTGGCCAGGCGTTTGAGCTGGATATCGACGATGCTGGTCATATCCTCCCTGGTGAGGGACTTGAAAATGATCGTCTCGTCGATCCGGTTCAGGAACTCGGGCTTGAACTGGTGGTGCAGCGCCTCTTCGATCTGGTTCCTGATCCGGTCCTCGTCTGCGCTCTCCTCAGCCATGCGCAGGATCAGATCACTGCCGAGATTCGAGGTCATGATCAGAATGGTGTTCTTGAAATCCACGGTTCTTCCTTTGCCGTCAGTCATTCTTCCATCATCGAGCACCTGGAGCAGCACGTTGAACACGTCACTGTGAGCTTTCTCGATCTCGTCGAGCAGGATGACCGAGTAGGGCTTTCTGCGCACCGCCTCGGTCAGGTAGCCGCCTTCGTCATAGCCGACATAGCCTGGAGGTGCACCGATCAGTCGAGCCACCGAGTGTTTCTCCATGAATTCCGACATATCGACCCTGATCATCGCCTGCTCGCTGTCGAACATGAAATCCGCCAGAGATCGCGCCAGTTCGGTTTTTCCGACACCGGTCGGCCCCAGGAAGATGAACGAGCCAAGCGGCCGGTCGGGGTCCTGCAGGCCGGCGCGGGCCCGGCGGACGGCATTGGCCACCGCCCTAATTGCCTCCTGCTGGCCGACGACGCGGTTTCTCAGTATGCTTTCGGCCTGCAGCAGCTTTTCTTTTTCGCCTTCGAGCAGTTTGTCCACCGGAATAGACGTCCATTTGGCAACGATGGCAGCCACGTCTTCACTGCTCACTTCTTCCTTGAGCATGTGATGCTTTTCCTGGATTTCCTGCAGCCGTGAATTCTCCTTCTCAAGCTGCTGCTCCAGGGCGGCTATGGTTCCATAGCGCAGTTCGGCAACCCTGCTCAGGTCGCCCTTGCGCTCCGCCTGCTGTGCTTCTACGTGGGTTTTTTCGATATCTTCTTTGATCTTCCTAATCCTGCCAATGGTCTCGCGCTCGAGGGTCCATTGGGCCTTCATGCCATTAAGTTGATCATTGAGATCTGCCAGTTTTCTCTGGACCTCCTTCAGCCGCTGCTTGGAAGCTTTGTCCTGCTCCTTTTTCAGCGCTTCCTGCTCGATTTCGAGCTTGATGCGCTGCCGTTCCAGTTCGTCGATTTCGGTTGGCATCGAATCGATTTCGATCCGCAGCCTCGAGGCCGCCTCATCGATGAGGTCGATGGCCTTGTCCGGCAGAAAGCGATCCGATATATAACGGTTGGACAGCACGACCGCCGCAACTGTCGCCGCATCCTGTATCCTGACGCCGTGATGAACTTCGTACTTTTCCTTGATGCCTCGCAGTATGGCAATGGAGTCTTCTTCGCTCGGCTCCTGGACGAGCACCGGTTGAAATCTTCTTTCCAGGGCACTGTCTTTTTCGATGTACTTTCGGTACTCGTCAAGGGTCGTCGCGCCGACACAGTGCAGTTCGCCCCGGGCCAGGGCGGGTTTAAGCATGTTTGAGGCATCCATTGAGCCCTCGGCGGCACCAGCCCCGACCAGGGTGTGGATTTCGTCGATGAACAGGATGATCTCACCGCTTCGTTTTTCTATTTCCTTGAGTACAGCCTTGAGCCGATCCTCAAATTCGCCCCGGTATTTGGCCCCGGCAACCAGTGAGCCCAGGTCAAGTGTCACGACCTGCTTGTCTTTCAGGGTGGCTGGGATATCGCCATTGACAATGCGCTGGGCCAGGCCCTCGACAATGGCTGTTTTACCGACGCCCGGTTCGCCGATCAGGACCGGGTTGTTTTTGGTGCGCCGGGATAGAACCTGGATGATCCTGCGAATCTCTTCGTCACGGCCGATGACCGGGTCGAGTTTCCCCTGCTTGGCCACATCGGTCAGGTTTTTTCCATACTTTTCAAGGGCCTGGTATTTCTCTTCGGGGTAGGGATCGGTAACCCGCTGGTTTCCCCGAATCGAAGTCAGCGCCTGGAGAAAATTCTGCTCGCTGATTCCCAGCTTGATTAATTTTTCAGCCAGGCTCGATTTGCGGTCCCGCAGCAGGGCCAGAAATATATGCTCCTGGCTGACGAACTCGTCCTGCATCTGGGACGCGGTCGAAAAGGAGCTGTCCAGCAGACGTTTAAGGTCCTGCGAAATATAAACCTGGGTAGCGCCCGAACCTGAAACGGTGGGGAGCGCCTCGATGTTTTGGTTGACAACAGCCAGTACACGTGACGGGTCGACACCCATTTTCTGCAGGGCGGGCACGACCACACCACCGGGCTGCTCAATGATGGCCTTGGCTAGATGGGCAATGGTTATTTCCTGGTTGCCCCTGGCCTCGGCGAACTGCTGTGCGCCCTGAATCGCTTCCTGCGATTTCAAGGTAAATTTATCGAATTGCATCTTCTCTATCCTCTGAAATGGTGAATGGACCGTGGTATTGAAATAGTGTTTTCAAACCACACGATAAGGACAGAGAGAGGGGTGTCAAGTATTTGACAGTTGTGTGTGAAGAAAGATATTTGAGCAATAAAAAAAGCGGATTTACTAAGTAAATCCGCTTTTCTAATTGCCTCTATCTTGAGCGTGTCAGAATCAGCCGCATCCCCCTGATCCACAGGATCCGGAGGAACATCCTCCACCGCCGATGGGATTGGTCGAGGAGATGCCGAAACCCGATCTGGGGCCGGCCTCGATGTATTCGACGTTTATATCGCCGCAGGTTTCAAGAAGACTGTCTTCCACGAGAAAGGTGAGTTCGCTTTGATCGTAAACTTTATCATTTTCTTTCGGCTCATCCAGAGCCAGTCCCAGGGAGGGGCCTGATCAGCCGCCCTGCATCAGGGCGACACGCAATGCTGAGTCGATATTATTCTGGCTGAGATACTCTTTGAGTTTAGTCACAGCCAGGTCGGTAACGGTAAGGGACATGAAAACCTCCTGTATGTTTTATCTCTGGGTTGCTAGCACCCCGTATGCCTCATCGGCATGGAGTCTCGTCGCTATTTGCAATTATGATAAGCCTGCCCCCTGAAGAAGTCAATCGGTACCGCCCAATAAAGGAATAATTGCTTACTGATGTGCAATTAAATAATTGTAATTATATGTATAGTTTGTGATTATCCCATCTTCGAACAGGCTTATAAAATAATGGTGCTTGAATAAAAAGACTGGTATCCTTACAATTTTAGCCATAAGAAAATCCCTGTCATCCCTGTGGGTTGTGACGGGCTGCATGTCTGGCTTTTTGAGGGATAATCATGAAAAAGGTCGTTATATCAACCGGCGGCGGTGACGCACCGGGACTGAATGCCGTTATCTATGCAGTGGTTCACGCCTGTTATCGGTTGGGATGGGAAGTCTACGGCAGCAGGAGCGGTTATTCAGGGTTTCTGGACATCGATGAGATGATCCGTTTGACTCCTCGTGATGTCCAGGAGATCTATGCCATCGGCGGAACGATCCTGGGATCGACCAACAAGGGCAGTCCTTTTGCCAAGCCGGTGGAAAACCTGGCCGGTGAGATCAAGCTTGTCGATATCTCCGAAAAAATCATGAGAAACTACAAGCGTATGGGTTTTGATTGCCACATCGCCATCGGCGGTGACGGTACCCTCGAAATAGCCTATCGTTTCTCGAAGCTGGGCATGAACGTGATTGGTGTGCCCAAAACCATCGACAACGACCTGATGGCCACCGACCGTACCTTCGGCTTCGATACGGCGGTGTCTACGGCCACCGAAGCCCTCGATAAACTGCACTCCACCGCCAAGTCCCATGACCGGGTCATGGTGGTCGAAGTGATGGGACGGGAGTCCGGCTTCATCGCTCTTTATTCAGGCATATCGGGCGGGGCCGATGTGATACTGATCCCGGAGATCCCGTTCGACCTGGAGAGCGTTTCTGAAAAAATTGCCGACAACGAATTGAGGGAGAAACACTATTCGATCGTCGTCGTTGCCGAGGGAGCGCTGGTAAAAGGTGGTCAGGTTGTCTCCAAGGGGGAAGAGTTTGGCAGGGAGGAGGTGATTCTCGGAGGTATCGGCGAATGGGTTGCCAATGAGATCAGAACCCTGACCGGCAAGGATACCCGCTCCCTGACCCTTGGGCATCTGCAGCGCGGCGGCTCCCCAACCACATTTGATCGTTTGCTGGCGTTGCGTTTCGGGGCTGCGGCAGTGAGGCTGGTTGAGGAGGGCAAGTATAATCACATGGTTGCCCTGGATTCTTCGAAAATGAAGGCGGTACCGATAGAAGAGGCGATCAAGCAGAGAAAAAAAGTGGATCTGAACAGCGACAAGATCGCCACGGCCCGGGACATCGGCATCTGTTTCGGCGATTGACCGGTGTTGGCAGCATGAGCTCTTTGTCGCGGACGCTGCAGGAAGTCTATGATCGGCTCAACGGCCATTTCGGACCGCTGCACTGGTGGCCCGCTGAAAACCCGTTCGAGGTCGTTGTCGGAGCAGTCCTGACCCAGAACACCAACTGGAAGAACGTTGAAAAGGCCATTGACTCGCTGAAGCAGGCGGGGGTTTTCAGCTTCGACGGCCTTCTGCGTCTATCTGAACAGGAACTGGGGGGCTACATTCGCTCCTCGGGCTATTACAATCTCAAGGCCCGCCGCTTGAAAAATCTTCTGGAGATGGTCGCCACGGATTTTGGCGGCGATCTTGCTCGACTTCTTGCCGAAAATACCGTTGCGGCCCGCCGAGCCCTGCTGGAGGTAAAAGGCATCGGGCCCGAGACGGCTGACTCTATTCTCCTTTATGGCGGCGGTCACCCGGTTTTTGTGGTCGATGCCTACACCCACCGAATCCTTTCGCGCCATAACCTCATTCCGGAAGAGTGTGACTATCAGCTTGTCCAGGAACTGTTCATGGACAACCTGACTAGTGATGCCGAGATGTTCAACCAGTACCACGCCCTGCTGGTCATCACCGCTAAAAACTTCTGCAAAAAAAGTGGTCCGCTCTGCAGTCGATGCCCTCTCGAGCCGATGCTTTGACGGGGAATCAGCCGGGCTCAAGTATCTGTTGATTTCAGGGCTGAGATATTAGGCGGAGGGAATCAGCGCCCCCCTCATCTCGTCTGCCTCCTCCCGGCTGTAGCCAAGCCGCAGCAGTTCCTGAACGTAGCTGTCGAGCAGGGCCCGCGCCTTGAGAGGATTCTTCTTATCCATATAGAGACGGTGCTGAAGGACGATTTTGTCTTCGTCGGCGGCCAGCATACTGCCGGTTTTTTCAAGCACAGCCAGCGCTTCATCCGGGCGTTCGTGCGCTGCCAGGGTGCTTGCCCACTTCAGGCAGACTTTGCCCAGGGTATGATGAATTTCGTCGATGTAGGTGAGCACCTGATCAGTCTGAAAATGATCCAGTTCGGAAAAGTCAGTCCAGCAGGAGAGAGCAGTCTGGAAGGCATTTCCGGCCTGCCACCAGAGTTCTCTCCTGGTCAGGCTGAGACCCCGGCGGGCCAGTTCCAGAAAAGTTGAACCGTCAACGCAGGTATTGGCTAACTGCACAGCGTTTTTTTCAACGCTGATATAGCGCGTCGGGTCATCGATCTTTTCAGCCAGAACTTTGCGGAGCCGGGAGATCAGTGTGTAAAAGGTTTTGCTCGCCTTGTCCGGAGGGCTGTCCGGCCATAGGGCCAGCTGCACCTGGTCCTGGCTGATGCGCTGATCAGAGGCGGAGATCAGCAGTCCGAAAAGCTCCCTTTGATGGTTGCTGAAATCCTTCAGGCTGAAAAGCTCATCGCCGGCGAGGCTGATGGAGAAGGAGCCCAATATCCTGATTACCAGCATCGGTACCGGCCTGCCGTCCGGATCGAACGAATAGTGAAGCCGTTTTCGGGCGAGGGTGCGGACAAATTCCGGTTCGATGTCTCGCTGCACCGCCTCTGACAGAAGCAAAAGCATGGTTTGGGGTTCCCAGCCCCAGAAATAATCATATCCGGACTCGATCATCAGTTCGAGCAGCCGGCGCAGGCAGGCTTCAGCTTCGGCTTCGTTTCCGGTTTTGAAGTGCAACGAGGAGAGATAGGCCAGTGCACAAACCTCGATATACGGAGAAAGGATCTGCTGGGCAATGCCGAGCGCCTGCTCGAGGCTGTTGCGGGACTCGTCGAAGCGGTCGGCAAATAGCAGAACAGCGCCCCTGACGGCGTAGTGATAGCCTGTAAAGAACGGACCACCGGCCCTGGTGCGCATTTCAGTCGACAGATCGATATCGTCCATGGCCCGGCTCAGGTCCTGCTTGAGGGCACGGATGAAGGCTCGCCATTGCAGAAGTTGGCTGGTCATATGCTCACTGGCGGCGGTCTTGGAGACAAACATGCCCTGTTCGACCACATCGTAGGCATCATCCGCTCTGCCGGTGGCGATCAAACCGATGGCCGACCAGACATAGAGGTAAGGCGCTGCCACCGTCTGTCTGACGATTTCTCGGTCGACACCTTCGAGAACCAGATCCTTGTGGTAAAGAAAGGCCTGAAAGGAGCCTGACATGGACAATTCGCAGAGCTGCATGACGTGCAGTGTCAGCCGGTTGCTCATACCGACCATCGGGTCGCTGACCAGCGGGTAGGATTTTTCGATCTCTATTCTGGCCCGTCTGGTATCGCCGCTGAGCAGACCGATATAGCCCAGGATAAATCTCGAAGCCGCCAGAAAATTTCTGCTGCCGATCCGCGCTGCCAATTCACAGCCTTTCCTGGCGTAGTGGCGGGCCAGATCCATCTTGCCATCGAAAAAACAGAATCCGGCAGCCAGATTTCTGACGACGATGATCGAAATATCGGGGGGCAGCGCGTTGTTGAGCGACTCATAGAGTATCCTGGTGCGGTTCAAAAGCTCAGAGCCCTCTGTGTAACGTCCGGAAATGACGAAATGAAAGTAGATGATCTGTGAAAGGGACATCAACTCTCCCACTTCCTCACTGTTTTCGACGAATTTTTCGATGCAGGCCTGAAAGTAGGGGAGGGTGGTCTGCGGATGGAAGTCGGTCGTCAGCAGGGCCTGGAAAAAACTCAGCCAGCCATGTTCCAGCAGTATATCCTCCCGTATGGTCTGCAGGATCGCCAGGATGGTCACGGTCCGGTTTGCCGATATGAGCTTGAGTCCCTCGGTTTTCAGAACCTGCTCCATCATCACATAGTCTTCACCGCTTCTCAAAGCCTTGAGGGCTTTTTCAACCAGGTGATGCTCCAGATAATAGCCGGCCGCTCTTCGGTAGATGTCACCGATATCCTCTTCGCTCAGGAGCTGCCGGCCTTTGGACTGTAGAAACTCCTGAAAGAGATGATGAAACCTGAACATCCGTCCGCTGTCGTCGAGACGGTAGACGAAGAAGTTCTGATCGGCCATCCTGGCCAGGTGCTGATCGAGGTCATCGATATCGACGAGCTGCCGGGCGAGGTGTATGGAGATCTCATCGATAAACGAAAGTCTGATAAAAGCTTCGTGAAACAGCTCAGGGATCTGGGTGAGGATCTCGTCCTGGAAAAAATTGAGGATAAAACTATCCAGACCCTTGCCGAAAAGGTCCGGTTTGCGGGTCATGACATTGTCGGGTGTAACTGCTTTTTGGGCGCGGGAAAGCGGGTTGGCCGCCAGCACGATACCCATTATCCAGCCATTGGTGATGTTGAGTATATGCTCTGCTTCACCCCGTTCAATGGCAGTTCCCAGAACGTTGTTGCACAGAGTCTCGATATCTCCCAGTCCAAGGGCCAGATCGTCGCTGTCCAGATAGATGACGCAGTTTTTTTTCCTGATGGCCCGGGCTTCAAGAGCCAGGGGATGGCGGCTGACCAGGATGAAGTGCAGATTCGGCGGCGAGGTGTCGATCAGATAATCCAACAGCTGGTTAGTGAGCTGCGCGTCACTGATAAGGTGAAGATCGTCCAGCACCAGGAATATGTCGCCGGCGAGCGCCGAGTCGATATCGTTGAGCAAGATGTTGGCACAGCCCTGCAGGTCCATCGGACCGATCTGCCCATTTTCAAGAATGGCGTCCAGCTGCGGGCAGGAAAAGCTGTTAAGCCGGCGCGAAAAAGCCAGGTTCAGTGCGGCCAGTAAAACAACCGGGTCACTGTCTTCGCTGCCGACCTGATACCAGACAAAGGGCAGGCTGCTGTGTTCCAGATATTGGTGAACGAGGGTTGTCTTGCCTTGACCGGCCTGGGCTTCGACGATGACAATCTGGCCGGCGAAAACATCGCTGCCCATGCGGTCGGCAATGATGGCGTGGCGGTCTATGGACTGGGATCGGTTGATGCGGGGGGGATAAAACTTGTTGGCTGCAATCGACTGTTGGATTGAAGCGGCATGCGTTTTTGTCATGGCGGATCGAACTCCCTTGTTGGATTGTCCTTGCCGTTGCGCTGAAACCAGAGAAACTGACGACATATGCCCCGTATTATATTGGCCTCCTTTGACGATAATCTTACACGGCCCAAAAAATGTCTGATATTTCTCATCCAGTAGTCCTGGCTTTTGGTGTCGAGGAATTCGATTTTCAGCAGCGCCTCCTGGACATGGCGGTACATTCCCTCCAACTGGAAGGTTGTCGCATATTCGGGCAACACCGCCTCATCTCTGGTCATTTCGACAATTGCATAATAGAGTTCGTAACAATGGATGGCCACGGCCTGAGCCAGGTTGAGCGAGGCGAATTCCGCCGTTGGAATGCAGGAGGCATAGTGGCAGAATTTAAGGTCGTCATTGGTCAGGCCCCGGTCTTCCGGACCGAACAGAAAAGCCACCCGGTTGTTTGCCAGAAGCGGAATGATGTCGGTGATAATGTCCCGTGGGGCTCGCTCCACCGTTCTTTTTCTGCCCAGTCTGGCTGTGGTGCCGACAACAAAACTGAACGGCGCCAGCGATTCCTCCAGGCTGGTAAAGCGTTTCATCTGATCGATCAGATGCGCTGCCTTGTGGGTGGCCATCTTGGCCATCGCTTCGCGGTCGGGATCCTGGTCTCTGACCAGGATGATACTGCCGATTCCCATGTTGAAGCACATACGGGCGGTGGCACCGATATTCTCAGCGTATTTGGGGTTTTTCAGGACAACACTGACGTTGGCCAGCAGAGCTTTTGAGTCGATCATAGTCTTTTGAGACGGAAAAAGGGCTGCCAGCTATACTGACAGCCCTTTGCAGATTGTTGTGTAGAATAGTGCAGTCTTCTGATGATCAGTTTTTGCTGCCGTCCTCCAGAGACAAGCGGCTGATCTTCTCGTAATCTTCGGCCTGCTTGTCAGGAGTTGTCGGCATCAGTCGCTTGAGAAGCGGCACCACGCCCCGCTCAGATTTTTCGAACAGATTCTCAGCTTCTTTGAGGGTGACATGCCATGCCGGGGCGAATCCGGGGGCTTTTTCGAACATGATGTCGAGCGCTGTCTGATAGATGAAGTACTGGCGGATCTCTTTGCGGCCGGGCTTCTGGTTGAGGGACTGTACGGTTATCCGCAGGTTGTCCCGCTCCTGCTTGAGCCGCTCGAGTTCGCTTTTGCGGCGCTCGTTCTCGGTTGAATCGATTTCCAACTTGGTGTGCAGATGGGAGCGCAGCCGGTTGACTTCCTTGTTCAGCTCGCTGCGCCTGATGAAGCCGCGGATATAAATGATGATGCAGAACAAAAGACCAAGGGCGAGGCCTTTGGCGAACGGGTTTGAAATTATTGCCATGAACCAGCTGGTGGTTTCTTCCATTATTGTTCCTCCCCTATGGGTGATCTACGACGTAGTGGTTGGTCAACACTGGTGATGAAGTTTTAAATATGCCAAAATTTGGAACCAAGTCAAGCAACAAAAACGCCGAAGCAACAATGAACAGCGCAATGTCGCAATGCTGCTCTGCACGTCGATAATTTACTTTGTTACCGTCCCGCCCGATTATGGTGAGCAGGCAACGGTTCAACCGGCTGCAGAACCATCATCGATGGTAAAGAAAATTTTGTTGCTGGTAAGGTCCACATCGCTGAGCCGAATCGTGATCACATCGCCAATCTGCAGGACTTTACCGGTTATGTCGCCGATCAGCCGGTGCTTCTCCTGGTCGAAGAGGTAGTAGTCGTCCTTCATACTGCTCAACAGTACAGCACCGCTGACAAAAATACCCAGCAGGTCGACGAACACCAGGCTGTCCGTCACCGAAGAGATGACTGCCTCGAACTGCTCACCGATACGCGGCTCCATAAAACGGCATTTGAGCCGGTCGGCCATTTCCCGCTCCGCCGTCATCGCCGTGCGCTCCCGGTCGGAGAGATGGCGCCCGGCTTCATCGAGCGATGGGTAGGGACCCGCCTGGCCGGTTTCAGTCATGTTCTGCCCGGTTATCAGCGCCGTCAGCAGCCGGTGAACGATCAGGTCCGGGTAGCGCCTGATCGGGGAGGTAAAGTGGGTGTAGTCGGGCGCGCCCAGGCCGAAATGGCCGAGGTTCTTTTCGCTGTAGCGGGCCTGCTGCAGGGTTCTGAGCAGCTGGTTGTTGACGATGAATTCCCGGGGGCTGCCCTGAACCTGTCTGATCAGTTCGTTGTACCATTGCGTGGTCGCTGCGTCTGCGGGGAGTTCAATGCCGAAAATACGGGATATTTCTATGAAATCCCTGATTTTTTGCGGGTCTGGCTGCTCATGGATCCGGTAGAGCAGATCCACCCCTCGCTGGCTGAATGTCGAGGCCACCGCCTCATTGGCTGCGAGCATGAATTCCTCGACAATCTGGTTGGCAAAGCTCCGCTCTTTTCTGCCGATGGAACCGATGTGACCGTCCCCATCGATGACAATATCGGGTTCTGCCAGATCGAAAGCGATGCTTCCCCGCTCAATCCGTCTGTTGAGCAGTATTTCAGCCAATTCTGCGGCCCACTTCAGGGGATTGAGGAATTGCTTGTGGGAGCGCCTGATCTCAGGTTCTTTGTCGACCGCAATCCGCCGCACCATCTCGTAGGTGAAGCGCTTGCTGCTGCGAATGATCGATCTGACAAATTTCTTGTTCTGGAGTTTTCCGCTGCGGTCGAAATCGAGGATGGCGGTCATCGTCAGTCGATCCTGGTCGGGCATCAGGCTGCACAGATTGTTGGAGAGATTCTCCGGCAGCATCGGAATCACATGGCCTGGGAAGTAGACCGAGGTTCCCCGTTCATAGGCCTCCGCATCGAGCCGGCCGCCCGGCAGAACGTGGGCGGCGACATCGGCGATCGAGACATGGAGGCGGTAGCCGTTCCGACGTTTTTCCACCGAGACCGCGTCATCGAAATCCTTGGCATCGGCCCCATCGATGGTGTAGTGCAGAATGGAGCGCAGATCCTCACGGTCATCGGTGCTGAGCCTCGAGGCAGCCTGGTGGGCTTCGGCCTGCGCTTCGGGGCTGAAAGCGGTCGGCAGCTGGTATTTCTCGGTGACCATCCTGATCTGCACCTCGATACGGTCGGGACTGCCCAGGACCTCGATGATCTCCCCGGCGACGCTGCGGCCGTCGGCAACGGTACTGGGTTCGAGCCTGACGATGACCACATCGCCTTCCTCGGGCATGTTTTCTGCGGCGGGCTGGCGGTTCACCTCGATCACGAACGGGAACCGCGTATCCTCGGGATCAACGAAAAGGCGATCCCGCCTGGTCCGGAAAAAACCGGTTAAGGTGTTCGATCCGCGTTCGATTATACCAACCACTTCAGCTTCGGGATTGCGGCGGCGCCGGTCGGGGTTGACCAGCAGCAGAACCCGGTCACCATGGTGAGCGGAAAAAAGGGCGGTGCGGTGGATATACGGATCTTCCAGTTCTGTCCGCTGACCGCCGGCCCTTCTGACATCGGTGCCAAAGCCGAATCCGGCCCGTTTGATCTGGAGTGTTGCGGTATACAGCGGGGCTCCTTTTTCAAGCGCCAGCCTGCTCCTGCCGGAACGGTGTATGAGTCCGTTTCGGGAGAGCTCTTCGATTTCCTCGTTGACCGCATCTTCAGAAATGGCGTGGCTGCCAATCTTTTTGACAAGATCCTTGCGGGCGAGCCCTTTGTCCGCCAGATATATGGCCAGCAGGATATTCCGTGCCGTTTGGGAGAGCGGCTGGGGTCTTTCCTGGCGCCGCCGACTGCTTTTTGTTCTGCTTTTTGTTCTACTTTTTATACTGCTTCTTTTTCTGGCCATGGCTGGATGTCGGTAACGGTTTGTCTGCTCAGCAAGATCGCTTCAAGCACAAAAATACAGGTGGCTTGCCCGACTGTCGGAAAACATCTTCAGCCAGCCAGCGCCAATCGATGCTCGGAAGTGACCGGACACTGATCAAGCGGAGTATGAAACCCTTGTTCAATTAATGGGCTGCAAACCCGGTGAGGAGGTCAAAGTCGGTTGATTTTACATATAAAACAGTGTATTGCCTTTCCTGATCGGGTTCTTACATTACCATAGATGACCTTCTGTGAACATGAAAAGTGGCTTCGAGGCCTGCTGCCGCCTGTCCCGGGATCGTGTCCATGACGATAATGCCATTTGACCTAGAACTGTACCGCAATCAGATGCGGACCTATATCAGCGGCAGGCCGTTCGAGCAGGTGTTCTGGGACGCACTTGATTTTGCCACTGAGGCCCATGCGGATCAGTGGCGCCGTTCCGGTGACGCCTATATCCTTCATCCCTGTTCGGTTGCCAGAATCCTGGCCGAGGAAATGGACATCACCGATCCGGAGATCCTCGCCGCCGCGCTCCTGCACGACACCATCGAGGACGTCGAGGACGTTACCGCCGCAGTTGTCGGCGAACGATTCGGCAGCTATGTCCAGGCCATTGTTGAGGGGTGCACCAAGGTAACGCATCGTTCGGTTGACCGGCAAACCCAGTACAAGCTGGTCCATCGCAAGATTTTTTCGGGTGCGGCCCTGCGTCCCGAGGTTATGCTGGTCAAACTGGCCGACCGGCTGCACAACCTGCGCACCCTCAAATCGATGCCCCAGAACAAGCGTCAGCGGATTGCCGCCGAGACGCTCGATATCTACGCTCCGCTGGCAACCGTTTTCGGCCTGTTCAGCATGAAACGGGAGATGTACAACCTGGCCCTGTCATATCAATTTCCCAAACAGGGCACCAAGCTGAGCAACTATATCAGACAGCTTGCCAACTCCAAGAATTCATTGAAGATCCTGGAAAAGGTGAGGATTGCCGCCAAAGATGCCGATCTCACCTGTGATGTGTCCAGACGGGTGAAGGATCTCTGGGCCTACTACGATTCTGCCAATAGAATTCTGCTTCAGCAGATCGAGACCCCGATAGAAATTATCATCCTGGTTGCCTCGGTTTCTGATTGTTATCGAGCCCTCGGTGTTGTCAACCAGACATTCAGGCCGATCCCCCGAACCATTCGGGATTTCATCGCCAACCCCAAGCCGACCGGTTACCAGGGGTTGCATGCCCGCGCCATTATCGGCGGCCAGAGGTATCTGTTTAAAATCAGGACCGATAAGATGGCCCGCAAGGCGCAGCGCGGGGTTTTCAGGAACTGGAGCTCGAAGGACAGCAAGCAGGGGCAGTTCATCCTGGAACTCAAGGAAATGCTCGATATCATCGGTTCGGAGGATATTGTTTCCTACCGTGATCTGATTGCCGCCGGCGGTAACAAGGAAATCTACACCTACACCCCCCAGGGCGATCTGATCTGCCTGCCAATCAACTCGACCGTACTCGATTTTGCCTTCAGGGTGCACACCGAGATCGGCCGTACCTGTATCGGCGCTTCCATCAGGAATCAGCAGGTCGGCGCCGACTATGTCCTCAGGGACGGCCAGATGGTTAAAATCACCAGGTCCAAGCAGAACGTAGCCTTTCCACGGGAGATGGTGAAGCTCTGCCAGACCCCTAAGGCTCGGGCCGAACTGACCAAAAGCATCCGTCTCAGAGGACAGCAGGTGGCTTCGCGTATCGGAGAGGCGACGCTGCAGCAGGAGATGCTGCGCTATGGATTACCGCGCGACCTGCTTGACAGCGAGGATATGTCGAAGGTCGTCTCCTCGTTCTCTCTTAAAAAGAAAAGTACCCTCTTCAGCCATATCGGCTCCGGTAAAATCCGCTTGCCGGAGGTTATAGAAAGTATCAGGAAGCACCTGTTCGGCGGCGCCTCCTTTCTGGTAAAGCCGACCGGCGAATTCAACAAGATCAAGCTCGATACCCTCGATCCGGTGTTTATCAAGCTTTCGTCCTGCTGCAACCCGAACCCGGCCGATAAGGTCAATTGTGCTCTGCTGACCGAAAAAGCCCTTTCCGTGCACAATAAAAACTGTCCCCGGCTGCATGAGACGAAGTTTCAGCGGGAAGATGCGGTGGATATCTCGTGGGATCGCTCCACCCCGATCGATAAGCAGCAATCACTGATTTTCATCCAGTGCTCCAGGGCGGAGGCGCTGGCCGCGGTGGGAAACGCTCCGCCTCAGATGAAGCTGGTCGATATCCATCGCATGTTGAACCTGACAAGTGATCGGCAGGAATGGAACCTGAAGTTTGAGGTCGACGATCTCTACGGCTTGCAGAAAATCCTTCGCCACTTCGACAAGTCCAACCTCGACTATGAGTTCTATCTGAACTTCTGAGCCAGACCGAAGCTGACGCACCCCGTTTTTTTATGCTCGCAGGCTTACCGCTCCGGCTGCAGCTTCTGCTCGGGTTCTTCCGCGTCTACCTCCTGTCTTCGGTAATTGCTCAAAACCGACGAGAGCATATCGGGCAGGTCGTTTTTCTGTCGGGAGCTGCGGCCCAGCTGCTTCAATGTCTTGTCGAGGGTCAGGACCTCACCAAGATAAATATGACGCAGAATGAGGGAGGTCAGCCGGGTGATGGTGGTGAGGTTGGAAATTCTCGACTGTAGATGCTGGTCGCGGTCGAAGGCGGTTGAGGCAAATATTTCAACCGGGTCGCCTTCCATCTCGCTGATCGACACATACCAGGTATTCTGCTCCCGGTCTCTGGTGCGGTAGCGCACCGCATCCATCACATCGGGCAGGTCACGCGGTCGGCCCTGACCCGGGCCGCTGTTTTTCAATTCCCTGCCGGTCAGCCGGCACAGGGTTTCGGCCAACTCCGGCCGGTTGGTCAGAATTTCGGCTACGGCAAGGCAGGACGGGCATAATTCGTTACCGTTTTTCTCGGTAAGTTCATCATGTTTTCCACAGCCGTCGCAGAGTTCCGTATCAACAGATTTTTTCATGGGGCCAGGCTCCGTTATGATTATAAGAGGTGATATATCTGGTCAGCAGGCGCCGGAATTCCGCTCCCGGAATTTCACGAGCACCCAGCGATACTAGATGGTCGGTGGTCATTTGACAATCTATCAAATGATAATCGTTTGATTTTAGAAAATCCACCAGATGAATCAAGGCAAATTTGGAACTGTTGGCTACCGCTGAGAACATCGATTCACCGAAAAACACCTGTCCGAGGGCAACGCCGTAGAGGCCCCCGACCAGCTCAGCGCCCAGCCAGCACTCAACCGAATGGGCATAGCCCCGGCGGTGCAGTTCGCGGTAGGCCCGGGCCATATCTCCGGTGATCCAGGTGCCGTCGCCTTCCTTGCGGGGTGCTGCCGCACAGCGTTCGATGACCTGGTCAAAACTGTTGTTGATGGTTACCTTGATGTCGCTGTTGCGGAAATGGCGCTGCAGCCTTTTCGACAACCTCAGTTCTTCGGGAACCAGGATCAGCCGTGGGGCGGTAAACCACCAGAGAATTGGATCTCCTTCAGCGTACCAGGGGAAAATGCCCAGCCGGTAGGCGGCGATGAGCCGCTCGACCGAAAGGTCCCCTCCGACACCGAGCAGCCCGTTCGGCTCCGCCAGTTCGGACGGCGGGAAGATGATTTCCTCAGGAAGCTGAAATACCGGCATGGACCGAGCTTAATGTGGTTCAGGGTTGAGCCGCCGCGCTGTTTACCTGGGCGCACCGGGCAGACGTTTGTTGTTAATGACCGTATCGAACTCAGCTAACAGTGTAATCATCATGGTGGTCAT
Source organism: uncultured delta proteobacterium (assembly GCA_963845115.1). Classification (GTDB taxonomy): domain Bacteria; phylum Desulfobacterota; class Desulfobulbia; order Desulfobulbales; family Desulfocapsaceae; genus JABDQA01. The sequence goes on along the minus strand of CAWJQN010000004.1, from coordinate 69,834 downwards.
CAGGAGTGGCGCGGTTGAAAATTTTCTTTGACCAGGCTGACAGCGTGGCGGTAGGGTCAGCGAAAAGCTGAAAAACAGGACCCATTATCCTTTTGAATAATACCATCTTTGTGTTACAAGTCTGTTGTGATATCGAGACGGTAATACTAACGACAACAACGCATTCTGAACAAATAGAAAGCAGATGATTTCCAACCGGCAACTCTTTCAGGACCAGGTCGACACCGATCTTTTCTTCGGCGGCGGTTCGAGAAGGGAGATTGTTGAAGATATTAAGGCCGCGCTGGTCGGCGGGGTGCCGCTGGTTACCCTGACGGGGACCGACGGATCAGGTAAAACCATGATCTGCCGGATGGTCCAGAAGGAGCTGGCCGGCAGCCGGGAACTGCTTTTCTTCGAGCAGGGGGTGGAATCATTTGATGACATCGTCAACCGGATTGCGGCCCGGGTCGGTCTCGAGGATTCCGAAGAGCAGAGTGACCGGAAAATCCGGCTGGAGAAATCGGTCGAGGTCCTGAATCGCGACGAGCGGCGGTTGATCATTATCATCGATGCCGCGGAGACGATATTTCTGGCAACGCTTGAAAGAGTCCGCAGGATGCTCGACGAGGTCAACACCGAGCGGGTCTGCATACAGCTGCTGCTCAGCGGCGGGCCATTGGTTTTACTGAATTACAAACAACTGGGGATTGTCACCTTCCTGCCGCTTGAGGAGATCCACTTCAGTCTCGACCCGCTGAACGGCGCGGCTACACTCAACTATCTCAACCACTACCTGGAGCGAGCCGGTGGTACTGAGCATGAGCCCTTCAGTCCTGCTCTGGCCGAGAGGATCGCTGACGTCGCACGGGGCAATTTCAGGCTTATCATCCAGTTGGCCGGAAGATTTTTCGACTCGACCCGGGCCGTGGATATCGATGAAGCTGAAATCGAAGAGTTGTTCGGCGAGGGCTCCGGAGCCGACGACAGTGATGCCTATACCCGGCTTTCGAGCGGATTGAAAAAGGTCGATCTTGATTTTCTCAAGGTTCCGAAAATTGGGGCCCGCTGGTATGCGGTCGGTGGTGCAATCCTGATCCTGATCATCCTGTTTCTTCTGTTCACCGGAGAGGACGAGGAAAACAGCGAAGTGCTGCCCGGCGCCGTCGATGTACCTGAATTGACCCTGGAGAAAGTGGAGCCGGATCCGATAGAAATTCCCATCCTGCCCGAATCAGCGGAATCTCCAGTGGCCAAAGCCCCCGCCGCCGATCTTCCCGAAGATGCTGATGGACCGGTCAGTGAAGCTGCCGCCCCCGTTGAGACTGCAGAACCGGAGGAAGCCGCCAATCTGAGCGCTACTCCTGCTGCGGAGACGGTGCCGGTGGCGTCGGTCAACCAACAGGGCAGTGAAGAGATCGAAGAACCTGAGCAGGAGCCCGCAGCAGTTGAAGCTGAGCCGCTGCCCGCCACCGAGACCGTGGCGGCGGAGCAGGTTGCCCCCACTCCGGCTGCTGCTGCCGAAGAGGTTGAAAGCGTGGCCGATAGCGCTCAACCGGAGACGCTGCAGATTCCCAAGCTGACAGTACTGACCCAAAAAGCGCCGGTAACGGAGGCACCGGCGCCCGAGGTGATTACCCTTGGGGTCGATAATAAGAAGAAACTCAAAGTTTCACTGCCGCCGGCGGTTGTCGAGTCAGTCGTTCCCGAGCCGGCCCGGCCGCAGTTACGGCCGGCGCAAGAGTCGAATGAGCGGATCAGCTCAGCAGCAGCGGAAGAACAGGAGGAACCTTCGCCTGATCCCGCCTCGAGCATCGAGCCTCCTGCGCTCGCCACTCCGGGGCCTGTCCAAAAAAGAGCAGCCCCGGCTACCAACCCCGCTGTCTATTATGCTGAGCGGCTGGCCGCCGGCTCCCGCTGGCTGGTCGGCGGCAGCAGCGATAAATATACGGTTCAGCTCATGGTTTTAAACGCCGATGATGCCCAGGACAATGTCAGAGAAATGCTGGTTGAAGACGGTTATCAGCCGATCATGGATAAACTGTACATCCTCAGGAGATCGGATCAGCCCCAGACCGTCATGCTCTACTACGGTGAGTTTGACTCCGTAGACGAGGCTCGCCAGGCCAAAACCCGACTGCCCTCTTTTCTGAACAAACTCGACCCCTTCGAGGTGGCCGTCAGGGAAGTGGTGGCAAAGGCCAGGGGCAACCTCTAGGACCGCATTTCGAGCCGCGGCGGAGCAGCCTGATGCATAACCTATCTTCCAACCGATCCTCCTATAGCAGCGGCCGTGACGGAGTTGGCGCTTCAACGTCGCTGTTTCCGTCGCTCTCCTTCTACCCCCGTTTCCTGATGGTAGTCTGCCGTTCGGCCGTAAAGGCCCGACGCGGCAGCTATGACCTGGAAACCTGGCAGCAAAGTTCGATCAGCGTGCTGCGGGCGCTCGAGTCGGTCGGTGTCGAATTCGATGTCCAGGGGCTCGATAACATCGAGGCGGTCGACGGTCCTGTGCTGTTCATCGGTAACCATCTGAGCGTCATGGAAACGGTGGTGCTGCCGGCCTGGGTACTGCTCCACAAACCCTTCACCTACGTGATCAAGCAAAGTCTGCTGGAGGTTCCGGTATTCAAACACGTGATGCGCTACCTCGAGCCGATCGCGGTAACCCGGACCAACCCGCGCCAGGACCTCAAAACGGTTCTCGAGCAGGGCGCAGAACGTCTGGCCCGTAACCTGTCGGTCGTTATTTTTCCGCAGACGACCAGAACAGCTTTCAATCCCGAACAGTTCAGCACCATTGGGGTCAAACTGGCCAGAAAGGCCGGTGTGCCGATCGTCCCGCTGGCCCTGCTCACCGATGCCTGGGAAAACGGCTCTATCTCCAAGGATTTCGGTAAAATCGTTCCTTCAAGAAAGGTCCATTTCGCCTTTGGCGAGCCGCTGACAGTCGAGGGCAAAGGCAACGATGAGCACCAGCAGATCATCAGTTTCATCGAGTCTCACCTGGCGCTCTGGAAGGAGGAGCGGGCCTGACGGCTCAATGTTTTTCTCTGCATCAGGCAGTTATTCAGAAGAGATACCGAGGCGCCTCAGCAGCCCTTTCAGATCACGGCTGTCAAGGCGGGTTAAACCGATTGCCCGGGCATGGGCCGTCGCTTTTTCGAAGTGGCTCGGTTTTATCGAAATCTGCAGTTCGCTGTGCCCGCTCACATCCCCGCAGGGTCGATACTGGTCCATGATGTTAACATAGGTGGCGGTGGAGAGGTGTTCACCAATGAAGTCGAGGATCTCTCTGGTCTCGTTAAGAGCAGCGGGCATCAGCAGATGCCTGATTAACAGGCCCTGAACAGCGATACCATCCTGATTCAGGCGCAGGTCGCCAACCTGGTCATGCATCTCAATGACAGCTGCCCGGGCGATTGTCGGGTAATCGGGGGCGTCCGCATACCTGAGAGCCGACTCGGAGCTCCAGAATTTAAAATCGGGCATGTAAATGTCAATAATCCCGTCGAGCAGCCGCAGGGTGGGTATCGATTCGTAGCCGCTGCAATTGTAGACCAGCGGCACGTTCAGCCCAGCCTCGTAGGCCGGCGGCAGGGCTGCCAGAATCTGGGGTACCACGTGACTGGGGGTGACGAAGTTGATATTGTGGCAGCCCTGGTCCTGAAGCTCAAGCATGATTGCAGCGAGCGCTTCAGCAGACACTGCGCGGCCGCTCCCGGAAGAACGGCTGATATCGAAATTCTGGCAGAAACAGCAGCCCAGGCTGCAGCCTGAAAAGAATATCGTTCCCGAGCCACGCCGGCCAACCAGCGGCTGCTCCTCACCGAAGTGAGGGCCGTAACTGGCGATGACAGCATGTGCCGCCGTGTCGCAGCGGCCGGTCTCTCCATCTTTTCTGTTGACCCGGCAGCGCCGGGGGCAGAGTTCACAATCCTGCAGCAGGGTCTGGGCGAATTGGACCCGCTGCTCCAGCAGGCCAGACTGGTAGCTTCTGAATCCCCTGGTCATCATCGACTCCGGGTCAGGGAATGGTAATGACACCCTGGATACGGTCGAGTTCAGCCAGCGACTGAGCGTACACGACCTTGGTCAGGTTTTCGGTAGACAGAGCCCGGGCAAAATCCTGCTGAGCGATGAGCACGTCCAGGGTGGTCGAACGGCCTGCCTCAAACTTGATTTGCTCGGCCTCCAGCCGCTTCTGGGTAGCGATCGAAGTCTTACGGGTGGCCTCGATGGCCTTGAGGGCCAGATCGACATCGCGCACCGTTACCCGTACCGTTTTTCTGATTTCCTGCTTGAGCTGCTCCACATTGGTTTTATTGATGTTGTGCACAGCCATGGCCTGACGGTAACGGCCCTGGGCCAGGGAATTGTCCAGCGGCCGGGAAAAACTGAGGCCGACCTGCCAGAGAGTGTCGCTGTCCGAGAGCGAATTGTCCAGGGCCGATGAATAGTCTTCGGCCCTGGACCCGAAACCGACCGTACCGATAAGATCCAGTGCCGGCTTTTTGTCATTTTCGGCTTTATCCAGCTGATATTTTGATGCCGCCACCTGCAGGTTGGCCGCCTGAAGATCGGGTCGGTTGGAGATCGCTCTGTCATAGATCTTCCTGATATCCGGATAGACCGGATCAATCGATGGCGCGTCGGTTAGCCTGAAGGGGACCAGCCACTCTTCGCTGTTGAGCAGCAGTTTTAGATTATCCTCGGCGGCTCCGATTGCTCGTTCGCCGGAGATCAGATCCTGCTCACGCTGGGCAACTTCGGCCTGCGGCTGGAAAAGATCGATCGCGGCGAGTTTGCCGGCATCGATCCTGGTTTCAGTGTCTTCCATCAACTTTCTGGCCAGTTCCAGCGACAGCTGCAATACCTCGAGGTTCTGGTGGGCGAATACCAGGTCCCAGTAAGCTTGCTTGACCTGGGCGGCCAGATCGGCAGCCCTGCCGTCAACCAGGAAGGATGCTGCCCTGACCTCGGTTCGAGCGCTGTTCAGCTCAGCCATCTGGGCCTCTTTACCGAAACCCCGGAGCAGCGGCTGGCGCAGACCGAGGGTGACGTCGGAGTTGTAGACCGGATCGTATAAATAGAGGTCTGAGTCGGTGTCTAAATTGCCGTTGTTCCAGGTCACGTCAACCTCGGTGCCCGGGGTGAAACGCTTTTCGATGCCGGCATTCCAGGATGCATTATTCTCCTCACTGGCGGTCACCGAAGTGATCGGGGTATTGTTTTTGCCTCCGGCCCCGATGTCAGCTTTCATCTGTAGATCGAAGACCCCCTCGGCGGCCATGGCGGCTCCCTCGGCCCGGGTCACGTCCTCCTGGGTCAGCCTCAGACCGAGGTTTTTGAGCAGGGCCGTTTCCACTGCCTCGGCCAGACTGATATTGATCTCCTGCTCCTCGGCATTCAGCGGTGCTGTGGTCAGGGAGATAATGAGGGCCAGTCCCATCAGGATGCATGGTTTCGTAAACGGTCGCATTATTTAAAATCCTTTGGAATCAGAGGTTCTCCAGCCAGGTAAGGATATGGTTTCCAGTATATGTTCCTGATTCTCCGAGTCAGGCGCTGCCTGAAATCGGAGGCCTGTTCGAGCAGATAATAAAGGGTCGGCACCACGATCAGGGTCAGGAAGGTGGCAACCATCAGACCGAAGATGACGACCACGGCCATCGAACGCCACCACTGGCTTGATTCGCTGACCCAGGAGATCGACATGGTATGGAAATCGATGGACACCCCGGTTACCATTGGGATCAGGCCCAGGATGGTGGTTACCGCGGTCAGCAGGACCGGCCTCAGCCTGGTGGCCCCGGCAGCGATAACGGCACTGCGGAGTTCGTACCCCCGTTCCCTGAGCTTATTGGTGTAGTCGAGCAGAACGATGGCATTGTTGACCACAACACCGGCCAGGGAGATAACCCCGACGCCGGTCATGATGATGCCGAAGGGCTGGGCGAACAGGGCCAGTCCCAGAAAGGCCCCGCCCAGCGATAGAATGACCGAGGTCATGATGATAAAGGGCTGGCTGACCGAGTTGAACATCGAAACCAGGATCAGGAAAATGAGCAGCAGGGCCACCAGAAAGGCCTTGGTGAGGAAATCCTGGGACTCCTGCTGGAACTCGAATTCGCCGGTGAACCTGGCTTTGTAGCCGGGGGGCAGGGCAAATTTGGCCAGAAATTTCTCAGCTTCGGCCCGGGCTACAGGGCCGGGGATCTTGGTTTCATCGACATTGGCTTTGACAGTGACGACCCGTTCGTTGTTGATCCGGTTTATATCGCCGATCGATCCGGCAAAGGTGACCTCGGCGATAGTCGACAGAGGAACCAGTTCACCGGAGGGGGTCGGCAGCATCAGCTCGTGCAGCACATCTACTACTTTGCGATCGGACTCCTTGAGCTGAACGGTGATATCGTAGTCGTCGTCGCCCTCCCTGAATGAGGAGACCTCGAGGCCGTTGTAGGCGCTTTTCAGGGCAAATCCGATCATGTTGGTGGTCATCCCGAAAAGGGCGGCTTTCTGGCGGTCGACCACCACCTGCACCGAGGGGATACCCTCGACGAAGTCGTCCCGCACGTCCTCGACGTGGGGAATGGTCTCCAGGATGTCTTTGACCCGCTTGGCGATTTCCCCCAGCACCGCGAAGTTGTCACCGGCGATTTCGATGTTGATCGGCGCCCCGGTGGGAGGGCCTTCCTCCTCCTTGGCAATGGTGATCGCACCGCCCGGGATGTATTTGATCCGCTCGCGGATCTCCTCAACGTCCTTTTGGGATGAACGTTGCCGATCCTTCAGGTCGATGAAGCGAATACCGAGATGGTTCGGGGTATTGGCTGAAAAGGCCGACCCCCCGCCCGAGGCAACCGTTCCCCGCATGTATATCGATTCGATATTGGCGATATCGCTGGGACCTGAAAAAGTCTGCCCCGCTGCCGTCTGGTGATCCTGGGAGGCAAGTGCCTTCAGCGGTGTCATGTCCGGATCGATAGGGGTACCGTCGATTTCAGTGTCGATGCCGCTGAGCGCGTACTCGACCCGTTTGGTGATGGTGTCGACGTAATTGATGTCGGCGCCTTCGGGCACATCGATGTTGACATAAATGCCTTTGGGGTCGATCTCCGGGAAAAATTCCACCGGTTTCTGCAGACCGACGACAACCAGCCAGCCCTGGAACATCAGGATCAGCAGACAGAAGGCGATAGCGATGATGGACAGCGGCGTGTCCAGGGCACGGGACAGGGACCTGGTATACCTGGTCAGCAGGAACCCCTTGATCTCGGTCGGTTTCTGGACGTTGGCCGAGATGGCCTCGAGGCTCTGGCTGCGATCCGCAGGCAGCGGATTTTTGAGCTTCATGAACAGTGAAACCATGGCAGGGTTGATAACCATGGCCACGAAGAGGCTGGCGGACAGCGTAATGATCAGGGTCAGGGGCAGATAGCTCATGAACTCGCCCATGATACCGGGCCAGAACAGCATCGGTGAAAAAGCGGCCAGGGTGGTCAGGGTCGATCCCATGACCGGGTAGGCTACTTCGGAAGTCGCCTTCATGGCCGCATCCACCCGGGATGCTCCCTGTTCCATGAATCGGTAGGAGTTTTCCACGATGACGATGGCATTGTCGACCAGCATGCCAAGAGCCAGGGTGAGGCTGAAGAGCACCACCATGTTCAGGGTGATGCCCATGACATAAAGGACGGCAAAGGAGAGCAGCATCGAGAAGGGGATGGCCAGGCTGACCAGCAGGGCATTGCGGAAGCCCATCACCAGGAAGATGACGATCAGCACCAGTATCAGCCCGGTGAGAATATTGTTTTCCAGGTCAGCGACCATGTTCCTGATATCGGTCGACTGGTCCATCACCTTGGTGATCTCGGTGCCCTGGGGCCAGTTCACCCGGGATTCCTCGATGATCCTGTCCGTCGCCTCGCTGATAGCGATGATGTTCTCACCGGTACGTTTCTTCACCGAGATATTTACCGCATCCCTGCCGTTGAGCCGTGAGCGTGAAACCTCCTCTTTGTAGTCATCGACAACCTGGGCCACGTCCTTGAGGTAGACCGGTTCACCCTCGTGGACATCGAGGACCAGTCCGTAGATCTCCTCTGGAGTAGTGAATTCGCCCGGTACCCGCAGCTGAAAGCGGCCATCACCCAGTCGGATTGCGCCGCCCGAGGTGTTCTGGTTCTCGCCGGAGACCACTTCCTGAAAATCGTTGATGGTAAGTCCGTAATGGGCCAGTTTCTCCGACTGGACCTCGACCCTTATTTCCCTTTCCAGCCCGCCGGTTACCTCTACTTCGAGAACGCCGGTGATCGCCTCGATATCATCAGCGAGATCGTCGGCTATTTTTTTCAGACAGGGCAGTCCGCAGGTGCCGGAGAGCGAGAATACGGCGATGGGCATCTCGGAAAAGTTGACCTCGAATACGGTCGGGTCATCTTCGAGATCGGTGGGCAGCGAGCCCAGGGCCTCATCCACTTTATCCTTGACGTCCTGCAGGGCCTTGTCGATATCGGTACCGGTGACAAATTCGACGTTGATCGAGGACAGACCCTCTGAGCTGACCGATTGAATTTTCTTGAGACCGTCCAACCCTTTGAGCTTCTTTTCAATTTCGATCGTAATCGAGGTTTCGATGTCGGTGGGCGAAACGCCCCGGTAGCTGGTCGAAACAAAGACATTGGGAATGGTTATATCGGGTGAACTCTCGCGCGGCAGCATCACATAGGAGTAGAGGCCGAAGATGATCAGCAGCAGGGCCAGCACGAGAACGGTCGTACTTTTTCTGACTGCGGTATCGGAAATGATCATAGCGTGTACGCCTCCGGATCGGTGATAACTTTGACTACCTTGACCGTGCGACCGTCTTCCACATCCCGGTGACCCTCCACGACCACATGCTCACCCGGTTCGAGCCCGTCGGTGACCTCGACCATCCATTTCTCCATAATACCGGTTTTCACCGGACGTTTTTCCACGACCCCGTCCTTTTCGACGAAAACATACTGTTCGTTGTTGCGTGAGATAATCGAGTAGAAGGGGATGGACAGGGCATCATCGCTTGTCTTCTTGACGATATCGGCGCGGGAGAACATACCGGGCAGGATACGATGATCAGGATTTTCCAGCTCGAGCTCGAGGCGGTAGAGGCGGGCAAGGCTGTCTGGAGAGGTGGACAGGAAATGGCGTCTGCCAACAACCGTGAGGTCGTCCAGCGCCTTGATCGTAACCTCGACGGTATCGAGCCGGCGAACCGCCGTGACATCGGATTCGGGGATGCCGATCACCGCCTTGACCCGGTCGATCTGCAGGATTTCGGCCACCGGGTCGCCGACGCTGAGGAACATGCCGACCTTGGCGTCGAGTCGTCTGACCACGCCGTCGATGGGGGCTTTGATCACGGTGCGCTCAAGCATCAGTCTGGCGTTGTCGAGATCGGCCTTGGCGGTCTGCATGTTCGTTTCGCGGGCCTCGAGTTCTGCCGGGGGGATAACCCCCTTGGCATAGACGCTCTTGTCACGCTCGTAGTCGGCTCTGGCCAGATCATAGGCCGCCTGGGCCCGATCGAGGCCAATCTGGTAGTCGGCCGACTCAATCCTGATCAGAACGTCACCTTCGTCGACGCTGTCACCCTCCTGAACCACTACTTCGTCAACCGATCCCGAGATCTTGGTTGTCAGCATGAGCTGGGTCCAGGCCTCGATGGAGCCGGGCAGGTTGAGGCGGTTGCTGATGGTGGCCGGTTCGACCTGCAGGACCACCGTATTCACCGGAGGCCGGTCCTGCTTGACCGCCGCTTCCTGTTCGGCCTGAATTTCGGCTTTCTTGTCGCTGATGGTATAGAAAAGCATGATGATCGCTGCTGCCATCGCCAAGAGAACTGCACGGGGAAAATTTCTCCAGAACAGAAAGACAATTTTACCCCGTATCGTTTTGGGCTTTTCATATTCGGTTTTCATCGATATCACCGGTGCCTGATTTATGGTTTGAGCCCCTCGAGGGCCTGATTGATCATGGATTCCATTGCCTCGGGAATATTCTCCGTCGGTATCATGCCGGTGTACCAGCAGGAGACGAGCAGCAGATAAAGAGCATAGAAATGACCTGAAATGTGGAGCAGTTCGAGCTCTGCTTTCAGTTCGCCGCGCTCCTTGGCCCGCTCATATATCGGGTAAAGCATTTCAAAATAGTCATTCTGCGTTTGGAAATCTTCCGCCGAAAAAACCTCCTTGGGAAAAACTTTTTCCTGGAGAAATACCCTGCTGAACTGCCTGTTCTCGGCAATGTACTTGAAGTCGGACATGAAAATGACCATGAGCTGCCCGGTCAGCGGGGTATCCGGATTGGTCTTGGCGGCCAGTTCGCTCCTGGTAAAATCGAGCATATCATCGCAGAACGCTTTGACGATATCGCGTTTGGTGTGGAAATAGCTGTAGACGGTGCCCTTGCCGACACCTGCTTCTCTGGCCAGTTCCTCAATCGAGGTCTGCTCGTAACCCTTCTTGGAGAAGAGTTTGACGGCCGCATCGAGAATGCGTTTTCTTTTTAATATTTTATTCTGTTCTCGTATGGAGTTCATGGTCACTGGTGTTTTTTGTTTTTGGGTGTATCGATCAATGGGGATCAACCAGGTTCGCAAAACCAAAAAATGACTGCGGTCGATTTATAAAGATAAATTCGACTGCGGTCAATAAAAAAATGACCGAAGTCGAGAATAATTTATATTTGATTAAATTTTAATTATTTATATAAGATAATTTCTTGGCCGGGGATTCATTATTCCAGCTTTGCCCTGATTGGACAGCTTCCGGCTAGCCCTTCATCTATGCACCATGCCGTGCACAGAAGATACCATTGCCGATCAGGACGTGGTGCATTATGGTAGGGCGGTTGCGACCAGTTTCGATCGACTTCGCCGACTGCCTGAAACGGTCAGGTGGTCAGTGGTGATCGAGCATATGGGATGGAGGACACATGGAAATCCAGGCTTCGATAAGTCAATGGCTCGGCAATCTGGCCGGTGTGCTGCAGTTCGGCTATGCCTTCGGAGCCGGTATGGTGTCGGCGGTCAATCCGTGCGGCTTCGCCATGCTGCCGGTCTACCTGTCGCTTTTTCTTGGGGCCGGGGACGATAGCTACCAGGAGGCCCCCTGGTACGTCAGGGCGGCCCGGGCTGCCGGCGTGGCAGCGGTGGTCACCGCCGGTTTCGGTCTGCTCTTCGCTGTTCTCGGCGTTCTGGTTTCGGCCGGCGGGTCTTTTCTGCTGGGACTGATGCCGTGGTTTTCGGTGATAATCGGTGTCTGTCTCATTCTACTGGGTATCTGGCTGATGCTCGGTAACCATCTAGCGCTTGATTTCATGACCCGTATTTCAGCCAAAATCGGGGACCCGAGAAACATCAGCGTCAAGGGCTTCTTTCTTTTCGGTCTCGGCTTCGGCGCCACCTCGCTGGGCTGTACCCTGCCCATTTTCCTGGTGGTTGTCGGCGGCTCACTCACTTCCGGTGATTTCGTCTCCGGATTCGTGCAGTTTGTTCTCTATATTTTGGGAACCGGTTCGGTACTGCTTGTACTGAGTCTTGCCATGGCTCTGGTCCAGGGCGGGGCAGTGCTCGCCCTGATCAGGCGGGTTGTTCCCCATGTGAACAGAATATCGGCGGTTTTTCTGATTCTGGCCGGTGCTTATATCTGCTATTACTGGTTCAGCAGCGGTCTGCTGACCTTATGATCCAACCGGCAACGCGGGGGATCGTCGCCGCCAGCATGTCCTATGTGATATGGGGATTGCTGCCCATCTACTGGAAAACCCTCGATCACCTGCCGTCGTATGAAATCCTTGGCCACCGGATGGCCTGGTCCCTGCCGTTCATTGTTCTTTTCCTGATCCTGTCGAGGCAGCGGGTCTCTCTGTTTCAGTTTCGGGACAGGCGTGTTTTCGTTATGTCCGCAGCAAGTGCGGCGCTTTTGGCGCTCAACTGGCTGGTCTACATATGGGCCGTTAATGCCGGTTTTATCGTCGAGGCGAGCCTGGGATATTATATCAACCCGCTGGTGACGGTCTGTTTCGGGGTAATTTTTTTCAGGGAGCGTCTCCGGTCCGGGCAGGTCGCGGCCATCCTGCTGGCTCTGGTCGGGGTCGTGTATCTTACCCTGGTTTATGGGCGGTTCCCGTGGATTTCACTGATTCTGGCCATGACCTTCGGGGTTTACGGGCTGCTGCACAAGAAAATCGGTATTGCCCCGCTGAAGAGCCTCTACCTGGAAACCCTGATCTTTTTTTTACCGGCACTGGCGCTGATCGTCTACCTGGGAAGTGACGGCAGTTCGGGCTTTGTGCACGGCAATGCAGCGACCATAGCTCTGCTGGCGGGAACCGGCCTGATCACCACCATACCGCTCCTGTTGTTCGGCTACGCGGCTCAGAAGATACCGCTGTTTCTGCTGGGTATACTGCAATACACGGCTCCGACCCTCAATCTGCTGATCGGTACACTCATCTATGGCGAGGATTTTCCGCCGAGCCGCATGGTCGGCTTCATGCTGGTCTGGGGCGCACTGCTCGTTTTCATGCTCGAAGGTCTCAGGCAGAGAGCCCGGCAGCGCAGGGCGTTAGCGGTTTGCAGTCACTAATGGACGATTGGCATAGTATTAGGAAAAACAGTGCTTATTATTTAACCATAAAGGGTCTTTGCATGATGTGACAGCGGGCCGACTCTTCTCTTCTTTCACTCCCTCTCTCCACCTGGCCTGCAAAGCATCATGCCGAGGCCCCATTTTTTTGGAATTACCAATCAGGCCTGCAGAATCGCCCGGGCCACCCGCACAGCATCTCTGGTTGCGGCCACATCGTGGACTCTGAAAACAGCTATATTCTTGTTCAGGCACAGGGCCGAGACGACGCTGGTGACCGGGTCGCGCTGATCGGCTTGCCGTCCGGTCAGATCACCCAGAAAACGTTTGCGTGAATGGCCCAGCAGGACCGGGCGGCCAAGATCTGACAGTTTTTCCAACTGGTTGAGAAGCTGCAGGTTATGTTCCAACTTTTTCCCAAAACCGATGCCGGGGTCGATGATGACCCGGTTCGGGTCGATTCCGGCTGACTCCAGAAAGGCCAGACGTTCTCTGAAAAATCCGCACACTTCCTCGACTACGTCATCATAGACCGGATTGACCTGCATGGTGCCGGGGGTCCCCTGCATGTGCATGATGATCAGTTCAGCGTCACAGCCGCGCACGACGGCGGCCATCTCCGGGTCTTTGCGCAGGGCGGTCACATCGTTGATGAGGTCGGCACCTGCATCAAGTGCCTGGCGCGCCACCTCAGCTTTACTGGTATCGATGGAAATGGAAATGTCGGAGATGGCCCTGATCGATTCGATGGCCGGGATAACCCGTTCCAGCTCATCGTCGAGACTGACCGGATCAGCATATGGGCGGGTCGATTCGCCGCCGATATCGATGATGTCGGCGCCTTCATCGATCATCCTGCGGGCCTGCTCGATGGCCGAGCCGGCCTCGAAAAAACTGCCGCCGTCGGAAAAGGAGTCTGGTGTTACATTGAGGATGCCCATGACCCTGACGGATCGGGCAATGGTCACGAACTGACTCCCGGCTCCCTCTGTTCTTCGGCGGTAGTGCCTTCCTCTGACGGAGGAGCGTCGATCGGCTCTACTGGCTTCACTTCTTCAGCCTTTGTTTCGGTTTCGCTGTTTTCCACAGGCGGGGCCGCTTGCTGCTGCTTTTCCTCGAAGCTGTATTCATCCGGCCGCAGTTCCGCCAGGATGCGCTGGATATCGTCCAGCACGATGGTCTCCTTGATCAGCAGATCATCGGCCATGCGCTTGAGGACGTCGAGATTCCCTTTGAGAAGTTCGGTGACCTTATCGCTGGCTTCGAGGATGATCTCCTTTACGGCCAGATCTATGTGGCGGGCGGTTTCTTCACTGAAATCACGGTTCTGGGCAATTTCCCGGCCGAGAAAAATCTGTTCCTCTTTCTTTCCGTAGGTGAGTGGTCCGAGTTCGTCGCTCATTCCCCATTCACAGACCATCTTCCTGGCCAGGGCCGTTGCCCGTTCCAGGTCGTTGCCGGCACCGGTGGTGATCTCGTCGAAGATCAGCTTCTCGGCGATCCTGCCGCCGAAGAGGATGCAGATCGAGTTTTTAAGAAAGCCCTTGGAGTGGGTGTATTTTTCGTCGATCGGCAGCTGCATGGTCAACCCCAGTGCCCGACCGCGCGGGATGATGGTTACCTTGTGGATCGGGTCGGTGCCGGGCAGCAGATAGGCAACCAGCGCGTGACCGGCCTCGTGATAGGCGGTCACTTCCTTCTCTTTTTCGGTGATGATCATCGAGCGCCGCTCGGCGCCCATCATGATCTTGTCCTTGGCCTTCTCCAGCAGTTCCAGAGTGATTTCCTTGGCCCCTTCCCGGGCGGCCATCAGGGCCGCCTCGTTGATCAGGTTTTCCAGGTCGGCGCCGGAGAATCCCGGGGTTCCGCGGGCCAGAATATCGTAATCGACGTTGGCGGACATCTTGGTCTTCTTGCCATAGATTTCGAGGATCTTCTCGCGGCCCCCGACATCGGGAATCGGTACGATAACCTGACGATCGAAGCGTCCCGGGCGCAGCAGGGCCGGATCGAGCACGTCGGGCCGGTTGGTGGCGGCGACGATAATAACCCCTTCATTGGATTCGAAGCCGTCCATCTCGACCAGCAGCTGGTTCAGGGTCTGTTCGCGCTCGTCATGCCCGCCGCCCAGCCCGGCGCCGCGATGCCGACCGACAGCGTCGATCTCGTCGATGAAGATGATACAGGGAGCATGCTTCTTGCCCTGGTTGAAAAGATCTCTCACGCGCGAAGCGCCGACACCGACGAACATCTCGACAAAGTCGGAGCCTGAAATGGAGAAGAAGGGAACGTCGGCCTCTCCGGCAATCGCCCTGGCCAGCAGGGTTTTACCGGTGCCCGGAGAGCCTGCCAGCAGGACACCCTTGGGGATCCTGCCGCCCAGTACGGTGAATTTGTGGGGATCTTTCAGAAAATCGATGATCTCCTCGAGCTCTTCTTTGGCTTCATCGATTCCGGCCACGTCAGCGAAGGTCACCTTGTTGGTTCCCTGTTCCATCAGGCGGGCTCTGGTTTTTCCAAAGGAGAGGGCGCCGCCTTTGCCGCCCCCCTGCATCTGACGCATGAAAAAGATCCAGACGCCGATCAGCAGCAGCATCGGGAACCAGGACACGAAAATGGTCATCAGCCAGTTGTCCTTCTGGCTTTCCTTGACGGTGATGTCAACCCCGGCCTGTCTGAGCAACGGTATCAGTTCATCATCATTGACCGGATAGATGGTCCTGAACGGCTGGCCGTCCTGCAAGGTTCCGGAGATGGTGTCCCCGTCGATGCGGACCCGGTTGATCGATTTGTTTTCGATCTTGGCCATGAAATCGCTGTAGGTCAGTGGCGAGATGTTGCCCTGCGGTTTGTTGAACAGGTTGAATAGCAGGATCATGGTCAGGCCGATCACCAGCCACATGCTCAGATTTTTATAAAAGGTGTTCAAACGAACCTCCCGATACACTGAAAACTCTTGAGTAATACGCTTTTGTCAACATAAGAACCTAAGTTAAAACATCTGTGCCCGTTGTCGAGCGGTTCCCCTTACTTATTGTAGTCATCAGGCAAATTTTTGTACAGGTTTTACCCCGATCTGCGCTTCCCCGAAGGCTTTCATGGCACTGACGAAAGCTGCGGCGCCGTTGGTCGTGGTGGTGTAGGGAATGTGCAGGTCGATCGCCGCCCGCCGGATCTGGTAGCTGTCCTCGGTGGTCCGCCGCCCCATGGAGGTGTTGATTATCCAGTTGATCTCATGGTTGCGGACCATATCGAGAATGTGGGGCCGGCCCTGGGAGATTTTGTTTATCCGGTGGCTGTCGATATCGTTTTCAAGCAGGAACTCGTTGGTTCCGCTGGTTGCAAAAAGGGTGAAGCCCATCTTTTTGAGCTGGCCGGCCACCGGGACGATCGACTCTTTGTCATTGTCCCTGACTGAGATAAAGACGTTGCCCTTGGCCGGCAGCGGTGAACCGGCGGCCAGCAGGGCCTTGCCGATGGCCAGTCCGAGGTTGTCGTCGATGCCCATGACTTCGCCGGTCGATTTCATCTCCGGCCCCAGCAGCGAGTCCACCCCATCGAACCGGTCGAACGGAAAGACCGCTTCTTTGACCGCCCAGTGGCTGATCGTCACCTCCTCTGTCAGGCCCAGATCCGCCAGTGTCTTGCCCATCATGATCTTGGTGGCCAGTTTGGCCAGCGGGACGCCGGTAGCCTTGCTGACAAAGGGCACCGTTCGAGAGGCCCGGGGGTTGACTTCGAGCACGTAGAGGGTTTCGTCTTTAATAGCGTATTGAACGTTCATCAATCCGATAACGCCGAGTTCAATGGCCATTGCCCTGCTGGCCTCCTTGATCTCTTCGATCATCGCGTCGGACAGGGAATGGGGCGGAAGAACGCAGGCAGAGTCGCCGGAATGGATGCCGGCTTCCTCGATATGCTCCATGATGCCGCCGATGATCGTGGTGGTGCCGTCGCTGATGGCGTCGACATCGACCTCGGTGGCATCCTTGAGAAACTGATCGATGAGGATCGGGTGATCCTGGGCCGCGCCGCCGATCGACTCCATGAATTCCTTGATCGCCTCCTCGGTGTAGGCAATCCTCATGGCCCGCCCGCCCAGTACATAGGATGGCCGGATGACGACCGGGAAACCGATCCGGGTGGCCGCCTCGATGGCCTCTTCCTGGGTGAAGACGGTATCGTTGTCGGGCTGTCTGAGGTTCAGTTTCTGCAGGAATTGCTGGAAGCGCTGACGATCCTCGGCCCGGTCGATGGCATCGGGCGGAGTGCCGATAATCGTGACGCCTGCTTTCTCGAGCGGCACCGCCAGGTTGAGCGGGGTCTGGCCGCCGAACTGGACGATAACGCCGTCGGGCCGCTCCTGGTCTATGATGTTCAGCACATCTTCCCTGGTCAGCGGTTCGAAGTAGAGTTTGTCGGAGGTGTCGTAATCGGTGGATACGGTTTCAGGGTTGGAGTTGACCATGATCGATTCGACGCCCATTTCGCGCAGCGCGAAGGAGGCATGCACGCAGCAGTAGTCAAATTCGATTCCCTGGCCGATCCGGTTGGGGCCGCCGCCCAGAATGATGACCTTTTGACGGTCGGATCTGATGGTTTCGTTTTCCTGCTCGTAGGTGGAGTAGCAGTAGGGGGTGTATGATTCGAATTCGGCCCCGCAGGTGTCGACCAGCTTGTAAACGGGGGTCACACCCAGTCTCCTTGCGCAGCGCTCTGACCTGCTCTTCGGATCTGCCGCACAGGTAGCCGATCTGGTGGTCTGAGAATCCCTGCTGTTTGCCCAGTCTGAGCAGCTCGTTATCGAGTCCGTCGGCGCCCGCCTGGCGAATCAGCATTTCGGTCTCGACGATCTGCTGGAGGTTGGATAAAAACCAGGGGTCGATCCGGGTCAGCTGATGAATTCTGTCGATACCGAGCTCCCTTTTAAAAGCTTCATAGAGGTAGGCGACCCGTTTGGAACTGGGGGTGATCAGACCGCTTTCCAGGTCCTCGATATCGAGGTGATCGAGCATTTCCCGGCCGTCAGCGCCGAAGCCGAAGCGGCCGATCTCAAGCGACCGCATGCCTTTCTGGAAGGCCTCCTTGAAGGTGCGGCCGATGGCCATGGTTTCGCCGACCGACTTCATCGAGGTGGTCAAGAAATCTTCGGCGTCCGGAAACTTTTCAAAGGTCCAGCGGGGAATCTTGACGACACAGTAGTCGATGGTCGGCTCGAAGGCCGCGTAGGTCTCCCTGGTGATATCGTTGGTAATCTCATCGAGGGTGTAGCCCACCGCCAGTTTGGCGGCAATCTTGGCGATCGGGAAACCGGTTGCCTTGGAGGCCAGGGCCGAGCTTCTCGATACTCGCGGGTTCATCTCGATAACCATCAGTTCCCCGTCTTCGGGGTTGACGGCGAACTGCACGTTCGAGCCGCCGGTTTCGACGCCGATTTCACGGATGATGGCGATTGCCGCGTCACGCATGACCTGATATTCCCGGTCGGTCAGGGTCTGGGCCGGGGCCACGGTAATCGAGTCGCCGGTGTGGACGCCCATGGCGTCGATATTTTCGATCGAGCAGATGATGACCACGTTGTCCTTGGAGTCGCGCATCACCTCGAGCTCATACTCTTTCCAGCCGAGCAGGCTGCGTTCGAGCATGATCTCGCTGGTCATGGAAAGGTCGAGGCCGTGTTTGCACAGCGCTTCCAGTTCCTGGCGGTTATAGGCAACGCCGCCCCCGGTTCCGCCGAGGGTAAAGCTGGGCCGGACGATGACCGGAAAGCCGAGCTCATCGCCGGCCGCCATCGCCTCGGTAAGCGTATGAACGATAAACGACTCGGGCACCTTCAGGTTGATCGAACGCATTGCCTCCCGGAACTCATCGCGGCCTTCAGCCTTGTGGATGACCTCGATCTTGGCGGCCAGCATCTCGACATTGTAGGTGTCGAGAATACCGGTCTCGGCCACCTTGATCGCCGTGTTCAGTGCTGTCTGCCCGCCCAGGGTGGGGAGCAGGGCGTCGGGGCGTTCCTTTTCGATCACCTTGATCACCATTTCCGGGGTGATCGGCTCGATGTAGGTTGCATCGGCCAGGCCCGGGTCGGTCATGATCGTGGCCGGATTGGAGTTGATCAGCACGACTTCGTAGCCCTCTTCCTTGAGGGCTTTGACCGCCTGGGCACCGGAGTAGTCGAACTCACAGGCCTGGCTGATGATGATCGGGCCCGAGCCAATAATGAGGATCTTGTTGATATCGGTTCGTTTGGGCATGATGGATAGCTGCTTACGTGGTTGCGGTAACGGTTGATTTCTGCATCGGGACGGGCCTATGCAGATTCTCTGATCATTGCTATGAAGCGATCGAATAAATACTCGGCATCGTGAGGGCCCGGGGCATGTTCCGGATGGTACTGAACCGAAAATGCCGGATAGGTGCGGTGTCTCATTCCCTCACAGCTGTTGTCGTTGAGGTTGATATGGGTCAGCTCCACCAGCTCTGGGTCGATGGTTTCCATATCGACGCAGAATCCGTGGTTCTGGGAGGTAATCTCAACCTTGCCGGTAAGCAGGTCTTTGACCGGCTGGTTGCCGCCGCGATGGCCGAACTTCAGTTTATAGGTCGATCCGCCGTAGGCCAGCCCGAGGATCTGGTGGCCGAGGCAGATTCCGAAAATCGGCTTTTTACCCAGCAGTTCGGTGATGGTATCGACGACGTTTTCAACGCCTTCGGGGTCTCCCGGACCGTTGGACAGAAAGATGCCGTCGGGCTCCAGCCCCAGGACGGTCTGTGCATCGGTGGTGGCGGGGACAACCTGGACCCGGCAGCCGCGTTGCTCGAAAATCCTGATCTGGTTGAATTTGATGCCGAAATCAAAGGCCACGATTTTCAGCTCTGATCCGCTGCGCTCAGGCTCAAACCGGTGACCGGGCAGGGGTTTGTTGTCGAACCAGGTATACGGTTCGCGGCAACTCACCCGTTTGACCATATCCTGGCCGACCAGCCCGGTCCATTCGCCGGCCCGGCGGACCAGGGACCGGGGATCGGTATCCTCGGTGGAAACAATGCCCTTCATGGCCCCGGCGGTGCGGATATGTCTGACCAGGGCCCTGGTGTCGAACCCCTCGACGCCGAGAACATCGAACTCCTTGAGAAAATCAGCCAGCGGCCGGGTCGACCGGAAGTTGGACGGCCGTCCCTGATATTCCTTGACTAGAAAGGCTCTGGGATGCACGGCGAGCGACTCCATGTCGTCGGGATTGGTCCCGTAGTTGCCGATCAGCGGGTAGGTCATGGTGACGATCTGCCCGGTATAGGAGGGGTCGGTCAGCACCTCCTGGTAACCGCTCATCGAGGTGTTGAATACGATTTCCCCGACGGCTTCGCCGGGGCCGGTAAATGAGCGTCCCTCGAAGATGGTGCCATCCTCCAGGGCGATGATAGCTTTCATATCTGCTTTCCTTTTATGGTGGAGACCCTTCAGGTTACGGATCTTGCCAGATGGGGGTGATCCGGTATCTTGGGATATTCAGAAATGGTCCTCTCATTTTGTCGACACAAAATATCAATAATTAACTCGGAAATAGTGCCAAGGTCAACTCAATTCCAGTCCCGGGGTATCGAATCCAGTCAGATTCAGGCGGCTGCCGGCATGGTGCCGGAAGCGCATTATCGGGCCCGGGCATGCCCTGGGTTGCTGGTGTGAGGTGGTACCAGCTCTACAGCAGCCATTGAGTTTGTCCGGGACTCATGGTACAGCACAGCTATGAGTGATGATCCGAGAGAACGACCGAGTGCTGAAGGTGGCGGTGCAGCCTGGCTGTCAATGGTCGATGTGCGCGACAGCGGGTTGTTGATCGACCGGTTTGATGCACGCCCGGGTGAGATCTGGTGTGTACTGGGGGATAACCGCTCGGGCGTCGACCGCTTCACAGCTATTTTTCGTTCCCGAGCCGGCGATTCATTTACCGGCGCTGAGCTGGACATGCCTGCCGACCTGGGTGTGGTCAGCTTCAGGGACCAGCAGGAAATCTTCGAACAGGAAGTTCGCAACGACGAGTCGGATTTTCTCGACCGGCTTGACCCGGGCACACCGGCCCGAAATTTTCTCAGCAACCTCGATGAGAACCGCCGGCTTATTGAGCAATTTGGCCTCGGGCATGTGCTTGACAGCGGCTTTCGCCAGCTCAGCTCCGGGGAATGCCGAAAGCTGCTTATCCTCAAAGCCGTCACCGAAGGGGCCGGGCACCTGCTGATCGAGAGCCCGTACGATGGCCTTGATGTCAGGTCCTGTGCCGAGTTCGACCGGATCATGGAGCTGCTCGTCGGGCGGCGGGTCGGGATCATCCTGGTTCTGTCGAGCCGCTCCGACATACCTGCCTGGTGCACCCATCTGGCCTGGATCGAAAATGGCGTCATGGCAGGCAGGGGGCGACTGGCCGAGATGCTCGAGCAGATTGAGCGGACCGGCAACGGGGAGGAGTGGAAGACGATTCTCGAGGATCAGGATCGGACCAGTGCCGGGAGCGGGCACCGTGAGCTGATCAAGCTGGTCGACGGGCATGCCCGCTATGGCGAGCGTCTCATATTTTCAGGGCTCGACTTTAGGGTCAGAGAGCGCCAGCACACCCTGGTCAGCGGACCCAACGGTGCCGGCAAGTCGACCCTGCTGGGGCTGGTGACCGGTGATCATCAGGATTGCTACACCAACGAGCTCTACCTGTTCGGCAGCCGCCGCGGCAGCGGTGAGTCGATCTGGGAGATAAAAAAGGAAATGGGCATCGTCAGCCCGGCCCTGCACCGGGAGCACTATGTCCCGGGCAACTGTATACAGATCGTGGTTTCGGGGTTTTTCGACTCGATCGGGCTCTACCGCAGGCCGACGCAGCGCCAGATAGAACAGGCCCGGGCCTGGCTCGGGGTTGTCGGTCTGGGCGCACTGGAGAAGACACCGTTTCGACGGGTGGGCTTTGCCGAGCAGCGGCTGGTTCTGATTGCCCGGGCCCTGATCAAGCTGCCGAAACTGTTGATTCTCGACGAACCGACGCAGGGGCTCGATGATGCCAACCGCTCGCGTCTGCTCGATTTCCTCGAACTGATCGCCGAAAGGCGGATCAGCACCATCGTCTATGTCAGTCACCGCCGTGACGAATTCCGCTCTTTTTTTCGCCAGCATATCGACTTTGACCGGCTGGGTTCCAGCCTTCGCTAGAGTCGCAGAGGTTTTCAGGGTGCAGGGCGCAGCGCTCGATGGGTCTGATGCCTGACTTTTGGCTGTGGTGTCATGGGGAAATTTTATCTGGAAATTTCATAATTCCAGCTCCAGGGTGCTATACTATGACAAGAGGCCAATGACTGTTGCGATGATCGATTTGCGCTAAGCCCAGGAGTCAGCCATGTCAGAATCAGAACTTGTCAGGAGCTACCCCGAGTTTTTTGTTTCCGAACTGCACCACGATATCTTGTGGGTGCGATTTTCCGGGAATTTCTTCCACAATATCACCAGTTTTGACAAACGGGATTTTCTCGCCGACTACCTGGACAGGGTCAAGCGGGAAGATCTGATACGAACGGTTGTTTTCCAGACCAATTACCGCGAGTCGGGCATCGATGAGTATACGGAATTTTTCCTTGCCCACACCGGTGATTTGAGTTTTTTCGGCGGGGCACGGTTTCTGGAGATCAACCGGTTCAGCAATATCATCAACCAGCTGGCGGTCAATGTGATGGAGCTGAACAAGTTCACCATTCAGCTGTGCAGCGGCGCCGCCCTCAGCCTGTTCATGAATCTGGGCTTTTCCTGCGATTACCGGATCATCAGCGACGATACGGTCTTTCATAACGCCTACAAGAAAATAGGCGGCCTGCCGCTTGGCGGCGGCCCCTTTTTCCTGAGCAGACTGCTGGGCCGGAGCAGGGCCAATCAGCTGCTGCTCTTGCACGATACCATCACCGCTGCCCAGGCCCTCAACTACGGTATCGTCGATCAGGTTACGACCCCGGAGGGACTCGAAGACGCGGCTTTCGATGCGGCCGGGAAGATCCGGCGGACCCATCCCCGAACCGTCAGCGGGGTCAAGCGGCTGACCAGCATCGCGGCCAAGGAGTTTCAGGAGTATCTCGGCAGGGAAACGGAGGAACTGCAGCGGGCCTGTGTCCAGATGGGAAATGAGCGGTCGGCGCTCTGAACGGTTCGCCCTGGGGGGACAAACAGCGCCCGCCGGCGGACTCAGCCGGGCGGGCGCTGCTCGGGTGATCGGGGTATCGAGTGGTTACGCGAAAGAGTCCTCGAACAGCTTTTCGATCGCCTGGCGCCCGGCTTCGCTGAGATAGCGTGTACCGGACCCGACACAGGTTTCATATTTGATGGTCGGCGCATCTTCCTGCCAGCTGTCCTTCCAGGTAAACCATTTTTCCGAAGGCTGATCGAACACATGCAGCGGACGGTTGAACATCTTGGCAAGCTGCACGGCCCAGCCGGTGCCGCCCTTGACCGAACCATCTTCCTGGATTGAGCCGATGACGAAAACCTGATATCCGCTGTTAACCATGTGGAAGATGGTCTGCAGGACCTTGCGGATTTTATCGGTTTCGTAGTAGGTGCGGTTAAGCATCTTCGAGGCCAGCTCCATGCTGATGTTGCCACGCTCCAGGTCTTCTCTGGACAGGACCGTGACATTTTTGTCCCGCGACAGTTTGTGTCCTTCGAAGGTGTAGATGATCTCCTTCACTCCGTATTTCTCCGCCGTCTCGCCAAAAACGGTCTCGGCGCCCTTGAGACCGCCGCTGTACAGCGTGCATTGCTTTGCTTCCATCGTTGTTCCCCGTATAAGAAGTTGGTTAATGTAAAAAAATGCAGGTACCCCAATCTGTAATACAGCTTGGGGGAAAGGCAACCGCCATTATCATGGAGGGTGCTTTTTTACGGTTTGACCGCCGAAAAAAAGACCCGCCAGGGAGCAGGGTAGCCCTCGGCGGTCAGGCCCGGATCATCGGGATCGAGGAAATCCCGGTAGGACTCGAACACCATCCAGCCGGTACGCCGCTGTTCCTCCGAACTCATCGGGTGGCTGCAGAACTGATCGATCTGGTCGAATCCGCTGCGCCGCAGCCAGTTTTCCAGGGCTTTGCCGGTGGGGACGAAATAGGTGCCGGGAACCTTGGCGTAGGTCGTTTCGGGGAACAGGGCAACCGGCTCGCCTCCCGGTATGGCCTGGGATTCGAGCATCAGCATGCCGCCGGGTTTGAGGGCGGAGTATACGTCCTTGAGCAGTTCCAGCGGAGATATGCGGTGATAGATGATGCCCATCAGGAAGATCACGTCGAAGGACTCGGTGAACAGGGAAATATGCTCGACCCCGAGCAGGTCGATGTCGAGGTTGTCGAAACCGGCCATGGCGTTGAGCGCTTTGAAACAGTAGTAGTGCTGCACGGACGGCTCGAAGCCGAGCACCAGCCGGGGCCGGTGCGGTACCATGCGGAACATGTAATAACCGTTGCTGCAGCCGATATCGGCCACCAGCTTACCGCTGAGGTCAGGGAGGTGCTGCTGCAAACGGTTCCATTTGCGCTGGCTGCGCCATTCGGCGTCCACTTCGATTCCAAACACGCTAAAGGGACCTTTGCGCCAGGGCATGAAACAGCGCAGCTGTTCTTCCACCTGCCGCCGTTGGGCGGGTTCGATTTCATCGGCTTGGCCGATGATTACGCTGTCGGATGAACAGTCGGTGTGGCCGGCCCGGAAATTGCTGAGCTCTTCGAAGGGGCGCCGGTACCTGATAAAGCCCTTCTTCGGCTGGTTTACCCAGCGCTGGCGCTCGTGGTGAACAGTGCTGATCCGGTCGTGGTCGATCCCATCGGGAAAGTAGCTCAAATAGTGCATGGAGGAGAAACGTTCAGCCGGTCTTGACGGCGATGAGGGAAGAGAAATTGAACCACTGAAAAAAAACGGTGATCGGTCCGAATCCGGCCTGGGACAGCATCTCTTTGTTCTCGTCGACGGAAAAGGGGATCAGAATATTTTCCAGGGCCTCCCTTTTGCGGGCGATTTCCAGGTCGGAATACCCCTGCTCCCGCTTGAAATCATGGTAGATGTCGATAAAGCTGCGGTTCAGCCGCTTGTCATCCAATATCGTTTTCTCGCTGAGAATCAATAGTCCACCGGGCCGAAGGTTTTCATACAGCCGCCTGATCAGCGGTGGTCGCTGAACCGGCCGGATGAACTGCAGCGTGTAATTGACAATAAAGGCGCCGGTCCCCGGGCGGCTGATACGGCTGATGTCTTCCTGTTCGAATGCCACCGGGCTGTCCGGCGCATAGAATTCGGTTTTCAACCGGGCCTTGGAAAGCATGGCCGGTGAACTGTCGAGACCGATGAAACTCAGATCGCAGCCGGCCAGCTTTCTGACAAAAAACAGCAATGAGGTGCCGGTGGCGCACCCCAGGTCGCAGACCGTGTCGCCCGGCTTGAGATGGGCCTTGAGCAGCCGGGCGGTTTCCTCGATCACCGTGTGATAGAAAGGAATGGAACGATCGAGCATATCGTCGAACACCTCGACGACCCGCTCGTTAAAATCGAAATCCTCCGGAACCGTATCGATCTGGTACAATCTGTCTTTGGGAACTGACATCGATACAGCTACTTTTTATACCAGGCTCCGTCAGGCTTCTGAAACCAGTGTCCGGGGCTGCCGATGTCCCTGATCTGGGCGGCCCGGCGCTGGCCGACCAGTGCGACGTCGACCTTCTGGGTCCGGGCTATTTCGGCATAGACCGCCCTGCGATCGCTGTTTTCATCGCTGATCAGCTTCTGCTCGGGCCTGGCCCCGGTCCGGTACTCCAGGAAGCCCTGGTTGTTCTCACCGATCAGCCCCTGGTCCTTGAGGCTGTTGATGGCCGGGACCCTGGCCAGCATTCGGTCCTTGAGCGACGCTGCTGCAGCATTCTGGGCAATTGCGCCGCAGATCAGCACGCTGGTCATCAAGAATGTGATGATCAATGTCAGCTTCTGCCTGTACATGGTCTTACTCCTATATGGTTCCGAGAAATAGTTATTCATTCTTGATCGCCTCGTCGATGTCACCGAAAAAATCATCGAGGGCGCGATCCACCTTGACGTTGACGTCGATGGTGATGTGGATGGGCTTTATTTCAACCGGCTTGACGTCCACTTCATGCCGGGTGCAGGCCGAGGTGATTCCCAGAAAGAAAAGCAGACACACCAGAAACGAGAAGTGCAATCTCATTGATCGTTCCCCATTATCGAATTGATTGACTGACCGACCTGAAACAGCTCGGCCAGCGGCAGCCGGAAATTGACGTCCAGCCGTATCGGGTACTGCAGCCCGGGGCCCTGGTCGGATTCGACGATCAGGCCGTTTTTATCGAACCGAAACGGCAGTGCGGTTCGCGGTTTACCG
Organism: uncultured delta proteobacterium; assembly: GCA_963845115.1. Taxonomy (GTDB): domain Bacteria; phylum Desulfobacterota; class Desulfobulbia; order Desulfobulbales; family Desulfocapsaceae; genus JABDQA01. Next base: position 43,817 of record CAWJQN010000004.1, on the reverse strand, counting down.
TCAAGTTCCAGGGCCAGCAGCAGCTCGTCATCGATGGTGTTGAAAGAGAGCTTCGTCCAGTTGTAGGAAAAATCCTCCAGCGCATTCAAGGCATAGCTGAGCGTGCCTGCCTGGCTGACACCGCCGATCCCCTGCCGCAGCAGGTCAGTGTTGGTGAAGCGCACTATACCACCTGCGCCCGGCGTCGAAAATAGAAAACCATCCTCAAACTGTATACGGCTGCTCGAAATGGTTACCGGTAGTCTGCCGTTCAGCGAGCCTTCGCCCTCGAAGCCCTTGAAGCCGAACTGTTCGAGCAATCGGCCAAGGTTGATGCGGCTGCCGAAAAAGGTGGTCTCGATTTCGGGCATGGTTTTCGACAGCCGCAAACTCCCGGAATCGAGGGTGCCGCCGCACCATTGCAGCAGGCTTTTTTCGATGAACAGGGCAGGGGGGGCCTCCAGGCGGAAGGTGAAATCCCCACTGTCGAAATGCAGGGACGAAATATCGATGCTGCCCGTCGAGCACTGCTGGCTCGGACTGCTTCTCAGCCGGGGCAGCTCGGGTAGATGAATGGAGCAGTTGATATCCTCGATCCTGATATTCCTGTCGGCGATTTCGGCAACACCGTCGGCGACCAGCAGGCGCAACTCGGCCGACAGGGTGGAGGCGGAAGCGCTGATGGTCCCGTCGGCTTCTACCAGAGCCTCGAAGCCAAGGCCGGGCAGCATGGCATCAAAAACAGCCAGGGCAGATGAAGAAAATCGTGCTGGAGCCATTTTCCAGAAAAGCTCAGCGCTGCCGGTCAGAGGTGCTGCTGTCGCCGTAAACGCCACTGTGGCTTCCGGGGTGATCGGGGTTGTGATCACCCCCTGGACGCGGTAGGTGGCGCCCTGCAGTTCGATATCGCTGGACAGGCTGAAGAGCTGTTCGCCCCCGAGCTTCACCGCGTCTATTTGCACGGCCCCTGTCTCGGTTTTTTCCTGGTCAGAAACCGCGGAGCGGGGGAGCGGCAGGCTGAAATCTACAGTCTGCGCGACGAGCTGCTGTTCAGCCAGGGCCAGGTCCTTAACGGAGCCGTCGACTCGTGCTCTGGTTTGGCCGGCCGTGCGTTCCCAAAAGGCCTGCAGCCGCAGGTCTGCGGCGTTGATCTCAAAATCGGTGCTGGTCAGCCGGGGCGCGCTGCTGTGCAGATCGAGTTCGGCCCGGCTGTCACCGTCTTGTGACTGGAGGTGCAGGGCCATACCCAGCCGGTCCGCCTGCAGCGCCGCCGGATCGGTACTTCCCGTCTCGGCCAGAATCAGCGGCTGCAGGAACTGAAGGGCGCCTTCCGTATTCAAGATAAAACCTTCGCTCCCCGACCAGCTGGCCGCGTAATCAAGCGATACCGGCAACTGGCCTGATTCACGCTGATCGCCGGCCGCAAGCTGTGCTTGAATCGTCCCGGTTGTCTGCAGTTTCTGCTTCGTCAGCTGGGCACTGCCGCTGATGTCGAGCCGGGCCGCAAAAGGCTGATCAATCGCCACTGAGTGTATGGTGTAGCGGTGCCCGCCGGGCCTACCCGAGGCGGAGAAGCTCAGCTGCTCTGCCGGGCCGGCCGCGGATATCTGAAACCGTGGGTCGGTCAGCCGAAAGCCCTGCAGACTGCCGTTCAGGTCATAGCGGATCGGGGAAAAGGAGCGGTTGTCAAGATGCATGTCGAGATCGGCGGAGAGGGTGCCAAAGTCGAGCTGCCTGAGCGGTTCCGGAAGAACATGCTGGGGAATCGACCAGCGTCCATCGCTGAAGCCGATGCGGAGCTGAATCTGATCGTTTCGCTGAGCGGCGAAAAGGTTTACCGTGGCTGAAATATGGTCATCAACAGACAACGATCCGCTCATCGATTCGGGCAATCGACCCGGACTTGTATCGTCAAAAACGAAGGTGAACTGGCCGCTGACCCCGATACGGATATCCGGCGCCTTCGGGTCATGAAGAACGATCAGGCAGTGCTCTAAGATAAGCGCGCCCACCTGCAGAGGGGGCGCAAAACCGTTGAGCGCGGAGTTGGGTGAGGCGTCGGCGGCCGTGCCTTTTAGCCCCGCGACAGTCCACTGCCGGCCCTCCCGGTGGAGATGAAAGACAGCCCGCTCGATTTGCAGGGAGTCGATTTTGCCGCTGATAAGCGAGGCCAGTGAGTAGTTCAGCTTGAACCGGGCAAGTGACAGCACTGGTAGATGCTGGTGCTCGAGTTCAAGGCTGCCGCTGGCAGCGCCGGGGGTAACCCTGAAGATGTGTGCCCGGGCGGTCGACAAGGGGATTTTTTCAAGAATGGGGGGAAGGAGGAAAAATTCCAGGATAAAAGGCAGGGCCAGTGCGCCGATGACCCCGATCGAAATGAAAAAGATGACAAAACAGGGTAGTCTGCGAAACAGCCAACGGGGCATGGTGCGATTTTTCCTCTGTTTTCGGGAGTCCTGGAGGCACAGTTGTGCAGATAAGGGTATCTGAATCGATCAAAAATACATAGCACTATTTTCTTGTGAGCGGGGTGTCCGAGAACGGCTCCTGCTCCTCTCAGGGCGCCGCCTGTCGGCCTTTACGGCTGGAAAATTCTGTTGCCTTGGGGTAGATATACAAGTATAAACCGACTTTTTCAGCCAAGCTAAAGGCGTGACCAACAGACGGGATGAACCATGTCTAATGAAATTGATTTTGACGAGATTCTGGCAAAATACCGATCGGATCCATACAACTATGTGGATATAACCGCTCCCCACACCGGTGTTATCGAGTTTCTGGTGGAAAAAGGCGACGGCGTCGATGCCCCTTCCGGAGAGTGGAATCATATTCCCGGCACGTCGCTGTTCACCATTACCCGGGAGCGCAACCAGAAGAGCGTACATGCCCCGATCAACGGCATCGTCTCGGAGATCAGAATCGATTGCCAGGGTCAGTTCGTCGAAGCAGGTGAAACGCTGGTGACCATCAGGCACCCCCTGAAAAAGAAGGAGATCATCGAGTCGATCCTCAAAGAGGTTCTCTACCTGTTCCCCGCCCCGGAAAGCGCCAAGTTTTTCTTTTCCATGGATATCCAGTCGAGAATCGACAAGAAGGGCGATCGCGGGGTAACCATCCGGCCCGGAGACGAGGCCTTCACCATGTCGCTGATGAAGCGCGATACCCCGGTCCACTACTCGGGCGTTGAAGGCGTCATTCATTCCGTCTATTTTAAACCCGGCGTTTCGGTGCAGCAGGGAGAGCCGCTGATCGGCGTCTGCCAGGCCGAGAAATTACCGCTGATACAGAAGGTGATTACCCGGGTCAAAGCCGAGTGGGACGCAATCTGAGCGGCGATCTGTCGACCCGCCATGTCCTTCACCCTGACCCCGGAGCGCCTCAAAGGCCACATCCAGCGGGCGGAACTTCCTGAACGGCTGGCCCACTGGCCGCAGCACCAGGCCGAAGAAATCATCGGATACGGATCGTTTGTCGGCTCGGTGATCGACCAGCACGAGTCGCTGGAGCGAGCCATGCTGCACGCCAGGGCCCATATCGACCGGTTCGAGAACAGCGGCTTCTCCGTTGCCAGCGGCACCGTCGTCACCGCCCGGACCCTGAGCGGCTCCAAGGGCCGTTTTACCAGATCCTGGTACGCCCCGCCGGGCGGTCTCTGGGGCTGCCTCATCTATATCAGCACCCTGCTGCCCCGCTATCGCCTGCTGGTCCCGCTGAGCCTCGGCATCGCCTGCTGCGAAACGCTGCGCAGCTGCGGGGCCGACCAGGCAATGATCCGCTGGGTCAACGATGTGCAGATTGACGGCCTCAAGATAGGTGGCTTTCTGGCGGAAAACTTCTCCGGCCCGAACTCGAAAGAAGAATATTGCCTGCTCGGCTTCGGCATCAACGTCAATAACCGCGAATTCCCCCGGGCCCTTGAAGGTATCGCCACGTCACTGTCCCATCAGCTCGGCAGCAGGATCGACCTGGAGTATTTCAGTTATTGCTTCCTGGCCAAACTGAGCTGGAATCTTGGGCTGCTCTACTGGTGGGAAAAGGCGCAGATGCACGGCCTCCCGGAAGATGACCAGAAGCCGGGTCCGCTTATCTCGCGCTTCAGGGAGCTGACAGACTCGCTCGGCCGCCGGGTTGTGTTCGGCTTCGATGTGATGACCAGGCCGCAGTATCGGGCCACGGTCATCGGTATTGGCGACGACGGGGGGCTGAAACTGCTGCTCGAGGACGGCACCGAAGTGGTCGAGTACAGCGGGGAGATACGCTACCTTGACTGACCCCGGTATCCGTTCGTCCGCTGGTCAAGCCATTTCCAGGATTGAATCTCGCGCTGGAACAGGTGGCGGCCATAGCTGCCGGCGTAATCGAGGATCTGCTCGAGCACCATGCCGCCCGGCTTGAATCGGTTTAAACGGGCGATCGGCTGCTGCTGGACAGCACTGATCATCTGCACGGTCCCTGCGGCCAGGGTACGATGCTCGTTAGGCGAAGCCGGACTACTACACCTTGTGCAGATCACGCCGCCGCTTTCAGCGGCAAAACTGACCGGTTCGCCGGCCGGGGGGCTGGCTGAGCAGAGTTGGCAGGAAGAGAAGTCGGGACGATAGCCGAGCACGTCAAAAAATTTGATCAGGAACAGCGCCAGGACTCGCCGCTGGTCATCGTTTCCGTTCAATGAGTGAAGGGCCCAGAGTGCCAGCTGGAAGAGATGGTCGTCGCCGGATGTGTCTTGAATAGCCAGCAGCAGGTATTCCCTGATGATCGAGGCGGTCCTGTAGCCGTCCAGGTTGGAGCGCAGGGAGATGAAACTGTTGAGCAGCTCCGCCTCGCTGAGCACCGCAAGCCTGCCGGGAGCCGACCGGGAATAGGAGATCTCTACAAAAGAGAAGATTTCGAGCTTGTTGAGGAACCGTTTCTTGGAGCGGTGCGCTCCTTTGGCCAGGGCGCTTAGTCTGCCGATTTCCCTGCAGAAAAAAATGACGATTTTGTCCGATTCGCCGTAATCGCGGCTGTCCACGACAAGGGCCGGCAGATCGGAGCGGAGTTCTGGCATCAGCAGTCGACGGTTCTGCTACTGGCCGTCTCCACTGGGCTGAGTCTGTTCGATGATTTCCAGGCGGGGTTCCTGGAAGCTTCTCAGCCATTCGGAAACATGGTTGGCCGGATTGTAGCCGGCGTACCACGAAATGGAGGCGCCGATCAGAATCAGGGCCAGCACGGTAATACCGATGGCCGTTCTCAGAAAATGCGATGGACGCTCGGCCATGCTGCCGATCTGTCGGCTATTGACGGTTGGAGCGGTGGCGGCATTTACGCTGGTGAAATCGGCGCTGTGGTAGTCGCTGACGAAACGGGCGACCGTCTCTTCCCGGTCAAGATTGAGCAGTTCGCTGTAAATAGCGTAGAAGCCCCGGGCAAAGGCAAGTGCCGGCAGGGCGGCATAGTCGTCTGCTTCCATGGCCCTGATCGTTGCCGGCGGAATTTTTGTTTCCTCGGCGATGTCGCTGATATCGAGGGATCGTTCCAGCCGCAGCTTGCGCAGAAGCATTCCCAATGATTCATTATCCGGTGTGCCTAACTCCATAATCGTTCCTCTGGCTGATCAGTCGGCGTCTGAACGGGACTGGCAGCGGATATCTTGAACTACAGGGAGGTCCTGATGTAGGCGCTATCCCTGATGCCTTCGATCCATTCGTCGAATTCGGACTTCAGTGCCTCGTTGAATAGTTTCTCCCTGATTTCTTCCTTCACCTCTGCATAGGGCGCCTGCATGACGATTCCACCCTCGTTGCTGGAGAGCAGTTTGAAGAATTGAAAGCCGACCGGTGTTTCGATGATGCGGCTCACTTCTCCCGGTTTCAGCGAGGTCACCACAGATCTCATGTAGCTGGCCATCTCATCCTCGTCGAAGACACCGATATCGCCTCCTTCGGCCGCCGAAGGAAGGTCGGAAAACTTGCGGGCCAGCTCCTTGAAATCATTTCCGTTGACGGCCAGCCGGTGAACCCGGTCAGCCCGCTCACGGGCGTCCCGCTTGCGCTCTTCCAGGTCGGCCGGGTCCGACTCCGTTCCTTCGGTCTCCCCCCAGCCGATGCCGACCTGAAGCAGGTAGTAGCCGCCCTCGGGGATCAGTTTTGTGTAGGTGGTGTCATAATAGTCGAGGATGGCCTCCTCGGTGATGACGATTTTCGACCGCACATCCCTGTTGAGCAGTTGGTTCTGGTAAATCTGAGTTTTCAGGTTGTCGCGATACTGGACTTCATCCATGCCGCTGTCTTCGAGCTGCTGAAGGAATTCGGCCGGATCCAGGTTGTTGATCGCCAAAACCTGCTCGAAGGCCTGGTCCACTTCCTCTTCGGACACCACAATGCCCTGTCTGGCAGCCTCCTGCTCGATCAGTTTCTTGTCGATCAGGTTGGCCAGTATGTCCCTGCGCACCTGATCGATGGCCTTGAGCCGGTCCTGGGCCGGCACCTCCAGGGCGATTTGCCTGAAAACGGTTTTGCCCGCCTCTTCGACTTCAGAGAGGGTGATGACATCATTGTTGATTTCTGCAACCACTCGATCCACCACCTCGGCCCCGGCCGGCCAGGCAAGCATGAAACAGACGAGCACAACCGGACAGCAGCTCCGGAGCGAAGAAAGAATGGGCCTGAAAATTTTGAGATCGATCATCATAGTTATGGAGAAAAGGTTACCTGAAGTGCAGAAGATTTTCGAAAAACCATGATTTACCCGTGCTCGGTCATGACCGCAAACTGCCTGATACCAATGCAGAAGCGGCACACTCTTGTTTTCCGGTTAAATGAACCAATAGTATATCAACGTCGCAGTATAATACAGCCGGGAAAACAATTCTAGCACTACCTTGAACGAATCCGGCTTTCATAATCGTCTGGCAAAAAACGGATCAGACAAGTACTATTGCCTCGGTTGACATTTTAAATCACAAGGATCGCTATGCACCGGAAATCACATCTTATCGTCTTTTTCATATGCGGCCTGCTGCTGCCCTTTATGGTGCATGCACCGGCCGCCGCCTCGACCCCAATGCCGTCTTTCATGCTCGAAGATGTCGTTACCGGAAAAACGATCAAATCCAGTTCGTTCGACGGTAAATCCCTGCTGGTCGTTTTCTTTGCAACCTGGTGTCCGCCTTGTATTCAGGAGATACCCAGCCTGATTCAGCTGCACAACGACTATCAGAATGACGGCTTTTCAGTCGTGGCGATTTCGGTCGACCAGGATAAGAACCTGGTCCGGAAGCTGGTCGACAAAAAAGCGATCAATTACCCGGTAATGATGGCCGATGATTCAGTGACCCGGGATTTCGGCGGGGTCTACGGGATCCCGACTTCGTTTCTGGTGAGCAGCAAGGGAACCGTACTGAAAAAATATTCCGGCTATGTTCCGCATTCGGTGCTGGTGAAAGATCTGGAGCAGATAATCAACTGAAATTGTCGATCAGACGTGCTTGACAATCGTCAGCAAACCAGATACGTTAGAGTATACTTAAATAGTGACGGGAGTCGGGCAGTTAACCATTGCCGCGCCCACTCGATGCGTAAGGTTATTTATTTTTTTTTGCCGGACTGAGCCGGCATTTTTTGATAAATCGTTCAAAGGAGATCGACCATGAAGAAGATTTTTGCAGCCGCACTTGTATTGATGTTCGTCGGAACCGCCAGCGTCGGTTTTGGTGCCAAATTGAAATGTGAAGTAACCGGTGTTGACGGTGACACGGTCACCATGACCTGCGAAAAGGCAGACAAGCTCAAGGCCGGCGACAAGGTCAGGGTAGATCCGCCGAAGGGAGCTGCCGTCGAAGGTTGCTAATTGACAGTAATTACGATTTTTTGTAATCTGTAGGGTCGGCTGACATGGGTCAGTCGACCCTTTTTTTTTAACGACAAAGCGATGAATCCGACAGCCGCCCCCTGCAGCAGAGATCATCAGATCCCTCGAACCGGAACCCTGTGGAATTAGTAAAAGCAATCATCCTCGGGATCGTCCAGGGAGCTACCGAGTTCCTGCCGGTTTCGAGTTCAGGCCATCTGGTTCTCGGCTCTTCGATTCTCGGCTTCAGCGGTCAGGGGATCGCCTTCGATGTGCTGCTCCACCTCGGTACGCTGGTGTCGGTGATGGTTGTTTTCAGAAAGGAGCTGCTGGCCATGCTCCTGGCCCCGATTCACTGGCTGGGCGGACGTTGTACCAAGGAGCAGCGCACCTACCTGCTCTGGGATCTCTATGTGGTCATTGCCACCATACCAGCGGTAATCATCGGTTTATCATACAAGGATCAGATCGAGTCGCTGTTCACCTCGGTGACGGTCGTCTGCTTCATGCTGATTATCACCGGCCTGATGATGATCATCAGCCGCTATCTGCCGGAACGGGCGGTGCAGGTGAATGGCCCGCGGGCTTTCCTGATCGGCTGCGGTCAGGCCTTCGCCATCATCCCCGGGGTTTCGCGCTCGGGAACCACGATATTTATCGGCATGCTGCTCGGCATCAACCGTGAGACGGCGGCACGTTTTTCGTTTATCATGTCGATCCCGGCCATTCTCGGGGCGGCGGTGCTCAACCTGGGTGAGTTTGTCAACCACCCTCCGGCGGCCGATGAACTGGTTCTGATGATCTGCGGGACGCTGGCGGCGTCCGTTACCGGCTACCTGGCAATCATTCTGTTACTCGACGTCATCAGAAAAAATCGCCTGCAGTGGTTCGGTTATTACTGCCTGATGGTGGCCGCTCTGGGGTTGTTGTTTATCTTCTGGTCCGGCTGAGCGCGGCGGCAGAGTGATTATAGGTTGAAACGACAATGAACTGCAGCGACAAAAAGAACGGTGCTAATGGGGGGGGCGAGTGCAGCAGCCCGCTCTATCCGGTGAGCCTCGATATCGGCGGCAAGCGCTGCCTGGTCGTCGGCGGCGGGGCTGTCGCCGCACGGAAAATCAAGGCGCTGCTGCTCTGCGGCGGCACGGTTCAGATCATCAGCCCCCATGGTTGTCAAGCGATCGTCAGGCTGGCCGAGTCGGGTGCGATTACCTGGCATCAGCGGGGCTATCGTCCGGGCGATGTCAAAGGTGCCTTTCTGGTTTTCGCCGCCACCGATGACCCCAAGGTGCAGAAAATGGTTGCCGAGGATGCCGCCCGTCACCATGTTCTGTTGAACAGCGCCGCCAATCCGCCGGTTTCCGATTTTCATGTGCCGGCAAAAATAAGGCGCAGAGATTTCGTCATTGCCGTCTCTACCGGAGGCGGCAGTCCTGCTCTGGCCCGTCTGCTGAAGATGCAGCTGGCCCGGGAATATGGCGAAGAGTATGGGGTTCTGGTCGAGTTGATGGCCCGCATCCGTCGGCTGGTCGTCAACCAGTCAAGCGATGCCGAGAAGAACAAGACGCTGTTTCAGTCGATTCTCGAGCTGCCGGTGCTGGAGTGCATAAAACGATCGGATTGGGCTGAACTGCAGCGCCAGTTGGATGCCGGGCTTCCCGACGATATCGATGTCGGGCGGCTGATCAAAGAAATGCTTGATGAGCTGTCTGCCGGAAACGATGCGGCTATTAGCGGAACCGAGTAACTGGACAACGGATGGATCACATGGATAAAGGAACGCTCATTCATGAAATAAATTACCTGCTCCTGCTTGCCGTCCTCGGTCTGACCTTTCTTTCCTGTGCGGCTTATCTGGTATTTTTCCTGTCTCAGAAAAAGCGGGTGCGCACCGGGGCCCGATTCCTGCTGATCGGTTCCTGGGTGCTGCAGAGCGGATATATCCTGACCCGCTACATGACGGTCGGCAGCACCCCGATAACCACCTATCATGAAGCAGTTTTCTTTTTCGCCTGGGCGACCACGTCGGCATATCTGTCGTTCCGCTGGCGCTATACGGTGAAGAATTTCGGCACCTTCGTGTCATTTCTGATCTTTGCTCTGCTGATTGCCGCCTCCCTGGCACCGCGGGACATCATTCCGCTGGAGCCCGCGCTGCAGAGCCTGTGGTTGCCGCTGCACGCCGGCATCTCGCTGATCGCCTACAGTTTTCTGGGCCTGGCCTTCTGCGGCGGGCTCATGTATCTGCTCCAGGAGCGTGAACTGAAGAGCAGGAAACTGGGCTACTTCTTTTCCCGGCTGCCTTCGCTCGATGCCCTGGATCAGCTCAATTCCCACTGTCTGGCGGTCGGCTTCGGTTTTCTGACCCTGGGGATGGTGACCGGTATTTTCTGGTCCAAGCAGGCTTGGGGCACGTATTGGCGCTGGAACCCCAAAGAGGTCTGCACGCTGATCATCTGGCTCATCTACCTGGTGCAGGTCCATCAGCGGTTCACCATCGGCTGGCGCGGACGCAGGGCGGCGCTGATGATCGTTGCAGGATTTGTTGTGGTGATCGTGACGCTGTGGCTGGTGATAACCTGATCAGATCTTATCATGGCGAAAAAGCATATCAGCCTTATCGGCGTCAACCACAAATCAACGCCGCTTGAAGTCCGCGAAAAGATTGCCCTGACCTCCGGTTACCAGGAAGCCCTGAGCAGGTTGAAGGGACTGCAGGACAAACAGCCGCTCGAGTATTACCTGCTCTCCACCTGCAACCGGGTCGAACTGATCTGGGTTTCCGAAGATGTCGACCAGTCCACGCCCTCGATGCTTCGCTTCCTGTTCGGGGACCATGTCGCCGCTCAAGACTGGGGTACTTATTCCTACGTCTATCACGACCAGGAGGCCGTCAACCACCTCTTCAGGGTCTCCGCCTCCCTCGATTCGATGGTGGTGGGTGAGGCCCAGATTCTCGGTCAGATCAAAGAGGCCTACCGCTATGCCTCACAGTTCGGGTGCACCGGACCGCTGCTCAACAAATTGCTGCACAAGGCCTTTTCGGTGGCTAAACGGGTGCGCAGCGAGACAGGCATCGGCTCCGCCGCGGTGTCGATCAGTTCGGCCGCCGTGGAGCTGGCCAGGAAAATTTTCGGCAACCTCGATGACAAGAAGGTCCTGCTGATCGGGGCAGGGGAGATGGCCGAGCTGGCCGCCGAGCATCTTCTCGGCCAGGGTGTCAAACGGATCACCGTGGCCAACCGGACGCTTTCCCGGGCCGTTGAACTGGCCAGGCGCTTCAACGGCAGTTCCTGCAGCCTCGAAGAACTCAGCCAGCAGATGGAGTCGGTCGACATCATCGTCTCTTCCACCGGGTCGGCTGATTTGATCATCAGAAGCGAGGCGGTCCGGCCATTGATGAAAATCAGAAGGAACCGGCCGCTGTTTTTTATCGACATAGCCGTTCCCCGTGATCTTGATCCGCAGCTCAACGAGATAGAGAACGTGTTTCTCTATGACATCGACGATCTCAGTCAGGTTGTCGAGATGAATCGATCGGAGCGCGAAAAAGAGGCGGTCAGGGCTGGGCGCATTGTCGACGAGGAGACGCTCAAGTTCGACAAATGGCAGCAGGGGCTGACCATCACCCCGACCATTTCGGCCCTGAGGAAAAAAGCCGACGACATCTGTACCGGTGAGGTGTCGCGGACCCTGTCCAGAATGGATCTCTCCGAGGAGGATAGAGCCAGGGTAGAAAAGCTGGCTCAGGCCATCACCGCCAAGATGCTGCACCATCCCCTGCAGTTTCTGAAAAGTGAGAGCTGCAGAAAGGGCGACGACTCGAAAATCGACATGGTGAGGAGTGTTTTCGGACTGGAAGATGACGAACACCGGGATTGATATCGAATCACTGCTCGAGGATGAATGGTACATGGTCCGGCATTCCGGAGAAATCCCGGAAGTGGCCCTCTATTCCGCCCTGCATCACTTGAGCGAGGACCCCGGCGGGCCCGGCATAATATTGACCCCCGGGCAGCGGGCTCGCCTGCTCGACGGCGCCAGCCAGCGTTACCTGGAGATAACCCTTCGCGACCTGCTGCCGCAAAACATGGGCACCAGTGCTTACCGGGGCATCAGACGTTCTTACATCAACTGGCAGCGCTTTCTGCTATTCTGTGAGCGCCACCAGCTGGATGGGGCGGCTTATCGGCACCTCGTGGCGGCGCGGCTGACCGATGTACTGACCAGAGAACGTGCGTCGGCGGACAGTGAAAACAAGAGCCGCATGTTCAACTGCAGTTTCGAGGAGCTGACCGCTTTCATGCAGCTGCTCGGTCTTGACCCGGCCAGATTTCCTGCCCTGGACAACTGCTGCTGTACCACCTGAGCGGGCGGGGCGCCGGACCACCATGTTCGATTGGCCGCTGCTGATTTTCCGGTTGCTCGGTCTTTGTCATGGTATTTGTCCGGCCGTTCTGGTATGACTGCAGGCTGTCGCCCAGGCGGGATCTTGCCCGTTCTTGTGGGTGAATCGCTCATTTCTCAACACGAATACATGAAAAACAGTAAATCCCTTCTCATTTTTCCGATCGCTATACTGCTCGCTCTGCTGCCGTCAGTACTTTGTGCCGAAAGCGACCTCATCGTCGATGCCAAACGCAACAAGCTGATCGGCTATATGCTCGGCAAGCAGTTGCCGTCTATTCACTACAGCGACAAGCAGGTTGACGATGAACTGTCCCGGGCCGCCTATGACCTCTACATCAAGCAGCTCGATTTTCAGAAACGCTTCCTGCTGGCAACCGATGTGGCCGAGTTGAACGCTTTCACCACCGTGATCGACGACAATCTGCTGCGGGGGACCATCGGCCTGCCCGATGCCGGATATTCGATCATGGCCAGCAGGATCAGCCAGGTCGAAACCATGGTCGACGAGATCCTGGCCGAGCGCTTCGACAAAAACACCGCCGCCTCGATGGAGACCGACCCGGAAAAGCTCGACTATGCCGCCGACGAAGCCGAACTCCGGCAGCGCTGGAAAAATATACTCACGGCCCAGGTCATGAACCGCTACCTGGACCTCGAGGAGGAGCATCGGGCCCGTGGAGAGACAGTCGATTCCGCCAAGATCTGGGATGAGGCCGTTGAGCGGGTGAGCAGGCGTTTCAAGGATTTCTTTCACCGGCTGCACCAGGAAACTCTGCAGGACCACTACGACCGTTTTTTCAACGCGGTCTCACGGGCTTTCGACCCGCATACCAACTATATGGCCCCGGACCGCAAAGAGGATTTCGATATTCACATGCGCGGCAGTCTGGAGGGGATCGGCGCCCTGCTGCGTGAAGAGTACGGCTACATCAAGGTGGTCAGAATCATTCCCGGCAGCGCTTCTGCCAAGGAAGGAAGACTGCAGGCCGAAGACACCATCCTGGCGGTGGCCGAGAAAGGCCAGGAACCGGTGGAAGTGACCGATATGCGGCTGCGCGATGCGGTCCGCCTGATCCGCGGGCCCAAGGGAACCGAGGTGCAGCTGACGGTCCGCAGGGCCGACGGCAGTGAAGATATCATCGCCATCACCCGGGACGTCGTCCAGATCGAAGAGACGTTTGTCAAGCAGACGGTCCTTGAAGTCGACGGAGTCAAATTCGGCTACATCAATGTTCCCAGCTTCTACCGTGATTTCGAGAAGAGCCGCTTCGGTCAGGGGCGCAACTCCACCCAGGATACCCGGGACGCCATTGTCGAGCTGAGAAACCAGGGGATTCAGGGGCTCATTCTCGATTTGAGGAACAACGGCGGCGGCTCCCTGGTCGATGCGGTCGACATTACCGGGCTGTTTATCGAGGATGGGCCGGTGGTCCAGGTCAGGAACAGCCAGGGTCTGAAACGGGTCCTTGAAGACGAAGATAACGCCATGGTTTACGGCGGTCCGCTGGTCGTGCTGGTCAACCGTTTTTCAGCCTCGGCCTCAGAAATCGTCGCGGCAGCGCTGCAGGACTACAACCGGGCTGTCATCGTCGGGGACCAGCACACCCATGGCAAGGGAACGGTGCAGACCATCATCGATCTCAACGATAATATTCCACTGCTTCACCTGAGGCGTTATGACGATCTCGGGGCGCTGAAAGCGACTATCCAGAAGTTTTATCGGGTGGACGGGGGGTCGACCCAGTACAAGGGGGTGGTGCCCGATATTATCCTGCCGAGCCTGTTTCAGTATCTGGAGTCCGGAGAGCAGTACCTGGACTACTCCCTGAAATGGGAACAGGTCGAGCCGGTTGCCTACGAAAAATTTTCAGACAAGATCGGCGACCTGCAGGCCATCACCGATCGGAGTAAAGCCCGTGTCGAAGGCTCCGAAGAAATGCGCCTGATCGAAGTCGAGGCCAAACGCTCCAGCGGCAAGGCAAAGCAGACCGTGATCGAGCTTGATCTCGATTCGATGCGGGCCAAGCGGCTGGAGGAAAAGCAGGCCCGGGAGACGGTCGGCGCCCATTTCGGCACCCTGGACAGCGGCGAACTCGATGACGAGGTAGGCGGTGATGAGCCGGGGCTGGACCCCCAGGTCGATCAGGGTGAAGACTGGCTCGAGCGGCTCTCCAAAGACCCCTGGATAATCGAGTCGGAGATGATCATCAACGATCTGGTCATCGAACTTCAGCAGTAATCCCATACAGCCAGAAGCTCTAACGTGATAGGCGCTTGGCGCTCGATCACTTTTCAAAATAGTCTTGAAAATAAAGACTAAAAGTGATAGTAATCAGCCCTTGTGAATGGGCATTCATTCACTTTTGGATGGAGAGCCCGTATCTATGTAATAACAATTGTTTATTGCGAAGGGCTGGGGCGTGACGTTAGCGGAAGCACTGCATAATAACCGATATAAAATCGTTGATAAATGGGTCGAATTCACCTTGGCGACCTATCAGGCTTCCGATTTTTTCATCAGAGAGAAAGACTCCTTCGCCAATCCCGTCGGCGGTACTATCCGGGACGCCCTCAAGAAAATCTTCGCCCTGCTCTGCAGCGGCGAGAATTCCGCTTCGTTCAGGGAGCCGCTCTCCCGCATCATGCACCTCCGCTCGGTACAGGAATTTTCCCCATCCCAGGCGGTGGCCCCGCTGAACGCCGTCAAGCATATCACCCGGGAGATTCTGGCCGGTGATAAAGACAGCAGGGAACTGGCTGGTCAGCTTTACGACTTCGAGTTCGCTGTCGACCTGGCGGTGCTGGCCGCCTTCGATCTCTACGTCGAGTGCCGGGAAAAAATCTATAAAATACGGGTCGATGAAATCCGGTCCGGTAAGCAGATACTGACAGACAGCGCTTGTCCATCACGAGCGCTTAATAATATAACGGATATTAAAAAGTAACGTAGGTAACCGGTTGGCGCCCGACCTGAAGGGCAGCTTCGAGCACCGACCAAAACAGTTCACAGAAGCGAGGTTAAGAAATGAAGTATGCCTTTTCATTCCTGGCGGTCATCGCATTGATTCTGATTGCCTGGCTTGGTTCCCAGATACCGGGAATGCAATACTTTTTTGGTGTTGCAATACCGTATCTGGCAGTCATGGTCTTTCTGGGCGGCTTTGTCTATCAGGTCGTTCAGTGGGCCAAGTCACCGGTCCCGTTTTCCATCCAGACCACATGCGGACAGGGGAAATCACTCGGTTTCATCAAGCATAACCGGTTGGAGAGCCCCCACACCAACACCGAGGTCATCGCCCGCATGGCGCTGGAGATCCTGACCTTCAGGTCACTGTTCCGGAACACCAAGTCGGAAATTCATTCCGGGCCCAAGATCACCTATGAGTCGTCCAAATGGCTCTGGCTGTTCGCCCTGATCTTTCACTATTCCTTCCTGGTCATCGTCATTCGCCACATGCGGCTGTTCCTGAACCCGGTACCCGAGGCCATCGTCTGGCTCGACTGGGCCGATTCCATGTTCGAAATCGGCACCCCGGCCCTTTATCTGACCGATGCCGGCCTGCTGATCGGACTTCTGTTCCTGTTCAGTCGCCGGCTGACCAACCGCCAGGTGCGCTACATTTCGCTGGCCAACGACTATTTCCCGCTGCTGCTGCTCATTGCCATCGGCGTCACCGGTGTGCTGATGAGAATGTTCCTCCGCGACGGCATCGACATCGCCGCCATCAAACAGCTCAGTGTCGGCCTGGTCACTTTCAGCCCGGTGATCACCACCGATATCGGCTCGATCTTCTATATCCACCTGTTCCTGGTCTGCGCACTGCTTGTCTACTTTCCGTTTTCCAAGCTGATGCATCTGGGCGGGGTGTTTCTGAGCCCGACCAGAAACATGAGGAACGACACCCGTGAGGTACGCCACATCAACCCGTGGAACCCGGCTATCAAGGTACATGCCTATGCGGACTACGAGGATGAATTCCGCGAGTTCATGGTAGACGCCAACATTCCGGTTGAAAAAGAGCTGCCGTCCAAGGAAGAGGCACCTGCTGAGAAAGCGGAATAACTGTATTGACCAATATTAGCTTATAAGGACTAAAACGATGTCAGTTCCAAAATTAGAACAACTATCCCAAAGCGTCGTGCAGGGCCCGTCCTTGGCCACTGGTGCCGTACCGGCCATGGACTGGATGGATGTCCCGGTTGCTTTCAAGCCGGGCAATTACGCCTACCCTGCAAAAAAAGACAAGGTAGAGTACCTGAACAGCCAGAAAGGGCTGAATTTCCCCAATGCCCGGGAGTGGTCGCCGGAAGACGACGACTGGAAGCTGCCGGAAAACTGGAAGGAGATCATTATCGACGGGCTCGGCGAACGGCTCGACAAGTTCCGCTCCCTGAAGATCTTCATGGACTGCTGCGTTCGCTGCGGCGCCTGCGCCGACAAGTGTCACTTCTTTCTCGGCACCGGTGATCCGAAAAACATGCCGGTTCTGCGGGCCGAACTGCTTCGCTCGGTCTACCGTAACGACTTCACCCTGGCCGGCAGGATCCTCGGCAAGATGGCCGGCGGCCGGGAGATGACGGTCGGTGTGCTCAAGGAGTGGTTCATGTACTCCTACCAGTGCACCGAATGCCGCCGCTGCTCGGTTTTCTGCCCATACGGCATCGACACCGCCGAGGTGACCATGATGCTGCGCGAGCTGCTCCACCTGGTGGGCGTCGGTATCAACTGGATTCTGGAGCCGGTTTCCAACTCCAACAGGACCGGCAACCACATGGGTCTGCAGCCCCACACCTTCAAGGACAACGTCGATTTCCTGGCCGAAGATATCGAGAATCTCACCGGCGTCAAAATCGAACCGACCTTCAACCGCAAGGGCGCCGAGATCCTGTTCATCACCCCGTCGGCTGACGTTTTTGCCGAGCCGGGCCTGTACACGGCCATGGGCTACCTGATCCTGTTCGAGCATATCGGCCTGGACTACACCTGGTCGACCTATGCCTCCGAAGGCGGCAACTTCGGCCTGTTCACCAACAATGAGTCGATGAAAAAACTCAATGCCAAAATGTACGCCGAGGCCAAGCGTCTCGGGGTCAAGCACATCATCGGCGGCGAGTGCGGTCACATGTGGCGGGTGCTGCATCAGTACATGGACACCATGAACGGTCCCGCCGATTTTCTCGAAGTACCGAAATCTCCGACTACCGGAACCGTTTTCCAGAACTCCGCCTCGACCAAAATGGTGCACATCAGCGAGTTCACCGCCGACCTGATCAATCACGGCAAGCTCAAGCTCGACAAGAGCCGCAACAGCCATGTCAAGGCCACCTACCACGATTCCTGCAACCCGGCCCGGGCCATGGGATTGATGGATGAGCCGCGTTACATCCTCGACCACGTGGTCGACTGGGTTGAAATGCCGGAGAACACGATCCGCGAGCAGACCTTCTGCTGCGGTTCGGGCACCGGCCTGAACACGGACGAGATCATGGAGCTGCGGATGCGCTCGGGTCTGCCGCGTGCAAATGCGGTCAAATATGTGGAAGACAAGCACGGGGTCAACATGCTGTCCTGCGTCTGCGCCATCGACCGGGCCACCCTGACTTCACTGATGGACTACTGGAACCCCAACGTCGGTGTCTGCGGTATTACCGAACTGGTCGGCAACGCCATTGTCCTGGAAGGTGAAACCCGGGGCGAGCTCGATGAAGGCCTGCGAACCATGGTATTTTAATCCCCGACCGGAATAGAGGAGAAACGAATAATGTATAACAAAGGATTGATAGTTTCGGGACTGGCTGTTTTTGTCCTGTTCGTGACGTTTCCCATCTGGTTCAACGGTTTGGACGCCGGCCCGCTGCCGAAGCCCGAACTGCCGCCGGGTGGTGAGAAAGAATGCGTAGCCCCCGCTGCGGAGATGAGAGACAGACATATGCAACTGCTCAATGAATGGCGCGACGATGTCCTGCGCAACTCGAATCGGGAAACAATCACGGTTGCCGGCAAGGAATATCAGAAAGGGCTGCAGCTTGCCTGTATGCAGTGTCACTCCAACAAGGAGAAGTTCTGCGACAGTTGTCATGAGTTCACAGCGGCTTCGCCCACCTGCTGGGATTGCCATATAACGCCCGCGGAGTTGGCAAAGAAGGAGGCTCAGTGATGGATAACAAGAGAAGAAAATTTCTGAAAATGGCGGGTGCCACGGTACTTGCCGGTATGAGCGGTCCGGCGATCATCCAGTTGTCCTCCACCACCAGCGCTGTAGCGGCCGGTGGCAGCCATGCGGATGATGGCGGGCACGGGGAGCCGGCACCGACCGGTATCAGGCTCGGCATGGTGATCGACATGCGTAAGTTCTACCAGAACGAGAGTATGCTCGATGAAGCCATCGCCGCCTGTAACAGGGTTCACAATGTTCCCCAGATTCCGGGCAGCAAAAGCGAGATCAAGTGGATCTGGAAAACCGGATTCGGCAACCTCTTTCCCGAGAAGAGCCAGAAACTGCGCTCCGCTACCATCGAGAGCAGTCAGTTCCCGGCCCTCTGCAACCATTGCGACAACCCGTCATGCGTCAAGGCCTGCCCGACCAAGGCGACCTTCGTGATCGAAAAGAACGGCATTGTGGCCATGGACTATCATCGCTGCATTGGCTGCCGCTTCTGCATGGCCGCCTGTCCGTATGGTGCCAGAAGCTTCAACTGGGAAGATCCGCGACCCTATATCGAGGAATACAACCCGGATTATCCGACCCGGATGCGCGGTGTCGTCGAGAAATGCAACTTCTGCAGCGCGCGCCTCGCAAAGGGGCTGGAACCGGCCTGTGTCGAAGCCTGCAAGGGAACCGGTGCGATGGTTTTCGGCGATCTCAACGATCCTCATTCAGAAATCAGGGAGGTGCTCGATCGCGAGTTCACCATTCAACGTAAACCTTCTGCCGGCACCAGGCCGTCAGTCTTCTACATAGTGTGAGGTTGTCATGATAGAAAAAACACTTAAAGGAAAACCGGCCTACTGGATCTGGCTTACCATTCTGCTCTCTCTGATCGCCGTTGGCTGGGCCTGCTATTTCCGCCAGTACACCTTCGGTCTCGGGTTGACCGGCATGAGCCGTGACGTCTCCTGGGGGCTCTACATCTCCCAGTTCACTTTTCTGGTCGGGGTTGCCGCTGGTGGCCTGATGCTGGTGCTGCCCTACTATCTCCATAACTACAAAGCCTTCGGCCGGATCACCATCTTAGGTGAATTCCTGGCGATCGCGGCCCTGGTCATGTGTCTGATGTTCATCA
This sequence comes from uncultured delta proteobacterium, assembly GCA_963845115.1. GTDB lineage: Bacteria > Desulfobacterota > Desulfobulbia > Desulfobulbales > Desulfocapsaceae > JABDQA01. The sequence goes on along the minus strand of CAWJQN010000004.1, from coordinate 24,314 downwards.
TGGCAGATCTTGGCCAGCCGCTGCGCGGTCTGAACGTACTCTTCTACCCGACACCCCACTCCATGCTTTTCTGGGATATGTGCGTGCTCTGGGGTTACCTGCTGCTCAACATATTGTGCGGCTGGGTTATTCTGACGTCGGAGCGCAAGCAGGTGCCGCCGCCCAAGTGGATCTACTTTTTCGTCTACCTGTCTCTGCCGTTTGCCGTTTCCATCCATACGGTCACCGCGATGCTGTATTGCGGTCTGCCGGGACGGCACTTCTGGCTGTCGGCCATCATCGCCCCGCGATTTCTGGCCTCGGCTTTTGCGGCTGGACCATCGCTTATCCTGATCGCCTGCGCGGTCATGAAGAAGTTTGCTAACTTCGACGCGGGTGAGGAGGCGATCAAAAAGCTGACCACCATCATCATGTATGCGGTGATCATCAACACCTTCTTTTTCCTGCTCGAGTTCTTCGTCGCCTACTATTCGGAAGTTCCGGGCCACATTCACAGCCTTCAGTACCTGTTCTTCGGCCTCGAGCACCACGGAGAGGTCTACAACAACCTGGTGCCCTTCATGTGGACGGCGACCCTTTTCAATTTCGCTGGTCTGGCCATCCTTGCTTATATGAAAATCACCAAGATGTTCGATTTCAGGCTGGTTACCGTGGCCTCAGTGCTGATCTTCCTGGCCCTGTGGGCTGACAAGGGGCTCGGCTTCGTATTTGCCGGTTTCGTTCCCAATCCGCTGGAAGAGGTCACCGAGTATATCCCCACCATGAACGAACTGGGGATCACCATCGGGGTCTGGGCCACCGGCTTCTTCCTGCTGACGCTGCTTTATAAGATAGCCCTTGGCGTCGAACACGAGGTGGAACAGTAGTCAACGGTTACAAACTCTCAACAAAAAGCCCCCGGCTGCTGATGCGGCCGGGGGCTTTTTTTATCTGCTGATTACCTGAACAGGTTGAGGTAGAGCTGGAACAACTCCTCGACCTGGGGACGGAAAAACAGGTAGAAGAGACCGGAGAGAGCCAGGAACGGCCCGAACGGAATACGGGTGGCGCCCCCCTTTTTCTGCGAGCGCATGGCGAACAGACCGGCCACGGTGCCGCTGACCGAACTGGCGAAGATGATGAAAAGCAGGGACTGCCAGCCCAGAAAAGCCCCGAGCATGGCCAGCAGCTTGATGTCGCCGCCCCCGAGCCCTTCCTGCCTTCTGAGCAGATAGTAGGAGTAGGAGATGGCGTAGAATATCCCGCCTCCGGCCAGCAGCCCGATGAGTGAATCCTGCCAGGTCAGGAAGACCGACACAAAGGAAAAGGTGAATCCCAGAATGATTCCCGGCAGACTGATCAGGTCAGGTATTATCTGGTGATGTAGATCGATCCATATTATAGTGACCAGGGCAGCGCAGAAAACGAAATAGCCGAGCGCCGTCGGGCTCAGGCCGAAGGTGGCGACAACGGCGACCGCCAGCAGCCCGGTCAGGAATTCGACAATCGGATACTGGGGCGAGATCGACGCCAGGCAATGGCCGCATTTGCCCCGCAGAAAAAGGTAGCTGAGGATCGGAATGTTTTCATACCAGCTCAGAGAGCTTTTGCATTTCGGACAATGTGACGGCGGAAAGGCTATCGAGGCCGACGGGTCAGGCAGCCTGAGGATCACCACGTTGAGAAAGCTGCCGATGATGCTGCCGAACACAAAGGCTGCCGCGATAATAAATAGTGAGATCTGCATAGAGCCCGCTTAACTGCATGATTAAATAAGAAAAAATCTGGATACCATTTCATTATGTCGCAACACCAGGAAAAAGCAAGAATTATCCGTTTCGAACAGCTCTCCGAGTTCAATGTGCGGATAACCCTCGAGGCGCCGCTGATCGCTGCCTCTGCCAAGGCCGGCCAGTTCGTCATGATCCGTACCGGCAGGGGCAAGGACCCCCTGTTGCGAAGGCCTTTTTCCCTGCACCAGTCGAGCAGCAGCGGACATATTCAGATCTATTTCAGAAATGTCGGCCGGGGCACCAGCATCCTTGCCCATGCCAAGGTCGGAGAAGTGCTCGATGTGTTCGGCCCGCTGGGCCGGGGCTTCCGGGTAGATGAACAGAAGCATGCCTGCCTGGTGGGGGGTGGCCTGGGCATAGCCCCGATGCTTTTCCTGGCCAAGAAGATCAGCTCGTCCGGGCGGGACAACCGGCAGGATCGGATCATCCTCGGCGGCCGCACCAGGGAAGATGTCGAGCCGCTGGTGGAGGACTTCAAACAATTCGGTATGGCTCTGCACTGCGCTACCGATGACGGCTCCTACGGCAGAAAAGGGTTCGTCACCGATATCCTGCGCTCCGAGCGGCTTGCACCCGATACCGAGATCTACGGCTGCGGGCCGGAGAACATGCTGGAGGTTCTGCACACCTTTTGTCAATCCCGGAATCTTGGCTGTCAGATTTCAGTGGAGAGCGTTATGGCCTGCGGTATGGGGGCCTGCCTTGGCTGCAACAGGGAAGCGAGAAGCGGCGACTACGTCCATGTCTGTATTGACGGCCCGGTGTTCAGGGTGGAGGAGCTGGCATGGAATTCGTGAAAAACGGTGAACCGTATCCCGACCTGCGGGTGAACATCGGTTCGCTGGAACTGCAGAACCCGGTCATGACGGCCTCGGGAACCTTCGGCTATGCCCGGGAATTCAGCAATCTGGTCAACCTGTACCGGCTTGGCGCCATCATCGTCAAAGGCATCAGTTACGAACCGCGGGCCGGCAACCCGCCCCCGCGAATTGTCGAAACCCCATGCGGGATGCTCAACGCCATCGGCCTCCAGAACGTCGGCGTCGAACGGTTTATCGACGAGAAAATGGTGTACCTCAGAGGTCTTGGCGTGCCGGTGGTGGTCAATATTCTGGGGGATACCATCGACGAGTACCGTATTCTTACCGAGCGGCTCAGGGGAGTCGATGGGATTTCCGCGCTGGAGGTGAATATCTCCTGTCCCAATGTCAAGAAGGGTGGGGTGGCCTTCGGAACCGTTCCCTCAATGGCCGCAGCAGTGACCGAAGCGGTGAAGAGGGCCGCCGATGTGCCGGTAATGGTCAAGCTCTCCCCCAATGTCTCGGACATCGCCGAGATGGCAAAGGCGGTTGAGGACAGCGGGGCCGATTCGATTTCGTTGATCAACACACTGATCGGCATGGCCATCGACCTGAAGAGCAGAAAACCGCTGCTGGCCAATGTTGTCGGCGGCCTGTCAGGACCGGCGATCAAGCCGGTGGCCCTGCGCATGGTCTACCAGGCTGCCGCGGCGGTAAAAATCCCGGTGATCGGCATCGGCGGCATCGACACCGTCGAGGATGCCCTGGAATTCATCCTGGCCGGGGCCACCGCTGTTCAGGTCGGCACCGCCAACTTTATCAATCCGCGGGTCAGCGAGGAACTGGTCGAAGGGATCGGCGACTATGTTCAATCGCACAAACTGTCCTCGGTGCGGGATCTGATCGGGGCGCTCGAGGTCTGATGGCATGGGGGGACGATCCAAGGTTCCCGTTCTGGGGAAACTGGCGGCAACGGTCAGTGGTTACCTGCGCCTGCTGTTCAGCAAAAACACGCCCTGGAAGGCCCGGCTGATCCTGGCTGCCGCTCTCGTCTACCTGGTTTCGCCCTATGACCTGGTGCCCGACTGGTTTCTGGGGCTCGGCATTGTCGATGATTTCGCCGTCGTTTCACTGCTGGTCTGGTGGGCCTTGAAACTGACTGGCACGCAGACGGATCATTTTGAAGAAAAGGAGTGATATGGGCGGGAGGCAGCAGGCACTTATCTGCGCCGCTGTCGGCGTTGACCAGATAGCTGAGGCGCTGCGCCTGGTTGAGCAGGAGAGCCGTCATGCCGATCTGGTCGAGGTGCGTCTCGACAATCTGGCTGATCCGGGCCGGGTCGATTTCACGGCCTTTTCCGATGCCGCTTCGGGGCCGCTGCTGTTTACCCTGCGACCCGAATGGGAGGGGGGGCATTACAGGGGGACGGAAGCCGATCGTGTCGAGCTGCTGGAGCAGGCCTGCCGGGCCGGTGCTGCGTTTATCGATTGTGAGCTGCGGGCCCCGCTGGAGACGCGTCGCCGCCTCAGGCGGATGTGCCGGGAGACCGGTACCCGGCTGATCCTCTCCTACCACGATTTCAGTTCAACCCCGCCGGCGGAAAGGCTGGTCGATGTGCTCCATCAGATGCGTGAAAACGAAGCTGATATCGCTAAAATCGTCTGCACGGCAGATAACCACCTCGATGTGTTGAGAGTTCTGGGGCTCCAGCCTGCTGCCGCGGATCTGGGATTGCCCCTGATCGCCTTCTGCATGGGTGACGCCGGCGTGATCAGCCGGGTGGCAACGGTCCGGCTTGGCGGTTTCATGACCTACTGTGCTGCCGGCTCAGCAATCCAGACCGCTCCCGGCCAGTTCACCGTCAGGCAGCTGCGGGATATTCTCGACCGGCTAGGGTGAAACCAAACGGCCCGGCTTATGGAAATAAACGGAAAGACAAAGATTTACGGGATTATCGGCAACCCGGTCAGCCACTCGCTGAGTCCGCTCATGCATAACCGGGCTTTTCAGGTCTGCGCAGAGAATCGTGTCTACCTGCCGCTGCACACCGAAGACATCGAGGCCGCGTTGCAGGGTCTCCGGGGCATGCACATCGACGGGGTCAGCGTCACCATCCCTTACAAGGAGCAGGTTCTCGGTCTGCTCGATGAGGTCGATCCGGTGGCGCGCAGAATCGGTGCGGTAAACACCATCGTGGCCCGCAGGGACGGCGGTGCGACCCTGCTTTACGGAACCAATACCGACTGGGTGGGCGCCAATCAGGCCCTGGCGGAAAAGATTGAACTTGCGGGCAGCCGGGCCGTGGTGCTTGGTGCCGGAGGGGCTGCACGGGCGATCGGTTTCGGCTTGCTGGAAGCCGGCGCCGAAGTCGAGATCAAAAGCAGGGACAAGGTTAAAGGCGGGCTGCTGGCCGAGCAGCTTGGCGCTGCCTGGTCGCCGCTCGACGCAGCGCCGCTGCATGATGCGCATATGCTGATCAATGCAACCTCGGTCGGCATGGAGCCGGACGACAATGTCAGTCCGGTCGCTGCCGAACACATTGGTGGCTATCAGGTTGTCATGGATATCGTCTATGCCCCGCTGCAGACAAAACTTCTGAGGGATGCAGCCGCTCTGGGCTGCAGCGTCGTCAACGGCCTGGAAATGCTGCTCTATCAAGGCGTCGCCCAGTTTGAGTTGTGGACCGGACGTGAGGCGCCGGTGGAGGCCATGCGGCAGGAACTGCTGTCGGCTGTTTCCTGATCGTTGCCCCGGTGAAAATAAAAAACAGAAGACAATGATCGAGATAAAACCGGTAAAAAACATCGATGCGGTGATCACGGTTCCCGGCTCCAAGAGCATCACCCAGCGGGCCCTGATCGCCGCTGCACTGGCCGACGGCATCAGTGTACTGCATGGGCCGCTGGTCAGTGAGGACACCGACTACTCGTCGGCGGCGCTGGGCCAGATGGGGGTGCGGATCGATAAAACCGAGAGGAACTGGCGCATTCACGGCACCGGCGGCAGGATCGAGGAACCGGAGGACGACATCTTCCTGGGCAACAACGGCACGGCCACCCGGTTTTTGACTTCGGTGGCCGCCCTGGGTAACGGAGAGTTCGTCATCGACGGCGGGGAGCGAATGCGGCAGCGGCCGATCGGCCCGTTGCTGGAGGCCCTGAAAGGCTGGGGCGTCGATATCGAAGCGATTCATGCCACCGGCTGTCCGCCGCTGAGCGTTCTGGCCTCCGGACTCGACGGTGGTAAAACGATTCTGCCCGAAGGCAAGAGCAGCCAGTATCTTTCCTCGCTGCTGCTCGTTGCCCCATATGCCAGGGAAGCAGCCGAACTTGAAGTGCTGGGTGAGTTGCTCTCCAGACCATACGTGGCGATGACGCTTGATATCATGGCCGAGTTCGGCATCCGGGTGGCGGCGGCGCCCGATTTTTCCTCGTTCTCAATTCCCCGGGGTATCTATCAGGCGCGTCAATATCACATCGAAGGGGACGCCTCGAACGCCTCCTATTTCTGGGCTGCCGCAGCCGTTACCGGCGGCTCGGTGACGGTCGACAACGTTCCGGTTCCGTCCCTGCAGGGCGATGCGATGCTGGTGCCGCTGTTGGCCCGGATGGGCTGCAACGTCGAACAGCGGGGCGGCGGCATTCGGGTCACCGGTCCTGACATCCTCGAGCCGGTCCGCATCGATATGGGGGATATGCCCGACGTGGTGCCGACCCTGGCCGTGGTTGCAGCCTTTGCCGAAGGCACCTCGGATATCTCCAATATTGCCCACCTGCGCATCAAGGAGTGTGATCGGCTGTCCGCCACCGCCGCTGAATTGACCAAAATGGGCGCTGCAGTGGAAGAGTTCCCTGACCGCCTGGTCATTCACGGCAGGGGCGGAGAAGGCATGCATGCGGCCTCGATACGCACCTATGACGACCACCGCATGGCCATGAGCATGGCAATCGCCGGACTTCGCGTCGAGGGAATAACCATCGAGGGTGAGGACTGCGTGGCCAAATCGTTCCCCGATTTCTGGGAACGTCTGGAACAACTCTACTGAGGTCTATCGCAGACCACACATACCATTTCTCCGACCGGCGCCTGCAATGCTTCAGCGGCGCTGCCGTTTTTCACACAGACTTCCAGCACATCGCTGCTGTTGATTATCGCCGCCGGCCCCGTATCGGGAAGATCGCCGTAGCTGCATCGATGCAGCGCCAGATCCGCTGCCTTGAGCTGTACCTTGAGGGTGGTGTGTTCGGACAGCTTCTGAAGCTGCCGGCGGCCAATATTGGTGATCAGGTTGCCGAAATGATCGATGGCGACGATTTCTCCGGTTATGCGGTCGCTGCTGCACAGGGCAACGGTTGCTGAAAGGGTGACGCATGAGGACGGGTCCAGCCGGGGGCCGGCCCTGTCAATCGGCTCGCCTGCGAATATCCGGGCTGCCGCCGGGGCCATGATATCGCGGCCGTGGAAGGTGCTGGCCGGGTCATCGAGGAACCATGATCGATTACTCAGCTGGTGGATTTCAATGGCGCTGCAATTGTTTAGGATCGGGGAGAAAACGCCGTTGTCGGGGCCGATGAATCGGTAACCGTCTGCCTGCACGACAATGATTCTGCGGCTGGTCCCGACACCCGGGTCGACAATGCAGAGATGCACCGATCCGGCCGGGAAATAGCGATAATTTGAGCCGAGAATTGCGGCGGCCCTGGCAATATCCTGGGGCGGGATGGCATGGGTCAGATCGATGATCCGGGCTTCGGGGCTGATCGACAGAATGACCCCCTTGATCACCCCGACATATTCGTCGGTGTAGCCGAAGTCAGTGGTCAGTACGATCGGACTCAGGTTCATAGGCGATGGTGTCAGGCCAGTCACTGCTCTGTTTCGAGCGGAGATGCGGGCAGCAGGAAATACAGGCTGCCCGGCTCATTCATGTGGCCGGCCGCTTTTTCGGCATAGTAATCACTGCCCATGAAAAGATCGATCCTGCCCGCACCCTTGATTGCCGCACCGCTGTCCTGGGGCAGGACGAACCGGCCGAACACTTTCCAGTGGTTTATCGCTCCGTGCTCGTCGAGTACCGGGCGCCTGGATACCAGGTAGCCGATGGCCCCGGTGGGGAATATATCGTGGTCAAGCGCAACCGAGCGCTGAGCCGTCAGCACCTGGCCGATCGACCCCCGCGGACCGCGCTCATCCCCCCATCCGAAGAAAATATAGCGGGGATTATGAAAAAGCATGGGTTCCAGTGACTCCGGATGGTCGTCAAAATAGGCTCTGATCGATTCGATGCTGACCGCAGATCTGGCCATGATTCCCTCGTCCACCATGAGTTTGCCGAGGCTGTTGTACTGATGGCCGTTCGAGGCCGCATAGTGCAGGGAGCGGATATGTCCGTCCGGCAGCCGGATACGGCCTGATCCCTGAACCTGGAGCAGGTAAGCATCGAGCCGGTCCTCGAGGTAGGCCAGTTCATAGCCCTGCAGAAGATTTCCGCTTTCGATTTCGGCGCGGGTCCAGTAAGGAACCAGGCTGCCGGTCTCGTCGATTCGCCCCACCCGCACCGGGTCCTGCTGCTGTAACAGGGAACCGGGGACTCCGTAAAGCGGATAGCGATAACGCTCAGTTTTACGCAGGCTGCCGTTGAACATCGGTTCGTAGTAACCGGTAACCAGCATCTCTCCGGCCGCATTTCTGCCGGTTGACTGAAAGAGGTTGAACTGATCCCTGATCTGCCGGTTCAATTCCACCGGATCAGGGGAGCTGCTGAGGATCGCTCTGAAGGCAGTCAGAGACTGGGCAAGTTCCCGGTTCGTGGCCGGGAGGCCCGGCGGCCCCTGATGCCCCTGCGGTCGCTCGTTCAGATAACTGATATGTCGATCAATGGCGGTCAGCAGTGTCTGGGCAGGGCCCTCATCGACGAAGTAAGGATAGGCACCCGCCTCGATTTGGACCATCTCGGCCGGGGCGTGGGCGCAGCTCGAGAGAAGCGGGTGGCACAGCAGGAAGAGGATAAACGGAGCGGCTGCCGGAAGGATGCAGAAAACATTGGCTATTGCTGCCATTACCCCGATTACGGCCTGCCGATCGCCTCAGCAAGTTCGCTGACGGCCATGGCGTAGCGGTTTGAATGATTCCATTCGGTGATGGCCTGAAAATTGGGGTACCCGGCCACATAGCGGTAGCCGCCGCCACGATCAGGGTCTATTTCCAGGCCGACGATGGTCAGTTCGCGGTCTCCCGGTGGTACGGGCAGCTGCAGGTTCTGCGAGGCGGCGACCTGCCGGTAGTTGATCGTGCCTTTTCTGCCTTTGAGATTGGTACTGATCAGCTCCTGGGAATTGAGGGTGGAGCCGATGTCGATATAGGTCGGTGTATTCAGCGTCCAGCCGAAGCGATGCAGATAGTTGGCAATAGACGCCAGAATGTCTTCGGTGGAGTTGAACACATCGCGAATGGAATCATCGTCGAAACTGACCGCATATTCATGGAAACTCGACGGTATGAACTGGGTCTGTCCGAATGCCCCGGCATAGGAGCCCTTGATCTTCAGTGGATCCATATTGTTTTCGCGGCAGACGATCAGAAAGTAGATGAGCTCCTCCCTGAAGAAATCTGAGCGCCGCGGATAGGCATCGAACAGCGTGTTCAGCGATTTGAACACGCCGAAGCTGCCCCGGTGGCTGCCAAAACGGGACTCGATCCCCCAGATTGCAATGACGACTTCCTTATCGACGCCGAACTGGGCTTCTATCCGCTCCAGCAGCTCACGGTGCTTCCTTACCATTTTCTTGCCCTTGGCGGTCGTCCGTGCGGTGACGAACAGCGGCCGGTACTGATAGTAGGGCTTGGCCTCCCACTGCCGGTCCATCAGTTCGAGGACCTGCTTGTCGATACGCACCCCGGCGAACAGATTCTCCAGTTCACTGCGGCTGAAGCCGTGTTCTGCCTGCAGTTCGCTGAACAGTAGCTCGTAGCGCTCACTGGCGAGATCGATAAGCTGGTCGTCCTCCACCAGGTCGGCGGCTTTGGGTTTGCTCTGGCCGGCTGCACCGACAGGCGCAAGCAGCAGGAGCAGCAGTAAAAGGGGCCAGAAAAACGAAATGGAGGATTTCACGCCCATCGAGTTAGTCGAGTTACCCATCATAGGTGGTGTTGAACCGGTCGATGAAGGTCCCAAGCTGGTTCTCGGGCAGCGCGTTGATGCCGGCCGCGGCAGCCCGGCCGCCGCCGCTGGGGAAGGATCGGCAGAGTACATCGGCACTGTGCTTGTTGGCAATCGGCGCCCGGACGCTGACCCGCATCGTGCCGTCACTGTTTTCGGTGATCATCGCGTGGGCTCCGGCCGGGTTCTCTCTGGCTTTGAGGTTGGCGAAAACCCCGGAAACCCTGCGCGACCAAGGGCTGTCGGGAAAGCGGTAGACCCGGTTGTTGCCGTGATGGGCGAATACCGGCTGACCCTGGGCCAGGCTCATGTCGTTTTCATAGCCGGTCTTCAAGGTTTTCAGGGTGTGCGATTCGTAATAGAAATCGAAGGGATCCTTGTATTTTTTTATCGCGTTGTAGAGATAGTCCGGGGTGAAGTAAAGGTCTTCTATCTGGGCCCCGTAGCCGTTGTAGTTGAGCAGCTCGCCGATTTCCTTGAGAGTGGTCGTCTGCTTTTCGGACAATGACAGGTCGGAAGCGGCACTGGAGGCAACCGGGTGCAGGTTGTCTCCGAATGCGGCACAGATGGCCCATAAGCGGTAGGCACCGCCGAGCAGGGAGTCGACGATCAGCGCTGTACAGGTGTCCGGCTGGGGTTCGATGTGCACCCGCAGGGAGGCTGATTCGGGGATTTCACCGCCAAAGTGGTGGTCGATATAGAGGATTTCGTTATTGCGTCCAAGAAGCTGCAGCAGGGGTTCCCGGTTGACGTGCAGGGATATGTCGAGAACGGTGATTCTGGCATTCTCAGCGTCCCTGATTCGATCCAGCAGACCGATGTCACGTTTGACGCCGGTTATCAGTTTGGCATCGGCGACCGGTTCTACCAGGCGCAGCTGGTGCAGGCTGCATATTCCGTCCGCATCGCCGTTGAATACGTCATAGGTTGCCGGTGCATCGCCTTTCTCTCGGAGAACCATAAACCGTCAGCACCTCACCACTATTTCATCCATTAGTAATAGAACTGGAGCGGCGTCCCCAGGTTGGCAAGGTTGAAGACCAGCATGAACGAGGTCTCTTCCGGTGTGTATTGCGATCCCAGTTCGATGGACCAGCACAGGGCCTGATAGAGCAGCGAAACATTGGCTATGTTGGTTTCTTCATTGGCCAGCGAGTGCTCGATGCCGAGCCGGGCTCTCCAGCTCGTAAAGAAGCCCGCCTCGAGAGAGGCGTTAATCTGCTCGGTCTCGATAACGTTTTCTCCATTATCCTTGAAGTAGTACTCGAGCTCGAAGATATCTCCCCGACTGCTTCTGAAGGATGCATCGACATCGTGGGTGACGAATCCGGTGTCGTAAACATCAAAATCGGTCCGGTAGAGAAATTCGAGGGACCGCAGCGGAATCCATTTGAGTTCCGCATTGATATCTGAGAACGGCTCATCGGAGCGATCGCTGAGGAAGCTGTAGCTCTGGTTGATTTTGAACCAGCCGTAATCACGGTCACCGTTATTGGTGCTGAGTGCGTTGAGGAAGTTGTCCAATCCGTAAGTTATCTGGTTCTGTTCGCCAACACGGTCGACCGCGTCGAAGCTGGGAAGTTCATCCTGGTCGACGTCGGGACCATAATCGTATTCCACATATGGGCGAACCTCATGGGTAAGGCCGCTCATGGACTGGCCTGACAGTGCAAAAGTCCTCATCAGGGTGGTGCCGACTTCGACATTGATATCGTAGAGAAAACGGTTCTGGGTGTCGTCATTCAGCCAGTCGGTTTCACCATATTCCTCGACTATGTAATAGGTGTCGCGAATGCCGATTTCGGCCCGGGATTCCAGATAGGGGCTGATCGGCAACGGGGCGCTCAGGGTCGGGAAAATGTCGAATCGATGACCGCCGATGCCCTCTTCACGCCAGAAATTGAAATAGGTCGCATCCCACTGCAGGGTAAGGTCCCCAAAGTTCTCGAACGGCAAGGTACCGGTGTAATCGAGGGACGGCAGGTTCCACAGCGGCGACGGTCGCGGCGTGGCGTTCGGGTCATCGGATTCCTCCTCGTCCAGGCGCACGTCATTGATTGCCAGCAGTCGTGCTTCCAGCGATGAAGCGCCCCAGGAGCGCTGCAGGTTGGCGGTGTTGGTGCGCTGGTCGTCGGTCCGGTTTTCCAGACTGCGGCCGAAGGTGTCCAGGAAATCATCGTTGCTGCGTTCGAAGCCGGTCAGCCCGGTGTTGAACTCGTTCAGGTAATCCCGATCCGAGACGATATCGACGTCGAGACGCGAGGTCCAGGCAGGGCCGAAATCCTGATCTGCCTTGGCCCGGAACCAGTAGCGGTCCTTGTTGTCGTGGGTGTAGCCGGTCTCCTCGTAGTACTCTGTTTCCGACGGGTCGCTGAGTTCGTCATGAATGTAGTTGGCCATCGCCAGCCCTTTATCGTTCGGGTCGGTGATGTAGCGGAACTCGAGGCCGGGCATATAGCCGCGGTTGGCAAAGTACTGGGTGTAGACGGTTAAATCTGTGGAGTCTGAAATGTTCCAGAAAAACGGCAGGTTGAAACCAAAACCGCTGATATCGCCGGTGCTCAGCTCGGGCAGCAGAAAGCCGGTCTCCCGCTTGTTTTTTGCCGGTATTGCCAGCCAGGGCGAGTAGAAAACCGGTACGTCCTTGATACGGAAGCGGGCGTGCTTGAGTACAGCGTAGCCATCCTGTTCGATAACAGCGTCACTGGCGGCAAAGCTCCAGGGCGGGGTCTCGTCGTTGGGGATCTTACAGGTGATGACCCAGCCGTTTTCGATGTGATAGGTTTTAAAACCGGTCTTCTCGATGACTTCGCCTTCGAGGTGCAGATCTTTTTCGTCGCCGAGAATGGTGGCATTCTTGAAGGTTCCGGTCTCCTGTTCCAGGTTGACCATGGCCTGCTCCGCAAATATCGACTGATCGTCGGTTTCGACGGAGACGTTGCCCCGGGCTTTGATGGTGTTCAGGGTGACGTCATAGGCCATCCAGTCGGCCTTGATGGTGGTTTGAACCTGGTAAGTCGGTTCCTGGTCAGTCTCCAGGTCTTCCGGGGTGAGCTCTACTATTTCTTCCGGGGCCTCTTCCTCGAGCAGCACGGACCAGTCGGAGACATCTTGCTGCACCGTTGCTCCCGAGGGCCGGGGCGGGATAAGCTTGCGCTTGATCAGAACAATATTTCCTTCAGCCACGATACTTTCCGGGTCTTCGTAGCGGATGACTTTATCGGCATTGATTTCCCACTCTTCAGTGGCAACCGACTGTCCTGCTTCCCGGGAGGGTTGAGCCGCTGAATTGTCCATCTCGGCAGGAGCCGGCTGGGCAGCGGTTTTCGGCTCTTCGGCGCGGGAATCGGCGGAAATAGAGACGGCGAAGAGGGAAAGACTACAGATCAGGCTCAAGATGAACAGGCGTGGCAACAGCTTGGTCACGGTACTCTCCTTTGATACATGAATGGCAAACGGTAATCCGACCCTGGCAGGGTGTGACCCGGCACGGGCCTCCGCTTTGTCCTCAAGGTGCCGAAATGTACGGGTCGGCAGGCGTGGTGTCAAGCCCAAAGTAATAGTTTTGCCTTGATTATAAAGGATATATGGTATAGTTTCCTGGCAGTTTACCGCGAATGGCTGATAAAAAACCATCTTTTTTCCAAACATCTCATAAAAAGATGCGGTTCGGTCCCGGTAACGCGTCAGCTGCACCTGAGACACGTCTGAAAATCGCCCTCGACGGCGATGCTGGCTGTACTAGGCACAATTAGCAAAGCTAGGTAGGGTCGGCAGGGTGTAAGCAGGGTGTGGTTGGGCAGCGAAATGGGCAGGTTGAATCGGCAGACGGGAAAACCCACCTGCTGAACTGGTTGCCCATTGAAATTGGAGGCATTGTCATACCGCAGATATTAATTGGTTAATCCTGCCCCGGTTCAGCCGGGCAGAGCGGTATTGGCGGTGCCGGTAAACAGGCGGATCATCTGGTTCAGCCAGGAAAGCCTGAGAAAATGAGCGATGTCGGGAACGGGTTCGGAAAGAACTGAAGCCTGACGTCCAGAAGGTGCGGCGAGGGGCCCTCCGGGCCGGTTCGCGGCAGTAAGGAGCAGCATGGCACAATCGAATCAGGACGACAAATCGTCGGGAAAAAAAAACCTTATCAAGAAACTCAAAACGACCACCGGCGCCTGGTGGAAAAGCCGGGTGGTCAGTGAAAAAGAAGAGCCCCCCTCCCAGAAATCCGAAACGGTAACAGCAACTGAACCGTTGCCCGGCGACCGTTCAGAAGCGCCGGCACCGGAGAAAGATACCTCGAAGCAGCCGCCGTCCGGGAACAAGACAGTTGAGCCGGAGCCGAAACCGGCAGCCGGGTTGAGCGAATCCTCAGTTGACCAGCAGAGCGAGCCCGATTCTTCAGACACCCCACCGGAGAAAGCTGCAGGCCAGAAAACCGATGGCGAGGCCGCGGAAACGCCGGCCGAGCAGCCTTCAAAAACCCAGAAACCCCGCAGGGGAAGGGGCCGCAGAAGCGGCAAGGGCAGGGCCCAGAAGAGCAGGGAAAGCGAAGGCCAGCAGGAGTCGGGTCCCGCTGATAAGGTGGCTGCCGATGAAGAGAAAGAGGCAGGACCTTCGCCGGGCAAAGAGCATCAGCCGGTTATCAAGCTGCTGATCAACGCCGACGAGCCGGAAGAGTGCCGTCTTGCCCTGCTCGAAGACGGCCGCCTGGAGTCGCTGCATGTAACCACGATCAGCCGGGTTCAGACCAGAAGCAATATCTACAAGGCCCGGGTCGTGGCCGTCGAGTCCAACCTGCAGGCAGCTTTCGTCGATTACGGGACGGAAAAGAACGGGTTTCTGGCCTTCAGCGAAATTCACCCCGAGTATTACCGGCAGGATCTATCTGCCGATATTCGCAAGCTGGTGGAAAGCAATCAGTGGAAGAAGCTGAGCATCACCGACGTGGTTGCCAGGGGACAGGAAATGCTTGTCCAGGTCGTCAAGGAAGAGGTCGGTAAAAAGGGGGCCAACCTGACCACGTACCTGTCGCTGCCTGGCCGCTGTGTGGTGTTGATGCCCGGTTCTGAGTCTGAAGGTGTCTCCCGCAAAATTTCAGGAGAGGAGAGCCGCGGCCGTTTGCGGGAGATCATGAACTCCCTGTCTATTCCCGAGGGAATCGGCTGGATCGTCCGCACCGCCAGCAGCGATATCACTAAAACCGCCTTGACCAGGGATGTCCGTTATCTGCTCAAGCTCTGGAAAGAGATCAAGAGCAAGGGACAGCATCTGGAAGGGGTGGGCCTGCTCTATCAGGATCATAACTGCGTCATGCGCTTTCTGCGTGAACACTTCGATCCGACCACCCAGGAAATTCTGGTCGATGACGAGGCGGCACTCGAGAAGGTGAAGGATTTCACTGAAATGCTGCCGGCCAAACAGCGCAAGGTCAAGGTGAAGCTGCATCGGGGCGCGCGGCCGATTTTCAACCAGTACAGCATCGAGGACCAGATCGAGTCGATCTATCAGCCCCGGGTCAGCCTGCCTTCCGGCGGCTCTATCGTCATCGAGCCGACCGAGGCGCTGGTGTCCATCGATGTCAACTCGGGGTCGACGGGCAAAGGTAAAAATTTCGAAGAGACCATTTTCCAGGCCAATATGGAGGCTGCCGCGGAACTGGCCCGGCAGTTGCGGTTGCGCGACCTGGGCGGCCTGATCGTGGTCGATTTCATCGATATGCGATCCAGCAAGAATATCCGGGAAGTGGAAAAACAGGTCAAAACGGCGATGAAGCGCGACAAGGCCAAGGTCGATATCAGCAGGATCTCGCGTTTTGGCCTGATGCAGATCTCACGGCAGAAGCTCGGTTCGCCGATCGAATCGAGCAACTACAGGATCTGTGATCACTGTAATGGCAGGGGAATGGTCAAGTCGATCGAGATGATGGCCCTGTTCTACCTCCGAAGGATCCACACCGGTGCCAGCCGCAAGCCGGTCATCGGGGTCGACTGCAAGTTCCCGATCGACATAGCCCAGTACCTGCTCAACCAGAAGCGGCAGGAGATCGTGGAACTCGAGGAGCGCTACAATACCAAGGTGACCGTCACAGCCGATCCTTCGATGAAACCGATCGATCACGATATCGTTTTCCGGAAGGCGGAAAAGGAAAAGGAAGAACTTAAAAAACAGGCTTGAGCTGAACCCCAATCTGGAGTATAAAGACACTCCCGTGCACCAGTAGCTCAGCTGGATAGAGCAACGGACTACGAATCCGTAGGTCGGGAGTTCGAATCCCTCCTGGTGTACCAGTTAAATCAAGCGGTTAAGTCAAATTGGCTTAGCCGCTTTTTGTTTTTTGCAAACTATTTGCAAACTTTGGTTTCGTGGGCCGGAAGTTAAAATCCTGCCGCCCCGACCAGCAAAAACAGCCACTTAGCGATGTTTGCTAAGTGGCTGTTTTTGTTTTAGGTACCAATTAGGTACCACTCGACACCCTGCAATTGCTTTTCAAGATTTGTTATGTGTTGGCTATTTAAAGTGCTTTTAACCGTGATTTTGTATTATCGGCGGAACTCCGTAATCCATCCCACTGACTTTGAAAGCACTCGATAGTATATCAGATGGATCCATCTTCATTTCAGATGGTTCTACTATGGTATTTGGGGAAGGATTCTTAATAGAAGCTCTGAGAGCTAAAACATCACTTGAGTGATTAGAGGATCGATCCTTTGTCTTAAACGACACAAAGCCCTCAAAGAGCCTTACCTCATTCTTAGCCTGTATCTCAGACAATTCTCTGATGAAATATGTGGCTGCTACCATCACAGAACAGCCTAGGCCTACATACCAATACCTAATTTGGCCTTTTTGTTTTTCAGGCTTCCTGCCTTTTGGATTGCCTCGCTTATCGAAAGACACAGATAACGGTGCTTCAATTACAAGGTTCACAGGGGCTTCATTATTAGTTATGAAATTACATATCTTAAATACAGCTTCATTGAATTGTGCCTCGTAAGGCTCTCCATCACCAAAGAGAATTCCACAGCTTGATGATTTATTTGAAAACCCAATATCGAGAAATATCCAATAGCCAGATTCCCAATTGATTTCTTCAACTTTTCCAGCCCTGATCATAGCTTAAACCTATTCTCTCGCTAGTTCTCTGCAAGTATCGTAGAAAATCACCGCTACAGTAGATACAACAGCCCATGCAATCATGATCAAAGCCTTCACTGTTTGAAACACTAAATCTATCGCACAGAAACATAAGGCTGCAAAGATTGCATCACTAACAGTTGATCGGTTCATTTAGGCCTCCTCATTTGATGGGTTGATTACTGTCTTGTCTAAATGATAACCCATCCGGGTGATCAAATGATGATACCCCCTATAATTTTTTTTTATTGTAAGAAATTTGTAAGACCACCCGTTATGCTTCAAACGACATGGTGGTAAGGGTGGGTCGGTCTTGGTAGACCGGCAGTATTAAATAGGATCAGTCAGATCAAGTTTGAACTAATGCTATTTAAGTAAGAAAACCTCCCCCATTATCCAGGAAAATAATGACGCAATGATAGTCCAAGCAATTACAGAAACAATAATCGCAGGAATAGCTGCAAAAGCGATTTTTAAAATAAAAACTCGGCGCGTTTTTTAAACAATGACTCAACTCAGCCATCAATTACACTACAAAGTCTCGGCAGATTCTTGGTTGATGCCTCTATCCCGAGCAGATCAGGGGGCTTTTCCAAGGCCTCTCCGTTTCTCTGCCGTCGATAGCGGCGTTGTTGCTGCAATTTTTCTCCCCGCTCGGCAACGATCGCTTCCCGCAACCCGGCATGTGCCTGCTGTGGGGTAACATAATCGATGCCCGAATGGTAATGCTCGCTGTTGTACCAATGAAAATAATTGGCAAAATATTCCCGCGCCTGCACATCGTCAAGAAACCGGCCGGGATAAGTATGGAATCGTTTCATCGTGCCGAATGCCGATTCAACGAACGGGTTGTCATTGGGGGTTCGTGGTCGGGCAAACAGCTGCGGCATGCCATGGTCCTCCAGCAGCTGGCGAACCGGTTTTGCCTTCATCTGCCGGCCTCGATCATTGACCAGTTCCGGTCTCTGCTCGTCCGGAAGATCGAGGATATTTTCAGTCACCAGTCCATCGTCAAGCAGCCGGCGTCCCGTTGCGCTGTCCTGCCGCCAGCTGACCAGCCAGGAAATGACCTTCCGGGAATATTCGTCAAGCAGCAGATACAGGTACAGAAACAAGCCTTTCTCAAAGGTCGACAGATAGCTGATGTCCCAGCACCACCGCTGGTTCGGCCCGGTCAACTCCCGCCGGAACGGCGGCACCGACCGACCGTTGTGCGCCCGCTGGCAGCCTCGGCTAATCATCAAGCCCGCATTCCTGAGTACGCGGTAGACGGTGGTAAAAGAGACGAAGAACATCTGCTTATCCCAAGCGGTGACGGTCAATATCCGGTGCGACAAATCGGCAAAGTCCTCATGTCGCGCCATATCCAGAATCTGCTGTCGTTCTTCCGGCAACAACGCATGCAGCGGCTGGTTCGGACCGGGTTTCCCATTCGCCAGACCACCTCCCTGACGAAGCTTTTCCTGCCAACGCACCACCCGTCGACGGTTGATCATCAGGATCACGCAACTGCGGGCAACCGAGACGCCCTGCGCATTCGCCGAGCCGACAGCAGTCAGGATCTCCTGCTTGCGCTCCGCAGCTATCCAGGAGCCGCTTATCGCTCCCACGAACCCCCATTCGTTTTTTTTCTTAGCAGCGTCAACTCTACCGAAAGATCGGCAAGGGCCCGTTCCTTCTCTTCCAGTTCCCGTTTCAACGACTCATATACTTCTGCCGGCACCGCTTTCTTCTTTCTTCCCGGTTTGCTAGCCAACTGGGTGGTGGCGCCTTTTTTCACCTGTTCCCTGATCCGTACCAGATCGGAGGAGTACAGTCCTTCACGGCGCAAAATCTCGCCCACGGGCTTATCGCCGCGTTGTGTCTCCAGGAAGATCTGGAATTTTTTCTCCGGTGACAGGAATCGTCGTCTGGACTTTTCAGTCGGTTCTTTCTTGTCATTGGTTTTGCTGCACATGGCTCACTCCTGTGGTCGTTGTGCCGGGCTGATCAGGGGCCTGGTTCCGGTCGCCCTGCGGGCTCCCTCCTCCAGGCCCCTGATCATTTCATCTGTGGAGTGTAATTCATGTTGAATCTTGAGTCACGAATTCAGAAACGGCGGGGTATTACTGAAGCAGATTTCACACGTGGAAAAGTTGTTACGGATCATGGTGAATACTTGTCGTTAGCCTTGATTGAAAACCGCTTGAAAGAATTATGCTGGGAAGGAACTAAATAACCATGCTTGATTTAGAGCCGTTAAGGCAAGGAATGTATAAGAACTACGTGATAATCGGTATAGTCTGTATTGCTCTGATTATCGGGAACCTATTATTCAAGAGGTGGGAGAAAAGCCGTAGACGGAAACGAAGAAGCAAATTTAAATAACAATCGTAACTAAGAGGCCGTCTATTGCAGGGGGCCTCAGTTTTTTGGATTGAAAGATAAACAGGAATAAGATCAATTTAGGATAGATGGCTCTGAGAATAAGGTTTGATCTGGCAACGTTAAAAAGCTGATATGGTATTGGACCAAGTTAACGGGGGGAGGTAACTTGTACCGCAAGCAGAGAAACCCTCCATTTTTCAGACAGGAGGATAAATATCGGCGAAATTTTCCTATTATTCATGATACTTTAGCTGTAAGTTCCATAGCTGTTTTCCTGTCTTTCTATCTGCAAACAAATGCAAATCGAAACAGCTATGACGATTAACGAACCGGTTTCAATAGAACCTTTGCATTGATCTCTGCAATGGTCAGGGTCTGAACAAGCAATACGTGTGCAATGCCAAGACAAAGAATTACATGTTTGCCCGTTGTGTTATGAAAAACAGTCCAGAACAGCAGCAGTCTTTAACAGGCTTGAGCCTTTTCTACATGCTGCATTTGTTTCTACTGGTATCTTTGTTGTTTTCTGTTTTCCTTCCAAACACTTACGCAAATGAACTGAAAGAAAAGAAACGCGTTCTTGTTATTTTTTATGAACAGAGTGATCTGCCGGCATACTCCAAGGTAGAACAAGGCATCAAACAGGGGTTAGGAGCAGGCACGGAATTTGATATTGAGTATTTCTTCGAATACATGGATTCCCACCGCAATCCCGATCAGAAACATAAGCAATTATTGAGTGATTTATACCGCCACAAGTTTTCCAAGAAAAAGATTGATCTGATAATCGCCTACGGCGTGGCCCCACTTGAGTTTGTTATTGCTCACCATGATGATTTTTTTCAGAACATCCCCGTTGTCTTTGCCGCCACGCGTACAAACATAGCGCATATAAGTTTACCCCCTGAAACTACAGGTGTCCTTTCGGATATTGACTACGCCGGGATGTTGAACACAGCGCTCGAGATCCATCCGAAGACACGCCACGTTGCGGTTGTCAATGGTGCATCCCATACCGATCTGTTTTTTGAAGAAGGTTTCCGCAAGGCATTCGAGCCTTATAACAAGCAATTCGACTTCATCTATCTGACTCGTTTGCCGTTTGCTGAAATTGAGGAAAAAGTCAAAAATCTGCCTGAGCAGACGGTGATCCTCTTTTACATGCTCCTCCAGGATGGTAACGGCAAGGCCTTCGTCCCCCGGCAGGCTGCTTCCATCTTGGCGAAAGAAGCCAATGCGCCGGTGTATGGCTGTCTGGATTCCTATTTCGGCGACGGTATCGTCGGCGGAAGGATGTTCAGTTTGGAAGTGAAAGGGCTAAGGGCCGGCGAGATGGCTTTACGCATATTACGAGGCGAAAAGGCCTCAGATATTCCCATGTCAAGCATAGGCACAACAATTAATAAGTTCGATTGGCGGCAGTTTAAACGCTTCGGAATCCGAGAGGATCGATTACCACCCGACAGCATCGTTCAGTTTAAGACCTACACCTTCTGGGAGAGCTACCGCTGGTATATCGTTGCCACCTTTTTTGTTCTTTTAGCCCAAAGCGGATTGGTTTTTTATCTGATGCTGTCGCGAATACAAAGTTCGCAGGGCCCAGTCGCAGCTCGCTGAACGTTTGGATTTTGAAAAGATGTTGTCCACCCTCTCAGCCCGCTTCGTCAACCTGCCGTCTGATCGTATAGATACAGAAATACAACACGTGCTGGAATCAATCGGTAATGCCCTCAAGGTAGACCGGGTGAGTGTCTTTGAAATATCCGAAGAAAATCAACGCTTTTATCATGTTAATTCACTCAATTATATCGAGACAGTTACATCGTCTTCTGAATATGGATTTGACCAACTCCCGTGGATCAAGCAAAAATTGATGCAGGGGGAGATAGTTACCCTTTCCGATCTTGCCGATCTGCCTGCAGAAGCCGAAGACGACCGTAATTTCCTTAGCGGCCTGGGCATTCTCTCATTGGCCCTGATACCCTTGTCGACAGAAAATAAAATTATGGGCGTACTGTCTCTCACTATGTTGAGCCACCGTCAAGAATGGCCGCAGGAGCTTTTACGACAATGTCGTTTGATCGCTGAAATTCTGAGCAATGCAATGGTACGCAAACATCATGAAGAAACATTGAACTTGGCCGAAGCTAAATATAAGGTGGTCGCTGATTTCACCCATGACTGGGAGTACTGGTTCAATACTGACGGGTCTCTTGAATATATCTCTCCTCCTGTGAGCGCATCAGCGGATACTCGCCTGGAGAATTCATAGATAACCCTGCCCTTTTTAGAGATATTATCGTCCAGGAAGATCAGGGGGTATGGGACAGTCATTCTCATGATTCCCTTGATGAACTGAAATCTTGCCAAATTCAATTTCGGATCAAACGGCGGGATGGCCAAATCTGCTGGATTGAGCACAGTTGCCAACCAGTTATTGATCACCAGGGCACATTGCAGGGTTTTCGCGCAGGTAACCGTGACATTACTATTCGTAAACATGGGGAAATTCAAATCCTTAACGCCTATACAAAGATCACACAATTAAAAAACCAACTTGAGGCGGAGACTGCTTATCTGCAGTCAGAAATCAAACTTGAACACAATTTCGATAACATTATCGGTAACAGTGCTGCTCTCAAGTATGTGCTGTATAAAGTGGAACAGATCGCCTCTACTGAGAGCAGCGTTCTGGTACTTGGTGAAAGCGGGACTGGTAAGGAATTGATTGCCAGAGCGATCCACAACAAAAGCCCGCGAAGGGACCGCACCCTGGTAAAAGTCAATTGTGCCTCTTTGCCGTCTGCTTTGATTGAAAGCGTGTTGTTCGGCCACGAACGGGGCGCTTTTACAGGTGCTCATGAGCGACAACTGGGACGCTTTGAGATCGCTCACGGCACCACCATTTTCTTAGATGAAATAGGGGAATTACCCTTTGAAATACAGGCAAAGCTTTTGGGAGTACTCCAGGATCATGAATTTGAAAGGGTTGGCAGTTCCCGCACCATCAAAGTCGATGTACGGGTGATTGCGGCCACGAATCGGAACCTGGAAGAGGAAGTTCTCCAGGGGCGTTTCAGAGAAGATCTCTTCTTTCGTCTGAATGTCTTTCCAATCACGGTCCCTCCGCTGCGGCAACGCGTCGAAGATATCCCTCTGCTGGTCCAATTTTTTGTTGACAATGCTGCCAAACGGTTGGGCAAATCTATTGAAGAAATACCGCGGAGTGTCATGCAAAAGCTACAGGTTTACTCATGGCCCGGTAATATTCGGGAACTGGAAAACGTGATCGAGCGGGCGGTAATCAATACTTCCGGGCCCAAACTGCGCTTGGCTGAGGACTTATCCGTACCAGCTGGTAACAAAATGAGTCCAACCTTTAAGAGTCTGCAGGAGATTGAGAAAGATCATATTCAGCAAGTGCTTCAACTTACCAAATGGCGTATCGAAGGAGCCAAAGGCGCAGCGCAGATTCTTGCCATGAATCCTTCTACGCTTCGCTCCCGTATTCGCAAGCTTGATATCCAAAAACCTTAGATTATCCTGCAGAGGCTAAACGCCTGATAGTCTGATAGCTCTCCCGTTAAAACAAGTTCTCTTCAGGCCTGATAAAGTCCAACAACTTCCACTGAACGTTCACCGGAACACCTTTATAGACGACTAACCCGGATGTATAACTGGCAATCCCTTGCTCCAGACTGGTATAAGCAGGCTGCTGATCTATAATTAGTTTTGTGAGGGGATCTGATTGGACGAAGATGGAGTTCTGGTAAACGGTTACTGTAAAATTACTATTCGACTCTTACCTCGCCTGTAATCCGATCATTTCAGGTGTGTCATTCCGCGATATTTAACAGATCCCTGATCGTAGTGGTGACACTGGTCGCCCCCCCCCAAAGTATCCCAAAGCTCATTCCTGCGATTTATCTTCAACAAATTCGGTCACTAAAACCCATAATCAATCAAACAGTCAGATCAGGTGTAAATATTGCTTAACTATAGACAACAGTTCATGACTCTAATTGTCTGGTTTCAAAATTTTCAAAAATCAACAAAAAGCCGAGAATCCAATTGGTTATCATTCTAATCAAAATGAAAGTGTTGCCTGTGAAACGTAGAGAGCTTCTGCAGACGCTCAGCTCGATCGTTGAAACAGGTTCGAAATGAAAACGGCTGCCTGAAGGCCGTCGTTTTCACAAATGTGGAGGATGATAATGAACTTCTGATTCTGGAAGAGTGGTCGACCCAAAAAGACACGGATGCCGACCGGGACTTAGATCTCTTTACAGTTTTAATGGGAGCCGGAGGGCTCATGTTTAAACCGCCGGAAATTGTCATTACCGCGATTGGCCAGTCGACGGAATTTGAGGCATAAATTAAAGAACTTCACGAAAAGGAGACAGAAAATGAGAACATCATCAATAAGAAGAACTTCACGAAGAGGAGGAAAAAAATGAGAGTATCGTCAAAAAGATTTTTTTTGCTGTGGGCTGTTGCCTGTTGCACAGCGCTGGCCTGGGCGGTCCCGCCAATAGAGGCCGCTGACAGCAAGCCCAATATCATACTCATTGTGTCTGATGACACCGGCTACGGCGATCTCGGCCCCTATGGTGGTGGTGAAGGGCGCGGCATGCCTACGCCGAATATCGACCGCATGGCGAGCGAGGGGACGACACTGTTTACATTCTACGCTCAGCCGAGCTGCACACCTGGCCGGGCTGCGATGCAGACCGGGCGTATCCCAAACCGCAGCGGCATGACCACCGTGGCATTTCAGGGGCAGGGCGGCGGACTGCCCGCCGCCGAGTGGACGCTGGCCTCGGTGCTGAAGACCGCAGGCTACAACACCTTCTTCACCGGCAAGTGGCACCTCGGCGAGGACGACTATGCGCTGCCTAACGCGCAGGGCTACGACGAAATGAAATACGCCGGCCTCTACCATCTCAACGCCTACACCTATGCGGATCCGACGTGGTTCCCCGACATGAGTCCGGAGCTGCGCGCCATGTTCAAGAAGGTGACCAAGGGTGCTTTGTCAGGTAATGCAGGCGAGAAGCCGGTTGAGGAATTCGCGATCAACGGCC